>JACYLU010000010.1 GCA_015272325.1 Synechococcales cyanobacterium C42_A2020_086 | reverse complement strand
GCTTCTGCTGTTTTCCCCGCTTCATCTACTTAATATCTCTTTGAAAACAAGCTCTTAGACCTTGAGTGATCATAGGAAAATTATTGATCTCTTGAATGATGGAAATTTCTGATCTGCCGCTGTCTTTTAGCTTTTTAACTACAGCCTTTGCAAGAGTTTCAACCCCGACCTTTGCAATCATGCTAGAAATAGCTGCAATCAAGGTAAGAGCAACTGCACCACCGAATCATTCCGAAGGACCACCTAACACAGCTCAGGATGTCGTAATAGCAACGGCTCCAACATAGAGAGAAGTTGCAACAAGTCCAACCAACACCAAGCCAGCAACTCCCAGACCAGCCAACTTATTGACTAACTCATCCATAATCGTTTGCCTGATTAAAATGTTAAATCGATCTTTAGAGTTCCCAGAATTAGCACTAAGCAAACCCTGTATCTGGTAACCCACCGTTGCCAATTAGCTTAAGCTTCCAACAGATCACCTTGCAGTTGCGCCCACCCCGACCGTCTAAGCAACCTAACGTTCTGGTTGAGTTGAAGAAAAAGAAGTCCCCGCTGGTACAGAATCTGACCCTGTAATTGCAATGTCTGGTAAGCAAGGATGTTAATAAGCAGGAGAACCTAAAAAACTGCAAATAGAAACAGATTGAGAATCAGAAAAATGAGTGCCTGAAATCAAAATGAAGATCAACCTTAAATCAGCATCATGGCTTTTTCTAGAGTTGATCAGTTTGCGATGTCAAAACTAAATTATCAGCATAAGTAAAAAATGGAATCTTCTACTTCTACTTGACCCCGTCCTCCTCAGAGCATATTGTTAGACCGTACCCCACCAACCATCTAACTCTACTGCATTACCTCGATTGTAACTCGACGACCTTCAACTACTTCAACCTGAGGCTTAAAACCACGCAGCAAACCTATTGCGACTAACGGATCGGTATCAGAAGCCACAACATCAAGTAAATCAAAAGGACGTGATAAATCCCGTTAATTTAGCAGCGTTTTCGAGATCCGTTAGCTGCTGCAAAAACGAGCAGGCATCCTGATTTCCCTGTCCGCATCCACTCCATAAGATAGATTTACTTCTCTCCAGAGTGTTACAACTCGTCGGATCATTTGTTCGTCCACAGAAGGAAACAACCGACAACCCAGTTAGAAAGGCATTGCTGTACAAGTCAGATGAAGTCGGCTGAGTGAGGGGAGTTGCTTGAAGTTTCAACTGGTACTTACTTTCACCTCGTCTCTGATAAACATGAATATAGTAGGTTCCAGCTTCTAAAGTTCTAGTGATTTTTTCAGGTCTACTCTCCTTTTCACTTGAATTAGCTATAGCTTTTCCATTTCGGATTAGAGAAACATCAATATCGCTCTTAAGATTTTTTAGCGATAAATTGAAACTACTGCGTCTAGTTATCGTAAATGTATAGTAGTCGTTCTTATCTCGTAAACCAACAGAGTCTTTGAAAATTCGTATACCGCTTAATGCTCCAACATTGCGAGCACTACTTAGACGATTATCTGTTGCCATATTCCAAGGAATTCCTCATTCTAACTTTAGACTAAAAGATTTTACTTAATAATTCCTCAAGTACTGATGAATATTCACAGTTAGTTTTGAACTCACAAAGATAACCTCTAAGAACTCTCTCAACAGAAGATTTTAGCGGTCTAACGGTGAAGCTGTGCGGCGGCAGACAGGCTTGAACTCCCACCAATAACCTCTGTACCGTCCGCACCAAAGCAGTGTTGGGTTGTGGCTGCTAAATCAATCTACAAACCTAACCAATCTCTCAAGGATTGCTCAAGCTGATCAGCATCAACCTTGGATAACTGACCAATCACTTTGATCACCAAACCTTCATGTACTGTATACACGCCTCTTTTGACTGCGGTTACTACGTTCAATCCTGCTGCTGCCCACTCAGACAACACAAACTCACCTGCCATTAGTGAACCTGTTTTACTTGTCAAAGGAGTAATGAGCATGTCTTGAGACGGATGCGATGTGCTAACTACAACAGCAGGTCTTACCTTGGAACTCGATAAGTTTGAGAAGGGATAGCGCACCAGAATCACATCATGCTTGGAGTAGCTGGGCATACACATCGTCCTCAGCGTTGTCCCAAACAGCATCAAGCGATGTTTGGCTTGCCTGTAGCCAAAATTCAGCCTCATCGTCGCATAAAACTGTTACCAGCACTCTTACCCCTTCTGGGAGTTCTGCTGATTCCAGTAACTCAATTTTCCCTTGCCGAACCGTCGCCCAAAGCGTTTTTAGCATATCTTTTGCATGAGACCCTGCCTTGATTTTATGCCGTAATCTCTATTTGTGCGATCGTCTTACCAACACCCCCAAAGCGATGCCACACAGATAATCTCAAAGTAGATTAGCCTTTGATACTCACAAATAATATTGCTGTACCGTCCCAGTCAAGGACTAAAGCAGCCCAGCAACTTATTAGACTGAAAAATTCAGCATAACTCCCCTGGACAGGCAGATATACTGCAACTTTTCAGCCTATCCATCCCAAATGGGGAGTTAGACTGAAACTTTTCTACATATACGCCCAATCCGGGTAGTTATATAGAAATCTTCGGCATATCTTCCACTTCTAATCTGGGTGTGTTGTGTATAAATTGTGGCAAGTGATATAAGCGTTCTATGGAGACAAAGCCCAGAAAACTGCTTGATCAAGTCCGAGATGTCATTTGCCTCAAGTCTACTCCCGTGGTACGGCTGTGCCGATGGAATTCTAACCTGAGTGTACCTGTCGATTCTCCACGGCTTGCGTTACTGTGGGGATTTGCCGTCTACCCGTTGCGTTCATCCTGTGACTCGTTCTCTTTGGTCTGGCGCTTTGCCCGGCATCTCCTGGGGTGCCCTCTACGCTATTCTTGCCTATGGCTCTTGGGGACTGCTGCCCATTTACTGGAAGCTGTTTAGCACGGTGCCGGCGGTGGAAGTGCTCAGCCATCGCATTGTCTGGTCTGCTGTGCTGTTGATTGGGGTGTTGTGTCTGCAAGGGCGACAGGCCGAATTTCGGCAGCTCTGGCAGCCCCAGCGGGTAGGGGCATTGCTGCTGACAGCCTCGCTGCTGGCGTTTAACTGGGGGCTGTATATCTACGGCGTCAACACCGACCGTATCGTGGAGACCAGCTTGGGCTACTTTATCAATCCGCTGGTGAATGTGCTATTTGGGTTTCTATTTTTGAAAGAGCGGCTGCATCTCGGGCAACGAGTTGCGGTGCTGCTGGCGGGGCTGGGGGTTGGCTACTTCGTCTGGCAATTGGGCACCATTCCCTGGATTGCTCTGGGGCTGGCGTTCTCCTTTGCCTTCTATGGCTTGCTGCGTAAAGTGGTACCGGCGGCTCCTCTGACTGGGTTGGCGGTGGAAACGGCGCTGATTACCCCTGTGGCACTGGCAATTCTGGGCTATGGAGCCGTTACTCAGACCGGGCATTGGGGTGAAAGCGGGCAACTCAATGTGCTATTCATTGGCTGCGGTGTGATTACTTCGCTGCCGCTGCTCTGGTTCAACAATGCCGCCAAGCGATTGCGTTTGTCCACTCTGGGCTTCTTCCAGTATGCTGCTCCCAGCTTGCAGTTGCTACTCGGCGTGTTTCTCTATCAGGAGCCGTTTACCCGCACCCACAGCATCACCTTTGGCTTGATCTGGATCGCGCTGCTGCTCTACTCAGTCACTTCCTGGAGGCGGCACAAGACGGTTGCCTGAATGGCCCAATACCCTAGCGACCGCCAACCACAACATTTCTGATCCGCAAATGGGGACCGCCAACGCTCACTGGCAGTGGAGATTGCCCGCCCTTGCCACAGCCGCCGTTTTTGTAGACTGCATCATTACCAATCGCTTCGATGTCTTTCAAGGTCTGAAACACATTGCCGCTAAGGGTGACGTCGCTCACCGGCTCGGCAAGCTTGCCATCTCGAATCATGTAGCCCTCGGCGGCGGCAAAGGTGAAGAGTTCGCCGTTGGTTTGGCCGCCCAGCATGCGCACAGCATAGACCCCTTCTTTGATATCGCTAATCATCTCTTCGAAGGTGTGGCTGCCGCTCTCGATGCCGGTGTTGGTCATGCGGACAATTGGGGGATAGAGGGCGCTGAGGGCGCGGGCGTTGCCGGTAGGCGGCTCGTGCATTTTGCCGGCGGTTTCGCGGCTGTGCAGTCGCTGGGTCAAAATACCGTCTTTGATTAAATATTTACGCTGGGTAGGCACGCCTTCGTCATCGTATTTCAGCGATCCTGGTAAACCGGGTAGGGTAGCGTCATCGACCACATTAAGCTGCGGCACGGCAATCGGCTTGCCCAGCACCAGCAGTTCCTGCATTCGGGGATTTTCGTAGACAAAATCGGCTTCCGACAAATGCCCGAAGGCTTCGTGGATGAACACACCGGAGAGGTAAGGATCAAGGATCACCGTGTACTGACCACCATGGACGGGCTGAGCCTCCAACTGCCGCACCACCCGCTCTGCGGTACTCTGCACCAAGGATTCCAAGCCCTCTAGGGCGCCATAGTCGGAGCGAGAATGGACTGAGTCGAAGCTTTGCCGCACGATGGTGCCTTCCCCGCGGGCAATCACCCCAAACCGCCCGGAGACATCGAGCCGCTCTTGAGCAATCGCCGTGCCGCAGGAGTTGACAAAATAGGTGGTGCCAAACCGCTCGCTGTAGCTGGTCATCGTCGTTTGAATACGCGGATCGGCGTCTAGCAAAATCTGGTTGTAGGACTCGATCAGCTGGCGTTTGCGGTCGAGGGGAATGCCGCGCGGATCGGTGCCGAATTCCACTGCCACAAAGTCCTGCACGGGAGCAACCTCGGCGAGTTGCGTAGTGTCCTGACCGACGAGTTTGGCTTGGGCAATCGCTTCCTCGATACGCTGGCTCAGATCACTCAAGCCGTTAAACGTCACAAAGCTCCAGCCGCCGCGATGACAAGCCCGAATGCCGCCCGCCAAGGCAAAACTGCGATCTACCGCGTCGAGCTGCCGCCCACGATAGGAAATCAGCGTCGATTCGCTCTGTTCAAGGCGGATTTCTAGGTAATCCACCTGCGGGCAATAGGGGGCAATCGCATCTTGCAGTCGATCGTGCAATGACAATGACGTAACCACGGCTTTCCCTCTAGGCTGATGTAGTGTTGGGGTACAGGTCTGATCATCCACGACCTCTGCCCTTTAGCCTAGCATCTGCTCTGGATAGCCGGGTGGACCGGCCGAATTAGCTGGGGCAAACCGTCTAAAAACAGCAGATCTAACAAGCAGATCTAAAAACAGGCAAGCAGATCTAAAAACAGGGTATGAGCTAAGAGCCGTAATCAACAGCACCGGTGCCTGCCCTGAGCGAGTCTAGCGATACCAGCTTTCTCAGTCGCTTTGCTCAACGATTGACCCACCAGACCATCTGCCGATCACTCCAGCCCATAGGTAAGGGGATCATCATGTGCAAAGATAATGAAAGCTGCCTGAATTCATCTGCTAGCCCACGGTTAAGCCGGAATGTCCTTATGAGCGGGGTTCACCAATCCAACTCGGCTTGTCCTGTGTCTGTGGATCTTAGCGGCTGAACCGGCTAAGCGATGACCCGAGAACACTAAGTTTATGAAAGTTGGCGATCGTATTCGAGTTAAAGAATCTGTCGTGGTTTACCACAATCCCAATCACCGGAATCAACCCTTTGATCTCAAGGGGATGACCGGAGAAATTGTCGAGATTGTCCGGGAATGGCAGGGCAAGCCCGTGAGCGCTAACTTCCCCTTTGTCGTTCAATTTGATAACAGTCGCTTCAAAGCCCACCTGCGGGAAAACGAGATTGAGCTGGAGTCTGATGAGCCTAGTAAGGCTGAGTCAGATGGTTGAATGCGGAAGTCAATCCTCATTCCCTGCGTTTCCTTCAGCTTCGGCGAACAAACCATCCCAAAATATTGATATCGCTGCGCATGGCTGCGAGTTCACGCTGATGCTGCTCGGAAACCTGCTCATACCACTGGCAGTAGCACTCTAAGTCGGCTCGGTAGCGCACTTCTGCATAGAATTCGTAGGTGACCTGATGGGCTACCAGGACTTCTTCAACATCGGGCTGAGGTAGGGGAACAATGTGCTGCGGAAACGGTTCTGACATGACGGAAAGAGACAGCAGACTGCCGCTAGGCTTTCCCTTGATTATGACATTTTGATCCACCTTGATTACGGCATCAGAGCCAGCCCCGCAGCTTGTAGAACCCAATGCCGATGTACTCCTTGAGTGCCCGAGTCAGACGATAGAGGTTCTCGGCTTCGGGCGGCCAGCTCAACAGTCGGGCTTGCCAAGTGGTGTTGGGTTCGCGGATCTCTTGCTCAGACACAAGAAAGTCCGTGGGTGCCGGCAGTGCCTCAATGCCCTGGCGGTAGAAGACGCGCAGCGCTCGCGGCATGTGCATGGCTGACGTGACCAGCAAGACGCGATTCAGTCCCCGCGCCTGCAGAATCTGCTTGACGTTGACGGCATTCTCGTAGGTATTGAGCGAGGTTGGGTCCTGCACAATGGCGCTTGCTGGCACCCCCAGCGCTTCTACCAGCTTGGCCATATCAGCCGATTCTGGCGGTCCGCCGCCCTGCCACTCAATGCGTCCACCGCTGAGGATCACGAGTGGCGCTTTGCCTTGCTTGTAGAGCTGTGCTCCGTAAATCGGGCGGTCTCCTGCTTCAGCCACATCAATCCAGGGCCGCGGCGGAAACTGAGGACGCACTGCTCCCCCCAAGACCACAATGGCATCAACGGTGGGCAGAGCGGTGGGCACATACTGCTCCTCGAGCGAGCGGACCATCTGCGTTGCTACCCAACTATTGCCGCCAATGAGCAGCAGTCCCAAGGCCACAATGATACAAAGTGCAGCCGTGCGCGGTTGCTTCCATAGCGTCAGCAGGGCAATCACCAGCAGCAAGCATGCTAGGCCGAGCGGATAGACCAACAGCGGCAGCAATTTAGAGAGAAACAGATCCATAAGGGGTGTTGGTAAAGAGTGATGAGCAATGCGCAGCAGCAACGGGCGTCTGCACCGGACCAGCTAGACCAGCTAGCACAGACCAATCCAGTCTCGTCAGCATCTTAACAGCCGATTTTGTCGAACCGCGAGCGTTGCGCTGGTATAACGTGAAAGCCGGTAATGGTGGCATCAATCGTTGCTGAATCGTTGCAGGAGCAGCAAGGCTGAATCGCCTGAACCATTGCTGCTACTGCCTTTGCCCTCTGCGTACACTAAGATTTACGTACACTAAGATTTATTCTGGTGCACGCAGCCAGTTTGATTATGTCTGGGTGGAGAGGAGATCCTTGTGGTATTCAAGACGACGATTGATCGATTAGAAAAGCTATCGCCCGACCAGGGAATACTGGGTCGCGTCGTGAACTATCTGGAAGGGCTGGTGCCCCGATACTCGAAGGTGGGCGATGCTGTGTTTTTTAGCACCGATCAGTTTCCCTGGTCTCATACCCTGGAGGCCAACTGGCAGACGATTCGCCGCGAGCTGGATCAGGTTATGCCCTATGCCGAGGCGCTACCCAACTTCCAGGACATTTCGCCCCGCCAAGGCAACATTGCCGACGATGACCGTTGGAAAACCTATTTCTTCACGGCCTTTGGCTACCGCTCGCAGCAAAACTGTGACCGTTGTCCGGAAACGGCGAAGCTGCTCGATCAAATTCCGGGACTGAAGGTGGCGTTCTTCTCGATTCTGGCTCCCGGCAAACATATCCCCGAACATCGCGGCAAACACAAAGGCATCATTCGCTATCACTTGGCGCTAAAGGTACCGGAACCGCGAGAGGGCTGCCGTATTCGCGTCGCCGATCAGGTGGCGTACTGGGAAGAAGGCAAAAGTTTGATCTTTGATGACACCTTTCCCCACGAAGTCTGGAATGACACCGATGATTACCGGGTCGTGCTGTTTTTAGATATTGCCCGCCCGCTGCGGTTTCCCCTGTCGCTGATCAACGGCATCGTCTTTGCCTTGATTGGGTTATCGCCGATTGTGCAGGTGGCTAGGGGCAATCATCAGAGCTGGGAAAAGCAGTTCGAGGCGCTGCTGAAGTAAGAGTGACGTGACAAGAAACAAGCATTCAGGAGCCTATCCCCAATGACATTCGCAACGCCAACCCCTCCCATTGAGACTCAGCCCATTGATCGCGTGGCTCTAGCAGCACTGACGCCGGAACGATTTGCCGCCCAGTACCAGAGGCGTGGGCTGCCGGTGATCATTACTGACTGGCTGCAACCCGACTGGGATTGGAACCTGGACTACCTCTGCGACCAGCTCGGTAGCCATGAGTTTTTGCTGCGCTACTACGGCAAAGAGCGCTATCAGCAAGATAAGCGCCAGTGGACCAGCATCGGTAGTGGCGTTAAGACCCACAGCAAGCCCTTCAGCGAATACGCCGCCCTGCTGCGCAGCCGGGAAGCCCACGAGCAAGACATCTACCTGGCGAAATGCTCGATCCAAAATACGCCCTTGGCGAAAACTGAGGCCGTGCAAACCATTTGCTCCCAGTTGAGCCACCTAGGACTAACGCAGCCGGCCAGCAGCCTCAACCTTTGGGTCGGTCCGGCGGGGCATGTGGAATGCCTGCATTACGATCCGATGGACGGCACGCTGATTCAGCTCCATGGTTCTAAGCGAGTTGTGCTGTTTCCGCCCTCGCAAACCTTCAACCTCTATCCCTATCCTTTCTATGCCCATTTGCGCTATGGACTGCGGCTGCGCTCCTGGTTTAGCCGTGTCTATCCCGATCAGCCGGACTTTGCGGCGTTTCCTCGACTGCGGCAGGCGATGCAGCACCGCTATGACGTGGTTCTGGGTCCTGGGGAACTGCTTTACATTCCGGCAGGCTGGTGGCACGAAGTAACAGCTCTGGGCGACGAGATGGCGTGCTCGCTGAATCGCTTCTGGCGAGTGTATCCCACACCTCGGGCGGTCTTCTTTTGGGGACGTTGGCGGGCCTACTTGGGGAGCCTTTGTGCGGTTCCCAACGTCTTGGTGCAGGTAGCAGTTGCCCTGTTGAGTTCTCAGCGGCAGCAAAAAATTAAAGAGATTTTGCAGATGTTATAGGGTAATCTCTAAGCTACTGAATCGCGAGTGGGGTTATGCGCTCAATCGAGTCTGCATAATTCCAGCCCCTATTCATGAGCACTATTCATGAGCAGGTGGGGGCTGTTCGTGACCCGTTCTCAGGAACAAGCTTAAGTAATGGCACAGCCGCATTTCACCCTTCGCTAGAGCGGGAGTCTCGTCGTTTACATTCACCCCCCCGACGCCTTCATGACACAAACGCACAATCGATTGAAACTCTGGGTGCTGCTGGCCGCTGGCTCGCTTGCTGTGATGCCCGGAGCGGTGATCATTCCGGTCCTAGGCGAAATTGAGCAGCAATTTCAGTTGGATAAGGCTTTGGCACAGGCGGGCTGGCTGGCGAGTGCCCATTACTCAACCGTAGCTCTATTCAGCCCGATTTTGGGGCTGGTTGCTAACCGCATGGGCTGGGTGCGGGTTTTGGTAGGGTCGCTGCTGCTGTTTGCGGTCTTTGGAATCGCGGGTGCTTGGACGACAAGCTATGAAGCTATGCTAGTCACGCGGCTGTTGCTTGGGGCTGCTACGGGTGGTATTGCCGCAGCGAGTTTGGGCATTCTGGCGCAGCTTTATCCTCAAGAAGAGGAGCGCTCACAGGCAATTGCTTTGGCATCGAGCACGATTTCCCTAGCAAACATTGCCTATCCGCTGCTGGCGGGTCTGGTGGGGGCAACCAACTGGCGCTGGGCGTTTTATCTCTACGGCATGAGCCTGCCGATTGCTCTAGCGGCAGCCCTCACATTGACTGATCGTTCCAATCCAGAGCGCCCTGCATCGGACTCTCTCCTGAAAGGCGTTGCAGCAAACAAGATCGGGACGCTTGCTCGCGATTCACGGGTATTGCGCTTTCTGGTGACGCTGCTGCTGACCTCAGCCACCGCCTACGCCACCGTCACGACGATGCCAATCTACCTCAAGGAAGCCATCAATGCCAGCACTCCAACGATTGGCGCCATTCTGGCTTCTCAGGCCATTGGGTCTGCCGCCATAGCCGCCTTCGGGTTGAAGTATTTCACCCGTCGCTTGGGCACGGTTCTGTGTATTGGCATCGGCTTTGGCAGTATGGCGGTTGCGCTGGTTGCCATTCCCAATGTGCTGCAGGCATCCCTGCTGATGCTGGTGGCTATTCTGTTTGGCATCGGCTTGGGAATTGTCATGCCCAGTCATTATGGCGCGCTAGCCAATGTCACCCCTCCTGCGTTGCAATCCATTGTGCTCGCGCTGGGAACTGGCGTCACGTTTCTAGGACAGTTTTTGTCGCCCGGACTGTACACTTTCCTGCTGCAAAGCTTACCCGAAGCCGCATCGGCTCAAACGACGACTGTGTTTTATGTTGCCGCCGTGCTGGTGCTGAGCATGGGGTTTTTGCTGGTTGCTACCTTCCGCAGCTTAATTCAAACCGAGTTGAGCAGTCGCCTGCGACGGCAAGCAAGGAATGAACCTTAGCCCAGGGAACCTACCCTCGGCTCAATTTCACCACTGACCCAACATCCGTGGGCAAACGGTACTCTTGAATCACCTCCAGCCCATCGAAGAAGCGTCGGTCTTCCGTGAGGTGAGGAATTTTTAGCTGCGAGTCGGAGGTGCCGCGCAGAAGCTGCCGCTGCCGCACGATCTTGAAGCTGCCGGGAGCTAGAATCCGCAGCCGCGGAGGCGGGACCTGATCGCGACGTACCGTAGCGTAGGGGTTGTTAAACTGCCCCAGCCAGTAATCGAACCGTTCCAGGAATGCTTGCGGCTGCGTCAGGGTTTGCCCCGCTGCCAGCTCAATGTTGACCAAGTAATGGGCTGGGCATTCCTGTTCGGACAGGCTGATGCAGAAATCATCCAGAGCCAGCCCAAACTCCCGCTGCAGGGTTTGCATCACTTGAGTAACGTGATATTCAGTAGTTTTCTCCGTCGTAGAGGACAGCAACCCCCCCTGCCGGTGCCGAAAGACAATAATCGGGGTTTGCTCATAGAAGCCCAGCACTTCCACAACATCGCCAATGTCATAGCGGTAGAAGCCGCTGTAGCTGCTGAGCAGGATGCGATAGCGCTTTCCAGACTGAACCTCTACCGGCAGCAGCGTTTTGGGTTGGTCTGCGGTCCACTGATCTTCGGGAACGAATTCGTAGAACCCGCTCTCTAGGGCCAGAATGCCACCCTCGTAACCGAGCTGGTAACAGACACTGAAGGTTGCTTCTGCCGTGCCGTAAACGCCACCAAACAGAGGCGTATCGCCAAAATACTCGGGAAACCGCTGGAAGTAGAAGTCCGAGGTGCCACCCATTGCCGTTCCCACAACCGAGAGATCGCGCCAGGCGGTGTGGGGGGTCAGTCGCCCATCACGGCGGAGGATCTGTCGCAGTTCGGCTGCCCGGTGCGGATGGGGTCGCCAGCGACGCTCTAGGACTGCCCGCAGCTCTGGTTCTAGCTTCAGCCACGGTGCAAAACGACCCGTTGCTATATCGTGGGTCAGCTCTTCGCCGTACTGCTCTAGGTACTGGCAAATCCGCAGCATCAGCATCGGAAAATTGGCCGTGATGCCGCGCGTGTCAGGGTGGCAGAGGGCAAACAGCAAGCACACATAGTGGCGGCTGAGGCTATCGCCAATTTCCATCGCCTGAAAGGGCTGAGCAAAGCCAAACTCCCCAAGCCAACGATTCATGCGGTAGCTGCCCACCGTCACCGGACCGTAGGCAATGCCGCCTTCGGTAATACCCTGCAGCCGCACCGAATTGGCCGACATCAGCCGCCCAAACCGGAGTGGTCGCTGGATCTGACGAGCGTGAGAGGGCAGTGCCTCTAGCAAGAACCCAAAGCTAACGGCATTGGCCCTACTGAGGGACCGCTGAAAGCGCTGGGTTACGGGCACCATCTTTTGCTTACCCGTAGTGCCGCTCGTTAGGTTGATATAAACCACCGGGTCAGGATTGAGCACATTTGGCTCTCCTTTGGCAATGCGCTCGGTGTACGGTTCATAGCTGGAGTAGGGCAAAATCGGTACTCGCTCGCGAAACTGCTCGATTGTCCGAATGTCGCTCAGCCCAAACGCTTGACCCAGTTCTGTACCCTGCTGAACCTGCAGTAAGCTCGTTAGGAACTGCTCCTGAGCTTGCATGGGATTCTGAGCTTTGCGGATGAACCGTTGCTTTGCATAGGTTGCATATGCCTCAACCAAGGGTCGCACAAAGTTGGCCATGTTAGAGTTCACAATCCTGAAACAACGAAACCTGATTCTTGGGTAGGCGTAGCCCGAATCCGACACTCGACGGTTAGTGCGGCGGCTAAGCCCCTTCTGCCTAGAGAGTGGTGCAGGCAGAGCCAGTCAGCAGAAGTTGATAGTAGAATTGCTCAGTACAGCTATCTACCTAATACCCACCCGACTATCCACCCAGCTATCCACAGTAAACCTAATCACTTACTGTCAACTGATAGGTGTGTCGAGTGTGTCAATTTGCGATGAATGGGTAAAGCGGCATATGACCTAGCCAGAACGACTTCTCGAGACGCTACCGCAGGCAATATCCTCCTATGCGGTTCTGCTAGCCCTGCCTAGAACATCAGTAGCTTGGTGTGAAACGCCTTTGGCACGAGTTTACAGAAATGGGCATGGAACAAAACAGAGGGCTAACCTTCAAAATACTGGTGGTCTTAATCCCAGCTCTAAACCTGTGCGGCTCTGCTCAGCCAAATGGCTCATCTTCACTTCAATATCACTTCAACATTGTTACCTCTGGAGCACCATCCAAACCACCATAAAGCCAAATTGAGCCGAAATTCAACGTCAGACGCTCTACAGTGGACTCTGGAGTTGTCTTTCAGCTAGAAGTTCATGGTATCTTAGGCTGTCTCAGGCAAGTAAGGTCTCATTGCGCCATTGATCGTAGCTACCGATAGGGAAGAAGGGAAGAACTCAGATGGAACTAGCGACAACCTTAAAAGGTCACACTGTTCAGAATCAGGTGCGCGAAGTCGGCATCAATCCTAACTACTGGTACCCCGTTTCGTGGGCAGACCGACTGAAAATCGGTGAAATTGTACCTGTGACTCTGTGGCAGCAAACCCTTGCCGTGTATCGCGATGCGGCGGGTCAGGTCCATGCTCTAGAGAATGCCTGCCCCCACAAGGGCGTTGAACTCCATAGAGGGCAAGTTCAGGGCGACCGGCTCGTCTGTCCATACCACGGCTGGGAGTTTAATGCGGCCGGTGAATGCGTGCATATCCCCTATTTTCCGCCGCAACAAAAACTTCCCTGTGCCCATGTGCGCAGCTACCCAACCCAGGAAAAATACGGCATTATCTGGGTGTTTCCGGGCGACCCAGCACTGGCTACCATCCGCCAAATTCCCGACGTCCCAGAATATGCCGATGCCAATTGCCTGATGATTCCGATTACCGGCATCTTTGGCGCTCACTTTTCCATCAGCAACGAAAATACGATGGATGTCTTCCACGGGTTTCTGCACAAGAATCTGCAGGGCTGGTTTGACCCGTTGCTGCTGAAGCTGCATCAAACTGACTCCAGCGTCGAGGCCCACTATCGCGTCTCCTACAAAGGCGTGTTGACCAAGTTTCTGGGGCTAAGCACCCAGGGCAATGGCATCACCACCCGCACCGTGTCAATTTACTACAACTATCCCCATTACCACAGCACCATGGAAGGTGTGTCTTCCCTCTACCTGATGCGGTTGCCCGTAGGACCGAACGAAACCCGTTCTTTTTCGCTGCTGTTTCTGCCCAAGGTGCGTCTGCCCAAGTGGCTGCAGAACGTGATCAAGCCGGTGATTGTGCCTCTGGTGCGGCGTTTTCTGTTTATGCGCTTCCTAGAACAAGATATCGAAATGATGGAAAGCGAGCAGAGAGTCTATCGCAGCAATCCGCAGCGGCGCTATGTGGAAGTCAATCCGGCCATCATTGCCCTACAGCGGGTCATCCTCCGGCAATATGAACAATTTATGCAACAATCAAGTCAAGCAAACGATCCCGGTGACGGAGCGGCTCAAAAAACCATGCCGTTTGCAGAAGCGTTGTCAACTTCAGCCGAGCCGTCTTCTGAACGCTCAGTTCGCTGATGCTGCGGTTGCTGGTGGCGTATGTGACTGTAGCGCAACTGTACCAGCCAAAGTCTCGACACGCGACAACTAATGGCAAAGTGGGAGGTACGTCTTTTGTCTATGCCAAGCTCGATGCCAAAGGTTGCATTGACCAAAAAACAGGTGAGGGGAGTGTAAACTGTGCAAGTTGTTAAGGAATACGTTCAGCGCTGGTACCAAAGTGGTCTGGATCCCGATGAATACATCTGTCATCAGAAACAGGGCAATCTTGTTGAAATTGAGGAGGCAGAGACGGGAAGACGCCAAACGGTTTTGACCTTTTGTACCAACGATGTGTTGGGGTTAGTACAAAACAAAGCCGTTCAACAAGCTGCTATTGATGCCATTTTGCAGTACGGTACATCGAATAGTTCGTGCTCCGTTCTTAGCGGCCGCATCGATCTGCACCGTCAACTCGAAGCCGAAATCTCTGCCTTCAAGCATCTGCCCCATACACAGCTGTTCTTAAACGCCTGGATGGCGATGCAGGCGCTGATGGATGCCTTCTGTCATCTGGCGATTCCGGTGCCGGGCTTTCAAAATACCCGCGAAACGATTATCTTCACGGATGTGCTCAACCACGGCTGCATCGTCTCTGCCATCGCCAACTCGGGGACACGCTCGGGGAAGCTGTTCGGGCATAGCCCTCGGGTACGGGTGCGGGCCTACCGCCACTGCGATGTCGATGACTTAGCCCGCAAAATGCAGCGCTACACTCGCCCCGACGACCGGATCATGATTATCTCGGATGCGGTGTTCTCGATGGATGGCGATATTGCTCCCCTGCCCGAGATGATTGATGTGGCTTCCCAGTATGAAGGTAGCGTGCTGGTGATGGATGAAGCCCATGCTAGTGGTGCTCTGGGCAAAACCGGCCGCGGCATCTACGAGCATTTCGATCTGCTGCCGCAGCATGCGATCGAACGCGGCGTGATTCCGCTGATCATGACTACCTTCTCGAAATTTGGAGCTTCTGTGGGCGCGGCAATTAGCAGCCCGGTGTCCGAGCTGATTCCGCTGCTGAATGTGTCGCCGACCTCGATTGGCACCTGCTCTTTAGCACCGCCGCTCACCGCTGCCGCTCTGGCCAGTTTGCGTCAAGTCCGCCAACATCCTGAGCTGGTGCAGCGACTGCAAGAAAATACGCGCTACCTGCGTTCTCGCCTAATCGAGCACGACTTCACGGCTATTGGTGAAACCAACGTGATTCCGGTGATTCTGCCGGCTGAAGTCAACCCTAAGCACTTTGCGCGGCAGTTGCTCAACGATCACGGGGTCTGGGTATCGCCGATCTGGTTTATTGCCAAGCCGCGATTGCGGATCACGGCAAATGCGCTGCACACCCGCGAAGAAATGGACCAGCTCGTGAATGCCATGACGATCGTGCGGGAAGCAGTATACAAGACCACAATTAGCGCCTGATCGGTCTATACGCGCTCTATTGAATCACTCTATTTAGGCTCCTATTTAGGATCGAGCATGAATTAGATCAAATTGAATCCGCTCAAGGCGGCTGGAAACAGGGCTATCCTGACCAGCCCCTTTCGTTGCGTCAGATTTTGTTGCTTCGGACATGAAATGGCTCGCGTGGCTCTAGGCGAATGCCGAGGAACCAAAATCGGGCGGCACATCTTGCCAGCGACCCGGCCCTACGGCTCTCAGCGCCTCCTTCAGTGAAACCGCGCCGGTGTAGAGAGCACGTCCTACAATCACGCCGGTCACGCCAGCAGACTCCAAAGCGAGCAAGCCCAGCAGATCTGTCACCGAACTAATGCCCCCCGAGGCAATGACTGGCACTGAAATCGCTTCAGCTAACTCGCGCAGCGCTTGCCGGTTGGGTCCTTGCAGGGTGCCGTCGCGGTGAATATCGGTGTAGATAATTGCTGCCGTTCCCAGATCCGCCATCTGTTTCGCTAGAGTCACTGCCTCGACTTCCGAGGTTTCCAGCCAGCCGCGAGTTGCGACCTTGCCGTTGCGGGCATCAATGCCGACGACGATCTGCTGCGGAAAAGCTTCGCAGAGCTGAGCCACCAGATCCGGCTGTTCCACGGCGACTGTGCCCAGAATCACCCGCTGCACGCCGAGATCGAGCAGTTCCGCTACGCTGTCCTGCGTCCGTAAGCCGCCGCCCACCTGCACCGGGATGTCCACCGCTCGCACAATTGCCTCAATAGCCTGCTGGTTCATCGGCTGCCCTGCCTTAGCCCCGTCGAGGTCCACCACATGCAATCGGGGAGCACCCTGCTCTGCCCATTGGCGCGCTACCGCAACCGGATTTTCGCCAAACACCTCAGCCTGGGTATAGTCGCCCTGATACAGCCGCACGCACTGGCCTGCCAACAAATCAATTGCTGGAATTACCTCCATGAGTTGCTATCCTTACAACGGGTTTCTCCCATACTAGACCAGTTGTGGGGTGTTTCATCTTGGATGTGAAGGTGGCTGATGCAGAACGGCGCTTAAACTTGAGCTTCGATGCAGGCAGAAGCGGCTGACTCTAGGCAGGCTTGCAATGCCGCAACGACCCGCTCGATCTGCTCGCAGCTCAATCCGGGGAACATGGGCAGCGAGAGGATTGCTTGACTCAAGGCTTCGGCGTGAGGAAAGTCGCCGATTTCATAGCCCAGATGCTTGAAGGCGGGCTGCAGATGGCACGGAATCGGGTAGTGAATGCCGGTTTGAATGCCGAGGTCGGTGAGGGCGTTTTGCAGCGCGGTGCGGTCGAGGGGGCAGGCGTCCGTAAGCCGTACGACGTAGAGGTGATAAACATGCCCGGCACCGCAATGGTTTTCCAGCGGCTGAATGCCGAGGGAGTGCAGCGGTCGCAGCAGGGCATCGTAGTACTGAGCAGCGCGGTAGCGGTCGCAGTTCCAGGTATACAAATGCGGCAGCTTGGTTTTGAGGACGGCGGCTTGCAGGGTATCAAGGCGGCTATTGGTGCCATAGTCAGTGTGGAAGTACTTGCGGGTTGCACCGTAGTTGCGCAGGGAACGCATCCGCTGGGCTACGCTTTCTTCGCGGGTAACCAGCATGCCGCCATCCCCCAAGGCTCCCAAATTCTTGCTGGGGTAGAAGCTAAAGGCGGCGGCGGTGCCAATGGAACCGGCTCGCTGACCATCACATTCAGCTAAGTGAGCTTGAGCAGCATCTTCAAAGATCAGCAGATCGTAGCTGCTGGCTAGATCAAGCAGTTGGCGTGGTGAAACCATTTGCCCGTAGAGATGGACCGGAATCAAGGCACGAGTGCGGGGCGTAATTGCTTTCTCGGCGGCCATGAGATCAATTAGAGCCGTACGCGGATCGCAGTCCACTAAAACGGGTGTAGCACCAGATCGCAGGACGCCAATCAGCGTGGCCACGAAGGTATTGGCCGGCAGAATCACCTCATCGCCTGCCCCAATGCCACAGGCTTGCAGCCCCAGTGCGATCGCGTCTGTTCCAGAAGCAACGCCGATGCCATAGTGGCTGCCACAGGCATGCGCAAAGGCGTGCTCAAACTCGACGAGCGCCTGCCCAAGGACATAGTCACCGCGCTGGATCACGTCCTGGATTGCTTGATTAATTTGTACCTGAAGCGGCTGATGTTGAGCGGTGAAATCAACGAAAGGAACAAGCGCTGAACCCGAGAGCGAAGAATCATGCATAGCCAAAGAAGCCCTAAAGACGTTGAAAGAGCAGATGGTCACGAAATAACGTTTTGGGGCCAGGGAAACGGCTGCCTTCTGAAGGACCGACGCATTGAAACTCGATCAGCATCGGAACCATCACCCCAGGATGCTACTTCCGTTATCAGGGATGAATCGTGAGGGCGGATACAGGATGATCGTGAAGAGTCTGTGAAACCTGGAGCGGATCTGCAGGGGTTGGCTGTTGTGAGACCAACCGGACATACAGCCGCAATCTACAGCGAGGGCGGATGTCGGACAAGCAACGGACGAAAGGCAGATGCTGATTTCTGAGGGGGCTGATGACGGTGCGACTTGTTGCGACTTGTCGCTTTGTCGCTACTGATAGCGCTGCTCTAGCTCATCGGTGAGCTTAGGCAGATCCTCTAGCAAGAACACACTGATCTGTCCGTTTTGCGGTATCCCACTCGGGGTTTGTACTGTTTCCACCCAGTAGGCAAATTGAGCGCCTTGACGAACTTCTCCTTGCACAAAGCGACGCAACGGGGCATTGCGGTTCTCTGCCTGATTCAGCAGTTCCGGGCTGGGGTAGCGGTAGATGACACTGGACTGGAGGTAGTCTTGATACAAGTCGGGGCCGTAGATGATTTCCAGAGATTCCTCTAGCCGCGAGGGGCTGACTCCATTCACCATGTCAAATAGGGAGATGCTCTCGACTCGGATGATGTCTCGGCGATCCACGGCGGTTAACCGTCCGACGGCAGTAATGCTGGCTTCAAAGGTAAATCGCTGAGCGGGCGTCTCGGTCTTTCGCACCAGCAGCGTTTCACCGCTAGCCGGGTCGAGGGTAGGGTGAGCTTGAATCCAAGCAGTTACCTCGGTTACAGATTGACCAGGCAGCGCTTGGGCGGCTCCACCCATTAGCGAGAGCAACACACCACAGGACAGAGAGGACCAGAATCCATTGCGCATCGTGGGCTTCCTTTTTGCAAATCGGTCGCAAACAGCATTGCGAGTTCGAGCGGGTTGGCGAATTCGCGTAGTATTCCCTGTAATCGCGTTATTCTAGCGTGACTTACCTGCTCAGTGTTCCCGTGTTGCCTGGATCGATCGCACTGGGCAGCCCGAACGAGAATCGTCTCTCCTCTATTGGCAGCCGACACTGGCAGCTGCAAGGTAAACTGTTGAAATTGGCTAGAGGCTAATTGGCTAGAAAAGTGAAGACTTGAAGTGAGACTTTAAGTTAGGCTGTGAAGTTGGTGATTGATGGCACTGGAGACCTTTGAGCGGGTATGGTCACGTTTTTATTAGAAGTTGGCACCGAAGAACTCCCGGCAAGTTTTGTCGATGAAGCGTTGACTCAATGGCGATCGCGCATTCCGGCTCGCTTGGCAGACCAGTTCATCACTCCAGAAGCGATAGATGTATACGGCACGCCCCGCCGCTTGGCCGTAGTTCTGCGGGGGTTACCGGCGCAGCAGCCCGACCGCCAAGAAGAGGTGAAAGGACCAGCAGCCCAGGCAGCCTTCAAGGATGGCAAACCCACTAAAGCAGCAGAAGGCTTTGCCCGCTCGCGGGGCGTCGAGGTGACGGCGCTAGAGATTCGAGCAACCGATAAAGGCGAATTTGTGTTCGTGACCCAAACGATTCCTGGTCGTCCTGTGGCGGAGGTGCTAACGGAACTAGTGCCGCAGTGGATTTTGGGATTAGAAGGCAAGCGGTTTATGCGCTGGGGCGATGGCGATCTCCGCTTTCCCCGTCCGATTCGCTGGCTAGTGGCACTGCTCGATGACCAAGTGCTGCCGATTACCCTTGTCAACGGTTCCGAGCAATGTTCCAGTGATCGCGTCTCCCAGGGGCATCGGGTGCTGCACCCTGACCCGGTCGTGATTCCCCATGCGGCGGAGTACCTGGATTGCTTGCGGGCGGCGGCGGTGGAGGTCGATCCCGATCAGCGACAAGCCCTGATCACAGCTCAAATCGAGAAGGCGGCGCAGTCGGTAGGGGGTGTGGCGCTGGTATCCCCGAGGTTGCTGCAAGAAGTGCGGGATCTGGTGGAGTTCCCAACGGCGGTAGTCGGCAAGTTCGACCAAGAATTTCTGGAACTGCCGGCTGAAGTGATTATTACCGAAATGGAGAGCCACCAGCGCTATTTCCCAGTCCTGAAGCAGGCGGACAGTTCGGAACTGCTGCCCTACTTCATCACTATCTCCAACGGCGACCCAGCGAAGTCGGAGCTGATTGCGGCAGGCAACGAGCGGGTGATTCGAGCGCGACTCTCAGACGGCAAGTATTTCTTTGATGTCGATCGCAAGCAGCCGCTGGAAGCCTATTTGCCGCGCCTGGAAACCGTTACCTTTCAGGCAGATTTGGGATCGATGCGAGCCAAGGTGGATCGAATCGTGGCCATTGCTCAGCAGATCGCGAAGCAGCTCAAGCTGAAGCCAGCCGACCAAAAGCAGATTGCTCGTGCTGCTCTGCTCTGCAAAGCCGACTTGGTGACGCAGATGGTCGGGGAATTTCCAGAACTGCAAGGCGTCATGGGCGAGAAGTATGCCCGCAGCAGCGGTGAACCGGAGGCGGTGGCTATTGCCATTTTTGAGCACTATTTGCCCCGAGGAGCGGGGGATACACTGCCGCAAACGCTGCCCGGTCAGGTGGTGGGATTGGCAGACCGCATCGATACTCTGGTCGGCATTTTTGGCTTGGGGATGCTGCCCAGCGGTTCCTCGGATCCGTTTGCCCTACGGCGAGCCGCCAACGCCATTATCAACATTACTTGGGCAGCAGACCTACCCCTGAACCTGGATCAGCTCTTGCAGCAGGTCGTCTCCGACTTTGCCGCAGCCTATCCCCAGAGTCCACTGCAGGGAGAGTCCTTGCTGCAACAGCTACGCGAGTTTTTCCTCCAGCGAATACGGACCCTGCTTCAAGAAGATCGCGGCATCGACTATGATTTGGTGAATGCTGTCCTGGGAGAGCAAGATGCCGAAGCAGGCGACCGGGCACTGCGCGATTTGCTCGATCTGCGGGACCGGGCTGAATTCCTGCAAACCATCCGCCGCGACCACCGCCTCGATGCCATCTACGAAACCGTCAACCGCGCTTCTCGCCTTGCTGCCCAAGGTGACCTCGACACGACACCACTAGACCCCAAATCCGTCGTGCAGCCCCGCCTGTTCCAGCAACCTTCCGAGCAGGCTTTCTATGAGGCATTGCTCAAGCTAGTGCCGCAGACCCGAGCTGCCCAGGCAAATCGAGACTACGAAACCCTAGTAACTGGACTGACTCAGATCGCGCCGGTAGTCAGCCAGTTTTTCGACGGTCCGGAAAGCGTACTGGTGATGGACGACAACCCCGAAATTCGCCGCAACCGCCTGAATTTGCTAGGACTACTGCGCAACCACGCTCGCGTGCTGGCCGATTTTGGTGCGATTGTGAAAAGCTAGAGGGTAAGGTCCAGGACGGTTCATCGTCTATGTAATCATCTAGCATCGCTAGTATCTAGTTCGCTGCACAACGTTTCGTCAGCACCTCTCGAAACGATGTCGATACTACTCTGAGCTAGAAAATTCATGCACTCGCAATTGACCTGCCACATGCTTGTCATATGCGCTTTCTATAGTAGAGAGTGTCAGCAAGTCCTTCAAGCAATTTTGCTAGCGTAGTGTGAGTGCAATATTGCCATCGCTGACCACTCTGCAATTACGACACAACTAGTACCAACTAGTGCAGCGTAACCGAGTACGCTTCCCTACTCTCCATAGAGCAGATATTGACTATGACCATGCATCCTCACGACTTTGACGATTCAATTCATACTTCTAATCATCACCATCCCAATGGTTCCTTCACTCCTCACCGGCGCGGACGACTGATGCAGCGTGGCTTTAGCCGTTCGTTGGGTCTGATGCTTTTGGGGGCAGGAGTGGCGACTGCGGGATCGTACATGGCATGGCACCCTAGTTCACCGCGTTCGCAGCCTACCGCAACTCCGGTTGTTGCCACTAGCCCAGCGACCGAGCCTACGGTTGCAGCTCCTAATACCCTGACGACTCAGGCTGCTCAGAACCCTAACTTTGTTACCGATGTGGTGAAGCAGGCGGGTCCGGCTGTGGTGCGCATCAACGCATCCCGTACGGTGCGCTCTCAACTACCCGAGCAGTTCAATGATCCTTTCTTTCGCCAGTTCTTTGGCGATCGCTTCCAGATGCCATCAGAACGTATGCAAAGCGGAGTAGGGTCTGGGTTCATCGTCAGTGCTGATGGGCGGGTTGTTACCAATGCCCACGTCGTCGAAGGGGCAGACACTGTAGAAGTCAACCTGAAGGACGGTCGCAGCTTCCAAGGGAGAGTGCTGGGGGTAGATCCAGTGACTGACGTGGCGGTGATCAAAATTGAAGCCAATGACCTCCCTGTTCTCCCCTTGAGCGACTCTGAGCAAATTCAGCCAGGAGAATGGGCCATTGCCATTGGCAACCCCTTAGGACTCGACAATACGGTCACCGTGGGTATCATTAGTGCCACAGGACGCTCCAGCAACCAAGCGGGTATTCCGGACAAGCGGGTAGACTTCATTCAGACAGATGCGGCAATCAACCCAGGCAATTCAGGCGGACCGCTGCTGAACGAGCGAGGGGAAGTGATTGGCATGAACACAGCCATTCGGGCCGATGCTCAAGGCATTGGATTTGCGATTCCGAGCAACACGGTGCAGCGCATCGCGGATCAACTGGCAACGAATGGCAAAGTCGAGCATGCCTACCTTGGGGTGCAAATGGTGACGCTTAGCCCGCAGGTGAAGCAGGAAATCAACAGCAACCCCAACAGCGGCATTACGGTAAATGAAGAACAGGGTGTGCTGGTTGTGCGGGTTATGTCTGATTCGCCGGCAGCACGGGCAGGTCTGCGGTCAGGGGATGTGGTCGTTAAAGTGAACGGACAGGATATCACCACGGCCGATCAGCTGCAACGTATTGTGGAGCAGACGCAGGTTGGCAACACCTTGCAGATCGAGCTGCGCCGCAATGGTCAGAGCCAGTCGCTTGCCGTACAAACCGGCTCCTTCCCGGCTCGAGCGCAGCAATAGCAATGGCAAGCTGCAAAATGGCTGTGAGCCAGCAGGACGCGCAACTGCTGAGCAAGAATTGCTGAGGCAGCCTATCAAACCTATTCAAACTATAAGGGGACCTGTAGGCAAATCTAGGACTGAGTTGAGTTGAACCTCGCTCGGTCCTTTTTGGTATCTGCGGGTCGTTCTAACTCTTGTAGTGCAGCGCTGTAGTGCAGCAATCCTCCGCATTAGATTTCAGCAGATCTCAGCGTCAAATCTGCGATGGCAGAGGCTCAGCCGTGGCTCCTCGACTATCAACTTGCAGGACGGCAACTTGTGGCTCAACGCCGTGAGCAGTCCAGGCCGTGGCCATGGCTACCGCGACCGCCTGCGCCTGTGCCGGGTGAGATAAGGCCAGGAGTGTTGGCCCAGCACCACTGATCACTAATCCATAGGCACCTGCTGCTACAGCCGCTGCTTCCACTTGAGAATAGCCGGTAATTAACGATTGCCGATAGGGTTGATGAAGACGGTCTTGCAGGGCAGTGCGCAGCCAGTCTGCTTGTGCGGTTTCCAATCCTCGTAGCAATAGCCCGAGGTGCGCCATGTTAAAAATGGCATCAGCGCGGCTGTAGTGCGTTGGCAAGACTCGTCGGGCGTCTGCAGTCGAAAGCTCAAAGTTTGGGATGGCGACCACAGGCACCACCTGCGGATGCCAAGGCACATCACCAATAGTCCAGCTGTTGCTAGGGGTTGTAGCCGCGAGCCGACAGCCACCGATCAACGCGGGCACCACATTATCAGGATGACCTTCGAGGGCAATCGCCAGAGCCATGATCGCCTCGGACGACAACGGGGACCCCGCTAGGCTATTGGCAGCCACCAATCCTCCGACGATAGCCGTTGCGGAACTGCCTAACCCTCGAGCCAGAGGAACCCCAAGTTCGATATGGATGCTAACCGGCGGGGGAGCTTGCCCGAGCTGCTGAAAGAAACGAGCGAAGGCTTGATAAACCAGATTACTCTCGTCAGCTGCTACGCGGTCAGCTTCTGCTCCTGAGGCGGTAATGGTCACTCCAGTCGCTTCGGGCGGCAGTAGTTCAAATCGAAAGCGGTTGTAGAGCGTCAGTGCTGCCCCCAGACAATCAAAACCAGGACCCAGATTTGCCGTTGTTGCCGGCACCACAACCTGAACAGAGGATAGGTTAGTCATGCGCTCAGCTAATTGCCGCAACTCATTCATGCTATAGGTAACTAGCACAGGCAGTGGGCAGACACTTCGCTCGGTCACCTCGCCCTGTGCCCAACAGCCTAGGCAACTCAGTGTACTTGATCTCTGCCCTCGATTTATTTTTTTATTGACGTTAAATCTATAATTTAGTACATTAGTACTAAATTATAGTCTAACCAAATGCCAGTGGTTCCCGTCGGCACGAAGATTGACCTCAACGGCAGGAGCAGCTATGGCAGAAGGCTATGGCAGAAGGCTATGGCAGAACAGTTGGGCTGGGCTTTTCTTGAGATGTAGATCCTTCGGAGGGCTGGCGTCCTCAGGCGACCCTACAGGAAGTCGGTCGGTATGAGGGCTGCCTGAGCAATCTGGAGTGCGGCAGTCGATGCCCTGTCGATGGCATTCAGCAACTCAGGAAAGGGTGGGACCCGGACTTCGGTGGAGTTTTCAGTGGAGTTTTAGGTTTAGGAGGCGGAGTTATGGCAGAAGTGAAGCTAATGCAGCCCCAATGGGTGCAAACACAAGAAATGCTGGTGATGGGGGTAGAAGTTCGGACAACCCATGCCCAAGAGGCCAACCCCGCAACGGCGCAGATTCCTGCCTTGTGGAATCGAGTGTTGACGGAACGCCTGCTAGATCAGATTCCTAGCCGAGTGACTCCTCCCCTGCTGCTAGGGGTTTATACTAACTACCTGAATGCCGATCGAGGCGAATACTCGCTAATTGTGGCAACTGAGGTCAGCGATATCGACAATCCCGTTGAAGGAATGGTTGGGTTAACCATCCCTGCTGCGGACTATCTTGTATTTACTGCCGCAGGGCAATCGCCTGAGAGCATCCGGCAGGTTTGGCACGAAGCGCGGCAGTACTTTGCTGGTTCCGCTCGGACCAAGCCTCCCTTCGAGCGCACCTACACGTTAGATTTTGAGCGATATCACGAAGCAGGTCTTTCGCTCTACATTGCAGTTCGCCAGCGTTAAGGGCTATCCGCTCCGTCCTTTGCCCTGGCCCAGCTCCAGATCTCACAATTTCGGATTTCTCGATCAGGATGGGGAGAAGCCCACACCAAACTTAACCAGAAAAGACTTGACGACGTTTCAAGAAAAAGTAACAATGACTACAGAAAATAAATCGTTCATCCCCTGTGCATAAGCAACGCTTGCACCTAGGGGACGGAAGTAGGAGATAGCCAGCAGATCGCCAGGAGATCCACCGAAGGAACGCGTTCCATGCTTAGAACTCAGCGATGAACGGAGAAGACAATGGAACTTCATTATCGTGGCGCGGTGTATAACCATATTGAGCCGGTCGTAGAAATGGCTGAAAGCCATCTCGTCACCCATTATCGTGGCGGCATTGCGAAGCTGCGTCAGCCCAAGCGAGCCGTTGCGTCAGCCCCAGTGGGTCAACTCAAGTATCGAGGTGCTTGGGTTCGATAAGCCTAGACCTCGGTTCTGCTCGCTTCTGGTGCAGATGAGTTCTCGAAACAATGCTTTCCGAAACAATGCTTCAAGACAAAGTTGGGTAAAGCCCAGACAGCGCATCAGAATCTTTATAGAGCATGTCGCATCTAGCTTCTGAATGCACTAGGTTTAAAGCACTCCATTGTGGGTGCTTTTTTATTGCAAATCTGATGAATCGTTGGCATGAACAGTCCATTGAATGTGATCCTCAAAGTGATGCTTGCCTCACTGGCCCTAGCGGTTGCTATTAAGTATGGTGGTCCGATGCTGCCGATTCCCGCTTCTGCCCCTGTTGCCTTGACGCTAGTGCTGCTGCCGACCCTGCTGATGGGGATTGCATTGGTGTGGCGGGCCTGGCAAGCCAATGAGCCAAGTTAGGCAGAGGAGGGGTATGGTAACCCGCACAATTGCAGAAATCAATGACAAAATTCAGCGCCAGCAGGTCGTAGTGTGGACTGTGGAAGAACTGAAATCCAAGGTCGCAGAACTCGGCGTAGCGGCGGTGGCTCAGCAGGTCGACGTCATTACTACGGGCACGTTTGAGCCGATGGAGTCGTCGGGAGCCATTTTGAATTTGGGACATACCGATCCGCCGATCAAGATCCGCCAGTGCTGGCTGGATGGTGTTCCGGCCTATTCGGGCTTTGGTGCGGTGGATTTGTATTTAGGAGCCACGCAGGTTACTGATTATGCTTCCAGCATTGGCGAGGGCAATGACAGCGAAGAGTTTCGCGAAAGGGGCGGCGGTCATGTGATTGAAGACCTCGTGGCCGGTAAAGCGGTGCATCTCCGGGCTTTGGGTCAGGTCACAGACTGTTATTCTCGCGCTTCCTTTGAAACGACGATTACCCGCGATACCATCAACCAGTTTTACCTGTTTAATCCGCGCAATCTTTACCAGAACTTTATTGTGGGTGTTAATGGCGGCGACCGTCCCTTGTATACCTATCTTGGACCCTTGCAGCCTCACTTGGGCAATGCCGTTTACTCGAATCCAGGAGCGCTTTCGCCGTTGATGAATGACCCTGACTTGCATTTGATTGGCATTGGAACGCGAATTTTGCTGGGCGGCGGCATTGGCTATGTTGCTTGGGAAGGTACGCAGCACTTTCCGCTGCAAAAGCGTTTACCCAATCGGACACCTATTGGCCCGGCAGCGACCTTGGCTTTAATTGGAGATGCCAAGCAGATGCAGTCACGTTGGGTTCGGGGATGCTACTTCAAGAGCTACGGTCCTTCGCTGATGTTGGGGGTTGGCGTGCCGCTGCCAGTGCTCAACGAAGAAGTGGTGGTGCGCTGCGCGGTTCAGGATAAAGATCTGGTGGCTCCCATCGTGGACTTCTCGATTCCGCGACGGGTGCGGCCCACGTTTGGTTTAGTCAGCTATGCCCAGCTCAAATCTGGGCGAGTGACGATTGACGGCAAATCGGTCCGAACGGCACCGTTGGCTAGCCTATACCTATCACGGCAGGTGGCGCTAGACTTGAAGCAGCGCATTGAAGCCGGCGAATTTACCTTAACTGAACCTGTGGCGGCCATTCCGAACGATCGAGCCTTTCTCGCGCAAGACCGACGAGGACCGCAGGTGCTGCTCGAAGACTGAGGAACTGTAGAGGAGAGCACTGCTTTAAGGCAGCTTATAACTTGCAACTCGCAACCTCAGATCGCCCTGGCGCGGATCGCGGCTGAAGACGAATGCTCCTTCCTCCTTGCCCCTCGAAAGAAAATCAATCTCCTGATCGCCAGCTTCCTCTAGGCGACCATTGACCCGCAGTTCGCCAACAAGGTGCACCGCCTCGGCTGTGCCGCCGCCCGTGTTTGTCACGATAAACGGCACATAGAATTGTCCCTGCACAACGATGCGTCGGGTCATGGGATGGAATTGTTTGGCGCAAAACGTTTAGGGAACCCTACACGAGGGGATATGAGGGGCATCCAGACGGAAGGACAGTCTTTGGTTTAGGCAGGCAGATTGAAAAGCAATATGGTTGTGCCCTTCAACCCGCCTAGCGAAAACCTCAGGATTCGCGACCAGGGATCCAAGTATCTCGCCACTTCACCGTGCCTTCAGACGCCAGCACCCAGCGACGCGGCACAATGTTTTCCCGCAAGGGTGCCCGACCTTCCCGCAGCATGGCATAGCGGTAGGTAATGAGCTGCCCAGCACTCTCATCAAAGGGAATTTCAGCAAACCAAGTATTGGAATTAATGTATTCCATTTTGTAGGCTTTGCTGATATCGTTGTTGCCTAACTCCGGGCAATCTCCAAGAATGACAATGGTTTCACCCGGCTGGGTTTGCACTCCGTTCAGTTGCGCCCGAACGATGGTTTGTCCCTTGACTCGTTCACCCACATGGCTTAGAACCACCACACCCCGCGTATCAAGCTGCAAATTGGAAATCTTGCCATCTTTGACGTCGTACTTATTGCGGGTAACCACACAGGTATGCTCACCGTCGGGCAGCTCGGTCTCTACCTCGGGAAGGGTAACGGCTTCACCACGATTTAGCGCCACAAAGCAGCGGGAGTCGCGATAGCGGCGCACATAGCAGTAGACATCTGGCGTAATGTACTTCTGCCACTGGCTGCCCAGAGAAATAGCGGGATTTAAGCGGCGTACGCCCGAAAGCAACCGCACATAGCGATAGATCTCCGTGTCGGTATCCCACTGCTCCATCATCGGGCGGTTATAGGGGTCATTGCCTCCATCAGTATCATTGTGCAGATACTGCTCGGTGCCGTAGTAGAGGCAGGGAATACCCCGAGTCGTCATGACAAATGCAATGGCTACCCGCAACATGTCAGGATCGGGATTGAGCGACTGAAAGCGCGGCATGTCGTGGTTGTCGATAAACGTCACCAGCTCTGTGGCGCTGTTATATTGATGGTCCTGATCCAGCACATCTTGAATCAAGTGGAAGCCCCCTTCCGCCCCTTGGGCTAGGGCCGACCGAATGGCAACACACAAGCCAAAATCTAGCATGCTCATCCCGGAGCAGTTGGCAAACTCCACCGAACGCGAATCGCTCGGATGGCTATAGATCCATTCACCAAAGATAAACACATCGGGGCGATGCTTATACATATCGCCGGTGAATTCTTGCCAGAACCAGATCGGCATATGCTTGACGGTATCAACCCGCAGAGCATCGACACCTCGGTCAAGCCACTGCTTGATGGCCGCTTTAATATATTCTCGATACTCGCTGTTGTTTTCGTTGAACGTAGCTAGTCCCGCTAATTCGCAGTTCTGTACCTGCCACTCATCTTCCCAGTTCGTCACTTCGCCATAGTGATGGTACCAATTGCGCTCATCATTGTTGAAATCAGCAATCTTAACTCCATCATCATACAGCTCCCCTTTGCGTCCGCTGAAATCTGGATTGCTGTGGTTGCAAACAATGTCCAGAATCAACTTCATCTTGCGTTTGTGTAGCTCTTCTATTAGACGGTCAAAGGTGGTATCCCGTGTTTCCTGGGTCTGGTTCAATGATGGATTCTCCCCTTGTTTCAAGAATCGGGGATTGATGCGCTTGAAGTCTTTTGTCCAGTAGCCATGAATGGCAGCATTACCCACAAATAGATCTTCAACTTGCTCGAACAGTGGCGTCAACCATAGCGCTGTAACACCAAGTCCCTGTAGGTAATCAAGTTTGTCGATGATCCCTTGCAAGTCGCCTCCCCAATATTTACCCCAATCTTCACCGCTGGGATCATACAACTCGGGATTCGGACCTTCGCTGTTTTCAGCATCGCCATCGTGAAAGCGATCCACCACAATGAAATAAATCGTTTCCTGACGGAATTCAATATCGCGGGTGTAGAGAAACTCGAGATCGATTTCGCTTTCCGCAGTCGGAGCTTGAGCTAATACCTCTAGCTCTTGATTAGCGTCGTCAACTTTGTACTGTTCTTGCGAAAATTGTGACGGAGGCGTTGTAACCATAGATAACCCTTACTTAGTGCTATTGAGCTGTATTGAGTCGTAGACAAAAACGTGACGAACATTCGTTGAGCGGAAAACCAGCAAAATTGCAAGATAAAATCGCTGGCTCCTATCGTAGATGAACCGATAAAGATGCAATCCCTAAAGCCACCTTCAGGTCAGCATCTAGCACACTGGATCGGCAAACTGGAGCTGGGCGGCAAAACCAAAAACCACCTATGAGTATTCAGGATCACCAGATCAGCTTACATCTATCTGTGGTCTACTTTCAGCTCTATCGTTAGACAGAGGGTCAAACTGAAGTCTATCCCCTGCCAAGCAAAAGCGCTTCCAGCCAACCTACTGAAAGCGCCTTACTTACACCCAAGTCTAGAGAGATAGGAAAAGGAAAAGGAACTGAGGTATTGTCACATCATGCTACTGCAAACGCCCAACTAATCTGTTGACATGTCCCTGGTATCTAAGCGAAGTACCCACTTTAAATTGTGGTACGGCGTGTCATCAGTCCCCAAATGAAGATTGCGATTATAGCCCCTACAACCGCAACAAGTAATCCTGGGATGCTCAAAGAAGTAGCGGCAAGCTGCAAGGTGCCGGTGGTTAACAGCGTATACAGGCTACCCCCAATAAAAGCGCCAATGATTCCCAGAATAATCGTTGCTAGAATACCCCCACCTTGATGCCCTGGATAGATAGCCTTGGCAATGGCACCTGCCAAAAGTCCCAACAGCAACCAGGCAATAATATTCATCTTTAATACCCCATCTACTGTTTTTATTTTGTTGCATTCAGCGTAACAAACTCATTCCTGGTTACCTTCTGTCGTGGGATATATCTAAGTTCATCAAAGGAGAGGTGTACTGAATCAACAGTTGATTCTTATATGATCGCTACTCTCTCATCTCAACGCTGAAACCCACCGCTAGCTTTGGTCTTTTTCTTTTTGGGGCGCTCTTTGTTAACCTCCATTAATGCATCTTGAAACAATTCATGGAGGTGAATCGGTACACTGGCAATCTCGGGTAGCTCGATTTCGAGGGGCTTATTGAACTCCATTAGCAACGCATCCAAATCGGTTGCCACATTCAAATTCGGTCGTTCTAACACTTCTCGCAAAATCGTTTGCAGTGGCTCTGGGTACTGCTGCGCCAAGCGTTGCCACACAAAAGCACTTACTTCTGGATCCTCAAGATATTTTCGCACTAGTGCCTCAGCATTGGGAACGCTGCGCCAATCCGCCGCTTGCAGTATTGCCAGAAATTGAGTGTAGGTGGGTAAGAACACTTGCCCCCAGCGGGGATGGGTCAAGACCGTCACCTGCTCAGCTTTTTTCAGCGGAGCCGGCAATTCGATTGTCGGAGTTACCATTTTCGCCTGTCCCTTTTGAGCAAAGAATTGGCTCACGGCTTTGGGATCGGCCCCCATTGCCTCTGCTGCCTCCTCGATCTCTTCTTCAGTCATCCCCGACTCGGCGGCAATTTCTGCTAGCGATTTCGAGCTATCTATCCCTGCTGCTTCTAGCCGCTTTTGCGTCAACTGTTCTTGAAACTCGGCCAACTTTTTGCCTAGCTCGTACCCCGACAGAGTCACCTCGTCACTGCCAAAGAACTGGATAAAGTCTCGGTGATAGCGTTCTACCGAAGCCCAGGCCTCAGCCAATAGTTCCGGTGCGTCGCTGTAGAGGTAAGGCTTGTAATTCTGCTTAAAATTTCCTATCGCTACGGCCAGTTTCGGCTTACCCAATTTTCCAAGCGAGGTCCAGGGACTAGAGAACATCCAGTACTCATCCGTGACTGGAGCAATCTGCGTCAGCAGGATTTCCCCCTCTTTGAGACGCTCCATGTCTTGTTTGGCCTTGGGAGAACTGGGCTTCACCTGATAATGTTTGGCAGTGGTCCAATTCATCAGCTCAAAGCCATCGGGCAGCCGCTTGACAATCGCAAATAAGCCGATAAAGCTGCGCCGCCAAGAAATCACAAGCTGACGATCAGCGGGTGTTAGATCGGGTTCGCTCTCTAGGAATAAGTCAATGGGAGTGGCATTACCAACTACTCCTTCAATCAGGAAGCGATCGACTACCAGCTCGCGGCGATTCAAATCGGTCTGCTGACTGCGGGTGAGTTGCGCTGCACTAAAACTTTCTAGGGCGGTTGCTAGCTCTCCGTCGGCATCTAAGACAAAATCAACAAAGGCTTGCTTGAGTTCTCCAGCCCGTTGAAGTTGAGTATCAACTGTCGTATTCATAGTCAATTTATCAGTAACCCTTCAGGACATTTGCAGAAATAGCAGAAATACTTGTAGAAGCACTTACAGAGAAGCACTTACAGAAATGAGTACCCAACCTTAACATCGGGTACTCAGGACAACCACAGCTTAACCAAAATTGCTCTGGATCAGTGCTGCATCAGCACCGTCTTTACAGCTAGCGCACCTTAAGCTTCTGTCTTAGCATCTGTCTTCAACCCAAGGCTGGGATTCTTCTCGGCGAAGTAGCGGTTTAAAAGTGTGCTGACAAAGGACAGAATGACGGGACCCAACAGAAAGGCAATTAGCCCACGAACTGCAAATCCAGGCACTAGCACTGATGCCAGCCAGAAACATAGCCCGTTCACTACGAATGAAAACAATCCTAGGGTAAGAAAGTTTAGGGGTAAAGACAAGGCTAACAATACAGGTCTCACGGAAGAGTTAATTAAACCTACAACCAAAGCAGCGACCATGGCAGCCGGAAAGTTAGCAATGTTGACCCCAGGCACGACCAGATCGACAACGAGTAAGCTTAAAGCGGTTGCTAGGGTTGTAAAGAAAAATCCAAGCATACTATTTTCCTCAAAAATAAACTCAAACTTGATCCCTTAGTGAGCTACAGTTACTCCCTCTTCCCTGCGTCTGACGCGATTGGGCTGAGTATCTCAATTCTGCGATAGGTTGCATCAAGTGCATCAAGTATGGCATTGAATGCTTTTATCGTAGGCAAACCCAGTCTAGGAAGCATCTGCCCACTGGAGGATTAGACTAGGGGATTGAACCGGGGGATGAGTGCCTCCTCTGGTAGGGTGAGGTGGCTAGGACAAAAGCCTTTAGGACGAAAGCGCGTAAAGCACTGTGCCCTGGATAGGGTTGAAAGGACAGCATCGAAATGAGTGAGATTATAGCCTGAGATTACATCTTTGGCGGGATGTGCAGAAGCTTCAGTCGCCAGAACAATGCAGTTATCTCTCTGGAGTATGTTTAAGGAGTTTTATGGCACACCCCATTGAATTTACGTTGTTCGCTCCTTACAATGCGGGAGCAGCTCTGATGGGATCCTTTTCAGACTGGCAGGCAATCCCGATGGAGAAGGGAAAAGACGGCTTTTTTCGGGTTACGGTCGATTTAGAGGACGGAGAGTATTTCTACAAGTTTCGGGTCCAGTCCAAGTCTTGGTTCTTCGAGCCTGACCAGTGGGTAGATATTACGGACCCCTACGCTACAGATGTAGATGGCAACAGCGCTGAAGAAAACGGCATTGTCCGCATCAAAGACGGCGAACGCATTGTGGATACCTATGTCTGGCGGCACGACGATCAGCCTCTGCCTGCCGATCACGAGCTGGTTATTTATGAAATGCATGTGGCCGATTTTTCTGGCGGCGAAGATGACCCCTACGCCCGGGGGCAGTATCAGCATGTTGTCGAGAAGCTGGACTACCTGTGCGAACTTGGAATCAATGCTATTGAGCTGATGCCGGTCAAGGAATATCCAGGCGATTATAGCTGGGGATACAATCCACGCCACTTCTTTGCCCCTGAATCGAGCTACGGCACAACGGCTGATTTGAAGCACTTAATTGACGAGTGCCACGGCAGGGGCATTCGAGTCCTCATGGATGGGATCTACAATCACTCCGAATCGACCTGTCCTTTGACGCAAATCGACCACGATTACTGGTACCATCACGACCCTAAAGATCCCGAGTTCAACTGGGGACCTGAGTTTAACTACGAGCACTACGACAAAGCTCTAGAAACTTACCCCGCTCGCCGGTTCATTGGCGATACGGTGCGCTACTGGGTGAGTGAGTACCATCTAGATGGGATTCGCTACGATGCTGCGCGGCAGATCGGCAACTTTGACTTCATGCACTGGATTGTACAAGAGGCAAAACAGGCGGCAGGACCCAAACCGTTCTACAATGTTGCGGAATATATTCCCGATGATCCCAGCATTACCAACCTGGAAGGACCGATGGATGGCTGCTGGCATGATAGCTTCTACCATACGGTTTTGCCTCACCTGTTGGGCGACACCTTTGACCTAGAAAGCCTGAAAAATGTCCTGGACCCAAAGCGACGCGGCTACATGGGGATCACAAACACGGTCAATTATCTGACCAATCACGATCACAATCATGTGATGGCGGATTTAGGTGAGCGTGGCATCTTGGGTGAGGCAGCCTTTCGCCGACGCAAGCTAGGTGCGGCACTTGTGATGACTGCCGTGGGTATTCCAATGCTGTGGATGGGCGAAGAGTTTGGTGAGTACAAAACAAAGACAATTGACTCGGCCAAAATTGATTGGACGCTGCTGGGTCATGACGATAATCGCAGCTTGTTCGAGTACTACAAAGGCTTGATCGCTCTGCGCAAGACCAACCCTGCTCTCCACACAACCAATATCGAGTTTTTCCACGAGAATCCAGAAGGCAAGGTCTTTGCCTATACCCGCTGGAATGACGAAGGCTCACGAGTTGTGGTTGTGGTTAATTTCTCGGATCAATTCTTAGCTGGCTATCAGGTGCCTCATTTCCCCGTCAATGGAACGTGGCATGAGTGGACTGCCAACTATGATGTCGAAGTTAGCAATGACACCTTGACCCTCGACTTGGGAGAGTACGAAGCGCAAGTCTTCGTGTGGCACTAGTTCCCTAGTCTTGTCTTGAAATTGGCCTTCTGGCACAGGACAGCCACCGAGGAGCACGGTAGAGTAAGGGTGGAGTTCCGTTGTTTCAGCGAGCTGCGCCATGACTGATGTTTTAGAGATTTCTCAACTGGGTAATCCCGTGTTGCGTTTGATTGCTCAGCCGGTGTACTCGGTTCAGGATGATGCAATTCAAACCCTGATTGACCAACTGCTCACCACGCTCACTCACTCAAACGGTGTTGGCATTGCTGCGCCTCAGGTGGCTGCCTCCTATCGCCTGTTGATTGTGGCATCGCGTCCCAATTTGCGTTATCCGAATGCCCCGACTATGGAGCCGACTGTGATGATCAACCCCCAGCTAATTAGCCATTGCGGTGAAGTCGTGAAAGATTGGGAAGGGTGTCTGAGTGTGCCTGGCATTCGGGGACTGGTGCCGCGCTACCGCCGCATTGAAGTGGAATACACCACTCGTGACGGCAAGCGACTGCGCCAAGAGCTGACGGATTTCGTTGCCCGCATTTTTCAGCACGAGTTTGATCACCTCAACGGCATGGTATTTCTCGACCGGCTAGACAGCGTTCAAGACCTAATTACCGAGCAAGAGTATCTGAAGCGAGTCGCGCCGTCAACGCTGACGTAAGCTGGGCTGATGCAGTCAACCCCAGTTCGCAACGCCCCGTAGCACCATATACACAGCCAAGCCAACCAGGAAGAGGCGAAAAAGCCAACCTACCACGCGGTCGGGCAGACGGGGGAGTAGGCGGGTTCCTAGTTGCGCCCCCGCGATGCCACCTAGCCCCAGGCAAATTCCTGGCAACCAGAGTACATTGCCGTTGGCTGTATGTTGAGCCAATCCTGAGATTGCAATGGCCACAATTGCCCCTAGGCTGGTGCGTACCGCCGATTTGATTGGCTCATGCAGCAGCAGCATTTGCAGTGGTACCATCACTACACCACCACCGACTCCAAACAACCCCGACAGCAGTCCGGCTAGCAAGCCAATCCCAGCGGTGGGGGCAAAGGCAGGTGTTGCAGACGGCACTCTGTCTTGCTTTTGTTGACGTTGCAGCGATTGCCGCAGGTGCATCAGGTAAATAGTAATCAGCAACAGCCCGGCGAAGGCTAGCGACAGCCAAGCGTCGGGTAAGCGGTCGGCTAACCAAGCTCCAGCCTGAGCCGTGAGGATGCCAAAGCCAGCCAGTGTTAGGGAAACGCGCCAGTTCAGTTCGCCCATGCTCAGGTTGCGCATGCTGCCCGACAGCGAGCTAAGAAACACCCCTACTAAACTCGTAGCTGTAGCCTGCACGAGCGGTACTCCCAACAGAGTTAGTGCCGGTACCATGAGCAGCCCACCGCCGATGCCTAGCAACCCCGACAAAATGCCAGTCGCGACGCCCAGCACCAGCAAGAGCGCCCAACCCAGAGGTGTCTCTATCATTACCGATGCCCCTTGCGGTGAGACGGCAGGTAGGTCGCAGGCAGCAGCGGTAATATTCGCTCGCAGGCAAACAGGGTGCCGGCTGCTACACAGACGGGAATTGCTAGCAAATTCAGCAGCGGAATGCTAACTAGCCCCAAGCAGACCAGCCCAAAGCCGGCACTGGCAGGCAAACTGCGCCCAATCAGACCTAGCTTTTGCCGGAATCGCAGTCGTCGTCGCTCTAGGGCCGAATCGAGAAAATCGAGACAGACAATGGTGGCAGCGAGGGCAATGCCGCCGCCTGTCGCGATCAAGGTGCCCAATCCGGGTAGAAAGTGGCAGAGCAACAGCGGCACCCCTAAGCCAATGGTCAGCGCTAGCTTTTTGAGTTCGTAGAGCAGCGCCCGCCAAATCTCCTGAATCGGATTGACCGGAATGGTCTGCAACTGTCCGGTTTGCAGTTTCTCTAGTTCTTCCGATAGCCGCCCATACCACGGTGACCCCAGCAACACGCCAAACTGCAACAGCACAAACCCGGTAATCAGCAGCAGGCTAATCACCAGCACAATTCGTAGCAGCCCGATCACCATGGCCAGTCCTATGTCCGGCAGATTCCAAAGCCAGTTAGGTACAGCAACAGGTGGCAAGTTAATTTCGGGCCAATTGATCTGCGGTGGATGAACGGGCGGCCAATGGAACGGGAACCAGTTTGCAGCGGGCAGCCAGTTTGGGAGAGCAATGCTCCAGTTGGGCAGGTGCCAGTCGGGTAAAGGCCACCACGATACATTCCATTGGGGCAGTATTGTCCAGCTAGTGCCGATTTGCGGACCCTGGGCAACCCAGGTGGTCAGCTTCGCTACTAGGGCATCAATAGCGGACCAGCCGGCTGTTAGCAAGCTCGCATACAGCGTTATGCCCAGCACCAGGTTGAGCAAAATCGGCAGCCATACATACTTTTGCAGGCGTGGTGTAGCAATTAGCACTTGCAGCGCTCGCAGCGGATAGGTGGTTCCCAGAAACAGGCTGACCGGTCCGCGTTGCCGGGCAGGGGAAGAGGGAGGAGGTTCAGACATCATGTAGGGACAGGACAACGGGCACTACCATGGGCTAAGGAGGCGCTGCGCTCGAAAGATATCAAAGATATCTTAGTCTAGTGATTCGTTTAGAGGTAGGTCCGAATGCTGATCAACGGGAACTGAATCGGGCTGAACCGGGTTGACAGATGATGCGTCCTAGACTGATAGGGGGGCGTTCTGAGTGGAAAGGAGGATGTGTGCTGCACAACTGACGGCTGCCCGCGCCGGATGGTAGGCTAACGGCAAATCAGGTGAAAGATTAATCGCGCAGCCCCCCAGGCTGCTTTTTTTGTGGCTCATCTATAGCTTATTTAGGTGGCTCATTTGGGTGCTTCACCCGGGGTGAAAGCAATCTTGTTACAATTGCATGGCAATGGCATCAGGATTCAGCTTCAGTACCCTATTGCCTGGGTTGAAGGGGTTTTGCGACGATGAAATTCTCTAACCTCTTTGCCAGGTGTCTGCTTTCCTGGAGGTCAGCCTTGTGTCCGCTAAACCGCAATGGATGCGTCACCTGTTTCAGGCACGCTTGTCGCGACGGATTGTGCTGTGGGTGTTTCTCAGCATTGTGCTGATTGAAGCCGTGATTTTGTTGCCTTCTATCTACCGTCGCCAGCAAGAGCTGCTTGCCTACCTTAAGAATCTGGCTAGTGCGCGGGTAGAAGGAGGTTTGGTAGGAGCAGTACCTGCCTCCGATGAAGCGGTGCTAGCGCGGTTAGAGCAATTGGTGCTACCTGCCGATGTTCGGGGCGGCACACTTTATCGGCTTACGGGCGAGCTGGTGGGTACGTTTGGTGAGCCACCGGAGTTGACCTTTGCATCGGTGCAGCAAAATCCGCAAGCAACGATTCACCGTTGGCAACCGGCACGATACGATGCCGCTTGGTCTATTGCGCCTCTAGCCGATCAATATGTGCTGATCATTCGCCACGACGCGACTTCTGTGCATCGCGAACTGCTGGCCTTCCTCGGGCGAATTGCTGGATTGGTGACCATCATCTCCATTTTTGTGACGGGGGCAACCTGGATTGGGCTAGAGCCTGCCCTAATCACGCCCATCTTGCTGTTGCGTAGCGATTTGCTGAAGGCGGGGCACGCTGTCCAGCAGGATCAGTCTCCGCCTGAATTTGATTCCCTGTCGCTGCAGCGCCACGATGAATTAGGCGACGTAATCGCTGCCTTTGACCAGATGTACGAACAGGTTTCTGCCGCCATTAGCGAACGCCGCCAAGCCGAGCGTGCCCTGCGCCAGTCCGAGGAGAAATTTGCTAAAGCCTTTCATTCCAGCCCGTCGGCACTGCTGATTAGCACTCTAGAAACCGGACGGTTAATTGAGGTCAACGATAGCTTTTTGCACCTCTACGGCAGCACTCTAGAAGAGGTGATTGGCCGCAGTGCACTAGAGCTGAATTTGTGGGACAGCCCTCAGTCCCGAGACGAGCTGATCCAAAAATTGCAGCAAGACGGAGCCGTGCGCAACTTGGAATACACCTTCCGCACCAAAACGGGAGAATTGCGGGCCATTTTGTTTTCGGCTGAGCTGATCCAGATTGATGGGGAAGCCTGCCTAGTATCAGTGGCAAACGATATCACTGAGCGCAAACAAGCCGAGAAAGCCTTGGAACGCCTTGCGGAAATCGGGGAACTGGCCGCGATGATTGTGCATGAGGTGCGCAACCCCCTCACAACGGTGCTGATGGGGCTAGAGTCCTTCCGCCAGTTGCAGCTATCAGCCCGGGACCAGCAGCGACTCAATCTGGCCCTGGAAGAGGCCGATCGCTTACAGCGACTACTCAACGAAATTCTGCAGTATGCCCGCTGCCAAACGCTACAGACCTCTCCGCTGGATGTAAATGCGCTGATGCAGGATTTGCTCGACTCCGTTCGTACGCAGCCTTGGGCGGCGAATCGGACTATTGAGTTTCTGCCGGCGTCAGCTCCGGTTTACATTCTAGGGGACCGTGATAAGCTCAAGCAGGTCTTGATCAACTTAACAGACAATGCTTGTGAAGCTAGCCCTGAAGGCGGACAGGTGCGCTGCAGCATTGTGCCCTGCGAGCATAGAGTTTGTCTGCATATTTACAACGGCGGTGCTCCAATTCCAGCCGACGTGCTGCCTCGCCTGACTCAGCCTTTCTTTACGACCAAATCGACTGGCAATGGTTTAGGATTGGCTATCGTCAAGCGCATTGTAGAAGCTCACCAAGGCGAGCTGATCATTGAGTCTTCAGCGGCGATTGGCGGTACCCGAGTCAGCGTAATATTGCCCACCCTATGCCAAACGTGAACCCCTTGAGACCCTTAGAATAACCCTTAGAATAAGCGATGGATTTGGTTTATTAAATGGATTGTTTAATTTGCCAGCGTTTAGCTGCCTGGCGACAGGGCAGTAATCCCTATGTCATCTGCGAATTAGAGCACTCGCTCTTCGTTGTTGGCGATCATCAGTTTCATCGTGGCTATTCACTGGTGCTATTCAAGCAGCATGTGCGTGAATTACACGAATTATCGGCAGCCGTGCAAACGACACTATTCCAAGAGAAGTGATGTATGCTGCCAATACCATTGTTGCTACATTTCATCCCTATAAAATGAACTATGCTTGCTATGGGAATAGCGAGCCACATGTCCACTGGCATATCATTCCTCGTTACCAAACTGACCCAGATCGTCAGTCTCATCCCTGGCGTCATGCTGCTGAATTTAGCCAACATACTATCAGCGCTACGACTGCCGAAGCATTGGCACATCAAATCAGGAGTAATATTACAGCCCCCTTCTATAGATTCCCCTGAGGTTGCTTCTAGAAGCGCCACTCCTATCAATTGCCAAGTATACCTAAGTATATCCAGTACTTTCCTGCTAGCCTTGCAACAGTGATTGACCACCATCGATCCACAGTTCAGTGCCCGTGATGTGGCTGGCAGCATCTGAAGCCAAAAACAGTACCAAATCTGCTACCTGTTCAGCCTGACCCGGTTTGCCGCCAGTGAGGGGAATCATGCCCTCGGGAAATTCAACGCGGGGACGTATCCCCTGCAAATTCTGCTGTTCGGTGCTTTGATCAATGTCGGTGGCGATGGCTCCGGGGCAAATAACATTGACGCGGATGCGGTGCTGAGCGAGTTCCAGCGCAACCATTTTGGCAAAGGCGACTTGGGCTGCCTTCGAGCAAGCATAGGCTGTGGCTCCAGTATTGCTGAACATACGCGTTCCGTTAACTGAAGACGTAATGATCACTGAACCGCCCTGCCGCTTCAAGTAAGGAACAGCATATTTCACCGTTAGAAAGGTGCCCTTCAGGTTAACCGTCAAGGTCTGGTCCCAGTCTTCTGGGTCCAACTCTTCGAGGGGTGCCCAGACGCCGTTAATGCCGGCATTCGCAAACACAATATCGAGTCGCCCCCAGGCATCAACAAGCTGAGCAACGGCCTGCTGCATCGCTTCTGGTTGGGAAACATCTGCGACCAGAGGCAGGGCTGTGCCGCTCTGCTGCTGAATTTCGTCTACCGTGTGCTGCACCTCATCGGAATTCCGCCCTAGCACCCCCACCTTGGCTCCTGCGCGGGCAAAGCAATGGGCGGTCGCCAAACCAATGCCTGAATCGCCTCCGGTAATTAGGGCGACTCGATCGGTGAGCTGCATTGCTAAACCTCCAGTTTCATCTCGCCTTTCATTGAGCTCGTTTCATCGGCGCTGTGTGCCGCTACACCGACGGTAGACCGAGGCGCTACAGATGAGAATCCTCCTTGAGGAGGGAGTCGCATCGGCGAAAGCCCGTCTCGCGATAGAGATTGGAAAACAGCTCGATCCCGGATAGTGTGGAGCGAGAGATTTATGGATAGAGATCTATGCCAGAGTTTGTTGGGCAACTGCCGGTGGCGGAAATTCCTTGGTCTACCTTGGGAGCGGTAAAGTTGATCGAGCAGAATTCTCAAGCGGTGACCTTTTCCAATGGGACAGCCCAACTGCGGCTGAGCGTGCTGGCAGCAAATCTGATCCGGGTACGGTTGGCTCCTACCGGGATGTTTTTGCCGCGCCGCTCCTGGTCCGTGACCCGCGACGACGATGATTGGCTCCCGGCTGCTTTTGAGCTGCAAGAAACCGATGCCTGGGTCGAGCTGACCACTGCCGCGCTTCGCGTCCGCATTGAGCGGGCATCGGGTCGCCTAACTTGTTTTGACTGTCAGGACCGCCCCTTCGCTCAGGATGAGACGCGCAGTATGGGTTGGCGACCGGGCAGTGTCGCCTGCTGGAAGCAGATTGAACCCGACGAGCATTTCTATGGCTTTGGTGAGCGCACCGGCCTGCTCGACCAGATCGGGCGACGATTGACGAATTGGACCACCGACTCGCTCGACTACCACGCTCTCACGGACGCGATGTATCAAGCGATTCCCTTCTTTCTGGTACTGCGGCCGCAGCTAGGCTACGGTATTTTTCTCAATACCACCTGCCGCAGTCAGTTTGATGTCGGTGCCGACGAAGCAGGGGTGTGCCGGATGCAGGCAGAAACATCCGAACTCGACTACTACATTCTCTATGGTCCGGAACCGGCTACGATTCTCCACACCTATACCGATCTCACCGGGCGAATGCCGCTGCCGCCGCGCTGGGCCTTGGGCTACCATCAGTGCCGCTGGAGCTACAACTCGGAAGCTGAAGTGCAGCAGTTGGCCCAGGAGTTTCGCCAGCGTCGCCTGCCCTGTGATGTAATTCACCTCGATATTGACTATATGCAGGGTTTCCGCGTCTTTACCTGGAATCGCCAGCGCTTTCCCCAGCCCCAAGCCCTGATTCAAACCCTGACTGAGGCCGGCTTCAAGGTGGTGACGATTGTGGATCCAGGGGTCAAGTTTGAACCCGAGGGTGACTATGCTGTATTTGATGAAGGGTTAGAGCAGGATTATTTCGTTCGCGATGCTCAGGGCAAAGTCTTTCACGGCTATGTCTGGCCCGATCGGGCGGTGTTTCCTGATTTCCTGCGTCCGGAGGTACGGCGCTGGTGGGGCGACTGGCACCATGTACTCACTGATGCGGGCGTGGCCGGCATCTGGAACGACATGAACGAACCCGCTATGAATGACCGTCCCTTTGGCGATCCGGGCGTTAAAATTTGGTTTCCGCTGGATGCGCCCCAGGGTCCGCTGCAAGAACGGACGGATCACGCCGAGACCCACAATCTCTACGGCATGATGATGGCTCGTGCCGCCGCCGAAGGGCTAGAACGACTTCGCCCGCAGACGCGCTCTTTTGTGCTGACGCGAGCGGGTTTTGCCGGTATCCAGCGCTGGTCAGCGGTATGGACGGGGGATAACCACTCCCGCTGGGAATATCTGGAGATGTCGCTGCCGATGCTCTGTAATCTCGGGCTGTCGGGTGTTGCTTTTGTCGGAGCTGATATTGGCGGCTTTGCTGGGAATGCCACTGCCGAGCTGTTTGCCCGCTGGATCCAGGTGGGAATGCTGTACCCACTAATGCGGGCCCATTCCATCATCGGCAGCATGCGGCACGAACCATGGGTGTTTGGCGAGCACGTCGAGCAGATTTGCCGCCAGTACATCGAGTTGCGTTATCAGCTTTTGCCCTACCTCTATACGCTGTTTTGGGAGGCGGCAACCACTGGTGCCCCGATTCTGCGCCCACTCCTCTACCACTTTCCGAACGATCCGCACACCTCTCAGCTCTTTGACCAAGTAATGCTAGGACCGTCGCTGATGGCGGCTCCGGTATGCCGTCCGGGCATCGAGTGCCGCTCGGTCTATTTGCCAGAAGGCACCTGGTACGATTGGTGGACACGGGAAAAGCACGAAGGCGGTCAGCATATTCTGGCGTCGGCTCCGCTGGACCGGATGCCGCTCTATGTCAAGGCAGGGGCAGTCATTCCTTTGGCTCCGGTGATGCAGCATGTTGAGGAATTGCCGCTGAAGGTGCTGCGGATCAAAATTTGGTCTGGCAACGGTGAATGGACGCTCTACGAAGATGATGGCGATAGCTTTGAGTACCGCGATGGAGCTTGGGCTACCACGACCTACCGCGTTGCGTTAGAAGGGTCGCAAACCATTGTCTGTATCGACGAACGCTCTGGGCAGTGGATGCCGCCACCGCGCACGGTGATTGTTGAAGTGGTGGGGCTAGGCGAACAGTCCTTTGAGGATGATGGTTCTGCCCGTCAGTTGGTGTTTTCTGGTGAATCGTCTCAGCAGCTCATGAGAGCCATTCATGACTCATGATTGAGCTGATTGAGCCTGATTGGATTGAGCCTAATTGAGCCACTCCTAATTGAGCCACTAATGATTGAGGGCTGTTTCATCGACCCAAGTGGCTTCAGCCGGGCGAATCTCGATGGAGAGCCGCATCGCTGCCTTGCCCAGCCGGATCTCATCGCCACTCGTCAGCTCGTGGGTGGGAAATTCGGTGGCAGCTTGACCATTCGGGTTGGGTGAACGCTTGCCAATCAACTGCCCGTTGAGGTAAGTACCATGCAGGCTGCCCAGATCGCGGATCCGCACCGCCGGCGGCTCGATCTCCAAGGCGCAATGATAGCGCGAGACCGTATTGTGCTGCTCATCGTTAGGGAGCTGAATTTGACAATCCTTAGCTCGTCCCAAGATGCAGGTTGTGCGCTCTCGGAAAATGAACTCTTGCCCCTTGAGGCTACCCGAAGTGAAGCTAAGGATCACCCGCGTTCCTGGTCCCCCGAAGGCAGTGGTAAATTCTGTAACGAATGCTGTCGCGAATACGGTTGAATCTGTTGTGGGCAGAGCGGGCTTAACGGTCGCCGCCTGAGCCATGCGCAGCAACTGTTGACGAACCCCTTCTGGCTGCAGCCAACCATAGCCTGCCTGTTGCAGCGTGCGCAGCAATCGTTGCAGGTCGCTATCGGTCCAGTTGGCAACGGAGGAACCAACCGCCGCTCCCGAGGCATCTGGCGTGCTCGTTCGGGGCTGATGCAGCGTCAGAAACGCATCCAGATAGGGGCGTGCTCCTTCGTCCCAGGCGGCAGGCAGAGTATCCACCAAGTCCCAATCGAGTAGCCAGAGGGTTAGCGCCGGGTCATCGCCAGCAGACAGCAGATAGCGACTATCACTACTAAAGGCCAGCGAACGAACGGGGGCAGAGGTGTTCAACGTCCACAAACAGTCACCGTTTAGGCTCCACAGTTTCACCGACTGATCGGCACTGCCAGAGATGATAAAGCGGCTATCTGGCGTGATCAGCACGGTCTGTACGGCTGCAGCATGAGCATTGAGGGTGCGTAGACAGTCACCGTTCAGGTTCCACAGTTTCAGCGTTTGGTCATCGCCGCCAGAAACAATTAGTTTTTGATCTGCGCTTAGGCCGACCGAGCGAACGGCAGCACTGTGCCCTTCTAGCGTTCGCAGGCAGTCGCCGCTAGTCAGATCCCACAGTTTCAGCGTGCGGTCGGCACTGCCAGAGAGTCCGTAGCGCCCGTCTGCGCTGATGGCCACGGTGGTAACTTCGCCGCTATGGCCTTCTAGCGTTCGCAGGCAGTCGCCGCTAGTCAGATCCCACAGTTTCAGCGTGCGGTCGGCACTGCCAGAGAGAGCCAGGCGACCATCCGGGCTACAGGCAATGGCAAAGATTGGCCCTCGATGCCCGGTCAAGGTCCAGCGCTCATCGCCAGAGGGAATTTGCCACACCTTCACCTGACCATCGCTACCGGCCGAGAGAGCCAGACTGCCGTCGCGATCAAAGGCAACGCTGTGAATGGGGCCTCGGTGTCCTTCTAGGCTGAGCAAGCACTGCTCTCGGGTGATGTCCCACAGTTTCAGCGACTGATCGACCCCAGCCGAAAGCGCCAAACAGGCATCAGGGCTGAAGGCCACTGCCTGCACTGCGCCGGTATGCCGCCGGAAACTCGCCTGCTCCCAGACGGCATTCAGCGTGTGGCGCGGCAGATGCAGATAGAGCCGCAGCCAAGCCTGGACAGCCTCGGCGCTCTGGTTGTAGCCGGGTTGTAGGCGGGCTTGCCGCAACTGCTGTGCTGCCGCCACAAAGTAGCCTTGCTCAATCGACTGCTGCGCAGCAATCAAGGCTTGTACGTAACTGCGATCGCTAGGCGATATGGTTTCCACAGAATAGCGGCGTGCCGGTCGCAGCGGAGCTAGCGGTGTAGGGGTTGAGCATTCCACCGCCCAAACATGGAGCGCCTGAGCATCGGTCGAAAAAGCATAGCGACCGTCGGCACTTAGGCAAAGAGTCGCAACCGCTGCACTATGGCCCGGAAAACTCCGCAGACATCGACCCGTTGCTACCTGCCACAGTTTGAGCTGCTGATCCTCTCCACCCGACAGCACATAGTCCCCACAGGCACTCCAGGCAACCGCCGTGACACGTGCCGTAGGAGCAGCTAGGGTTTTCACCGCTTCGCCGCTGTCTAAATCCCACAGCCGCATTAGTGAGCCAGCCGTTAGTACCTGCCGCCCGTCGGTGCTCAGGGCGATCGCGGACAGATCGTGGAACCCCTGCAGCGTTCGCACCACTCGTCCCGTCACAATATCCCATAGCCGAACGGTCTGATCATCGCTGGCTGACAGGATATGCCGCCGATCGGGACAAAACTGGACGCTAAACACCCGCTGCCGGTGCCCATGAAATGTCTGCACACAGCGCCCAGATTCCATATCCCAAAGCTTGATTGCTCGGTCGTCTCCCCCCGACAGCAGGTATTGCCGATCTGGACTCAACGCCACCGAGCGCACCGTTCCCTGATGACCGGCACCATGCCGACCTAATACCAGTTTGGCTGTCACTTTCAGGCGCTCAAGCCACTGATCGACCGCGTTCTGGTAGCCAGATCGCCGTTCTCGTAGCCCGTCAAAGGTGTGGACGAGGTGCGTGGCTGTCACATTCCAGAGCCGCAGTGTTTGATCCTCGCTACCCGATGCCACATAGCAGCCATCGTCGCTAAAGGTAACTGCCGTTACAGCCCCTTGATGCCCTTTGAACGTGTAGAGGCACCGCCCCGTTTCAACTTCCCACAGCCGAATCTGCCGATCAGTTCCACCCGATAGGCCATAGCGACCATCTGCACTCAAGGCAATGACCGGTGGGGTAGCCGAAGCCTCCGGGGTTGTCTGCTCTAGCCGCCACATCAAACGCTTGCGGCTCGGATGTTGCGTAGCCACTGCTAATGCAGCGTTCCACTCCTCGAGATCGATGCCAGCCGAGGCAGGGTCAGCCGGCGGTTGAGATAAGAGCTGCAGCGCCGTTTCACTATCGCCTCGCTCTAGCTGCACCTGGCTAATTAAATATTCCACCTTTTCGGCTTGGCTGACGGTGCGGCAATATTCCAACTGTCGCAGCACCATACCATCGTCAATGTCACCCGCTCGCCAACGCAGCAGATTTTGGTTGTAAATCGCCTCGGGATGCTGAGGCTGAATGGCTAGTGCTTGTTCCCAAAGCGCCATCGCCTCCTCAACCTGTCCTGCATCCCAAAGACACAGCGCTTTGTTGTTGAGTAGATCGGCATCCTGAGTCGGCCCAGGCTCCCGCCGAAAATAGGGACAGCCGGTGCTGGCTTGATAGCACCCCTGAAGTTCACGAGCAATTGCTAAGAAAGACAGCGAGGCGCTCTCTCCTGAACCAGAACCAACTTGAAAACAGCGACGCAGCAACTGAACAACCCGATCAGGCATAGGCGGCAGCGCTGCGTCTCCGGCGCTATTGAGATAGCAATCGAGCCGCTGAGTCGCATTGGCGGGTGCCACGGCTTCCCCCACAAACATCGCCAAAACCACGGTACCCCAACTCCAGAGATCAGCCTGGGGCGATAATAAAGTGGGCAGTTCGCGAGCGGTAGTTGGGGCTGCCAAGCCAACATCGCTAAGTTTAGCCACAGACTCAGGCGTCAGGCGAATGGTTTCGGGCGTGACCCAAACCGGACTGATGCCGCGGTCTTGGGCATAGTGCAGCCCCCAAGCGGTCTGAATGGCTACATCTAGGATGCGTCGCAGCGCGGTTCCTGTATATAGGCGGCGGTCGCGGATCCAGTCCCCCAATGTGCTGGGCAGATATTCTGTAATCAGCAGCGGCAGGGTATCTGGGCAGCGCAGGGTATAAGCGGTGAGGATATGCGGATGAACCCCTAAGTTGATCCAGCGATCGACCGCAGCTTGCAACGACTCCACCCCACCCAAGGACGCTGCTACCCCACGACTCAGGCAGCGAACCAGCAAATCGGTTTTCCAGGATAGGTGATGAACTTTGTATAACTCACCTAATGCATCTTCGCCCAAGATTGCCGTCACCCGATACTGCTCTAGCAGTCGATCTCCAGCTTGCCAAGGGGGATTCATCTGGGAACCAATTTGGGGGCTGATTGAATTAGACATGTCAACCAAAATTTTCCCGCTAGCGAATTGGTATACGGTCGCCAAACATAGTCGACTGCTCTCAGCTTAATAGTTGTTCCGGCATTCGTCAGGATCTCCCGGAGATTTCGGAGCGTTTCGGCTCTGATCTCCGCTGGGAATGTCCTCTAATCGACCCAGACACTGCAACCCTCTATGGCTCAACCGTTACCGAAGTGCCTAAATCAACCCATTCAAAAAGCTGACGAATATGCTCATTGAACATCCGCACACAGCCGTGGGAAGCCGCCTGCCCGATGCTCTCTCGATTGGGCGTTCCGTGGAAGCCGATATCGTTTAGCCCATCGGTCCAAAATCCGATCCAGCGCTCACCCAAAGGATTATCTGCTCCTGGAGCCATCACTTCACCTGTAAAAGGATTGGTCCAGCCTGGATTGCGAAGCATTGCCGTTACCTGAAACGAGCCAGTTGGCGTTTCCCAGCCCGGTTTACCCACCGCAACAGGAAAGCTGGCTTTAATCGCTTCCCCCTGAAAGACATAGAGCCGTCGCTCCTTGAGTTTCAGCACCAGCCGCACCTCGGCAGATGCCGGAAAGAGCGGTCGCAAGGGGGGCAAATCTTCAATTCCCGGACGACTGCGTGGCAGTACGGGGAGCGCCGCCTCCCTAAAGGTTCGCTCGGCTGTTCCTTCGGCGGCAGAAGGTGAGTGAACCGAAGGAGAAGCGGTTGCTGCCGGCGCAACTGTTGCAGCCAGGGTCAGCATCATGCCTAGGCAGTTTACGCCTAACCAAGCTCGCTGTCGTTTCACGTTGTCTTGACCGTTGTTATGCACTAGGTTGTCTTGATCCACCGCTTTGGCTCAGCTACCAGAGTGCCCGAGGACTGGGGGTCGGTCCTGGCGTTGGAGCCGGTGCGGGCGCAGGAACCGGAGTCGGTGCAGGGGTTGGCTGGGGTACAGGAGCTGGTGCGGGCGCAGGAACCGGCTGGGGTGCAGGAGTTGGAGCAGGAACGGGAGCCGGTGCGGGCGCAGGAACCGGAGTGGGCTGGGGTGTAGGCACAGGAGCCGGTGCGGGCGCAGGAACCGGAGTGGGTTGGGGTGTAGGCACAGGAGCCGGTGCAGGAGTCGGTACAGTAGGGGCAGTCGGCGTCGGATCGGGTGCATCTTGGGCGATCCCAGTCCGGCTGTTAAACCCCATCTCGGCCATGAGCAGCACGATTACCAGCAGGACAAGTTTTGGGCTTTTAACGATCTGCATCACTCCTCCAAACAGTTCAAAACAGCTCAGATTATCTAGATTATTCCGCATTATTCCGTTCAGTGTTGATCTAACCCGTGCCTAGCATTGCCTAGGAGCGTCTTTTGAGATTGGGCTGATCTCATCTTGATCGTTTTGATCGTTCTCTTTCAGTCCATGATGGAGATCAATCCCTTGCCCCAAACCAGGGCTTTAGGGATTACAGGACAAATTGCCACCTTCCAGATTGCCATCCCGCCATCTTCCCCGTTGGATTCTGCCGTCGGCAAACAGATAGGTGCCTTCACCGTGGCAACGGTTCTCTTGAAACCCTCCCACATAGCGATCGCCATTGTCTAGTAGCCACAACCCTTGACCCTGAAACTGATCGTTCTGGAACTGCCCCACATAGCGTCGGCCGGTGACGAAGCTATAGGTGCCGCAACCGTTGCGTTTGCCGTTCTGGAACTCACCATCGTATCGATTGCCCGTAGGGAAAACCATCGTGCCGCGACCCGTGGCGGGAACTCCATTGGCAACAGCTCCGTAGTAACGGGTGCCATCGGAATAGATCAAGTCGGGTTCCCTAGACGGTAAGGCAGCCGGGGAAGGTTCCTGGCAAGGTAATTCTGCAAGGAGGGATTTGCTAACATTGGGCGGAACCCGCGACTGCAGCACGGTAAACAGGGCTACTGCCACAACCGACACTCCCCCAAGGGCTGCCAGCCAGCGCCTTGGTACGGTTCGCGGCGTAGGCGAAGCCACAGGATGGGCTGCTTCCGTGGGAAGAAGTTGAGTGGCGGGAGGCGATGGTTCTGGCTGCACCGCTGGCTTAAGACCAGGGAGATGCCGCATGGTTCGGCTGACAAAGGTGCTTAAGCTTGCAAGCTGAGCAGAGACTGAGGTAGCCGCAGAAGCTAGCGCCGTTTCAAACACGAGCGATAGCCCTGCTGCAGGTGTTGCTGCCGAGGATGCTGGGACCGAGACGACTGGCGGACTAGAGGCTGGCATCGTCGTAGGAGATAGAGCGGCAAGGGCAGCTAGTTCCTTGTCTGGATCAATGTCGGAACGCCGCTCGAGCAGGGCTTCAATGGCCTGAAGTGGTTCTTCAGCGGTTTGGTAACGCTCTTTGAAGTGATAGCGCACCATCGTATCTAGAATCTCAGCCAGCTCAGCACTCACTGGAACCGATAGTCCGCCTCCAGCGTCCCAGTTCTCACGCCAGATAACTTCTCCACTGTGCGTATCTTGTTTCAGCAGATTGGGGCGTGTCCCGGTCAGCGCCTCGATGCCAATCATGCCAACGGCATAAATGTCACTGTTGAAACGCGGTGTGCCGCTAAACTGCTCGATGGGCATGTAGCCGTTGGTACCGATAGAAATAGTCAGCGAGTGCTCCTCAGATCCAGGGAGTCCAGGCATGGGGGTGCTCACCTGCTTCACCGCCCCAAAATCAATCAGCACCATCCGACCATCGCTTTGGCGACAGATCAAATTCGAGGGCTTGATGTCGCGGTGGATCACCTGCTGACCATGCACATACACCAAAATCTGCAAGATATCTCGTAGCAGTGCCAGCACTCGCGCCTCAGACCAAGGACGTTGAGCAGCTAGCTTTTGTCGTAGCGATTCGCCTTCAATGAATTCCTGAACCAGGTAAAAGTTTTGATTGTCTTCGAAGTGGGCGAGTAGCCGTGGAATGCGCTCGTGATCGCCTAGGCGGTAAAGCACGGCTGCTTCTGTGTCAAACAGACGTTTTGCCACCTGCCAGCGATCCAGATTCCGACTGTGGGGTTTCAGTTGCTTAATCACGCAGTAGGGCTGTCCGGGCAGTTGAGTATCCTGGGCGAGAAAGGTTTCACTGAACCCTCCAGAACCTAGCGGGCGAACGACCTGATAGCGTCCGCCAAGCCGCAAATGAGGAACAAGTTTCTGAAATGATTGCGCGAAGTTCAAGCTGGTCAATTCCTATCCGCAACGCAAAGAAAAGAAGAGAAGAGAAGCTCACCCAGAAGGTGTAGAGCATCGCCGACCACACACCCTGACTTCCTTACTTTACTTCATGCCACCCTCGGAGTACATCGACCTTGGGATACCAGAAACCCAGAGGTTACTGGAGTTGGCACAGGCTTCCCAATCATGCCACCCTCGAAGTACATCGACCTTAGGATACCCCTTGAAATAGCGGGTCGTGCTTCTCAAGCACCACTCATTTTTATGATTGTAAGAAGCATCATAAGATAGGCTGATCACTTGTAGATCGACTCTGAATGGGCTGAAATTTCCCAATGTATAAAGGAGAGAGATATAAGGGGAGATGTAGATATACCTACTGTGATTAGTAGGATCACACAAGCGCAACGCCAGCAATGAACTCTCATCCATGCAGCAAACGGGAAATCAAGTGGTAGAAAACCTATAGTAAACATGGGGCGAACGGGTGAATTCCTTGACAGCAGTGACACAGGCGCAGCTTTTGACGTGGATGGAATCAGCGAGAGCACAGGCTAAGTATGGTCACGTGGCAAAGCGCATTCCGTGTCTGGCAACGGCAAACCCTGACTGGTTTGCAGTCTGGATCGAGGCCGAGGCTGGATTTTCTCTGGGAGTGGGGAATCAAGAGTGCGTCTTTCCCCTGATGAGTGTGATTAAACCGTTTGTGTTGCTGTACTTGCTAGAACAGGTTGGTGCCGAAGCGGTGTTTCAGTGGGTCGGAATAGATCCTTCCCATGAGTCCTTCAATTCCCTTGATCAATTACGTCAAGACAAGGGGCGACCGCGTAACCCTATGATTAACAGTGGCGCGATTACGCTAGCAGCGCGCTTGCCAGGGCAGAATGCGAGTGACTGTTGCCAGCAATTTTGTCGATGGTTGAATCAACAGGCGGGTTGCCAGTTGTTTTTGGATCAGTCTGCTTTGGCTTCGGTTCGCTCTACAGGGCGGGAGCGCAATTATATGCTGTCGCAATACCTAGTTGCCTCGGGTGCCATCCTCGACGCGGAGCACGCTCTGAATGTTTATGAGCACATTTGCTGTCTAGCTGGACAAGTACAGGACTTGGCTCGTTTAGGTACTCTCTTGGCTGGCACTCAGGCAGAGATCCCACCTGTGCGACTGCCCCATCGCCAAATTGTGAATGCGCTGATGCTGACCTGCGGCCTATACGAAGCGTCTGGTCGGGCAGCAGTGACCATCGGCCTACCCATCAAGTCGGGCATTAGCGGTGCACTAATAGCGGTCGTTCCGCGCCAAGGAGCGATTGCTTGCTACAGTCCAGCACTAGATGCTGCAGGCAACTCAATTGCCGGCATCGCCTTCTTGGAGGCCCTGAGTCAATCCCTACAGCTCAGCCTGTTTCTCTAGTGCATCTAAAGTGCATTCTAGGGTGGCATGGCAGGGTTCTGACCGTCTCCCTGTTGCTGTTGCTTTCCTGTAATAGCTCGATTGTTCTATCCAACCCGTTTTGGTTAGATAAAGTAGCCAATTTACCTCTCCCTAGTCTGGTCGAGATTCCGTATACGCGGTTCTGCGCAGAAAATTACGCCAAAAGTCTTGGCTAAATGCGGCTCAGCATATCTAAAATCATGCGGTCATACATGCACAGGAATACGCGGAGCGTATATTATTGATTCATTACTCGACATATATTGCATCTTGGACAAAAAGATGGCAACAAATATTGGCGTGTAGTGACCTGGAAACTTACCTCGACTCAATCAACCGATGACCACTGCAACACGACGTCCATCTAACTCGACTCCAGTAACTCAAACTGCAATCGAACAGGCTGCCCAAGCATTGCAAAGCCTGCCCGACAAGCCGAAGGAGAATTTATCCTTACGCGAAGCAGTAGAGTTAATGCAAGACAGCATCACGGCTGCTCTCGACAAGGGATATACCTATGAAGATGTTGCCGATATGCTGGGCGATCAAGGCATGAAAATTGCCCCTTCCTCGCTGAGATACTACTTGGCTCGCAGCAAGCGGCAGACCCAACCCAAAGCTAAGGCAGGGCGGCGAACCCGCAAAACAACAAGCCCCGCTGAATCCGCGACGGCTCTCGCTCCTGCTACCCTGCCCGACGTTCAGTCCGAGGGGGATGAAGAGCCAGAACCCGTAGAAATGGCCAAATCTACCCGCGGTTCAGCTCGGAAAACCACTGCCAAAACTGCAACCCGCACCAAAACCAAAAGTAGTGCGGCTGCTACCAAGCCAACGGCTGTATCAGCACGGCGACGGGGACGGAGGACTCAAGATAGTTGAACTGTTGTCTCATCAGGGGTAATAAGACCAGATTGAATCTACACCAATCGGTGTAACTTGAATCAGTGAATTGAGCTATCTCCCAGTAGGTGTTGCACCTGCTGGTTTTTTATTTTTCCTGAGATTTGCTACGGACAGACCACCACTCCTCATTGCAAAGGGCAGCAAGAGATTTGCAAATTAGTACATTTGTTCTTACAATTATTGCAGCCAGCGAATGATTCGACTTCTAAAGTTCGACCTCTAAAGCGGACGTCTAGAGTTGCCCATCCCTGGAATTTAGTCGCTGAATGCCCTCTTCTCGATCTCTCAGGCTGCGAATCTCTATGACTACCCATTTAAGCCCTAAGCACCGCTCCTTTAAAAAATCGCATAGAAAAACAAAGCGACGACTTCGCCCCCGCTCAGCGGAATTGCTGCGGCTGGTCACCGTTGCGGCTGTGATTGCCGCAGTCAATAAACTGCTAACTGCTCCTATAGCCAATGCTCCTTGGCAGCCGTGGTTTGGACCTCCTGATGCAGAACCGTTTTCAGCTGCAGAGCAAACCGCTCCCCATCCGGGCTGGATGTCCCCAGGTTTGCCAGACCATCCTCCTTCGGTTCTGCCACCACAAACGGAACGATCTGACGCACGCCCCGTGGTTCAGGATCCCGATCTGCCGCCCGATACCCCTCCTGAAATTGCTGAAGCTAATACCGCTGTGGTGATGTTGAGCAATAACCAAGCAGTAGGTTCAGGAGTCATCCTCAGTGCTGATGGTCTCGTACTGACTAATAGCCATGTAGTGCAGGGGAGTAGCAGAAACGGCTGGCGAGTACGTTTATCCGATGCGAGTGAATTGTCGGCAACCGTGGTGCATCCAGGCACGGGTAGCGGCGAAATTTTTAATGACTTGGCACTTGTGAAAATCAGCGGAGCAAACCATTTACCCGTAGCTCGACTAGCGAGTGCACAGCCCCAAGAAGGAGAGCCGGTCTGGGCAATTGGTGCTCCTTATGCCAATCCTGAGGTGGTTACCCGAGGTGTTCTCAAAAAAGTGACGTTAGATGGTATTTTGTTGACCGACGCAGAGGTTCATCCCGGTAACTCTGGTGGACCGCTATTGAATCAACAAGGAGAAGTCATTGGCATCAACACCGCAGTTAATCCACATATGCCTGGAAATGCCACAACCATTGCCATTTCTTTGGCATTGATTCAACACCATCTCCCTACCCTCACCGCAGGTGCATTCTCCGCTCCTTTCGCCCCTTCTATGTCACCTGGACTGAATCAACCTCCACGCTTTCATGATGTCCCCATGCAAAGCTCAGCCTTGGGTGAAGGTCCGTCCATGGGAAGCACCGTTCCGATGCCGCCTATTCATGGTGTACCACCAATAGGTGCGGAAGGTATCCCTTGCCCGTGAGCAGCTGCATTTTAGCCGAATTCTCTCAATCGTCATTTAGACTAGTGGAGTTCAAATCAGTCTGGAGTCAGAACATTTACTGCTTCCTGGATGTGTCCTAGCTGGATTGAGCAGCGTCACCTCAACAACTAGCACCGTGGAGCAGGGATCTGGTTTGTAAACTGGTGAATAAACTGGTTTGTAAACAGGACGTCTGCTCTGCGGTTTAATTCTGTCGCTCTTGCTGCCTTGCCTCAAAGCAGCTGTTGGGCATGGACTACGGGCTGAGGATTCTGTGAACACTGCTGCCTGTTTGCCTGCACCAGTGGAGTCACACAGCAAGACATACCTAGATACCTCACAAACACACTAACTGACTCACTTACGCTTGCAGAGGATGACAGTCTTGTCAGAATCAAGATTAACGTCTAAACTGAATCGACCCACGCTGCATATGGAGGATCTAGGCGAATGATTGCCGCTAAAACTCCATCGGTAGGGGCTGCCCAAACTTGACCCCTTGACAGCTTATGATATCCTCTGCATTCCGGTCTACCCGTACGTCTCGCGGTGCTAGCACCCTCTTCAATCCTTCCTTTGCACTCGGCTCAGCGACGCGTCTGCCGACGGGTGGCTCTTCAGCGGCGGTGGTCGTAGACGATTTTAATCAGGATGGCAGACTGGATCTGGCGATCACGCTAGCGAACACAGCGCTACAAAATAATCTGCTGCTGTTTCTCGGCAGCGGTAACGGCAGTTTTATCCCGACACCGGCGACGAACAGCGGCGGTTTGAGTGTTTTTGGAGCGGTAAGTGGAGAGTTGAACGGGGATGGCATTCCTGATTTAGTGGCAGCCAACTTTGGTTCCAATACTCTGTCGCTGCTCATCGGCAATGGCGACGGTACGTTTCAGCCAGCCACCTCGCTGCGAGTGGGTAATCAACCTAATGCCGTAGCGACAGGTGACTTTAACCGGGATGGTCGCCTCGATCTTGTTGCCGCCAATGCTGCGGTAGGAGCTAACTCGGTGTCGATTCTGCTGAACGAGGGCAACGGTCGCTTTCGCGATGCCGAGACCGTCAACGTCCGTGGTTCCCAACCCTTTGATGTGGTGACCGGCGATTTTGACCGCGACGGCAAGCTTGATATTGTCACCGCAGACGCCGCCTCAAATTCGATATCACTGCTGCGGGGCAAAGGCAACAACCGGTTTGAGGAACCACTCGGTTACTTGGTGAGTGGTAGCAATCCTGTGTCGCTGGTGAGCGGCGATTTTAACCGCGACGGCTATCTTGATATCGCCACCGGCAATGCGGGGCAATCTAGCACCGGCAATATCAGCGTTTTACTCAATGACGGCAACGGTCGGTTTGATCGCGCCGTTTTGCTGGCTGCTGGGGGTGGCATCAGCACCTTAGCTGCGGCGGATCTGAACGGTGACGGAACGCTAGATCTGGCAGGAACGCTAGATGGCTCGGGCATCATGGCGGTGCTGTTGGGAGATGGCAAGGGCGGGTTTGGCAGGGCCCGCTTCGCTAGCATAGCAACCGCTCCTAAAGATATCGCGATTGGCGATTTCAACCAAGATGGCAAGCCCGATGTTGTCACCAGCAGCGCTACGGCCAATGCCTCGGTTATCTTGAATCAAAGTAGCTATGTGTTGCTGCGGTCGAATCAGCAGTCCGGCGAAATTGACGGTTCGCAAGAAGCAGATGTGTCGATTAGCGTGAACCTGGATCGCGGCACCCTGATCATTAACAGCAGCCCACCCATACGAACCTCAGTTCGCAATTTTAATAACGCCCAAGGCACCCAGCTCCGCGATACGCTAATCGGCAGCAATACCCGCAATCGCCTCAATGGTCATGATGGAGCGGATGTTCTCACCGGACTAGGTGGCGACGATCGGCTGACAGGTGGCACGGGCAGCGACCGACTCACCGGCGGCAGCGGGCGAGATCACTTCATCTTCAACACTGGAGCTGCGTTTGTAGCCAGCGACGGGCGTGACCGGATTACCGACTTTGAACGCAGCAGAGACAAAATTGTATTGAGCCGCACTACCTTCACGGCACTAGGCAGCACAGTCAAATTTGCCAGCGTTGAGTCTGAGGCAGCAGCCCAGATCAGCGAAGCCCTAATTACTTATGTGCGTTCCAGCGGACGGCTCTACTACAATCCGAATGGTGCTTTGGCAGGCTTTGGCACAGGTGGGCTGTTCGCTCTGATTGACGGTTTCCGGTCTGCAAATAGCAATCTCACAGCAGCTAGTTTTCGCCTGCAGCGCTAAATCCGACTTGCGAGTGAGGGTTGTTCCGCTTTAGGTTCCTCCTTAAGCGAGAGTTATGTTTCATAAAACAAGTTTATATATTGACTGTACACCTATTTTCTAACTTTATAGCTAGACTGTAGGTATAGAGCAGACATTACATGGTCATAGTACCTGTCATAGTACCGAGGACGGTACATGGAGAGCTGCTTCTACATCATGTTGATTCACCAACTCTGATTCACCTTTTCTGATTCATCACCCTTCAGAACTAATGAACATAACGACTTCGAAACAACCTCAAGCATTAGACGTTCTTTACCCAATTCGCCGATGGTTGAATGAATTCAAAATTAATAATCCTGAAGTTGCTCACTTCCTTTGTCGAGTGATTCCAGTGCAATGCCCCTTTGAACGAGATATTTATGTCTTTGGACATAAGGTTGCTCATATTCCACCGCTCTGCAAGCTGAATCCGCTCTACGAAGAAGTTGTGGGGCTGCGGTTCCGGGCACTCTGTTACTTGGCAGATGAATGTCAGCAAGACGTGCGCTGCTATTGCTAGAAAGCAACGTTTCATCTTGTAGGATTCATCTTGTAGGATTTGTTACCCTCGGCGGCAGACCCTTGCGCTGCCACTGCAAGCTGTACCGGCTCTACTCTCGTGTCCAGCTGCCGGTGGATAGCATCAGTTATCTCGTGTAGGGAGCAAAACAGGCTACTGCTTCTGTGGCGGGTGATAGGCGTGCCAGTGGCGAGCAATATCAATGCGGCGACAGATCCAGACGCGGTCGTGCTGCTGCACATAGTCGAGGAAGCGAGCCAACGAGGCAGCGCGTCCTGGTCGTCCTACAAGGCGGCAGTGTAGCCCAATGCTCATCATCTTGGGCGCGGTTTCCCCTTCGGCATACAGCACATCAAAGGCGTCTCGTAGGTAGGCAAAGAACTGGTCGCCCGAGTTGAAGCCCTGTGCTGTGGCAAAGCGCATGTCGTTGTTATCGAGGGTATAGGGAATCACCAAATGGGGCTTGCCGTAATCGGTGTTCCAGTAGGGCAGGTCGTCGGCGTAGCTGTCCGAGTCGTAGAGGAAGCCGCCTTCTTCAACTACCAACTTACGCGTGTGCTCGCTGGTACGACCCGTATACCAGCCTAGGGGACGGCTGCCCGTGACCCGCGTGTGAATCTCGATCGCTTTCTGTAAATGCTCACGCTCTGCAGCTTCGGTAAAGTCGCGGTAGTCGATCCAGCGGTAGCCGTGGCTGGCGATTTCCCAGTCGGCTGCTTGCATTGCCGCGACGGCCTCCGGGTTGCGCTCTAGGGCCATGGCAACGCCATACACCGTCACCGGAATTTGCCGCTGCGTAAACAGCCGATATAGCCGCCAAAATCCCGCCCGACTGCCGTATTCGTACATCGATTCAATGTTCATATGCCGCAGCCCCACCCACGGCACCGCCCCCACCACCTCCGACAAAAACGCTTCTGAAGCGTCGTCGCCATGTAGAATGCAGTTTTCGCCACCTTCTTCGTAGTTGATCACAAACTGCACAGCAATGCGGGCTTGGTCTGGCCACTGCGGATGGGGCGGGGTGCGGCCGTAGCCGATCAGATCGCGGGGATAAAAGTTGGGAGGCTGGGTCACAGGAAAATCAGGGGAGAAGGGGCTTCTGCAATGAATACATGGAAAGTTTATCGCATCATGATAAACTCTCGGTCAAACGGTGTGGGATGTGTGAAAGGAGTGGTTACGTCATGGTGTTTCAGAAGGCAACCAGTATAACCAACGCAATAGCCGCAACAGAAGCCATCAAGCCCAGCCGAAACCTGCAGCCACAGAACAGATGCCATCGAGGTCGGCACTACCGCTGCTCGATCGGGATTTTCTCGCTGGGAGGGCTTGCAGGTAGTGTAGTTAGTCTGAGTAGTCTAAGCAGTACGGTACTTGTCTGGCCGGCTCTAGCAGCACCCGCGCCATCTCCGGCACCCATCACTCAGTCGCCGCCTGCCACTCCGACTGCACCTATTCAGTCTCCCCCTCCAGCTCGTCCTGCTGCCCCGGCTCCCTTTCCCAGTCCCACAGTTCCAACCGCCCCGACTGCTCCAGCAACTCCGGCGACTCCAGCCCCCGCTACTCCACCCGCTGCAACACCTGCGGCACCGACTTCCGAACGGGCTTCGATTCCCTTAGTAGAGCAAACCAGCTACATCAACGCCTGCCGCAAAACGAACCGCTCAACGGAGGTGTTTGCCGATGTTGCGCTGTCGCCCGTCAACCGCGTCGGCACCCTAAACCCTGATACAACCGTAGCTTTAACGGGTGTTCTGGCCCAAGGACGGGCCCAAGTGCTGCTGCGGGCTGCCCCTAACGCGATTGTGCTCGTGGGCTGGGTAGAAGCCGCCAATTTGACAACCTGCGATGTTGCGCTGTCGCCTACCCCTGCTCCCACTCAGCCGGCCCAGCCAACCCTACCCGCTCAGCCGGCTGCTACTCGGGTCTGCTACCGTGTGGAAAGCGATGGGGCCTTGGCGGTCCGCATGGCAGCATCGGTAACTGCGGAGGCACGTGGGGCCTTGCCGCGAGGCACGATCGTATATGCCACCACCAACCCGCCTCGGGAACAGACAGCACCTCCAACTCCTCCAGAACTGGGGCGTCAGTGGGTCGAGATTACCTATCAAGGTGGACCTGCTTGGATTGCCAGTACGGGGCCGAATGGTCTTGGGACCAACATTACGCGCCTATCCGATGGCGAGTGCGCTTCCTGAAGTTCATTGCCACAAATTAACGCCACTTAATGCCACTAAGGGGAAACAGGGAGCATGGTAGACTCTCCTGAAGAACTATGCCGGACTCGTATCCGGTTTCGTGAGGAGTGTTTCAAAAATGACCTTATATCCCCCTTTAATTTCTCAACCCATCAAACAATCGATTCAATCACTGGGGCTGATGCTGGCTGCGGCAGCAGTGATCGGTCCGGCATGGGGAATGCGAGCCGCCGCTAGTCCACTCGATGCCGCCACCTTGGCCCAAACCCCAGCTCCAACAACTCCTGTCCCCGCAACTCCTGCTCCGACAACTCCCCCAGCGCGCACGGCTCCCGCCTCGCTGCAGCCCGGCGACATTCCGCTCTATCTGCGTCCTAGTTTTGTCAACACCTGCCGCCGTACCAACCGCACGGTCGAGGTGTTCTCAGAACCAACGCTGAATCCGGTGAATCGGGTCGGCACTTTGACGCCAAATACTCAGGTGACGCTCACCGGTGTGCTAGATACCGGCCGCGCTCAGGTTTACCGCCGTGATGGTGCCGGGATTACTGTCGTAGGCTGGGTGAATGCTGCGTTCTTGACGAGCTGTGATGCGCCTATCCCAACCACTAACGCCCGCTACCAGATTTTGTTCAACGGGCTGACAGTGCGCTCCAATCCTAGTGTGGGTGCTAGCATTCGGGGTACGCTGCCGGCTGGAGCTATCGTCTGCGCCACGACTAATCCGCCCCGCGAGGAAACGTCTCCCAACGCACCGCCGAACTTTGGCCGGATCTGGGCCGAGATTTCCTTTCAGGGTAGCCCCGGCTGGATTTCTCGCACTGGCGAAAATGGACTGGGTGCGAATGCGATTCGCCTGGCCGATGCTCCCTGTCCCTAGAGGAAGAAAATACTCTAGGTCATGGCTTCCCGTGGGGTAGTTAACGTTGAATCAGTTTTCTACCCTAGTTTTCTACCCTGCGGGAGGCTACCCCTCGTAGCGCCCTAGCTTAGACTGTCGTTTTGTATTCTTGCATGCACTTTGTATTTCCGTCTTGCGTTTGCATCTCGTATTTGAATTTTTAGTTGCGTTTGCATGCGCTTGGCATATACGATGACATTAGAATGGCTGAACCGCCGAATGTTGCCGATGTCATCACACCTTTCATCGTGCAGTTATCACGCAATTCATCAGGCTCAATCGGCAGCCCGTTCAATGAACACTAAGCCGACGAAAATTTCTTCGCTGCACTACACTCTTGCAATACACTCTGCTAGGCTATACCTTTGCAGAACCTTACGAGCATGGAGGGATTCGAACCCCCGACCCTCAGAACCGGAATCTGATGCTCTATCCACTGAGCTACATGCCCTCGCATCTTTCCCATCATAGCACTAGATACCAACCCTGCCTAGCTACGCTGTTAGCAGGATGATTCTCTGAATCGGGGTCAGGCTGTTGAAATGGCACGAGATTTCACCCCGTCCGACGCTCCCAAGGGCGAGGCGAAACCTCTTAAGAGATTATGCTCACAAGGGGGGAATTGCAGCAACCGCTTTGGGTTAAGGATAGTTAAGCTTAGTCGGGGAATCGCCACGAATACGCTGCCAAGACGGCGTTCCTCTGCTACCGTTATTAGGTTGTATAGATATGGAAAAATCAGCATCGACACTGGGGATCGACCTAAGCTGATGGGTTAGAAGCGCTATGGCACTGATTGTTCAAAAATATGGCGGTACATCGGTGGGTTCGGTAGAGCGAATTCAGGCAGTTGCTCAACGGGTGAAGCAGAGTGCCCAGTCCGGCAATTCGTTAGTCGTCGTGGTCTCGGCGATGGGTAAAACAACTGATGGGCTAGTGAAACTGGCGCACGAAATTTCTGCGACCCCGAATCGCCGCGAGATGGACATGCTGCTGTCTACCGGAGAGCAGGTGTCGATTGCGCTGCTGAGCATGGCGCTGCAAGAGCTAGGTCAGCCGGCAATTTCCATGACGGGGACTCAGGTTGGCATTGTCACCGAAGCTGAACATACGCGGGCGCGCATCCTCAGCATTGAAGCGGAACGGATTGAGCGTCACCTGCAGGAAGGACGTGTGGTTGTGGTGGCTGGCTTCCAGGGCATCACTAGCCTGACCGATTTAGAAATTACGACCCTAGGGCGCGGCGGTTCCGATACCTCGGCGGTGGCGCTGGCGGCGGCACTGCGGGCAGACTGCTGTGAAATCTACACCGATGTCCCTGGCATTCTCACCACCGATCCCCGAATCGTGCCTGATGCGCGGCTCATGGATGAGATCACGTCCGACGAAATGCTGGAACTGGCCAGCCTAGGAGCGAAGGTGCTCCATCCACGGGCGGTAGAAATTGCCCGCAATTACGGCGTGACCCTCGTGGTGCGTTCAAGCTGGACGGACGATCCTGGGACCCGAGTGGTGTCGCCTGTCCCTCAGCCGCGCCCATTGCAAGGGCTGGAAATTGCCCATCCCGTCGATGCAGTCGAGTTTGACACAGACCAAGCTAAAGTTGCCTTGCTGCGCGTTCCCGATCGTCCAGGAATTGCAGCCCGCCTGTTTGGGGAAATTGCCTCGCAAGATCTCGATGTTGATCTGATTATTCAGTCGATTCACGAAGGCAACAGCAACGATATTGCCTTTACAGTCACCAAATCCTCTCTGAATCGGGCGGAAGCGGTGGCGGCAGCCATTGCTCCTGCGTTGCGACATGAGGTCGATCCAGACGCCAATGAAGCAGAGGTGATGGTGGAGCGACAAATGGCGAAGGTGAGCATTGCTGGAGCTGGCATGATTGGCCGTCCTGGTGTTGCCGCGCAGATGTTTGCCACCTTAGCTAAAGCAGGGGTGAATATCCAGATGATCTCAACCTCTGAGGTGAAGGTGAGCTGTGCTGTGGATGCCGAAGACTGCGACCGAGCGATTGCCGCCCTCTGTGAAGCGTTTCAAGTCAAGAATTCGCCAGTCAAGCGGGATTTGGTCGCCCACTGCGATTTGGCAATCCACGATGGGGTAGTGCCACCCGTGCGGGGAGCAGCACTGGATCTAAAACAGGCGCGTTTAGCAATTCGCCATGTGCCAGACCGTCCGGGAATGGCTGCCCAAGTGTTTCGCTTGATGGCAGACCGCAGTATCAGCGTTGATATGATCATCCAATCGCAACGCTGCCGCTTGATTAACGGCGTACCGATGCGCGACATTGCCTTTACCGTCGCCCAAACCGACGCCGAGGAAGCGCAGGCGATCTTGCAGCAGGCAGCCCCTGAATTGGGCTGTGGCGAGATCACCGTTGATCCAGCTATTGCTAAGGTCAGCATTGTGGGTATGGGTATGGTCGGACGGCCGGGAATAGCAGCGAAGATGTTTGCCTCACTGGCTCAAGAACAGATCAATATCCAAATGATCGCCACGTCTGAGATTAAGGTTAGCTGTGTAGTGGCAGAAGCTGACGGTGTGCGGGCCTTGCAGGTTGTGCATGCTGCTTTTGGGCTGTCGGGGCAAGAGCGGATCGTGGTACCCGCCTAGAGGTGCCGGTCACGCGGAACTAGGCAAATCCTTGATAGACTTCCTCGGCAACCCGCTTCAGACGACGCAATTGGGTTTGCATGTCTTGTTTGGTCCAGTCAAAGGCGAAGGTCTGGAACCCATAGCGCACGATTGGGTTAGGAATGTCAAATTCGAAGCGATTGATCAAGGTGGTGCCTTTTTCGTTGGGCTGGCACTCCCAGCGGTCTCGCCCTTTAAAGAATCCCTCAAACTGCCATACCACCAGTCCTGGCTCCCGCTCTACCACGGTACTACGCAGCATGGGCTGTAGCAGAGGCACCTGAATGACAAATCGACTTTTGCTGCCAAGGGCAGTGCTCCACTCGCCAATGGGTTCACAGCGAAGGGCGGGATTCAGCCAGCGGTGCATTAACTCCAGATCGGTGAAACACTGCTCTACTGCTGTAGCGCTGGCATTAATTTGAATTGACTGTTCAAACACGTGCGACGGCATTAAACCCAGGAATAAAGTTTTATGAAGAACTTGCTGCTACTTTTAATGTAGTTCAAACGCATCCAGTGCAGCCGAATCCAGTGCAAACAAAATTCATGCTACTCAACCGCTGATGGGCAGCAAACTCCGCTGTGGAATAGCTTCTAGCTGCGACCGATTGTAGCCACTTGTAGCCACCCGCGTTTAACCGAAGTGAAATGCTTGGGGGACTAGATGAGGGCTGATCCGGAGAACGGCAACAGATGTAGCCACAGCTGTACAGATGTAACGAGAGTAGGCTTGAAATTCTAGGGGTCTGCTGCGAGAATCCCTGTATATTGGCCTACTTTCGCTGAGCAGCCCAACTCCTCTCACTCCTGCACCTATTGCTTAGACATGTTGCTTAGACATGGATACCACCGCGATCACCGGCGGTGCGATGGTATTGCTTGCTAGAGCTGCACCCCGCTATCCATCTGTAGGCTGGAGAACCCCTTCTGTTGATGGATATTCGTTAACCTGCAAGTTGTATTATTTTGCGAACAGGCAATAGTGTTGCTCGATAGTAACGCTTCACCTGAGTTGCTTGTCCTTAACTTTTAGAGTCTTCTAAACCTACGTCATGAATCAGAGTTGGTGCGTTCTTTCAGAACGATGGCAGTTGCCGCTAGGAACTCCCTCCTGGCTGGCTCAGGCAAATCCAGTTGAGGTCACCGTGGATACCACAGGGCAGTTGCTAGCCCGAGTCTGGGCCTTCTTGCCTAGCTTGTTGGGCGCAATCGCCATTTTGATTATTGGATGGTTAGTCGCGCTGGTTGTAGCGGCAGCCGTGCAAGGGCTGTTGCACCGGACAACGCTGGATGATCGGGTCGCGGCTTGGATGACGGGTCGGCGCGATCCTGCTAGTAAAATTCCGGTTGAGAAATGGGTCGCTACAGCCGTCTTTTGGCTGATCATGCTGTTTGTGATTGTTGCCTTTCTCAACGCTCTACAGCTTCCCGCCGTTTCTACGCCGCTGAATGCATTTCTGCAGCAAGTCTTTAGTTATCTGCCGCGGATTGCAGGAGCAGTGCTGCTGCTCGCGGTAGCTTGGCTGCTGGCGACCTTGGCGAAAGCTGTGGTTGTGCGCGGGCTGGCTCGCTTCAATCTCGACGACCGCCTTGCTCAGCAGACGGGCACTCTTCCGGGCGAAAGTCCCTTTCTGCTGAACGAGACCCTGGGAAACGCGCTCTACTGGTTTGTGCTGCTCTTTTTCTTGCCGCTCATTCTGGATGTCTTGCAACTGCAAGGTCCCTTGCAGCCCGTGCAGAATTTGCTCAATCAGATTCTCTTAGCCCTGCCTCGCATTCTGACGGCGGTAATTATTGCCGCGATCGGCTGGTTCATTGCCCGGATTGTACGTGGCATTGTCACGAATTTGCTGGCTGCCATGGGCACTAACCAGATCGGCGCTCGCCTTGGCTTGACCCAAACCGGAGGTGGGCTGTCCCTGTCTGCCTTGATCGGCACCATCGTTTATGTGCTGATCCTGATTCCCACAGCAATCGCTGCTCTCAATGCCTTGCAGATTCAAGCCATTTCGGCACCCGCAATCCGCATGCTGGAGCAGATCCTGACGGCACTGCCGCTGATTTTCACCGCTGCCCTGATCCTGGCGATCTTCTATGTGATTGGGCGCTTTGTAGCAGATTTGGTCGCCAATATCCTCGCCAGTATTGGGTTCAATAATATCTTCTCGTGGCTAGGCTTTCCCGCTAGCGCCGTCCAACCGCCACCCCCGCCGCCCCCATCTACCATCCCATCCGATGAGGCGTTTGGCAGCCCAACGGTAATTCAGCCGGAGCCGCTGTTGCCGCGCCGCACCCCGTCTGAGATTGCCGGCATCATTGTGCTAGTTGGCATCATGCTCTTAGGAGCGGTTGCCGCTACGGAAGTGTTGCGCTTTGCTGCCCTAACTGCCATTGTGAATGGGCTACTCGTTGTGCTAGCCCGGGTACTGGTAGGGGTCGTGATTTTAGGCGTAGGCTTATACCTGGCTAATCTCGCCTTTAATCTAATTGCTAGCTCTGGTGGTCGCCAAGCGCAGATCCTTGGGCAGGCGGCTCGCATTGCGATTATTGCCTTGGTTTCGGCAATGGCATTGCAGCAAATGGGCATTGCCAGCAGCATTGTCAATCTAGCCTTTGGGCTGCTCGTGGGGGCTATTGCCGTAGCGATTGCCCTGGCCTTTGGCTTGGGAGGTCGCGAGATTGCCGCAGAACAAATCCGTGACTGGTTGCACTCGTTTAGACGCGGTTAGAGCAGCCACTCAAAACGACAGCAGACTGCCTCAGGGTGGTGGATCGGCCACCCTGATTGGTTTGACCGCTATTGCGCCACAACCTGTGCACCATGACTACGGGGATCGCTCGCCTGCGGCGCTAAGGGGGCTTCTACTTCTGAACTACGCCCACGTCGCTGCAGGTAGGGTAGAGGTTGCCCGCTAGCCAATGCTTCTAAATTGGCTGCCATGATGGGGCGCGGCTGCTCACCGATGGCGCTGGCTAGAGGTTCCCCCTGATAGTCGAGAAACACAAAGTGGGGAATGCCATCGACGCGATAGTGCAGCATCTCTGGCAGCCACTTGCTGTTATCGACGTTGAGCATGACAAAATTAATGCGGTCATCGTATTCTTGCCGCAGCTCATGCAGGTCCTTAGCCATAGCTTGACAGGCTGTACACCAGTCTGCGTAAAACTCCATGAGGCTAGGTTTACCGTTTGCAAGAGCTGTCTCTAGCGGTGTAGCCGTTTTGGCCATCGCCGCTAGAGAACTAGTATCTGTGCCGGAGCGTAGCCCCAGAAACAGAGCCGTGCTCAATGCTACCGCAACCAGCACAATCACCAGATTGCGCACGCGCGTTGCCAAGGAACCGGGCACAGGGGAAGCAGCAGAATTCGAGGGATTTGAGGGATCGGTCATCATGGGCTACGAGATGTCTAGCAAAGAATCAGCGTGGGTGAGCCATTCAATAGCAGTAATAGCAGCTCATATTTCGTCTCTCTAATTCGTCTCTCCAAGGGCCTGGCTCTCTCGCCTGCCACAGGAAGACACCTACAATAGAGACAACAAAGACGAGAAGCAACTGTTGGCGGCTCTTCCCTAGTTTACAAACTTTAAAGCTTGCCAACTGCCTCGGCCAGTTTTAGGCAGGGGAATGGTTTGCTCCTGAGCTACCCTAGAATCGCCTCCAGAGACACCACTTCCAGAGATAAGGTCGTGAAGAAGCGAGTGACCCTGATTTTCCCTAGACGATCGGTGCACATGCCGGTCACCTATCGACTGGCTAAGGATTTCAATGTAGCCGCCAACATCATTCGGGCACAAGTGACGCCGAATCAGGTTGGGACCTTAGTGGTGGAGCTATCGGGAGATATTGACCAGCTCGATGCAGCGCTGGAATGGATGCGCTCTCAGGATATCAGTGTGTCTCTGGCTAGCCGCGAGATTGTGATTGACGAGATGACCTGCGTCCACTGCGGGCTTTGCACCGGCGTTTGCCCCACAGAAGCCCTGAGTCTTGATCCCCAAACCTTCCAGCTCAATTTCACGCGCTCGCGCTGCGTCGTGTGCGAACAATGCATCCCGACTTGTCCAGTTCAGGCAATTTCCACAAACCTTTAGGAATCGGCAGACAGAACTGGTGGCAAAATGAGGAAATACTTTTGCAAGGGTCCTGTTGCCAGAGGGAGTACGTAGCTTTCAGTACAAAACCTCTTACCTTTGCAAGGTAAAACATGCAGGGAGCAGACCGACGAGAAATTGACAGGTATTGACCTGATCAAGCAACCCATTGCAAGCTCCATTCATATGCACCGTTTTAGTTAGGGAGTAACGGATTCTAATGAAAAAAGTTGAGGCTATTATTCGCCCGTTCAAACTCGATGAAGTCAAAATTGCCTTGGTGAATGCAGGTATCGTCGGCATGACGGTTTCTGAAGTCCGGGGATTTGGGCGGCAGAAAGGTCAGACTGAACGCTATCGCGGTTCAGAATACACCGTAGAATTCCTGCAAAAGCTGAAGGTCGAAATCGTGGTTGAAGACGACCAACTCGACATGGTGGTGGATAAAATCATTGCGGCGGCTCGCACTGGCGAGATTGGCGACGGCAAGATTTTTGTGGCACCTGTCGAGCAAATTATCCGCATCCGTACCGGCGAGAAAAACCAAGAAGCGATCTAGGGATTCTGATGCCGGTTCAGCAGCTTCAGTTGAGGCAAGAGTTGCTGAAACGCTCGCCCTCGATGGCTAACTCGATGTTTGAGCTCTGGAGGCATTTCGGCAAAGGTCATCTGATATTCAGGAACATAGAAGATCGGATCATAACCGAAGCCTCCCCTTCCCTGGGCTTGTTCCAGTATTTCGCCAGGACAAATTCCTTCTGCCTGCAATGCAATCGAACCATCGGGTTGAGCCACCGCGATGGCACAAACAAACCGAGCTTGCCGTTCCTGAATACCGCTGAGTTCCCGCAGCAATCGCTGGATGCGATCGTGGTCTGTAGATCCATAGCGAGCCGAGTACAGCCCAGGAGCGCCATTAAGGGCATCAACCATCAAGCCGGAGTCATCGGCAATAGCCCACTCGCCTAGGGCTTGAGCAACCTGCGACGCCTTCAAGATGGCATTTTCAGCAAAGGTGGTGCCGGTTTCTGCAATGTCCAATGTGGCTGGCTTGAGCTGAAGTTGCCAGCAGGCCAATTCAGGGTCGCTGAGATAGGCCTGCATTTCTTGCAGCTTGCCAGGATTGCTGGTGGCAACAACAAGGGGAGGCATAACGGGAGCAAAAAAAGACGCAAGAGAGGGGTAGCCGCTTTCCAAAGCGGGATGATGATGGATAGAGCTCGGGCTGGTACTGTCTACGCAATAGGTCTATGCAGTAGGTAAACTATCTCAGCACACTGCCTGAGCACTCTCAGCACTATGCTAAGCATAAGGTAGGCCAGTGGGCACCCCGGCTCTCACCATTATTCCCCATTCCCTCTCCGGCTGCTGCTCTGCCCTAAATTTGGCTGGCCCAGTCTTTTGCCCATGCCAAATTTTGCTGGACGCGCTCAGGTGTGGCTGCTTCGGAATAGAGGCGCAAAACCGGCTCGGTACCGCTGAAGCGAATCAGTAGCCAGCTCTGATCGGCTAAGCGGAATTTATAGCCATCGACCGTAAGACAATCAACAACGGTTTGTCCTGCAACCTCAGTGGGAGGCTGGGTTTGCAGTTGCTCCAGTAAGCGGGCCCGCACGTCCATGCTGGCTAGGGGTAGATCAATGCGGTCGTAGGTTGAGCAGTAGCCGGTTTGCTGCTGCAAGCTAGCGTAGAGATCGCTGAGGTCTCTGCCCGACTGAACCATCGCTTCTAGAACATACAGTGCCGAGAGCAGAGCATCCCGTTCGGGAATGTGGTGCCCATAGCCAATTCCGCCCGATTCTTCGCCGCCCAGCAGCACGCTTGTTTCCCGCATGCGATCCGCAATGTATTTGTACCCAATCGGGGTTTCGTAGACTGGCAGGTTATAGAGCTGAGCGACCTGGGGGATCAAGTTGGAGCCGCTGATGGTTTTGATCACTTCGCCACGATAGCCACGCCGCACCGCCAAATGCTCGATCAAAATCGGAATGAGCACTTGAGAGCTGAGGAAATTGCCCTGCCCATCCACGGCGGCAATCCGATCGCTGTCGCCGTCAAAGACCAGCCCGACCGCTAGCCCCGTTGGATGCTGCTGTCGATGCGCTTGTACCGTTTGCAGCAGCGTCGTCAGGTAGCGAGGCAACGGCTCAGGAGCACCGCCGCCAAATAAAGGGTCGCGGTGGCTATGCAGCTCATGGATGTCTGATCCTATCAGGCGGGCCAGGCCAGTGGCGGCAGCCCCATGCATTACATCAGCAAACACCGTTAATTGACCCGAAGCAATAGCAGTCTGAATAGCGGCAATATCGACGTTGCGGCGTAGCCCATCACAGTAGCTTTGCCACGGATCAAAGGTTTGAATCGTGCCAGGAGTCGAGGAATCCTGAGATAAGACACTACCGTCCTTAAGCATGGCTTCGATGCGCTGGGTCACTTCAGGCGACACCGATCCGCCAAAACCGCCTTTCACCTTCAACCCAGAATACATACCGGGGTTGTGGCTAGCAGTAATCACTAGTGCTCCCAGGGCATTCTGCTGTTTGGCAGCCCAGCTAAAGGCAGGAGTCGGTGCATAGCTTTCCGACAGCATCACCTCAAAGCCAGCAGCACTCACAGCCTGGGCAACAGCCTGAGCAAACTCTTCCGACAGGAAACGGCGATCGTACCCTACCACGATAGTGCGGCTGGGGGTAGTGTCTGCGTAGGCTTGGGCAAGGGCTTGAGCGGCCGCAGGGGCGACCTGTACCACGCGCTCAAACGTGAAGTCAGCGGCAATCACACCTCGCCAACCATCGGTACCAAAGGCAATCGGTTTTTGAGCAAGAGACGCAGGGGAAAGAGGGGCTGCCATAGGAAATGTCAGAATATCAGCTAAAGGGTACGCCAGTCAGAAATAGGTAAAAGGTCACAGGGAAACCGTCAACGACTGAGAAATTCCTGAACTGTTCTCAGTCTACCCATGTCAAGGGGGCTATGAAAGGTTTACAGGCAGCCGAACCCAAATCAGGGCAGCAACATCCCTCAGAGTATGTAGAGACCGTAAAGATTATCCCAAATCAAGGCGACAGCGCAGGGGAAGCAACTGTGCCTGAAGCTGCTAGCTTCGGTGACTGATCACCAGCAGAGACATGAGCTAAGAAACCAGTCCAGAGACACGCTAAGAGACATCAACCAGAGGACTCTAGCGCCTGAACTCGGTCACGTCCTTGGCGTTTAGCTTCATAGAGGGCTTTGTCGGCCCGTTGCAGCACGTCCCAGGCACAGCGGTCGTTACTGGGATTCTGCTGAGCAACACCAAAACTGGCTGTGATGTCGATATCAGCTACCTTGGTTGGGATTGGGCTAGCCCGAATGGCGCGGCGCAGGCGTTCGGCGACATCCAATGCCAAATGGAGCGGTGTATCTGTCAGGATAATCACGAATTCTTCGCCTCCGTAGCGGTATGCAGGTGTGCCTCGTCGTAATTGCCCCTGGAGCCGCTGGGCGACCCCTTGCAGCACCTGATCTCCGACCAAATGCCCGTAGACGTCATTGACATGCTTGAAGTAGTCGATATCGCAGACAATCACGCTAAAGACCGGACGAATCGTCCAAATTGCGGTCATGCTCAAATTTTCTAGCTCTCGCTCGAGTGAGCGGCGATTCATTAGCTGTGTCAAGTCGTCTCGCAGGATAGCTTCTTGCAGCGAGTCGTTTTGCATCCGCAGCATCTGCTGTTTGTGCCAAAGCTGCTGGTAATTTTGGGCATTGGTGAGAGCAATGGCCGCTTGGTCTGCCACCTGCCGTACCGTTTGCAGTTCGTCAATTAAATAGGCTCGCTCCTGCTGATAGGAGAGCAGCGCCACAGCACCAAAAAATTCGTCTTGGATAAACATCGGCACCAGCAAAACGGACTCTGCACCGATGTCTTTTAGCCAAACTTGCAGCGGATCAGGTACGGAATCGCGTTGCTTGATTTGTAAATAACAGGCACCACCCTGCAAAAACAGATCGATGGTGCTGTGCCAATACGCTTGGCTGGTTTGTCGCTGTTCTAACGGTGGCAACTCTTGGGCGGGGTGATCCCACACAGCCAGAATACTGACTGGGTCGTGGCACAGATTGACTAAAATCGAGCGATCGCAGTTCAAGCTACAGCCCAGTTCGGCCACAATGCAGCCAACTAGCTCATCGGGGTTCAAGGTTGAATTCAACAACCGCGAAATTCGCCCCACTAGGGCTGCCTGCTGCCGCGCCTGCTCTAACCGCTGCCGCCAATACAAGGCACTGTGAGCCAGTCCCAACTGACTACTGATAATCTCCAGAGACAGTAGCTCTTCTGAACTCCAATCGCCGATGGGACCAACAGCAACCGCAGAGCTAGGACTGTCCGACGCGGGAGGCGATAAGCTGCGGTCGCGTCTTGAGCGATCGAGCTGAAGGACAAATTGCAGAGCACCGGTGGGTGCTAAGGCATCCTGATCGCTGGCAAAGGCGCTGCCTCGCTGGGTGACGGGGATAATTAAATCTCCGGTGTCGAGTTGGGTCAAGTGAGGACAATGTTGCTGATCGAGTAGCCAGAGCGGCAGCGAGCGAATTCGATAGGGGTAGACCGATGTGGCGAGACTAGCAACACCTGCCTCGGTATCCGCCGCCAAGGGAGTGGGTGCCGTTAAAAAGCCAAAGGTGTTGGCATAGCGGTCAGCCGTTTGAGGTGTGGTGTAAACCCGCAGCGCGTCTGCAACCCCTAGCTCAAACCCAGCCCACAGCAAACATTCTGCGCCGTAAAGAGTGGTAATCTGGGCAACCGCTTGCTGCAACAGGGAGTCGAGCGTATCCAGATTGAGAACGGCTGTCTTGATGTCTGAGTAAAAGTGCTGCCAACCAGACTTCATGAATTTTCCTGAAGTAAACCGTTTGGGCGAACCTGAATTCCGTTCGCCAGGACTCTATTGCTATCTCCTGATCCCTATCTCTTGCTTGGCGATGGCTTCACTCCTCCACCCTTTCTAGTGTGCAACCAGCCAAGGAGAGACGCTGATTCCTTCCAGTCGTAGCTGACAGTGCTTTCTGGGACTGCCCGAATCCCAAGTAGCACCCCAAGCCACTGCCATTCACCTCAAATCGCAAGAGGCGGCGGGTCTATTGCCCTTATATTGCCCGACTTTGATCTGCCTCAACCATGGCTCCTGTCGGGTGGCCGCAGTGTCAGGTTAGGGTCAAGTAATCTTGTCAGTGATCTAGACTACTGCGGCTCAGTGTGAGGCTCAGAAGCAATCTAGGGGCCATTCAAAGAGCGTTCAACCCACTCTGGCACGTAGATCCAGGCTTTGCCAAGTTCTCGATCTAGGGCTTTGTAGTCAGGCTCTTTTGCCGCCACAAGATCCCAAAACCGAGCGGAATGGTTCAAGTGAACGGTATGACACAGCTCGTGAATCAAGACATAGCGAACCAAGTGGCGCGGCAAGAACAGCAGCTTGTAGTTGAGGCTAATGTTTTTCTTGGCAGAACAGCTCGCCCACAGGGTTTTCTGTCCGCGAATATGTGCCTGGTTAAACGATAACTCGATTTCCTGGCTGATCTGACGTAACCAGGGCACCAAGTGGAACTCGGCCTTTCGCTTTAGCCAATGGTGTAACAGACTGTAGAGCCGGGGTGCATCCATCGCACCCTGTAGCGTTAGTTGGTGAGGCGCGGTTACGCTGGCTTTGTAGCGAGAACTAGGCTCATAGCGCAGGTTCCAGGCTTCCAAAATCGACCGCAGCTCAATTTGTTTGGGAAACGCTTGTTCGCTGGCAGATTCGCACTTGTCCACCAGCAGGGACTGCCGTTCGGCAGCAATCCGCTCGATTGTTCGGGCGATCCAATCTTGCCGCTTGCGTAAGATATCAGGAATTTGATTTTGGTCGAATCCGGTGGGAACTACGACCTCAACGTCTCCCAAGTGGGAAACCTTGATACTGACGTGCTTGGCTCTTGCGCTTTCCCGAACCCGATAGGATTTCGGTTTAGAGGTTTTTGCCTTCACCATCCCGGTCATTGTGTTTGAATGGTTTGAATGAGTTGCTGTTGGTCTCTATCCCCCACTGGAGAAAATCTAGCAGAATTTGGCGGTGGGGACGTGCCAAGGGACGCATTTGCCCTAGACGCTGTGAATAGCGACAACCTCGCTTCACCTCTTCTATCGTAGACAACCCCAGGTCAACTCCCTCGTGCAATTCCAAGTCTTCGATGCGAACCGTCAGAGGAGCATAGAACACATGGCGAATAATTTGGGTGTCGGTTAGCGATGAGGTAAAGTAGTCGATCTGAGGCGGACTATAGCCCAACTCCTCCTGCAGTTCGCGTTGCATAGCTGCTTCGGGAGATTCGCCCGATTCTAAATGACCACCAAAGAAAGCCCAGTGCCCTGGGTAGCGGATGGCAGGATTGTCATCCCGGAGCTGCAGCAGAAACCGATTGTCTTGGTAAAGAATGGCAACGGCGGCAGCAGGATGGGATGGATCAAAGGTATCGAGCATGAGTTAGGGTGGCTCCTGAAGGTCAAGGCGCTGCTGTTCTTCGATGTAGACCTCCTGCAGGATTTGCCCGGCTAGAGGAATTTCTTCGTAGCGAATCCGTCCTCGGATAGAGATGGGATCGCCCGAACGCAATGGCGGCTGGGTGGTCAATACCCAGATACTGCCGGTGCTGTCGTGCAGTTGATACACCTGAGCTCCAATCAGCGGCACCCGGTCGCCTACGGTTCCCCGCAGGTAGACGGTAGACAAAAACGAAGGCCGTTGAGGGCGCGCCTGCACACTTTGCACGGTTGTGACACGACTGCAACCAACTAGTCCAGCCAGCATAAGCAACACAATCAAGCGAGACAGCATGACGATATCAGCAGGGGTTCAACAATGAATGCAATTTATTCAACTCAGCGCTAAGGAGAGCGATTCAGAGTATTTTCTTCCTCCGCATCTACTAAATCTGAGACACTAGTTGAGTAAAATATGCAACGCTCCTCATAGTCTGGGAATCAGTTGGAGAAACGGTAGAATTCTAACCTGGGTCACCGTTAGGCGCTGAGCTACTGGCTGAACTCCCATAGCTTGCCTTAATCTCGACGGGGGCAGTCGCCTAGCCAGAGCGGGTAGACTGACGTAATTCTCTATAATTAACTCTCTTGGAATTCTTTCGGTTCTTTCATGGCTCGCTAGTTTAGTCCCCTAGTTCTCCGCTCCCGGCTTTCTCGACTTTACTGTATCGCAAACGTATCGCATTCCAACGAAACGCATGGCTGGTTTACTCGATGGCAAAGCGCTTGCTGCCCGATTGCAAACCGAATTAACGGCAGAGGTGCAAACCTTACAAACCCAGGTAGGACGGCCGCCGGGGCTAGCGGTGCTCATGGTGGGCGATAATCCGGCGAGTGCTGCCTATGTCCGCAATAAAGAGCAAGCCTGCGCGAGGGTAGGAATTGCTTCCTTCGGTAGCCACCTTCCTGCCAATACTCCACAAGTTGAACTCGAACAGCGGATTGAGCAGTTAAATCACGACGATCGAATAGACGGGATTCTGGTGCAGCTCCCTTTACCCAACCATCTCGATGCCGTGCGGTTGCTCAACCAGATTGATCCAGATAAAGACGCCGACGGGCTACATCCCACTAATTTGGGTCGGTTGGTGCGCGGTGAGCCTGGGCTACGCAGCTGCACTCCGGCAGGGGTCATGGAGTTACTGAACGCCTATCAACTCGATCCCAAAGGTAAGCATGCTGTAGTCATGGGTCGCAGTATTTTGGTGGGGAAACCGCTGGCGCTGATGCTGCTCGCTGCCGATGCCACCGTTACGATTGCCCACTCGCGTACCCCCGATTTGGCGGCCGTGACCCGCAGCGCAGATATCTTGGTGGCAGCAGTAGGAGTACCCCATTTGGTTACGCCAGAGATGGTCAAACCGGGTGCCATTGTGGTGGATGTAGGCATCAACCGAGTCGCCACTGAGACTGGCAGCAAGCTGGTTGGAGATGTACAGTTTGACACTGTGCAGTCTCTCGCATCCTGGATTACACCAGTTCCGGGTGGAATTGGCCCGATGACTGTGACCATGCTGTTGCACAATACAGTATGGAGTTATCGTCAACGCCATTCTATTGGGTGAGGAGGATGAAAGCAGATGACCAGTTCCGTCGGTCACGATCAGGAGCAGGCAACGCGCCGGTTTGATCTCGCTCGCTACCTAGAAGCACGACAGGCTCAAGTAGAGGCCGCTCTGGAGCAGTCGGTGACTGTTACCTATCCTGAGACGATTTATGAATCTATGCGCTACTCGCTACTGGCGGGTGGCAAGCGGCTGCGTCCGATCCTCTGCTTGGCAACGTGCGAACTGCTGGGCGGCACCCTAGAGATGGCTATGCCAACGGCTTGCGCCCTAGAAATGATCCACACCATGTCGCTGATCCACGATGATCTGCCTGCCATGGATAATGATGACTACCGACGGGGCAAACTCACCAATCACAAGGTCTATGGGGAAGATATCGCGATCCTAGCCGGAGACGGGTTGCTCACCTATGCCTTCGAGTTTATTGCGACGCGCACTCAGCAGGTGCCGGCTGAACGGGTATTGCAGGTAATCGCCATGGTCAGCCGAGCAGTAGGTGCGGCAGGATTAGTTGGGGGACAAGTGGTCGACCTGGAATCGGAAGGTCAGTCGGATGTGTCTCTGGAAACTCTAAACTTTATTCATCGCCACAAAACAGGCGCACTGCTTGAGGCTTGCGTTTTGTCGGGGGCTGTCCTCGCTGGAGCAACGGACGCTGAGCGGCAGCGGTTATCTCGCTACGCGCAGAACATTGGTCTGGCGTTTCAAATCATTGATGATGTGTTAGATATCACTGCAACTCAGGAAGAGCTTGGCAAAACTGCTGGCAAGGACATCCAAGCCCAAAAGGCAACCTATCCCAGTTTCTGGGGGATTGAGGAGTCCAAACGGCAGGCTAGCCAGTTGGTTGCAGATGCCAAGGCGGAATTAGCCCCATTTGGAGAGGCGGCCGTTCCCCTAATGGCGCTGGCAGACTATATTACCGCTCGCACTCACTAGCCTCAGCTGGACGCTAAGCCATGCAAGACATCAGCACTATTCTGGACAATCACATCCTGATCATCGCGCTTCTGGCCTGCCTGCTAGCCCAGGGGCTGAAGCTGATCGTGGAGCTGATCCGCCACGGCAAAGTCAGCTTCCGCACGCTGGTAGAAACTGGCGGTATGCCGAGTGCCCACTCCGCGCTAGTCACCGCATTAGCCACAGGAATTGGACAAACGGCCGGCTGGGCGAGTGGTGAGTTTGCAATTGCGCTAATCTTCGCCATTATCGTCATGTATGACGCCGCCGGAGTTCGTCAAGCTGCCGGTAAGCAAGCTCGCATCCTGAATCAAATTGTGGATGAACTATTCCGCGAAAATACCACCTTCAGCGAAGATCGCTTGAAGGAACTGCTAGGGCATACGCCTGTTCAGGTAATTGCTGGGTCTGCTCTCGGCGTTGCGGTCTCGTGGATTGCGGCACCTGCGTACTAGGGTTGCCGGCAACAAGACGGCGATGTGCTAATTGCTCTCGGCGACCGTAGGCGCTAGCAAAATGGCTCGCCGACTGTCTACGATTGCGGCCGTGAGTCCGCGTTCGCTGAGCGCTTTCAGTACGGCAGAAGCAGTGGCCGGATCAGCCGTGTGAACCGCTAGTAAAAAAGGTCGTTGCTCGAACGCCACTAGACCAACATTCTGAGCGGTAACTTGCTTCACCTCAGCCGCCACTTCCGGTCGGTTGAAGTAGTTTACCAGCACGGCATAGCCAGCCCCCAGCGGTTGAGGGTTGAAACCGGGGGCGGCAGCACGGTTTGCATCATTTGCGGGAGCGGTATCTGGATTGGCAGCACTAGTGGCAGTTGCGGGGGTAGGGCTAGGGGAACTGGTGCCACCTACCGCCGAGGGGGCAGTCGCTACCGCCGGAGTTTCAGCAGGGCGGGTTACATAGGCCTGGAGGTCTGCCGTTTCTGCCAAATATTGCGCCCAAGCGGTGGCAATATCGGCACTGGCAAACCCTTCCACCCGCACGACATTGGTCCCTAGATAGTTGCAAGGGGTCAACACAGCCGCCTCAGGTAGCAACTGCTGGAGCTGGCTTTGGGTATCAGGTCGCTGGTTGCGCACGAGCAGCAGATACTCGTTCTCGCGCGGAGGCTGACAGTTGGGCGGCGGTTGAGCAATGGTCTCGGCGCTACTTAGGGCTAGGGCCATCGCTCCTAGCAACACTGGACAGGAGGTAGCAAGGGAAAGTCGCATAGCGTTCTTGTGCAGAATGAAGGTGCAGGATGAGGCAACGTAGCCGCGGTTGTTCCGGCAAAGCCTCACTCGACCAACCCATGGACCAAGATGGTGTCAGGATGCCGAAACCAGCGACGCCAGCGGATCGGGGATCGTAGCAGAAGGAGCCTGAAACTCGCCGGTTAACACATATTCCAGCCGCAGTTTCAACCAGGTAATAAACTGAGCGTCGGTGGACACAATGGCTGCAGCCGGTTGTGGGCACTGAGCCTTGACCGCTGCCATTTCCGGAGCGTCCAGAAAAGCCGGTTGATGCACCACCCAGAAATCAATCGCTTTTTCTTGCTCTTGGTAATGGCGAGTACGCTCCCGCAATACCTCATGCGTCGGTTCTTCCTCAAATAGAAACCGTTCGCTGGCTAACACATAATAGTAGGTCTGCATGATTGTGCGTCTTAAAAATCGGGTAAACAGTCCACTGAAACGTTTAAGTTTTACAAAGACCGGGAAGTAGTTAGCGTTTATGCTTAGTCCGGTATGCTTAGTCCGAGCGATCGGGAAGATTGACAGGTGCACCCCGAGCCTGGTCCCCGCGCTAGGACGGTTCAATCTGATGGTTCAATCCCATAAGTATCACAATTTGAAGGATCACTCGAAGGATCACAATGTCCTCTCTTTGGGCTGGACCAGTATCCTGGAGCGGCTACACTGCGGTGGTGCCTATAGGCTGCCGCGCAGAGCCGATTTCATTTCTCGCACTGCCCGTTCCATCCCAACTAACACGGCTCGGCTGATAATGGTATGCCCGATATTCAGCTCCTCCATGCCTGGCAGGCAGGCGACAGGATAGACGTTCCAGTAGGTCAACCCATGTCCAGCATTCACGCGCAGCCCAGCCGCAATGGCCTGCTGGCAGCCGCTATTTAGAATCTCCAGCTCCTTGTGGCGGTGGGTTTCATCCCTTGCTTCGGCATAGCGACCCGTGTGCAGCTCAATGAACTGCGCCTGAGTGGCTGCGGCCGCCTCGATTTGCTCAGGATCCGCATCGATAAATAGGCTCACCGGAATTCCTGCGTGTTGTAGACTGCTGACCACCTGCCGCATCCGTTCGCTCTGTCCGGCAACGTCCAGTCCACCCTCAGTGGTGACTTCTTCCCGCCGCTCGGGAACCAGCGTCACATAGTCGGGGCGGATCTCTAGGGCCATGCTCACCATCTCATCGGTCGCAGCCATTTCTAGATTGAGATGAGTACGCACCGTTTGCCGCAGCAGTCGTACATCTCGGTCTTGAATATGACGCCGATCCTCGCGCAGATGTACGGTGATCCCATCGGCTCCGGCAAGTTCTGCAAGCACTGCAGCCGCCACCGGATCGGGTTCCACCGTTCGTCTCGCCTGCCGGATAGTAGCGACGTGATCAATGTTGACACCTAAGGTAGGCACCTTTGCTCCTTTGTCTGCGTCAATGGGTCTTTAATTTGTCTTTGAATTCTACAGCGCTTATTGATGCTGAAGGAAGCTGAACCCGAGAATTGACCTGCACCAGGTGTTTGCAGGAGAGCCAGGATTGTCAGAATACTTTCCTTTGACGTTGATTGGGTTCCAGAGCACTCCGCTTCTGTGAACCTAGGTTCAATGGATTTTGAATTCCCTGTCAACTTGATCTGGCTAGACGCATCAAGCCCTTCCAGGGACTGCTACTCTAAAGAGCAGGTGGATCAGAAACGGGTATACCAACGGGTATGCCGTCGTTGACGCTATCGGTGCCACAGTCTCTCCGATCGAGCCATCACGGTCATGCCCTCCGGCAGCAATTGAGTCTTTGTATGGGCTGATTGTACGGGCTAACAGTTCCCTCCTCTAAGTTCAGTCTAGTGGCATGAGAACTCAGTCTAGACAGCAGGCTCCTAATCTGAATTTCAGGCGAGTCACGTTCACATGGCGGTATCAGCGACAGTGCCTCGCGATTGGGCTGGCAACGCTGATTCTCATGAGTTTACTGCAGGCAGGAATTTGCCAATCGCTAGAGCGAACAACCTACAATTGGCTATTTCGTTGGCGAGGCGCGCTATCCGGAAGTTCTGCCATTGTGGTTATCGAGATTGATGAGGCCAGTCTGCAGCAATTTGGCTATGGACTTGAATTGCGCCGCCCCTACACCGCTCTAGTGACTACCCTAGCAGCGGCTGAGCCTGCTCTGTTGGTTCTAGATACCCTATTGACTGGCAGCAGCCCCGACGATAGACAGCTAGCAACAGCCATGCAGCAATATAGGCGGGTGGTTCTAGCTCAGGCTTGGGATGCCCAGGGAAACCCTCTATTAACCAGCTCTCAGCTCATTCAGGCTGCGGCTGCCATTGGCCACACAGAATGGAAAGCTGACCCAGACGGCATTGTGCGCCACATCGCCCTCCAGCAGCAAGGCGTTTTAGCTTTGGGTGCTATCGCGGCTCAAGCTTATGGGGCGTTGCAATCGTTGGAGCGATCGTTACCTACCCAGCAAACCAGTCGGCTACTGGGTGCAGCATCAAGTCAATGGCTGTGGCTAAACTGGCTAGGACCACCACAGACGATTCCCCATTATTCCCTATCGGCTGTGCTGCAGGGGCAGGTGCCTCTAGCCACGTTTCGCCAGAAGATTGTTTTCGCTGGTTCAACCTTCAGCCAAGCGACGGCGGTTGCCACTCCCTTTCAGGTCTATCCGCCTAGCAGCCAAGTGTATTTGCATGCTACCGTAGCCAACAACCTGATTCAGCAGAATGGGCTAACCCAGCTACCGCTCGATGGCATCATTCTGCTGTTTCCCATTCTGAAAGTCATTGTGGTCAGCGCTACCTCTCGCTGGCGATTGGGGCATCAGATCGCCGTTTGGAGTGGTCTCTGCTGCGGCTGGGCTGGGCTGGGCTGGCTGGGGTTTCAGTTCCAACTATGGCTGCCTATCGCGACGCCGATCCTCTGGCTGGGGCTGACTGGGCTGACCCTCTGTGGACTAGAGCTGCGCCAACGCTGGCAAAGGCTGTATCACAGTGAGGAGCGCTATGCCTTGGCCCTACAAAGTTGCAACGAAGGGCTTTGGGACTGGGACCTTCAGCACAACCGCTGTTATTTCTCGCCCCGTTGGAAGGAGATGCTTGGCTATCAGTCCATGGAGCTAAGTGACCGCCCGCAAGAATGGTTTGAACGAGTGCATCCCCAGGATAGAGCCGCACTGCACCATGCCATTACCGAGCATCTCCAAGGACGAACGCCCGATCTAGAGCAGGAATACCGGGTACTGCATCAAGATGGAAGCTACCGCTGGATGCAAACTCGCGGCAGAGCCGTGGCAGGACAGACCGGCAAACCCAAGCGCCTCATGGGTACTCAGCTCGACATCACGCGCCGCAAACAGATGGAAGACGAGCTGTGGCACCATGCCTTTTGCGACCCGCTCACCGAGCTGCCGAATCGGTCTGGCTTCATTCAGTCCTTGCAGCAGGCTATTCACCGCGTACAACAGGACTCCATGTCTGCCTTTGCCATTCTTTGGTTGGACCTTGATCAATTCAAGCTAGTCAACAACAGCTTGGGCAGCGCAGCGGGCGATCGACTCCTTGTAGCCGTTGCTCAGCGACTACGATCCTTTCTGCCAGCCGACGATGTGGTGGCGCGTCTCGGAGGAGACGAATTTGCAATTCTGTTGCAGCAGGTCTATGACGTCAATGATGCGGTTCGCACGGCCGAGCGGGTTCAGCAGGTTCTGGCGTTGCCGTTCAATCTGGAAGGGCAAGAGGTGTTTGTCACGATCAGTGTTGGCATTGCCCTCAGCGCAGCTCAATATTTGCAGCCCGAGTCTCTCTTGCGCGATGCCAATACGGCGATGCACTGGGCAAAGGCACTGGGGCGAGCTCGCTGTCAGGTGTTTGACAAGACCATGCGCACCCGTCTGCTGGTCAAACTACGCCTAGAAAACGACCTGCGGCGGGCCATTGCCCAAGGCGAACGCTACACCAATGCACCTCTAGTGGTCGAAAGGAACTGGTCGCCCCCTAGCTCGCCGGCAGCAATCAAACCTCCAGTTTCGGTGCCACCCGAGGAATATCCCGAATTAGAGCTGTACTATCAGCCCATTGTCCGGCTAGCATCGCGGCAAGTGATCGGCTTTGAAGCCTTAGTTCGCTGGCAACATGCTCAGCAAGGATTGCTATTTCCGTCGCGCTTCATTTCTATGGCAGAAGAAACGGGGCTGATCATTCCCTTGAGCTGGTGGGTGCTCCGAACGGCTTGCCGTCAGATGCGACAGTGGCGTCTCCGTTTTCCTGAGAAGACATTTTTAACGATGAGTGTCAACCTCTCGAGCAAGCAGTTTTCGATGCCAGGCCTGACCGAACAGATTCGGCAAATTCTTGCGGAAACCCACCTTGAAGCCAATCATCTCAAGCTGGAGCTCACCGAAAGCCTTGTTTTAGAAAATGCTATGTCGGTTGTGGATGTGCTCTATCAGATCCGCTCCTTGGGCATTCAACTCGCTATTGACGACTTCGGCACGGGCTATTCATCGTTGAGCTACCTACCACGCTTTCCGGTAAACACCCTAAAAATTGACCGCTCTTTTGTCAGCCAGATCGGAGAATGCCACAACAGTTTGGAGATTGTGCGGACGATCCTCGCTCTGGCCAAGAATCTGCACTTAGATGTGGTTGCAGAGGGAGTTGAAACCGAAGCGCAAGCGAGGATGCTACAGGAGATGCACTGTGAACTAGGGCAAGGCTATTTTTTCTCAAAGCCTGTAGACGCCAATACAGCAACTCGCCTGTTGGACAGCCTGTAGGCAGCTTGTAGACACTTCGCAGGCACCCATCATCTCCACGAGTTTCCTGGCTCCCCGCAAAATTTTACAAACTTTAACGTTATCTGGGGTTTTCCTCACGCCTTCCACAGACTTTCCCCAGGAGTTTAGGCGCTTTCCCCAGGTTTTCCACAAGGCAAGGCTGATAGTCCTGCTTTTGCCCCGTTTTTGGGGAATAGTCCGCATTCTCTCCATGCATGGATTCACCCCCGAGTTTTCATGAAGCAATGTAACAAAAATGAGGCTCAAACCTCGATTGTTTCGTGAGAGGGCTGAAGACGGGCCGCTGTCAGCATAATTTTTATGCATTGACAACCCTACCCCCCCATAGCGCAAAATGATGCGACCGACTTCAATAAGCGCTCGAACTGGAGCTAGTCCCTCTCAGGCGTTCCCCAAGATTTCTGAGAGGAATCTGCCAGATTCCAGTTGCGTTAGCGCTGCTTTTCGCTACAATTCAGCATTCCTGTTGCTGAATCGTCCGAATCGCTGGATCGCGAAGCGGTAGGTAAGGTCTCTAATTCACCTGTTACCCAGACAGAATCACTTCTCATCGAGGTTTCTATGCACACGACTGTTAGCATCCTGGCGGAGATTCCTGAAGAACTGCATGAGTCCCTGCAAAGCTACTTGGAAACACATCCTGATTGGGATCAAGACCGAGTCTTCTCCGCTGCCCTGTCTCTCTTCTTGCTCCAGAACGGTACGAGCAATACTCCCGATGCCTCCCGGAGTTATCGTCGTGCGGCGCGAGTCTACCTGGATACGTTGTTCAAGCACGCTGTCTAGATTGCGAGTTCAGTGGCACATTTCAGTGGTTGGTAAGCTGATTGGTCATTCGGCTGCCCGGCTCAGAAGAATAGACTCATTTCCTTCATAGAGATGCAATCCCAAGCGCGGTGCGGCTTAGCACACTATTTATTCCCAGTTGATTTGAAGTCCGCTACTCAATGCTTGGTTGTAACTCGGTAGAATGGTTCTCTAGCACGGGAGGTTGACCCGGCATTTCTACATCACAGACTCGAAAATGCTGGCGCAACGCTGCCCCGTCAGCACTCCCATCAGCACTGGACGGTCGAGGAAATCTTCATGAACTATCTCTGGTTTAAAGCCTTTCATATCGTGGGCGTGGTGGCTTGGTTTGCGGGCATGTTCTACCTGCCGCGTCTATTTGTTTACCATGCCGAAGCCAACGAGCAGCCTGAACCCGCTCGCACCATTTTGCAGCAGCAGTACCAGATCATGGAGGCGCGCCTTTATCGCATCATTATGACGCCAGCGATGGTTCTAACGGTGGCCATGGCCGTCGCGATGGTAATTGCCGTACCGGATTTGCTGAACGATACTTGGCTGCACGTCAAGCTGGGGCTGGTTCTGGTTTTGATTGGCTATCATCATATTTGCGGCCGCTTAATGAAAGAGATGGCAGCCGGCAAATTTCGCTTGAGTGGGCAGCAGTTTCGCTGGTTTAATGAGTTTCCCACGGTTCTGTTTGTCGTGGTAGTGCTGCTTGCGGTGTTTAAGAACAACTTTCCCACCTCGGCGGCGGCGTGGGCAGTGGTCGGCATGATAGTTGCAATGGCAGCTATTATCCAGCTCTATGCGAAAAAGCGCCGCCTTGATCGCGAGAAGTTGGCTGCTGAAATGCAAGACGTTGCCGCTGCTGAAATTGGCGAAGGTTCAGTCGGCTGATGGGCTGGTCTCATAGCAAACTGCTTCATTCATCAGTGGGTCTACTGCGATCGGATTGACTGCAAATGTCAGCACCGTTTCGTCGATTCCCTTGAGGGTTAAAGGGCTACCCTTCGTGATTGTGTCTTCGGTGAGGTAGTCGGCCACTGCCGCCGAAACCAAAATCATATTGGGGGCAGCCGCATCTTGCAGGCGGGCCGCGATATTGACGCTAGGACCAACAGCCGTATAGTCTGCTCGCTCGCTGCTGCCAAACATGCCGACTACGGCGGTCCCTTGATGGATACCACAGCGGAACTGAATCGGTCCAATCCCTTGAGCTTGCCAGCGTTCGTTGAGCTGAGCGAGGGCGCGATGCATCTGGCGAGCTGTGGCAATGGCACGGCGCACTTGCTCGTTGGGGCTGATTTCTTCTGGAGCCCCAAAGATGGCCAGAATAGCATCGCCCATAAATTTATCGACGGTACCGCCGTTATCGAAGACGGCCCGGGTCATTTCCGTCAGGTATTCGTTGAGCAGTTCTGCCACCCGTCGCGACCGCAGCGTATTCGAAAGCTGCGTAAAGCCAATCATGTCGCTAAACAAAACCGTGATCATTCGAGGTTCCGGACGCAAATCGAGCGACAGTTGACCTTGAGCAGCTTTGTCTACGAGGCTGGGCGGTAAAAAGCGCCGCAGCACCGATTGCGTCAAGTAAGTGTTTAGCTCTGCAACGCGGCGTTCATTTTGCTTCAGCGCCAGCAGGTTGCGCACCTCTGCTAGCAATTCTCGATCATTAAATGGCTTCGAGAGATAGGCATCGGCTCCGGTTTCCGTCCCTTCGATGCGGGTATCTTCATCGGCTTTGGCCGTCAACAGAATAATCGGGATGCCTTTCAAGCTTTCGGTGGCTCGGATCAGTCGGATCATTTCTAGCCCAGACACCAGCGGCATCATCAGATCCGTCACAATAAGATCTGGCTGCTGTTGTGCCATCTCTAGCCCTTCGGCCCCTTGTCGTGCTGTCCAGACGTGATAGCCTGCCCGTTGCAGCACGTTGGAGATGTAGCTGCGCATGTCGGCGTTGTCTTCAACAACAAGCAAGGTGGCGGTGCTAGTGGAGGGTTGCTCAGGTGGACTAACCTGGCCAATCGCCTCAGCGGTGAGACTAACATTCTGCTGGCGAAGCTCCCGCTGCGAGTCTTCCAGATCGGTTTCAATACTCGCTAACTCCACCATAACTCGGGATGGCTCGACCTCGGTAGGCAACTCCCCAATCTGGTCTGCCGGCAAATGGGCTGTGCCAGTCTTGAGGTATACCGAGAAGGTGGTGCCTTGCCCATAGGTCGACTCAACTCCTATTGTTCCTCCATGCAGCTCGACGAGTTCTTTGACGAGAGCGAGTCCTAAACCACTGCCTTCGTAGCTGCGGCTGGCAGAGCCATCTGCTTGACGAAAGCGAACAAACAGGTGCGGCAGTTGATCCGGGCGAATCCCAATGCCGCTATCGCTAACTTGAATTAAGCATTGCTCACCCAAAGCCTGCAGCGACACCTCAATCTGACCACCGAGTGGCGTAAATTTGATCGCATTAGACAGCAGGTTATACAGCACTTTATCGAATTTATCCCAGTCCAAATAGATGGGAGGACAAGGCTCTAGACGGGTGTGGAGCTGAATCTGCTTCTTGTCGCAATAGGGGCGGAAGGATTCTACCAGTGGATCAATTAAGTCCAGCAAGTGACAGGGGCGAAATTTGGGCTGCATGCGTCCAGCGTCGAGGCGCTGCAAGTCCAGCAATTGATTGACCAGCCGCAGTAGCCGCCGCGAATTGCGCAGAGCAATCACCGACTGCTCATAGGACAAGCCCTGCCCCTGCTCCACCGCCGACTCTAGCGGACCAATAGTCAGCGTGAGGGGCGTGCGGAATTCGTGAGAGACATTTTGGAAGAATTCGGTTTTCTGACGATCGAGTTCCAGCAACTGTTCGGCCTGCTGCCGCGTGGTTTGGTAGAGGCGAGACTGCTGCACCGCAATAGCCGCCTGAGCAGCAACGGCTTGGGCTAATTCCACTTCTGCTGGTTCCCAGTGGCGAGGACGATGCACCTGCCGCAGCGAAATGCTGCCAATGATGTTGCCGTCGTAGATCAGGGGAACGACCAGCAGTGCCCGAGCAGGCGAGCGCAGCGGTAAATCCGGCAGGTTCGTTTCCGGGTGTTGGCTTAGGTCATCAATCACGACTGGGGCTTGAGTCCGCAGCAGCTTTTGCAGCACTGGGTTGCCTTCAATCGGCACAAACGACTGGGGCAACTGTTGGCGAGGAGCCGGGCCACTGGGTCGAACCGCAGAAGCCGATGGAGAAGGCTGCATCCAGGTGGGCTGCCGAGCTGTCGTTGGAGGTGGCATCTTGTCATTGCTATCGGTGCCGACCGGGGCTTGAGTGGCATCATGTAGCCCCACACACTGCACATACTGGTCCTCTTCAGTCCATAGAGACAGCGCACAGCCATCAACATGCAGCGCCTGTCCGAGCTGCTGTGTAATGGCAGCAAAAATATCTTGCGGGTCCAGACTGGAGCGAATCGCAGCAGTGATGGTATTAACGAGCGCCTCCCGTTTGGCTAAGGCTCGAACTTGCTCGTAGGCTCGCGCCTGCGACAAGGCTAGAGCGGCTTGGTCGGCAACCATCACCAGCGTTTGCACTTCGTCATCTTGCCAGAGGCGCGGTTGTCTGCATTGATGCAAAGCCAGCACGGCCATCAATTCCTGCTGCACCACCAGCGGAACGATCAGACTGGATGCAATCTGAGCAGCTTGGTAGGCTTGCAACCGTAATCCGGTAGCGTCTTCACTGATCCGAGCGTCGGTTTTGGCATCGTGGATGACCTGCACATCTTGCGTTTCCCAAACCGTGTGGGCAAGCTGGCTCCAGTCAGTCGCTCCGGGAGCTTCGTGAGCTGTCGGCAGCTCGTGGGGTGAGGCGGAATAAACAAAAGATTCGGGCTGGAGGCGGTTGTCTTGAATGGGTCGCAGAATCGCGCAGTCTACCTCGAACATGTGACCAACGGTTTCCACGATGGTTTGCAGAATTTGCTGATAGGTGAGGGCGCTGCGAATTGTGTTGGTAACCGCATTAAGAAGCGACTCCTGCCGCAGGGTTCGCCGTAGCTCTTGGGTTCGCGTTTTCAAAACATTGTGCGTATCAATGGCTTGGCGCACGACGGCTTTCAGCTCCTGATCATTCCAGGGCTTGGTGACGTACTTGAACACTTTGCCCGAGTTGATTGCCTCCACTAGATCATCCACATCGGTGTAGCCAGTCAGGATGATCCGGATGCTGTCTGGATACTGGGCTGCCGTGAGGCTGAGAAACTCGGTGCCACTCATGAGCGGCATTCGCTGGTCCGAGATAATTACCGCCACTTCACCAACCTGCTCCAATACCTGCAATGCGGCAGGTCCGCTCTCTGCCCTGAGAACTTTAAACTCCCGATAGAAGGTGCGGTATAGCAGATCTAGGTTATCCGGTTCGTCATCCACCACCAGGATGACCGGCTTTTTAGTCTCTTGAGATATCATGCCCCATGCTCCTCGAGTGGAGGGTCGCTGGATAAGGGAGGGTACTGCTGATGATAGAGTGTTCTCCCTGGCATATGGATAAACCCGCTCTCAGCGGTCGTTTCATAACATCGCTCAAAAACCCTAGGCTCAGCATGCCCAGAAACCTAGTGTTCTTAACTGACTGTCATCTTGGCATTCTGGTCGCTAGACGACTGCCAGCGAGTCAGCAGCGAGTCGGGGTCGATGATCCTCCTTCTAGAGGCAGTTTTCCCGGTGCTCACGCCCACAACATGTCTACAATAGGGGCATCCTTCCCACGCAGCACCATGTCTACTTCTCGTCCAGATGCTTTATCTGCCGCTTGCTCCCAGGAAAGGTTGGAGTCTTCCTCTGGACACGATGCCGCTTTGAATTCCCCTAGCTCGCCGTTGCTTGTGCGAACAGTGCGCCAGCATGATCTCGCGACACTCGCTGAAATTCTAGCCAGCAGCTTTCACCATCAGGAAGGCGTCATGAAATGGCTATACCCGCTGCTGCGAGCTGGAATTTATGAAGATCTGAAAACGCGGCTTTATGCCAAGCCCAAGCACTACGCCTGTCTGGTGGCGGTGCAGCCTACACCGACTGCTGCCATTGAGCGAGTCGCGTGGCAGTCTAGTCCGGCAGCTTGGTTGCAGTCCGGAGGAAGAGACCATCTGCTGGGCACCGTTGAGCTGTCGCTGAAAACCCCGCCTTTCTGCTCACCGCGCAGCCACGGCTATCTCTATATTTCGAATTTGGCGGTGCGGGCGGAGTACCGGCGGCAAGGTGTGGGGCGGCAGTTGTTGCAAGCTTGCGAGCGCATCGCGGCGGACTGGGGCTTTTCTAATCTCTCGCTGCATGTCTTGGAAAACAATGAGGCGGCTCGGCGGCTCTACGCGGCAATGGGCTATCAAGTGCAGCGGGTGGATGTCAATCCGGTCATCTGGCTGCTTGGACGACCGCGCCAGCTCTTGCTGCGAAAATCGCTCGGTCCGCACTGAAGGCAGCGTTGAGATCAACCCAACCACAACCTCTGGCTGAGGGCGAGGGATGCTGAAATGGGGGAGACAGTGATGTTGAAGACAGCAAGGAGCGCAATCACATGTTTCTAGTCACGGGTGCCACAGGGGGATTGGGGCGTCGTATCGTGCGCTTGCTGCGCGAGCGGGAGCAGCCGGTGCGGGCCTTTGTGCGTTTAACTGCCCGCTATGGAGAGCTAGAGCATCGTGGTGCCGAGATAGCGATAGGTGATTTGCTAGAACCCCGCGACATTCAGCGAGCTTGCCAGGGCGTACAGTATGTGATCAGCGCCCACGGCTCCAATGCCTCGACGCGCGGCGGAGCACAAGCCCTAGATTACCGCGCCAACATCGAGCTGATCGAGGCGGCTCAGGCGGTCGGCGTGCAGCACTTTGTATTTATTTCGGTGTTAGGTGCCGATCGCGGCTACGAGGATGCTCCAGTATTTAAAGCAAAGTGGGCAGTAGAGCAGTATCTGCAAGCGAGTGGCTTGAACTATACGATTTTGCGACCGTCGGGGTTTGCCTCTAACCTGCTGCCGCTGGCCGAGCAATTTCGCAAAACCGGAATTTATCTGCTGATTGGCGATCCGCAGACGCGCACGTCGATTGTTAGCACGGATGATCTGGCACGAATTGCCGTGGAGTCCGTAACGACAGAGGCTGCCCGCAACCAAGTTTTGCCGGTTGGTGGACCGGAAGTTTTGCAGCGAGCTGACATTCCCCGCATCTTTGGGCGCATTTTCAACCGTGAGCCGATGATTGTGAATGTGCCTCTGTTTGCCTTGGATGGGGTGCGAACGGTGCTTGGGGTCGTTAACCCTGATGCCCAGAAAGCCTTGGGAACGCTGCGAGTGCTGCTAAGCAATGAGTTCTTCTGCTCGCCTAGCGAAATTGCAGCTCTGGAGACTCTCTTTGGATTCAAGCTAGAGACCTTGGAGAGCTTTCTGCGGCGCTACCTAGCCACTTAGCGCAGCACAAATTGCACTGCCATAGCAAGAGCAATGGCAACGACGGCACCCATCAGCGTATTCAGCACATTCACGATTTCATTGGTTAGCCAGCCGATTTTGGATTGCAGGGTGGCACCAATCACGCTTTCTAAGTTTGTCGCTACAAAGGCGGCCACTACGCAAATCGCCACGTCTAGCGGCAGAATCAAGCCCAGTGACCAACCCAAGGCGGCAATCGCGGCCGAAGCCACTATGCCCGCCAGTGTGCCTTCTAAACTGACTGCGCCTTCGGTGCCGCGGGCAACTGGCTGTAGCGTTGTAATCAAAAAGGTGCGCTGCCCATAGGCTTTACCGACTTCGCTGGCACAGGTGTCTGAAAGCTTGGTACTCATGCTGGCCACATAGCCCAATAGCATCAGTGATACCACCCCTGGAGACCAGTTATTGGCAAGGGTTGCCACGGTGTAAGCCGTCAAAGCACAGAGAGTCGCAATCAGTGCCGATCCCCAGACGTTCTCAGGACCGCGTGCCCCCGACCGCTTTTCGGCAATGCCGGCAGCCTCTTTCTTAGCCATGCCAATGCGCGTTGCCGCTGAGCCAACCAGAAAGTAGAACATCATGACCAGGTAGCCACGCCAGCCCAATGTTCCCCAAAGGATAATCCCCAGAATCCAAGCGTGGATCAAGCCTGCCGGAGTCAGCAGCTTTTTGGGCACCAGCCAAGCAACGAGCAGCAAAATCGAGTTGATGCCGATGGCAAACACCCAGGGCATCCAGACATCGAGAAGTTCAGGGGAGATGGTCATAGCGGCCTACCGGAAGGAAAGAGACGTCCATCAATCTCGAAGCCAGAATACCCTCACACTGGCATAGAGTAGCCGAGGGCGGCTTTCACCTTAGCCAGGGTGGGATTAGCGATTGCCTCTGCTTTTTCGCGCCCTTGCTTCAGCACCGATTCTAAATAGCCAGGTTCTGACATAATCTCGTGATATTTATCCTGAATTGGCTTGAGTACAGCGATCAGGGTTTCAGTGAGCAGCGGCTTAAACTGCCCCCAACCCATATCCTGGCATTCGGCGGCTACAGCGGACTTCGTCTGGTTGGACAGGATCATATAAAGGCTAAGCAGATTGTGGCACTCGGGACGTTCTGGGTCATCGAACGTTAGCCCGCGCACCGAGTCGGTTTTGCAGCGCTTGATCTTGTACTGAATCTGATCGGGTGGATCGAGCAGGTTAATGCGGCTCAAATCCGACGGGTCTGACTTCGACATCTTCTTGGTGCCATCGGTGAGGCTCATGACTCGAGCTCCTTCAGCGCGAATCATCGGGTCAGGCAATTTCAAGATCGGCTGATCGTCTTTGCCAAACAAATAATTGAGGCGGGCAGCAATGTCGCGGGTTAGCTCGAGGTGCTGCTTTTGGTCTTCCCCAACGGGAACTTTGTCCGGTTCGTAGAGCAAAATGTCGGCCGCTTGCAGCACTGGATAGGTGAGCAACCCAGTGCCCACGTTTTCTCCCTGCTTGATTGCTTTTTCCTTGAACTGCACCATGTCTTGCAGCCAGTTGAGGGGCGTAATGCAGCTAAACAGCCAGGCGAGTTCGCTGTGAGCCGGAATATGGGACTGCACAAAAATGGTGGCGTGATTGAGATCGATCCCGCAGGCTAAGTACATTGCCGCGACTTGATAGGTATTTGCTGCCAGCTGAGTGGGATCGTGGGGTACCGTGATGGCGTGCAGGTCGGCCATGAACAAAAAGCTCTCGTAATCCTGCTGAATGGCAACCCAGTTGCGAATTGCACCGAGGTAGTTGCCCAGATGCAGTTCTCCGGTGGGCTGAATCCCAGAAAGCACACGCGGCTTGGTCATAAGTTTTGTTGCTATCCCCTCAAACGTTGCTGTCTTTATTCTGCCTGAAACCACTGTAAAGACTTACCGAAGGCAGAGACGTCGCCTGCTAGATGGCTGCTTATCTCTCTATAATGACAATCATTAGACAATTACGAAATGTAACAGATTGCGGCCCCGTTTCCGGATTCTTTGTTTGTGATTGTTGAGTATAGATTTCCCATAGATTTTCCGCTTTATTATTTATGACGCAGCCATTCACTGTGGATATGTTGACCCATTTGCAAGATTGCCTGGCTCTAGCTGGAGATATCACACGCCATCCGGAAGCAAATCAGGCGTTTCTGAACTTGCAAGAGCAATTGGCCGCAGAGCAACCCATCGCCGCAGAACTGCTGGGTTTGCTTTGGAAAGATCTGCTGTCAGCTCGCCGATCTGCTAGTTTTTGGGAGCAAATTTCCGATATTGAACGCCAGATGACCGAGCAAATGGCGGCCAATCATGTACAGTTGCAGCAAAACTACCTGCGGCTTGTGCAGGAGCAGTAGCGGGTCGATCGTCGAGGCACTAGAATTGCCGGCTAGGAGTGAGAGTCGCTAGAATGCTTAGCGCTCACTTCTATTTGGCTCTTTCTGCAACGAACGCCCTATGGTTTCTCCTGCAATTCCGGTGGCCTTGACAATCGCTGGTTCAGACAGTGGCGGTGGTGCTGGGATCCAGGCTGATTTGCGCACCTTTGCTTTCCATCGAGTGCATGGCACAAGCGCTTTGACCTGCATCACGGCTCAGAACACGGTGGGAGTGAATCGAGTCGATGCCCTGCCACCGGAGGCTGTTACGGCGCAAGTGGCGGCTGTGGTAGATGACATTGGCGTGCAGGCGGTCAAGACTGGGATGTTGCTGAATCAGGAAATTATTGCTGCCGTCGCTGAGCAAATAGTAGCCTTGAACTTGCCAAACTTGGTCGTTGATCCGGTGATGGTGTCGCGCTCCGGAGCGCAACTCATAGCCGATTCTGCGATTGCCACCCTGCGGCAGCGGTTGATTCCCCTTGCGACCGTGCTGACGCCCAATCGTTACGAAGCACAGTTGCTCAGCGGCTTAGAGATCCAAACCCTGGCGGATATGCAGTCTGCAGCAGAGCGCATCCGAGAGCTGGGAGCCAAGGCGGTGCTGGTTAAGGGAGGCGGCATGGGCGGTGACCTGCGGGGCGTCGATGTTTGGTGCGATGGGCAACAGCTTGAAGTATTACGCACCGAAACCATTAATACGACAGATACCCACGGCACCGGCTGCACCCTCTCGGCAGCCATTGCGGCCAACTTAGCCCTCGGGAAGCCGGTGTTTCCGGCGGTGCAGTCCGCAAAACAGTATGTGACTGCCGCCTTACAGCATGCTCTCCGCATTGGGCAGGGGCAAGGACCCGTTGGGCATTTCTTTCCACTGCTGGGGTCGCAGATTTAAGCAACCTTATAGGTATGCAAATTGCTATAAGTAAGCTATGAGTAAGCAAATTTAAGAGGGCGGCTCAACAGCGTCTGGGCGGGGCGGCACTGGAGCTGGCAGAGGGGCAGGGAGCCGCGTTCCAATTCCCAGCATCCGCAGCAGCAGGAAGAGCAGAAAGGCCAGCAGTAGCAGAAACCAGTCTACTTGGGGGCTGGTTTTCTGAGGCGGCGATGGCTTGGCTCTGGTGGGTTGAGGTGGTGCAGGGAGCTGAACTGGCTGAACGCCCCAGCGCGGGTCCCTATCGATGAACACGACCTGGAGCCGAGGCGTTTGCACATCCGCCGCTAGCCGCTCTGCCTGCTGATAGGCACTCAGCGAGATCGGCGCTAAGCCAATGACCAGCAGCTTGGGTTTATTGAGATACTTCTGATAGGTGGAACCTTGCCCAATGGCCTGATAGATGGCATTGCGGTTCAGATATTTTTTGACTTCAATCACTGTGTCGGGTGTGACCAGATCCGCTCGAACATCGCTCTTGCCGCAAACGACTTCCCGCTCTACCGGGATACCGCGCTGCTTCAGCCGCGTTTCAATGTAATCCTGAATGTCTCGTTCGGTTTGAAACGTCATGTCTTGCTCTTCAGCGCGGGTCATTCTATCTGCCGGCGCAACCTGCTCGACCTATCTCGATTAGTTAGCCTGCTCAGTATTTTGCTCAGTATTTTGCTCAGTATTTATCAGTATTTATTTAGTATGCTCAGTATGCCGCACGGGTTGATCTCAAGGATTTTAAGAGGATCTCAAGGTGATCAGGAAGGGAACTGGACGTGATCCCGAGTGGAGCCGGAAAGGGCAGGAATTAAAAATCGAATCAGGGTCGAGGGATCCACGCCCAACAGCGTACGCTCCCGTGCAGCCAAAAGACCAGCTTGCGCGTGCCACCAAGCCGCACCATAGACCAAGGATGCGATAGCATGTCGCTGCACGCCCTGCGCCACCAAGCCGCCCAACAAGCCGGTCAAAACATCGCCACTGCCGCCGCGAGCCAGTGCTGGCGTACTTTCAGGATTAAGCCACACCTGTCCTGTTGGGGCAGCGATGGCCGTTCTAGCACCTTTTAACAGCACCACTGCCTGGCTCTGCTGAGCAGCCGCCTGCACGGCCGCAATTCGGTCATCCTCAGCCAAATTAGGAAATAGGCGCTTGAATTCCCCGAGGTGCGGCGTCAGGATCGTGGCAGCGGCTCGCTTGGGTAACCCCTCCAGCGGATTCAGACTCGCCAAGATATTCAGCCCGTCGGCATCCAGAATCAGCGGTCGATCGCTCTCTAGGATCTGCTCCACCACCGGGCGAGCTTGGGGCGTCATCCCCGGACCGCAAGCAACGGCGTCGTAGCGACTGAGGTCCAGATCGGCAGGCAGTTGAGCGATGGCCCCTGTTTCATCTTCGTTGCAGCCAATAACCAGCGCGTCCGGAAGTTGGGCAATTAGCAGTAGCCGCAGCGATTCCGGCACAGCTATCGAGAGCATGCCCACTCCACTGGCTCGGGCAGCAAGTCCTGCTAACAGTGCCGCACCCATATAGCGCCGCGAACCGGCCACCAGCAGCAGATGCCCTTGCTGATATTTATGGGTCGATGCCGGCCGCAGCAGCGGCAAACTGGCCAAGGCAACGGTTGGTGTTAACCGCTGTAGCGCCGGATCGGTTCCCAAAACTGCCTCAATATCTGTTAGCGGCAAACCAAAATCAATCAGCTCGGCGGTGCCGGTAAACTCGAGCGCCTGATCTTGCAAGAAAGCTCGTTTCCAGAGACCCAAGCACAGCGTTTGGCAAGCGCGAATGGCTGTTCCCAAGGCTGCGCCTGTATCAGTGTGTACTCCTGAAGGCAGGTCAATACTGAGGATGGGAACGCCGCTCTGATTGAATGTCTCAACGGCCATTGCGATGGCACCGTCTAGTGGCCGCGTCAACCCAAACCCAAACAGCCCATCGATTAACACATCGCACGTCTGTAACGCCTCGGGTTGCTCTACCCGCGGAATCCCCAAACTGGCTGCATAGCGAGCGTGTTGCTCGGTTAGCTGCTTGAGTTGCGGCAACGGCTGATAGATCTGCACCCTATAGCCTTGCAAGTGCAGCTCGCGAGCCACAACCAGCGCATCGCCACCATTGTGACCGGGGCCAACTAGCACGCCCACCCGCCGATAGGCAGCTAAAGGATAGAGAGCTTGAATTCGCTGCGTTAGCAGCCCTCCCACTTTCTCCATCAAGGCAGCAACGGGCATTCCCGCAGCAAATACCCGCGACTCAATCTCGCTCATTTGGGCAGCAGTCACCACAAACCGTTGCAAGGTTTCAACGCGGACATCCGAGCCAGAGAGGCGAGGGAGCATGGCAACCTGAAGAGCTGAGGTTATGAGCAGATGATAATTGCAGTTGATTTAATTCGAGCAGTCTTGGCGAGGCGAGGGGGAATTGTCACTTTCCTCAGTCGCTGCCAAATTGCTGGTGTCAGAGCTGGTCGCGGAATCCGTAACCGACGAACTTGTCAACGTTCCTTCAGTCCAAGATCCTTCGACTGTGTCTAGCTCGGGGTGAAATTCCATGTCTAGATCGTCCCATTCGGCATAAATCTCGGCGGCAGACGATTCATGCTCAGCTCCGTCAACTGCGGCAGAGGGACCGCTCACCGAACGGTAGGGCTGGGCGTAGGGATCGGGGTTGGAGGGCACATTCATCAAGGTAGGAGAGGAATTAACTTTCTCATCGGCATCAGGGGATGGAGACCGAGCCGCAGGCTGTGCGCTCAATCGCTGACCTAACCCCACTAGAAAGGAGGCAGCTCGATCAAGTCCTCGATCTAGCTTAGCGGCTATGGGTGAGCGTTCCGCGCTTTTCTGAAAGCTCAGACGCAGTTGGTTCACCGTCGCCTCTACCACCTCCGGCAAGGTGGCCGCCGACCGGGGAATCTGTGTCTGCAGTGACACTGGCGTTTGGGCACGGCGCAAGTGCAACGTCTGCCAGCCCAACCAAGCCAGCAGAGCTACACTAGCGACTTGCCCGAGCAGCACGCCTCCGGTGATTCGCCCGGCGCAAACCCAGAGCACGAGCGCATAAAACATGCCGACTCCGCTCCAGATGAAGTCATACTTGCGGTGCACTTCAGGAAAGAAAAACGCTGCCATGTAGAGGCTAAAACTACCAAACCCCACCGTTAGGGCCAGAATGTAGGCAAGCATGATTTGCCTCCTGGAATAGGGAGTAATCTACTCCTTATTGTGCGTGAGATTGATTGTGTGAGATCGGCAGGGTAGAGCGTCTGCAGGTTTGTTTCTGCTGGCGCTGAATGATCAGGCATGTACTGCCCTCAAGTTGCAGTCGTTCCTCATTGAAACAGGATAGACGGCTCGGGCGCAATCTATCCTGTAGCCACTCATCAAACTATCAGCTTAGCGGTGGTTAATCGGCTGCGACGTGGCGGATGACCCAACGCTAGACGCCCCTATTTACGGATCGGCGTTCCGCAGGGATAGGTTGCTATTGGCTCTCGATGGGAAGCAGACTTCACCAAGCGAGCGATATCTACAGTGGCTTGCTCTGGCTGGCGCATTTTGGCGGCTAGATAGTCGAGTCGCAGCTTTTCCAGCATCGCTTCCCGGCGGTCATAAAGGCGCTTCAGCGGTCGCGGCGGGCACTGATTCACCACGTAGGCAGCCATGATCGGCAGCGCAATTGTGCTGTCGGTGTAGCAAACAATGGTGCTGGGCAGTTCTTCCGGGTCCACCTTGCCCCAGCTCACTGCCTCCGAAGGCGTTGCCCCAGAAAGCCCACCCGTATCCGGACGGGCATCGGTGATTTGAATAAAGTAGTCGTGGCCGCGTTCTTCTAGCCCCAACACCTCATGGAGCTGCGGCTGCGTTTGCAGCAGGAAGTTTTTGGGGCTGCCGCCGCCGATAATTACAGCCGCACTCTTGCCTTCCTGACCGGGAATTCCTGACTCCCGAGCCGCATAGGCGATGGCCGCCGTTTCATTCACATCCTGCGAGGGGTCGATGATGAGTTGCGAACCCTCTAGCGCTAGGGCCGCCACGTTCATGCCAATCGAGCTATCGCCTGGAGACGAAGTGTAGATCGGCACACCGCACTCGTAAGCCGTAGACAGCAAGCAGGGATGGCTAACACCCAACTGCTTCTCGACCTCATGGATGTATTGACCCAGCAGGTAATGAAATTCCGCGGTGCCCATCCGCTTTTGGAACGGTTCTGCCTTCAGCAGTTCTCGAATAAAAGCATCGGTTTCTAGGAGCACCTCGTAGCCAAACACAATGTCGTAGATGCGGATGCGTCCTTCTTGGCGCAGCTTTACATCATCGACAAACGGATGGCTAGCATAGAGGTCGCAGCCGAGTCCATAGTGTAGATCGTGGTACAGATTAGCGCCGGTGCTGATGATCCAGTCGATAAAGCCGTGTCGGATTAGCGGTGCCAACACAGATACGCCAAACCCGGCAGGGGTCATGGCTCCCGAAAGACTTAGCCCTACTGTCACGCCCTCTTGCATCACTTCGCGGCTCAGCAGATGGCAGATCTCCCGCAGGCGGGCAGAATTGTAGGCGGTGAAATAGCCATCGATCAGGTCCACCACGCTAATGTCAGCAGGCATCGGGGCAGGGGCAATTTTACGGCTCAGTAGCTTAGACATGATTGCTCTCCCAAAGTCGGAAAAAGTGGAATGGTTGAGAATAGGGGACAGGCGAAACCGAGGCAGCTCAGCGAGACAGGGCTGCTTATGCCTTCGCGCAATGAGGCGCTGGCAGCCACTAGCCGCGACGTGGTATCTCCGCCGATTGGCTAGTCAGCTGAATGTCGAGACAAGGCTGCTCTAGGCAGCACTTCCTCTCGCTGGATTGCTTGATTTAGCTAATAAAAACTCTGTAAAGAGCACCCGATCGACCGAGTTTGCGAGGTCATCTGTAGAGCATCTGTCTGCTCTAGCCAGCAGTGCGAGATCAGGATCAGTTGGCAATGAACACTACAACCAACCATCAATAGAACATCGCCAGTGCCACCTGCAAACCTACAGTTACAGGCCGATCAGCGCATACTGGGTCCTTCACAGCGGTCTGCCCATGAGAGAGCCGGCACTACAAACCGCTTGCGCTGCAGTTTCATTTCCAGATACCACAGGGAAAGCCAGGGGTGTCCAGCCAATGAAAAGCGTTTCAACGCACTACGTCCTTTTAAGACATGAACACCCTTAGTCTAGCACCAACGTTTGGCATCGCTTCAGAGGAATCACCGAAATTCCTCTGGGAAACTACTGAAATGCCTTTCCTAAACACAAAATCCCGTTTGAACTACAGCTCTTCGAGTTCGGTTGCTTCACCCGCGTCAACGCCAAACTGATGGAGTTGCTCTTTCATTTGGTGGAGCAGTGGCCCCAAGGTGGGCAGCACATCAAACCGAGCATGTTGCTGAGGGTCGGCACAGGCACGAATGCGAATTTCATTCAGCTTGTTTTGCAATTGCTGGGCAATGCTGAGGGCGTCTCGCTCGAGTTTGCTGAGCTGCTGCTGCTGATAGAATTTCAGAGCCGCGCCACGCAAAACCTGCAACGTCGCCTCTTCTCCGGTTTGCCCTGGCATAAAGCGAAAACGCAACAGCACCCAGGCTCGCTCGTAGAGGTAGTCGCTTTCCACCTGCTGCGGCTTCTCAATAGGGCTGAGTGGCAGCTTAGCCATGCGCTTTAGCTCATCCATAATGCCTTGAAATACGGGCAACGGCAGCTCATCCAAGACAGACTGCAAAATACCATTCTGGCTCCACAGCACTCGCCCATGCTGGACGTGACATTCAAAATACAGCCGACCAATGCCCCCCAGCAGCACTCGAGCTAGCAATTCCGACAACAGTTCGGGTGGGGGCAAAGTGGCTAACTGCTCCACAGGGTTCGAGAGGTAGCGAGCCGGTAGCCGGAGAGTAGGCAGCGAGCGAGTGGGCGACGCTAGGGGCAGGGCTGATAATGACGACGTAGCAGGACCCCCTTGGTCGCTAACCAAGTCTTCAGACGTGCCGAATTCAGGCGCATGGGATGCAACCGGTACAGATGCAACCGGTACAAAGGAGTCAACTGTGGAAGGGGTTGAGGGAGGATGCAGTGCAGGCGGCGGCGGGGAAACTGGCACCCGTGGCAGGGCCGTCTGGGTATGCATCTGAGTTTCCTCTCGTAGTTCCACCGGATGGCTTGGCGCTTCGGTAGCACTGAGATCGTCGGGGCTATCCACCACAAGCGTCAGCCGTTCGTTGGCAGCAAGCGGCTCGCTGCTGCGAGTGGAGTGGCGGTAGTGGCCGTAGCTGAAGCCCTCTCGCCGCTTGGGCTGGGTAGACCGGTTGCTTTGGTTGAGATAAACCGTCAAGACTACTCTCAGAGCGTCTGAAGAGATGGCATGGGGTACCAGCGAGTAATTGAGATAGGAGACCATGCGGCGCACATAGTCACTGGCGGAGGTATCCTCTGGGCTGACCATACCTAAGTGCAGCCGATTGCCATCGAGAAACAGCGGCAGGACTTGATAGTAGAGACAGGCCTCAAAAGGGAGGACGCCATCGATCAAAACTAATAATTGATCGACGTTGAGGTGAGTAACCCAGTCTCCCTGAAACTGAGACACAATTCGCTGACATAGAGTAGGAGACGGGATCGGCTCACTTGGCTCGTCTAGAGGCGACGCCATAGATGTTGTTCCAGAAATAGATGTTGTTCCAGAAAAGGTAAGGTTCTTGATCAGCCCTTGATGGTTTAAGAAGGCCTATAGCACTCTCCCTTCTTGAACCATTCACAGCAAGTTGGCAACCCTCACCCAAAATGGAGTGGGAGTTCCTACTCAGGATGCCCAGTCTTTAGAGATACAGCGTCACCGCGTTTGCCCCTTGGGGCTGACTGACGTTCGTTTGCCTGCTTGGGCAGTAGCAATCGGTGGCATTCATCGGCAGAGCTGCTTGAATTGTCAGTTTGAACTGGCAGGTGTGATCTCCCCGGTCAGGCAGTTCATAACCACTCGCTGGTAACGATCCCTGATTCGGTTCCTGATTGGTCCCCTGATTCATTGTTTGTCAGCTCTGCGGTTTCAGAATTCGTTGCCCTAGTCAAATTGCCCTAGTCAGACGGATCGCACCCGTACTATCTGCCTCACATGGTCCGCTCCATACTGTCTGCTAGGGGGTGTACCACGGAGTAGACTATGGCGTCTGGCTAAAGCAGGGCAGCCAATTCAGTCCATGTTCCGCATGGCTTGGGCAGCTAAGTAAAGTTTACTCCATTCCCCCATGACCTGGTTCACCTTCAGCCCCAGCTCCTGAGCAATTGCCTCCATACTTCGTCCGGCTTTCATACCCTCTAGGATGTTGCGTTGGGTTGAGGAGAGCGTTTGCCAAAACTGCTGCCATTGCTGCGGGGTCAGTCCCAGGCTGTGCTCAACGAGGGAGGTGCCCAGCCAGCAGCCGACTAGCTCGGGGCGATGCTTGAAGCCAAAGACGCGAATAGCATGGTAGCTAATCTTTTCCCGTAGCCGATAGACTTGCTTGATTGGCAGATTCAGCGCCTGAGCAATGGCTTCTTGAGTTTGCCCCTGCAGATGTAAACGCAGCCATTCAGCGGCAGCCGGCTCTACCTGGTCTTCTAGGTAGTTAAGAAACTCCTGCAAGACTTTATTGCGTAGCGCTTGCTGTTCTTCCCAGGCTTGGTTGTCCTGATATTGGGCGACGGCTTGAGCATCCAGCAGGCTGACCGGATTATCGGCTTCGTCCGGGGTTATTTCTTCCGAAACTAGCCGAATTAGCTCACCTGTCGGCACCTGAGTCATCCCGCCGCGCTGCGATCGTCGCAGATAGTTAACAAAACGGAAGACGAGCAGGGGCTGGTTGCGGATGGGGCGCAGGCAATATTCCTCAATGCTGGCTAACATCAAGGCATTGCGCAACCGCGAGCTTTTAGCACATTGACTAATCCATTGGATCTGTTGGCGGATGTAGTTATCGCTTTGCACCAGCTCCTGAATCACCTCATGCAGGACATCGGTTACGGTCCGACGGCGGTCACGCGATAGCGATACCCAGGTGCGAATTTTGCTGCGAATCAGGAATAGGCTGCTTAGCCGTTGGATCAATTGTTGATGCCCCCGTTCTGGAGAAACCCCAAGGTATCGCTGCTGCAGAATGCGAAAGCGGTAATCCATAGCCTGCTGAGCAACGGCAAGCTGAGCAGCGGGCAAGGTGTCGAATCGCTGCACATCTTCTCCTAGGAGCCAATCAATAATGCTTTCCTGATCGGCAGAAGATAAATTAGCACCGCTCTCTTGGAGTCGCGATCGCCAGTCTCGCCTGAAATCCTCAGCCAGTGTCATTAGAATAAGCGTCCTTGTCTCGAGATTTTCTATTTATACCCCTCTATAGAAGTTTGGAGAAGTTAGGCTCCCCTGTTGGGAACCAGCGGCTTCTCGTCACCTACCTAGCAGTTTTGAATGGGCAATGCAGTTTTTGTGACTACTGCTCTCCGAGTGGGCACTGAAGCTAGCCGATCTAACCTTGAGGCTTTTCTGGATCTTCGATGGCTGCTACTAACTGCTGGAGGGTATTGGTCAACTGTTCTAACCGGGCAATAGTGCTGTCGTGGTTTTCTGCTAAGGTCTGCACGGCATCACTCAAAGCAAAAATTTGATACCCTTGCTGTTGCACTTGAGCTGCCAACGCATCCACCTGTGCAGCCAACCGATCGACGGTTTCAGTCGTAGCCACGACGGCTTCCCCAATTTGTAGAACAATGGAATCTAGATGATTGGATTGACCTTCCACTCCTCGATCACCTTCAGTTTGAACGTCGAATTTGACCCTATCTGACTCTAAGCGCTATCCAGCGCTATCTAGCGTTGTCTAAGCGTGATCCTTACCTGTTGAATCTGAACACGCAGCTCATCGATTGCATAATTAAGCCTACTGCATTGTAGGCGATCGCGCTTAACCCCGCTTGAGGTTGCTTGATTCTGCGAAATTGCCGGTTATGGACATTGCCGATCGTATCTCTTTGCCTGGGTTCTCCTCTAAATTGCAGCCACAACGCTTCTTCATTGCGCTCTTGCCACCGCTCGCTATTCAGGATTACGCGACCAGCGTGATTCGGGAGTTAAGCGAATGTTTCCAGACGCGCACCGCCAAAGCACCGCCCCATGTGACGCTGCAAGCACCGTTTCTGTGGCCTTTAGAAACTGTGGCTTCTCTACAGCAGAGCCTGCGGCAGGTGTCTAGCCAGCATCGTGCCTTCCCCGTTACCCTCTCAGGATTTGCCGCCTTTCCACCGCGAGTGCTGTATCTCAACGTGCTGAAAACCCCTGAGCTGCTGGCGCTGCAAACCCAGCTGAGTCAGGCGTTGGAGCAGATAGGCATTGTGGACGCTGTAGCCCAGCGCCGTCCGTTTACGCCGCATCTAACGGTGGCCTCCCGCAACCTCACACGGCAAACCTTCCGGGCGGCTTGGTCGCAGCTAGAATCACGAGTGGTGAACTTAGAATTTATCGCTGAACACCTGACGCTGCTCCTGCACGACGGGCAAAGCTGGCAGATTCACTCGGAGTTTGCACTGTTGCCTGCCGTTCCTAGAGATTAGCCCGATGCCGTCACACGCAAGGTCGCAGGAGTCAGTTTTGAGCAGCCGCAGACCAGCGCAGCCCCCGAAATAGCAGCAGGTGCAACAGCCCTAACCCTGCCGCCCAACGCACCTCTTTGAGCAGCATGGGTCCCAGCAGATCTAGCGTCACCGGGTGTTCCAGTCCCTGCACCCATCCCACCAAGGCGATTAGCATCTGGTACAGTACAAAACCACCGAGTGTGCTGAAACCGAGCCACAAGAGGTGATTCAGCCCATGGGAGCGGCTGAACGTTGGTCGGAAACTTGCCAGACCTGTGACAAGCAGCGCCCCTCCACCCATAGCGAATGCCCAGATCATGGCCTCATTTGTATGGGGATACTGACGAATACCATAGCCGTAGAGCTGGTTCGCCAGCCAGATGGCCGCGATGGCTACGATAGCCCTGTGACGCGCTAGGGTCGTGCCAGCAACAGCGGCAAACGCCACCAGCGGCGCATGGGGATGAATGACGCTGCTAACGCTTCCTAGAGCCACCAGCCCCAGGAGCCATAGGCGGCTATAGGTCGGCGATTCACTAGCCGTCAGTGAAACCGGGTGCCACTGCATCGGGATTCCTCCTGATCGCTTGCTTGCTACTCGATGGGGATGTCCTGATCATACTGACTTCCTCTAATCGTTTACCGTCGTTTACCGCCTTCTGTAGCCGATCACGGCTGATCATCAGAACCGTCTGGCACCCATTGCAATCGGTTTCCGAGGGCAATAATTACCGATCCGCCGATCACGAGTGCCGTCCCCGCCAAGCCGAGCCGATTCAGCGGTTCAGGGGGAATTACCGTGGGCAATAGCCGCGCCAGCACCCAAGCTGAGCTGAGGGTGATCACAGGGGTTAGGCTCTGGATGGCGCTGATTTTAGATGCCTCCCAGTGCGCTAGGGCTTCTGCGAATGCACCGTAGGAGATGAGCGTGCTGAGTCCAGAGGCAATCAAAGTAGCGATGTAGAGCGGGCTTAAGCCCACGAGCTGCTGGAATTGGGCAGTCGGCGTGTATAGCACGGCACAGGCACCATAGATCACCAGCATGATCAGCTCAGAAGGCAGCACTTGCAGCAATTGCTTTTGCGCCAAGGCATAGATGGACCAGGCTACTGCTGCCAGCATCACCAGCACACTCCCCACAAAATACTGAGAAGACCCTGCGAAGAGAGCAGTTAACTGCTCGCGGAAGAACAGCGAGAAGCCAGTGGTGAGAATTGCAACTCCCATCCACTGCTGGCGGGTATAGCGTTCTTTGAAAATTAAAATTGCCCCCAAACTCATGAGAACGGGAGCCAGCTGGATTACGACTTCCGCATTTGCAGGTGAGGTTCGCGCCATGCCCTGCAAGTAGAGCGGATAGTCTAAGCCAACGCCTAAAATTGCCAGAATCAGCAGCAACCCTTGTCCGCCGCGCAGGTGAGCCAAGGCCGCGACGCCTTTGTTGCCATTCATGACCGGAGACGGTCCCCTGAGCACTCGGCGGATGCCAAGATAGCTAGACAGCAGCAAAAAGGACGAGAGAAACCGAAACCAAGTCAGCGTGTAGGTATCGACGGCTTGCAGCGCAATCGACAGCACATTGGGCATGATGCCCCAAAGCAGGGCCGTCAGTAACGACAGTGCTAGCCCTAGCTGCCAGCGCCCCGAATGTTGATGTAACAGCATAGCAGAAGCAGGAAAAAGCAGGAAAAAAGAAATTAGGAGAAGTAACCTGTAGCAGCGGCGAGACCGCGAATTCTAACTCTAGAGGAGCCTGTTCTATCGTTTCGCAAACATAGAACGTGCGTCTTTCCCATTGCTGCGTTTGTCTATTCCTGCTCAGTTCATAGGATCACTGGAATTACATCAAGACTGGCGAAACTGGCAAGGCGTCAGACCTACAAACCGTTTGAAGTGGCAATTGAGGTGGCTCTGGCCGGCGCAGCCCACGCTGAGGGCGATTTCTGCGAGCGAGAGGTGACAGAGAAACCTGCCCCAATGGCAGCGAGTCGCGGAGCTAGGCAGAAGCCACTGGGCTAACTTTGGCACGATAGAGCAGTTTTTCACCCTGTCGGTAGCCCGCATAGCGAACTTTGACGCGATCGCCAGGCTGAGCACTGCCATCCATCAGCTGATGCAGATGCGGATCATAGGGCAGTTCGCTTCCTACAGGTGCAATCGCTTCAACGCCCCAGCTTTGCAACAGCTGATCAATCGGTCGCAGCAGGGGCAGCAACCGGGTGGCCGGAATCTGCGGATTTTGCTGAGCGGCGTAGGCGGCTGTCGGAAATTGTAGCAGCCAGGATTCCAGAATGTGCAGGCTGGTCTGCTGAAACTCTTGCTGCAGTAGAGCACGCTGCTCGCTCAACTGAGTGTGCAGCCGCTGATATTCGTGCTGGAGCTGCTCAAGAGTTGTCTGATTTGCCTGCGGTGTAGCTAGGCACGCGGCATCTAACGTCCCAGCACTGAAGCGAGCGATCAGATCGGCCAAGGGAATTTGCAGCGCTTGGCTGATCTTGAGTAGCGGCTCGACGCGCATGTGAGCCACCCGCCCCTGCCGCAACTGCTCGATTTGCCATTTGGATACTGCTGCCGCCCGGCTGAGCGCTTTGAAACTCGATAGCCCGACCCGCTGCATCAATTCTCGCAATGCCGCGGTATGGTCTAGCGAGATACCAGAGGCAGGAGAAGAACGAGGGGAATGGGGAACTAGTTCAGTCATAGGACATTCGATTCGTCGCAGCGGCGTAGCCGCACCATGAAGAAGCCATCCCTATTGTGCCGGTGCGGTAGCAGCTTCAGCCATCCCTCCGCAGCGACTCCCTCGCCTACGATCCGGTTCACAGCGCCGGTGGGCGGCTCAATCTGCCACTGCGGATGCTGAGCGAGAAAAGTTCGTACCACTGCTTCGTTTTCTGCCGGGTGCAGGGTGCAGGTGGCGTAGACCAAAATCCCCCGTGGTTTCACCCAGGTCGCTGCCTGCTGCAACAGCTCGGTTTGCAACTGCGCCAAGTCGCGAACAGTGTCTGGAGTTTGCCGCCAGCGAGCATCAGCATGACGGTGCAGCGTGCCTAAACCAGAGCAGGGCGCATCCAGCAACACCCGATCGGCTTGGTTAACAAACCATGGCACATCGCGGCTGTCTTGAGTCAAAAGGCGAATTGACGAGAGGTGCAGCCGAGTGGCATTTTCCTGCAGCTTTTTCAGCCGAGAGGCGTGGCGATCGCAAGCCCAGATAATGCCTTGATCCTGCATCAGCTCGGCGATGTGGGTCGTTTTTCCCCCCGGTGCGGCACAGGCGTCGATAATCACTTCTCCGGGTTGAGGATCGAGCAAGTGGCTGACGCACTGAGCACTAGCATCCTGTATACTCCACCAGCCGTCGGCAAACCCTGGCAATGAATCAATTGCACCTACGCCTTGAGGAAGTCGTAGAGCCTGCGGCAAAGGCGGCACTCGAGTCACAGCAATCTGAGCACTGTGCATAGCGGCTTCCACCTGCTCTAGGGTAGTCCGCAGCGGATTAATGCGCAGGTCAATGTGGGGCGGCTGGTTGAACCAGGCACAGAGCTGCTCGGTTTCCGTTTCGCCCAACTGCGACAGCCATAGCTCCACCATCCAATCGGGATAGCTATGCAGAATGCCGATGCGGGAGACGAGATCGGGCGGCAACCGCAGTGGGTCAACTGTACCCAGTCCTATATCGCTGCCTATATCAGTGGCAGTCGGCTGGCTGAGGCGGATATATTGTCGCAACAGACCATTAACGAAACCCGCTAGACCAGACAATCCGTTGGTTTTGGCTAACTCTACGGTTGTATTGACCACAGCGGACACCGGGATTTGGCTCAGATATCGCAGCTGATATAGCCCTAGATGCAGAATCAGGCGCAGGTTGGGTGGCTGTTGACTAGCGCGCTTTTTGGCGAGCTGGTCGATGAGCGTATCGAGGGTGCGCTGGCGGCGGATGCTGCCATAGACGAGTTCGGTAACCAAACGGCGATCGGGATGCTCTAGACGGGCTGAACTCAACTCGCGGTCGAGGGCGACATCGGCAAAGGCACCGTTGTGAACTGCCCGCAGCACCTGAAAGGCAATTTGTCTGGCGGTGGGTTTGGAAAACCGCCCAGTCTGGGAATGGCTCACGGGCTTATGATTCGGCTCGACTATTCACCGACGGCTGATTGAGAGCGGCCCGAGGATAGGGAATGCGCTGGTGATTGAACTGTTGCCACACTTGCACAAAAATCTCGGCAATTTGCGTCATTTCTGAGCGAGACAAGCCAGAATCGACCAGCTGATGATCTTGCCAGCGGGCGCGCAAGATGCGGTTGACCATGGCTAAAGCTTCCTCAGGGCTAGCGTCCTTTAGAGATCGCAGCGCGGCTTCGCAGGAATCTGCCAGCATCACGATCCCCGTTTCGCGCGATTGCGGGATCGGACCATCGTAGCGAAAATCCGCCTCGTTGACGATCAGCGTCGCATCGGACTGAGCCTGCTGCTGAGCCTGGTGGTAGAAATAGCTAATTGGCATCGTGCCCTGGTGCTCGGGAATAAAGGCTTGAATTGCCGTAGGCAGACGACATTTCCGGGCCATCACCAGCCCCTCACTCACATGCTTTTTGATAATAGCTGCACTCTGCCAGGGGTCATTAATCGTATCGTGTTTGTTCGGTCCTCCCATTTGATTTTCAATAAAGCCCAAGGGATCGTGCATTTTGCCAATATCGTGATAGAGTGTGCCCGCCCGCACCAGCTCCACATTGCAGCCCAAGGCTCGCGCAGCCGCCTCAGCCAGCGTTGCTACAAATAGCGTGTGCTGGAAGGTGCCCGGTGCTTCCGATGCCAGCCGCTTCAGCATCGGACGATTAGGATTTGACAGTTCTGCCAATCGAATCGGGGTTACCAGGTCAAACACATGCTCTAGATAGGGGCTAATGCCTAAAGCCACTACACTCCAGGCAATGCCCATCAACCCCTGAACGCCTGCCATTGTCAGAACGATATACCACACCGGAGTTGTGGCTGCACTGAGGCTCAAGATCAAATAAACCACGCCTTGGGTTAAGCCTACCCCTCCTCCCAGCAACGCTAGCTCTTCTCGCGAGCGCAGTTGTCCCGCCATGATCGCGCCCAACAGCCCCCCTGCCGCGCTAGCCACAAGATGGGTCCAGCCCATTTCGATCCCAATAGGCAAGACCAGACTCAGCAGTGCCACAGTTGTGGTGCCCAACGCCGAGCCATAGAAGCTGCCTACCAGCAGCCCAATCGCCGGCAGGTTAGTTGAGGGCAACTGCAGCGCCAGCATTAAGGGCGCGCTCAGAGTCAGTAGCAGTACCAGCACATGATCTCGCCGCCGCAACCCCGGATGCACGCTCCGCTCGACAATCAGAAATGTTGCCACAGCGGCACTGATGATGCTTCCCAACCCGATCAACCCCCACCAGTTGATGCGACGTCGGCTCAAACCAAAATAGTCGAGCAGCACAAAATCAGACTGACTAATGCGTTCCCCCGCCTGTACAATCACCTCGCCGCGGCGGATTTCTACCACAATATCTTCAACCGCTTGCGCCGCCTGCTCGGCTCGCAGTTTAGTTTGGGCTGGGTCTTGCTGCAGGTTCGGCTCCAAAACATGCAGCAAAATGCGAGTAGCCAAGGGGACAGCGGTTGTTGGGAGCGAAGGCTCGAGCTGCGCTTTGACAGCCATTTCCAGGATTGAATTCGGCAGCCCTGGCGCAATCCCCTGGGTGAGAATGCGTTCTAGCCCCAAACGGATTGCTGTACGCGCCTGGCTCCATTCGGCGTCGGTGAGCTGAAGCAGTTCAGCGTCATAGAAGGTCGATCCATCCGGTTCACTGCTCGAGAGGGTTGCCACGGCATCAGCATAACGCTGACGTGCCCGCAGCAGGACTTCATTGAGCGCTGAGAAATCTTCGGCTGAGGCTGAGCGGCGGTAGTTTTGCAGCTCCAAAATGGCCACCTGCAACGCTGAATTCGAGGCATCGGACGGGGGACTGGTGGGCGGCAGCGGAGCTTGGATCCCATCAGTAGTGGCAATGGCAATCCGCCAGTTCCATTCTTCGGTTTGCCGCAGATATTGCTGAGTAGCCGTGGAAAGAACCGACGTATCCACGAAAGGAAACGCCCCTGCTTGCCGTCGCAGTTCGTCGCCTTGGTCGAGCAAGCGCTGCAATGAGCGATAGATCTCCTGATTGACGGCTTGGTTGATCGTCAGAACCGGAATAGCGGCGGTACGGGCTGCCTTGCGATTGGCTTCTGTTGTCTTTTCATCGACTACTCGAGCCGAGCTGGGGGCCCGCAGCGTTTGGGGCGCAATGGTGTCAGCTCCGAGCTGCGGCTCATTGTAGAAACGGTAGCCAATGACGCTAGTGAGAGAGAGCACAGCGACCGCCAATAGAATGGGAGCCGGCAAGTAGTCACCTGGGCGATGCTTTTTGGGCTTCAGCCGCATGCGACAGCGAACAGCCGCTTGTTGAGGCAGAAATGAAGTTTTCACAGCTTGTTTGCAGCGATTCGCTTGGGCGACCACTTGCCGCATGGCCTGCCGCAGAGAAGGATGGGCAGCTATAGAAGAAAGCTTTGCCTGTCGCCACTGAGCAATCCGCTGAGGTAACAATCGGAACGGTTTCATGCGCTGCACCAAATGGCATGGTCACAAATGTCAGCTGCTGCAGAAAAGCTCAGTACCAAATGGGGAACAACCAGCATGGAAATGAATTGCCTCACCCAGAGGTCAGAAGGGTCAGCAGGACAGCAGGTGATCGCAGAGCGTTGCCTCGTGTGTCAGAAAGCAAAGGGGCAGGTGGAAAGGAAGTTAAGTGCGAGCCATTCTCGTCAACATGGTGTCGGTAGCGGGGCATAGTCACCCTGACAGCTCGCTAATTCTTGGACTGGAAGAGACAGACGAGAAGCGAATTCAGCTTTTTGCAGAAGACTGAGTCAGGCTGAAGCAAAACGTTAAATAATACAGTACCAGCAATTTAGTTCGAGTAAGCCAGTTTTAGCACCCTAGTCTTGTACTCTAATCCCATATCTCTAGTCATAGTTGATCGCAGTCTAATTGAGAAGTAGCGCGAGTCAATTTCTAAAGTAGCACTCTTCCAGGTGTCTCCAGGGTTGTGCACCTTGCTCGGCAAACCCCTTTCTAACCGAATTTGTCTAGTGGTGACGAATCGCCCGTGGTGCTGCTACAACCGTCAGAGCAAGCGGCTGCTGCAGCCACTGCGAAGGTTGGTTGGCTCCCGCCCAGACGGCAAGTAGCTCATCGGCAGATTGCATCAGTTCAGCTTCAAGGCTACCAGCACCGATCCGACGCCACGGTAGTGGGATTCCAGCAAGACCACTATAGGCTCCTCCTAGGGCACCGGCCAGAGATGCTGTTATCCGGGACTGAACGCCAAGCTGGGCCGCTCGACGAACAGTTACAGCAAAGGCCTCGGGCGTGCTCAGAAAGCTGAAGAGCGCTAGGGCAATAGGCGCTGGATCTAAAGCTGGCGGCACTTCCGAGCGGCAGACAAGCGCGGCAGCAAGTTGGGATAGGGGCGGATGGATTCGCTCGGTCAGCCAGTCTTGCACCTGAGCCAATTGCTCCACCAAGACGGCTTGCGGCGGGGGGAATGGCTGGGGCAGATGTGCCGATTCCCAGTCGAGGTCTCTGAGGAGTTGCGGGATAAGTTGGGTGGTCTCAAACCGCTGCCGCAACATTAATGAAAGGCACTGCCCTACGACTCGTGCACCGATCACCGCAACAGGTGACACATTCACTGATAGAGCAGCAGCAGTAATCGCCTGCTCTAGGTAAAAATGCATCTGCTGCGGCTGGTCGTGATAGAGCAGCGCCACCGGCAGAGTCATCAGGGCTAATTCTGCCAGCAAGGATGTATGAGAGTTGGCGTCGGCAGGCAACTGCAGCAGAATGGGCTGTCTGGCAGGAGTGGCAGACATAGCGGCAGAGGCAATCAGCTGTTGCAAGAGCTGATGTTGTAATTTAACCCACGTTGATGCTTCGTGCGTTGCCTCTGACTGATGCGGCTCTCCAGACGGGTAGAGTGAAGATGACCGGAATGCAGACGAACCGGTTGCTAGCCCACGAGATAGCGAGATGCCAACAGCCTCTCCCAGAAAGGACCCCAGCACGGCACCGCGAAATCGACTCAGGAGAGATGGCGGCAGGATAGTCATAGACTGTTTCTAGACTGACACAGTGGCTAACACAGCAATATAGACCCACCCTTAGCCTAGGAGCGAGCCGAGCTAAAAAATTATGAACAATTCAAGGTAAATCGCAACCCGACATTTACAGTTGGAGTCTACAATTTGACGACTTCTAGGGCTTCTGATTTAATCCTGACTGGCAGTGTTGACCCTGTTTGCACTTAAGCTTCTGGATAGAGGCCGTAGCCAAAACCATAAGAAGCAACTAAGAAGCAACAAGTATAGAAGCAACAAGCGCATCTATATCTGCTCTGTTCCCCATCTCATCACCATTTCAATCTCTATGGTGCCTAGCTTTTCTATGATATCCCCATTCGTCTCCCTGTTACCGTCGCTGGTTTGGCTCCAATTGGGGGCTATTGTCCTGTTGAGCACGGTCAGCTTAGGGATCGTGCAGACTGCGGTGTGGGGGCAGTCAGAACTCACAGGGCAGACCGCTTCACCCTCTAGCTCAGCAGACTCGGGTGGCCGTCCAGTCCTGCAGTTAGGCAGCCAAGGAGCAGCCGTAGTCGAGTTGCAAGCCCTTCTGAAGCTACTGGGCTACTACACAGGCAGCGTGGATGGGGTCTATCAAGAAAGTACTGCTCAAGCAGTTGCGGCGTTTCAACAGGCAGCGGGGCTACCTCCCGATGGCATCGTTGGAGTGGATACGTGGAATCGATTGTTGCCTGCCAGCACCGCCGCCAGTACTCCTAGCCCGGCTGCAGCCGCTCCGACTCCCAGTCCGGCTCCCAGTCCGGCCCCTAGCCCTGCTCCCACCCCTTCAGGCTTTCCCTCCCCGACGCTCACTCCGGCCCCAGCTCCAACTCCGGCCCCAACTCCAACCGTAGGCTCACCAGTTCCGACCCCTAGCCCATCGCCTGTGGCTCCCAGTGCGACCGATCCCGTGGCTCCAGTCGAGACAGCAGCCGTGGATTTACCGATTCTGCGGCTGGGTATGCGGGGACCTGCCGTAGCGCGTTTGCAAGAGCGGTTGCAGGTCATCGGCTTCTTCAACGGAGTGGTTGACGGGGTGTTTGGAGTTGAAACCCAGGCAGCCGTACGAGCTGCGCAAACGAGCTTCAACCTTGAACCCGATGGAGTTGTTGGACCCGCAACTTGGTCTGCCATTTTGCAGTAGCCCAACAGCAGTCACTGGTATAGTCATGGCGTTCCTTGGAGAGGGTTGAACATTAGTAAACAACTGCCAACTTTGGTAAACAACCTATTGCGAGCTTGCAGGGGAGTGGTATTTTGATAATCAAGGCACAGAAAACAACTGCAACACACCAAACCCAACTTAGATTAGAGCTTGTGCCTCCCGCTCTGAATCTAAACGCAACACTCTATTGCGGTGAAGGTGTTCCCAAACTACAAAATGTAAGTGGAATTTGCGCTTAGCCGAATGCATTGCAGTTTCCTTTACCTCCTGAGGCATAAGGCACGCACCACCAAAGCTCATAGTCTCCTAAAGAGGCTGGGTCTCCCAAATCGTCAAAGAGTCTGTTGCGATTCCATGTCCACCCGATTTGTAATTCTCTGATTCTGCGATTCAACCTAAAGTTCGACCAACAACTTCGTTCCAGGGTCTGGTAAGGTTTGCCAGGCCCTCGCTGTTTTCAGAAATTACTTTGGGCACTTTCTAAGCTTGTTTCGACAAACCGTTGCCGCACCTGTTCAATTGTTGCCACACTGATGTCGAGCGCTTGGCTAATTGCCTCATCCGTCCAACCTCTATCCTTTTGGTGTGGATTGGCTTCAAAATCCACGCATGGTTCATAATGGCAACTGCAAGGCATGGGCAATATCAATTGAAAGGAAGCTAGGCGGCAAAAAGCCACGCGGCACATCAGGATAAGATTGCTGAGCAGCGTAGCTAGTACGACTTTCTTTGCTGATTGTGGAAAAGCCGTGATCGGCGGTAACAAAAATGTTAGTGGTGGCTTCCAAGTTGAGCGATCGCAACGCTTCTAGAATTTGCCCTAAATTCTGATCGGCATTCTGCACTGCTGCCTTAGAAGTCGAACCATTGATGCCCGGAACTACTTCGTTGAGACTATCGCCTTGATTGTGCTGGGCACCATCCGGGTCGCGTGACCAGTACACCATAATAAATGGTTTCTGACGTTCTCTAAACAGCGGTAGAATTACCTTTGTTACTACATCGATGTAGTAACAAGTGAAATAGTGCTGTTGATCAACGTTGGCAATCTTGGTACCTGCAGGGCGTTGTTGCATGAAGGGAGGGTTGCGGGCGGGAGAGACATGGTAGATTTCAGT
>JACYLU010000007.1 GCA_015272325.1 Synechococcales cyanobacterium C42_A2020_086 | reverse complement strand
TGAAATTTACCATGCCTCTCCCGCTCGCAACCCCTCTTTCATGCAACAACGCCATGTTGCCACCGGGATGCTGCGGTTTAGTCGTTCTATAAGGACCAATGCATCCCAAAGCTAGCTGCGATTCCAGCCTTTTCAAATACTTTTCAAGTAAAGGATTAAATTCTTCGGCATTATAAAACTGCAAAATTATGCAACGTTAGATTGCGATCTAGTTGCACCTTTGCTGCGATTCTCAGCAACTTTGTGCTGTGGAAGAAGCTAAGGGTAAGGTTCGGGTGGCGGTACGGTGATAGGCGGATGGGGCGGCTCCTTGGGAGAGGGTGATCCGGACGCTGGAGCTGAAGCAGGTTCTAACGTTGGTTTTGGAGCAGGCTCTGAGGTAGCTTCCCAGTCCGGTTCTATCTCTGGCTGGGATACATCGGTGTCTGGCAGATCACTGGGGGGAGCGATTGATGCGTCAACCGGCAGCTCATCTGAGGTGGGGGCAACAGGGCTAGACGGCGAGCCGCTTGCGGGTGGCAGTAATCCCTGGATGGCGTCTTGCCCTAAGCGAATTGTGAGATTAGACTGCAAACTGCCCGTGCTTTCAACTAGCACTTCCCCAAAGCCTAGCGATTGCTGGAGTGCTTCTGCTTCGTCGAGATTGCCCTGCTGAGCAATAATTCGCGTGGTTGTGAGTGGCTCGCTCCATGGCTCATCGATGAAGACATCCCCATATCCAGCAACGGCCAAAGTGTTCATCAATTTTTCGACTACGCCGGGTTCACCTGTACTGTCTTGAATCGCTACAGTCAGATGCGCGTCAAACGATTCGGTCGAGAGTTGGGGGTCCTCGAAGCGAGTTGAGCTGAGACCAAAATACTGCCGCACTAGAGTATCAATCTGCTCGGCGTTGGGGAGCCAGTAGCTAGCATCATATTCGCTACCCGAAAACGTGCCCGGCAGCATCAGCATTTGCATATTGGCTCGATCGATGTGGGCGGCAAATCCCGCCAGAGCAATGAGTTCTTCCACGCTGAGATTCGTGTCGATATTGGACTGAATCACCGAGAGAATTTGCGGCAGGCGAGACAGGGTTGCCGGTTTTAGCGCCTGCTCTCGCAGCGCCCGCAAAAACATTTGTTGCCGTTGCACTCGTCCAATGTCGCCGTAGGCATCGTAGCGGAAGCGAAGGAACTGCACCGCCTGTGCCCCGTTGAGATGCTGCTTACCCTGCTTTAGGTTGATGTAGAGATGTTGCGAATCATCCTGGTATTTCATATCGTGCGGCACGTAGAGCGTAATACCGCCCAAAGCATCAATCAGCTTCTCGACTCCCAGGACATTGATCCGCACATACCGATCGATACCAACGCCGCCCAGCAAATCGCTCGTTGCCCGAGCTGCGAGAGCCGGACCACCCACAGCATTGGCTTCATTGAGCTTAGTGATTCCAATGCCATCCACGTAGGTGCGGGTATCTCGCGGCAGCGACAGGACCACCAACTGCTGATCGGCTGGGTTAAACCGCAACAGCAACATGCTGTCGGTCAGTCCTTCCAGGGAATTAAGGGTGGCGTCGTAGCCCAAATTCTGAGTTTCTGGGGGCGGATTGTTGACATCAGATGCTAATACCTTAGTCCCCAACACGACAATGTTGACCGGGCGAGTGAGCTGCGGCAACCGGAAGTTCATTCCGGTCGAAATATCTCCTTGGCTGAACACCTTAGACTCTTCAGGGCTAAGACGCGCCTGCATCAGCGGTGTCCCGGCAATTGCCACTGCTAGCAGCGCGCCCGCAGAAGCCGAAACGACAGCCACTCCTCCTAATCCCAGCATCAGCCACAACCAGCGCAGCCTAGGGGGCGAAGCTGTCACCGCAGGAGAAACGGAGTTACGGGTATTAGTAGTGGACACAAACTTCCTCACACGCTAGGTATAGTGTTGGGCATTGGGTCAATCCAATATAAACGCTGCACCCCTAAAATTCACCTATTTCTTGGCGGAAATAGAAAAATCTTTTTGAGTGCTTTGAACGCACGGCAGCTTGTGAATGTTCGGTTGCTGCCAGAAGGCTCATTCTTGAGAGCGCTCCAGAGCAAATGCCCGCTTTACAGAACAACTCTACTGGAATCTTGAGCGTCCATCGGATCGGCTGCTGGTTGGTTCGAACCCAAGATAGCCCGAGATAGAGTGAGATGCACCAGAAAAGATTCTAGATGAGCTTGCCAGCGATGGATCGCCCAGCCCAACGCGACATAATCTGGCTTGAGCAGACCTGTCTTGCTGGAACTAGGGCAGGCGGTCACTGAGGCGGCTGAATCCGGGGAGCCGCAGCGGTTGGCGTTGCCAGAGCCGCACCATCAGCCAAAGGTTGGTTAGGAAATAGCCGGATGTTAGCAAGCTCGCCAAAATCAGCAGCGAGAGGGTAGTTGTCCCCTGGGAAACTTGGGTTCCTGCACTCAGCAACCCGTAGCCCAGCAGCCACCCCAGCGCCAGAGTCACCGCCAATCGACTGGCGTTGCGTTGCTCTAGAGTACCTCGATTGTGATACAGAGTCCATAACGCCGGCAGAAACCCAATCACCGGAATCAGATAGATAAAGATCTGAAGCCGGTTTAGGTCTTGCTCTTGAAAGGGATCGGGTTGAGGCATAGGTGGGAGGCGGTGTACAAAGGGGGTAGAGTTGCAAGAGAGAGTTTGGGAGAGCGTTTCAATAGTTCCATTGGGCTGCCGCTGAACTCCTTGAGATGCAATTTCTGCTACTCTACCCAGTTTTGTTTATTGTTTTGTCTATTCTGGATCGACCACTGCCCCCATAAACAGCAGGCTCCCCGTCTGGTTATCGCGAATGGCGCAGAAGAAAGGGCGATCGACGACCATCTCGAAGGGAGGGTCAACGGGAGCAGAGGTGACGGCAATGCCAACCGAGGTCGTCGCTGCGGCTTCGGTGCCCTCTTCGTTGACCTCAATGAAGGTTTTGTGTTTGACGTCACTAATAAAGGTAGGTGTGTCGCTCAAGTTTGAGAAATCGGCTTGGTTGGGGTCAAAGGCTACCGCCATACCCAGCGCCTGCAGCACTTCGTTGAGGCTGGTGTTGTACTCGAAGGTAAACTTAGGCAGCCGAATTGCCCCCGGACGCCGGGCAAACTCCGACATCCAGCGGTTCCAATTTTCCGGCGTCAAGGTTTGCAGAAACTCGTTCAAATTGGAGTCGGGGCTAGGCAGAAACACATACAGGCTAAAGCGTCCTTCGCCGTAGGGCAGGCTAATGGCTTGAAACTGCTCGGTTTCGCGGTAGAGATAGCTGCCGCTTTGAGACATGAGCGGATGATTTTTCTGACTACCGTCCAACCGCGTGAAGGGGCGATCTTGCGTTGCGGCCGGATTGAACTGGGTGGTCCAGGTGCCGTTGAAGTAGACAGCGTTGATCAAAAACAGCACGTGCTGTGGGTCGATGCGGTCGATGATGGTAGGAATTTTGCCCTCGGTGTTTTGGTTGACCCAGGTATTGATGCGATCCGTCGCCTCGGGACTGGCAAAGTCAAGGGAGGCAATCTCGGCATCGTAGAACTGCTGGTTGCGCTGCAAAAAGTCAGGATTGAAGGCAAAGTCTTGCCGCCCCCACAGTGAGTTAGCAATGGCCAGCTTCACCTGCGGATCTGCCGTCTCCAGGCTAGTTCTGAGGGCGGCGTTGGCGGCATTGAGTTCTTCCAGCGTCAAGTTCTGGATCTCGAGGGCAGTGGCTATGGCTTGCTGCGTGCTGCCGCTCGCGCCGTTGTAGGTCATGGTCAGCGCCATGGCAATGCTAGAGGGCGAAATCAGCAGATTTGTTGCGTTGCTGGGCTGCCACACCTGCGAGAATAGCTTGAAGCCAAAGCGTGTATTTGCCTCGATCAGGCGGGGGTCAACGTCCATCAGTTCACTCGATGCGGGTTCAGGGTCGGGCGTCTCAACCTGTCCAAGAATTGTAGTCTCAGGGTGTAGTGGCTCGGGTAGACGGGCTTGCCCAGCAGGGCGCATGATGCCGTAGCCGAGCAGAGTCAGCGTCAGTCCTCCTGCGGCTAGTACCGCCAGCCAGCGCCAGAGTTGTTTTATTGGAGTTAGGTGGACGTAGGACATCGGATGAATACAGCTCCTCACGATTCGGGTACTACCACGATGGCACCCAGGGCTACAAAGACAACCAATGTTACGGTTTTAGCAACCATAGCCCCGATTCTGGCTGCTTGTTTCCCCAACGAACAGATTTCACAGCCCATGCCGTCTACAATCATCACAGCCATTGTCATGGGTTATGGTTGCGTCACGATGAGTTCGAGCTGCCAATTTCGACTAGCCACGCCTGCCGATGCCGAGCAGATTCTAGACATCTATGCCCCCTTTTGCGACCGTACGGCAGTCAGCTTTGAGCTGCAAGCACCGTCTCTGTCCGAGATGCAGCAGCGAATTCAGCAGATTACCGCCCAGTTGCCGTGGATTGTCTGTGAAGGTCCCAGGATTATTGGGTATGTGTATGCCAGCCCCCATCGCAAGTATGCGGCCTACAGCTGGAATGTCGAATCGTCGATTTATGTTCATCCCTCCTATCACCGGTTTGGCATAGGGCGAGCGCTCTACACGACGCTGTTCAGGCTGCTGAAACTGCAAGGCTATTTCCGAGTGTATGCGGGTATTACGGTCCCTAACCCTAGCAGCATTAGTTTGCATCAATCGCTGGGGTTTCAGCCCATTGGTATCTACCGCAACACCGGCTACAAGCTCGGGCGCTGGCTGGATGTGGAATGGTGGGAACGGTCTCTTCAACCAGAAGGTACAGAACCGCGACCGCCGCAACCCATAACCGAACTAGCCGAGAGTTTGGTGGTGCAGGAAATCTTGCAGGCTGGGGTCAGCCTGCTGAAGCCATTACCCGTTCACTAATCGGGGCAGGTCATGGCGCTGGAACAGTCCACCAAGCTAGAGCATAGGGCTGGATGGCCTCATTCACCTGGTCGCGAAAGACAACGCGAATTTTGTAGCGCCTAGTGGTAGGAATCTGCTGAAAAATATGTTCTACACTATCCACGCGACTGATCGATGACCAAATGCTGTTTCGAACATCATTCTCTTCTGCTCGCATCAAGTAGATATCTAGATTATTTAAACCTTCATCTTGAAATGATTCCCCAATATCAAACAAATCGTTCCGATTTGCATCTTGCAGCTCTACCAGACGATTCCACGCGAGCGTTACAGCAAGGTAGCTACCACCTTGCAGGGGTTGTTCAAACACGTAGTCCTGGGCTTGCGACAGCTCAAGGGTGCTGTAGTCCCAGCCGATGGGCGGAACCGGGGCAGCGGCACTCCATTGTCCGGCGCTGAACTGTTGGTAGGCGCGATAGGCGTTGAGATGGCCAGTACCCATATCGGCATCCAGAGGCAGGGTGCGGTTCTGGTAGGCATCTGACTCCAGCCAATTCTTGCCGCGCACGGTCAGCAGCGTCCGGGTCATGCCCAGCAGCGAGCCGTTGCCCGGATCTTGGAGTTTATCGGCAGAATTCATCAGCACGGCTTTCATCACTTCCTGCTGCCGGGCGTTGAGATTCCAGGGACCCGCTGCCAAGTCACTGCCAGTCTGCAAGGCTTGCCGAATTGCCTGATCGCCATATTGCTGCAGCAGTGCCACCGTAGCCGTTACATGGGGAGAGGCAAAACTAGTTCCGCCAATATCCGGCGGCACGGATTTCCCGTCGGGCCCAATGGTTGCAATGGCTCGTCCAGGAGCGACTAGCGTCACCGAGCGGCGCGGACCTACGTTGCGTTCGGTGGCCGGATCGCGCCCAATGACAAACACCGGCTCACTGCCTAGGCTAAAAAAATCTACCCGACTAAACAGTCCGTCCATACTCATGGAGTTGGCAATCGTCATGCCGTTAAACGTATCCGTTGGAATGGGAAAGCCGCCGCGCCCCTGATTGCCCGAGATCACGTACAGCGTATTGTGAACGCGGGAGGACCAGTCCACACACTGTGTCAGCAGGGCATTGCCGTCTAGCACAGGCTTGATCCGCGGATCGCGCTGCAGCGACTCGCCAAAGCTAAAGTTCATGGCTCGCACATCACCGCCGTTCTGCATCGCTACCGTTTGGGCGGCCAGGCATTCTTCGGGTTGCCCGCCGCTACTGCCCGACCCAATTGCCGAGGAGTAGAGCACCGCATCGGGTGCTACACCTTGCTGTAGTTTGTCTTGGCTGATCATGATGCTGGCGACTCGGGCGGCGTGCCCATCGACATAATCGTTGGACTTGGCTGGGTCATCGCGCACAAACAGCCGCCTTGGCTGCACCGGCGGATTCACCGGCACCGCTTTGTCGAGCCGAAACTGCGAAGGACGCCCAATTTCTACCTGTCCAATGGCGATTTTGCGCCCGGTGAGATTGTAGGGCGGTTGGTGCAAGCGATAGGCGTCAATGCCCGTAGCGCCGACGGAATTTACCAACGCTGAAGCAGGAGCACTCATCAAAGCCAGAACTGTACCGCTCAGTATCCCTAGTGCTGCCAACCCATCCTGACAAGGGTCATGAAGCGGGCTGCGCTGATTCCAGCGAAACCGCAGTGGGAAAGACGGAAGAGACGAATGACGTGAACGACTGGAAAACCGTTGCCGTTGGGGGCGCATAAGCAAGTGCTCTCGGTGTCTGAAAAGTGAAGGGCGGTGTGATAAACTTCAGGTGAATTTTGTCGGCTTTCTGGGGACTGGAGACTGGGGCTGACAGCAGGCTTTGTTACACTGGTTACACAATAGGACGCAAACTTAGGACGCACTAGGACGCAGGACATTCGAGGAGAGCTATGACCCAAACCCTATCCCGTAAACCGATCGTGGTTGCCCCATCGATTTTATCAGCAGATTTTAGCCGCTTGGGCGAAGAGATTCAGGCGGTAGATCGCGCTGGTGCTGATTGGATTCATGTCGATGTCATGGACGGGCGGTTCGTTCCCAATATTACGATCGGTCCTCTGATTGTAGACGCGATTCGTCCCTACACGCAGAAGCCGCTCGACGTGCATCTAATGATTGTTGAACCCGAGCGCTATGTTGGCGACTTTGCTAAAGCCGGTGCCGATCACATTCTGGTGCATGCCGAGTCTAGCTCGACGATTCACGTGCATCGGGTGTTGGGTCAAATTAAAGAGCTGGGTAAGAAAGCAGGCGTGGTGCTCAATCCTGGTAGCCCGCTGGATTTAATCGATTACGTCCTCGACCTGTGCGATATTGTCCTGATCATGAGCGTCAACCCTGGCTTTGGCGGTCAGAGCTTTATTCCTTCTGCCGTTTCTAAAATTCAGAAGCTGCGCCAGATGTGTGACGAGCGCGGTCTCGATCCGTGGATTGAAGTAGACGGCGGCTTGAAGGGCAACAATACCTGGCAGGTCCTAGAAGCGGGTGCTAATGCCATTGTTTCCGGGTCCGGTGTCTTCGGTCAGGCAGACTATGCTCAGGCCATTGCTGGCATCCGCAATAGCAAGCGTCCCGAACTGGTGACGGCTTAGGGCTATCACGATGCCTCCTGCGGCATAGCGGTGTAGAAAATAGCAGTCAATAAAACTCAGGAGTCAAGAAAGGGGTGGGTGTTGGCCCGCCCCTTTTGAGTTGAGTCTGTGAGTTGGGCCTGTCTTGCGCTAGGTTGCCGTATCCACCAAAACAAAATCTCGGCGGTTGATGCTGCTAGCACTGACGCCTTGCAGAATGGCCAGCGTATCGTTGCCGCGACTAATCACCGTGTTGTTGCCATCGGCGGTAATCGTTAGGCGGTTGAACCGCAGGTTGCCCGTGAGACCAAGCCGGTCTTCATTTTTCCGGAAGTTCCGAATCCGGTCGGTGCCTTGCCCTTCTTCTAATACCAGAATGTCTCGTCCCTTGCCGCCATTCAGGATATCGTTGCCCAGTCCGCCAAACAGAGTATCGTTTCCTTCATGACCGCGCAAAATATCATTGCGGTTGCCACCGCGCAGGATATCGTCGCCATTGCCGCCCAATAACGTATCGTCGCCTCGGCCGCCATCTAGCTCATCATTGCCGCCCAAGCCGCGGAGGGTGTCAGGACCGCCCAAGCCGAGCAGCGTGTCGTCAAAGGCTGTACCCGTTAAATTATCGCGACCGCCAGTACCGCGAATTTCGCGTCCGCTGAGCAGCACAGCATCGCTGCGTACAGCCAGGTTTTGAATTCGTCTGTCTTGCGCAGCAGGGGTGTCTGCCTCTCGGAAGGTGCCAATTTTCGCTAGATACTCAGCCAAGGCATCCTGCTCGGAGCCGGTAGCCGCAAAGGTGAACTGCCCTGCTGGAATAGGTACCGCTGCATCAATACGACCGTTGCCGTTCAAATCGACCGTGGTTTCGCCTGTGAGATCGACTCGATTCGCGAGTGCAGCATTTTCCTGCACAAACCGGAAGAAGGGATAGCCGTCGCCGCTGGCAGTCGGTGTGGTGCCAGCCAAAAAATTGAGCGTCACCATGCGGAAGGTGCGGTTGGGGTCGCCCACGACCTGACCGTTTTCCACCACCGTGTCGATAATTTGGTCTTTGTCGTTGACCACCGCCAAGGAGCGGATGCGTTCGCCCGCCGTTGTGACCGCGCCATCGTTACCCAAGACCTGTGCCGTGCGGCTGGCATCAAAGCTAAATCGCAACCCACCGACTTGGGGAAAAGCTCCCGGCGTTGCTCCCGGACGCACTCCAGCTACGCCTGCTTCCAAGAGCTGCTTGAGCTGGGCAGCAGTGACCGTGATCAGGGTCAGACCGTTATTGAACCGCAGCGAGTTCTCGATATCTAACTGTGAAACGTCGCCTGCTTGTTTGTTGGGAGCCAGGGGATTTGGCTGCGGCGGTAGGACTTGCACCTGATCAGCTCCGGTCGCTCCCGGTGTCGCAGAAACTATCCCAATGTTTTCGCGGATGCCGCCGCCGTTTTTGAGAGAAATCACGACTGAGGGATCTACTTGCCGGGCATAGTCTAGGTTGGCGTCGGCGGTGAGGTTGCCCAGGTTGGTTTCCTCAGTCCGCACGGAGCTGCGGTTGCCATTGAGGAAGAACTCGGTGCGACCCGTGATTAGATTATCTTTATTGGCAATCACTTGCCGCAGACCGTCGGTAATCGCTACCACGTTGGGGTTTGCCACGGCGCGGGGATCTACATCTGCCCCATAGACGCGATCCACTCCAGCATCATCGGTGGCGTAGGCTCCATTGAGGGCCGGATTCAGACTATTGAGATTAATAATGCCGTTGTCGTCAAATTCCACCACGAGCCGCCCCACATAGCGGTAGTTGGAATCGGTATTGACCACCAACATCGGCTGCCCTGAAGCAGAGGTTCTGACGATTGGGTAGGGACCTTGCGAGGTATCGCCCGACCGCAGCTGATCCGTTTCATCCGACAGCAGCGTGTGGGAGCCGCCGGCCACAATCACATCTACATCGCGCAGCCGGGGAGCCAGCTCATCGCGTTCGATGTTGAGCTGCTGCATATGGGCTACTAGCACCACTTTACTAATGCCAGCAGCTGTCAAGGCATCTACTGAGGTTTGGATCTCAGCCGCTAGAGCCGCGAAATCGGTAGGGTTGGGAGGCAAAATGCCAATCTGCCCAGAGGAGGTAATCTGGCGCAGGGTCGGGGTTGTCGCGCCCACCACACCCACTCTTTCATCGTCAGCATTGCCGGCTACTCCATCGGCACCGGGCAGAGTAATCACCGCGCTTTTTGCGAGCTTGCCTTTGATCGAACTTGCTTCGGCGGTGGTTTGATTTTCGGCTAAGTCGCTGGCTCGCAGGTTGCCGGCGGCAATTTCTGGCTGGTAATCCAGATTTGTGCTCAGGTAGGGAAAGTTTGCGCCTGGACTGCCGCTGCCGGCTCGCAGGGCATCACCAAACTGCCGCACGCCCAAATCGAGGTCATGGTTGCCTACCGCCGAGGCTTGAATGCCGAACTCATTCAAAATCGCCACATCACCCCGCCCGATCAGCGGACTGGTCGAGGTGCCTAAGCCGCCCACGCCGTTCAAGCTCGGATCGCTAGAGGCAAACAGAAAGGGGCTGGGAATCGAGTTATCGCCCGATGAAAGCACCAGCGTATTATTAATGACTGCTTGCGGCACGCCAAAGGTGCTGGGATCCGTATTGGTTTTCAGACGATTAATGACGGCAGAAAAGCCAACGGCGTCAACTACCGCCTCGTTACCCGCTTCAAAGTCAGAGGCATGGAGAAGTTGTATTGTGGACATGACGATTCCTGTAGGAGCTGAGTTAGGAACTAAGTCAACTTTTTAACTAGTGGACTATTGATCCTCATCAAAATCCCACAGGGATGTTAAATTGCCTTAATCGTCGCGTTAAGAGCCATTAAGTCTAGGTTAAGGTCGGAGCGACGCGAAATGACGGCAAGAAATCACCACCAGTCGCAAATTCGTAAGTTTTACGCCAATTTACGTTGGGTTACGGTTTATGAAAACCGCTTTGCTCAGATGAACATATGGCTGCAGATGACAATACCAACATTGTCTGTGAAATGAGGCAAATCAACCTGCGAACAACCTGCTGAAGAAGCCGCAGCGGAAATCCACCCCCCTCTGCTCGTCAGCAAAGCCATTACAATGAATAACATTAGGTGAACCTTGACTAACCTTCTTTTCCTGTCTTGACAACGTTGATTCAAACCGAAACGCTCGACCTTCTGGAATGGCCCCGCCTGTGTCAGCATCTCGCTACGTTTGCTGCCACTAAGCTAGGGAAGACAGCCGCGAGCCACCTGAGAATTCCTGCCACACGCCGTGAAAGTCATCATTTGCTAGCCCAAACCCAGGAAACCTATGCCCTGGAAAATGCGCTGCCGGGCGGGCTGTCGTTCGACGGCATTCAAGACATTGGCGAGTCCCTGGAACGAGCGGAGCGGCAAGGCATTTTAAGCGGCAGCGAACTGCTGGATATTGCTACCACGCTGGCGGGTACTCGGCAACTGCGGCGTGTCATTGATAACGCGGCTAACCAACTCGAGCTGCCGGTGCTGACGGATCTGATCTCGGAGCTGCGCACCTACCCCGAGCTAGAGCAGGAGATTCACCGCTGCATTGACGATCGAGGACGAGTCACAGATCGCGCTAATCCGAAGCTAGAGAGCATCCGCGAGCAGATCCGTCAAAGTCGCGACCGCATCTATGAGATGTTGCAGCGGATTTTGCAGCGGCAGTCGCATGCGGTGCAGGAACCCCTAATCACCCAGCGCGGTGAGCGGTTTGTGATTCCCGTCAAGTCTTCCCACAAAGACGCGATTCCGGGGATTGTTCACGATACATCCACTAGCGGTGCCACGCTGTATGTGGAACCTCATGCCATTGTCAACCAGGGCAACCAATTGCGCCAGCTCGTGCGGCAAGAACAGCGAGAAGAAGAAGAGGTGCGGCGAGGATTGACCCAGCAGGTGGCAGCGGTGAAGCTCGATCTAGAACGGTTGCTGATCGTGGTCACCACGCTTGATTTGGCGACGGCGCGTGCCCGCTATTCCTTCTGGCTGGGGGCAAATCCGCCGCGATTCATCCATTTTGTGGCGACTGGCGAGACATCCCCTGCAGTGCCTGAGCCAATTGTGCTGCGGCAGCTCCGCCATCCGCTGTTGGTGTGGCAGCAACAGCACGAACAAGGCGCGCCTGTGGTTCCCATCGATCTGGTGATTCAGCCCCACATCCGCGTCGTGGCAATTACTGGACCAAATACCGGCGGCAAAACCGTAACGCTGAAGACTCTGGCCTTGGCGGCGCTGATGGCTAAGGTAGGATTATTTGTGCCTGCCCGCGAGCCGGTCGAGCTGCCCTGGTTCGAGCAGGTGCTAGCCGATATTGGCGATGAGCAGTCTTTGCAGCAGAGCCTTTCGACCTTCTCTGGGCATATTCGCCGCATTAGCCGTATTTTGGATGCCTTGCATACTGAGACAGCGGCTGCAGAGGCCTCTCCAACCCTTGCCAATGCCCTGGTGCTGCTCGATGAAGTGGGAGCTGGCACTGACCCTTCTGAAGGCAGCGCCTTAGCCATTGCCCTGCTCACCTACTTAGCAGATCATGCAGCCCTGACGATTGCCACGACCCACTTTGGGGAACTAAAGGCGCTGAAATATCAAGACGAGCGGTTTGAGAATGCCTCGGTTGAGTTTGATGAGGTGAGTTTGTCGCCTACCTACCGGCTACTCTGGGGCATTCCCGGTCGCTCAAACGCCCTGACAATTGCTCGCCGCCTCGGGCTGAAGCCGGAGATCGTGGAAGCTGCCCAGCAGCAGGTGGGCATGAGCGCGTCGCAAGAGGTGAATCAGGTGATTGCTGGACTAGAAGCTCAGCGGCGACAGCAGGAAGAAAAAGCTCAAGCCGCAACCCAGCTCGTGCAGCAAGCCGAACGCCTGCATCAGGAAGTAGCGCGCAAGGCCGATCTGCTGAAGCAGCGGGAACGAGACCTGCAGCAGCAGCAAGAGCAGGCCGTGCAGCAGGCGATTGCCGCCGCTAAAGCCGAGATTGCGCAGGTGATTCGTCGTCTACAGCAGGGTACACCCACTGCTCAAGAGGCTCAGCAAGCCACCGACGAGTTGAATCGAATTAGCGAGCAGCGGCTCCCTTCGCGGCAGCAGCCTCCGAAACCGAAGCCGGGCTATCGTCCCCAAGTGGGCGACCGGGTGCGGATTCCTCGCCTCGGGCAAACGGCCGAAGTGCTGACTGCACCTGATGAGGACGGTGAACTGACGGTGCGGTTTGGGCTGATGAAGATGAATGTAACACTGGCGGATATTGAATCGCTTCAAGGGGAAAAAGCCGAAATGCCGGTGAAGCCTGCACCAACCCCTCCTCCGTCTGCTCCTCCGCCCTCTGCTCCGGCGATTCGCACCTCCCGCAATACAATTGACGTGCGCGGCAGCCGAGTTGCCGATGCCGAAGTCGTGCTAGAGCGGGAAATTGCCAAGGCTGATGCCGGTCCGCTGTGGATTATTCACGGACACGGCACGGGTAAACTGCGGCAGGGCGTGCAGGAGTTTCTCAAGCGCCATCCCCAGATTGAACGATTTGAATTTGCTGAACAGTCCGACGGCGGCACGGGCGTTACCGTTGCTTACGTCCGCTGACCCTACCTGCGGCGGGCGGCTTTCCGTAACCAATGCCACTGCGAGGAAAGCCGTATAATGACAGTGAGGAATGTAAAAATATGTAACGGCAAAATTTATGAGTCAGCTAAGCCTAGAGCAGATTGCCGCCCAACTGGAGAGTGACAATTCCAAAGACCGCATGTTGGCCCTGGCTGCCCTGCGGAATGTGCCCCCCGAAGATGCGGTGCCATTGATCAAAAAAGTGCTTGACGATGAAAGCCTCCAGATTCGCTCCATGGCGGTCTTCGCGCTCGGACTTAAGCCCACAGCCGATTGCTACCCGATTCTGACTCGCCTGCTGGAAACCGATCCCGACTATGGTATCCGGGCTGATGCGGCGGGAGCCTTGGGCTATCTCGAAGATCCGCGTGCCTTTGAGCCGCTGTCTCGCGCTTTCTATGAAGATACTGACTGGCTGGTGCGCTTCAGTGCGGCAGTGGCTTTGGGAAATCTTAAGGACCCCCGTGCCCATGATATTCTGATCGCGGCACTAGACAGCGATGAAGTGGTCCTGCATCAGGCGGCGATCGCAGCCATTGGTGAAATTAAAGATGTGGCAGCGGTGGATCAGATTCTTCGCTTTGCTCAATCGCCCGATTGGTTGGTGCGGCAGCGTCTCGCTGAAGCGCTGGGTAATTTGCCGACGCCTAAAAGCCAGTCTGCGCTGAACTACTTGGCAAAAGACAGCCATCCTAATGTAGCGGCAGCCGCTGCTATTTCCTTACGCCGCCTTGCCGAGCAGCCCGACGCAACGAGCGAATTCTAGGTCAGCGTCCCACCTGCAAGATGCCGGCATCCCCGTCGAGCTGAGCGGGAATCCCGACTGGCAGGGCTGCATTCACACCGTCATGCCCAAACGGTAAACCGGACACAATGGGAATTCCTAAATCTGCGAGCCGATCGCGCAGCACCTCTTCTACCGTGAAGCTGGGGATCTGAGCGGTGGGCTGACACTGGCTGAACCGCCCCAGAGCAATGCCCTGCACTCCTGCGAAAGCTCTGGTCATGCGCCACTGCGTCAACATTCGGTCAATGCGGTAGGGGGCTTCACTGACATCTTCAAACGCAAGAATGACCCCGTCGAGCGAGGGCTGAGCGGTCGTTCTGAGCAGATGAGTGGCGACTGTTAGATTGGCCGGCAGCAACAGACCGCTAGCCTGCCCACCGCCCCAGCCTTGCCCTTGTAGTGGAGCCAGTGGTCGTCCTTCTACCCAGTCCCATAGGCGCTGTAGCGACCACTCCGGCTCGGCATAAATCGTAGTCAGCAACGGTCCATGGACCCCCGAGATGCCGTGAGCGCTGAGACTCCAGAGCAGACTCGTAATATCGGAAAAGCCAATCAACCATTTTGGCTCTGTTGCTGACCACTGCCAGTTTTCTAACAACCGAGCACCGCCATAGCCACCGCGCAAGCAGAGGATACCGCGACAGGTGGGATCTTGCCACGCTGCGGCCAGCTGTGCTCGTCGTTCAGCATCGGTACCGGCTAAATAACCCCAGCGACCCTCATAGCCAGGACTGAGATCAACCTCATAGCCGCGGGAACGCCAGAGCGCCAACCCTTTTTGCAGGGGTTCTAGCTCGCGTAAAGTGCCGCTGGGCGCAACCACCCGCAGCCGATCGCCGGACTGCAGCGGTGCTGGAATTTGACAGGGAACATTGGAAGTTGACACGGGCGGCGTTAGCAATACTTGCAATCTAGAAGGTTACATCCGTTCAAGAGCAAGGGGCGAAAAGGCGGATGATAGCACAACGGCACAGCCTTGTTTTTCCCATTGACCGTCTCAAACGGTAGCATTTTCAGAATGGACGCTTGAACGGCTGGAGGCAAGAATATCTGCTAGCCATGCCTCGACGCGATCCCCCATTGCCGTCATTGAGTAGTGGGTTTCGGCCCGCTGGCGGCAGGCACGGCGGTCAATGGCATCTAGCTGTTGAATAGCAGCCACTAATCCAGCGACCTGATCCGGCTCCACAAGCCAACCTGATTTTCCATGCTCGACAATTTCAGCCGGCCCCCCCCGACGATAGGCAATCACCGGCACCCCGCAGGCCAGCGCTTCAATGGCCACATTGCCAAAGGCTTCCACCCATTTCGGCGTCATTAGCAGTCCCCGGCTCTGACCTAGTTCCCGCTGTAGATCCTCGGTGGACAAAAAGCCGCCGTAGGTAAAATCAGCTTGCGGGTACTCCTGGCAAACCCTCTGCCAATAGCCTGGATCTGACATTGCTCCCCAGATCTTTAGCGGTAGTCCGGCGGTGGCAGCGGCTACAATCGCATCTTCGATGCCTTTCTCAGGAGCGATGCGCCCGACCCAGGCAAGAAACCGCTGCGGCTCTGGACGAAAGTCATAGAGCGACAGATCCAGCCCGTTACCTAAACAGCGGCACTGGTCGCCAAAGGCAAAGGTGGCAGCCTGGGCCTGGCTGTGGACGCCGATGGTACCCGGAAAGCGGGTGATCGTTTGCTCGATGATCTGATCCATAGCATTCGTTAGGGAACCCATGCTGACCAGATGGGCGACCGGCCGCTGCAAAAAGGGCGTTAGGTAGAAGGGAAGCCAGTCGTAGGCAAAGTTGATCAGCAGATCAAACTCGCGCTGCACCTGATGGGCATACGTCCACATATTGGCAATGACGGCATTTTGAGGCAGCACAATCGCAGCGTTGCGGTCCTGCGTCTGGGCAGTTGGCTGCAACTCGCCAGCAATGGGCTGAACCTCAAGACCAGGCAGCTTGGAACCAAGGGGGCCAACAATCCGGATGCTATGCCCGCGCTGTAGTAATTCTTGCGCTATATTCCGTAGGGTTAATTCTACGCCTCCTCCCAGACCTGAGCCGAGCGCCCCTACAGGAGTAGAGAGCAGGAGCAGCGTGAGAGGCGGCAGAACACCAGGATGAGACCGATCCATGACCATGGTTTATGAAGATCTGACTAACGATATTCAGGAAGCTACAATCGAGAGTATCTGTTGAGGACACCCGATCCTGATTTGCTGTGGTTTTACGATGGACGAAAGGCGCAATTATCGCAGACCTGACTCCGTTAGTCTATGGCATAGAGGGGATGGGGAATGTCTGAACTTAGGGCAGAATAGTGAGTTATGAATGAAGAGAAACAGCTAGAGCACTCCCAAAAGTCAGCAGCTGGAATCTCAGACACTGTCGAAAACGTGGAAAGTAAGCCAATGTCTGCTGAAACAAATCTACCCACTGACCCAGAAGCAAAATTGGAAGAACCGACCAACCCAGCAACGGATGCTCAAGAACCGTTTACGCTTGAGCCAGAGGATGCTCCTTTTGATCTAAAAGCAGAAGAACCAACGGACGAGGCGCAACCGGAAAGCTCAACCGATCCTCAGGAGACAATCAGCGCCTTGACGCAGGATATCGAATCGCTGAAGGCTCAGCTCGAAGATCGCACAAATCAATATGTGCGGATTGCTGCCGATTTTGAAAACTTCCGCAAGCGCACACAGAAAGAAAAAGAAGATCTAGAGCTGCAAGTGAAGTGTGCCACGATTAAGGAACTGCTGCCGGTAGTCGATAACTTTGAGCGGGCGCGTTCCCAAATCAAACCGCAAACGGATGCTGAAATGAACATCCACAAGAGCTATCAGAGCGTGTATAAGCAGCTTGTCGAGTCGCTGAAGCGAATTGGGGTTTCTCCCATGCGTTCGGAAGGCAAGGAATTTGATCCGAATCTTCATGAAGCGGTGATGAGAGAGGCAACCCCTGATCATCCAGAAGGAACTGTGCTGGAAGAGTTGGTGCGGGGCTATCTGCTCGGCGAACGAGTGCTGCGTCATGCCATGGTCAAGGTTGCTGCGGCTCCTGAACCGGCTGCTGAGGATTCCTCAAGCTGAAGTCCTGGCATTGGGCATCTGCGGAATGAAACATGAGCAGACTGATGTTAGGGATGCATCTATTGCGTTGAGTGATTGCGTTGAGTAGATGTCATGGATCAGAGCTGACCTCATGAACATTTTGTAATGCATCTGATCAAATTCCCGAAAGATTGCGGAATACTGAGCTAGAACTGAGGAAATGAGCTGAATAGTCCGCAGTTGCGCACTCATTCGCTGGAAGTAATGGACGTGACCGCTAATTATGGGAAAAGTCATCGGCATCGACTTGGGCACAACCAATAGCTGTGTGGCCGTACTAGAGGGCGGCAAACCGGTCGTCATCTCGAACTCGGAGGGCGGACGCACCACGCCGAGTATTGTTGGTTTCGGCAAGACTGGTGAGCGCCTAGTGGGGCAGCTCGCCAAGCGACAGGCCGTTACCAATGCTGAAAACACGGTCTTCAGTATCAAGCGGTTCATCGGTCGCCGCTGGCATGAAACTGAGGAAGAGCGCAATCGCGTTCCCTACGACTGTGTTCGCGGCAAGGATGACACGGTCGATGTCCAGATTCGCGGACGAACCCATACTCCTCAAGAAATTTCAGCCATGATTCTGCAGAAGCTGAAGCAGGATGCGGAAAGCTACTTGGGTGAGCCAGTGCATCAAGCGGTGATCACGGTTCCGGCCTACTTCACAGATGCCCAACGCCAGGCCACCAAGGATGCAGGCACGATCGCTGGATTAGAGGTGCTGCGGATCATCAACGAGCCGACCGCCGCTGCCCTCTCCTATGGCCTCGATAAGCAGGATCAGGATCAAAGCATCTTGGTATTTGACCTAGGGGGCGGCACCTTTGATGTTTCGGTGTTGCAGCTCGGTGAAGGGGTATTCGAAGTGAAGGCCACCTCTGGCAACAACCACCTTGGTGGCGATGACTTCGATAATATCCTCGTGCGCTGGATGATGGACAATTTCCGCGAGCAGGAAGGCATTGACCTCTCGACCGACAAAATGGCGCTGCAACGCCTGCGGGAAGCGGCAGAAAAAGCCAAGATTGAGCTGTCGAGCATGTTGACGACCTCGATTAACCTGCCGTTTATCACCGCGGATGATTCAGGTCCTAAGCATTTAGAAATGGAGCTGACTCGCGCCAAATTTGAGGAGCTAGTCAACGATTTGATCCAATCTACAATCGAGCCGGTTACTCAGGCACTCAAAGATTGCGACCTCAGCCCGAACGAGATCGACCGGATTATTCTAGTGGGCGGCTCGACTCGCATTCCGGCGGTACAAGAAGCAATCCGCAGCTACTTTGGCGGCAAAGCCCCAGATCGCTCAGTGAATCCCGATGAGGCAGTAGCTCTGGGAGCGGCAATTCAAGCAGGCGTGCTAGGCGGCGAAGTCAAGGATTTGCTGCTGCTGGACGTGACGCCGCTCTCGCTCGGGATCGAGACGTTAGGCGAGGTTTTCACTAAAATTATTGAACGCAATACTACCATTCCTACTAGCAAATCCCAGTCTTTCTCGACGGCAACAGACGGTCAGACCTCGGTAGAAATCCATGTTCTACAGGGCGAGCGGGCCATGGTTAAAGACAATAAGAGCCTGGGGAAATTCCAGCTCACTGGCATCCCTCCCGCTCCTCGAGGTGTGCCGCAGATCGAGGTGGCCTTTGAAATTGACGCCAACGGCATCCTTCAGGTGTCAGCGCGGGATAAGGGCACCGGGCGTGAACAAAGCATTCGTATCACCAATACCGGCGGCCTCAGCGAGGCGGAAGTGGAGCGGATGCGCAAGGAGGCGGAAGTCTATGCTGAAGACGACGAGCGACGCAAACAGCTTGCTAGCCTTCGCAATCAGGCCGACACTCTACTCTACAGCTACGAATCCACCTTGCGGGACAACGGCGACTACATCAGCGATGAACTGCGGGCTTTGGCAGCTGAGCATGTTGCTGAACTGAGAGCAGCAATTGCCAATCGCGATAGTGATCTCGAGGTGATGCAGCAGCGGATTGAAGCCATGCAGCAAACGCTGCTCATGATCGGTGAAGCAGTCTACCGGCAGGCGCAGCAGGAAACCACTGTTGCTCCGGAGGATGTTTATACCTTCTCGCCAACGCCTCAAGTAACCCCTTGGGTGAATGGACATGGGTCAGCTGAGCCTGAAGAGGACTACAGCGATGATTTCATCAACGATGATACGATTCCGGCGGACTATGAGGCTGTAGATTAAAGGCTGTAGATTAGCAGCCATTAGCTACGGTTGAGATGGGCTGAGAACCGATAACACGCAGCAAGCCTGACTTGTGGAAAAGAACCGGCGTTCAGCTCCATCAGTTGATCGATCGAGTAGTTTAGGATGGAGGAGTGGGTGGAGAATCATGGTGATCGGGTATGATTACCCTCAAGCTGTCCCTAGCTCCTTCCACCTTTCTTTTGGTGTGACGTCCCCCACTGTACCTTCCTATCCTTGAAGCAGCGTTCTATGGCAGGTGATTACTACGAACTCCTTGGTGTTTCGCGCAATGCAGACAAAGAGGAAATTAAGCGGGCCTATCGCCGGTTAGCTCGCAAATACCATCCCGACGTCAACAAAGAGGCGGGAGCAGAAGAACGTTTCAAGGAAATTAACCGAGCCTATGAGGTGCTGTCGGATCCGGAGATGAAGGCTCGCTATGACCGCTTTGGTGAAGCCGGGGTCAACTCGGCTGCTGGAGCTGGATTTCAAGACTTCAGCGATCTGGGCGGGTTTGCTGATATTTTTGAAAGCTTCTTCAGCGGCTTCTCAACGGGCATGGGTCAGCAAGCTCGGCGGCGAGCGGGCCCGGTGCGAGGTGATGATCTTCGTCTAGAGCTGAAGCTGGATTTTCGGGAAGCGGTGTTTGGCGGCGAAAAGGAAATTCGCATCAGCCATCTGGAAACCTGTACCAACTGTAGAGGTTCAGGAGCAAAGCCGGGTACTCAGCCTCGGGTGTGCTCAACCTGTAATGGTGTTGGGCAAGTTCGTCGCGCTACGCGTACGCCCTTTGGCAGCTTTACGCAGGTTTCGGTTTGTCCCACCTGTAACGGCAGTGGGCAAATGATCGAAGACAAGTGTGAGGTCTGCGGCGGCAGTGGGCAGAAGCAGGAGGCCAAGAAGCTGAAGATTTCGATTCCGGCGGGGGTAGACAACGGTACTCGGCTGCGAGTTTCTGGCGAAGGGGATGCAGGGCAGCGCGGCGGGCCACCGGGAGATCTGTATGTCTATCTGTTTGTCAATGAAGATGCCAAGTTTCAGCGAGACGGCATCAATATTCTGTCAGAAATTAAAATCAGCTATCTGCAGGCCATTCTGGGCGACCGCATTGAGGTAGAAACGGTAGATGGTCCGGTGGAAGTCACAATCAATCCAGGCACCCAACCCAACACTGTGCTAACGCTGGAGCATCGTGGGGTGCCGCGGTTGGGCAATCCGGCTAGCCGGGGTGATCATTTGCTGACGATCCAGGTTGATATTCCCACTCGCATCAATGCCGAGGAACGCGAGTTGCTGGAGAAACTCGCCAAAATTCGCGGCGATCGTCTCAACAAAGGTGGCTTTCTGGGAGGGTTATTTCGAGGATGAGTCCTGCTGCTCCCGATGAATCTCTCGATCTGCGGGGTACCCCCTGCCCGATCAACTTTGTACGCACTAAACTGCGTTTAGAAAAGCTGCCGCCTGGTACCCTTCTAGAGGTATGGCTCGATCCTGGTGAGCCAATCGAGCAGGTGCCCGACAGCCTGCGCATGGAAGGGTACCGCATTGAGCAGATTGAGGATCGCTCGGGATTCTTTGCATTGCAAGTCCGCCGCCCTGAGGCCAATGTCGCAGGATGTTGAGCTGGGGCAATCCGTCAGGGAGCGATCAGGGAGCGAGACGCTATGGACGATGAGTTGAGCAATTCGCTCGCACCCGAGGACTCCTCAACGCTCCAGGGTACCGTACTAGCTGTTCAGGCAAATTACTATTCGGTGCGGCTTGACCAACCCCCTTCTGCCGGTGGCATCTCTGCTATGCCCGTATCGCTGCTCTGTACTCGCCGCACGCGCCTGAAAAAAATTGGGCAGCAGGTGATGGTCGGAGACCGGGTGATAGTAGAGGAGCCGGACTGGGAAGGCGGCCGTGGGGCCATTTCCCATGTGTTTCCGCGTCGCACTGAGCTAGACCGCCCGCCGATTGCCAATGTCGATCAGATTCTGCTGGTGTTCTCCTTGGCGGAACCCTCGCTGGAGCCGCTGCAGTTGAGTCGTTTTCTAGTCAAGGCAGAATCGACTGGGCTAATCATTCGCCTTTGCCTCAACAAAAGCGACCTAGTCTCGTCTGCCGAGCAGCAGCAGTGGCGCAAACGTTTACAGCAGTGGGGCTATGAGCCGTTGCTGATTAGTCTACGCACTCACAAAGGCTTGAAGTCTGTGCAAGCCGAGTTAACCCAGAAGATCACGGTGATCTCGGGACCGTCGGGAGTGGGCAAATCGAGCCTGATCAATCGCCTAATTCCCGATGTTGAGCTGCGCACTGGGGTGGTCTCTGGCAAGCTGGGACGAGGACGTCACACTACCCGCCACGTCGAGCTATTTGAGCTGCCCAGCGGTGGGTTACTGGCGGATACGCCTGGCTTTAACCAGCCGGATCTGCACTGTCTGCCTACGCAGCTAGCCCACTACTTTCCAGAAGCCCGCCAGCGTCTTGCGGAGAACGATTGCCAGTTCAGCAACTGCCTGCACCGCGATGAGCCGAACTGTGCTGTGCGGGGTGAATGGGAACGCTATGATCACTACCTGACTTTCTTAGATGAGGCGGTTGCCTACCAAACTGCGATAGAACGGACGGGTGATGCAGAATCAACGCTGAAAGTCAAAACCAAAGGCGAAGGCCAGCTCCACAGCGAACCAAAACTAGAAGCCAAGAAATATCGTCGCCCCTCTCGCCGTACTGAAAAACAGGTGCTGCGGACGCTCTATCGTGACCTAGAGGAGCTGATGACCGAAGGTGATTAGCAGGAGTTGCTTTTAGGGGCTAGATTGCCGTCTGACCTTACTCAAAATCTTGAATAATGCGTCCGATACCAGTTCGGGGATAGTAGTTGGCCAAAATCTGCTCGTGGGTGTAGCCCTGTTCTGCTAAATTCAATGCGCCTAACTGGCTCATGCCGTGACCGCGAAAGGCCTCCGCTACAATATCATCCGAGGCTGCATAGAGCGACTCCACAACCCCTCCCCGATAGCTGACAAAGGCACCGGCTGTTTCGTCTACCGCCTGACTAGTTTCTGGCGCTTCGCGGGCAATGCCGCTGTAGACCTGGTAATATTCGGTGGCTCCTAGGTGAAACAGCGAACTCATTGGCTTGAAAAAATAGGAGAGGGCGTAGGAGCGGGCAGCAATGGCCTGCGCTTTCAGGGCTTCTGGATGCCAACTCGGCGACACTTCGCTAGCCACCACGCTGTGCAGGTAGCTGCGCAAATTCACCAAATTCACCGCCCAGAGTTTGCCGCTGTCGTTCACGAGTAGCAGCCGCCCTCGATATGCTCGATCGCCGAGGTAAATCAGCCCATGATGGGTTGGTTCTAGCAGCAACACCGCTGGCAGTGCTGTTCCGTTGATAGTAATACCGTTGCCGCTTGCCTGTACGGTGTAGCGGGTTTCGGCAGTTAGGGTTTGTAGCGGCTGATATCCTTCGTCGAACAGGGGTGCGTCGGTGGAACTGCCAAGCGATAAATGGGGAACGCCCTCCGCAATCGCAACCCGCATCTCGACCAAAGCATCGACCGACGCCCGTTCTGATGTAAAGGACTGCTTGTACTGCTCGTTGAGTGCCTGTTGCTCAGCAGTCAGGGTTGGGCTGGATTCAGCTGTGGACTGAGACGTTGCGGGCGGTTGAGATTTACTGGCACTTTTGGCTGTTACCGTTGGGGCGGTTGGGGTCAGAGAGCTATCTGAAAAACTATCTGAAAATGGAGAGGGCTGAGGAGAAACAGCTGCCGACGGTGAAGCAGGAGCGGCTGAAACTGAAGCTAAAGGAGAGTTAGCTTGGCGTAAACGCGCCATCAGCACAATCACCCCGACCTGCAACAGCCCTAAGCTCAGCAGCAGTGGCCACGCGTATCGTTTGCAGAATTGAATCACCTGAATTTTTGCCATGTTTTACAGAATCAATACACCGCTGATTTCACCCATTTCAGAAGCTACTGCATCGAGCACAAGTAGGTAGACAGCTACACAGTCCGTTCCCACACAGTCCGTTTCGACTCGGATGCGGACTGCTGTTTCAGCTGGCTTCTGGCTTATCTTTCCTCCAGATTCTAGTCAGCCGCCGCTCGAAATGTAACAGATTGCAACATATAATATGAGAGTCAAGTCGATACACACTTCATTAAGGATAGAAGGACTACATGCGAGTTGCGATCGCGGGGGCTGGACTGGCTGGACTAGCCTGTGCCAAATATCTCACGGATGCCGGACATACGCCTATCGTGCTGGAGAGCCGAGATGTGCTAGGAGGGCTAGTAGCTGCCTGGAAGGACGAAGACGGAGATTGGTACGAGACCGGGCTACATGCCTTCTTTGGAGCTTATCCCAACATGCTTCAGCTCATGAAGGAATTGGGCATCGACGATCGACTGCAATGGAAGCAGCATACGCTGATCTTTAACCAGCCGGAAAAACCAGGCGTACTCTCTCGCTTTGATGTACCCGATATTCCCTCCCCCTTCAACGTGATCATGGCGATTCTGCGCAATAACGACATGTTGACCTGGGAGCAGAAGATTCGTTTTGCCATTGGGTTATTGCCGGCCATTGTCCGCGGGCAGAAGTACGTGGAAGCCATGGACCAATATAGCCTCATCGAATGGCTGCGGCGGCAAGGTATTGATGAGCGGGTCAGCAGCGATGTATTTATCGCGGCATCGAAAGCGCTTACTTTTATCAATCCCGATGAAGTCTCGGCCACCATTATTCTGACAGCCTTAAATCGCTTCTTGCAGGAGCGCTATGGCTCTAAAATTGCCTTCCTTGACGGTTCGCCCACAGAACGGCTATGTCAACCGATTGTGGACCACATTGAAGAGCGCGGCGGCTCGGTGCAGCTCAAGAAGCCACTGAAGCAAATTCTGCTGAATGACGACGGCACAGTGCGTGGCTTTTTGATTCGTGGTCTCGATGGTGCACCGGATGAGGTGATTACGGCCGATGCCTATGTCTCGGCGATGCCGGTGGATGTGATGAAGGTGTTGCTGCCCGATGCCTGGAGGTCAAATCCGTTTTTCCAAAAGCTCGACGGCTTGGAAGGTGTTCCTGTGATCAACCTGCACCTCTGGTTTGATCGCAAGCTAACTGATGTTGACCAGCTGCTGTTCTCGCGCTCGCCGCTGCTCAGCGTCTATGCCGATATGAGCGTCACCTGCAAAGAGTACGCAGACCCCGACCGCTCGATGTTGGAACTGGTGCTGGCTCCGGCGAAAGACTGGATTGACCGCCCGGATGAAGAGATCATTGCCGCTACGATGAAGGAATTAGAAAAGCTCTTTCCGCAGCACTTCGGTACCGATAATCCGGCGCAACTCCGCAAGTATAAAGTGGTGAAGACGCCGCGTTCGGTTTACACAGCCTCTCCGGGGCGGCAAGCCTATCGACCCGAGCAAGTAACGCCGATTGCCAATTTCTTTCTGGCCGGCAGTTACACACTCCAGCGCTACTTGGGCAGCATGGAAGGAGCCGTGTTGTCTGGTAAGCTGGCAGCACAAGCGATTTGCGAGCGGCAGTCTTTGTTGGGCGACCAGGCAACGAAAGATTTGCAGATGGCAGCCTCCTAATTGATCCCTAGATCCCTGGTTGATCTCCGAGGAGCCAATGCCGATAGTGAGAGCTAAATTGCCGTAAATTGCTGTTTTCGTAGCGCCTTCATAGGAGAATAGCTGATAGCTGATTGCTCCGAAGTGATTGCTCCGAAGTCAACCCTCATGCGATGTAATGCTGCAATTGCCTGAATCCCCCCATACGACAACCTTGGCGTCTTTAGAGGATGCCTATGAGCTTTGTCGCCAAATTACAGCCGAGTATTCCAAAACCTTTTATTTGGGAACTCTGCTAATGCCGGCAGCCAAGCGCCGAGCGATCTGGGCAATTTATGTCTGGTGTCGTCGTACGGATGAGTTGGTTGATGGTCCGCGGGCAGACACAACCACCGAAGCCACCCTCGACCAGTGGGAGCACAACCTAGAATCGCTGTTTGCGGGGCATCCCATCGAGGATGTGGATGTAGCTCTGGTGGATACCCTGGAGCGGTTTCCGCTCAGCATTCAGCCCTTTCGAGATATGATTGCCGGGCAGCGGATGGATTTGTACCGCAATCGCTACGAAACCTTTGAAGAGCTAGAACTTTACTGCTACCGCGTTGCCGGTACAGTGGGGCTGATGACGACGCCGGTAATGGGGATCGATACTCGTTCTCGTTCAGCACCGTGGTCTCAAGCGCAGCCGATGCCTGATCCGGAGCCAGAAGCCATTGCTCTGGGAATTGCGAACCAGCTCACCAACATTTTGCGCGATGTCGGGGAAGACGCCCGGCGAGGTCGCATCTACATTCCGCTGGAAGATCTGGAGCGGTTTCAGTACAGCGAGAAAGACCTGCTGAACCATGTGGTGGATGACCGCTGGCGAGCACTGATGCGTTTTCAAATTCAGCGAGCGCGTCGTTTTTTTGCAGAAGCCGAGAAAGGCGTGAGTCTGCTGAGCCGCGATGCCCGTTTCCCGGTGTGGTCAGCGCTGATGCTCTACCGCGGTATTCTGGACGTGATCGAGCGCAACCACTACGATGTGTTTCACAAGCGAGCCTATGTGCCAGGATGGCGCAAGCTGACCTACTTGCCGCTGGCAAAGCTGCGCTCTGAGGTGCTGTAGAGTGGCTTTCAGCATAGGCAGCATAGAGTCAGTGCACTCTAGTTAGAAACCTCTTGCGAGGTTGGAATCCGCAAGAGGTAACGATGGTTCATCCAGGAATGACAGTTCGAGGATAGAGTTAGCATTCCCCTGGAGCGCGAACCTGAATCAGGACACTGAAATGCAGGTTCTGCTTTTCAGCCGATTTCCTGTTCCAGCTCTGCCTAGGCGTCGGTGTCTTCTTCGTCGCGAATGTTCAGGCTACACACCTCAGCTACTTTTTCTTTCTTTTGCAGCTTCAAGGGGCGATCGCCGGTGCCATCCTTACCCCAGACCTTAACTCGATCCACGTCGAGCCGCAGGAAGCGGTCGCTGTCGGTTCGTAGACAGACCTCTGCCCCCGCTAGTGCCGGCAGAATCCCAACCAGAGTATCGGTTTTAGTGGCGAACTGAATCGCATAGGTGCCCAGCTCGCCCCGATTCGTAGGCCGGATTGCTTGCAACGGCACTCGTTTGCTGTACCCCTGAGCTGTCAACAGCAGTAGCTCCTCGTCTGAGTTCATCACCACACAGCCTACGAGCTGCTCTTGTTTCCCCAGCCGCAGCGCCAGAAACCCCTGGGCAGCACGTCCCATCACTGGCACCTGCTCATCGGTGATTGTGAAGCGCAGCACGCGCCCGGTAGAGGTGGCAAGCACTAGCTGTTCGTCGGCGGCAGCCAAAACTGCAAACATCAGCTCGTCATCTTCCTTCAGCTTCAGTGCCGTTAGCCCTCGTCCACTGAGGTTCTGGAATTCCTGCAAGGGCAGACGCTTCATCCGACCCTGCCGCGTCAGCATGATTAGATCCAATTCTTCAATGTCGTCTCCCAAGACAAACTGAGCGGCAATGGTTTCTGGAGCACCGTGCAGTGCGGCCGGCAACAGGCTGACAAGAGGAGTACCTTTCGACTGCCGCACGGTGACTGGAATATCGCCAACGGAAAGGGTGAAGGCTTTGCCGCTGCGTGTTAGCACCAACAGCGGCTGATCCGTCGTTGCCTCTTCTACCTGCACGGCGAAATCGCTTTCGGTTGCGGCGTCGGACTCTTCCCGTTCCTGACGACGCTGATAGGCTTTTGGAGAGTAGCGGCGCACATAGCCGCGATGGGTAAACTCCAGCACCACATCTTGGTCGGCGGCTTCCTCTTCGGCAACAATCTCGGCCAGTTTGGCAGTTTCCTCGGCTTGCTCTTCTGGACTCAGCAGGCGAGTGCGGCGAGGATCGCCAAATTTGCGCTTCAATGCCCGCAAGTCTTTCTTGAGCGATTTCAGCAGCTCTTTGCGACTCTCCAGCAGGCTGCGCAATTCCTCCATGCGAGCTGTGAGGGTTTGGTATTCATCCTGCAGCTTTTGCCGCTCCAAGCCGGTGAGGCGGCTCAACGGCATGTTGAGAATAGCGCTAGACTGGCGATCGCTGAAGCCAAACTGCTCTTGCATCGCCGCTTTGGCCGTGCCGCCATCGGGCGACCGCCGCAGAACTTCGATAATGGCATCGAGCTGATCGAGGGCAGACAGCAGCCCTTCCAAGACATGGGCGCGGCTCTCGGCTTTATCTAGCTCGTGGCTGTATTGCCGCGTTAGCGTGTCTTCTCGAAATCTGAGGAAGTGCTGCAGCAGCTCCCGCAGCGACATTTGACGCGGCTGCCCATCAGCAAGCGCCAGCAGAATCACGCCAAAGTTGATTTGCAGCGGTGTTAGTTTATAGAGCTTATCCAGAATCAGAGCTGGCTGAGCTTCTCGACGCAATTCAATCACGACTCGCATGCCCTCGCGATCGCTCTCGTCGCGGATGTCAGCAATGCCGTCGATGCGGCCCTGGTTGACGAGTTCGGCAATTTTCTCAATCCAGGCGGCCTTGTTGACCTGGAACGGTAGTTCGGTCACCACGAGCGCCAGGCGGCGATGACGGCCCCGTCCCATGTAGATTTCTTCCAATGTGGCAACGCCGCGCACGGTAATGCTGCCGCGTCCAGTGGTGTAGGCGTCACGAATGCCATGGCTGCTGACAATTTCGCCGCCGGTGGGAAAGTCTGGCGCGGGGATCAAGCGGAATAGCTCGTCGTCGGACAAATCAGGGCGATCGATCAGGGCAATCAGTCCATCAACCAACTCTCCAAGATTGTGTGGCGGCACGTTGGTTGCCATGCCCACAGCAATGCCAGAACAGCCATTCAGCAGCAGAAAAGGCAGCTGTGCCGGCAGTACGATCGGCTCTTGCTGGGAGTTATCGAAGTTGCCAATAAAATCGACGGTGGCTTCGCCAATCTCGCTCAACATGGCCTCATGGCTAATGGAGGCCAAGCGAGTTTCGGTGTAGCGCATGGCGGCGGGCGGATCGTCGTCCACCGAGCCAAAGTTGCCGTGCCCCTGCAGCAGCGGATAGCGGCTAGAAAACTCTTGCACCATCCGCACCAGAGCGTCATACACTGCCTGATCACCATGGGGGTGATATTTCCCTAGCACATCCCCAACCACGCGGGCGCACTTGCGATAGGGGCGGTCGGGCGTCAATCCCAACTCATGCATGGCATAGAGAATGCGGCGATGCACGGGTTTTAGACCATCTCGCACGTCAGGCAAGGCTCGCCCGACAATCACGCTCATGGCATATTCCAGATAGGACCGCTGCACTTCGGTGTGGAGTGCGGTAGGAATAACCTGTCCTGACGAGAGAATGCTCAACTGTTCAGCCATGAGTTCCGTTCCTTTCCAAGTTCGAGTCCATAGGTTCAGGGAATGCTTGCGGGAATGATAGGGTTGTCATCCAAGGCAGCTTGTCCTAGGGTGTAATCACGGTTGGCAACTCCAAGAGTACATTTCACAGTAATTTCACAGGACTATCAAGCTGAAGGCGTTAAACGGCATAAAGAATGGTTCATTCTGGGATTAGGCAAGTAGAGTAGATGCTATGAAAACGGTTTTAATTGTGGAGGATGACCTGATAAACGCTCGCGTTTTCTCTAAGATACTGACGAAACGTGGCGGATTAGAGGTCAAGCATACGGAGAACGTAGACGAAGTCATGAAGATCGCTCAAGCCAGAGAAGCGGACATCATTTTGATGGATGTCTCTCTGTCTCACAGCATTTACCAAGGTAAACCTGTCGATGGCATCAAAATCACCCAGATGCTGAAATCCGATCCACAGACGGCGAGTTTACCGATTATCTTAGTGACGGCTCATGCCATGGAGGGTGATCGGGAGAACTTCCTGCGGCAAAGCGGCGCAGACGATTACATCTCGAAGCCGGTGGTCGATCATCAGCAGTTTGTGAACCAGATTGTCGCGCTCCTTCCTGAAGACTGAGTATATATGTACTATTTTGCCAGAGTTCTGGCAAGTCTGGTGCGGGAGCCTTATCGCAGCAGCTATCAACACTATCGGCATCAGATAGCGATGGCTAAAAGAGTGAGAGAGGCGGTGAAAGAGTAGAGCACTTCTCCACCCTAGGCTATCGACACAAAATCAGGGGTGTTGTTAGCAGCACCCCTTGTGGCATGGTTACATGATGATCGAAATGATCAAATGAGATTGAATGAGAACGAGCTGCAACTAATGGCCGCAACTAATGAATGCAAACCCATTCCACCGGGCAGATAGATAGTTTCTAGCCGAAAATGCTGCCAAAGAAGTCGATTGCTTCCTTTAGGGCAGCAATAAAGGTATCAATTTCGTCTCGCGTGTTGTAGAAGTAGAGGCTGGCGCGGGCAGTGGATTGAGCACCCAGATAGCGATGCAGCGGCTGCGTGCAGTGGTGACCAGCTCGAATCGCGATGCCTGCCTGATCGAGAATCGTTGAGAGATCATGCGGATGAACGCTGCCCGTGGTAAAGGAGGCTAGCGCCGCGCGATTGTCGGCTCGAGAGTTGGGCCGCGGTCCATAGGTTTGCACCTCGGGAAGCTGAGCCAACTGCTGAAACAGATAGGTCGTCAGCTCTTGCTCGTAGGCGTGAATCGCATCCATACCAATGCCGTTCAGGTAATCGACGGCGGCTCCTAGTCCAATTGCTTCAGCAATGGCTGGGGTTCCGGCTTCAAACTTGTGGGGTACGTCTGCATAGGTGGAGTGATCGAGAAACACATCTGCAATCATCTCACCTCCGCCCAAGAACGGCGGCATGGCCCGCAGCAGATTGAGCTTGCCATAGAGAAAGCCTATGCCGGTCGGAGCGCACATCTTGTGTCCAGAAGCAATCAGCCAGTCGCAGTCCATGGCCTGCACATCAATCGGCATGTGGGGCACACTCTGGCAAGCATCCACCAGTACTTTCGCGCCGTAGCGGTGAGCGAGGGCAATCATCTCCTCCACCGGGTTAATGCAGCCCAGGGTATTAGAAACATGCACCACGGCTACCAGCTTGGTTTTATCCGACAGCAGCGAGGTGAAATGGTCGAGATCCAGTTCCTGTGTCTTAGTCAGCTCGACAAACTTGAGGACGGCTCCGGTTTTTTGCGCCACAAATTGCCACGGGATCAGATTGCTGTGGTGCTCCATCACCGTCAGGATGATTTCATCGCCGGGCTGCAGCGTGTTCATGCCCCAGGCGTAGGCCACTAAGTTGATTGCTTCACTGGCATTGCGCGTATAGATAATTTCCTCTCGGGCTGCTGCATTCACAAAAGCCGCCACCTTGTCTCGTGCCGCCTCGTAGGCATCTGTAGCTTTAGCGCTCAGGGTATGCACCCCGCGATGCACGTTGGAGTTGTAGCTCTGGTAATACTCCTGCAGAGCATCCAGTACGACACGCGGTTTTTGAGACGTTGCCGCATTGTCGAGGTAAACCAACGGTTTCCCATGGATCTCCTGATGCAGGATCGGAAAATCAGCTCGGACTTGAGCAGCAAGGGTTCTAGCTTGAGTGAAGGTCATGGCAACGATGGAGGGGAAAGGGAAAGAAACGAATTAAGCTTGGGCAGGCAAAACTTGATTGGCAAGAATAGGGCGCAGTGACGCAATCGGAACCTGGCTGATGATCTCGTAGGCAAAGGCATAGACCAGCAGCCGGCGGGCAGTCGTAGCGTCAATGCCGCGACTTTGCAGATAGAAGATTTCATCGGTTTCAAGCTGGCCAACCGTAGCGCCGTGGGTGCATTTGACGTTATCCGCTACGATCTCAAGCTGCGGCTTCGTATCAACCCGCGCTTTAGGTGAGAGCAGCAGGGTGCGGCTGAGCTGACCCGCGTCTGTGAGCTGAGCTGCCTTGGGCACAAACACTTTGCCGTTGAACACCGCATGAGCACGATCGTCCACGATGCACTTATGCACCTGCCGGCTAGTGCCATAGGGTTTGCTGAGGGCAAGGGTGCTATGGGTATCGCCGAGCTGCTCGTCTCGCAGCACCGTCAGCCCGTTCAACGTCGTCTCGGTTTGCTCGCCGGTTTGGTAAATCTCCAAATTATGGCGAGACAACTTGGCTCCTAGGCTAATGGCAGTGCTGATGTAGCGGGCGGTGCGGGCTTGCGAAACGGCGGTCTTGCCGATGTGAACGGCCGCCAAACTCTCGCGTTGCAACCGGATGTGAGTCACCTGCGCGTTTTCTTGTACTGCAATCTCGGTGACGCTGTTGGTGAAGTAGGTTCCCTTGCCGAGAGTCACATAGTCTTCGACAACGGTCAGTTGGCTATTGGGAGCGGCGACTAGCAGGCAGCGCGGCTGAAGCAATGCTGGAGTCTGCCCTGTTGCCACAAACAGCAGATGAATCGGTGTCTCAATAGCGCTGTTCTTCGGCACTAGCACCACGGCGGCATCGGTCAAGCCACTCGTATTTAGAGCAGTGAATACCTCTTCGGACCCCATCTGCTGCCCGAGATACGGCTGAATTTGATCAATTTGATCAGGGTGTGTTTTCAGTAGGTTCACCAAATTACCTACGACTAGATGGGCAGGCCCATCATCCACCGCCGAAAGTTCAGGAGCATAAACGCCGTCCACAAAAACGAGGCGACTTCCAGCCGCTTCGGGCAAGCAAAACCCAGCAATGTCCAGCGATAGAGGCGTAGCCTCCGGCTGAACCAGCTCGATTTTCAGCAGCTCCGACAGGTCCGTAAACCGCCATTCCTCATCGCGGGTGGTGGGAAAAGTCTGTTCTTGCACGTGTGCTGCCGCCTGTTGCCGCAACGCCGAAAGCCAGCCTGTTGGGTTGCCAGCAGACTGAGCCAACTCCAGCAGTCTGGCCAAATAGGCAGCTCGCCCCTCAGCGGTGGTCAGGCTTGCGGTGTCTGTGGGCGCAGCAGAAACTTGAATGCTCATGATGCCACCGCCTCTTCGTCCAGCACCCAATCGTAGCCACGCTCTTCCAGCTCTAGCGCCAGATCCTTGCTGCCGGTGCGGATGATGCGACCGTTTGCCATGACGTGGACATAGTCCGGCACGATGTATTCCAGCAAGCGCTGATAGTGGGTAATCACCAGCATGGCGTTGTCAGCCCTAGAGAGCTGGTTCACTCCGTTGGCGACAATCTTGAGCGCGTCGATATCCAGTCCGGAGTCGGTTTCGTCGAGAATGGCCAGCTTAGGATCGAGCAGCGCCATCTGCAAAATCTCGTTGCGCTTCTTCTCGCCGCCTGAGAAACCTTCGTTGACGCTGCGGTTGAGAAAGCTGGTGTCCATCTTCACAACATCTAGCTTTTGCTGGATCAGCTCGTCAAAATCGAAGGCGTCTAGCTCTTCTAGTCCCTCATGCTTGCGCTTCGAGTTGTAGGCAACCCGCAGAAAATCGAGGTTACTAACGCCGGGAATTTCTAGCGGGTACTGAAACGCCAGAAAAATGCCGGAGCGGGCCCGATCCTCGGGTTCAAGGTCCAGCAGGTTTTGCCCGAGGTACATCACTTCGCCCCCCGTCACCTTGTAGTCGGGGTGTCCTGCCAGCACTTTCGAGAAGGTACTTTTACCAGACCCGTTGGGACCCATAATCGCATGGATTTCTCCGGCTCGAATCTCCAGATTCATGCCTTTGAGAATCAGCGTCTCGTCAACGGTGGCAGTTAGATTCTTTACCGATAAAATAACTGGGCTGTTTTCGATAATCATTGAGATCCCTTCGCTAACGGTCAGCGTCTCCAGCTATAAAGCATGTGAAAAAACGAACTAAGAACGAGCTATGGAGTGGCAGTCAGGACTCGCGCAGAGCTATGAATTTCGGATCGAGCCGCTTTTTCGGCCGTGACTTAGAGTCAACAACAGCAATGCAGTCCTGACTGTTGAAGTGATGAGGTCAGAAGCGGCAAGCGCCGACATTAACCGACGCTACCTTCTAACTTCAGACTCAGCAGACGATCCGCCTCAACGGCGAACTCCATCGGCAGTTGATTAAAGACATCGCGACAGAAACCGCTAATCATCATGGAAATGGCGTCTTCCATCGAGATGCCGCGTTGAGCGAAGTAGAACAACTGGTCTTCCCCGATTTTGGAGGTTGACGCCTCGTGTTCCACCTTAGCGGTATTGTTTTGCACCTGGATATAAGGGAAGGTGTTAGCTCCAGCGTTATCGCCAATCAGCATCGAGTCGCACTGCGAGTAGTTGCGGGCTCCTTCGGCTTTTGGACCAATTTTGACCAAGCCGCGGTAGCTATTCTTGGACTGACCGGCAGAGATGCCCTTCGAGACGATGGTGCTGCGGGTGTTTTTGCCAATATGCACCATCTTCGTGCCGGTATCCGCTTGCTGGTGGTTGTTCGTCAGCGCTACCGAATAGAATTCGCCCACCGAGTTGTCGCCCACCAAGACGCAGCTGGGATACTTCCAGGTAATTGCTGAGCCAGTTTCCACCTGAGTCCAGGAGATCTTGGAGTTGACGCCTTGACACAGCCCTCGCTTGGTGACGAAATTATAGATACCGCCTTTGCCCTCTTTGTCGCCGGCGTACCAGTTCTGCACCGTGGAGTATTTGATCTCAGCGTTGTCGAGGGCTACGAGTTCCACTACAGCCGCATGGAGTTGATTCGTATCGAACATAGGGGCAGTGCAGCCTTCCAAATAGCTGACTGAGCTGCCTGCTTCAGCCACAATCAGCGTCCGCTCAAACTGACCTGACTCGCCGTTGTTGATGCGGAAGTAGGTAGACAGCTCCATCGGGCATTTCGTGTTTTTGGGAATGTAGACAAAGGAGCCGTCGCTAAACACCGCCGAATTGAGTGCCGCAAAATAATTGTCGCCAATCGGCACCACGCTACCGAGATACTTCTGCACCAAGTCGGGATACTCGCGCACTGCCTCCGAAATTGAGCAGAAGATGACGCCGTGCTCCGCCAGCTTTTCCCGGAAGGTCGTTGCCACCGAGACGCTATCAAAAATGGCATCTACCGCTACGTTCGACAGGCGCTTCTGTTCCGAGAGGGGAATGCCCAGTTTCTCGAAGGTTTCTAGCAGCGTTGGATCGACATCCTCTAGGCTTTTCAGCTTCTCTTTTTGCTTAGGAGCCGAGTAGTAGACGATGCTCTGATAGTCAATCGGAGGATAGCTGACCGCTGCCCAGCGGGGGTCTTCCATCTTCAGCCATTGGCGATAGGCTCTGAGGCGAAAATCCAGCATGAAATCCGGCTCGTTCTTTTTGGCAGAAATCAGCCGAATCACGTCCTCATTCAAACCGGCTGGGATCGTATCCGACTCAATCTGGGTTACGAACCCATACTTATAGGGTTGGTTAACGATGGATTTAACCGTGGTCGTCATCGGTGTGCTCTCTCTCGATTCAAAGCAGTAAAGGTCTCATTTCGGTACTGTAACCTGCAAACCCGCAACACGCTGAGTTAACCGAACCCGCTGATCGTTACCTTGGCTTTGGTGTGATCGCTGGATCGCAGGCTCAAGCTTGGTTCGTTATGGCGCGGATCGTCTCGAAATCAATTTCTTGTTTGTCGCCTGCAAAGTCATTGTCGGGGGTCAGAAACAGCATGCAGTGACATTCTTTGCGTTCGCGCATCGGCACACAAGGGCAGTTCCAGTAGGCAGCTGCCGCTTCAGCTTCTTTATCTTCGTAGTGGCGGCAGGGGCACAGCGGCGCGCCAAGTTCGTCTTTGTGCTTAGCCAAACCTTCAATCACCACTGCGGTAACGCCGGGATCAACACAGAAATAAGTGCCTGTGCGCTTGGCATACTGCTCCGCGAAGTTCCGCATGGCTTCCAGGTTTTTATCTGTGGCTTGGGTCGGTTTTGTAGAAGTGTTCATCATCAAATCAGCGACAGGACAACCAATAGCTCGTATAATTAAAACAACCAACGTGTTGCTTAAGTTAATTGTAAACTACTTTAGCAACAGTGAAGTTGTCAAAGTCAATTTTAGACTTGAATGACTCCATTTCTTGGTTAAAGTTTTGTTGCGGATAATTTCAGCCGATCGCCCTCAGAGACGATGACAGCAACACAGCACCCTTCTACCAAACAAGACATCTTGTACTACCTGCTGAAGCAAGGACAAGCTACGGCGCAGGAGCTGGCCGATCGCCTGACGATTAGCCCGCAGGCTGTTCGTCGTCACCTTAAGGACCTTGAAGATGAAGCGCTGATTGAGCATCAGACGATGCAGCTCGGCATGGGGCGGCCTCAGCACACCTACCGCCTCAGCTCTAAAGGGCGCTCCCAGCTTCCCGATCGCTACGATGAGTTTGCCCTTTCGTTGCTCGATACCCTGGCCGAAACTGTTGGCAAAGATCAGGTGCGCGATATTCTGCGGAAACAGTGGGAGCGCAAAGCCTTAGACTATCGGCGGCGGGTGGGCACAGGTCCTCTGCAAGAGCGGGTTGCGAGGCTGGTCGAGCTGCGGCAAGCGGAAGGCTATATGGCAGAATGGCATGCAGTGGAGCCGCAAACCGACACCGACACAACACCTCGTTTCATTATCACCGAATACAACTGCGCTATTTCTCACATCGCTGAGTCGTTTCCTAGCGTTTGTGGACATGAGTTAGAGATGTTTGCGCTGGCCCTGCAAGACTGCCGTGTAGAGCGCACTCACTGGCTGGTCAATGGTGAACACCGCTGCGGCTATTTGATTGAAGCCATGCCTTGATGCAGGTCAATACCGTCAAGATTCGGTCAAGACCGGCTGCATCTGCTCAGATTGGCACGAGTTCACTGGATTCAGTCAGAATGGGTAGGGACCAGCTCATTTGCTTGGTCAGCCCGTCACGTTGAGATATCTGAGGATCATGACTGATTCTTTGTCATCATTGGGTGAATTTCTCACCGTTGAGGAAGTTGCAGAAGTCGATAGAGCCTTGCTGACGGCTCAAGACAAATTCCTCGCCCGTGTCTCGCTCTACTCATTGCGCTCGCTGAAACGAATTGCCGAGCAAGAAAAACTGCCCATTGATGCCGTAACAGATCAGCAGATAGCGGAATGGGTCGTGCAGGATGACACTGTGCAGCAGTTGTTCGCCAGTGATGCTTCTTTTCAGGAGTTTTTCACTCGAATTGTGCTGTCGTCCTTAAAGCCACTGCGGCAGATTGCTCGCGAAGCGGATTGCGACATTGCCGATCTCTCGGTGACGCAGGTGATCCAGTGGTTCGAGAAAGAAGCCAAAATTCGACTGGAGCAAGGCAGCGAGGCTACATTTTTAGGACACTAGGTTTTCAGGACACTAGGGTTATTCGAATACAGCTTCGAGCGGATCGAGCTGCAGTAGGTGCTCTAGTTCATTAGCCGCTTCCCGCATTAGCTCTGGCTGATTCCGAGGCTGCTGATCCAGATAAATCACGCCAATGTCTTCGGGAAGCAAAGTTTCGAGCTGCTGATAGCTTTCCTCTAGCTGCCGTTTTACCTCGGCGGGTGAAATCACTTCACCTTCGGCCTGCAGGTAAGCGGCAATGCGGGTTGCGCTCCAGTGAAAAGTTTGCGCCATCAAAATCATCAGTCGTTGCCGGGGCAGCAGGCGATCGAGAGCTTGTTCTACAAAACACCAGAGCGGCGGCGATGCCGCCTTTAACGAATAATTGACGGCTTCTACCGGTGGTAGCTGCACACGATTAATACACAAAGCAGTGATGTGGATTAGCCAGCTTTGCAGCGTGAACTCGGGAGTAGACTGGGCGAGATCGAGTCCGCCTAGCTCGTAGTAGAGGTGTCGCCAAGTAATGGCAAACAAGTAGTCTGCCTGCACCGGTGACCGCACCGAATGTCGGATCAACGAATAAACAATCGGGCTATAGCGACAAAAGATCGCCAGAAAATAGCGTCCTGCCTCTGGATGCCGTTGAAATAGCGTCAGCAGCTCGCGATCGCTGTGGTGATGAAGGTCGCCGATCAGGGTATGGTTGCATTCAGGGAAAGAGGGGATTTGCATAGGATTTGCTTAAAACATCGGCTGGGTGGGGTAGCCGGTCAGAACACCGGATAGCGCCGAGCCGGGGGCGCAAAAGATAGCTCCTAATCATACTCAGGAAGTCAGAAAATGGCCCACTCAAGATCAGGGTTGAGAAATTTGGCGATCATGCTGGCAACAATTAACCAACAATTAAGCAAGACTTATGCTCAGCAGTAGATCTTCTTCTGGTTGCAAATCCCGTGTAGAAAACCAGGCAACGGTATACTAAGTCTGGAGGCTTTGCAGAAAATCTTTAGAATTTCTGGGAATGAAGCAGCCGATCGCCGTATTCCTTGCGTATAGCAGAGCGTATAGCAGAAGACATGAGTCCAGGAATTGATTTACAAGCAAGCTTCGTTCAGGCCCTGACCGATCTGGGGTTGCCAACCGGAGCAGCCAAAGCGATTTGGATTCCCCTACCCATGGTGCTGATGGTGGCGGCAGTCACTGTTTTGGCGCTAGTTGCCACGTGGATGGAGCGAAAAATTTCAGCGGCTGCTCAGCAGCGTATTGGTCCTGAGTATATGGGACCATTTGGCATGATGGTTCCGGCAGCAGATGTGTTGAAGCTGCTGTTTAAGGAGAACGTTTCCCCGGCTAAAACCGATCCCTGGTTATTTGCTCTAGCACCGCTGCTCGTCTTCATTCCGATTTTTCTCTCCTACCTGATCGTGCCGTTCGGGCAGCGCATCGTGATCACCGATCTGAGCGTGGGCGTGTTCTTGTGGATCTCTCTCTCTAGCATCGCGCCGATTGGGCTGTTGATGGCGGGCTACTCGTCCAATAATAAATATTCGCTGCTGGGCGGGTTGCGAGCCGCGGCGCAGTCGATTAGCTACGAAATTCCGTTAGCGCTGTCGGTGCTGGCAATTGCTATGATGTCCAACTCCCTGAGCACGATCGACATCGTGGAGCAGCAGTCGGGCTACGGCATCTTGAGTTGGAATGTCTGGCGGCAGCCGGTCGGCTTCATTATTTTCTGGATTGCAGCCCTAGCCGAGGCCGAGCGTCTCCCCTTCGACTTGCCAGAAGCAGAAGAAGAACTGGTCGCAGGCTACCAAACCGAGTACGGCGCGGTGAAGTTTATGATGCTGTACGCTGGCTCCTATGCCAACTTGGTGCTGTCGGCGCTGATGGTAGCAGTACTGTATTTGGGCGGCTGGGAATCGCCGATTCCGGTGGGAATGCTGGCCGATCTGCTGGGCGTCAGCGAAACGACCCCGTGGCTGCAGCTGATTACCGGCAGCTTGGGCATCATCATGACACTGTTCAAAGCTTACTTGATGCTGTTTTTAGCTGTGCTGCTGCGCTGGACGGTGCCCCGCGTGCGCATTGACCAGTTGCTAGACTTGGGGTGGAAGTTTTTGCTGCCGATCTCTCTGGTGAATCTGCTGCTAACTGCAGGTTTGAAGCTGGCTTTTCCGTTCGCCTTCGGTGGATAGAGTCAGCAAGTTCCATCCTTCGATTGCCCGATCCTTTCTGAATCTTTCAAGAGCGAGAGTAACCCACGATGCTAAAGTTTCTCAAGCAAGTTGGCGACTACACTAAAGAAGCGGTGCAAGCGGCGAAATATATCGGTCAGGGCTTGGCGGTAACCTTTGACCACATGCAGCGCCGACCGATCACCGTTCAGTATCCCTACGAAAAACTGATTCCCTCCGAGCGGTTCCGCGGTCGCATTCACTTTGAATTTGACAAGTGTATCTCTTGCGAAGTCTGTGTGCGGGTTTGCCCGATTAACCTGCCGGTGGTGGATTGGGAATTCAACAAAGAAACCAAGAAGAAAAAGCTGAATCACTACAGCATCGATTTTGGAGTTTGCATCTTTTGTGGCAACTGTGTGGAGTATTGCCCCACCAACTGCCTCTCGATGACCGAAGAGTACGAGCTAGCCTCCTACGACCGTCATGAACTGAACTACGACAACGTAGCGCTGGGACGCCTGCCCTACAGCGTGATGAACTCTGATCCTATGGTGATGCCGTTGCGGGAACTGGCCTACTTACCCAAGGGCGTAATGGATCCCCACGACTTACCTGCTGATGCGCGTAGAGCGGGTAAGCTGCCCGAGGAACTGCTGGAAGAAATGGAAAGCTTGAAGGCGAAATAGAGTGAAAGAATAGAGTGAAAACTGCTTAGGGTATTGACCTGGTTCAGATTGCCTGAAGGCATCCTGGGTTCAACACCTGCAAACCGACGAAAGGGAGATTGCGTCACTGTGACTTTAGCAGATGGGGTTCAGATTGTTTCCTTTGTAGTACTAGCCGTCATGATGATCGGGGCGGCACTGGGAGTGGTGCTGCTGAATAACATTGTTTATTCTGCGTTTCTGCTGGCGCTGGTGTTCATCAGCATCTCGGGAATGTATATCTTGTTGAACGCTAGTTTTGTAGCGGCGGCTCAAGTGCTGATCTATGTCGGCGCGGTGAACGTGCTGATTCTCTTCGGGATCATGCTGGTGAACAAGCGGCAGGCGTTTGTGCCCGTCCGCAATGCTTGGATCAGCAAAGCAACCACCGCTGCGGTTTGCGTTGGGCTATTTGCGTTGCTGTCTACGATGGTGTTGGCGACGCCTTGGTCCGTCTCGACTGCAATTCCGATTGGTGATACAGCGCTTGTGGAAATTGGTAAGCATTTCTTTAGCGATTACCTGCTGCCGTTTGAGCTGGCGTCGGTGTTGCTGCTAATGGCGCTGATTGGGGCAGTGGTGCTGGCGCGGCGCGACTATCTGCCCGATGAATTACTGGCTCAAGAGGAAATGCGGAAGACAGCACTGACGCTGCCGGAGCGCCCTCGGGAGCTTATCTCAGGAAGCAGGAAATAACGCTTACTCGTCTCCTAGGTTATTCAGAGCTATGCAACTCCAGTATTTTCTTGTTCTAGCAGCTGCCCTCTTTTGCATTGGTATCTATGGTTTGGTGACGAGTCGCAATGCGATTCGTGTCTTGATGTCGATTGAGCTGCTGCTGAATTCAGTCAATCTCAACTTGATGGCGTTCTCCAATTTCCTGGATCCGCAGGCGATTCGAGGGCAGGTGTTTGCGGTGTTTGTAATCACTATTGCGGCAGCCGAGGCGGCTGTGGGGCTGGCCATTGTTCTCTCGATTTACCGGAACCGCGATACCGTAGATATGGAGCAGTTTAACCTGCTGAAGTGGTAGAGCAGCGGCAACACGGGAGTGCAACTAAATCAGGTCATCATTAGCTACAAGGCAGGGGACGCCCTCAGTCAACGCAAGGCTGAGGACTGCGCTAACCAATTAGAGAAACGGGGATGCCGAGTGTTAATTGGTCCAAGCGGGCTGAAGGACAATCCGTACCCCGTTTTTCTGGCATCGGTGCAACAGCCGATCGACTTGGCGCTGGTGTTGGGGGGTGATGGCACGGCTCTGGCCGCGGCTCGTCAACTCGCTCCCGATGGCATCCCAATTTTGGCAATCAATGTTGGTGGCCATCTCGGGTTTTTAACTGAATCTGCCGAGGAGCTAATCGATTCAGAACGAGTTTGGGATCGGCTTCTAGAAGATCGATTTGCCGTGCAGCGGCGGATGATGCTGCAGGCTATGACCTTCGAGGGTGGGCGGTTGAATCTAGAGCCGATGAGTGATCGCTATTTTGCCCTCAACGAGATGTGCGTGAAACCGGCTTCTGCCGATCGGATGCTCACATCCTTTCTGGAAATGGAAATCGACGGCGAGGTAGTCGATCAGTATCAGGGGGATGGATTACTAGTCGCTACTCCGACTGGCTCCACCTGCTACACTTTGGCGGCGGGGGGGCCGATTGTTCATCCGGGCATGGATGCCATTGTTGTAACGCCTATTTGTCCCCTTAGCCTGTCGAGTCGTCCGATTGTCTTGCCGCCAGGGTCGGTGGTTAGTATTTGGCCGCTGGCAGAGCGAGAGCTGAACACTAAACTCTGGATGGATGGCGTATTGGCGACGCCAATCTGGCCCGGGCAGCGCGTCGATATCCGTATGGCGGACCGTCCAGCCCATTTCATTTTGCTGCGAGAAAATTACTCCTATTACCAAACCCTGCGCGAGAAGTTGCAATGGGCAGGAGCGCTAGTGCATTACAGCAATAATCACCGCAATTAAGTCGAGCAGCTCTAGAACCACCGATGAATTTCTGCATGACTCTTGCCACCTTCCTGGCCCCCTATGCTAACGTAGAATACGGCGTGCAAATGTCTCACGCGGGTCGCTAGCTCAGCGGTAGAGCACTCGGCTTTTAACCGATTGGTCCTGGGTTCGAATCCCAGGCGACCCATTTTGGGTTTAGTCCTCAGGCTATTTGGCTCAAGCTATTTGAGCGGTTCGTCCTAGCTGCTGCAGCATTCCCTGGGCCGCTATCTCTGCTGTCTCGCAAGCGCCGTTCATATACCCCTGGGACCCTAGGGAGCAATGCTCCCCGGCAAACCAAAGCTTACCGACTTGCTCGCCTTCGCTGCCCCCAATGGCGGTCCATTGTCCCGGTAGATAGCAGGAATAGGACCCTAAGGCATAGGGTTCGGCTGACCATACCGCTCGCAACGCCGTGCCGCGCTCGACTTGGCTGATGCCGGGAAAAATATTCTCTAAGTCCTGCGTTAACCGATGAGCATGGGTATCAGGATGCCCCGCTCCTAGGAGAATTCCCTGTTTGCCGCCGCGTAGGTCAGTGACCCAACCTCCTGGTCCTGGAGCATAGCGGGCGCTCTCCCAGGTATTTTGAAAATCCATATCGGTGTAGATGCTGATTGCGCAGCCATAGCGAGTGCGCCAGATTCGCTCGCGGTAGGGAACGGCTAGCTTGGATGAGGTGCCATAGCCCAGGGTTTTGATGGCCCGTTGCTTGACGGGTGGCAGCTCGATCGCGAGATCAACCTGTCGCAGGACACTGAAGGGAACCGTCAGCAGCACCTGATCGTAGACGCGCTCGTGGCTCGTGGACTCCCGCCGCAGACTGACGCGATAGCGCCCATCTGATGTGACCCGTATCGACTCCAGCACTGTGCCTAGCTCAATCGATCCATCGAGCCGTTGAGTCAGTTCCTTGGGAATCTGGTCATTGCCGCCAATCACGTGATAGCGCTCGTCGCTGATGCCGTAGGTATCCCATTTACCAACCTCGGCACCAATCAAAAACAGCATGTTAAGGCAAGATTGCGATTCGGCGTCACGTCCAAATTCCGTGATGTAAGCTACCCGCACAAGCTGGTTAATCAGCGGACTCACATCATCCTGCTGCAGATAGTCGGCTAAGGAAAGGCGGTCGAGCTGTACCGCGTGGGGGCTAGGAGCATGATAGGTGATGGTGCGGGTGCTCAGGGTTTGCAGATCTTGGTTGATGCGTCGCGCCAGCGGTGCGAATTCTTCGATGACGGTCGTCCGGCTGACTTGTTTGCCTTGAAAGTAGAGAATTTCGGGTTCCAATCCAGTGTCTGCTTCCCGCAAATCGGCCAGTTCTAACCCCAGTTCTGCCGCCAGTGAGCGGACATGGGTATGTCGAGAATCAATAAACTCGCCGCCCAGCTCAACGGTGCCGAGGTCGCTGGGAAAATTCGTCAGGCTAACCAAGCGGCCGCCGGTCCGATGGGTCGCTTCAATGATCGTCACGGGCACGCCCGCCTGCTGCAGCCGATAGCCTGCCGTCAGTCCTGCGATTCCAGCTCCGACAATCAGCACCTTGGGATCGCTTTCAGTTGGGCGTTGAGCAACGGGCTGTAGTCGATTTGAGGAATGCTGCCAGTGGGTGCTCATCCCGATGGCTCCTGCGATCAGCCCTCCTAGCACCTGCCGCCGAGACAGCGCTTCAGTCAGTTCTGCGTCCAGATCGCTCACGGGTCTTTGGGTTTGGGCAGATTGGCAAGCCACGCGATATGCCCGTTGCAACAGCTGAATTAAAATACTGCGAGCCATAAAAATCTCAAAACTCTCAAATACTCAACAACTAGCGGGCTAGGGCAGTCCCGATGGCGACAGTTGCCTCAAGTGGTCGTTGTGAAGCAAGTTCTACGTTCTTACGTTCTAATGATCCATCAATCTGATAATCAGGATGAGGGGAGCAAACGGATCGCTCAAGGGGTCGCTCGGATGTAGCCAGCTAGGTATAGCCAACTTATAGCTTTCTCTTCCGGGGCTGGTCTACTCATGGTCTGAGTTGACGGGCAACCGTACATTCCAGATTGAGTGCGGTATCCTGGAAGTCTTATGCTGAAAAGTACCTAAACCGTCAATTCTGCAACTCTGCCCATGCCTTGGTTTGTCAAGATTGAAAAAGGAATTGTTGATAAGCCGATCTTCGATCAGTTTGTTCCGGCCCATAAAGCCTATGTCCGCGACTTGATCCAAAAAGGGCATCACGCCAAGACCGGGCATTGGAAAGAATTGGGAGGCGGGATGATGCTGTTTCAGGCTGCCGACTTGGAGGAAGCGAAGGCCATTGTGGCTCAAGATCCCTTGATTCAGAACGGCTGCGTCGATTACCAACTCCACGAGTGGCGCATTGTTGTGGAATAGGTGCACTCACGAAGAAGTCTGCGAACAAATGACATGGCTGAGCAAAGTGATGGCTTCAAAATTGTGGCGGATAACCGCCAAGCTCGGTATCAATACGAGATTCTCGAAACCTACGAGGTTGGGTTAGAGCTGAAGGGCACAGAGGTAAAATCCATCCGGCAGGGCAAGGTGAATTTGCGGGACGGCTATGCCTTGATTCGGAATGGTGAGGTTTGGCTGCACAATGTGCATGTGTCGCCCCATGAAACGGCGAGCCAAGTGTTTAATCATGACCCGCGTCGTACCCGCAAATTACTGCTGCATGCCGGGGAAATTCGTAAGCTGATCGGGCAAGTTGAGCAAAAAGGGCTGACGCTGATTCCCTTAAAGATGTATCTAAAGCGGGGCTGGGTGAAGCTGACGCTGGCGCTAGCCCGAGGCAAGAAACTGCACGATAAGCGGGAAGATTTGAAGCGCAAACAGGAAAATCGCGAGATCGAGCGAGCCTTGAAGCGCTACTAGCGATAAAAATGTAACAATTTGTTGCAATTCCTATGGCAATCGTGTTAATATTTCTTTACACGATCTTGGAGCGATCCGGCAGCGATTCAGGATAGGGGGTCTGCTCTGAATTCGGTGCAGGATGTTCCATAGGTATCGGGTTATCTCCTCCCAACACAGCGAGTTTGGCCAGCCTGCAACCGGGCTGGCTTTTGCTTGCAGCCTAGCAGCGATGTACTGGGAAAAAGTGCAGTAGCGTCGGAGCGGTCCGAACCTTCCCTGACGGTCGTAGGGTGGATGTTGGGATACGCGCTAGCTGAGCTAGGGTTGCAGGAGACCCTGATTTGCTGGGATTTGCTGGGCAGTTTCTGTCTAGAGATTGACTCCTGTGAGGTTTCTCACGCGATAAAATCTTCAATGAAATTCTGACCATTTAGGTGGCTGCAAACTCAACACCGTGATAACTTAATGAATGGCGCTAAGATTTCAACGTCACAGAACCCGCGTCTCGCTTCTCGCTTCTTCCTTTTCAGATTGCAAAGGGCGAAGGTTTTTGATCAGGTAAACGCATACTTCATTTGAAAATTTGAAGTGTTGACCGGAAGTGCCACTTTAACCTTTATAGATGCATTTCATAGAAGGTGCATGTGTAAGTAGTACTGTCAGATGTAGGATGGTCAAGCACTGTACGGTTTGGGGCAACCCGAGAATTGCTGTTTGCACTATGAAGGTCTGCGTGAAGCTATCTTTAATTTTCAACCCCTTGCAAAGCAAAATTTTTCAAAGCGTTTATCACTGAGCCTCTGGAGGTATTCCTTGCCATGTCTATCCGTCTGTATGTGGGCAATTTGCCCAAGGATTTGGAACGTCAAGAGCTAGAAGCGGTGTTCACTGAGTTTGACAGCTCGGTTTCAACCAAGGTGATTACTGATCGCAAAACCGGCAAATGTCGTGGGTTTGGTTTTGTCACCGTTAAGAATGATGAACAGGCCGACCAGCTCATCGAAAAGTTCAATGGCTATATGCTGAAAGACAGCCCGATCAAAATTGAGAAGGCTTTGCCGCGCACGAAGGGTAAGGGAGACGAAGCAGAGCCAACAGCGACTTCTGCCGGGGCTGCTCCAGCAAGCAAGCGCAATAAGAGTAGTGGCAGCAAATCTCGCAAGCCCACGACTAGTTCTGAGCCTGAGTCGGTGCAACCTGATCCGCGTTGGGCACAGGAATTAGAGAAGCTGAAGCAGATGCTGGCAACCCAAACCGCCAGCTCTTAGGACGCTAAGCGCCTCAATTAGCTTAGTCGCAACGTCAGCTTTACCACAGATACCCCCTCTTTCTTCTCTCTGAAAAAGTAAGAAAAGGGGGTTTTGCGGCCTAAGGGCTATCTGGCTGAGTCAGCCGAGCGACTTGCTGCAGGAGTAATTCGGGGGGGATGGGTTGTGGCACGACTGCATCAGCACCCAATGCAATCCAGTCCTTAGCACCAGTCGGTCGGGCGTCGGATTGAGTCACTGATCCATCCAACACCAGCACCTTGAATGATTTGGTGGCAGGATTCTGCCGTAGAGTCTGGATTAAATGCACTCCATCCATATCAGGAAGCTGAGCGTTGATGATTACCAGTGAAGGCAGCAACACTTCGAGCTGGCTGGTAGCTATGGAGCCTTCTAGCATCCACACCACCTGATAGCCCGCTGCCATTAATATATTGCAGATTAAGCTGGCCGATTCTTCATCGGGTTCGAGTAGGACAATGCGCCCCATGGGAGCAGGGTTGACCCGTTCAGAAGGCAGCAGGCTGCGGCGGGATGAGAGGGCGGTCTGAGCTGGCAGCTTCACGGTAAACACCGAGCCGACTCCCACCGTCGATTCCACTTCAATCCAGCCGCCGTGCAGTTCAACGAGCTGCTTGGTCAGCGCTAGCCCTAGCCCAGTGCCCCGATACTCGCGGTGATGGCTCATATCCAATTGCTGAAACTTCTGAAATAGCAAGGGTAGCTGGGGTTCGGGAATGCCAATGCCAGTATCTTTGACCTGAAATACAGCCAAATTAGACTCCGACAACACTCGCAGCGTTACCTTACCACCCTGAGGGGTGAACTTGATGGCATTGCCCAGCAGGTTGAACAGAATTTGCCGCACCCGGCGCGGATCCGCCAAAAACTGATCGTGGGAGGCATCGACGCGAACATCAAGTTCGAGATCGATTGCTTGTAGCCCGGCTTGCCCTTCAAACGCCTTCAGTGTTTGCTGCGCCAGTCGCGACAGAGAAAACGGGCTGATGTTCAGCACGAGCCGCCCCGCTTCGGCTTGGGAGAGGTCAAGAATGTCGTTGATTGCCTCCAGCAAATGTTCGCCGCTTTCATGAATGGTCTGCAAAAAGTGCAGTTGTCGTTCGTTGAGCACATCCGCTGACCAGCGCTGTAGGGTTGCAGACATGCCGATAATACAGGCTAGGGGCGTTCGCAGTTCGTGGCTCACCGTGGCCAGAAACTCGCTCTTGGCACGATTTGCCGCCTGCGCTGCCACCAAGGCATCCTGCAGCTCCTGGGTGCGTTTGATCACCTGCTGCTCAGAGATACGCTGCTGCTGCTGCACTTCGGTATAGAGCTGCGCCTGACTGATCGCAATCGCGAGATGACCAGCAATCTGCTGCAAAAACCGTTGCTCGCTCGTCTGCCACCGCCGCGGCTGTTGACACGAATGAGCGATCAGCAGACCCCAGAGCTGATTTTGTACCCAGATCGGCGCAATCAGCTTAGCGCGAACCTGAGCCCGCCGCAAAAATTCCAGCAGGCAAGGCATCTCTCCATATTGCTGTTCGACATCCTCAACAGCGGTCGCAAATTCCAAATCGTGCCATTTTTGCTGCCGCAGGTCTTGCAGAAAACAGTGGGCGTCAGAAACATGCATGACAGAAGGAATGGCTTCGGATGCTCTGGCTTCATAGATCACGGCTCCAGACGGTGGAGAGATCTGTTCGGAGTCGGTCAAGGTTGCCGGGTCTGCCATAGGCAGGGTTGGAATAGCCGCCGCAAGCTGGTAAATGACGAGGCGATCCACCTGCAAAAACTGCTGTACCTGCTCTACCGCGGTTGCCAGGATCACCGGCAGCTCCAGACTTTGCCGAATTTGAGTGGTAACTCGATGCAGCAATCGCTCTTGTTCGAGCTGCTGACGCAGGGCGGCATCAGTGGAGGCACAGCTATACTCCGGCGTGATGGGGGCAGGCTGATTGCTCGCTAATGCCGCCAGCAGCCTTAGGGTGAAGTCGCTCTGCCAGTTCGGCTGATTCGGGGTCGGCTGAATTTGCGCTAGCCGACGCCTCAGTAGAGGATCTGGTAGGTGCTCCAGCCATTGCTGCACAAAGTGGATAATGTCCTGAGGATCAAACGTTAGCCCTACCTGATAGACCAAGGTTGGTTGAGTTAGGGTTGCTTTTTCGCTCGCTAGGCCAGGATCCAGGGGAATAATTCGACCGCGGAGCAGCGCACTGAATGGTTCTGAAACCACCAACACAAACCGTTCAATTCCCGACTTCAGAGCTGGCAATGCGCCCGCTAGGGTGGCTTCGGTGATCACAAGACCCTCGGCGGCGTAGGCGGTTTGCTCCAGAATCTCCTGCAACTGACTAAATTGACCAGAAGACAAGGATTGCTGAACGGTAAACGGTTCAAACGTGTGCATAGTTCGGCCAATTGGCAAGCAAAGGAGTGACTTCTGGCAGCGACTTTTGGCAATAGCAAGAGCAGTCTATTTGTGTATTTTCATCGAATTAGGTTAGTTTTTGACCCAAACCGCTTCGACTGCCATTACGCCCAGATAGAGCAATAGAAGACTATAGAAAAAACAATAGAGAAGTCCTAGAGAATCAGCGACCTCCAGATCGCATCTCTACCATCTTGCCGAGAAAAGGGTAGGACTTCCCCAACTTAAAATAAAATCTTTATGACTGATTGCTTGTGTTTTGATGTTGGCTTGATGACCTATGACGGTTGCTGAACGTTCTGCCCCAGAATTCACCTCTCGCCTAATCAATGGCATTTTGTCCGTGAAACCATTGGCTGATTTGGCCAAGCACCAAGCCCGTTCGATGATGATCAAGCGGGCAGAGTCGATTGGGGTGCACTGGCGGCAGGAGGTGCGGATGCTGCAATCGCGAGGGGGCGACGCTGCTTTCTCGCCTCAGTGGGATGCTGAACTGGCGCAGATTCAGTCTCCAAATTTGGTCTACCCCGACTACTACCGGCGATCCTTCCATGCCTACGAGCAGGGCAACCTCAGCTGGGACGCAGCCATGGAGGTGGAGGTGGCTGCCCATGCGGTCCATGCTCGCCTCTGGCCCGATGCCGGTGCTCGGGGGGATGCCATGCTGCGGCAAAGTTATCATGATGTGTTGCGGCAGCAGCTTACCTCGCCCCCTCGCGACATTGTGGATCTGGGGTGCAGCGTTGGCATGAGTACCTTTGCCCTGCAAGCCCTTTATCCCGATGCCACCCTCACCGGTGTGGATCTGTCGCCTTACTTTCTGGTGGTGGCCCGCTATCGCAACCAGCAGCGCAACTTACCCCCAATTCACTGGCTGCACGCGCCCGCCGAAGCGACCGGACTGCCCAATGCCTGTTGCGATCTGGTGTCGGCTCATCTGATGTTTCATGAACTGCCGCAAACGGCCGCCATTGCCATTTTGCAGGAAGCACGGCGGTTGCTGCGACCGGGTGGGCATCTAGCCATCATGGACATGAACCCCCGATCTCAGGTTTACGCAACCATGCCGCCCTATGTGCTAACTCTGCTCAAGAGCACAGAACCCTATTTAGATCAATATTTTGCGCTGGATTTAGAACAGGCTATTCAGGATGCCGGATTTACCCAGCCAACAGTGGTCTGCAACAGTGCTCGTCATCGGACGCTGGTGGCTCAGGTGCGGTAAAGCAACTGTCCTGCATTAGGGTCTTGTCCAAAACGAATCAGGCATTCCCTTGGATTTCCCTACTGTAAGTGTGATGCTATCTGTATTAGCCTATTCAGATTTTCATTTCTGTTCAGGTTTTCATTTCTAAGGGTTTGCCCATGCTAGATCTGATCAAACTCGCCCGTCAGATGCAGGGCATCGGTCACCACCTCACGCAGGAAGCCGCCGCTACTCGTCAGCGCTTGGAGTTGACACAGCAGCTCTTGACTGAGGCAACCGAACGGCAGCCGGAGCTGATGATGCAGCAGCAAATGTGGCGCGAACGGCTCGGATTCACGGCGGCAGAACCGCTGGAACCCCTCGACACCCGAATTCTGCTAACGGCTGCTCCTCCGGTGCACACCGTTTTGGCTACCGATGGCTCCCAAATTGCTCCTAGTCATCATGAAATTGCCTACTGCTACTTAATCAACGTCGGGAGGGTCGTGCTGCACTACGGGCAGAATCGGCATCCGCTGCTGGATAGTTTGCCGGAGGTGTTTTATCGCCCCGAGGATCTCTACGCCTCGCGGCAGTGGGGCATTCGTACCGAAGAGTGGATGGGATATCGCCGCACGGTATCTGAGGCGGTCGTATTGGCCGAGCTAGGAGAACAGGTGCGGGAGTGTTCCACAGGTGTTTCGCTCGAAGACGCGGCTCCGACGCTGGCGATGGTAGACGGTTCACTGATTCATTGGTTTCTAGAGCCATTGCCTAGCGATGCCCGTGACTGTATCTTGCCGCCGATGCTGGAAGCATGGCAGCGATTGCGGTCTGCTGGCATTCCGCTAGTGGGCTACCTAAGCGCGGCTCGGAGCGGCGAAGCGCTGAATTTCTTGCGGCTGCAAACTTGTCCCTATCTAGCTCCGGACTGCCAAACCCACTGCTTCGGGCAGACCGACCAAGCGCCCTGTCAGGTGTTTACGCCACTGCGGGATACGGCCCTGTGGGGCGTGCTGCTGCAACCGGGAGAGCGGGGTGCGATCTGGCGCAGCTCGGCCAAGGTGCTGGAAGCCTACGGCGACCATACCGTTTGCTTCTGCTATGTGCATATGGGGTCAGAGATTGCGCGGGTCGAGTTTCCTCTCTGGGTCGCGCAGGATGAATCGCTGCTCAACGTGGCCCTCAGCCTGACGCTGACGCAGGTGCAAAAAGGCTACGGTTATCCGGTGGTGTTGGCGGAGGCTCACAATCAGGCCGTAGTTCGCAGTGCTGACCGCGCTCGATTTTTTGCGCTGCTAGAACAGCAGATGATCCGCGCCGGGCTGAAAAATATTGGCACGTCCTACAAAGAAGCTAGAAAGCGGGGCAGTATCGCGTGATCACAATAGATTGATATAGATAGATTGATGTAGATTGATCAAGTTGATTGCAATTGATCGAAATTGATCGCGATAGATGGCTCTGAATTATGCTCTGATACTAAACAAAGGCAGTGGAAACAAAAGCTAACACGGCAGAGAAGAGTACCCCAAAGGGTACTGGATAACGGATCGAGATTTGGTACGATTGAGGGAATTCGCTATTACAGAACTGACTTCAGACCGATTCGACTGCAACATTACATTCAAGCGCTACAGAGTTCCGATCAAGAATTGCGGCAACGGGCATTCAGATCCTCAATTCAATACGCTAATCATTTCCACAGGCTAACCATTCAATCTGCAGATCGAGTAGTGCGGGCACTGTATTCGCCTATTAAAAGCCCCTCGTCGGTTGCCGGGGTGTACTTTGCTTCTGTGAAACAGTGGGTGGGTTGAGTGGTGTCGGTCGATCCGATCAAGAGCTATAGCGTAGGGCACCACAGCAGAAAGGCGACGGATTCGCTGGCATCGCTTAATGGCAGCCCTAAAGGACCTGTGGAACTATCGTGCTGCGAACGGGTAGGATTCTGCTGCGGCTTGATTCATGCTCATAGACATCTCTCTGTGGTAGTTCCTTGAACTGCTCATCTCATCCTGAAAGTATTACGTTCTTGAAACAACAAAGGAAGACCTGTTATGGGAGCAAAAACAGACATTGGCTCATTGCCTACAAGCTACACCGTTCAATTAGAAGGCAATGTGGCAGAACCGCTGACTGCCCTCCTGCGGGGCGATCCGAATGCGCCGATTAGCCTCAGTGCCATGCTTGAGGGCGACCCTGATGCTCCCATTAGTGCTCAGGTGACCGCGAACGCTCAGCTAACCGGCAACGAAAATGCCCCGATTAGTGCACTGCTGAAAGGTGATTCCAACGCTCCGATTAGCGCTCAGTTAACCGGCAACGAAGATGCCCCAATTACGCTGAAGATTGGCCCTTTGGAAGTCGCCGCCACCCTCAGGGGCGATCCGAATGCGCCGATCTCCACGTTGTCTCAGTTCGAACTGCTTAACTGTCCCCGCTTAACCTTTGATCAGGTGATTGAGCTAGTGAGAACGATAAAAACCCCGACTCTGAGGATTCAATTGCCGATTGATCTCAACTTCGCCTTTTCGATTTTCCCGCTGACGCTGTTTGGTATTGATGCTATCCATTTCAAAATTTGTGGTGAACCGCAAATTATTTTGCAGGACTTCATTCCCAATGCCTTTGAACGATGCGAAGTAGATTGTGGGTCAGATTGTCAACCCTGCGATTCCTGTGACTAACTTGGTCGATTCAACAAAGACTGGTCGCTAGTTTGATACTAGTTTGATACTAGTTTGATATAGGATATTCCATTCAGCATTGAACCTAACGTCTTCAGCAGATTCAGCATAAGCAGATAAAAATTATGACTGTATTAGGACAGAGGCAGGCCAAGAGAGCACAACAGAGAGCCTGCGAATTACTGACCTTCGGCGATGCACCCTGCCTTCTATCGGGAACCCCCAAGAAGGTAAGTGGCTTTCTAGAAGTCCGAAATACCAGCGATGAAGCACTTCCTCTCAGTACGCTGACGCTAGCAGACAGCCAGCTGCGCAGTTCCTCGGGTCCGATTCGGGAGCTGTATGTTGGGCGCACGGTTGCTCCTGGAGAGACGATTCAAGTCCCGATTCGGATGAGTTTAGATCGCACGACGCCGCCCGGAGAATATCGCCAGACGGTGATTCTGGGAAACAACCAGCAGGAGATTATCATCCAGGTGGCAGAATTCCAGGACATGGATATTTCTCCGCGACAGATGGTTCTAGAAGGCGGACCACGGCAGCAGCTCAGCCAATCCTTTCTGGTGCGTAATCTGGGCAATGTCCCTTTGATCCTCGATCAAACGGAGGCCATCGTTCTCGAAGAACGAGAGATAACCTGTAAAGCGCTACAAACCAGTTTGAGAAACCACGGTCAAGCTGGATTCATGGGGTTTTTGGATGGTGTAGTGCAAGAGTTAGCGAATGCGAGAGTTGATTTGCTGCGCACGCGGATTGTTGATAAACCGATCACGATTCTTCCTGGCGATTCACAGAGGGTGACGCTGGAATTTCATCTGCCCGGCAATCTCAGAAGTGGTCGCCGTTATCTGGGGCTACTGCCGATATTGAACAAGTCGGTGAATTTGCAGCTCACAGCAATCGGGACTGAAAATTTAGACCATAGTGAATCTGTAAGTTAATCATCATTTTGATAACTCTGAGAACACTAACCCTACTTGATTGTCCGTGAAACCGACCAAAGAACTAACACGAAGCTGAATCAAAGAATGTGAACGTAACTATGACAGGTCTATCTTCCTACACGCAATCGGCATCCTCTCGCTGTCACCCGCTCAGCAAGAAGCCCTATAAGACTTATGATTTGGCAGCTCTGACCTACGAGTTTTTCTCATCCGCGTCGGATTTGGGAACAGCTCTAGTCGATGAGACGCTAGCCTTGATGACCCAGACAGAACCCGGCCATACGTTCCTCAAGGCGATGAAGCGGAAGAGTATTTGCAGTACTCCCATCTACCAGTCTCCCGATCCCTGCCGTGGTGAAATTGAGCGTAAAGTCTATAGGGGCGAACAGATTCGGATGCCCATCAAGTTTAAGAACATCTCTAAAAAATCTCGCATCTTCGAGTTTGCTGCGCCGCATCCGTTCAAAAATGCCAAGGGAGATACAGCAGAGTTGCTCAGCTTGAGTGCTACCCAGCTCAGTTTGGATGCGGCTGAAACGGGTAGCCTGGTGCTGATGCTGGATGTGTCCGAGTCGTTTCAGGCGGGCTTTGACTATGCCGCTAAAATTGATGTCACCAGCGAGGGCTGCGATCCGCAGTTTCTCATCGTTATTCTGCGCGTTTTATCGGACGATCTCGCGCCTCTTGTACCGCTAGATTGCCCCTGCTGCCCACCAGTACGCCGCACCCACTGGTCCGAACATTTCTACTGCGACACTCCAAACAAAGTGTAGGACTAGAGGCTAGTCCTCCTAGGCAGCAAAGAATTGGACTCGTCTCGGCTTCACGTAGGCCTGCTGACCTACTGTGTCCATTCATTCAGATCTACGGCGTGCTGCTCACCAATGCCCGCGCCATGGGCGAATTTGGAGCGGTGGCAGTGGTATCAGGCAGCATTGCCGGCAAAACCCAGACGCTGCCGCTGTTTGTCGAAGAAGTCTACAAGCAATACAACACAGAAGCGGCTTACTCAGCAGCGGTGCTGTTGGCCGGTTTAGCGATTGTCACCATGGTTGCCAAGGCAATTCTGGAATCTGGAACCGGCTTAAAAACTGGCGCAGGGCACTAACGGCCAGACGGATGGCTAGAGGGATAACCCTTTCCGGGAGCGGCTTGTTACTCAAACACCTCATCGCCGGTGGGTTCGTAGTGGGGCACGGCATTCATAGTTTGGCGCAGCTGCGAGAGTTTGGCGTACATGCGGCGGCGGGCCCGATTTTGGTTCCCCAAGGGGCGATGTTCGGGAATGCAGTGCCAGGGATTGTAGGACAGGCGTTTGGCAAACTCCATTTGCGCTGGAGAGTCGAACTTCTGCTTGGGGATGCGCAGCGTGGCTACCGAGACGCGAGGCGACAGCCTTTCGGGCCAGAGCACGGCATTGTTTTCAATCGGCATCAGGTGCGGATCGGTTTGGATCTGCACGCGGACATCTAACTCCACATCCTCTTTCTCCAGTGTGGCCACCATTGCCTGCCGCAGGTAGTCATCCGGCGGACGACAAGGCAGGTTGGGAATTGGGGTTCGTTTCTTTGATTTCGGCCAGAACGAATATTGCATCGCCTGCCCTTCTCCCAGCAGATAAGGAACACAGCTAAAGTAGGGGGCTTCTAAGGGGCTACTCTGGGTCTTGATCCACAGCGACTGCATGATCAAATCCAGGACATGGGGGCGATGGCAGTTAATAAAGTAATAGAGCTGCGTGTTCTTGAGGCTCTCTTGCTGAAGTTGGGCATTGGCGCGGGTGTCCGGCGTCACGAAGGTTGGGGTGGATACGCCAAACATATCCTGGGTAAACTGCTCGTCGTCCATCAGCTTAGGACCGGGCACCCCCATCAGCTTGACGCTGATACTCATAAATCCCACATCGTCGATATCTGGGGTGATGTAGGGACCAGGACCCGAAAACCGCACCCAGGCGCGGTAGGTTTGTGGCTGGGCATAAATACCGTGGCGGAACGATTCTGGCAGATTGTCATGCACGATGAACTCACCGCGCACGATGCCGTGGGTCTTGGTGTTACCGCCGCGCTCAACCTTTCCCGGTTGCCAGAGCAGCTTCATTTGCTGAGAGAAAGAGTCAATAATCGAGTCGAGGTAGGCGTCTTCGTCGGGCAGCTGCTTTTCCTCGGCGAGTTTCAAGCCTTCGTTCGGGCGCTTCAGGTTGATCAGGGCGGTGGTTAGCTTGGTGAGTGGGTCTCGCAGCACGGCATCGAAAGCGGGACGAAAAAAAGGATCGAAGCGGCGTTCGAGCTGTACTAAGCGCAGGGAGGTATCGCTGATCCAGTTGAGTAGGGCTGAGCCGGTGTTGGCAGGAGGGACCGGGCGACTGGGATTGGAACTCATGGGAGTAGGGAGTGGGGAGTAGTCAAGCGGGGAGTGGATCGCGGAGGAGCAGCTTCTCGGCTGTGCTCTAGGCCAGCGTTGCCAGGTAACGGAGGGCGTTGATGCCAGGTAAGAAGAAATAGGCACCGCCTCGGACAACGACGAATTGGGGCAGTTCGTGGGTGCGGTTTCTGAACGGGCAGGCGGGTTCGGTAAAGCGGTTGGTGTTGCCGAGTTTTCCAGGGGAGCGATCGCCGATGAGCGGATCGGTTTCGTCGTAGAGGCCGCTGAATTTGGGATTGTTGATCCAGGTGTGCTGCACAAACTCAAACTGGCGGCTAATATTGGCGTTGATGCAGATGAAGTGGATGCCGCGTTCTCCTGGGCTTTGAGCAGTGAGGATTTCATCTGGATCAAACGAGTCGCTGATCGGTGCTCCGTAGGTGCGTCCCCGGCGCAGCAAGCGATGGGTTTTGTTGACGGCAATTGACTGCTCGGTACCCGGAGCTGGACCTAGAGAATCGCGGGGGTTCGAGCGGCGGACATGGGCCCCAAACGGACAGCGCAAGCCCTGGGCATCCTCATGGTGGTAGGCAAAGTTGTTTTTATCGCCCACGCTGGGGTCGTCGCCATCGGGGGACTGCACCAGTGATGTGCCGCTGGGCCAGCGACCCACCATTTTGGCGGCGAGGTGCAGGCGGGCGTCCGGGTTGCTAGAACCGTCGGCGTGTTGAGTTGCGCGGTCGAGGAAGCGCCAGAAGCCAACGACATCCTGACTGAGCTGCCGGAACACCAGATAGCTGCCGTTGCGTCCGAGGTCGTGAGACCCAAACTCCCCGAGGGGCAGAAGGTTATGGGGGTCGAGTTCTGGTTTAACGCGAGGACTTTCAGTGAGCAGATTGTACTCATTGGGGTAGCCAAGGATGAATTCGCCGGCTTTGATCGTGTGCTCCGGGGCGCGAGAGGGATGCAGTCCTTCGATCAGCGGCTGGCTGATGGCATCCCGGAAGCCAAAATGTTCGCGAAAGCCGCCCTGCTCGTCTTTGAGGGGCTGGGTGTCTAACTTTCCGATCAGCTTGATGCCGCTGGCGGGAAACGGCTCAACCAACTCCGCCACCAATTCAGCGAGCTGCCGGTCATCGCGGGCGTAGAGCAGCAGCAGCAGATGCACCGTTGGCTGTGCGGGGTGGGTGCCGCCCCACTGCCAAAACTGCGGATTGTTGCTTCCGTGATCGCCAAGGACGCGACTACGATTCGGCTCGGTCATGCCTTCTTGAAACTCGGTGGGAAAGGTGCTGAGGCTGCTTTCCGGCAGTCCGAGGGCAGCGAGTCCTTGATAGGTGATCGCCAGATTTAGGCAGCGGTTTCCGGGGCGGTCCTGACTCGTTTGCACCTGATCGGCTAGTTTAGCGAGCCAGGGTTTAGTGAGGGTGGCATCCTGGATGTGCAGCAGCAGATAAGCCGCGGCATTGAGGTTGCCATAGCCCCGGGCAATAATGCCTTGAATATCCTGAAGATCAAGGGAATCCATAGCGCGTCCTGAAAAGAAAATAAATAGGGAACATTAAGAATAAACAGTTGCAGAATAAACGAGATAGCAGGTTTGTCAAATTATTTAGAATCGCAAGAGCCAAGCCTGTTCTTCAGCAGCAGTCAACGGCTGAAACAGTCCAGCGCGAATTTCAGCGTTATTGCGGATATTGATTGCTGAAAGCTGAGGATAGGCGGCATACCACACCTGAGTACGAATTTGATATTTGCGCAACACGGCTTTGTAAACCTGCTCGTCACGGGCACCACCCTTCACCAACCATTGAGTTTTGGGATAATCGATGCCATGACCAAAAATAATGTTTAATCCCCAGGCGACTTTGTTGATGAAATCATTCATGTAGTCTTCTAGGTTGCCGTCATAGTTGCTCATAAACAGCACCCGCCGCCCGCCGTCGATCACGACCCAGTTAGCAAAGTGAATTGTATCGACGCCGTGCAAATTGAGCAGCGGTACCGTTCCTAGATCGCCGTTATTAAACACATGCCGCGTCACAAAATTGGCCAGTTCTAGGATGACCCGCAGCGTCGCCAAGCGAAACCAGCCCGGCTTGACAAACCCAACCACGGTAAATTGATTTTGGCTCAAAAAGTCTTCGTCTTGTGCCAGATGCAGGCGATGAAACTGACTCAAGCGAAAATTGGGATTCTGCCGGGGATGGGGAGCCGTTTCTTCATGCCAGCGCAGCAGAATTATGAATAGCGGCACGAAGGGCAAAAACAGTAGCCCCAGCAGCAGAATCAGCAGCAGACCGATTGCAAAATGCAGTTTTTCCTGGAGTTGCCACAGCCAGCCAGGACGAGCGACCGGAGTCAACGCCCATGCCAGAGCCGGTTCCTGCTTGACGAAATTTTGAATGGCTCGCCGCACTGAGGCAGCATCAAACGGGGACATTCGGGGCAGGTCGTGATCCAGAAAGTGCTCGATCTTGTCGCGCAGATCCGCTTCTTGCTGCACCTGCTGCACGGTCCGCCCGACAGTATTGACGTAGAAGGTCTGGGTCTTTTTCTGGTGGCGGCGTAGGTAGGCGAGGCGGCTGCGGGGGGTGCGCTGTTGGGGTGACGGATAGCCTTGGCAGTGGCTAAACACCTGATCTAGCCCAGATCCGGCTGTTTCCACTAGCGAGCGCAGGTAGGTTTTCAGCGGTGTGTCAATGCAGCTAGAGAAAGCGAGCTGAGCGGGAATCGCCCTGCCGCCGACCGGATCGATCACGGACTCCATGATCACAAACCGGGCGAAATGCACCTGCGGAAACCGGGCAAAGGGAATCAGGTCGTTGTGCTCAACATTCTGCTGGATCGTTTGCAGCACATTTCTGAGGGCATCCATCTGCTCAGGCTGAATGGAGGCGACGACAGTCAGGGTTTCTTGGTGGGTCATAGCCGGTACCAATCGGGAACTCATTCGGGAACTCATTCGGGAACTTACGGGAACGCATACGCGATCGGCTCCCTGCTTTGGGAAGAGAGGTTGGGGGTGAGGGCAATCCCTAGAACTGCAAGATAAAATTCAGCACGCGGGTTTTGCCCCAATAGGCTTGCCCCAGATACAGCCTAGGTGCCACCTCGCGAATTTCGTCACGGATTTTCTGCGCCACAAAAGAGGTTTGCGAGTAGTCTAGAACAGTGGTTGCTTTGCCATCGATCCAGCTCTCACCGGGATAGATCGCCGCCTTCACCAAGCGCAGCCGAAAGGGAGAAACTTTGTTGAGCAAATACTGCTGCTCTCGATAAAACACTTTGCCTTGCCAGGCCAAGAGAGTAATCAGCGGCACCAAGATGCGGCAGAGCCACGTTCCCGGCAGGATCAAGGCCGTTCCCTGGCTGTTCCCGTCAGGTGGTGCACCAACCGGGCTGTGGCGGTAAAGCTCGTCGAGTTCATCCTGGGACATGGCAATCAGATCTTGTACGGTAAGGGTCATAGAAAAACCTCAAGGGAGTAAGGAACTAAGTTTTGAATGCCCGTTTGTAAATCGTTTACAAATCGCTTGCAAATGGTTTGCAAATGAAGTCAGCATTCCGCAGATACCGAACCGACTCAACCTACTGATTCTTGAAGCGCTGATGCCGGAAAAACAGACGGCTGTCGCCATAGGAAGACGCGACAAAAGGAGAGGTCGTTTCAATTGTGCCGATTTGCTGAGCAGACTGCCGCAGGTTGGCGAACTGCTCTGAAGAGTGCTCTTGGGAATCAACACTATAGACCACAAACAGCGTTGTCCCCGCTGGAATCGTCGCTAGGTCGGTGCGAAAGTCGTGGGGTGGGCTGGCGGGAAACTGCACCTCCGGTGTGGGAACCAGAAATAGCTGTAGCGGATGATGTGGGTGTGCCTCCGCCTCGCCGGTTTGTTGGAACTGGCTGAGATTTTGCAGATCGAGCTTAGTAGGATAGCGGGAAGTGCGGCTGAAAATCAGGTTAATTAATTTGGGCCCGAGCTGATTCACCACCGGCACAATATTTGAGAATTCATGGGCAAAGAAATTGTAATTATCGCCCTGGCCGACCAGAGAAACGAGAGCAGAAACATTCGCTGACGGACGCCCATCAATGAAGCATTTGATTGCCAGTCCGGGGGCAAACCCTCGAGCAGCAGGATCGCCCGTGACTGACAGCCGCAATAGACCATAATCGGCACCCTGAAATAGTCCAGTGAAAGGGGTATTTGCTGTGGGAATAAAGCGGATTTTAGCGACACTGCCGTGGGCATGGATTGCTTTCTTCCAGTTTGTCGGCGCTTCATCGGACTGATAATCCATTTTGGTGCGTAGAGAGGTCAGAAATAGCCCGACTATGTCAATCTTTTTCAGCACAGGCAAAGCGCGATATTGCGAGGTCAAAATTCGCTTTTCCCATAGAAAGTCTTGTTTCTGTACTGCTGACCACGACCTATAGTCGACTGGTAAAGCCTGGAACTCAGGCTCATCAGACTCATCAGTCTTTTTGGCCTTTGCTAAATCCTTCATGATTTTTACAGTTTATCGAATGTCTTTATTTGATGTTTTTATTTGATGTTTTTGTTTGACTTTTGGTTTAACTCTTGTCACGCAAATCGTCATTCAAACAACGATTTTTATCTTGGTAACCAAACTCTCCCAAAAGAATCTTATAGATGAGAACCTGATTCATTAATAAATATCTACAGTGCGAATGCTCCAGACATCTCCAGAAGTCCAGATGGAGGCGTCAAGATAGGCTGCTTGGAATGAGGCACCTTAACTAACTTCTTGATTGATTTTTAACTAACTCAGAACAATGCAGAACCACTGATGTAGAGAAAAGCCCGAGAAAAAATGCCCGCCTGAGTTGAGACTAACTCGAGACTAACAATATTAACCAATGCTTTGTGCTTCCGGGTCGAATTACAACAGCAAGTTAATTTATAGGCACCATGATGCCCGCTATTGTACATAGTCTCATGACTCTTGGATGGTACCCATAGGGGTACTGTTGATGGTATGTCTACCTTGTTAAAGTGCCTTTACTAGTGCTTTGATCTAGCATTTCAGAAACGGTAAGTCAGTCTACTCCTTTTCTAGTTCTTTTAAAGCTTTGTGAAGCAAACCTGATAATGTCTAAGAAACCCTGGCATCGACTTCCTACAATATTTGCGCTCCTCAAATTGCATCAGTTTCGTCAAGAATTGCGTCAAAAAAATCTTCACGATACTTCACAACTACCTGACACCGAAAAGTTGCCGCATCCCACTCCCGATCCGGAAGGACGGCACCTAAAAACTCGCACCTTTGACGGCAGTTTTAATGATTTAGAACACCCAGAAATGGGGATGATTGGCACCCGGTTTGGCCGCAATGTGCCGCTGAAAGACGCCTACCCGGATCAGGCAAATGTAATGAAGCCAAATCCGCGGGTGATTAGCCGGACCTTGATGACCCGTGATGAATTTATTCCGGCTACCTCGCTGAATATTTTGGCTGCCTCCTGGATCCAGTTTCAAAATCACGACTGGTTTGCCCACCACAAACACCCCAGCAAAACATTCGAGATTCCTCTGGAGCAGGACGACCCCTGGCCCGAGGAACATCGCCCCATGACAGTAGCCCAAACTGCAGAAGACGAAACCCGCGTTCCTGGCGATACCTCTGCTCCCCCCACCTACCTCAGCCGCTCCACCCACTGGTGGGATGGTTCCCAAATCTACGGCAACGATCCAGACAGTGCTGATAAGCTGCGCTCTCATGTCCATGGCAAGCTGACCATTGGCGACAACGGGTTGCTGCCTCTCGATGAAGCCACTGGGCTGGATCAAACTGGCTTTAACGAAAACTGGTGGTTTGGACTGGCCTCGCTGCATACCTTGTTCGTACGGGAACACAACTGGATCTGCGACGAATTGAAGCGCCGCTATCCAAGCTGGAACGATGACGATCTCTATCACCATGCTCGGCTGATCAACGCTGCCCTGATGGCTAAGATTCACACCGTAGAATGGACGCCCGGCATCCTGTCTCACCCCGCGCTGCAAATTGGGATGAACGCCAACTGGTACGGTTTGCTAGGGCAGCAGATGAAACGCTGGTTTGGGCGGATCGGCGACGGTGAGCTGCTGAGCGGCATCATCGGTTCACCGACGGATCACCACACCGCTCCCTACTACCTCACCGAAGAATTCGTTTCCGTATATCGACTGCATCCCCTAATTCCTGATGAATTTGAACTGTATTCGATTCAGAATGGTAAGCTGCTGGCCAAGAAAGATTTCTTTGAGGCATCTGGCAAGCGGGCACGAGCCATCCTCGAAGATATCTCGATGACGGATCTGCTGTATTCCATTGGCATTGCCCATCCAGGTGCCATCACGCTACACAACTATCCCCGCTTTTTGCAGCAGCTGGTCAAAGACGACGGCGAAGTTCTCGATCTGGCAGCCATCGATATTATTCGAGACCGGGAGCGCGGTGTGCCTCGCTACAACCGGTTCCGTGAGTTGATTGGGCGCGGTCGCGTTAAAACCTTTGAAGAGATCACAAGCAACCCGGTCTGGGCGAAGGAGATGCGCGAGGTTTACCACAACGACATCGATGCAGTTGATCTAATGGTGGGCATGTTTGCCGAAGATCTGCCTGCTGGCTTTGGCTTCAGCGATACGGCGTTCCGGGTGTTTATCCTGATGGCGTCGCGGCGACTCAAGAGCGATCGCTTCTTCACCAAGGACTACCGAGCTGAGATCTATACTCAGTTTGGGCTGGACTGGATCGACCGCAACACGATGCTGTCGGTGCTGCAACGCCACTATCCGCTGCTGAAACCTGCTCACGAAAATGTTAAGAATGCCTTCGCGCCTTGGCGACGAGTGGGAACAACGACCCGCTAGTCACACTGAACTATAGCAAGGTGGCACTCGTTCCGATTCAAGCCTCGCCGAGGACTGCTGTTGACCAATCGAATATCTTCTCTGTTCCCTCATCTCTACAGCGGCATTGGATGACGCCGGATGAATATGCCGGGTGAATACTTCTAGTCATATCGGTCTTTTGCCTATCGGTTTTTATTAGTGCAGTTCCAGATTTTGTCATGACTAGCGGACCTCCCAACCATTGACCTGGTATTCGCCCCCAACGCCAGCTTGAAACAGCAGTGGCTGCTTTGGTCCCTGTATCGCGCCTGTAGCAGGATTTTGGAACTGATCGCTATCGCTAATGTGCAGCAGTCGGTTGTTCTCGATTGTGGCGGCGTAGCTCTGCCGGTTACGCATCAGCGGCCGCGGACGGTCTGGAGTGTTTTCAATGATATTGTCTCGGATGACAATAGTCGAAAAATCGGTTTTGGGGTTGAAGCCAAAGAACCCATCTGGGCGAGTTGTCGTCGCTGCTTTCACGTGATTGTTATAGAAAGAGAACTGGTTGTAGATGCCCTCTGCCCAGAATAGTCCGCGTCCCGGATTGCGAATCAGGTTATCGTGAAAGCGCGTTGCTCCCTGAGCCGGTTCTCGACGAAAGCTAGAGATCAGGTTGCCGCCGTCATCGTCGGTCGAGAAATCAAAGAGATTGTGATCGACCTCAGCGGCATTGCGTGCCCATTCCAAAGCATAGGATCGCTGCAGCCAATTGTGGTGGATGTGGAAGGAGAATTGATTGTTTAAAGCAGGACCGCCACCCCGCTTGGGAATCGAAATTGGTCCGGTGAAGTGATTGTGGTCAATCTCGATGCCTCGGTCGTTTTCGTGAGGGAATTCCAGCGAGAATTCCACCTGTACATCATTGTGATGAAAACGAAGATTTGTGCCTTTGCGACCTTTGAAGCCGTAGAAGTTGCGGGTCTGCCCAGGTGATTTTAGGATGCGATTGTTCCAGAATTCGGAGTTTTGGGTTTGCGTCAGGTAGAGGGCACCTCCCGTTGGGCGTTCCTGCCCGCCGGCATCAATGAAGCGATTATCGTGCACCTTGAAGTGGTCCATCTTGAAGGTGCGGACGCCGCTCCAAAGAAAATCCTGGATCTGCAAGCCGTACAGCTCTAAACCATCACAGTTCCAGGCATAGATGGCTCCGGGTAGCGTTGCTCCTGTCAATGTCAGATTGGCAATGGTGACATTGGGAGTATTGCGGCAGCTCACCAGATAGGCACTGGGATCTTCGCTTTGGGGCAACTGCGACAAATCGGGTTGCCAGGACGAAGGCGCAGTGATGATCGTGCGGTCGGCTCCTGCTCCCTGAATCGTCATTCCCGCTTTGGGCAGTAGCGGCGTATCGAGGATGTATGTTCCCGGCGCAATCTGCACCGTATCGCCTGGAGACCCCCGGTTCACCGCAGCTATCAGTTCGGCAGCAGTCTGCACACCTGCATCTGCGCTACAGCGAGCTGCGCCCAACCATAGACTCAGCACTGCCAGCCCGACGAGAACCCATCGTTTCATGTGCTTCTCCGCTGTAATCGGTTTGAGAGACGGAAACAGAGGCGGAGCTACGCTCCAGCCACCTATGGGTAGTGCATCGACTGATGGTTAATGAAGGTTAACTAACTGACTCTCTAGTTCTATTCAATGATGCGAGTAGCGATACAGGATATCTGCAAGCTTTAACCTGCCGTCTTGCTGTTAAGTAGATGTGCCTAGAGATGAATCCGCCAGCTATTGGAAGAAGTGCGCCGCCCCCAAATCCAGGACTCCGCTACCAAGACTTTGCTGTAGAAAAGACGCCAATTCCAAGATTGCCTGGGATGGACTGCATCGGCAAGGATTTGCTGCAACCAGCGAAGGGAACAGGTCCTGCCGCTATTTCTCAGTCAAGGTCCAGACGCCGTCATCCCATTGTGCGTCGCTGGGCGGATGCTCCAACCAATGGTGGCAGCGCTTCAAGTGCAGCGAGGTAGCTTTGTCAGGACCGATCTCTTCCAGAATCGTGCTGAAGGCGGTCGTTGCCTTTGAGAAACGGCGGTTGAGGTAGTGCTCGCGGCCCTTGTGGTAGAGGTCGATCAGCCGCTTTTTCGTGTCGGCGATTGGGTCGCGCTGTAGCCCTACCAGCTCATAGATGCTGACCGGCTGCTGCTTACCCTTAACGCGGATGCGATCCAGCTCCCGGGCCCAGATGCGGTCCGCACAGGGCTGGTACGTGGTTTCGCTGATCACGATGTCGCAGCCATAGTGTTTGCTGGCTCCCTCCAACCGCGACCCCAGGTTGACGCCGTCGCCAATGGCCGTAAATTCCATGCGCTTGCTGGAGCCAATATTGCCGCTGATCACGCAGTCGGAGTTGATGCCAATACCGATCTGAATTTTGCGCTGGTCTGGACGAGGGGCGTTGAAATCTGCCAAGCGGTGCCGCATCTCGACGGCGGTCTGCACGGCCATCCAGGCATGGTCATCGAGGGGCAGCGGCGAGCCAAACACCGCCATAATTGCGTCGCCAATGTATTTATCCAGAGTGCCTTTGTAGGCGAATACGGCGTCCACCATCGTCTCGAAGTACTCGTTGAGCATAGCGACCACCTCTTCGGCCTCCATGCTTTCGGTGAGGGTGGTGTAGCTGCGAATATCCGAAAACAGCACCGACACGTCTTTGCGATCGCCGCCGAGCTTAGCATCGCCGCTGCTGAGCAACTGCTCGGCCAGCTCCTGAGTCATGTAGCGGTACATTGTGCTTTTTAGGCGCTTTTCATCGCTGATGTCGTCCATCACTACCAGCGCCCCGGAGATTTTGCGGCTATCATTGGCGTCGGCGATTGTGTTAATCGACAGATGAATGCTGTGCTGCTCCTGCCCGAATACCGGCAGCAGAGTTTGGTCAGGATAGTACTGCTGGCGAGTTTTGTCATCTGTGGCGGTGAGAGCAGTGGCAAACCAGCGGGAAAAATCACCTTGCTCTAGCTGAATCAGCTCGGCCACGGCCCGACCCTCTAGGCAGTCGAGGTCAGTCAACCCCAGAAGTTTCTTGGCGCTTTCGTTAGCGGCAATAATGCGACCCTCTTTGTCGGTGGAAATTACACCGTTCGAGAGCGACCGCAAAATATCGCGCTGCATCTGCTCTTGCTGCTTAACGGTGGCGAATAGTTTGGCGTTTTGCAGAGCCACCCCCGCCTGGATATTGAACGCCTTCATGAATTCCTGATCGTTGCGGTTGAAGCTGGCTCGCCAGCACTCGGGTGCTTCTGGATAGGTAGTGGGGTCGTAGGGCGGAAATTCCCCCTGCTTGCGCTTGTTGATTAGCTGGGTGACGGCAATCAGCTCCCCATCGGCGTTGAAGACCGGCATACACAGCATACTGCAGGTGCGGTAGCCGGTTTTCTGGTCGGTTTCGCGGGCGGTTTCGGCGTTGGGGTGGTCGTAGAGATCGAAGGGAATCAGCACGGGTTCACCGCTGCGGGCCACCTGTCCAGCAAAGCCTGCCCCCATGGGAATTCGTACTTCCTGCAGGACACCATTGATCGGCAGTTTTGTCCAGAGCTGGTCGCGGTCTCGATCGAGCAGCCACAGCGTGCTGCGGTCGGCCTGCATCAGCTCTTTGGCCTCGTCCATGACTTTGCCCAGGGTTTCCTCTAGATCCAAGCTGCTTTGACTCAGGGCTTTTGTGGCTTTCATCAGGGCTGAGGCAGCCCGCTGCTGCTGGGTGGCTCGGTAGAACGAGCGAGAGGATTCCAGAATCAGCCGAATCGAGGGCGCAAAGTCGCGGAAAACCTGCTCATCTGCGGCGGTAAAGCCTGCCAAATCGATTTTGTCTTCTAGAGCCGCCTGCGGAGAGTGTCCCACCTTCAGCTTGTTGATCAGCTGCACGACCGCCACCAGATTGCCCTCTTCATTCAGCAGCGGCAGCGCCAGCATCGTATAGGTACGATAGTGATTCTTTTTGTCAAAGGCTTGGGCAGCGAGCGAGCGAGTGTCGTTATAGAAATCGTAGGGAATGTTGACGACGGCTTTGCGGGTAGCCACTTCGCCGGCGATGCCTACAGTTTTAGGAATGCGCAGCTCCAGGTTGTGACCTTGCTCATCCTGAGCCACAATCGACCAGAGTTCGTCTTTCTCTTCGTCGAGCAAAAAAATCGTGGTGCGGTCGGCGTTTAGCAGTTCCCCAGTTTTTAGGGTGATCGAGCGCAGCATTTCGTTGAGAATGGCTTCAAATCCCTGGGAGTCGAGGACACTATCCAGCATCGACAGAGTTTGATTCACCACCTGAAGCTTTTGCTCCACATCGGCGACAACCTGCTTGAAGGTGTCTTGGGTTAGGGGAGCCAGAAAGGCAGAGAAGGAGCGGCGAGTGGTCAGGGCAGAATCAGCGCGGATAGCAGGAGGGTGAGGAACGGACAGCGGTTCGGAGTGGGGCGCTGCTTCCCCAAACGGCGAACTGTTATGGCCGGGGGACTCCCCAGTGAGCGATGCACCCCGCTTCATCTCGGGTTCAGGAGTCGCAGTGTCTACTCCAAGGATGTGAAGCTCGTCTTCTTGGACTACAGCGGTAGAGCGGACCAAATTGGCAGAATCCTGATGGGGCAGACGCGAGGATGACGCTTTCATAAATGCTTGGTCAGACTAAGCTTCCAGGAGAAATAAACGTCCTGAAGCCGTCTCCACCGGGAGCACGGGTTGGAAACCGAGCCAGCTCCACCGGCGCTCAGGGCTTCAGGTTCCCCTTCAGAATTCCCAGCGCCTGTGGAAAACTAGCAAGCAGGTGACCTCTAAGCAGCCGTAGGCATTGCCTGCGCCAATACCGAGCGGTAAAAGTCTTGAAGCTGGCGAGTGGCGGCGGCCCAGCCCCAACGTTCTGCCTCTTGCCGGGCGTTTTGGCGTAGGGTGTCTCGCTCATGGGAGTGGCTGAGCAGGCGTTGAGTAGCGGTGATCGCGCCCTGTTCGTCATCGGGGTCAAACAAGTAGCCGTTGACGCCGTCGGTGACAATATCGGGGATGCCGCCCGCATTCGCTGCAATCACCGGACAGCCCGCCGCCATCGCTTCTAGCAACACTAGCCCCAGGGTTTCAGTGCGTGACGGAAACACAAAGGCATCGGCCGAGGCAAAAGCAGCCGCCAGATCAACCCCAGTGCGATAGCCAGCAAAGAAGGTGGGCGTGCCTTCAAAGTGCTTCTCTAGCTCCGGTCGGTAGGGGCCATCTCCGACTAACGCCAAGCGGGCACCCGGAATCGCCTCCAGCACCGGCTTGATGCGGTCGATTTCTTTTTCCGCCGAGAGCCGCCCCACGTAGAGCAGCAGCGGACTATCCGGATGCCCTTGGGAAAGCTGGTCCCGCACGTCTCGACTTGCCAGATGGGGCTGAAACAGCTCGGTATCCACGCCTTTCTGCCACACTTCAACCCGCTCGATGCCGTGGGAGGTGAGAGCATCCTGCATCGCCGTCGAGGTGCAGAGATTGATCTGCGCCTGGTTGTGAACCACCTTCAGCAGCTCCCACATCAACCCTTCCAGCATCCCTAGCCCGTAATGTTCCAGGTACTTGGGCAGATGGGTGTGGTACGACGCCACCAGCGGTACATCGAGGGATTTTGCGTAATACAGCCCACCCAACCCCAGCACCGCCGGATTCACGATGTGGATCAAGTCGGGACGAAACTGCTCCAGTGCCTGCCGGATGGAGGGTCGTGGCAGAGCTAGCTTCAACTCCGGGTATAGCGGCAGCGGAAACCCCGGCACACCATAGATTGTTGCTCCCCGATATTCGCTCAACCCGCCATCGGGCGAGACCACCATTACCTGATCGCCCATGCGCTGCAAATGATCGACCGTGTGACTGAGGCGCGTCACAATGCCATCAACCTTGGGCAAGAAGGTTTCTGTGAAGAGAGCAATTCGCATACAGGGAGGTTAGAAACGTTTAGGCAGATGTTGGAAAAACAAAATCAGGACGCTGGGCAACAGAGCCACGAACAGGCATCTACTCATCGACTGAGCCGCCCCGTCAGGTCTCAGCCTTTCCACTTCACCTTGGGTAGAATTTGCTTCTCGTCTACCCGTTGTCGGTATTTGATCGCAAAATTCAGCAGCGAGTCGAGCAGCGAATCCGAGAGGTAGTGGGGTTGCAAGCCGAGGTCGATCAGCTTTGTGTTTTTGGCGTTGAAATAGTGCTCTTCTTTCTCAACACGGGGATTTTCCAGATGGTTGATCTCCACGTTCATGCCGAGGGCGTTGCCAGCTTTTTTCACCATCAAGGCCAGATCGCCAACGCTAAACATCTCCGTGAACTGGTTGAAGACGCGAAATTCGCCTGCCTGCGCCGGATTCGCAATGGCGATTTCGATGCAGCGCACCGTGTCGCGAATATCCAGGAAACCCCGCGTCTGGCCGCCTTTGCCGTAGACCGTTAGTGGATGCCCGATCGCCGCCTGAATGCAGAAGCGGTTCAGCGCCGTACCAAACACGCCATCGTAGTCGAGGCGGTTCACCAGCAGCTCATCCATGCCAGTTTCTTCGGTGAGGACGCCATAAACAACCCCTTGGTTCAGGTCGGTAGCGCGTAGCCCCCAGATGCGGCAGGCAAAATGAATATTGTGCGAGTCGTGAACTTTGCTGAGGTGGTAGAACGAGCCAGGCTGCTTCGGGTAGGGCAAGGTGTCTTTGCGCCCGTTGTGCTCGATCGTGATGTAGCCCTCTTCGATGTCGATATTAGGCGTGCCGTACTCGCCCATCGTGCCCAGCTTCACAAGATGACAGTCGGGGAAATGCTCGTGCATGACATAGAGCAGGTTCAGCGTGCCCACCACGTTGTTCACCTGAGTCAGCACGGCATGCTCGCGGTCAATCATCGAGAAAGGTGCGGAACGCTGCTCGCCAAAGTGCACCACCGCATCGGGCTGGCATTTCAGCATCGCCTGCTTGAGAAACTCGTAGTTATTGATGTCGCCAATAAACAGGTCGATGGTTTTCCCCGTCAACTCTTGCCAACGCTGCAAACGGGTGTGGATGGGCGCAATCGGGGTTAGGGTTTCGACACACAATTCTGCATCCCAATGTCGCCGCACTAGACTGTCTAAAATACTGACTTCGTACCCTTTGTTGGATAGGTACAGTGCGGTTGCCCAACCGCAATAGCCATCGCCACCAATAACTAGGACTTTCATCTGCGTGAACTGCTGAGTTGAACTACTTCGGATACTCCGCTCAATCTACCAGAGTTTGTGCACCTAGTTGACCACCAAAATAAATTCTTCTGGGGATTCCTGTGAAAGAGGAGTTTTCTAGGTGGAGGTAGCAAACGGAATTCCTCACGGTAGTTCAGAATTCAGCTTTATAAATCTGAGAAACGGGAGATTGACATGCAGGAGAGGAGACAGACCACTAAACTAGGGATGGAGGATGTTAACCCCTAGCAGAGTAAATAGAGTGTTCCATGGATAACGAACCGATTGTCCTGTTATCAAAGCGAGAAATTGACAAAATGCGGCAGGCAGGGCGGATGGCAGCAGAGCTGCTCGACTATCTGGCGCCGATGGTCAAACCAGGAGTCACCACCCTGGAACTTAACGATGCCGCCGAAGCATGGACGCAGGCCCATGGAGCACGCAGCGCCCCCTTGGGGTATCCCAGCGGCAGCGACAATCCCTTTCCCAAGTCTATTTGCACCAGCGTCAATGAAGTGGTGTGTCACGGCATCCCCAGTGCTAAGCAGATCCTAAGAGACGGCGACATTATTAATATCGACGTGACGCCTTTGGTAGATGGCTATCACGGCGATACCTCGCGCACCTTTTTGGTCGGGGAACCGTCGCCTCTGGCCCGTCGCTTAGTGGAAGTGACCCAGGAATGTATGTGGCGGGGCATCCGGGCAGTGAAGCCAGGAGCCAGAATTGGTGATATTGGTGCTGCGATTCAGGAGTATGCCGAGTCGCAGGGGTTTTCGGTGGTGCGCGATTTTGTCGGTCATGGCGTGGGGCGGATCTTCCACACTGCTCCCCAGATTCCTCATTACGGCACGCGCGGCAAGGGCAAAAAGCTGAGACCAGGAATGGTGTTCACGATTGAACCGATGATCAACGAAGGCACCTGGGAAGTCGAGGTCTTAGCCGATAAATGGACGGCAGTCACCAAAGACCGTAAGCTGTCGGCGCAGTTTGAGCACACTGTTGCCGTAACCGAAACCGGCGTTGAGGTCTTGACGCTTAGCCCGGCTCTTGCGACGGCTGAAGACGGAGCACCCCTAGGCCATCACCGATCCATTACAGATTCCATTACAGATAAAGCGAGAACTGCCGCCCCAGGGCGAACCCGAGTAGACGCTTCGGAGCAGACGATCGTCGCAGGATCTTGAGCCGCAGAAACTTGCCGACGAGCAGCCGGGCAATGCCCTTGACACGGGCATGCAATCGTGATTGCAGCAGCGTCAGGTGTTGATTAGGGGCAGCAGCAGCGTAGGCCGGCATAAAGGCGAGTTCACCATAGAGTACATCTGCTCGATGGATGCCGCTCATGCCGTTGTGCCGATGCTCGGGGTTGGGGATGCCGCCATGCTCGCCATAGTTGCGGAAGGCAATGTAGTTCTTGAGCTGTCGATCGCGTAAAAATCGGTCAATTTCAGAATCGAAGCAGTTGTATTGGGTACCGTGCCTTTGAGTGATGTGGTCTACCAGTTCACAGAGCTGCTGCGCTCCTTGCGGCGTGACGATATAGGCAACTAGGGCCGTAGAGTAGCCTTCGCCAAATCCCTCAGGGCTGACGCTGTAGAGCTGGGGGGCGCAGGTGTAGAGCCAGGCAATGCCCACTGGCTGCTGGAGCGGGAAAGGAAGCGGCAGTTGACCGATATGGCGTACGGGCACAAAATCGGCCTCTACAATTAGCGTTGGTTGAGACGACTGGGCGGCGCGCTGCCAGGCTTGCTGGTGGTTCAGTAAGCAGCGATAGGCGGATGCATAAGCGGCATATTCGGGATGGTCTTGCTGCCGCAGCACGCCACAGGTGAAGCCGGCCTGGGTGAGAGCCTGCTCTAGAGGTTCGGTTGCTTCTTTGTAGGCAATAATCCAGGTTTGCCCGATCGCCTCTGCTAATGGCACAGAACCCGACGACACGGCGCGATTGAACCCTCCCATCTGGTTGACCTCTCGGTTTTGACCTTGCTACACAGGCGTTAAGGTGCCCGAGACAAGCGGCTGCATAACACCCGAAGCGTCCGACTGACTGCTGATCAACCCCTGGATCTTTTTGGTGGGTGCTCTCCTGGTGGATTCTCTTGGTAGAGTGAAGGTCAGGACCGATGCTGCTGCATTGACTGCCCACTGCCGTTCCTATTCTTCGGATTCTTCTCTCCATGAGTGCTATTGCTGAACCGCTCGCCACCCTGGAATCGATTGTGGGGGCAGCCGCCGTTGTTCCCTGGGAGGAGGCTGAGCCGCGCTTCAAATCGCAGGTTGCTCAAGCTGTTACTCCCGAAACTCGCATTGCTGGTGTGGTCTATCCCGAGACCTCCGATGCTCTCGCTGAAGTTATGACTTGCGCTCATCATCACCGCTGGCGGATACTGCCCTGCGGCAATGGCAGCAAACTGCATTGGGGTGGTTTGGCAGAGGGTGTAATGCTCGTCGTCAGTACGGCAAGGCTGCAGCGATTGATCGACCATGCTAGCGGCGACCTCACCGTTACAGCCGAGGCGGGGCTGCGGCTGCGGGATTTGCAAGACACCCTGGCAACTGCCGGACAATTCCTAGCGGTGGACCCAGCCTATCCTGAACAAGCCACTCTGGGGGGCATTGTCGCTACAGCAGATACCGGCGGACTGCGGCATCGCTACGGTGGCATTCGCGATATGCTGATTGGCATTTCCTTTGTTCGCTCCGACGGCAAGCGAGCCAAGGCGGGGGGGCGCGTTGTCAAAAACGTCGCCGGCTATGACTTAATGAAGCTGATGACCGGCTCCTATGGCACCCTGGGCATTCTCGATCAGGTCACCTTTCGTATCTATCCGCTGCCGCTGGCCTCGCGTACCGTCCTGCTGACCGGAGACACCGACACGATTGCCCAAGCGACGGCTACTCTACTCGCCTCTGCTCTAACTCCGACCCGCGTAGAGTTGCTGGCGGCTGCGACGATGGCGGCTCTTGATTTGGGAGCCTGCATAGGGCTGCTCTGCCGCTTTCAAAGCATTGAAGTGGGTGTGGAGAAACAGACCGAGCAATGGTTGCAGGTGGGGCAAACCCTGGCGTTGTCAGGAACGAGCTATAGAGAGGCAGAGGAACAGGCTCTATGGCAACAATTGCGAGAAAAAATAGACTTCCGTCCCAGTCTGTCTCAGGTTACTTGCAAAATAGGAGTAGTCCCCTCTAGCGCCGTGGCGATTCTTTCTCAGATGGCAGATACCCCTCTGACGGTTGGGTTGATTCACGCCGGCAGCGGGTTAGGGACCGTGCAGTTTGCGGCGGATGTGTCTGCCAAGCAGCTTTTGGAGTTGCGCGGTCTCTGTCAGTCTCACGGCGGCTTTTTGATGATCCTGGAAGCGCCGCTGCTGCTGAAGCAACAATTAGATGTCTGGGGCTATCCTGGCAATGCCCTAGACCTCATGCAGACGATTAAACGCCAGTTTGACCCCGAATCTCTTCTCAGTCCCCATCGCTTTGTGGGGGGAATGTAACGCATGACGACGCAGTACGATCCCGAGCCTGCCAGTGGTACTCCGGTGGATGGCGCTCCTGATACCTCTAACCCAGTTCCTGAGCTGTCTTCTGCCGAATCCTCCTGGAGCGATCTGGCAGCCCGCGCCAAGCGCCCCACATTCGATGCCTACGATCCGCCGGACCCAAAGCTAATCGATGCCTGCGTGCACTGCGGCTTTTGTCTGTCTACCTGTCCTAGCTATCGCGTCATCGGTAAAGAAACTGACTCGCCCCGCGGTCGCATTTACCTGATGGACGCTGTCAACGAAGGGGAAGCGGCGCTCTCCCCAGCGACGGTGCAGCATTTTGATTCCTGCCTCGGCTGTCTGGCCTGCGTCACTACCTGCCCTTCTGGCGTGCGCTACGACCGGCTGATCGCGGCGACTCGTCCCCAGATCGAGCGCAACTATTCTCGCTCCTGGAGCGACCGCCTGTTTCGGCAGCTCATTTTTTCGCTGTTTCCCTATCCGGAACGGTTGCGGCGGCTGCTGGCTCCCCTCTGGCTCTATCAAAAACTGCGGCTGCCGCAGCTCGTGCGGGCTACGGGCTTACTGCGGCGAGTGTCGCCCCGTCTCGATGCCATGGAGCGACTGCTACCCGAGGTGACGGTACAGTGCTTTCGAGATACCCTGCCCACCGTCGTGCCGGCTCAAGGGCAGCAGCGCTATCGGGTGGGGATGATTTTAGGCTGTGTACAGCGCTTGTTTTTTAGCGAAGTCAATGAAGCAACCGCTCGGGTGCTCAGCGCCAACGGCTGCGAGGTGATCATTCCCAAATCGCAGGGCTGCTGTGCGGCCCTTCCCAGTCACCAGGGGCAAGAAGAGCAGGCGCAGTCCCTTGCGCGGCAGATGATCGATAGCTTTGAGGGGACTGAGGTGGATGCGATTATCATCAATGCGGCCGGCTGCGGGCACACACTCAAAGAGTACGGGCACCTGCTGAAGGACGACCCCGACTACCGCGATAAAGCCAAAGCGTTTGCCAGCAAGGTCAAGGATGTTCAGGAGTTTCTGGCGGCTGTGGGGCTGACGGCACCCTTGTCCCCCTTGCAATCTGAACCATTGACGATTGTCTATCAAGACGCCTGCCATTTGCTGCACGGGCAGAAAATTAGCCTGCAACCCCGGCAGCTTCTGCGGCAAATTCCCGGTGTTACTCTGCGTGAGCCGATCGATGCGGCGCTGTGCTGCGGCAGTGCGGGGGTGTACAACATGCTGCAACCAGACGTTGCCGAAGAACTCGGGCAGCAGAAAGTAACGAATCTGCTGAATACAGGTGCGACCCTGATTGCCTCTTCCAATCCCGGCTGCTCGCTGCAAATCTTGAAGCATTTGAAGCTCCAAGGCAAGTCAGTGCCGGTGCTGCACCCCATGAAGCTGCTCGACTACTCGATCCGCGGCATTCAGCTCGATTCCCGGATCGACCCGGACTGATTGATAGAGTTGACAGATCAGAACAGATCAGAACAGATCAGCGACCTGCTCGAGTCGTCGAATCTACGATCCTGGTCTCGCCTGTCCCAGGGCTGTCCACTCCTTGACGGCGGTCTCGGTCCACAGCCAGTTTTGCCGTAGGGCATCTGGTTGGAATCGCTCCTTGTCGCGACTCATCACCATTTGGTATAGCTGGAAGGCATTCAGCACAAATTTGTCTCGCTGTTCAGGGGGCTGATTGGCAGCCGCTTGCCTCAGCGCCAAGGCAATCCCCGCATAGGTGCCTAGGGCTTCTGTCGAGTTAATGTCCGCCGAGGAAAATACGATATTCCAGACCTGAATCGCTTTTTCAGAATTGCCTTCTGCATAGTAGGTGAACCCGAGAGCCTGATGATAGAGCAGGTTACTGGGTTCAGCCTCTACAGCGCTTTCCCAGAAGCGCCGAGCGTCGGCGATGCTATAGTTCTTGTCGCCCGCCTTCACGGACTGCCACGCCAATCGCCCGCGCAAGAAATTCACGGCCGCATCTGCTTCCAGAGTGTCAGGTACAGCCGTGAGAGCGGCCGCCGCTTCTGCCAGTGCTCCGCGATCGAGCAGGGCGGTTGTCGCTGCGATACCCTGGGGAATCTGTTCTTCCTGAAAGGCTTCTTGTGCCAGTGCCTTCAGCTCGCCGCTAGACTGCTCCGGATCCAGGGAAAACGCTGCGTCAGCATCCTCACCGTTCTGTGTTTGGTCGGCTGTCTGAGGCAACCACGATGGCGGCATCGTCTGATAGCCCCAAATGCCCAGGGCTAACCCTATGGCACCTAACAGAGGCAGCAGAATCAACCGTCGCCAATCGCGATTGCGCCTCGGTAAAGTCCGACTTCCCGACCCGTCAGCTGCTGGCGCAATAGTTTGCTGTCCGGCTGGGATGGCCGTTCCGGTGGCGACCACTGGTGCAGCAGTGCTGGCAGGAAGGCGACTCTCAACCTGAACGACCGTTGCGCTGGATGCCGGGGCAGCTGGCACTGAAGCGGATGGTTCCGTAATGGCGGACACTGCTGTGCTGGTTCCGGTACTGCTCTCGCCATGGGGTTCTAGGCTGTTTCCCTGGACAGGGGGTGGAGCCGGAGCAAGCTGCCGCAGCATATCAGCAATCATCGCGGCGTCGTCTTCGGTGTAATCGCTGCCCTCGTCTTCTGATCCAGCGCTAATTTCATCCAGATCGAGTTCCCAGTCTTCCGTAGGAAGTGGGTCCGTCAGCGGTGGCGTCACCACTGGCGCAATGGGTGGGGGCGTAATCGACAGCGTAGCGGGCGGCGGCGGCGTAATTGCCTTGGGTGGCGGAGGGGGTGGCATTTCCTGCCGCAGCAGTGGTAAGGGGCTAGCAGATTGCGGCATCACGACCAGCCGATCGGCGGGATTGTGAGTGTTGTGGTCGCCCTGAACCAAGTAGCCGTCAAATCCAGGATGCAGATATAGAATCGGCAGTGCCCAGTAGAGCTGATGTGAACCATAGGCGGAGATTAACCCCTGCCGCGCCCGACTCAGGCTGAGATCAATAGGGTAGCCCAGCTTGAGATTCCGGTAGAACAGCCCGGTGAGATTCAACGCCACATTGTCGGGAATTTGCTCTGCCATAGCCAGCACCGCCGGAATGCCATGGGTAACGAGTGCCTCGGCTAAATTGCGCTCTTGACGGCTGCGCGGATCGGCCGTTGCCGTGTAGGCCCCCCGGCAGGAGTTGAACACGGCCAGACGAATGCCGTTATTCACCAATAGCCCAGCTAGGTCATCTCCTGTGAGAATTTCGGTCAGGCCCGTGCGGCTATTCACCAGATAAAGACTGCCGCCAGCAGCTCCCAAATCGCTATGGCCCGCATAGTGCAACACTTGATATCGTCCCTGCTCTAGGGCCTGGGTGAGCTGTTCTCGTCCGGGTTGGTTCAGGATGTGCAGCTGAATGTCAGGCATGGTGCCCACGGGCCCATCTGACACTAAACTGGCCTGAGCCTGCAGCTCTTGCTGGAGTTGCTTTACCTCACGGTAGAGCTTTAGCTGCTCTTGATCGCTAGGGGCTGATACCACCATCAGAATGCGCAGGGTTTGATCCGCCTCTGGCAGCAAGCTCTCTTCAGCAAGCCGTGTCCCGAGCTGATAGCGTGAGAAGATCACCCGCGTCCCAGCCGTCAACGGGCGAGGTGTCACTGACCAACCACTCTGCGGCCGCACCTGCCCCGTTGGCAGATCGGTGCCATACATCACTTCCCATGGCAAACGCGGCAACTGGCTCCCCTTCAGCCCTAACCGCAGCCGCAGCGCTTCCCGTCGATTTTGAGCCACGCCTTGAGCAATCACCCAACTATCGCGCAGGGTTTGCTGAAAGAGCGACCGATAGAGTTCTTGCCCTAGCTCCACCAGACTCGGCAGCGGCTGGGTTTGTAGTGACCGTGATCCCGCCTCTCCAGCATCGCCGTAATTGGTATATGCTTCGCCCTGCAGTAATCCTTGAAGGGGATCATTCATGAGCTGGCGAGCTTGCATCAACCACTCCTCAACCCGCCAGATCAACTGTTCTTCTGCCAAGGGTACACCCGGCGCTACCTTTTCAGTGCGCACCAAAAACCGCTCATTACCAACTGGCGTTACCGAGATGTGAAACTCCTGAGTCACTGGATCAGCGCTCTCCTCATACCCGTTAATTCCTACTATGCCGTTCTCTCCTGCTGCTAAACCGTTCCGCAAGCCTGTTTTTTGATGAAATGTTTTTGAAGACGGCACGTTCAAAAACAGCAGCTCGATGTCTCCAGGGTAGCTCCATAGAATGAATCAAACTACATCAACACTACCGTTGCTTCCGGCTTTTGCCCATCGGTTAGGGAGTAGTGCAGGAAGTAGTGCTCTCGCTGAATATGAAGGTCAGATGCTGCTGTGCTGCAGATGGTTTCTCCTAACCCACGAGGCGATGAGGGTAGATGCGACAGTGCAAGATGCAGCGCCATCAAGAGGTCCTGTTGCCAAGAGGTGCCTAGCCGATGCACCAATTCAGCGGGCAACCCACGGAAGGGAAGCTGCTCAAGTTGACTCATTGGACACTCATTAGAACTGAGTTCGTCCTGAATCTGTCCGGATTGATACGACTAACAATAGAACATTGAACTGGTAGATGCACCCTGATTCAACTCCCTCAAACTCGGCTCATGGGTTTGAGGGTTTTTTGTGCCTATGATTGGGAGCCAGATAGAATGCCGTTGACGGTGGGGTTGGCCCTAGAGACAAAAGAAAGTTAACAAAAGTTTTCTATATCGGAGTATGAAGTGACAAAGCTTTGATTGTTTGTTACAGTCATTAAAATTATTCACAGGGAAGTGCAGGATATGCCATATACCACCGAAGAAGGCGGTCGCCTCAACAACTTTGCCGTTGAGCCGAAGGTCTATCGGGCAGAACCTCCAACCAAGCAACAGCAGCTTCGCTATTTAATTGGCGGAGTTGTAGCTGCTGTGTTGGTGGGTGGCTTAATTTTTGTGGCCGTCGCTGTTTCGTCCTGAGCAGAGGCTGAATGGGCTGAGTCTTCACGATGTGTGCGATCTGTAGACACGAAGCGCCACTTTGCTCAGTCGTTTCTTGCCCAGTTGGTTATCAAGTTCATTGATGAGCCATTGGGTTCATCAGGCTGAGTCCATCAATCATCAAAATGAGTTCATTTGTAGCCAGGTAAACCGAGTGCGGGGTACCTGGTTTTTACTGTGGATCTCTTTGTACAGTTTGTACAGTAGACGTTATCCGCCTTGATTCGCTAGACCCGATCTGCCGCGAGCCTGGCTGTATCCTGTCCTGAGCGCTCTCTTGCGCCCTTGGAAAAGGAAGATACCCAGCGGAGCAGACTCGCTGCGGCTCTTTTACTAGCCCTAGCATCTTTCCTGTGACTGAATTCTCCTTGCGCACTCCTTTGGGGCTAAACCATCAAACCTACGAGCGGCTTAAAGCGTCCCTCAGCCTCTGTCTGCGTCGGCAGATCTTTATTGCCGTTTGTGATGACCTCCAGTTGCGGGATCGGCTGGCGGCTCAGCTCCAGACGGACTTAACGGCAGCCAACCCTCCATGTGCTCAAACTGTCCCCCACACGGTTGGCCCACTCTCCCGTCGATCTCCTGCTGCCGATGCCGAATTACCTCGACTTGTAAGCCTGGCATTAGACCTAAATGACCCCCATCCTATCGGGCAGATTGCTCAATGGTTAAGCCAATTTCCCATGGCGCGACGAGGGCTGGTTACCCCAATGCCTGCGTTTCAAATTTTGGGCATCGAGCGTTTGACGCGGCAGCCAGCCGAGATTCAGTCTTTATTTTTATTAAATCTGCAAGGCATTGAGGAAAATTTGCCGCTGCTGGAATCGACGCTGCTCCTGTGGGTAACTCAGCCGTGGTACCGCACCCTCCCGGAAGCCGCGCCTGAATTTTGGCGTTGTCGGACGGGTGTATTTGAGTTTGTTGGTGACCCAACGCCGCTGCCCGCCGTTTCGCCCGAGCGGATCTGGATGCCACAGCCAAGCCCGGTGACGCTGCCGCCAATTCCAATTGCAGAGGAGTGGGATGAGGGAACGGCTAACTCGACCGACGCTGCACCAGAGGTGGTCGAAAGCACAGCGGCTGAGGCATCCGCTCCTGCAATTCCGGATAATCCCTGGATGACGCTGGCGCAGGCGTTCGATCAGCAGCTTGATCACGATCAATGGTACGAAGCAGAGCCGACTCCATCCCCCCTCCCCGATGCGCTGCCGGCTGACTCCATCGAACTGGATCTGCAATCCGCTCTGCCCTTAGCTCAGCAGATCGAACAACTGCAACAGCACATCCAGCTCTTGCAACAGCAAAGCCCCTCCCCGATGCTGCTGGCTAGCGCTTACCGCACCCTGGGAAATTTCTATCGCAATTGCATTGAGCAGGGCGACAGCTCACTATCCACCTTAACCTTGGCGATTCAATCCTATGAGCAGTGCCTGGGCTGGTTGCCTGACTCGGAACCGCTACGGATAGATACGCTGAACGATCTTGGTAATCTTTACTGGATGCTGTCGCGCTGTCAGAGTGACCCCAATCAAGCTCTACCGACGCTGCAACAGGCCATTCAAACCTATCAGCTCGCGCTGCAGCAGCTCGATCCCCAGAGCCAGACCTATCCGATGCTGCAAAACAATCTAGGAGCTGCCTACGCCGATCTGGCACGCTATCAGGATCCAGCGCAGAATTTGCAGCAGTCGGTGCAGGCGTATCAGCAGGCACTCCGCTACCGCACTGCGGCGAGCGATCCCATCCGCTATGCCTCAACCCAAAATAACCTAGGCACCACCTACTGGAATTTGGCACAGCACCACCAGCCGGAGGTGAATCTGAAGCAGGCTATCGCCGCCTACTCGGAAGCGCTCCGCTACTACGACCCGCAGCAAGACCCGCTGAACTACGCCATGATTCAAAACAATCTCGGCACCGCCTACTGGAATCTAGCACAGTATGGGCAGCCCCAGGACAGGCTGAAGCAGGCAGTGGCATCCTATCAAGCGGCATTGCAATATCGAACCCTAGAAACCGCTCCAGCGGCCTTCGCCGCAACGCAAAATAACTTGGGCACCGCCTATTGGCATATTGCGAACCATGCCGACAACTCTGAAGAGCGGCTGGCTTACCTGCAACAGGCCATTGCTGCCTACAAGGCGACGCTGCAAGCGGCAGATTATCTCAGCGAACTGCAACCCAATGTTCAGCCGACCCTCACCTTCGATTTGGCTTCAACCCACAACAATCTGGGGTTGGCGCATTACCAGATTGCTACCGATGTTCATGTCCATCTCACCTCGGCCGCTCAATCAGCGCACCTAGAAGCCGCGCTACGGCACCACACCCAAGCGCTTCAGAGTTGGGACGAGAAACCCGAACTGCGACAAACTGCCTTGGCTTGTATCCTCCAAACCGTGCGTGCTTTCTATAACCAGCTGGGGTTGCCTGGTCAGAATTTGGCGTTGTCGAGCCTCCCTACTTGGCTGCTGCCCGAGATTCTGCCAAAGCTGTAGGGCATCTCTTATCCAGCAATCGCCAGCTCAATGCGCCGACGGTCCAAGGTACGACCGATGACCACCAGTTTGGTGTGGCGCTCCTCATCGGACTGCCAAGGGCGATCAAAGAAGTAATCAAACCGCTCTCCGACACCCTGCACCACTAGCCGCATAGCTTTGTTGGGCACAGCCACAAACCCTTTGATGCGATAGATTTCGGTTTGCCGCACCAGGACTTTGAGGCGGTCGATCAAGGCAGCAGGCTCAAAGGATTGGTCGAGGGCAATACACACGGCATCAATGTCGTCGTCGTGCTCGTGCTCCTCCTCGCTGTCGTGATGGCTAGGACGGCTGTCAAGATGGTCTTCGACGGCGGCATTAAAGCCCAGCAACAGCTCGGTGCTCACCTGCCCCTGCGGGCAAGCGACTACTTTGACGCCGGAGGGTAATTCCTGCTGCAACCATTGCCGGACGCGGTTTTGTTCAGATTGATCGACGCGGTCCGTTTTGGTAAGCAGCACTAGATCGGCACAGGCAAGCTGATCTTCAAACAGCTCTTCGAGTGGCGTTTCGTGCTCTAGGTTCGGGTCAGCCTGCCGCTGCGATTCTAGAGCTGCCCAATCGCCAACAAACTGTCCGGCTGCCAGAGCTTCGCAGTCCACGACCGTCAGCACGCCATCCACTGTGGCTCCGGTGCGAATTTCTGGCCAGCGAAACGCCTGCACCAGCGGTTTGGGCAGCGCTAAACCCGAGGTTTCGATCAAAATTGCGTCGATTTGGTCACGACGTTTCAGTAGCTCCTGCATCGTGGGCAGGAATTCCTCTTGCACGGTGCAGCAGAGGCAGCCATTGGTTAGCTCGACGATTCGGCTGTTAGTTTCTGCGTCGCTTTCTTCATCGCAAACCTGACAGCTCCGCAGCAGGTCGCCATCAATGCCTACCTCGCCAAACTCGTTGACCAGCACAGCGATCCGTTTTCCTTGGTTGTGCTGCAACAAATGGCGGATCAGCGTCGTCTTGCCGGCTCCCAAAAAGCCGGTGACAACCGTTACCGGAATCTTATGCATGACTTGCTCCTTGGCTATTGCTTCGGCTATGTTCTTTGCCTACACCGGCAGCAGACTATCGAGAACGACCGAACTCAGAAATGCAGCTCCAACGCCGCAAATCGTGAATCCGGCAAAGCGTAGCCCGAGGGCAGCCGACGAACGCTGCAAAACGGTGCGGCCAATACGCCACGCCAGCAGGGCAATGAGCAGTTGCACCAAGGTAAACCCGAGCAGGTAGGCGAACAGAGGAGCGGGTTCTGCCCCAACGATGGACTCGCCATAGGCGTAGCCATGGAACAACCCCATGACCGCTCCTAGCCCGATCAGCACTCCTAGTTTTGGCCGAGTCTCCATGGCGAGCAGCATGCCAACTAGCAGCACCGACCCAGAAACCGCGATTTCCAGGGCAGGCAAGTTCCACCCTAAGCTGTGGATTCCCGTTCCGGCAAGGGCAGCCGCCAGAAACGCCACAGGCAGCCAAAAGCCTCGCTGCTGGGTAGCTGCCAGTAACCCGACAGCAATCACCCCCGCTAGATGGTCGAGACCAATTACCGGATGCGCCAATCCTGAGAGAAAGCCTTGGAAGCCGTTAGCCGGGAGCTGTCCGCCCATTGCATGATGAGCCAAGGCTGGTGCAGCAAACGGGAGAGCCAGCAGCATGCCGATCGCCGATAATGTGCGACCAGAAAAAAATTGCGTTCGATGCATCTGTACCTCGCAGATGAAAGGAATTCAAGACCGACTCAGCGGGGAGGCATCCTGACTTAGCGCCGCAAAGCGTCAAAATCTCACCCAAGCGCCTTGCTGCTACATCACAGTTGCGGGACAGCGTCGGACTTGCACCGAACTTTCCCTAGCTCGCGTTTCCGTGAAAGCATTTAGCCCCATCACCGCGAAACAGAACTTCTAGTGGCTGTTCCCCACTAGACCCCGCTGAGAATCTCCATCACCGTACCATGTTTGCTCGAACGCAACGCTTTAAATTTTGTTGTCCCCTTGGATATCCCAGACACTCAGAATCTTAGCAAGGATGGGTTACCGAACGGTTCCGGTGCGAATCGGACCGTTATAATCCACGGTGACATTCCAGGTTGTGGTGTCCACTGTAACCACACTTTCAATCGTGGGCACGGTGTGACCGGGAGGCCCACCTGTGAAGGTAAAGGTATAGCTGCCATCCCCATTGTCTACAAAGGGCGATTCCTCACTGGGACCATGCATCGATGCATCGGCTCGATACACATTAAGACCGCCGTTGACTCGTTCGGCCGCCTGCCGCGCTAGATTCTTGGAGCGGTTGAGGTTAATAGCACCCTGAATCAACTCCTGAATTCGCTGCTCGCGGGTTTGCACCGAGGAGCGCGATGCCGGCTGCGCCGAGAGCGAGGTGGCTCCTAATCCGAAAAGCACGCAGGCAATAGTACTCGATATTACAAAGGTCTTCATACTGGAGCGTCAACCCTCAATTGCTAAACAACGTCAAAAATTAAACACCATAGGGAGCGAAATCTCGCCCAATCCATAAAGAGGCGTTCCGTTTATCTGAAGTTCCCAAAGCACCATTGGCTTAGCCGAAAATATCACATAATGCCTCTTTTTTCGCTTTGTAGCTTTTACTGTTGTTCCTGTTGTTCTTGGTGATTCTGCCGGTATACGCCTTAATTTACACACCTTAATTGTGCTCTTTGCCGATTTTCTCTATCCGAAGCTAGCGCAGCAGTTTATGCAACCCGCCGCAGGTCAGTGAGCCAAGTGAGCCTAGATCAACTCTCCTGCGCAGCGCTCTTCTTGAGCCGGGGTAGCACGGTAATCGTCCAGCGGTGAAGCGGCGGCCGGTCTGGGTTCATGTATTCATTGGCGTTGCCTTCGATGATCAGCCGCAGTTCCGCCTGATAGGTGCCGGGTTGGCGCGGTAGCTGCAGCAGCGCCATGGCGGTGGCGGTTTCACCGGGTTGGGGCGTTCCCGAAATGTAGAGGCGGTCCTGCTTCAGCTTCACCGGCCGACCGGCTTCATTCCACAGCCGCAGCTCGAGACGAGTTTCGCCAAAGCCCTCTAGTCCGGTCTGGTAGCCGAACCACGGTGACTGTCCGGTATTGCGGAGAGTCGCTCGCAAAATTCGATTATTGCCCGTTCGAATCTGCATTTGATCCGCTAGGGGTACGACGGTGCCATTCTGCCGCAGCCATTCGATCTGTTCGATCACGCCATCTATCTGGCGAGCGTAGGTCTCGGGATCGCTGATCGGGGGGTGAATCCGCGCCACCATGTTGCGAAAATGCCGCTCGATCTGGCTATCGCTGAGGCTCCATCGCCGCTCGGGGGCCCGAATCAGCGGCAGCGGCACTTTGCTCCAGGCCGTATCCGAGAATGCCCCGATCACCTCTACAGCAGTTGAGCACAGCAGCAGCCCCAGAAACAGCGCCAGCAACACTCGATCTGGACGAGAAGCTGTAGAAAACTTCAGCACAATTGCCTGCAAACTGTAGCCCACCAGCAAGCAGACTACGGGCAGCACATCCATTAGAAACCGAGGACCGTAGGAGCCACCGCCGCCATCCCAGGGCACGTAAACGCAGTAGTGCAGAAACAGAATCAGGCAAGCCAGCGACAGCCCAAGCACCAGGATTTCGTCTTTACCGGCTCGCTGCCGAACGGCGAGATAGGCTCCCGGCAAGGCAAACAGCAGCACCGGCGCAAACACAAAGAAGCCATCGCTAGGGCTAATGAGTTGCCCGAAAAAGGCTTCCACGATGTAGTCTGGAGAAAAATTGTAGCCAGATGCTCCCGACTCGAATTGCCTGAGATAGCCGCCTCGACTAAAATTCTCAATGCCGAAGTAATAGCTGTTCCAAGCCCAGTTCAGCAAAATCGTAGGTAACCCCAGCAGGAAAAAAATTACCTCGCGACGATAGAAATAGACAACGTACACTAGCGCCGTCACCACAAAAATGGCACTCGTTAGCCGCACCGAAGGAAACAGCCCACAGAAGCAGCCCGCTACGAGAAATAGCAGTTGTCTGGGGCGACCTGTGGTGCGATTCGCTTTTAGCAGGCAGAAGATCAGCGCCGTCAGCAGCAGATTCGAGACCGTGTGCTGGCGCAGATCTTGGGATCCCAGCACCCAAGTCGAGGTGGCAAAGGCAAAGGTGAATGTAGTCAGCAGTGCTACCGAAGGTAGAAACTTGAGACGGGCGCTGAGGTAAAACAGCACTACCGTTAGGGCACTGCACAAGGTCGCCGCCAACCGCGCCAGCGTTCTTCGCGTCGGCTCAAACTCTGCGCTCGTCAGGTTGATCGCTAGCGACAGATTGCCCGAGAACAGTCCCTGCACCAAGCTATTCAGCTTCAGATAGAGAAAGAACAGCAGATACAGGGGAAACGTCACAATGGCGGTGCCGATCGGATAGGTGGAGGTGAGGTGGCCGTTGGGCGCTTCCGAGAAGTAATAGGGTGTTTCGCCAAACTGAAAGAAATAGCTGTCGCGGAAATTGTCAAAATTCAGCGTCTGGTTTTCCAGCCAGTTCAGCGCCAGCAGGGTATGGGGAATATTGTCGTTGGAACCCAGGTTGAGTGAACCGCTGACGTGATACACCCAAACGCAGGCAGCAAAGATCAGCAGTACAATCGCAGCTTGAGACATTTTTCTGGGCTTCATGGCATTCTGGCTCAACTGCGGTAGATCAGAGCATTGCCTTTCATTGCCGCTTACTTGAGCAGCGGCAGGGAATCATAAGGGGTGCGGCTGCGGTGGAGCACATCGGTGGGTACGGACACGCGAGCAAACAGGTTGTATTTGACGATGCAGTAGATCGCCCGAAATCCGTCTTTCCAACCAATTTTCTTGCCTTCCTTGTAGGTGCGGCCGTAGTAGGAGATGCCCACCTCGTAGATACGGCAGCCCATTTTGGCCACTTTGGCAGTGATTTCCGGCTCAAATCCAAAGCGGTTTTCCTCGATCCGAATCGACTGGATCACCTCGCGCCGAAAGGCTTTGTAGCAGGTTTCCATGTCCGAGAGGTTGATGTTGGTGAACATGTTCGACAGCAGCGTCAAAAACTTGTTGCCCACCATGTGCCAGAAATACACGACGCGATGGGGACGCCCACCTGCAAAGCGAGAGCCAAACACGACGTCGGCCTTGCCCGCAAGGATTGGCGCAATCACATCTGGGAACTCCTGCGGGTCATATTCTAGGTCCGCATCCTGGACAATCACGATATCGCCGGTTGCCGCCGCGAAGCCAGTGCGCAGGGCTGCCCCTTTGCCCCGATTCTTTTTGTGGTAAATCACCTGATCGACCTGATGTTCCAGCGTGGTCATCAGCAGATCGCGAGTGCCGTCGGTTGAGCAGTCGTCTACAACGATGATCTCTAGATCCGCCACGGGCGAGGCTTTGACGGCTTGAATCACTCGACTGATCGTTCCCAACTCGTTGAAGCAAGGAATTACTACCGATAGTTTCATGGCAAACAGCTCCGTGCTAAATCTGTGAACGCTGACCCGAAGCCGGATCTTCGGCGTAGATCAAAAGATTGGACGTCATGCCCAGCAGTTGGAAATCGCAGACACGAACCTGTATCCCGGCTGGAAACAGGCGCAGAAAGTCGCGTTTATCGAGCAAATTCAAATTCTCTTCTTTCGCCCAAAAGGGCTGCCCTAGCCAGCGGGTAATTCTGCGAAACCAGCTCGGCGGCAGCCAATGCACCAAGGGCAAAATGGTGTGAAACTCAATCGGGTACCAGCGGTTGGGGGTTGTCACACAGCAGGTTTTGCCGACCCGACACAACTCTCGCACAAAGGCTTTCTGGCGCTCACGGTTGCCCACATGCTCAACGACCGCGAAGCTGACCACCAGATCGAAGCTTTTATCGGGAAAGGGCAGGTGCAGCCCGTCCGCTTGAATATATTTCAGTCCTGGAAACTCTTGCTCTAGGAAAGAGGCATCCTCCATACCCACGGCGGTGATGCGGTGGGGAAAGGGATACAGCCGTTCAAAAAAGTTGCAGTCTTCGCGGCGGTCCGACGTGGCGCCCACATCGAGAACCGTCATCGATTCGGTCGGCTGAGCCAAATCCATCAGCGTTTGAAACATTTTCTGGCGCATTTGCCAGGAAACCCTGCTGACGACGCCGCCCACATTCGGCTGGACGTAGGGACTCTGCCGGCGATAAAACGAGGATCGCGCCCAATTACCCATGCAAGACTCACTCACCACCACATCACGCTTGGCATTCCGAGATCGAGCTAGCTTTGCTGCTACACTCCATTGCCTCGGTCACGAACCCACACTCCAGCCTGCAGCTCTCCACCGTTGCTTGTTCAGGGACTCACCGCTCTCGCGCCAATTAGCCTGCAGATTGCAGAATTGACCGAACGGAGGATTGACGAAATCAGCGACGGCAAAGATGCGCAAAGTTAGAGGGAATGATATCACGGATTCGCAACCCGCAAATGTCCTTTTGCAGATTAGTGGCAGATTGGGGAAGGCTGCATACAGCGCAGTTCATTCTGAACATCTGAACAATCCTCACCAGGCTAGAGATCCCGTTAGATAGCGAGATGGCGTAAGCTGGCGAGAGGAGTGAACGAGTTCGAGATGCAGATTGAGATCGAACCCTTTACGGTGCATAAGCGCGTGCCGTTAACAATCAGCCGAGGCACCACCGCCCAAACCACCAACATCTGGCTACGCGTTGAGCAGGACGGCATCGAGGGCTGGGGCGAAGCCTCGCCGTTCTCGGTAGGAGTCATTCCCCAGCCAACGCAAACGATCGTGGCGCACCTCCAGTCGCTGCAGCCGCTGCTTGGCAATTTGTCGCCGCTTGATCGCCAAGCGATAGATGACCTTTGTACTCGGCAGCAGCTGATCTCGGCGGCTCGGGCGGCACTGGATCTGGCACTGCTCGACTGGCTGGGCAAGTCCGTTAATCTGCCCCTGTGGCGACTGTGGGGACTGGATCGGCAGCGGATTGTCCCGACCTCGGTCACGATTGGCATCAGCGGCCCCGAAGCCGCCCAGCAGCGGTTGCGCGATTGGCAACAGTTCACGGAGGTCAAGGCGGTGAAAGTCAAGCTGGGTAGCCCGGCGGGAATTGCGGCCGATCAGGCGATGCTGCGGGCAGTGCGAGCGGTGGCACCTGCAGACGCCAAGTTCAGCATTGATGCCAACGGCGGCTGGAGTCTGTCGGACGCGATCACAATGAGCCACTGGCTGGCCGAGCAGGGCATTACCTACATCGAGCAGCCGCTGCCGCCCGAGCAAGACGCCGCCTTGCTTACCCTGTATCAGCACTCGCCGCTGCCAATCTTCGTAGACGAGAGCTGCTTGACCAGCCACGATATTCCTACCCTTGCCGATCGCGTCCACGGCATTAATATCAAGCTGATGAAATCTGGCGGGCTATCCGAGGCGCTGCGCATGGTGCATACTGCCCAGTCCTGTGGCTTGCAAATCATGTTCGGCTGCTATTCCGATAGTGCCCTGGCGAATACGGCGGCGGCGCAGCTCGCGGCCTTTGCAGACCATTTAGATTTAGATAGTCACCTCAACTTGGTCGATGACCCCTTTGTCGGCGCATCGATGCAGGCTGGATGCTTGTTGCCCAATGATTTACCTGGACTGGGGGTACAGCGTGCTCACCGCTAACGATCGCATCGCCATCTTGCTTCACGAAGGCACCCAAAGTTCTCGCGGCAAAACCGGACTATCACTACTGCGCTATAGCGATCTGCCGATTGTGGCAGTGATTGACTATCAGTGCGCTGGCGGATCGCTGCCTGCCCTCACGGGTATTGCTCGGAATGTACCCATTGTTGCGTCGGTTGCGGAGGCGCTGGCGCTACAGCCTACCGTCCTGGCGATTGGCATTGCTCCCTCAGGCGGTGCTTTGCCCGAGGCGTGGCGGCAGGAACTTCAGCAGGCGGTGGCCGGCGGGCTGTCAATCGTCAACGGACTGCATACGCCCATGTCTACCGACCCCGACCTCGCGCCACTCGTTCGGCCACAGCGGTGGATTTGGGACGTGCGCCAAGAGCCGACTGGACTCACCGTTGGCAGTGGCCAGGCACGCACGCTGCCCTGTCTGCGGGTGCTCACCGTTGGTACCGATATGAGCGTGGGCAAAATGTCTACCAGTCTGGAGCTGCACAACGTTTCCCGGCAGCGGGGCCTGCGCTCGCAATTTTTAGCCACCGGGCAAACCGGACTGATGCTAGGGTATCCTGGTGTGCCGCTCGATGCCGTACGCATTGACTTTGCTGCTGGAGCGGTCGAGCAGATCGTGATGCAGCACGGTGGCGATCAGGATATCCTGCATATCGAGGGGCAAGGCTCGTTAATGAATCCGGCCTCTACTGCCACGCTGCCACTACTGCGAGGCAGCCAACCCACCCACCTGATCCTGGTCCACCGTGTGGGGCAGACCCACATTCACAATTTTCCCCATGTGCCGATTCCGCCATTGCCCGAGGTGATCCGAGTTTACGAAACCGTGGCTGCCGCCGGTGGAGCCTTTGCCCCAGTCAGAGTGGCGGGCATTGCCCTCAACACGTTTCACCTTCTTGAAGCCGCTGCAAAACAAGCCATCGAGCAGACCCAGCAGGAAACAGGGCTACCCTGCACCGATCCGATCCGCTTTGGAGCGGACCCGCTGCTGAACGCCATTCTGGACGGTGCCGACACCACCAACGCGTCAATCACTCAGTAACCTAAGTTAAGCAGCATCCCCCGCTACCGCTTGACCGCACTACCGCGATAAATCCGGGCGGCCTGCTCGGGTGAAAGCCATAGCGGAGTGAGATCGTCTGTTGACTGTTCGCCATTTGGGGAATGGCTGCGTTGCTGTTCAGGCATGGCATGGCTTTGATCACGATTGGGCGTGGTCCAGCCATCAGTCTGCGAGCGAATCTCCAGCGGTTCCGAGGCAGCGGGCGATTCGATGAGGGCATCGGGTCCCGAAATCACCGGCTTCTCGTCAGCATACGGCAATTCGCAGGCGACTGGAGGGGCGTGAGTTTTGGTGAATTGCCCTGGAGGTGGACCGCCCTCCTGCTCATAGTCGGGAAGCTGGCTTTGCGGCGCGACATAAGCATGGCTTTCTGGATCATAGGCCAGCACTTCGCCAGTTTCGATGAGGTAAATCCAGCCGTAAATTCTCAGCTTGTTCTGATACAGCCGCGAATGTACCACCGGGTAGGTCTTGAGGTTCTCGATCTGCGTCAGCACATTTTCAGCTATGGTAACCTCTAGGAGCTGCTCGCTGGTGTAGTGGGTATAGTTATCGAGAACCAAGCGGCGTGTAGCTTCCGCATGGCGCAACCAGTCATACACCAAGGGCATTTGCTCTTCTAATTTGCCAAGCTGTAGCAGTCCCTTCATGGCTCCACAGTGAGAATGCCCGCAGACGACAATCTGCTGAATGCCTAAAGCATGGATCGCGTATTCAACTGAAGCTCCCTCGCCGCCATTCGCTGCCCCATAGGGCGGAATGATATTGCCGGCATTGCGAATCACAAACAGCTCCCCAACGTCGGTTTGGGTCAGCAAATTCGGATCAATCCGCGAATCCGAACAGGTAATAAACAGAACTCGAGGTGTCTGACCATGCGAGAGCTGTTCCAGCAATTCTCGATGGGTAGAAACATACTTAGCTCGGAAATCCCGCAGCCCTTTGATCAACTTTTTCATGGCAACTTCCTGCTTCCCTGCAATTTGATTCCCTGCAACCAGAAGCCTGACTATGCATTGTCGCGCAGATCGGAGAGCAATAGCGGACTCGCAGCCGCTAAATCGTTAGCAAATCGTGAACACTATGGTTACGATTCTTAATACGATGCCTAATCAGAAGATCCGCATCAGAATGCCGGGATAGTCTGCCCCTTTCCCGACTGCCAAACGCTCCAGACAGGACTCGAACCTGTGACCGACCGCTTAGAAGGCGGTTGCTCTATCCACTGAGCTACTGGAGCACGCTCATTGTTCGCCCGGAACGGACTGTCCAACCAGGTTACAAATCCTCTCAACCGTGGGAACGCTAAAAGCGATGTTGCCCGGCTCACATCCTTCGAGGATCACTATAGCATTCAGGCATACTGTCTGTTTAGACGGTATGTTGAGATGACTGAGACCTCAATTGCTGAAACCCCAATCGAGGAATGTTCTAGGATTTCCGGGATCTCTTCCTGCACTAACCGCTGAAGACTGGAGTAGGTTGATATCAGATGCACGAGGGGTCCAAGCAGCGGTTGTATGACACAGGTGACACCCGAGCTGTTGGTTCGGCTCTCACTGATCTCGCCCCTGACAGAAGTTAACTGGCAGCGACATGTTCATCTTAAAACGGCAGGATGTTGAAATATCGAGCGTTCAGCACCCTAAAAAAGATCAGCAGATTCCGATTCTCCGCTATCAGGGGCAAACCTTCCGTCTCCTCAGTATCTTCTCCGCTGCCCAAGAGGAAGACGCCCGTGCGCTCTGGCGAGACCTCACTGACAACCGGGGCAAAGCCTGTGTTTTGCTAGAAGAACCAGGACGCTACAGCGTATGGGGCAAAATCCGGCTCGAACAGCTCGAAGGGATAGAACCCTCTCAAGGGGAAACACTGCCGCTGCTTACTCAGGCCTGTTTGCTGCTGCTGCAGGCGGTCTACATTGACATCGAAGACCTACTGGGTGGACGACAGGTCAGTGCCTTTCGCAGAGAAATAGCTACTGTGTTTCAGCGATGGCGCTTTCCTCAAACCGACTCTCCTGATGCCATCGAGCAATGGTTGACTGTGGATCCTCTGGCAATTGTGCAAATGCCGCCCTGGCATGAACAGCATCTCAACACGCTACTGCAAGAGCTACATCGCCTTGGTAAGCAATATTTCGGCAACGCCAATTTTGCCGGACGCGCTCTGGAAGCCCTCCAGGACTTGCCCGAACCAGAACGCCGGCAGTTTCTACACTGGTTGCGGCGGCTGCCTGCTGGCAAACTGTGGCAGTAGTTTTGGGCAAGCACCATTTGCAGACGCAACAGAGCTTAGCGTTTACTTTCACCAGGGTTGGGCATAATGATAGGGCCTTGGTGCCCAGAGGATCCAAACCGGCTTGGGTGCCTGGATTGCCTGCCGATGAGCGGTTGATCGGTAGGAGCAATGGTTGTCCGCCTCCAGAGGAAGAATCCCTTGAATGAATAAGAAACCTAGCATTCACGGTGCACCGCTGCTATCCGTTCAAACGGTGGTGCTAGCGACTACCGCTTGGATGATCATCGCCCTTCTCTTCTTTCTAATATTTAGTGTTTCAGCCCCCGGTGCAGATCGTCCGGAATGGTATCAAGTTTTTACCTATATTTTGGAGACCATGGCGTTTCTCTGGGCAGGAATTCTGTGCTTCCGCAACTGGCGCAGCGACCAGATCGTGAGTGGGGGTACAGTCTGGCTTGCCCTGGGACTGGGCATGTTCTCTTATTTCATTGGCAATCTGTTCTTAGCCTACTGGGAAGTGGGGCTGGGTAAGGAGCCAGATGTGTCGCCAGGAGACCTATTTTTTATTCTCACGTATCTGTTTCTCGGATGGGGGATGCTGAGAGCTGTGATTTCGCGAGAACTCAACCTGACCCCTATCCAGTGGATCATTCTAGTCAGTATTGCTCTGATCGGCATTGCGATCGCGGTGATCTCTGCTCAATCTCCTCCTGTCTCGGAAATGCTAGAGGCAGCCCCTGCTGAGGAACCCTCTACAGCTCCCGCTTGGGCCATTGCTTTGGAGCAGGCGTTGTCCCCCTTTGCTGACATTGTCAGTTGGCTGTACATCATTGGGGATGTGATTCTTGTGGTTATGGCAACGACGCTGCTGCTCGCCTACTGGGGCGGACGCTTCTCCTTGTCCTGGCGGTTCATTGCGGCGGCGGCTCTTTGCTACTACATTGCGGATATCTGGTTTAATTACGCCATTAATTACATTCCCAACTACCAGACAGGTGCCCTGCCTGAGGTCTTTTGGATTTTTAGCGGCTGTCTGTTTGCGATCGGAGCGGTCTTAGAGTACGATCTCTCCACCCGACGTCAGACTCGGAGACGACGGGCTTAGCTAGAGCTGCTTCTCGACCCATCTCAAGCAGAACAAACGCTGGCCAGTCCATCGAATTCCACCCTTGACCCCAGCGCATTTTTACAAATGCATCGCTAAACTGTGAAACATGATGATTGCATGGCGTGATTGCGCCCTGTTCGCTTGTTGCGCTTGTTACAATTTAATCGCTGACTGACTTTGCTATCTAGGAAACGCTGCTGGAATGGCTCCTAAGAAATTGTCTGACTCTGACAAGCAAGAAATTCTTGATCGCTATCGTCACTCTGAGGAAACGACGGCGACGCTGGCGACTCAATACGGAGTTAGTACCAGTACGATTAGCCGTATTCTAAAGCAGAACTTGTCGGAGCAGGAATACGACGGGCTAGTGCAGCAAAAGCGCTTGGGATCAAGGCTGCAACTCAATGAAGATGACCATGAAGATGATGCAGATTTCGCATCGGTAGATAACGCAGTTGCACCGCTCGTCGAAGAGCCAGCCGCAAAACCCGAAGATCGGTCCCAGTTTCCGACCCCAACTCGTCGGCAGCGCAAGCGGTCATTGGCAGTGGAAGCCTCTTCGGTTTCCCAGCTTGAGCTACCATCACTAGCCGAACCCTTTGACGTGCTCGATGCAGAAGCCTCCCTGCCGCAAACTTTGGATTCTATCGACTCTATAGATGAGTCCGCTCTGGTGGTGGGCGAAGAGTTTGTGGATTTAGAAGCTGATCTTGATGAAGACGCCGACCTAGACGAGGGAGAGCTAGCCGATGAAGATGAAGAACTCGACGACCTAGAAGGCGACCTTGAGGATGAAGACGATTTAGAAGACGCCGACGATGAAGATGATGAAATGGAACTGCCCGACGGCTACAGTGGAGGCGTACATATCCAGAGCAGTGGGCTAGTGCAGGTGTTGCCGTTCTCGGAAGCAGCGATGCCAAGAACCTGCTATGTTGTGGTGGATCGGGCCTCCGAGCTGATCACGCGTCCCCTCAAGGATTTTGCAGATCTAGGACAGATTCCGGTCGAAGAAATTCAGGAGAAGACGCTCCCCATCTTTGATAATCACCGCGTGGCGAAGCGCTTCTTACGGCGCATGCAGCGGATTGTCAAAGTTCCTGATACTCGCGTGTTTCAAAAGGTGAAGCCCTATCTGCAAGCCAAGGGGATCACTCGCCTACTGATCGATGGACAAGTGTATTCACTCTAAACCGCTGGGATAACAGCAAAAGTCTGCCCTCGGAACATTAACGACGGCGAGTAGAGACAAGCGGCAACAGCAGTGCCGCCATGGCCATTCCCAGCGAGACGCTAAAGGCAAGGAGCAGCCCAATCGGGACTTCTACAGTTTGGAGTCCCAAAAATCGCAGGGAGACAGGAGCAGCATTTTGAATGGCGACGAGCGCAATGGCGCTGACCCACAGTGACGCAAGCAACGGAATCAGAATCCTAGCCATTGTTTCCTCTCCTCCACTGGATCGCTAATCGCCATCAACCCTCCATTTGGGGGGCACAATCTTCAGTCAGACAGACCACTAAAACAGACTGAATGACTGCATCGGCATGAAACTGCTGGGTCTCATTGTATTCTGCAGTGGGCGAAGCATAGATTCCAGCTAGGGAATCACCGCCGCTTCCCGTGCTAAACGAGAGATTTGCCGCTGGCTGATTGGCAAAGCGGACATATTCTCTAGACTCATTCTGCGTGTTGTAGGAAAGGGTGGCGCTGCCGTATCGCTCTGCCGCCTCCGCGATGGTCGTGCCTGGTCCAACATTAGCAGCAGTGCGAAATTTGGGGTTGCTGGTCAGTAAACCCTGAATCACATCCGTATCGGTAAAAGATTGCCCTGCCAAGTACAGAATGTAGTACTGCACCTCTCCTTCTCGACGCACGGAAATTGCGTCAAAATCCACGATGAAAGGCGATTCTACGACATACTCTACATCGCTGCCCAAAACTTGCTTCAGCTCTGCCAAGGTCATCCCCAATTGTGCTGCGCCAATACCCGTTGCAGAGATAATGGGCTCCTCCGCAACGGGTTGTGGCGATGAGTCTGCTGGGCTAGCTTCGGCGACAGGTGCCGGAGATGGGGCGGGCGAGCTGTTCGTTGGGCTAGGAGAGGATATCACTGAAGGAGCCTCTGAAGCCCCATTGCAGCCTGTTAGCAGCAACAGAGCGCTAGCCACTATGCCAATAGAACCAAGTTTGACTGGAAACTCCATTCAGGTTTTACATGAACGCCATACCTAACTTAGCGATTTCCTCGGCTGACCTGCTACCCTACTTCATTCTGTCAGGGGCATCTCCTACAGCACCAGAAGCGATTCAACAATTCAATAGGATAGTAGCACCGAACTCGTTAATCCCTCTTAGCAATAGGACCGGATATCTTCACCGCATTCATCGGCTAAATAGGACAACGCGCGAAATCGCAGCCCGACGAACTGATCGTAAAAAGGATTCAGCTTACAAAGCGGTGGAATGTGGGCGATGGTGTGCCCCAGGAGCTTAATGTCTCGTTCAAACGGGCACTGAGCAGGAATCCATTTGGCAATCAAACGAGCCGTTTGGGGATCACGCACCTCGAAGCGATCAAGCCAGTGGCGGATCGGCTGTAACAGATCGGGTCGAGGTGATTCGGTTGGCTGTAGCGCAGATGAGGTGGTCATGAGTTCACCCTCACAAATCAAAAACTGAACAAACTGAACAAGTCAACATCTAAACGGGTAAAGAATGTGCAAGGCTCGAATCGATACAGATGGGCAAAGAGCCAAGCAACACGGGAAAGGAGGTAAGTGGCAAGCAGTACCAGAGGCAAGGCCAGTGGGGAGCAAAGGAGCGGAGGAGCTGTGGAGCAGGACAAGACAAGCGCTTCACTTCGGTTCTCTGTGCCTCCAGCATAGGCAGGGGATCGCGGTAGTTCATTAAAGGAAATAAAAACTCTCCTGAGTTTTCACTAAACTTCCGATGAAATCTTGGCTGACGACCGTTGCCAGAGCGGGCGCAACACGGCGGGGAACCTCAATCCAGCTTGCTGGCGCTGTAAGTATCGGCTCAAGGCGAATGCCAGATCGCCATGAGTCATTGGTGTGAGAGGCGCAACACGCCGATTCGTCTGTACATTGACGAATCCTTTCTGCAGAGCAGTCGCCATCGGCTGCCTAGCCCAGGGGGGAATCTCGGCCGCATCGGAATAGAAGGAGAGCACCTGCATCGCCCATGCCTCGGGAATCGGGACATTGCTGTGGACCTGGGCCAGAATCGAAAACGCTTCAGCTCGGGTGACCAACCGATCAGGGAAGAATCGCCCTCGATGATCGCCTTTCATAATCCCCGCTGCCAAAACCGTTTGAATCTCGTGATACGCCCAGTGGGAGGGTGGCACATCACGCACCGCATGTGTCACAGATGCCGGCTCACCCATCGCCGGCTCCAGCGACAGGACATGAACCAAAATACTGGCTAGCTCAGCACGGCTCAACGTTGCCTCGGCAGCGACGGTTCCCTGCTGTCGGGAGGAGGGTACCCTGACTTGAGTTGACCAGGATAGAGGTTGAGAAGGCTGAATCTGAGCAACAGCCGTTACTCCCATTAGCAGTAGAGTTAGGGAAAGGGCACCAGTAAACCGCTCCATTGGAACCACTCCTTGAACACTCCCTCACACCGTTGACAGCCCTGAATGAGCTGGAGTTGCTCTCACACTTGCGTTTACTTTGCGTTACGGACTACAGTGACGTCCTCAGGTGAGCACATTGGGCAGTTGCCTACTGCGGCTACAAATTGGGGAAACCCGGTCAATTCTCACCCATCGGTTATGGCTCGTCTCGCCCGGCTAAACCAGACTGGTTGTGACACTATCTCGGCTGTAACCCTACTCCTGTACTGCTTCTTGACTCCTTCTCGATCCTGACAGCCCAGCCACTGCCTCGCCTTCACCCAGTGGCATCGCCTAACCGGGTGAAGAATCATGACGAGTCTGAACCGATCCCTACCAGAACTCTTAGCCTATGAGCCGAGATCAACGTCATGAACGGATGAAAACGTCTGGCAGCTCATAACGATTGCGGCTCAACATTAAAAAATCTCAATTCTTTGACCCTTGCCAAATTACAGGTATGCGCTATATATAATGTACCGCTCCTGGATAGAGCGGCTCAGAGCGCTAAAAGTAGATCTCCAACGATAGATAACGATAGATATGGATAGATTAGGGAGACATATAGCTCCCTTCGCTTGTTGCTTTTGTTTTTCTCTGAATCTCTCTCTGTTGGTGTCGAGGACAGCATGACTTATTCGAACGCTTACTATCAACCCTCTATTCTGGAGCTTGCGCAAGAAGGCAATTGTCGGGCGCTAACCTACTGGATCAATAGCCTTCTCGGTCCACAGGGGATTTCAGTTCAGGTCCAACCTGCACCGGCAAACTTTCTCAAGATCATCGTGAATTTTCGCCGCCCGCAACAGAGGGAAACCTGCTTCCATCTTCGGGATCGGATTGTGCGCTTTATTTGTTATCGGCTGTGGACGCTCAACTCAGATGCGATTGACGGTGTGCGGATTGTGGCGCGAGTGACGGGCGATTCCAAAGTGCTGTGGCAGCAGTCGGTCCGCATTAATTCGCCGGCAGCGCTACGCCTACGGCAGCAGAAGGTGCGTTCCTCATCTTCGCCGCGGCTGACTAAAGCGACGCTGCTGAAGTTCCAAATTTGGCGCTCGGTCTTTTTGAGCAGCGTGACCGTGGTAGGCTTTTTGATTGGCTACTGGATGTTTTATCTGGAAGTCGGTAAGTTGCTAGGCAAGACCAAGATGTCAGAGGCGGCATCTCCGGCTGCGTCGGATCCGACCACCCCCGCTTTGGCAGAAGGTGTGTCTTCTCATCCGGCAGTTCGTTCCTCGTCTCAGGCAGCATCTGTAGAAAATCCGGTTTTCTCGGTTCCCGAGGAGTTTCAAGGACAGATTGTGTCTCAGGTGCAGCCGGCTGCAGGGCAGAAAGTGATTGCTCTCACCTTTGACGATGGACCTCGTCCAGAAACCACGCCTCAGGTGCTGGATATTTTGAAGCAGTACAATGTGAAAGCCACTTTCTTTTTGCTCGGAGCCAATGTGCAGCAGTTCCCTGAGCTGTCCCGGCGGATTGTGGATGAGGGGCATGCCGTTGGCAATCATACCTGGAATCATGTGGTTGAGAACGCTAGCAGTGCTGATGCGAGCCATGAAATTGACGACACAACGCAACTAATCGCGGATATTACCGGAGCAAAGACCTCCTTGTTCCGTCCTCCCGATGGTCGCTTGGACAGCAAGCTAGTTGATTATGCCAAGCAGCGGCGCTACGCTGTGACCCTCTGGTCGGTGGAATCTCAAGATGCGTTAGTGTCTGCTCCGCTTGTGCTCGACAATGTCTTGAGAAATGCCCAACCGGGGCGGATTGTTTCGCTGCATGATGGCGGTGGCAACCGAGCAGCTACTGTGCAAGCTCTACCCCAACTAATTACGGCGCTGCAGCAACAGGGTTATCGTTTCGTCACCGTGCCCGAATTACTAGCGCTGCATCAGGAACAACAAAGCCAGAACAAACCTGCTAGCCCCCGGATACCTAGACCGACTCATACCCGTTCGGTTGCTGCGGCTCCTCGATCAATCGAAGTCTGGGGCAAGGCTGAATTAACGCCTTGAACTGTTTGCCGACTACATGCTGACGGTCAGGAGTTGCCTATTGGACTCCGCTTCCCAAAATAAACAGACCAATCATGGTGATGCTGTTCCACAGGCTATGCAGCAGCATCGAGGAGAGCAACCCCCGGGAACGGGTATAGACAATTCCTAAAATAATTCCCAGCACACTGAGCGGCAGCACTTCCGACAGGCTGAGATGAGCCAACGCAAACACAAGGCTGCTTACTGCAATCGCTCCCCACACCGGGAAGTAGCGCGTTAGCGAAGGCAGTAAAAAACCGCGAAACAGGGTTTCCTCAAATACCGGAGCCGCCACGGCTGCCGTGAAGAAAAACAGAGCCAAGGCTACAGGATCCCCTTCCTCGAGCACGATCTGCAGTAGAGGATTACTCCCCCCCTGCCCTTGCCATAGCTGTTGGTTGACGAGGGAGACAACAAACATCAGCGGCAGTGCCACAAAGTAGCCGCCAACCCCCCACAGTACCCAGTTGCGTTTCCCTATCAGACGAAACCAGTCGTCGGGCAATGGGCGAAAGGGCTTGACCTGGCGATATAAAATGTATAGTCCGGTGCCCGCCATCAGCAGATAATAGGCCAGGGTATAAAAGGCTTTGGCTCGTCCTCCCACCAGCCCACTCAAGGAGAGCGTCATGCCGAAGGAGCTGGCCACACGTCCTGCGAGTCCCAGCAGCCCCGGAATGGCAACCTGTCCAGCGAAAAAGAAACCGACAATCAGCACCCAGGCAATGGTTTCCCAGGTCCAGGGCACTTCCCAGGCTAGAGTATCTTGGGAGACCGCCGATCGCTTCTGCAGCAACCATTGAATGCCGAGGGTGATCAGTAGCCCGATGCCGATCATGGCTCCCAAAGTGGGCACAGTTGTGATCAGCAATAGTTTGAATAGGGTTTGTTGAGCAACCTCTTGCTGGGCAGTTTGTAGGGCTGTCAGTGCTTCGTTCCGTTGCTGTAAAGTGTAGAGCCGTGCCAGTGACTGGTAGCGGAACCAGCCGTCAAGCTGTTTTTGCAGCAGTTCCTCCGCATTGGGTAAAAGTTGCGGTGGCTCGCTCCACAGACCGATGAGTACCTGAGCAACCTGAGCTGCTGGAGGCATATCTGGATGCGCGGCTAGGGGCTGCCAAGTGGTGAGTGCTGCTGCGGTTTCACCCTGAATGGCCTGCAGTAGTCCAATTCGCAAATCAAGCTGGTTGAGCAGCGTTCGCTGTTGCTGAATTGCCGTTCGTGTTTGTTTCTCTTGCTGGGATGGCGTGGCAGGAGCGGTAGGCACTGCAATGGGTTCGCCTGAATCAGGAGCTGCGGCAAACTGCTGGAGCTGGTTCTGAAACTTGTTCAAATTAGTGGTTGCCGTCTGACGCACGTCCTGATACTGCTCTAGTGCCGTTGCTAGCGGATCATTGCCGACCACAGCTTTTTGCAGCGTTGTCGATCCTTCAGCTTGCAGTTCGGTGACTTGCAGCAGCAGATCGGTTTGGTAGAGCTGTAGCCGACTGGTGATCTGAGGTTCGCTGAGGCTGCCCCATAGCGAAAACCCCAGTAACGGAAAGACCACGAGCGCCACTGCGATTAAAACGACTCGTTTCAATGAATGTCCTGCCATCTCTGCTTCCCGAGCGATTGCGCCCAACAATTGAGCGGTGAATACCACTCGTCTAGTTTCGCATCAACTGCAAGCGAACGGTATTGCAGCTAGGGAAGAGATTCGCAATGACCCCAGTCACTGGATTGATGATCATCCAGCGCTAGTCTAACGAGCAACACTGCTGTACCGCCTGCCGTAGCAGCTTCTGATAGTCACGCTGGGGAATAACATAGGCCCCAAAGCGCTGCAAATGCGGATTGCTAAGTTGGGCATCGAACAGAAGAAACTGACGGTCCCGCAGTCGCTCTACCAGCTTCACCATGGCCACTTTCGAGCCGTCTGGAATGCGGTAGAACATGGACTCTCCGATAAAGGCACCCCCGATGACGATCCCCAGAATGCCCCCAGCCAGCTCGTCTCCCTGCCATGTTTCAAAGCTATGCGCCCAGCCAGCTTGATGCAGTTCCCAATACAACGCTTGCAGTTCCGGCGAAATCCAGGTGCTATCTCGATTGGCGCAGCCTGCCACCACTGCCTTGAAGTCTCGATCTACAGCTACTGTGAAGCGATTTTGATTGAGCACCCGCTGTAGCGACTTGGGGTAGCGAAAGCGATCGTCTAGGGGAATCAGTGCCCGTTCGCGGCTAGAGTACCAGCCTAGGTGGTGTTCAGTCTCGTCTGCCATCAAGAAATAGCCCTGGGCGTAGCCTTGAATGATGGCAGCAATGTCATACTGACTGTTAGACCCTCTGTTAGACACACGGTTAGACCCTTGTTAGACCCTTTATTTAGTCTTTATTTAGTTAGTTAAGTTAGTTATTTAAACATTTTGGACACACGGTTCAACCCGGCAAGACCGGGTGACACAAACGGGTGACGCAAACGCAGACTACAGTTCTGGGCAGTTCTGGGCTAAGCCTGGTTTGGTTGACCGATTGGCTAGGTGCTCTTTTCCTAGATCAACTCTGAGAATTACCATAGCAGTATTTACGGCAGACCCGTTGAGTCTTTTCTATCCTCAGTCTTTCCTCTGCAAGCATTCCTCTGTAAGCATTATGGCTGAACCTATTCAAGCAATCACTCTGCCGCCTGCCACCCATCCGGAACAAGAGGGGCAGTGGCTGCAAACGGCTCTGCATCAGTGGTTGGATCAGGAGTTTATTCCTGAAGCCGTGAACCAGCAGATTGCGGAGCGGGCTGCCCAGGTGTTTGTGCGGCAACGCATGGAGGGCGAAAATGACCTCGGATCCCTGGTGATCGCGATTGTGACTGAGATGCAAAGCTTCGACTTTTCTAAAAGCTTCTACAGCGAGTTTGCCATTGCCAACGCCGTGAGCGATCTGTTGCTCGCCAGTCTAGGGATCGATCACTGCTGCGGACAGTAGTTTCCAAGCGGCTGGTAGATTCGCTTGCTGATTGGTTTGATGGAGTTGTCTGGAGTTTCTAGCCTGTATACAGCGCCTTTGAATCCGTCAGAGGTGGCAGTTGCCCTGGGCAAATTAGCTGGTTGTAATTTTTGTAGTGTAAATAACAGTCAACAATTTAAGATGTTGTTCTTTTTACCCCGGAGCAGACCGATAACCTTCTGCTAGTATGAGCTTGGAGCGCTGTGACACAGGGATTACCATGCCACTCACCATAACGCCAGAGGCTACACGGTTCCAGCAGGAAGTCAAGCTAGGGCGAGTTCTTATTGTGGAAGATGAGGAATTAATTCGCGACACGATTTCGCTGGCCCTGACGGAAGAAGGGTACAACGTGACGGCCGCAGAGGATGGCCGGAGGGGGCTAGAGTTAATCTGCAAATCTGCTGATACAAGCCAAGTTGAGGTTACATCTTTTGATTTAGTGATTCTAGATTTGATGTTGCCCTACGTTAATGGACTAGATCTTTGTCGTCTGATTCGGCATGAGGGGAACAGCGTCCCAATTTTGATGCTGAGCGCCAAGGGTAGCGAGACTGATCGCGTCGTGGGGCTAGAAGTCGGTGCCGATGATTACCTAACTAAACCCTTTGGTATGCGGGAGTTGGTAGCCCGTTGCCGTGCTTTGCTGCGGCGTCATCGGCGCTCACAATTGCAATCTCAAGACGTCACCCTGCGGTTCCACGAGATTGTGCTCTATCCGCAAGAATGCCGAGTCACGATTCGAGGTGAGGAAGTGAGCCTGTCCCCCAAGGAATTCCGCATTCTGGAACTGTTTATGTCCCATCCCCGCCGAGTTTGGTCCCGTGAGCAGCTGATCGAGCGCATCTGGGGACCGGACTTTATGGGAGACAGTAAAACCGTTGATGTGCATATTCGCTGGCTACGCGAGAAGCTAGAGCTGGATCCTAGCCGCCCGGAATATCTGCTCACCGTGCGGGGATTTGGCTATCGGTTTGGCTAAGTTGCTAGACTGAGTGGTTAGTTGGAAGTACTTATATCCGTATATTCTTCAGTACGGACGCTGCTTAGATAAACTGATGAGACTCTAACCGCACCGCACAGCACGAGTTCAGCCGTGGCAGTCCTGGATTTTCTCGTTGGATTAGCAATTGGATTGTCGCTCTTGGGGTGGCAACGGTCGCGTGCCAACGCCCGGTTGAAGAAGATTTTGCACAATTTGCAGCCCAGCATAGCCGATTCCCCTTTTTCCCTGGCGTCTCAGCTGTCTCTGGCGATTACACAACAGCAGAGGGTGCAGCAGCAGCTCGATGAGCAGCTTGATACCTACAGCCGGATTCTGCAGGCGGCTCCCATTGGCTATCTCCAGGTCGATGATGAAAATCGGTTGCTTTGGTGCAACACCCAAGCTCGCAAGATGCTGGGCATTTCCCAGGACACTCACGGCGCTAAACCTCGTTTGTTGCTAGAGTTGGTGCGCTCCTACGAACTGGATGACTTGATCGAACAGACTCGCAATGTCGGTCAGCCTTGCCGCCGCAGCTGGACGTTTCACCCGGCGAGTTCTGATCCCACAAACTTGTCTCGGCAGCAGATCTATACCTTACAGGGGCACGGCATTCCCCTTGCCCATAAACAGGTCGGAATTTTTCTCGAGAGTCGTCAAGATCTATCAATGCTGATGCAGCAGCGCGATCGCTGGACGTCCGATCTGGCCCATGAGCTGAAAACGCCGCTGACTTCTATTCGCCTAGTAGCCGAAACGCTGCAAACCCGACTCGACCCACCCCTGCAAGGTTGGGTTGATCGGCTGATTAATGAAACCATCCGTCTGAGTACGTTGGTGCAAGACCTGCTCGACTTGAGCCGCATGGAGCGGAACTCATCCTGCAATTTGCAGCTGAAAACGGTGGATCTGATTCGCTTGATTCACTCGGTGTGGGGGAGTCTAGAGCCACTTGCTCGTCGCAAACAGCTGCATCTAGACTATCGCGGCCCCGAGCAGTTGCTGATGCAGCTTGACGAGGCACGAATGCATCGCCTGCTGATCAACCTGCTTGACAACAGTATTAAATACAGTCCGCCACAACACCCCATTCGCATCCAGGTTGGCACTGAGCCTCTGCCTTCAGCGGCTGATCGGTCTCCGTCAGATATCCAGGTTTGCCTAGAGGTAATTGACTTTGGTACGGGCTTTCCTGAAAAAGCCTTGCCCTACGTGTTTGAACGCTTCTATCGGGCTGATCCCTCCCGATCGCGTCTGGCGTCATTGGAGGGCATGTCTACAGCAGAGGGCAGCAGCATCACGTTGACTCGGGTGTCTCACCATCTCTCAGACGATAGCCCAACAGGAGGGCAAATTCAAGGCGGCAGTGGTCTTGGCTTGGCTATTGTCCGGCAAATTGTGGAAGCCCATCACGGTTCGGTTAGCGCCAGCAATCACCCCGAAACGGGTGGGGCCTGGCTACAGGTGCGATTGCCGCTGTGTCCGCCGGAGGACTTGGAACAATAATCCCAGGATCACGCGTCAACTCTGCTGGCAGTCTGCCGCAAGGGACGCGATTCTTGTAATATTTGGATACATATTCTTGAATCCATATCTAGGGATGTGTATTCGCGATCGATTCGTCCATTCTTGCTGCCTATGCCTGCCATGTCCACGACTGAACGGTCTATGACTGAGCGAGTGCAAAAAATTCTGTCCCAATGGGGAGTAGCGTCTCGGCGGCAAGCGGAGCAGATGATTCTGGCGGGTCGAGTTCGGCTGAATGGTACGGTCGCCCATCTAGGACAAAAAGCGGATCCAGTCCAAGATCGAATCGAGGTGGACGGCAAACTGTTGCAGCAGCGCCCTGAATTGCTGTACCTCCTGCTGCACAAACCGGCGGGTGTCGTATCTACCTGCCAAGACCCCCAGGGACGGTCTACTGTACTCGATCTGTTGCCGACATCGCTGCGGCAGAATACGGGACTGCATCCTGTGGGACGACTCGATACCGCCTCGACGGGTGCTCTGCTGCTAACCAACGATGGCGCTGTCACTCTCTGCCTCACCCATCCTCGCCATTCCGTGGCCAAAACCTATCAGGTTTGGGTGCAAGGCTCGCCACCTGAATCGGTGTTAACCCAGTGGCGGCGAGGAGTATGGCTCGATGGTAGGCGGACCCGTCCAGCCGAAGTGCGGGTTCTAGAGTCCTGGGAACCGAGTCGCTCACTGCTAGAAGTAGTGCTGTACGAGGGGCGCAATCGGCAAATCCGACGGGTCGCTGAGCAGCTAGGCTATCCCGTATTGCGACTGCATCGTGTGGCGATCGGACCGATTCAATTGGGCAAGCTACCGAGGGGGCAGTATCGTGCCCTCAACCGCGACGAACTGGCGTTTTTGCAGGCTCAGGTGAAGAGCTTTCAACTTCAGCCGCTGCACGACGAGGCAGGCGACGCACCGGTTCCAGGTGAATGTTCAGAGGCCCTTCCTTGATTCCGTTGCTTAATTCCAATGTGGGTGAGAGAGTGAGATGAAGAGCGCATGGTTATGACACGAGACACATCCCTTCTACAGCAAGAGCAGGTTGAACGACTGATGCAAATCGGTGCTTACCTGCGCCATACCCGCGAAGAGAACGAACTGTCGCTAGAAGATGTGGCAGCCCAGACGATGATCCAACCCCGCTTGCTGAAGGCAATCGAAGAGGGCAAACTGCATCAGCTTCCTGAACCTGTCTATGTACAGGGGTTCATTAAGCGCTACGCCGAAGCAATGGGTCTAGATGGCGCCGAATTTGCTGAAGCCTTTCCCGCTCAGCGAACGCTGCACTTAGCCCAATCCTCCTGGAAAGATTCTCCGGCAGCGCAGCTACGCCCACTGCACCTGTATATCGCCTATGTGGCACTGATTATGGCATCGGTGAGCTTGCTCTCTTACGTGGTGCGCCGCTCAGCCCCAGAGGAATCATCGGTGACGACCGCGAGCCAGCCAGCCGCCGTACAATCCGCTCCAGCCGTGTCTTCTCCGGGAGTAGCAGCCCAGGCGGCCTCGGAAACACCCCGCAATTCCTTGACTCGCCCTCCCCAACTGGATAAGCCCGTACAGGTCGATGTTCAGCTAACGGCGCAGTCGTGGCTGGAAGTGGAAGCTGATGGCGAAGTGAAATTGGCTGAGGTATTACCTGAAGGCACCGAGCGCACCTGGACAGCCGATAAGCAACTGCGAATTCGCGCTGGCAATGCGGGCGGCGTTATGGTGGCTTATAATGGCAGCCAACCCCAGCAAATGGGAGCACCAGGTGCTGTTGAAGAAAAAACCTTTACCCCCAGCCAGAGAGCTGCCCAACTTCCCGATGAAGCTGGAACTGCCGCCAATTCCTCTGCTACGGAAGCGAACTAAAGCCAAACGTCCTCAGTGCCAGTGAATCGAATCAGAGGATGCAGGTGCAGGTGGCTTGACGGAGGCATCGGCTTGTCCCATAGCGTGTCCAGCCAGCCAACCAGTGGTCCAGGCACTTTGGAAATTAAAGCCACCTGTTACGCCGTCAATGTCTAGAATTTCTCCGGCAAAGTAGAGTCCTGGACAGCAGCGGCTTTCCATGGTTTTAAAGTTCACCTCCGACAAACGCACTCCCCCGCAAGTGACAAATTCTTCCTTAAAGATGCCTTTACCTTGAAGAGCATAACGTCCTTGGGTCAATTCGATTATGAGCCGATGCAAAGCGGCTTTTGAGAAGTCTGCCCAGCGGCTGTTGGCTGTAATCCCAGCGCGGGTAATTAGATAGTGCCAGAGGCGGCGTGACAGGGAAAACGGACAATGAGTGCCTATCAACCGCTTGGGATGCTGGTGCTTGGCGTCCAGCAAGTGTTGCCGCACAACGTCGGGCTTGAGCCGCGGCAGCCAGTTGATCTGGAGAGCTGCCTGATAATGGCTTTCGTGTAGCAGCCGTGCTCCCCAGGCTGACAGCTTCAGAATAGCTGGTCCACTGAGTCCCCAGTGAGTAATAAGAACTGCTCCAGTTTGCTGCAACGGCTGGCATCCAGGGACCGTCAGCCGCACTTGCACTGGATCAACCGCAATGCCCGCCAAATCACTCAGCGGCAGTTCGGTCATTGGGTCAGCAATTGTAAATGTGAACAGGGACGGCACCGGCGGTTCAAGCGTATGCCCAAGCTGCTGGGCAATTTGATAGCCCTGGGGACTGCTGCCGGTGGCTAGCAGCAGCCGATCGCATCGCAAGCATTCTCCTGATTTAAGATGAACCTCAAACCCCGGTGTAGGCTGAGTCCTGGCTACCCGAGTCACGATGGCAGCCGTTCGCACCTCCACACTCGCCTGCTGAGCAGCCTGCTGTAAACACTGCACAATCGTTTCTGAATCATCGGTGATGGGAAACATCCGTCCATCGGCTTCAGTCTTTAGGGCTACGCCCCGCTGGGCAAACCAAGCAACGGTGTCCTGGGGCTGAAAGCGGCTGAAGGCCCCCCGCAAGGCCCTGCCGCCTCGAGGATAGAACTGGACGAGTGCAGCCGGATCAAAGCAGGCATGGGTGACATTGCAACGCCCTCCTCCCGAGATGCGCACCTTGCTTAGGGGTCGTCGCCCTGCCTCTAGAAGCATCACCTGAGCATGAGGGTGGGCTTCAGCGCAGACAACAGCTGCAAAAAAACCTGCCGCCCCGCCGCCGATCACAATCACCTTCAATCTAAAATGTGTCATGGTTTTGAAATCGAGCGCTTTGCCTCGGGAATACTAGCTGCTAGGGTAGGGGTGGAATGTCTCCAGCGAACAGCTTCGACACCCTACTATCATCGTCTTTGAAGTTGCCCTTGGGCGAAAGTCTAGGAAGGTTTCAGCATGTCTCTTGAGAAACTTCAGCCTGCCAACCCGCGTGATGTCAGCGTCTATGCACCGTACTATCAAGGACGCAAGCGCAGTGCTTTGCCTTTAGCCATTAGTCTCTACCAAACGGGCAGCCTAGAAGGGCATCGCAAGATCGAAGGTGGTGATAGCATTCCCTTCATTGCCACATGGAATATTTCATCTATTCCGGCCGACTTAACGCGCTGTCGATTGCAATTTGATGGCAATGCAGACCTCAGCTACGAAGTCACCATGGCCAACTTCGAGTTTGTAGACTTCTTGATCGAAGTGCTGTTCATTTTTAAGAGCAGCCGCGTTGCAGATTTTTCCCAAGCCTTCTACCGCAAGCTGCTGCGGCTTGATGATTGAGGCGTTGTTGAGGCCGCATTCGCAGACACTCATCGCCCGGATCTTCTTTTCTACCAATTTTCTACCAATCCATTTTTATCGACTCCTAGGGAGGACACCCGTCTCCTCTGCCTTAGCGTGCCCTCTGAATGGTCGTCTCGCATATTGCGTGGACCTATTTTGCAATTTGCAACGAGGAATAAACAAAGATGAATAGAATTAAGTGTTAATATCCAGCTAAATCAGCTTTGCTAATCACGCAAAGGTGAGGCGTTTGCGTTGCTCAGTTTTGTAGGAGTAGAGACGTGCCCAAGCCTGCCAAATTCCTCCTTGTAGGATCCTTGGAAGCCTACAGCGGTAAGTCAGCGATTGTGCTGGGAATGGCACATCAACTACAGCAGAAGGGATTGGATATCGCCTATGGCAAGCCGATCGGCACATGCTTGGGCACAACACCAGGCGCAGAGGCAGAACCTGTCGAAGAAGATGTGCTGTTTATTGCTCAAACCCTGAATCTACCAGCACAGCGCATTCTGCCCACTCTGTTGCCGCTATCGGAAGATCGAATTCTCCAACGGATCAATGGCAGCGACTCTACAGATTATCTGCAGCGTCTGCAACATTACCATCAGCTTGCCGAAGGCGATGTGGTGTTGCTTGAGGGGGCGGGCACGTTGACTGAAGGTACGCTGTTTGGGTTGGCGCTGCTCGATATGGCCGAAGCCTTAGACGCGGCAGTGGTCCTGGTCACGCGCTACCACTCCAGCCTGATTGTAGATAGTTTGCTGAGCGCAAAACAGCAGTTGGGCGATCGGCTTTTAGGGGTACTAATGAACGATGTTCCCCTCGACCAACTCGACAAGCTGCATCAGATCCAGCCTTTTCTAGAGCAGCAGGGCATTGAGATATTGGGAGCCTTGCCTAGCAACGCTCTTTTGCGGAGTGTCAGTGTTAGAGAGTTGGTGCACCAGCTCAATGCGGAGGTCCTCTGCCGCCCAGACCGACTTGATCTAATGGTAGAGAGCCTCAAGATCGGAGCCATGAACGTGAATTCAGCGCTGGAGTATTTCCGCAAAGCTCATAATATGGCTGTCGTTACCGGCGGTGATCGCACTGATATTCAGCTCGCTGCCCTCGAAACCTCAACGCAATGCCTGATTCTGACTGGGCACCTTCCGCCGTCACCGACCATTCTCAGCCGCGCTGAGGATCTAGAAATCCCCATCCTTTCGGTTGATCTAGATACGCTGACGACGGTGGAAATTATTGATCGGGCTTTTGGTCAGGTGCGCCTGCATGAGCCAATCAAAGTACAGGCGGTCTGCCAGATGATGGGCAAGCACGCCAATATTGAGCGTCTGCTGATGAAGCTCGGACTAACGCCGGTTGCAACGGCATAGCAGCCTGCACAACTGCATCAACAATCAAAACAACCCTAAACAACTACTCCTGCCAGCAGAGAGGGTACAGCTTCTCTCTAATTGTGTTTTAGTCGCTCGTGACGTCCTCCGGTTGAGCTGCCCCGGTGGCTTGAGTTCCGTTGAAATAGGTTTGCAGAACCTGTCGTGCCATGGGAGCCGCTACCTTGCCGCCGCCACCGCCTGAATTTTCGCCAAAAGCAACGACAACAATTTCAGGGTTATCGGTCGGACCATAGGCACCGAACCAGCTATGGGATAGGCGGGGTGGATCTTCGGCTGTGCCGCTCTTCCCAGAGATGGGCGGCAGCGAGGGGTCATTCAGCGCTTGTCCGGTGCCGCTCGTGACCACCATACGCAGCCCTTCTTCCAGAATTTTCAGGGTAGTAGGGCTAATATTGAGAGATTTACGCCAGTTGCGGGCATCTTCGTTGTCGAGCAGCAGATGGGGATGAACGCGATAGCCTCCATTCGCGGCTACAGCAAACATCACGGCCACCTGCAACGGAGTGGACTGCAAGTAGCCCTGACCAATCGACATATTGACTGAGTCGCCGGCGTACCAGGGTTCGTTCAGCTCCGACAGTTTCCAGGCTTCATCAGGAACTAGACCAGCCATCTCCTCCTTGGCAATTTCGATCCCAGTCTTTTCACCAAAGCCGAAGCGGCGTGTCCACTGAATCAGCGCTGCGCTTCCCATGCCCAGTGCGGTTTGATAAAAGAACGTATCGCTGCTCCAGGCCATAGCCCCCTGAAAATCGAGCGGACCAAATCCAGCCCGGTTCCAGTCCCAAAATTGAATGCCCCCTACTTCCAGGAACGGAAAGGTATTCAGTACAGTACCCGGCGCAAAGGCACCCGACTCAATCGCCGCCACTGTTGTGACAATCTTGAAGGTGCTAGCAGGAGGGTATCCTTGCAGTGCCCGGTTGACGAAGGGAAATTCTTCGCTCTGAAGCTGCTGCCACTGGGCATCGGTGATGTAGGTCGAGAACAGATTAGGGTCAAAAGCGGGACGGCTCACCATGGCCAACACGGCACCATTGCGAGGATCTATGGCTACAATAGCGCCTTTACGATCGCCCAAAGCCCGTTCAGCCGAGCGCTGCAGATCAAGATCAATTGTGAGCTGCACATCATTACCGGCGCGGGCTTGCTTCTCACCCAACACCCGCAGCACCCGACCCGCGCCATCGACCTCTACCTGCTGCCCGCCCCACTCGCCGCGGAGCTGCTTTTCAAAGGCGGCTTCAACGCCCATTTGCCCGATCACATCGCCCAAGCGATAGCCTTCCCCCTGCCGCGCCTTCAAATCTTCGTCGCTCATCTCGCCGGTGTAGCCCAGGACATGAGCCGCCAGATCACCATAGGGATAGTTGCGCACCGCTTCGGCTTGCACCTGAACTCCCTTCAGCTCATGGCTAAATTCTGCCAGCGCCGTCACCTGAGCGGGACTGAGACCCCGAGCAATTCGCACGAGCACCGGAGAGCCGTAGCCCGCTTGCTCTAGACGGTCTTGAATTGTTTGTTGGGGAATATTGAGCACATCTGCCAGCTTGGGCACAATGACCTGCCACTCCTGCTGCGAGTTAGAGATGGGCCAAAGAAACACCGCATAGGATAGGCGATTGCCTGCCAGGATGCGGCCTTTGCGGTCGAGGATATTGCCGCGCTCGGGCTGGCGAGGAATTAGACGAATTCGGTTGTTGTCGGCCAACTGGCGGTTACGTTCGCCCTGAATCAGTTGCAGGTAGGCTAGGCGCGCACCAATTCCGCCGACCATAACCAGACTAATCGCTACCATGGCAATTAAGGACTGATAGTTACGCCCAACGGTGCGGGCATTGGACTGCTTAGGCTGCTGAGATAAGGGAGAATTGGGAGATAAAGCCATACGCTGCAATCTAAATTGAACCTGAATTGAACCTGCGCCTAGAGTAACTCACCGATTCAGTCTATCAAGTCTGGCGGCAAGTCTAGAGATAGTCCGAACTCAAATCTTGCCGCAGCGACCTCCGGCAATATCCCTCATTTCCAAAGCAAAGTTATTGAAGAAAGCTATCCAAGAAAGGTCTGCAAAATTGCGATTTTGTAGCTATGCGAATTCGCTTCTAAATTGCAGGTGTCTGAATTGCAGTTGCGGTGTGAAGGGGGTATGCTAAGGGACAAAAAACAAACTCGTATCAGATTTGACGATCGTTCGTTGCCTAGGCACTAGAAGATGGAAGGAGCAAAGCAACCAGGAGTAGAGCAACGGCTCAGGGGTTTTGGCACAGCTCATTCCTACCTAGTTTTGCTGCACAACTTGATTACTTCTATGGCAATCTGTTGTCTTCGTTATTCTCGAACTAGTCTTGAAATTCAGTGTCGATGCTGAGGGTACCGCACGCATACCCGTAAAATGTTCTGTCTCAAAATGTTCTGTCTAATCTATTTAACTCGTCTATCTGTTTTATCTGTAGGTTGCGGCCTTGCTAGAGGCAGCATGCCTGCGGCGCAACAATCGTCTGCTATTGCGTTACACCCTATCTAGAGAGGAAAACCGCTCACTATGTCTCAGACCGTTGTTCAGGACCGAGATGCTGCTCAAACTGATACGAAGCTGGACGTCGAACTCCGTAAAGTTTTCAAAGTGTTCAATGGGGAAACGGCCGTGCGCGGCATTGACCTCACTATTCGTCAAGGTGAGTTTTTTAGTATTCTTGGTCCCTCAGGGTGCGGCAAGACAACAACACTGCGGCTGATTGCTGGATTTGAAAAGCCAACCGGCGGCGAAGTGCTGATTCGGGGTAAATCCATGGTGAATGTACCGCCCTATCAGCGTCCGGTGAATACGGTGTTCCAAAGTTATGCCCTATTCAACCATATGACCGTCTGGGACAATGTGGCATTTGGGCTGCGGCTGAAAAAATGCAGCAAGAGCGAGCTACAGGAGCGAGTAGGCGCAGCGTTGCAGCTCGTTAAGATGGAGGCTTTTGCTCGCCGGTTTCCGGCTCAGCTCTCGGGCGGGCAGCAGCAGCGGGTGGCGTTGGCTCGGGCATTGGTGAATCGTCCGACAGTGGTGTTGCTCGATGAGCCGCTCGGTGCTCTTGACCTAAAACTGCGCAAAGAAATGCAGGTTGAGCTGTCGAACTTGCATCAGGAGCTAGGGGTGACTTTTGTAATGGTGACGCATGATCAGGAGGAGGCCCTGAGCCTATCGGACCGAATTGCGGTCATGAATGGCGGTCGAATCGAGCAAATCGGCAGCCCCAGCGAGATCTATGAACATCCTCAAACGCCCTTCGTTGCGGATTTCATTGGCGACACTAACCTGTTTCAGGGTCGGGTCGGGTCGATTTATGGCTCCACATTACAGGTGATCACCCCAAAGGGACTAGAAATTCTGGTGAAATCGCAGCAGGCATGGGCAGATCTTCCCTCCCAATCCAAGGATGTGGTGGTCAGTGTGCGCCCAGAAAAAATCCACATCGGGGCTAGTGAATCGGGCGAGTCGATCAACTGTTACGAAGGCACCCTCAAACATGTGATGTATTTAGGCACCCACGTGCATTGTGTTGTGGAGCTGCGGAGTGGAGATTCGTTGACAGTGCTGCAACCCAATCAATCGCATCGGCTGCCCGAACTCCACAGTGTCGTGCAGGTCTACTGGTCGGCGGCAGATTGCTTGGCGCTGCCAGTCTGACGGAATAGAACAGGATAGAGAGGATCGGTCGCCGCAAGCCGGTAAGACCAAGCGAATAAGAAGCGTGTCAGGAAGACAGTAAGATGGGCCGCTTCAATTGACCCAAATTGAGGTCAACATCGCACCGAGGCACAGCCCCCACAATCGCCCTCACCAATGCGATCTTGAAATAAAAACTTTCGGTAGCACCATTCGCTATCCTGATGAAGTAGGTCACCCCGTAGGAGTTAGGAACGAGCAATGCCTCCGACGAATCCCCGGAAATTTTCGCGGCTCAGCCCATCGCCTCGTTTCTCTGTCGCTAGACGGCGATTTCTGCAAACCTCCGCCGCCGCTGTGTCAGGGATTGTCCTTTCAAATTGTGCCCGCAATCTGTCTAACAATACGGCTCCCTCAGCAGAGACTAGTCCTACCGCTGATGGAACAACCGCGACGGATTCTAAGACGCTCCATGTGTTTAGCTGGGCCAACTATACCGACGATGAACTGCTAAAAAATTTCAAAGATCAGACTGGAATTTCGGTAGTGGTCGATACCTTCGACTCGAACGAAACCATGCTGGCTAAAATGCAAGCTGGCGGCGGCAGAGCCTACAGTATTATCTTTCCCTCTGATTATATGGTGGAGCAGATGATTGAGCTGAATATGCTCATGCCGCTGGATCGCTCTCGTCTCAAGGGAATCGATGGGTTGATGCCGAAGTGGCAAAATCCTGTTTATGACGCCAACAATGCCCACAGCGTCCCTGCCGTTTGGGGCACTACGGGTTTGATCTTTGATCCGCAACGAGTTCAGGAAAAGGTCAGAGGCTGGGATTACGTCTGGAACAATGTGGATTCCCTGTCGCGACGCCTGACGATGATTAATGACGTGCGGGAAGTCTTTGGGGCAACGCTGCAATACCTTGGCTACTCGCTCAACTCCACGAAACCCGCTGAGATCGAAGAAGCCTACAACAAACTGCTGGAAATTAAACCGGCGATTGCTGCCTTCATGACAAACGGCTGGGAAGACCAACTGGCGAGCGGCGATTTGCAGATATCGATGGCCTATTCTCAGGATGCCATTGTACTAATGGAAGAAAGCCCGAATTTGCAATACATCGTGCCGGAGTCGGGGTCATCGCTTTGGACCGATACGATGGTCATTCCCAAATCGGCACCCAATCCAGATGCTGCCTATGAGTGGATCAATTTCATGCTGGAACCCGAGAATTCAGCCAAGCTTGTGGAGCGGCTCAAATTCGCTACACCCAATGAAGCAGCCTTTAACCGGCTGTCGCCGGAGGTGAAGAATAACGAAAACCTGTTTCCTCCGCAAGCGATTCTCGACAAGTGTGAAGGCATTGCTCCGGTGCCGCAAGACATTGCGGACTTGTACGACCGCTTCTGGACACAGTTGACGAGCACCTAATTGCCCCTCTAGCATCTAGTCTGGCATCTAACGTTGAGCAGGCGATTCGCTCAGGTGCTTTCAGTTTCCAGCATGATTCGCCGTGCCTGTCCTTGCTTTTGATTGTTCTTGCCCCTACGTTTTTCCCGCTTTGACCTATCCATGGCCACTACTCCTCTTGCTGAATCTTCTGCTGCGTCGGGATGGCAGCGCCGGCTAGCTAATTTAATTCAGCCCATTGTTTTGCTGCTGCCCTCGGGTTTGTGGCTGACGCTGCTGCTAGTTGCCCCAACGCTGCTCATTCTCGAACTAAGTCTGATCCCTGGATTTCGGTTAGGGCAACCGGCTGGTAGCTATGGGTTGGGCAATTACCTAGAAGTGTTTCAACCTGTTTATTTGCAGGTGATTGGGCGCTCGCTAGGTTTTGCTGTTGGAACGACGATTGTCTGTCTGCTACTGGGCTTTCCCGTCGCTTACTGGATTGCGATTAAAGCCCCCAAACACTGGCGAAATCTTCTGCTGGTCGGGTTTGTGCTGCCGCTGTGGACCTCGTCGCTGCTGCGAGCCTATGCCTGGATCACGATTCTGCGGCCGAGTGGCTTGCTGAATACAGTGCTGGAACTATTTGGGCTGCCAGGGCAATCTTGGCTGAATCGCAGCCCGGCTGTATTGATTGGCCTGACCTATAGTTTCTTGCCCTACATGGTGCTGATTCTGTATGCTTCGCTAGAAAAGCTGGACCGGCGCTTGCTGGAAGCGGCTGCCGACTTGGGAGCAACACCGCAACAATCATTCTGGAAAATTACTGTGCCACAGACACTTCCTGGCATTGCAGCTGGCGGTTTGCTGGTGTTTATCGCTAGCTTGGGAGATTTTGTTGTGCCCGAGCTGCTGGGGGGAGCATCCAGTATGACGGTATCTCGCCTGATCTACAACCAGTTTCTAGGAGCAACTCGCAACTGGGGATTAGGTTCGAGCTTCAGCATGTTGCTGATTCTAGCGGTCAGTATTGCGATTGCGCTACTGCTCAAATATGGAGATCGTAGTGCTGCTCGCTCGTAGCTTCTCCCGTTACGACATGCACTACATTTGCCCATCTAATTTTTTATTTTTTACAGAAGCATAATCCCCGAAACATGCTATGACCTCGCCGCTTCCTTCCGCTGCTCCTAAGATTCGGGTTTCCTGGCAAGCGATCCTGACTGGGCTAATGTACGGATTCATGTACATCCCAATTTTGATTCTAGGTTTCTACAGCTTCAATGCTTCCCGCTTTAGTGCCACCTGGGGCGGATTTAGCCTCCGCTGGTACTACAGTCTGCTGAACGACGCTCGGATTCTGTCGGCGCTACGAGATAGCTTAGCCGTGGCTTTCTGTGCGGTTGCCATCTCGGCGGTACTAGGCACCATGATGGCGGTGGGGCTAGCCAAGTATTCCTTCCCGGGGAAAGGACTGTATCGCGGTATCTCTTATCTGCCGCTGATCATTCCAGACATTGCAATTGCGGTGGCAACGCTGGTGTTTTTGGTGACAGTGGGGGCATCTCTCAGCCTCTGGACGATTATTGCCGCGCATATTGTTTTCTGCCTGGCTTACATTGCGGTAGTAGTCTCCACCCGCCTCACGGGCTTGAATCCTCACCTAGAGGAGGCAGCTCTCGATTTAGGGGCTACCCCAGCCCAAGCCTTTATTAAAGTCTTATTGCCAGAACTGATGCCGGCCATTCTGTCGGGTTGCCTGCTGGCATTTGTACTGAGTATGGATGATCTGTTGATTGCCAGCTTCACGGCCGGCGGCGGTGCCAATACTCTGCCCATGGAGATCTTTAGCCGGGTCCGCACGGGCGTCAAACCCGACATTAATGCCCTTAGCGTACTGCTGATCTTGGCGTCTGGCTTTCTGGCATTCTTATCGGAGTATATCCGCTTCAAGGGGAATCAACGACGCCTAAAATAGCGCCTGAGAAACCGCGCCACTGTTGAACGACCTTAACTTGATAACGCGCAAGCTCAGCGGCGCAACGCTGTCTACCGCGTCTGCTGCAGCGCCTTGTTAGACCGCACGTCATCGTTGAGGGCAGCGATCAAAAAGTTGTCTGTAGACTCAGAACTAGTTTCATGCTGGACTCCCAAAGCTCACTTGCTTTCTGTTCGTTGTAAGATTCCTGAGAAGATTGAACTTCATGCAACCCGTCAAAATATTTGCCTGTTAAGTTTTCCAATTCCGAGTCAAGGACAAGTTTGGCGAGAGCAACACCGATTGCTGGAGAGCTTTTAGCGTTCTCTAAAACGGTGGATGAAATGGTTGCACTTAACTCAGAAAGCTCTGTCTGACCATAATCTCGAATCAACTTCGTGTTGAGCATCAAGCCTAGGTTAAAAGCATTGACTGTAATTTTCAATCGCTGCTTTTGTAATCGGCGGGAAAGCTCATAGGCACAGAGAACATTGCAAAGTTTGGAGGTGGTATAGCGAACCCGCCCCACATCTCCACCATCTCCATCTCTGTTATCACTGGGAAAAGCAAGCGATTCAGCAGCTTGATATTGAGGGGCAGGCATTCCAGTCTGTTTTGCTGGATCGTGCGTGTTGCTACTCACGAAGACGATGCGAGAAGAATCACTCAAATTCGGCAAAAGCAGATTGACGAGTAGGAAATGTCCCAGATGGTTAACCCCAAACGTCATCTCAAAGCCGTCTGCTGTACATTGGGTGCCTGAAACGATTTGAATTCCCGCGTTGCAAACGATCGCGCGTAGAGGGCACTCTGCCTGTCTAAAATCTTCTGAAAACTGCGGACAGATGCCAAAGATGTCAAATCCAGAACCATAACGACTTTGTTCTGTTTGATAGGAATAGTGTCTGCGGCGCAAGACGCTGCGAACTTGGTCGAAAAGCTTGGGTTGAGAGTTGGGTTGAGAGTCCATGGGTCTACGGAGATACTTAATGTAGCAAATAGTACATTAGTATTTCCGTGTAAAAATCTGAAAATATACAGAACTTTTCGGAGTAAATCTCTAGGAAATGGATAATATTCTAGAAGGTTTCCAGGTAACTCCCCGACTGTGGGAATTACTTCAGCAAACTTCCAGGTAATTTCTGTATAGGGTAGATATACGGAAAGTTTCAGTACAATAAGTTGTCAGATCGCTTTAAATCTTGGTCAGGCGGTACTCTGAGAAACCGAAATTTGTATTTTTCGATACGATCAGGTGCAAAGTTGAGCAAATTCTAGTTTTTAGTACGTATGGGTGCTGATTCGGGCAATCTATAACAGGTGATTTCGGCTTGCTTCCATGACATACCTACTATTTCTCCTATCTATCGGATTAGCTACTGCGCTTGCTTTAGTGATTAAGCAATTGCAACAGAGAAAGAATGACTATGCAATATCTCAGCAGAGGTTGAAGGAAGCAGATAAGCGATTACAAGAAGCCGATTGGAAATATGGAGGACTCATCTCTAGAGAAGATACTGCTAGACAGTTAGACACACAAATTACTGTTCTAACAGATCGACTTAAACAACTTGATAAGCAGGCAAAAGCAAAGGAACAGGAACTATCTACCAAAATTTTAGCCCTCAAGGAAAAACTTCAAGGACTTGAAGAACAAGAAATTGTCGAGGCGTTTGGATTTTATGAGTCCAAATATGATTTTCAAGGAGCTGAAGAATACAAGCAACGCTTAGACAAAATTCGCGCTCAGCAAAAACAACTGATTAAGGACAAGCAAGCCGCTGTCTGCCATACAGAATGGTCAGTTGGTGGAAGCGTGAAAGAAGGTAAAAAGATGACTGATAATTTCTTAAAGCTAGTTCTTCGTGCTTTTAACGGTGAATGTGATGCTTCTGTAGTTAAAGTTAAATACAACAATATTCAAACAATGGAAAACCGTATTAGAAAAGCCTATGAGGAGTTGAATAGATTGTCTCAAACTACTCATTGCGAGATTACTTCAACCTATTTAGATCTAAAGCTTCAGGAGCTTTGGCTAACCCATGAATATCAAGAGAAGAAATATCAAGAGCAGGAGGAACAGCGCCTTATTCGTGAGCAGATGCGCGAGGAGGAAAAAGCACTGCGTGAATTGGAGAAAGCAAGACAAGATGCCGAACGGGAAGAGCGTCGTTATCAAGAAGCTTTGGAAAAGGCTCGTAGAGATGTAGAGTCAGCTACAGGGAAAGCTCAAGGGAAACTCTTGAGCCAAATTGAGGAGTTGCAGAAGCGACTTGCAGAAGCAGAAGCGAATAAGGAAAGGGCTATATCTCAAGCTCAATTAACTAAATCTGGACACGTTTATATCATTTCCAACATTGGCTCGTTTGGCGAAGATGTCTATAAAATAGGTATGACACGTCGCCTTGAACCAATGGATCGAGTTAAGGAATTAGGGGATGCATCTGTTCCTTTTCCCTTTGACGTTCATGCTATGATCTTTTGCGAAGATGCTCCAGAACTTGAATCTCGATTACATAAATGTTTCCATCACAGGAGAGTGAACAAGGAAAATGAAAGAAAAGAGTTCTTTCGGGTTTCATTGGATGAAATAGTTCAGGTCGTGCGAGAGACGGATAAAGAACTGAAGATTTGCAAATCCGAAGTAATTTTTACTAAGGTTGCTGAAGCTGCTGAATATCGAAAGACTCTAGCCAAAGAGAGGCAGCCTAAGGTAGCCACAGCGATCTGACAATCCGGTTGGAGCGGACTGCCGAAAGTCTCTGGTGTGGATGCAAAGGTTATTTGCAGCCGCTGAACCGAGTCGTTAGCCCTCTACGTTACCGATGGAACTTCAGTTGTTTCAAAGCTACCTGTGGGTACTCTACCAATTAGACTTGCATGAATATTCGTTTGACAGATTTAAAGAAGCGTGAATAGAAAAGACCCAGCAGGATACTACGCTTTGCTAGGTGTTCTCGAAACTGCATCAGCTACTGAAATCAAGTCTGCATTTCGCCGGAAAGCGAAAGATCTTCATCCTGATCGAAATCCGTCACCTGATGCAGTGAGACAATTTCAGTACCTTAGTGAGGCCTATGAAGTTTTAAGCAATCCTGATACCCGTGCACAATACGATACCTTATATGCTCAAATACCAGAATCTAAGGCAGCATCCCACAAGCAAGTAGCACTAGAACCTATTGCCTGTTCCTGCTGCAAAAAAGTCATTGCTCAGCCAAGATATGTAATATTTTTCCAAGTTACAAGCTTCATTATCCTAACTATTCGCACTCCAATTCAGGGAATTTTCTGTCCTAAATGTGCTGAAAGTAAAGCAATACAGAGCACAATGATCACTTGGTTTCTGGGTTGGTGGGGACTACCCTGGGGCTTGATTTACTCAGTGTCAACAATATTCCAAAATCTGTTTGGCGGAAGTAAGCCAGATGAGGTGAATGCGCGCTTACTAGCATACCAAGCCTGGGTCTTTGCAACCCAAAATAAGCTTGAACTTGCACGTGCTATTGCAGCAGATGCTCAAGATTTTGCAAGGAAAATCAAGAAGAAAGATGAAAGAGAAGTCCTCAATTTAGTAGAAGAATTCCTTTCTGCTTTAGATACAAAAACATCGATTAAACGGCTGAAAAATTCTTGGTCAATCCCTAATCGAGCTTTTTATATACAAGGAAGTATATTAATCGCTGTTGCTGCTCTCTTTGTCGGTTCAGCTGCTTACGCTCCAACTGAAACCAATCAAGCTAGCTCAACCGTATCGCCTACACAAGTACCTGATACGAGTTCACCACCACGACCAAAACCTGAATATGTTCGTCCAACTACAGCTGATAATGGTGTTCCGTTCCCTTCTGCATCCAGTTATATTGACGGTTATCCGATACAGAGGACAGACGGTTATTCAAACGTGATCGTAGATAATTCACAGAATGATTCTGACGTATTCGTCAAATTATTCATCCTAGACACTAATCCTCCAGCACCAGTACGAGTATTTTTTATTCGTGCTAGAGAAAAATTTAAAGTTGAAAACATTAAGGCTGGCAACTATGATGTCAGGTATCGTGATCTTGATTCCGGAGCACTTGCACGTACAGATCCCTTTAATCTCAGAGAAGTTCAAACTCTACGAGGAATTAAATTTAGTGAAGTTACTTTAACTCTATACAAAGTATATGGAGGCAACATGCGAACTTATCCAATCTCAGAAAATGAGTTCTGAGTTGGTAGAAGGCAAACAACCCCGGTGCAGCGGATTGACCTAAGCTGTTTGTGGTGTTGTAAAGGGACTGGCAACCGCTGAACTCAAACGTTAGCTGGCTTCGTTTTTGGGCTGGGACGGTATAGCAAGGTTATTCAGTTAGGAGTGAGTGTTAAACTTGACGCAGAAACACTAGGAGAGCGCTCGCTGTGGCTTATATCACACTTGATCTTTCAGACAGCCAATTCCAAAAGCTACAGGATTTAGCAAAAGCGCATGGCATTGCGATTGAAGTGCTGTTGAAGGCGAGCCTGGAAGATTGGCTAAATCTGCAAAAAGGCGACTTTGTTAACACAGCCGACTATGTGCTAGCGAAGAATGCTGAACTGTATCGACGGTTGGCATGATCCGCTATTTGACGCTAATAGAGATATTAGAACTGCATCGCAGAATTCTTGAGCAATCCGGTGGAGCGTTAGGTATCCGAGATATAGGTTTGTTAGAGTCAGCGATCGCCCAGCCTCGCATGACGTTTAGCGGAGAAGATCTGTACCCAAGTTTGCTGGAGAAAGCGGCCGCATTAGGGTTGTCAATCATATGGAAACAAACGTACAGGTCATGCTGCAACGGAGGCTTTTCTTGTTTTGAATGGGTTGGAAATTAACGCTTCTGTGGATGAACAAGAGCGTTTGATATTGGCGATCGCATCGGGTGAGCTAGGGCGCGAGATCTTTGTAGAGTGGTTACAGCAAAACACGACCACCAGCTAACAAGTCGATGAAGCGGACTTTGAGAGATTTTGGTGAGGTTGCCAAGAAGCGGACTTTTAGAGATTTTGGTGAGGTTGCCAAAGTTGTCTACCGCCGCTTATCTTAGTCGTTAGGCAGCTTAGTTTTGGGTGAGGGCATTACCGAAAGGCTATTTGTTAGCGTTCTAAGTTAAGGTACTTTGAAGCACGGTTCAGGCAAAAATGATGAAGTTTGACATCAAACTCCAAGAAGCAAAACAGGCGATTGCTCTTGCTGACTTTAAGCGTGACGATCTTCTTAGAGCTTGTTTCTAAACAATTATGAATTGTTCTGCTTTAGCTTCGCCAAACGA
>JACYLU010000002.1 GCA_015272325.1 Synechococcales cyanobacterium C42_A2020_086 | reverse complement strand
CATAAAATGCCTTTGTAAAGGGTGGTAGGCTGCATCGCCGCTAGCAACATCCCCCACCGCTGTAATGCCAGGTGGAGTCGGTAATCATCACTTCTGGGAACTGAGGTTCATGCGTTCGCTCAGTGGCGGGTTGAGGATCTCCACAGGTAGCCCAGCAAGCTGCAAGAAACTCTCTTGAATATCGAATTCTTGCTGCAATGAAGTTTGTATTTGCTGCAGCAGCCGATCGCGCTGGCAGCCCTCTTGGAGACTGACGGTGAGGTGAGCCGAGAGGGCATTCTGACCGAGGGCAATCGTCCAAACGCGCAGATCAGTGACGGCAATCACGCCAGCAAAACTCTGGAGGTGGGTTTGCAGCTGATTCAGGTCAAGATGACTAGGAGATTTCTCCAGCAAAATATGCAGGCTCTGACGCATCAGCGGCAGTGCGGCTCCTGCAATCAAAATCGCTACTCCTAAGCTGATTGCTCCATCGGCCCAAGTCCACCCCCACATCCATACAGCCAGAGCAGCCAAGATGATGCCAATCGAGCTGATGGCATCGGCTACCATGTGCAGAAACGCTCCCCGCAGATTGAGGTCATGATGGCTGTCATCGTGCAGTAGAGCCGCGTTGATCAGGTTAATTCCTAGCCCCAGAAGGGCAGTCACCAGCATGGGTAGACTCAGAATTTCGGTGGGTGGAGCATGCAGCCGCGCCACTGCTTCCCAGCCGATCCAAGTCGCTACGCCCAGCAATCCTAAACCATTGGTGAGAGCTGCCAAAATTTCTACCCGCCGATAGCCGAAGGGTGCAGTGGGAGACGCCGGCCAGCGGGCAATCCAGGTGGCAAGCAGCGCTAGAGCCAGCACAAACCCATCCGAGAGCATATGCCCTGCCTCGGCGGCCAAAGCCAAGCTGTGGCTGATGAGTCCAACGCCCAGTTCCACCAATGAAAAGCAGACTAGAACGCCCAGAGCAACGCTGAGGGAACGGATTTTATGGCTCGGAGGATGCCCAGTTGTATGGTTGCAGTAGGGAGGGCAGGTGAGCAGCGGAGAAGTCATGCAGATGCCATCAATCATTACAGGTTATGGAAGCCAGGAAAACACCTCAAGTTCCCTCGCTTCCCTGCTGATAAATCTTACTGCAGGACATCACTCTGCGCGGAAATGCGTTCACGCCGTGGGAGCCACGTTCGCTGAAGGGCTGTTCTGTCGCAGTACTAACATGCTTCCTGCTCTCCAGTAATCGCCACGTTCCAGCTGTCAAACCCAACCAATATGGGCGTCAAGCACGGACCAAACGCGACTGCCGCTGCTGAATTTCTTCGAGGGTGGCGCTGGGAATGGCATTGATTAACTGGCGGGTGTAGTCGCGGCTGGGGTTAGTGTAGATGGCGTCTGCCGGGCCGATTTCTTCGATTTTGCCCTGGTTCATCACCATGATGCGATCGCTAACAAACTTGACGACACTAAGATCGTGGGAGATGAAAATATAGGTCAGTCCGAAATCTTGCTGTAGGTCTTTCAGCAAATTCAGCACTTGAGCCTGCACCGAAACATCGAGCGCCGAAACCGACTCATCGCAGATGATAAAGCGAGGATTGCAGGTGAGAGTACGGGCAATGCAGATGCGCTGCTGCTGTCCGCCCGAGAATTCGTGGGGCATGCGGCTCATGGCGCTTTCGTCCAAGCCAACTCGCTCCAGCAGCGCGACGGCTTTTTGGTAACGTTCCTGATGGTTGGCTCCAATATGGTGAATTAGCATTGGTTCGATCAGGGCAGAGCCGATACTCTGGCGCGGATCCATTGAGCCATAGGGATTTTGGAAGACAATTTGCATCTCCTGGCGGAGTTGGCGCAGTTCCGACTCGTTGAGCTGAAACACAGATTTGCCGTCAAAGATAACTTCGCCCGCGGTTGGTTCAATCAATCGCAGCAGCACTCGGCTCAGGGTCGATTTGCCGCAGCCCGACTCGCCAACTAGCCCTAGCGTTTCTCCCGGATAAACGTCGAAGCTAACATCCTCAACAGCATTCAAAAAACTCTTGCGTCCCCATATGCCCGTTCGCACTGGATAGCGTTTCGTGAGGTGGCGCACCGAAAGCAGGGGTGTTTGCTGAATGAGGTCCTCATAGCGATCGGCGCGTTCGGCAGCAGAAACCGTTGCAAAGCGAGGATTATTGTCGATGATGCTGCGCGGCTGCGGTTCGATCTGGATGCTGCCATCCGCGGCGGTGCTCACCTGCATGAAATCAGAGACTGTGGGCAGACGATAGAGGCGGCGCTCGGGAGTGGGGCGGCAGTTGAGCAGGCCCTTTGTGTAGGGGTGCTGGGGATGGGCAAACAGATCGTAGGCACTGGCTACTTCCATGACCTGGCCGCGATACATAACGACGACGCGATCGGCGATTTCTGACACTACGCCCATATCGTGGGTTACAAACAAAACGGACATCTGGCGACGGGAACCAATTTCGCGCAGGAGCTCTAGAATCGTAGCTTGAATCGTCACGTCCAGTGCCGTGGTCGGTTCGTCGGCAATCAAGAGCGCCGGGTTGCCGCTCAGGGCCATAGCAATCATCACCCGCTGGATCTGCCCGCCCGAAAGCTGATGTGGGTAGCGATCCATCATGGCTTCCGGTTCTGGCAGCTTCACCTCGCGGAACAGATCAATCGCCTGTTGCTGAGCCTCTGCTTCAGAGAGCGGGCTGTGCAGCCGGATTGCCTCAATGACCTGAGCACCGCAGGTGTAGACCGGATTGAGGGAAGTCATCGGCTCCTGAAAAATCATGGCGATCTGCCCGCCTCGGTAGGCACGGCGTTCGTCAGGGGAGAGCTGCAGCAAATCTACCGCGGCCGATGCTCGATTAGGGTTCCAAAACCAGAGGCTGCCGCGCACACGCGCCGTGGGAACGAGCAACCCCATAATTGCTAGCGATGTCACTGATTTGCCAGACCCCGACTCTCCGACAACGCAAACCGTTTCTCCGGGCATCAGATGAAAGGATACATCTTGAACGGCAGGAACAAAATCCTTTTCTTGCTGAAAATCAATACACAGATTGCGAATGTCGAGAATCGGGGTGGACATTAGTCAGTAATCGAGAAAAGAGTGTCAACAAATCAAGAAATTTAGTGCAGGCTTCTCAAGTATAAAAAAGCAGCTTTCAGAGATTTTCTGTAGGGTAAGTTCTATTCTGAATCATAAATTATGCCATAGGAAATCTCTCTTTCGGCGGAGATATTCTTAATCAGAAGATGCGAAATTTAACGCTACGTTCCCAGATCTAGATCCAGCAGGAGGCATCTGGAAGACCGACTAGCGCTAGTCTAGCGCAGCAGGTGGAGTTTAATTGTTGCTAAAAATTAAGCTGGATTGACGGCTGCGGCATACTGGTAAAGGCAGATCTGCTGATGGGTTGCAATCACTGGTCAAACTGATGCTTTTGTAACAGTTTGTCAGTGCTAGAGACCCCAATCTTGAAGAGATCATCGCAATTTTTGCAGATGAGAATTTCAGTCGCTACTGTTTTTAGGTATATCAACGTTGCTTAGGTTCCGCTTGTTTTGAAGCGGCTCACTCAATAAAACAACGCCTTTAGGCAGAACTTTACTTTCTACGATCAAGTAACTTCAGTGAGGAGGTTTGCCCTCTTTGCTATAGCCGCTGTTTTGACCGAGAACCGTAATCACCGCCGTCAGCAGCAGTGCGGCCCACTGCGGTTTTATCCCGCTGAATAGGTGCGGCTCTCCCAACAGTACCTTCTGGATTTCTTATTGAACCCCAAGGACAAATGCATGATTCGACGCATGAAACGATGGCAAGCAGCCCTCATGATCCTCACGGCTGCCCTTACCGTCACCCTTTCTAACTGTGCTCAGCAACCCACCACAACCTCTGAGGCAGGCAGTCCGGCTGCTCAAACAGATGTCAGCACGCTGGTGTTTGGTTCGGGCGGCGACCCAGCCAATCTGGAGCCGGGCAACATTGAGGACGGCAATTCAATCTATGTGCAGCAGCAAATCTATGACCGCCTGCTTGACTACAAGCCGGGCACAACTGACCTAGAGCCAGCTCTGGCCACCGAGTGGTCATCTCCCGATGATGGCAAGACCTGGGAATTTAAGCTGCGCGAGGGTGTCACCTTCCACGACGGTACACCATTCAACGCCGAAGCGGTGCGCTTTAACGTCAACCGCTGGTGGGATCCGAACGATCCGCAGGGCTTCCGCGATGCCGGTAAAACCTATGCGGTCTGGGAAGGGCTGTTTGGCGGCTACAAAGGTAGTGATGCCTCGCTTTTGCAGGACATCCAGGTAGTGGATGACTTGACGATTCGGTTTGTGCTGAAAGAGCCGTTTGCCGCCTTCCCTGCCGCCATTGCCTCCGGCTATTTTGGTATTGCCAGCCCTGAGGCGATCAAAACCGCGGGGGCAGACTACGGCATTGCCGGTGCTCAGGCTGTCGGAACCGGACCCTTTGTGTTCCAAGAGTGGCGCACGGGCGACCGCATCCTGCTAACCCGCAATCCTAACTACTGGAAACAAGACTTCCCGAAAGAAGAGAATCTCGTTTTTCGTTTTATCAAAGAGCCGTCGGCTCGTTTGGCAGAACTCCGCGCAGGTAGCATTGACTTCACGGTAGATATTGCTCCAGACCAGCTCGATGAACTGCAATCCGATCCCAACCTGCAAGAGGTGCGGCGTCCCCCCTTCAATGTTGGTTATCTGGCGCTCAACCCCAGCTATGAGCCGCTGTCGAAGAAAGAAGTGCGGCAGGCGATTTCGATGGCAATTAACAAACAGGAAATTGTGGACGGCTTTTGGTCTGGGCTAGCTACCACTGACGCCCACTTCACGCCACCCTCATTGAAAGACTTCCAGGCACCCGATCTGAAACCCGTTGAGTACAATCCCGAGCGAGCCAAGCAAATGCTGGCGGACGCTGGCTACCCCAACGGCTTTGATCTGGAGCTGTGGTACATGCCCGTATCGCGTCCTTACTTCCCGACGCCCAAACCGATCGCCGAAGCCATTGCGGCCGATCTGAGCGCGCTAGGAATTCGCGTCACGCTGAACACAAAAGACTGGGCAGCCTATCTTGACGATCGCCTGAAGGCTCCCGGCTACCAAGCCTACATGCTGGGCTGGACCGGCGACTACGGCGACCCCGACAACTTCCTCTACTACCACTTCGGTCGCGGCGGTACCAAAGACATCGGCAACTGGGAAAACCCGCAGGTGTTCCAGCTTCTGGATGAAGCTCGCCAAACCGCCGATCAGGCAAAACGCGCTCAGCTCTATGCTCAGGCGGAAAAAATTATTGCCGACGAGGCCGTGCGCGTGCCCATTGTTCACTCGCAACCCCTGAACGCTCAGCGAGCCAATATCAGCGGCTGGAGTCCAAGTCCGCTCGGTTCAGAGTCCTTTGAGACCGTGGAGAAAAGTTAGGTCAGCCGATGAGGAGTAATCCGGCAGAGAAAAGAACACCCTGCCTCCCCTTTACTCCTCTTCTCCACCCACCTCACCGCTCTACTTCCTGCTTCCCACTCCCTCTTCATCACCATGCTGCGCTACATCGCCAAACGCCTCCTCGATCTCCTTCCTGTGCTTCTGGGCATTACGCTGCTCGTTTTTCTGTTTCTGCAACTCATTCCGGGTGATCCAGCAGTTGTTTTGCTGGGGCAGCGGGCCACACCCGATCAGGTGGAAGCCCTGCGTGAGCGGCTGGGACTCAACCAACCGTTGCCAGTGCAGTATCTGGCATGGCTCGGTCGCTTGATTCAGTTTGATTTGGGCAGAAGCATTATTAGCGGCATCCCAATCACGCGGGAAATTGCCACTCGGTTCCCGGCTACGTTTGAGCTGTCCTTGGCGGCGATGATGGTGGCGGTAGTGCTGGGAGTGCCAGCGGGGATTATTGCTGCAGTCCGCAAAAATGGCTGGATTGATAACATCGCCATGAGCACCTCGCTACTGGGCGTGTCCATGCCGGTGTATTGGCTGGGATTGCTGTTGGTGTACTTGTTTGCGGTGAACTTGCAGCTTTTGCCGCCCAGCGGTCGCCTAGGTGTTGCAACTAATCTACAGCCAATCACGGGATTTTATCTGCTGGATTCGCTGCTACGGCTGGATTTCCGCGCCTTTGGCGATGTTGTGGCGCACTTAATATTACCGGCGCTCACCCTAGGTACCATTCCCCTAGCCATTATTGCTCGCATTACCCGCAGCGCCATGCTGGAAGTGTTGTCGCAAGACTACATCCGCACTGCCCGCGCAAAGGGGCTGATGGAACGCTGGGTAATCAATAAACATGCCCTCAAGAATGCCCTACTGCCCGTCGTCACGATCGTGGGGCTCCAATTTGGTACCCTGCTTAGCGGCGCGATCCTCACGGAAACAATTTTTTCCTGGCCAGGCTTGGGATCTTGGATTTACAACGGCATTCTCACCCGCGATTATCCAGTTGTTCAAGGTGGCGTTGTCTTTGTGGCGATCGTTTTTGTGCTGATTAATCTCCTCGTTGATATCTCCTACGCCTTCCTCGATCCGCGCATTCAATATAAGTAAACTATAAACTTTATTTTCCACTCCTCACTTCCTATTTCCCCCTGTCCCCATGGAAACATTGCCTGCTCGTCCTGTAGTTCGCCAATCGTCGTTTCAGAAGGCTCGCAAGCGGTTTCTGCGATCAATCTCGGCGCGGATTGGCTTATTTCTCACGGTTGCTATTGTGTTGCTAGCGATTTTGGCTCCGGTGCTGCGCCCGTTTGATCCGGCAACAGCAAGAGATTTTGCAGCGCGGCTGAGTCCACCCAGCGTAACCTATCCCTTTGGCACCGATGGACTGGGACGGGATATGCTCAGCTTGGTCTGGTACGGCATCCGCATTTCGCTGCTGGTAAGCTTGGTCTCAGTAGGGCTAGGGCTGATCATCGGCACCTTTCTCGGTTTAATTGCTGGCTATTTTCGCGGTTGGAGCGAGCGCATGATTAGCTGGTTGACCGATATTTTGCTGTCCTTTCCTTCGATTTTGCTGGCCATTGCTGTCGCTACGGTGATCGGTCCCAGTCTGCAAAGCGTCATGATCGCCGTTGCCGTGGTGCAGATTCCCATTTTTATTCGGCTCACCCGCAGTATGGTGCTGTCGCTGCGCGAACAGGGCTTTGTCCAGACTGCACGAGCCTTTGGTGCCAAGCCGGAACGAATTATCTTCAACCACATTCTGCCCGCTAGTCTGGCTCCGCTGGTTGTGCAAGCCACCTTGGCGATCGGCACGGCTACGCTCGAAGCAGCCGGTCTCGGCTTTCTGGGACTGGGTGCCAAACCGCCAACGCCAGAACTAGGCACACTCCTGTCCGATTCCTTCACCAATGGCTATGCCCTCTCTGCTCCCTGGACGATCATTTTGCCGGGGCTGATGATCACGCTGATTGTGCTGGCATTTAACCTGCTAGGTGACGGGCTGCGCGACAGCATCGACCCGCGAGCCAACCGCTAGAACAGCGCGCCACTCTGCCGGACATCACAAATACCCATGCTCCGCTAGAAAGGCCGGTGTCAGGCTTTCAGACGAGGAGTGAGACGAGTCATCCATATGGCCCGCCGCCATCGTTGCTTCTAGGTCCGCCAAAGCAGGCGATTGCGGATGGGGACCGATCCGCAGAAATTTCTCGACATACTTGCCCAAGACATCGCCTTCGAGATTCACCGGACTACCCGGCTGCAGCTTGCGTAGATTCGTTTCGGCGTAGGTGTGGGGAATCACCGCCACTTTGAACCAGGTGCCGGCTGGGTTACAGTCTGCCACGGTTAGGCTAACGCCATTCACAGCAATGCTGCCTTTGGGCACGATGTAGCGCGCCACTCGCGGATCCGAAACCCGAAAACTCATTTCCCAAGCGGTAGCCGTCTGCACGGCAGTGTCCAGATATCCAATGCCGTCGATATGCCCCGTGACAAAGTGACCCCCCAACTTACTGCCGACCCGCAGCGATGGCTCCAGATTCACCAACGCTTCACCAGTTTCTGACGCTAGGGTGGTGCGACTGAGGGTTTCCGGCGATACAGCAGCTACAAAGCCTGTGGGCAAAATCTCGGTGACGGTGAGGCAGATGCCATCTACAGCAACGCTATCTCCAATGGCTAGATCCTGCAAAATCTTCTCGGGTGCAGCGTTACCGCAAGAAATATGCAGCAGGTAGTCTCCTAGGGTCCGCAATGTACCGGTCGTGGCGACAAGTCCAGTAAACACAGGGGTTTCTCAATTGATTGCTTAGAAAAACACTATAGCGCGTCTAATGAGTCCGATGAGCAGCTTGCAAGAGGCTGCAAAACCACAGCGATCAGAATTTCAGCCGTTCAGGAAAATATAACAATTTTTTCAGAATTGATAGTCTTTCCCATTTATTTCAATACCCCGACCCAGTAACGTTAGCAATTGTCTCAAACGAGTACTGGCACTTAATCGGGCAATAGCAAGGCTTGCTTGCGATTAAGCCATTTCCTCGGCTTCACTCTCTCCCAGCTTCTTAATCATCATTTGCAACAAGATTACACTCTTGAAAATAAGCGTAGCAATTGTTATCCTTCTCATTAAGGCAGCGCTATTGAGAAGGACGGTTTATATGTACACAGCATCCTCCCTCAAGGCTGAACTCAACGAGCGGGGTTGGCGGTTAACGCCGCAGCGGGAAACGATTCTGCAAATTTTCCAAAATCTCCCTAGGGGTCGGCATCTGAGTGCAGAAGATCTTTATAACCTACTAAAAGAAGACGGTGAGCCGATTAGTTTGTCCACCATCTACCGTAACCTGAAGCTGATGTCTCGAATGGGCATCCTGCGCGAGCTAGAGCTAGCAGAGGGACATAAGCACTACGAAATCAATCAGCCGTCACCCTACCATCATCATCATTTGATTTGCGTGCGGTGCAACAAGACCATTGAATTCAAAAACGACTCCATCCTCAAAATGGGGGCGAAGACGGCCCAGAAGGAAGGCTACCATCTGCTAGATTGCCAGCTCACGATCCATGCAGTTTGTCCGAGCTGCCAGCGATCGTTGCTGCCTGCCTAGGTGGCAGGGTTGTAACTATAGGCTCACAAGGCCGAAAGTCGATTGAATTGGATCCTTCAAATTCACCTTCAAACCGATTTGATAGATTCAGATAGATTAAGAAAGATAAATCAAGTCCGTGTGGAGGTTGTTGGCTTCACACGGCTGTTTTGCATGAAAAAAGATGCTGAAAAGCCATTGATGACGGGCATTCATTGGATCACTTGTAACAGAGTGGCCGGGTTGTCTAGGTCACCCGCGATGCGCCGCACGGGTCGTGGCCAGACTTTTACTAACGTTGGAGTGGCTGTAATTTGATCCGCTTCGGCTTGTTCCGGGTGCTTGCGCACATCTATCACCTTCAACGTGTAGGGTTGTTGCAGATGTTCTTCGAGCAGTTGGTGGAGCGTTTTCAAAATTTGTTCGGTGGCGGCAGTGCTGCCGGAAACAAACAGCCGCAGCACATGTCCCTGAATTGATGGCGCTGGTCTGGCTGACCAGACAGGAACGATTGGTTTTTCGGACTGCCACTGCCATCGGGGTTCGATGGGTTCTAACCGCGCGACCAGATCGTGATTTTGCCAGAGCTGGGGAAACTGCTGGCGGTAGGATGCCAACATCATGGGATCGCACATGTCTAGTGCCTGTGAGGTCAACTGCCAGCGCATCTGAGTACAGCCAAAGATGACATTCAGCAGCGCTTGATGCCGCTGCACAAACGGGTAAACCTCGGCAAAGGTATGCACTTCCTGCGTACGCGGGTCTTGCCAACGGTCAAGGGTGGCAGTGTAGCAAGGCACCAAAAAATGTGGCGGTTCCGATAGCCCCAATAACTCCTGCAAGAACACGCAAAGCTGAAGATGCCAGCGGTTGTGTTTCTGCGGATCAATGCAATACACAAGATCTCCGCCAGGTGTGAACAGGGCAATGCCCTTAAATAGGCTAGAGGACTGGGATGGATTGGGCTGAGGGAGGATACTCAGGGATAAGTCGGAACCGTTGCCCATCAAGGTAGACCGCGAAGGATGACTCCTATTTTATCGCGCAGCGTCCTCATACCCGACCCCGCAGAATTTGCGCCATCTCGTTTGGCTTGGGGGAGTTTTCGAGGGCAGTTTCTTCGGTGATGCGTCCAGCTTCGTAAAGCTTATAGAGCGACTGATTCATCGTACACATGCCATCGAAGGTGCAGCGGGGAATAATCGCTTCAATTTCATCAATTTCGCCCCGCCGGATATAGTCGCGGATGGCGTCAGTGTTGATCATAATATCGTGGAAGGCGGCTCGCTTGCCGTCGGTGGTGCGGCACAACCCCTGAGCAATCACAGCTACCAGAGATTCCGCAATCGAGACGCGCATTGGCGCCTGCTGATCGGGTTCATAGAGCTGCAAAATCCGCTCAATGGTCTTGACGGCGCTATTGGTGTGCAGCGTGCCCATCACTAGGTGCCCGGTTTGCGCTGCCTTCAGAGCGGTATTCACGGTTTCCTTGTCGCGCATTTCGCCCACAAGGATAATATCGGGGTCTTCCCGCAGTGACGCTTTTAGAGCATTGTCAAACTTGAGGGTATGAATGCCGACTTCCCGCTGCTTAATCAGCGACTTTTTACTGACATGTACAAATTCCACCGGGTCTTCAATCGTGATGATGTTCTTCGGCATCTCGCTGTTGATGTAGTCAATCATCGCGGCTAGCGTCGTTGACTTTCCAGAGCCGGTGGGTCCAGTAATTAGGATCAGCCCTTTATGATAGTGGCAAATATCTTTGAAAACGGGCGGCAGGTTGAGCTGATCGATTGTCAGAATCTTCAGCGGAATTAGACGCATCACCATCGCCGGACCGCGCAGCGAATCGAAGATATTCAGACGCACGCGAGCAAACTCGTACTGAGTAGCGCCGTCAAAATCGAGGGTGTCTTGAAAACGCTGGATTTCGTCGTCGCTGAGAATCTCCTTCAGCCAGCTAAAGAATGTTTCCCGATCGGTGACGGGGTAGCTCGTGGTTTCAATTTCGCCTCGGTTGCGGAAGCGCGGCACCTCTCCCACACCCACATGAACATCAGAAAAGCCCTTATCGAAGGCTTCCCGCACGAGCTGCTCTAGGGTTGGTTGTCCCGGTGTTGGTTTACTGCGACCTGCAGCACGGGGGGGTGGAGCCGGTCGATGGCCCACTTGGGCCGGTCGGACGCCCGAATTCAAGACCGTAGCAGCTTCGGCGGCTGGTTTAGAACGAGGCACTCCCGGCATCGGCACCGTTTGGGGAGACCCAGACGATATGCCAGGCACCTGTCCGGGCATCGGGCGAGCAGGCGGCGGGGGCGGTACCCGAGGCGTAGCGGCCGGCGGCAGCGGATGTTGATCTGACATAGAACTCGTGAGACTCCCGATGCTGAATGTGCGACTGGATCAGCGATTGGATCGCGACTGTTCGTAAGCGTGCCCAAAACCTCACAATTCTTATCAGTCTGCCGCAAATTGGGTTATAGCACCACGAGGTGCAAGGCAGTCCCTATGTGTTTTTAGATACTCATGTTTTTAGAGACTCGCGCTTTTGGATACTGGCAGGTCCTAGAGAGCTAGTCGTGGGTAGCACCGCTCGGCATAATCGTGCCCATGAGATCGGCATTGTGCAGATTGGCTTGGTTAATATTGGCGCTGATCAGAACGGCTTCACTGAGGTCGGCGTCGCTAAGATTGGCCCAGCTCAGCTGCGCTCGGTAGAGGTTCGCCCGCCGCAGATTGGCTCCTCGCAATGATGCCCAGCTCAGGTTGATGCCGCGACCGTTGATCCGCCCCAGATTAGTATTGATCAGGCTGGCGCTGATCAGCCGCGCCCGACTCAGGTCGGCTTCTCGCAAATCGGCTTCTTCGAGGTTGGCCCCGTGCAGCGCAGCATTGACTAGATTGGCGCCTTCCAGCATGGCACCGCTGAGAATCGCGTTCGACAGATTGGCATTCTCTAGAATGGCACGAGTGAGGTCCACACCGATCAGCTTGGCGCGGTGTAGGCTAGCATGGCTCAAGGTCGCTTCTACGAGCGTTGCTTGGCTGAGCAGGGCTTCACCGAGGTTGGCATCGGGTAGATGGGCGCGGCTGAGGTTAGCGGCAGTTAGCTTAGCTCCCCGCAATCCGGCCCGGCTGAGGTCGGCTTCATAGAGATTGGCTTGGGCCAAATCGGCTCCAATCAAGTTAATTTCCACTAGGGCGGCTTGGCTCAAGTCAGCGCTAGTCAGATTCGCTTCTCGCAGGTTGGCAGAGCTAAGGTCGATCCCCCGCAGCACGGCTTGACTGAGGTTGGCTCGCCGCAGGTTGATGCCGCGCAGATCTTTGCCGCTCAAATTGACGCCAATTAAACTGACCTCTTGAAAGTCGCGCTTTCCTGCTGCGTACTGATTCAGCAGTTCCTCAACATACATGATGCATGGTTCAGGATGAATGGTTTGATTCCCGCAGGTGGAGTTAGGCGGTATGCTTTTAGGGCCCAACGAATCCCCAAATCATAAGCCAATACTCCAGCATTCCCAACTTTAGTCTTTTTGAAACCTTTCTGAGACAATTTTCAATAGGCGAAGCGTTGGTTGAAGGCCCGTCAACCCAACCCTGTCTGCCCAAATCGGGCTTGCCTAAAGGATTGCCCACTGCCTGACATGGGCGAAGCAGCACCCGCGCCACAGGGCACTGTAAAGCCTTGAAATAGAGCCTTGAAATAGAGCCTTGAAATCTTGGGCGAGGACCTGGAATGAATGGCAGGATGGGGCACAGCATGACGGTGCTGATTAGTCCAATTTTGATGGTTTGATGCCGATTTCGATCTGTTACTACTTGTTACTACTGCGAGAGGAAAACTAATGCCTGACAACCTGAGAAGTCGAGTGATCACCCAAGGGGTACAGCGCAGCCCCAATCGGGCGATGCTGCGAGCTGTCGGATTTACCGATGACGACTTCAACAAACCGATTGTGGGCGTGGCGAGCGCCTACAGTACAATTACCCCCTGCAACATGGGCATTGCCACGATTGCAGACCGTGCCCAGGCCGGCATTCGAGCGGCGGGCGGTATGCCGCAGATCTTTGGCACCATTACCGTCAGCGACGGCATTTCTATGGGCACCGAGGGCATGAAGTACTCGCTGGTGTCGCGGGATGTGATTGCCGACTCGATTGAAACTGCCTGCAATGCCCAAAGCATGGATGGGGTGCTGGCCATCGGCGGCTGCGACAAAAACATGCCCGGAGCCATGATCGCCATGGCGCGGATGAACATTCCGGCGATTTTTGTCTACGGCGGCACCATCAAGCCGGGTCATCTCGATGGGCAGGATTTAACGGTGGTCAGCTCTTTTGAAGCCGTTGGGCAGTACAGCGCCGGGCGAATTGACGAAACCATGCTGATGGCGATCGAGCGCAATGCTTGTCCGGGGGCAGGCTCCTGCGGCGGCATGTACACGGCTAACACCATGTCGTCGGCCTTTGAGGCCATGGGCATGAGCTTGATGTACTCCTCGACGATGGCGGCCGAAGACCCCGAGAAAGCCGAGAATACTGAGCTGGCCGGCAAGGTGCTCGTAGAAGCAATCCGCAACAATTTGCGACCGCGCGATATCATTACCCGAAAGTCAATCGAGAATGCGATTTCGGTAATCATGGCGGTGGGTGGCTCCACAAACGCGGTGCTGCACTTTCTAGCGATTGCCCATTCGGCGGGTGTGCCTTTGACAATCGATGACTTTGAAACCATCCGGGCGCGGGTGCCGGTTCTTTGCGACCTCAAGCCATCTGGGCGCTATGTTGCCACGGATCTGCATCGAGCGGGCGGTATTCCCCAAGTGATGAAGATGCTGCTGAACCACGGCTTGCTGCACGGCGACTGTCTGACAATTACCGGCGACACGATTGCCGAACGCCTCCAGGCAGTCCCCGACGAACCGCGCCCGGATCAGGACGTGATTCGCCCGTGGGATCAGCCGATGTATCCCCAGGGGCACCTTGGCATCCTCAAAGGCAATCTAGCGACCGAAGGCTCAGTGGCCAAACTCACGGGCATCAAGAATCGCAACATCACTGGGCCCGCTCGCGTGTTTGACTCCGAGGAACTTTGCCTCGACGCCATCCTCAGCGGCAAGATTCAAGCCGGCGATGTGCTGGTGATTCGCTATGAAGGACCCAAGGGCGGACCGGGCATGCGGGAGATGCTGGCTCCCACCTCGGCGATTATTGGTGCAGGCTTGGGCGATGCCGTTGGGCTGATTACCGACGGGCGCTTCTCGGGCGGCACTTACGGTATGGTGGTCGGCCATGTGGCTCCGGAAGCCTTTGTAGGCGGCACCATTGCCCTAGTACAGGAAGGGGATCTGATTACGATTGATGCTGACGCTCGCCTGCTGCATCTGCATGTTTCCGACGAAGAGCTGGCTCAGCGCCGCGCCCAGTGGCAGCCTCCCGAACCGCGCTATACTCGGGGCGTGCTGGCAAAATATGCCAAACTCGTGGCGTCAAGCAGTTTGGGAGCCGTGACCGATCTGAATCTCTGACTGTATCTCTAGCATTTCTAACTGCGGCACCCGTCCGACTCTGCTCTCTGCTTTCTCATCCGCGATGCCATGGCTGCTGAAAAATCCGAACGCGAAAAAATGCTGGCTGGGGAACTTTACCTGGCCAGCGATCCAGAATTGGCGGCGGCGAGTCGGCGGGCACAGCGGCTACTGCGGCTCTATTGCCAGACCACAATCGACGAACGCGAGCGGCGTACCCAGCTCTTGCAGGCGCTGCTGGGCAAAGTTGGCGAAACCCCCCAGATTGTGCCGCCGTTTCATTGCGACTACGGCAGCCATATTGCCATTGGCGACCGTTTCTACATGAACTACGGCGGTGTGATTCTGGACTGCAATTCCGTCGAGATTGGCGATGACGTATTGTGTGGTCCCTACGTGCAGATCTACGCCGCCTACCACCCTACCGATCCGGCGGTTCGTCTCACCGGCCGGGAACTAGCTGGGCCAATCCGCATCGGCAACAATGTTTGGATCGGCGGCGGCGCGATTATCTGCCCTAACGTCACAATTGGCGACAACACCACTATCGGAGCCGGCAGTGTCGTCACCCAGGATATCCCAGCCAATGTGGTTGCGGTGGGGAATCCTTGCCAGGTCCTGCGTTCGGTGTAGCAATTTCCCGCTTAGAAACCAAGAAGCAGCAAAGCTGGCTACTGCTGCGGTTGGGCAGGCTGTGGGTTAGGCGTGGCGGGAGTCGGCTGATTGGGGGCGGGCGGCTGTCCTCCTTGCTGCCCCTGAGAAGACTGAATAAACCGAATGCTTTCCTGCGGCACCACCAGCTCAATACGATTTAGCTCCTCGTTGTCGCTGGTTTCCAAGGTTTGAATCAGCTCGGTCAAGAAAACCACTTCGATGCTGACATTTGAAGCTAGCTCGGGTTGAGATTGTCGCAGATTGTCGAGCATTGCCTGCAACTCGGCCTTATCGAAAAACATCGGCACCACGGTTTCATCACCCCGCTGCGACATCAAATAGCCGCGCTCTTCGCCTTGAGTCCAAGCAGCGACAAACAGCGGCACATCCCGAATTTGACTGGGATCCTCGCCGTTTTCTTGGAGAACGGTTCTGGCAGCGGCAATTTGCTCCTGAGCAGGAACAAAGCTAAAGCGGAGTGGCTGCTCTTGACCTTCGTTCTGCCGAGCAATTTGGTAAATGCCACCCAAAGACACTGGAATCACGCGAAACTCAGCAGTCTGCTGCGGATTGTCACTCTTGAGCTGATTCAGGAGCGTTTGGGCATCATCGGGACTGATAAATACCGTCATCACAGGAGCACCATCTTCCGCTTCGCCGATTAAAGGACGGTTATTACTATTACCAATGGTGAAGAGCGGCACAGGCTGCAGGCGCTCTAAAACTTGCTCTGTCGTTAGAGCCAATGCCTGCCAGCTTCCCATCAAAATTGTGCCGGTAATGAGGCTTCCCACAATCCCGAGGGTTTTACTCCAACGAAGAAATCTTTTCATAAAAGCTCCTGATCGTGATGCGGCACTAGAGCACCGCAGAACATTACAAAGCAGAACACTACAAAACAGGACAAACCACTAAAGGGAACATTGCGATTTTGTCGCAGAACGCTAAGAACTAGGAGAATAGAGTTACATAGTTTAACGTTATCGGCAACCGTCAGAGTGGAGTCTTAAGAAGCACACCGGATCCGGATTGCAGCCCTGACTTCTTGACCGAGTGCCTTGGCTACAAGTTCCAAACCGGATTTTCCATGCTGAGGCACATTAGGTCACAGAACTGGCGAGCTACTATAGCGAAAGATTCTGCGCTACTCCCCAATCGGCTGAGAACAACTAACAGCTAAGGGGCAACTAAGGGGACCTTCTGCAAACCCCATCAACCATCGGCAGGAGGTGATGGCGAAGCTTGAGGGGCGGCAGGTTGCCTGGGAACTCGTGGTATCTATTTTGTAAGGGTATTTCGTAAGGGCAGTCTGTGGCATTAGGCTGCCTGTTATCTGGTTCTCTTGTCTGGTTTTCTATTTCTATCCCTACTCGTTTAGTTCTCTAATAGAGAACAGCACCCATTTATATCTCTAAACTGCTCTAAACTCACACCGTTGGACCATGAATTTAGACTATGAATAAAAAAATGCCCAAGAAACAACCTACAAATCTACTTTCGCTACTGTTTTCGCTGCGGTCAACTCGTGCCACCGCTTGGCGATGGGGAGGAGCACTGGCACTGCTGCTGATCTCAGCCTGTGGGACAACAACTCCCACCGCAGAGCAAACAACCGATCCCGCTACCGGTACGACAACAGGCGGCGAAGGGCAACTCAAAATCGGGACCCTGCTACCCATCACTGGCGATCTGGCGCAATACGGCACCACTATGCAAGACAGCGCTAGCCTGCTGGTGGATACCATTAACGGCTGTGGAGGTGTATTGGGACAGCCTGTACAGCTCATTTCTGAAGACGATCAGACCGATCCCGCAGCGGGTGCCGCCGGGATGACGAAGCTAGCCGAGGTGGATCGGGTCGCGGGGGTCGTTGGGGCAGCGGGTAGTGCTGTGTCGAGCGCAGCCGTGGACATTGCCGTGCGCAATCAGGTGGTGCAGATTTCCCCAGCCAGTACCAGCCCTGTCTTTACCGAGCGGGCCGAAAAAGGCGAATTTAACGGTTTCTGGTTCCGCACCGCACCTCCCGACACCTTTCAAGGGGAAGCACTAGCGCAGCTGGCCCAGCAGCAGGGTTTCAAGACCGTCTCAATTCTGGCAATCAACAACGACTATGGCAATGGTCTGGTGGAATCCTTTGAGGCGGCCTTTAAACAGCTTGGCGGCACAATTAGCGGCACACCCACACGCTATGCGCCAGACGCAACGTTGTTTGATGCCGAACTCCGGTCTGCCTTTGCCAACAGTCCTGATGCTGTGCTGCTCATTGCTTATCCCGAAACTGGCAGCCTAATCTTGAAAGCGGCTCAAGAGCAAGGGCTGCTAGACGGTAAAACCAAGCTGCTATTGACCGACGGCATGAAGACCGATAACTTGGCCGAGCTAGTGGGTAAAACAGCCGACGGCCAATTCATCACCGCTGGCGTGATTGGCACCGCACCCAGTGCTGGCGGACCAGCGATAGATGAGTTTCGTCGGGTTTACAGCCAGAAGTTCAATCGCGACCCCAATGTTTTTGATCCCAACACCTGGGATGCGGCGGCTGTCATTGCCTTGGCAGCTGAAGCGGCCCAATCCACGAATGGAGCGGCAGTTCGTGACAAAATCAATGAGGTCGCCAATGCCCCTGGACAAGAAGTCAGCGATGTCTGCCAGGCCCTAGCACTGGTGCGAGACGGCACAGATATCAACTATCAGGGAGCTAGCGGTTCAGTAGACTTCAACGCTCAAGGGGATGTAGTAGGCAGCTACGATGTCTGGACCATTACGGACGCTGGTAAGCTAGAGGTTCAATCCAAGATTGAAGTCGGTGGCTCCTAGTCTGACTAAGATGTAAGTCAGGATGTAAGTCATTGCTACTGTGAAGGGTGGGTGGAACAAGCAGTAGTACTGTCTGCGTTCCATCCACTCATCTATTTTATTTTTGTTTGTCCATGTATTCTTTCAGCTATTCCTTCTCCTTTCCAGAGCACTACCAGCATCAATAGGGGGCTTCAGCCAAAGGGTCAGTCGAAGGGTCAGTCAATTCAGGAGTTCCGTGCGGCTCAGCCGGGAGAGAATAGCCATTGGCGGGTGGTTTGTTGCCCCAGGCATCGGGCTGCCGCTGATCCAGATCGAGTGGGTCCTGGTGTCCGGGAATCATATCGTTGGCAAGCTGCGAATTGTGGCAAGCAAGGCTGTAGGTTTCTCCGGGTTCCTGAATACCGTTGCAATTGTTCCAGGCGGTAGGCGGTTTCGGAGCTGGTACGACTACCGGATCGCGCCGCACAACCGTTCGAACAGGGACCTCTACCACGGGTGGATGCAAGATGGCATTGGCAGTTTGTAGCTGCTCAGCGTGCCAGTTGCAGTTGGCTTGAACCTGAACCGCAAATTCGCTGTAGCGCCCTGAGTCGGCAATAAATTGAGCGACAGATTTTCCAGCTTTGGCAATACCATCAAGCTGATCACACAACGGCAATTGCTCGAACCGGACAACCGTTGCAGTGGGTGCTGGGCTAGGGTGCAGGTCAGCGGGTTGCCTAGCTGCTTGAGTCGTTGCCTGACCTGTTGCTTGACCGACAATTTCGGCCTGTGAATTTGGAGTAGACCGCCGATTGAGGCTGGCAGCAGAGAGTTGACGGTTAATGACCTGACTGATCCCAAGAGCAAGGGCGGCAGTGGCAGCAGCAGTCATCACAGCAGCTATGACAGATTTCATAACAGCTTCTCCTTGAGTCATCAATAGAGGCACTGATCACCAGCTACTGAGGCTCAGCCCCCATTTCAGGAAAATGACGCAATTCTCTACAATCAAATTCTCTACAATTTCTCTACAATCCGTTTCTGCTGCTGGTCCGTTGGTTTGGGGTTCTGGGTGGACTCGTTTCGGGTCGTTACAACCCTCTGTCTGTCTATTTTGCCGTTGAGTCGAACCGAGGCGTTGCAACCAGATTCCTAGGTCCCAGCCGATCGACTCCACCGATCAAACCTACCCAAAGGGAGAATTTACAGCATCTCTGCTGAGACGAGACCTCATTCCCCAGAACGATTTGGTTGGTCCTTCAGATGAAGTAAAAAAGGAGTGCACAACTCACAGAGAGTGTAGTCTATGAAACCAAATCATGTGATGCGACCCTTGACCGTTTTGGGACGTTGGCTTGCGACCGCCCTGTTTAGCGTGGCAGCCGTTGCTCTGATCTGGCAAGGTGGCTTTTTTGCAGATACCGCGGCGATGGCCGCTGTGCATGTGCCCGTTCTAGCGGCCGATTTGGGCAGCCAAGCCCAAGGTAAGGCGAGCGAAGATGCTGGACGAACCAAGAATTTCATCCGCGACACAGCCAACAAAGTGGAAGAAACCGCTCAGAAGAATGCCCGGCGAATCGAGGATGCAACTGATGGCGATGGCGGGTTTATTGAGCGGAAAGCCAAGCGCGATGCTGCTCGGATTGAAAAGCGAGCTGAGGAAGATGCTGCCCGCACGCAAGACGCAGTGGACGCCACCAAGAACGCTTTTGAACGCACAGTAGATAACATCAAGGATGCTTTTGGCAGCTAACGCCAGTGCTTTAATACTGTTCAATGCTTGCCATCTTAATGCAGTGCTCTACTGGGGCGCTGCATTGATTTGCTGCATTGATTTAATTGTTAGGCAGGATCATTACTGATGGTGCGCCGGTTGAACCGGTTCAACAGAAGGACTAGTTCAAGTTTGAGTTGAGTCAGGGGATTGTAATCACCACTTTGCCCACGGTACGCTCGGCTTCGCAGTAGGCATGGGCAGCGGCGATGTCGGCTAACCGGTAGGTGCGATCGATCACGACCTGGAGGCGCTTGGCTTCAATCTGCTGCCCCAAGAAGTGCAGATCCGCCCCGTTAGGGCGAACCACAATTACCTTATAGGTAGCACCAGGCAGCAGCGACGACACTAAACTCTGCGCCACATTTGCCGGGTAGGGTTGTGTGGTGATATAGCACCCCTGCCGCTGCAGTACATGTTTGCAATCTGCAAACGAGCGATTTCCGACAACATCAAATACAAGATCATAGAGCGCATCATCGCGCGTAAAATCCTGCTGCTTGTAGTCAATTACATGGTCGGCTCCGAGACGGCTCACCAAGGCTGCATTCTTACTGCTACAAACCCCTACCACCTCTGCTGCTCCCAGAATCTTAGCCAGCTGCACTGCAAATAGCCCCACTCCTCCGGATGCACCGTTGATCAGCACCCGCTGTCCAGGTTTGAGTTGCCCTTGGTCGCGTAGGGCTTGCAGAGCAGTTGAGGCAGCCAACGGGACTGCAGCAGCCTGTTCATAGGGCAGAGACTTCGGCTTGAGTGCCGCCACCTTCTGATTCACCGCAGCATATTCAGCATAGGCACCGCCGGTGAACTGGTCTAACTGGGCATAGATGCGATCCCCAACCTGAAATTGGGTGACTTGCTTGCCAACCTCCACAACCTCACCCGCCACATCATACCCGAGGATCAGCGGGAAGCGATTGCCAGTGAGCAGTTTCAGCCGTCCTTGGCGAATTTTCCAGTCAATTGGGTTAACGCTGCTGGCGTGAACTTTGACTAGCAATTGCTGAGGACGCAGGCGGGGCAAGGACGTATCCGCATACTGGAATACCTCAGGTGGACCGTAACGATAGATCAAGGCGGCTTTCATAATTCGGTTCAGGAGCTGAAGCGACTCTAGCATTGGCTATAGCATTGAGTGTAGCCAACAGCAGCACGTTAGGGAAGCCGGTGGACGACCACACGTAATTCGTATTAGGTTTAGATTTACTTTTAGATTCTTTAGATTGGCCGTAGATACGGAAAAGGTTTGTCTACTCAGGTTAGGTATTTAATGAGTTCTACCCAGCAATCAGAATGAACTAAAGAATGCTCTCGGGACTATATGTAACGGTATTGTCAGTCACAATTGAGACACACATTCTGTTATGGGAGAGAACAATACAAATGATTTTTCCTAGAATGACCTGGTCCAAATTAATAGCTGTATTGCCGACTGTATTGATGAGTGTCCTTAACACTCTAGGATGGATGTTTTGCTTTATCAGCCTTATCGGGGTAGTAGACTTCAGCGTGCCTAAGAGTGCTGCTGCTACGGTGTTGCATACTGCTGATGCTGCCAATGCAATCGTGGTACAATCGCGCCGTACCATTCGCGATCAACAGCGGCAGAGCTGGCAGGTAATTGCATTTAAATCAGTCCGGCCCGATATGCAGGATCTGCCCTTGACGTTGCGGGTCGTTGGCTTTCCCGGTGGCCCAGCCCTTGCTCATCCAGAACCAGGTCAACTCATTGATCTCCAACACCGAGTTTGGCCATTGCCCGATCGGTCGGCGCAGGTAGCAGTCGATCCTGCTCTATCCTTCAGCCTAGGGCAGTACGATCTTGCTGCCGTCTTGGGACACCTGCCAACCGCACAGCGACTACAGCTTCAGTTGCCCACCGCTGATGCTGCCAACCCGATTGTTCTGCCCATTCCACCTGCGTTAATCCACGAGTGGCAAACAGTTGCGGCGGTAGCAGCGAGCGATCTCGTCAATCAGTGCGACTTGTTTCCCATGGAAGCTCGCCAAAATCCAAAATTCCCTCTGTGGACGGGCTGCCGGCTTGCAGAACCTTGACTTCCCAGATCCATGGCTGCCAATTGCTGCTCACCCAACCGCAAACCTCATCGTATAGACTGGGTTCCCTGAATTCACTCTATCGGGATAAACAAAAGAGAATCCTCACTGAGGAGATCCGTGGGATCGGTTGCGGGCATCGAGAAACTGAAGTTGCCGATATAGCATTTGAATGTGCGGTAGCTCCACACCTGCCTGCTGTGCCGAACGCAGGGGTTGTCCAAAAATCGCAGCAATTTCTAATGGACGCCGTTCGTCAAAGTCGATTTTCATGCTGGTCCGGTAGGGTTTCATCGTTTGGGTATAGTCCAGCATGGTTGCAATAAAATCGAATGGAATGATGCGATTGGGTTGCTCCGGCGAGAGTCGCTGCAGGCAAGCCGCAGCCCCCGTCAGCACCTCTTGCATCAGTTGGGTCGCTAGGGCACGAATCGGTTCGCTCGCCATCATCTCTTGGGTTGTGGCATTCAACACCACCGACAGCCCATTGAAGGGAATATTCCACACCAGCTTCTTCCAGCGAGCTAGCAACAAATCTTCGGACAACTCCATGGCAATACCTGCCTGCTGAAAGTCGCTCGCAATCTGCTGCATTCGCTCCGTGATGCCGCTAGGGGCATCGTTGGCTGCGTAGTCGCCCAGCGTAATCTGCCCATAGTCGAGGTGGCGAATCTGCCCCGAACCAATTTTGTTGGAGCACAAAAAGCACAGCCCACCCATGACTCGCTCTGAACCGACAATGGCTGCCACCTCAGACTCAATGCCTAACCCATTTTGCAGCACCAGCACTACGCCATTGGGTTTAACGACTGGGGGCAAGAGCTGCGGCAATAGATGATTCTGCGTGGTTTTCAGTGCCACCACCACCACATCACAGGACGGCATCTCGCGAACGTCACGGTAGGCATGCACGTGCGGCAGCACAAAATTGCCTTGCGGCGACTCAACTCGCAACCCCTGCTGGCGAACCGGCTCATAGTCGCTCCGCAGCAAAAAATGGACCTCCATACCCGCCTGTTGCAACCGCGCTCCATAAAAGCCACCCAATGCGCCAGTGCCTAGAATCGCGTAGGTGCGGGACGAGGGTAGCGGCGGGTAATTTGGCATACGAGTTCATTCCTGAATGGCGCAAAATAGCCTGAGATGGTTGGGATTGTACGGAGGAGCATTGCCGATGAGACCAGTGCCGAAAAGAGTCTTCATGAAACGCTGAAGTTGCTCATTAGTCTACACAACAGTCCACCCAACCCCTAGAAACACTCCTTTTTGTATCGTCAACTGGTTTGTATCGTCAACTGCAAAATCGACTCCGTCAATAGAGACGTTTCATGAATAGAGTTGCCTTCAGATCTAATTGATTAGATCTTGATTGATTAGATCTGATGTCTAGACCGTGTAACTAGCCAATGTAACCCAGTCGTGTATTTTACAAAACTTTACGATCCTCTAATACTCTGATACGATCTGGCGTGGCTTCGGCTAACGTCTGCAAGTTTGCAATCAGCGAAAGCATGGAGTTTTGCCGCTCTCTCTCGTTTTAAGTCGCAGGGAGGAAGTGAATGATGACTCAGGAGTGCAATACTCCGCAATGGCTTCCTCAGGAATGCTGATTGGCAATCGGTCTAGGGGTAGTTGCATCGCTCCAAAGCTTTTGACCGAGTTAAACATTGCAGGTTTAACGCGCCCTAGCACGCTAGTAGTTTCACCACGCCACTATTACGTATGGTTCAAGCTAAGCCTCATCCCGCTGCTGCGACTGAACAGCTGCACTCTATTTCGCCATCCGAGTCTGAGCAAGTCATTCAATTCCAGCACTCCGAGCAGTATCGCACGTCCGAGTGGTATACCGGCGACGGGCAAATTACCGCCAGCGGCGACAATCGCTCCTTTACGGTTTCGGCAACTTACACCCTCAAGGCAGAAGTAAAGCTAGTCAAGGGGGTGTTTGAGCGGTCTAATCCAACGTTGGCTCAGGTTTACAGCCGTCGTCGTCGCTGCGTAGCCATCGTGGATCAGACGGTTGCGGAGCTGTATGGCGAAGCCCTGCACGGCTATTTTCAGCACTATGAGATTCCGCTGGAGTTGCTGATTTGTCGGGCGTGGGAAATCGATAAAACGCCGGAGACGGTGCATCGGCTGCTGAAGTTTCTCGGCAAGGATGGCTGCGATGTCTCTCGCAACGAACCGGTCCTCGTGGTGGGTGGAGGTGTACTCAGCGACGTTGCTGGTCTGGCCTGCGCGCTGCACCATCGTCGTACTCCCTACATCATGGTTGGTACTACTGTCGTAGCAGCTATTGATGCCGGACCCTCACCGCGCACCTGCACAAACGGCACGCAATTCAAAAACAGTTTGGGAGTCTATCACCCACCAGTCTTGACGTTGGTTGACCGCACGTTTTTCCGCACATTAGCAACCGGGCATGTCCGCAATGGCATGGCAGAAATGATCAAAATGGCGATCACCGATGATGCTGTTTTGTTTGAGCAGCTAGAGCACCATGGCGAACGTTTACTAGAAACTCATTTCGCAACGCTGTCGGAGGATGTTGATCTAGCGCAGATTGCCGATGAGGTGATCTATCGAGCGTTGTTCTCCTACATGAAGCACGAAGGCACTAATATGTTCGAGACATACCAAGATCGTCCCCATGCCTATGGGCATACCTGGAGTCCTCGCTTTGAACCCGCCGCCAAGTTGCTGCATGGGCATGCTGTCACTATTGGCATGGCTTTTGGTGCAAGCCTAGCGGTAGAGATGGGCTGGCTGCAACCCGCCGATCGCGATCGGATTGTGGCACTCTGCCAGCGGTTAGGATTGTCCGTCTATCATCCAATTCTGGAAGACATCAACCTGATGCTGGAAGGGCAAAAGAATATGCAGCGCAAACGCGGCGATGGCGGGCTGTGGGCACCACTGCCTACGGGTATTGGACGCTGCGACTACGCCCATGACGTCTCGCCTACATTGCTGCAAGCCGCCATTGATAGCCACAGGCAGTTCTGCTCTACCCTGCCCAATCAGGGACAAGGACAGGAAATGTATCTGCGCGATCTCGGCCTAGAGTAAGTGAGCATCATCGCTATGGGACATTCACTAGAGATGGCTAACCCGACTCGTCCAGTTACGCCTCTGGGAATTGTGGTGCAAAAGCTAGAAAACATGGTGCAAATAGCTGAGCAGTCCTCTGTTCCCGAGGAGCTAATGACAGAGCTAAGACAGGTACTGGCGCTAGCTGCGGGTATTGATCCCTATCTGGAAGCCTGCACCACGCCGGAGTCGCCCGCTTTGGCCGCTCTAGCTCAGAGAACCGCCGCTGAGGACTGGGGCAAACACTTTGCTGACGGTGAGACCGTGCGGCAGCTCGAGCAGGAGATGCTCTCTGGGCATATCGAGGGACAGACTCTGAAGTTGCTCGTTGCGATGACACGCGCCAAGCGGATTTTGGAAATTGGTCTGTTTACGGGCTACTCGGCTCTGGCCATGGCAGAAGCGCTACCCGAAACAGGAATTTTGGTAGCTTGCGAGGTGGATCCCTATGTCGCCAGCGTGGCGCGTAGCTGTTTTGCCGCCTCTCCCCACGGTGACAAGATCCAGATCCGGGTAGCTCCGGCTCTAGAGACGCTGCGGGCCTTGGCTGCAGAGCAAGCCTGTTTTGATCTGGTATTTATTGATGCCGACAAGCAGGAGTATTGCGACTACTTCCATTGGTTACTAGACTACGATTTGCTGGCTCCAGACGGGTTGATCTGCGTTGATAACACCTTACTGCAAGGGCAACCCTACCTGCCGCCGGCTCAACGAACGCCCAATGGGGAGGCAATCGCTCAATTTAACCAAATGGTGGCAGCCGATCCGCGAGTCGAGCAGGTGTTGCTGCCTTTGCGGGATGGTCTCACGCTGATTCGTCGCAAGTAAGATCAGCCGAACGCGAGGCAGTGGGAAGTCATTGCCTCTTGCTGTTTAGATCGCCCTACAGAACAATCGCTCTCTTCCTTGAGTGAGTAGGTATTGTAAATGTCGTGAATTGCTCCGTTAATCATCCTGTAAATGGCTCTGTGAATAGACAAATAACTGCTGCACTAAAGACAATCGGCACTTTGCTACTGCTGCTGATCCTGCTGCCCATCAATGCGGCTCTGGTGTTGACAGCTTGGATAGTCAGCCAGATCACCGCTCCTGCCCGAGCCATCAGCGATCATCCCCGGACAATCCTGCTAACGGGGGGAAAAATGACCAAGGCACTGCAGCTTGCTCGCTCATTTTATGCGGCTGGGCACGATGTTGTGCTGGTGGAAACCCATAAATATTGGCTATCAGGGCATCGATTTTCTAGAGCTGTGAAGCGGTTTTACACCGTGCCTGCTCCCGAGCTAGATCCAGATGCCTACTCACAGGCTCTGCTGACTATTGTGCAACGCGAGCAGGTAGATGTATTCATTCCCGTCTCTAGCCCGGTTGCTAGCTTTTATGATGCCGTGGCGGGCAAGCAGTTGATGTCTCATTGTGAGGTGATTCACTTTTCGCCAGACATCACACAGCAATTAGACAATAAATTCACGTTGTGCGAGACGGCACGTTCCTTAGGTTTATCGGCACCGCAGGTATTTCTGATCACCTCGCCGCAACAAGTGCTGGACTTTGACTTTAGCGCCGATCATCGACAATACATTCTCAAGAGCATTCGCTACAATTCGGTGTCGCGTCTGGATTTGCGAAGGCTGCCCCATGAAGGCATGGCAGAATATGTGACCAGTCTGCCGATTCGCCCGGATAATCCCTGGGTGATGCAGGAGTTCATTGCTGGGCAAGAGTATTGCACCCACAGCATGGTGCGCCAAGGGCAGGTGAGGCTGCACTGCTGCTCTCGCTCTTCGCCGTTTCAGGTGAATTACGAGCAGGTAGACAAGCCAGAAATTCTAGCTTGGATTGAACACTTTGTGGGTCAACTGCAACTCACTGGGCAAATTTCCTTCGACTTCATTCAAGCGGCGGACGGTACGGTCTACCCCATCGAATGCAATCCTCGCACCCATTCGGCTATTACCTTGTTCTATAACCATCCCGGCTTGGCTGATGCCTATTTGGGTGATGGTCCGCTCAAGGGGCAGGCAACAAGTTTACAAAATGATCCGCAGCAGAGATTTGAGCTGCCGATTACGCCCTTACCGGACAGCAAGCCCACCTACTGGCTCTACCATGAGCTATGGCGCTTAACCGAAGTTCGCTCTAGTGCAGATCTGCAAGCTTGGCTGAACAAGGTATTGAGGGGCAAAGAAGCCCTGTTTCAAGGGTCCGATCCGCTCCCTTTTTTGGCAGTCCCCCACTGGCAAATCACCTTACTGTTGCTGAATAACCTGCGGCAGCTCAAATCCTGGGTCCGCATCGATTTCAACATTGGCAAATTGGTAGAGCTAGGAGGAGATTAACCATGGCAACACCTCGCATTCTGCATCTAGTCGGTTCTGCCTACGATGACTTTTACGGCGATTTGTCCCGTCTGTATGCCCAGGATTGTCTGGCAGCCACAGCCGACTTGCCCTATGAGGTGCAGATTGCCTATATCACTCCCGACCAGCAGTGGCGTTTTCCTCGCTCTCTCAGTCCAGCAGATCTGGCCGCTGCACAGCCAATGCCGATGGTTGCGGCCCTGTCGCTGCTCATGACCCAGCCGCTAGCGGTGATGCTGCCGCAGATGTTTTGTCTGCCAGGAATGACCCACTACCGCGCCCTCTTTGATCTCCTGAAGGTTCCCTATGTCGGCAATCCACCAGAGGTGATGGCACTGGCAGCCCACAAAGCCAGAACCAAAGCAGTAGTTGCAGCGGCAGGAGTGCCAGTCCCGCAGGGGGAAGTGCTGCGATCCGGTGAGCTGCCCACTATTCCTCCTCCTGCCATTGTCAAACCCGTCAGTTCTGATAATTCGCTAGGCGTAACTTTGGTAGAAGAAGCGGCTGACTATCCATCTGCTCTGAGCACGGCATTTACCTACGCTCAGGAGGTGCTGGTTGAGGAGTTCGTTCCTCTGGGTCGAGAAGTAAGATGCGGGGTGATTAGCAGCGGCGATGGTCTGATTGGATTACCGCTAGAAGAGTATTGGATGGACTGCGACCAGCAACCGATTCGCTCCCACGCCGATAAACTCAAACGCTTAGACAGCGGAGAACTGGGTTTTGCCGCCAAAGATAAAACCAAATCCTGGATTGTCGATTCTAGTGACAGCATCACCGAACGAGTGCAGGCACTTGCTCGACGGTGTCATCAGGCGTTGGGCTGTCGGCATTACAGTCTGTTTGATTTTCGCATCGATCCCCAGGGGCAGCCTTGGTTTCTGGAAGCGGGTCTTTACTGTTCTTTCTCGCCCAAGAGTGTGCTCGTCGCTATGGCAGAGGCAAGCGGCATTCCGCTGCAGAACTTGCTGATGCGCCTAATCAACCAAGCCATCCCTCCAAAGCAGCTTCTACCGTTGTCTGCTGCCAGCTGCTAATCTGAATCATCTCTTCCTCAATACCGTTTTGAATTTGATCTGCTACCGATGGGTCTGGGTCGATATCATGCCTCACCTTGCCTTGATTGCTGGAACCTATTGCCCTAACCGTTGTGGCGTGGCTGACTACACCCATCGTCTGCGGGCAGCCCTTGCCGAGCGCGGCCGCAAATCGATTGTGCTTACCACTCGTGCCGCTGCCACTGCCGATTCCAGCGTCATTGGCGTCGTGGAGGACTGGCGGCTGCAGGATCTGCCACCTTTGGTGCGGGCGGTGCATCAATCGCAGGTCGATGCGCTGCACATCCAGCATGCGGCCGGCACCTACGGATTTCAGCGAGCGATTTTTCTGCTGCCACTCCTGCTGCGACTCAGCGGTTGGCGTGCCCCAATCATCACCACAGTCCACGAATATGGCTGGTGGGAATGGCAGCCCCGCGGTATCCCTCCTGCTTGGCTGGAATTCCTCAAAGAGTGGGGGCAGCGGCAGGGCTGGTGGGACCGCGAAGATGGCTTTCTGCTCACCCAAAGCGATGCTCTAATTACCACGAATCCAACGGCTGAGGCGGTGATTCTGGACCGTCTGCCGCAGCTTCAGTCGCGACTGCACCACGTCCCGATTGCCGCTAATGTAGAAATCGTCAGCGGTGATTGGGCAGAGGTGCGAGCCACAGCACGGCAATTGCTCTGCCAGCAGTACGGCTGGAGTCCTGAATCCCAGATCATCGCCTTCTTCGGCTTTCTGCATCCGGTCAAGGGATTGGAAACCCTGCTGCCTGCCTTTCGACAGGTGCTTGCTACTCATCCTGCTGCCCGGCTCCTGCTGATTGGCGGGGTCGAGAGTTTGGCACTGCGGGGTGAGGAGGCAGCTTGTTACGATCAGCACTTGCGGCAACACATCGTTGACTTGCAGCTCGGCTCCACGGTACAGATGACCGGCTATCTGGAGCCAGAGCAGGTGTCTCGCTACCTTAGCGCTGCCGATCTAGGGGTGCTGCCCTTTAATCATGGCGTTACCCTCAAGAGTGGCTCGCTGTTGACCCTCTTCGCCCATCGGCTGCCGGTCATCGCTACGGTAGCCACCCCGCCGGATCCTGAGCTAACGGATTCTCTGATATACCCCGTTCCCTGCCGCGATGTCGAGCAGCTAGCAACAGCTCTGCAGACCCTACTCAGCGACTCGCCCCGACGCAATCTGTACGCAACCGCCGGTAAATGCTTCAGTCGAGCCTTTGCCTGGGATGCCATTGCCGATGCCCACTGCCGCATTTATGATTCGCTGCTATGACCATCCGTCCATTGCATGTGCTGGTTTACACCGATTCTGCTGGCATCGGGGGCGCGGAAATGAGCCTTGGACATTTGGTTGCTCATGTGTCGGATAGCTTTCGCATCACTGTTGCCGGAGTATCTCCAGAAGTGATCGAATTTGTGGCTAGACAGCGTCCTCATACCGATTCAATACTGATGCCAGTCCGTGGTCCTCAAATGTTTTTTGCCCATTTGCGTAGCTTTATCCGGCATAGTCCTGACATCATTCACTGCAACCTCTGTACCCCTTGGGCTGGAGCTACTGCCCTCACGGCTGCCCTGCTGCTGCCTCGGACCCGAGTCGTGCGGGTCGATCAGCTGCCACTGCGCACTACTGATGCCATCAGCCTCTGGCGGACGCGGATGCTGTGTCTGCGCGTTGATGCCCATATCGCTGTTGGGGAAGCCAGTGCCCGCCGGATGGAGGATTTCTATGCTCTGGGACGCGGTTCGGTCCGCTCGATTCCCAATGGCGTTCCCGATCGACTGGCTGCCACTCCACCGCCGCACCGCTCGCCGGGAGCACTCGTTGTCGGCAGCGTCGGTCGCCTCGATGCCATGAAAGCCCACGATGTCTTACTGCGGGCGGCAGCACAGGTAACCGGCGTGCATGTGGTGATTTGGGGTGAAGGTGCGGAGCGATCAGCACTAGAGCAATTAATCCGTGAATTGGGCATCACCGATCGGGTGGATCTCCCTGGTTGGATCGAACAACCTCAGTCGCAGTTGTTCAACTTTGACGTCATTGCCCTGCCTTCTCGCTCGGAAGGATTTCCGCTGGCGATGGTAGAAGCGATGCTGGCCGCGCGGCCGGTGATTGCGACGCGAGTCGGCAGTATGCCGGAAGCCATTACCGACGGAGAAACCGGGCTGCTGATTGAGAAAAACGACGTCGTCGGACTTGCCCAGGCCCTACAGCGCTTGCGGGATGATCCGGCCCTGCGCATCCGTCTCGGTACTCAAGCTCGCCAGAAAGCACTCACCCACTTCACCGCTACCGCCATGGCCCGCCAGTACGAGCAGCTCTGGCAGCAGGTTTGCAATCATCCCCGCTTGCCGCGCCTGCGGGTGCCACGCCCCAAAGATTAGCGTTGCCACTGAGAACTGCTCTGCAGTCCACCTCACCTCCAAAAGGCGCTGAACAATGGTGCGACGGTGTTAGGCAGGAATTGACTAAAATCACGGGTGGAGCCGGTTGAGCGAGCGGTTTAAAGGATGGGGGCATGTTAATTAGACTGAAGCAACGGCAACGGAGGGCAGGATGACGACTGTACTGAACCTGGAACCGATTACGCGACTGACTTCAGAGCAGTTTTATGAGCTGTGTCTGGCAAACCCAGATGTGCCGATGGAGCGATCGCCGCAAGGAGACCTAATTATCATGACCCCGATCGGTGGCGAGGGCGGGAGCCAGGAAGCAATGTTGATCGGTAGAGTTGTGCTCTGGAATGAGCAAACTGCGCTGGGTGTCGTATTCAGCTCGCAAACAGTGTTTAGTTTGCCGGGAGGCGGCGATCGGTCGCCCGATGTGTCCTGGGTGCAGTTGGATCGCTGGCAAGCACTGAGCCAGGAGGAACGGGAAGGGTTTCCACCCATCTGTCCTGATTTTGTGATTGAGCTGCGCTCTCGCAGCGATCGGCTGAAGCTGCTTCAAGACAAAATGCAGGAGTATCTCAACTGCGGGCTGCGGCTGGGCTGGCTGATCAATCGGCAGGATAGGCAAGTAGAAATTTACCGCGCTGGGCAGGCGATGGAAGTGGTTGCGCTGCCAGTCGTGTTGTCGGGAGAGGGGGTGTTACCAGGGTTTGAGTTAGAGGTAAGTTGAAGCGGCTGCCACATGGAAATCCCAGCACAAGGTGTGCATTTGCGAACGCTGAATTGACTCGTGAAGAGTTGTCCACCGAGCAGTTTATAAAACTTCTTTAGGCACTCTAAAATGCATCTAGAATTCATTGAGAAGAATATGTTCTGATTAGCTCTGAGCGCATCAATATGAAATCTTTCAGCTGAACGAGCGCCACAAGTGGGAACTCACCCCCTACGCTGCCGGGGAAATCATTCTGCTGGTCAGCATTGATTTCGAATGCCCAATCGAACTGCTGTATGAAAACGTAGAACTTAATCCGATTGAGGAACCCAATCCAAGTCTCCTTAGCTTAGCACCTTAGTTCAGGGAGATTCGATCTTAATGGCAAGCTTATAGCTCAATACCATTTCAATAAAATAAACATTAAAATAAACATTCCCGAGGATCTCCTGCGACAGGTTTCAGCAATCCGCCTTTCACAGATGCCCCTTGTGCGGCAATTCTCCGGCAATTGAGAAATTGAGCTGAGAACCCCACGCAAGCTGCCTCGTGATGTATCCCCCTCCAGCGATCTGAAATTGTCCCATGCTCCCAGCACTGAGTTTGATGACGAATTGGGTTGGTTAACCCACGACCGCAGCCTTGGCTGTCTATACTGAAAGGACCAAAGAACAAAAGGACTGACTGGTCAGGGACAGTGCAGACCCATGAGTGATTTATTCAAGGAAATCGAGCAATTTTTTGACCAGAGTTTGGAAGAGCTGCTGGAATTTGTGCGGGATATTGAGGGCAGAAGTGGTGACAGCTTCAATGCCGAGGTACGACGCCCAAGCAACGATGAGTCTGGCCGCCGCTGGTCCGATGAGGGTCGCACGACAACTCCTCCCTGGTCAGTGCCTGACGATGTTCTGATTACGCCACCGCCTGTCGATAGCGGACCGCGAGTCAGCCTGCGCGGTGTGGGTGGGCTGTCGGAGGTACTGCAGGAATTGCGCGAGCTGGTAGAAATTCCCCTCAAGCGCCCAGAACTGCTGCAGAAGCTGGGCCTAGAGCCAACGCGGGGGGTGCTGCTGGTGGGTCCTCCGGGGACGGGTAAAACCCTAACGGCGCGAGCCTTAGCTCAGGATTTGGGGGTCAATTATATTGCCATTGTTGGTCCTGAAGTAATGGGCAAATACTACGGGGAAGCAGAGGCACGATTGCGCAACCTGTTTGAGAAGGCGGCCCGCTCGGCTCCTTGCTTGGTGTTTATCGATGAGATTGATAGCTTAGCTCCCGACCGTTCTAGCGTCGAAGGCGAGGTGGAAAAACGGGTAGTGGCGCAGCTATTGAGTCTGATGGACGGCTTTGCCCGCACAACGGGCGTGATTGTGTTGGCAGCGACGAATCGCCCTGACCATCTTGATCCGGCATTGCGTCGCCCCGGTCGGTTTGATCGAGAGGTGCAGTTCCGCGTTCCTGATCGCGACGGACGCCGAGACATTTTGCAGATTCTCACAGCCGAGATGCCGCTGGAACGAAGCGTGGATTTAAATCAGATTGCGGATCTCTCTGTGGGTATGGTGGGAGCAGACTTGAAGGCGCTCTGTCAGAAAGCCGCCTACACGGCCCTGCGACGACTAGTACCCTCCCTGCAGGGACCGCTCCCCGCAACAATGACCATTACCCAAGCCGATTTTCTGCACGCGCTGAAGGCGATCAAGCCGGCGGTGCTGCGGTCGGTCGAAATTGAAGTGCCGCATGTGAGCTGGGACGAGATCGGCGGATTGGAAGAAATCAAGCAAACGCTGCAAGAATCGGTGGAAGGGGCGCTGCTCTATCCAGAATTGTATCAACGACTGGGAGCCAAAACGCCGCGTGGTATTCTGCTCTGGGGACCGCCGGGTACTGGCAAAACGCTGCTAGCCAAGGCGGTGGCGGCTCAGGCACGGGCAAATTTCATTGCAGTCAATGGTCCCGAACTGTTGAGCAAATGGGTAGGAGCCTCGGAACAAGCGGTGCGCGAGCTGTTTACGAAAGCGCGGCAGGCGGCCCCCTGCGTTGTGTTTGTCGACGAAATTGATACTCTGGCACCCGCCCGCGGCAGTTATATGGGCGATTCGGGTGTGGGCGACCGGGTTGTGGGGCAGTTGCTCACCGAGCTAGACGGCTTGCAGGGCTGCGCCAACGTGCTGCTGATTGGTGCCACCAATCGCCCTGATGCTCTGGACCCAGCTCTGCTCCGGGCCGGCCGCCTCGACCTGCAGCTGAAAGTGGATCTGCCCAATCAAGATAGCCGCTTGGCGATTTTGCAGGTGCATAACCAAGGTCGCCCCTTAATAGACGTTGATTTGACCGCATGGGCTGCCGAAACTGACGGTTGGAACGGTGCGGAGCTAGCCCTGCTAAGCAATCAGGCGGCGTTAGAAGCGATCCGACGACACCGGCGACAGGGACAGACTGATCCTCATGCCATTCAAGTCACCTCTGAGGACTTTGCTGCTGCCTATCAGCAGCTTTTAAATCAGCGCGGTTAGCAGTTCACTTTTAGACAGTTCACAGACAGTTCATATATTTCACATATTATTGAGGAGCAGGTGCTCACATCCTCATTGAGATACCTGTTCGCCCAAGTTGGTTGATCGAATCGCTAGAACTGATCCGAAATGCGGGTCAGCTCACAGGGTTCCTTGTGTTCCTTACTTGTATTCCTTAAATGAAGGATTAGTGTACCTTAATAGCCGTTTAATCTAGCCATTCTAGACTCATCATAGCTTCTAGCTTATTGAACACCCCTTAGCGATGGCTAGAGGTTCTGTGAAGGACTTTTGGGACCCTCCAAAATGGGTTGAGTTTTGATAAGCAGCGGAAAAGCCTTGATGCCGGTGTTGCTGCCTAGCATTGCCAGACGGTGAAGGTAGAAACCGACAGGAGCGGTGCTAGCTGAGCTTGATAGAGCAAGTCAGTTGTCACTAGGGCATGATTGACCGGGTTTTCCAGTCTCTTACTTTATGATCGATTCGCTTTCACCTGAGTGAACCTCTTTAAGAAGTTTCAAGAGAATTCATCAAACAGCAAACAGCTCAACATTGCGTAAGACTGACGGACTACTTTATGAATTATCCTACGGCGAGTCGGCGGCACTTTATGAAATGGAGTGCTGCATTTGGAACGGGAATTTTATTATCTCAGATTACCTCTTGCACCCGATCGGGCAATACTGCCAATAACGGAGCAGATTGGGAAAGCCCACCCGATCTGGAAAGAGCAAGGGAACAAGCGAAAGACTTTGTTACCTACGGTATGCCAGATGATTGGGCAAACTACGGTGAAGTGAGAAGACTGTTTGCTGAGAAATACGGGTTTGAGCTGAATAACACCGATACAGACATGTCTTCGCTGGAAGAGATTACCAAGTTTGATGCGGAGAAAAACAATCCGCGAGCCATTTGTGCCGACATTGGTTTGCTGTACGGTGTAGTCGCCGAAGCTAGAGGTGTAGTGCCGCCCTATCTGCCAGAAAAAGCGTCGGTGTTGCCGGATGGGTTCAAGAGCGAAACTGGGGGCTGGGTCGCCACCTATGCGGGTGTACCTTCCATCGTCGTCAATGCCGATGTGGTTCAGAATATTCCTCAATCTTGGGAAGATTTGCTCAAGCCAGAATACAAGGGCAAAATTGCGCCCTTTGATCCGACCTCCAGCGGTACGGCAGCAACTTCGTTTATCGCCATGACCTATGCCCAAGGGGGCGATGAAGAGAATATGACTCCGGGCGTCGCATTCGCCAAGGCGTTGACTCAGCAGTTCGGCACCGCTCCCGACAATGCCCAAACCCTGGAGAAAGGGGAAGCGCCGATTCAGATCAAGTATGACTTCAACTCAGTGGCCGCGGCCGAAAAACTCAAGGCAAAGGGGATCAAAGCAGAGGTGATTATCCCTGGTACGTCGATCTATGCTCCTTCGGCGTTGATGCTGAATAAGTACAATACCGCCAAGATGGACGTGGCCAAGCTGTTCATGGATTTTGTGCTGAGCGATGAAGCTCAGACTGCCTTTGCCAAATTTGGAGCTAGACCGATTCGCTACGTGGTGGGCGATATGCAGCTCCCCGAGAGCGCCAAAGCCAACTGGCTTCCCGAAGCCAAGTATGCTCAGGTGAAGCAGGTCAAAGACTGGAGAAAGGTCAACATTGAACAGATTGCTCAAACCTGGCAGGATGACGTTCTGGGAGGCTGAGCATGACGAGAACGGCGAGAACGGCTGAGCCTGTTGCTGCACCCGTACCGGCAGTTCCTCGAGTTGGACCCCTCAACCGCTGGTTAGGCGATTGGTTGCCTGCGTTGCCCCTCTTAATCGTGGCCTACGGGTTATTAGTACTGCCAATTGTGGTGCTAATTATCCAGAGCTTTATGTCGAATCAGGGAAGCATGACCCTGGATAACTGGGCTGAGGTGTTGAGCAGCAGTCGTGATCGGCAAGCCATCGGGACCAGTTTGCTGATGGGGGCTAGTTCCGCGACGATTGCGCTGGCGATTGGTGGACCGTTAGCATGGTGGCTATCGCGAATGCAGGCGGCGCGTAGCTCCATTTGGCTGGCAATGTTCAATACGGCCACTAATTTTGGCAATATTGGATTGGCGTTTGGCTTTGTGGCGATTCTGGGAACCTATGGCATGATTACGCTGTTGTTGCAACAGTTGGGATTTCCGTTCTCGCCGCCGTCTCCTGGATCGTTCATCGGCTTGGTGATGGCTTATTCCTATGGCAATATCCCAATGTTTATTTTGCTGACCTTGCCGGGTATGAGCATCTTAAAGCCCCAGTGGGCTGAGGCGGCTGAAACCTGCGGTGCAACGCACTGGCAGTTCTGGCGGATGGTGGGCTTACCGATTCTGCTTCCCTTCCTAGCGGCAGGCTGGCTGCTGATTTTTACGTGGTCGGTCGGTCTGTATGGCATTCCCTTTGCTCTGACCGGAGGCGGCCGCTCAACGGAGGTTTCGCTCATCACCTTGCAAATTGCTAGGGTGCTGGAATCGAGCTTCTCTGGACCAGCAAAGGCCGCAACGCTATCGGTTTTGCTGCTGCTGATTGCCGTGATCTCTCTGTTGGTCTACCGCTGGACGTTACGGAGGGCAGCCCGATGGTTCTAGGACGGATGGCTCGATGGCTCCTATTTGGGGGAATTGCCGTTTATCTGCTTTTGCCGATTCTCGCCGTTGTTCTCTATGCCTTTGCAACACGCTGGACGGCGAATGTACTGCCCGATGGCTACACGCTTCAGCATTGGTTTACCGCCTTTGCTGATCCTCGCATGATTTCAGCCCTACTCCGCACGTTGGGTCTGGCTTTGCTGGTGACGCTGATTGATATCTTGATTGTGGTACCAGCCGTGTATTGGCGCTGGACGAGAAATTCAAGCATTCGGTCTCACATCGAGCTAACGGCCGCGATTCCCTTTTCCATGCCCTATATCGTGATTGCCTTTGGCATCCTTTCCCTCAGCGGCGAGGTGGTTCCGATGCTGCAAGGTACAGTCTGGTTGCTGACGCTGGCCCATGTAGCGGTTGCCTTTCCATTTCTCTATTGGGCAGTCGATGGGGCAATGGCAGCGGCAAATATTCGCCTGCTTAATGAAGCGGCCCAAACCTGTGGCGCTAAGCCCCTTGAAACGCTACGGCAGGTAGTTTTTCCCAATGTGGCACCAGGCATCGCGACGGGTGCAATGCTGGTATTTGCAGTGAGCTTTAACGAGTTTGCGATTGTGCAAATTCTGGTCGGCAGTCGCTATGAGACGCTGTCGCTGTACAGCCTCGATTTGCTGACGGGCACCAATGCGGATTTCAATCAGTTGGCCGTGATCACCTGCATCACGTTTGTTGTGGTGTTCCTGGTGTCGCTGGCTTCGGTGTACTGGAATCAAGGGCGAGGGCAGGCTGGCAGTTTGTTTCAGGCTAAGCAGGGAGGACGGTAAATCGGGGAGGACAGTAAACCATGAGTGCAGTCAGTTTTCGCAACGTTTCTAAAATTTACGGTACTTCCGTTAAAGCGCTCGATGATGTGACGCTGGATATTCCAACGGGCGAACTGGTGGCGCTGTTAGGATCATCGGGATGTGGTAAAACGACTCTCCTGCGCTGTGTCGCGGGTCTAGAGCAACCCACCACCGGACAGGTACTGATTGATGCTCAAGACATGACCCATCTGCCTGCCCGCCGCCGACCCATTGGCATGGTGTTTCAAAGTTACGCTTTATTTCCCAACATGACGGTGCGGCAAAATGTTGGTTTCCCGCTGAAAATTCGTCAGCGCCCGCAGCGGATGATTGATGACCGGGTTGAGGAATTGCTGGATCTAGTGCAGTTGCGGCCCCAAGCCGATCGCTATCCCAATCAGCTTTCCGGGGGACAACAACAGCGAGCTTCCCTGGCCCGTTCTCTGGCGGCTTCCCCCCAAGTTCTGCTTCTAGATGAACCCCTCTCGGCGCTGGATGCCCTGGTGCGTCATCAACTGCGGGATGAGATTCGGCGGATTCAGCAGACGCTAAAAATCACAACTCTGTTTGTCACCCATGATCAAGCTGAAGCCATGGCGATTGCCGATCGGGTGGCGGTGATGAGTCACGGTAAGATTGAGCAGCTTGCCAACCCCTATGAGCTGTACGAAGCTCCCGCCACGCGATTCAGCGCTTCATTTATTGGCAATCGCAATGCGTTGGAACTGCCGGTCTCCCAGGGTAGAGTACGGCTGGGACACGCCCTTGACGTACCTGCCCCTGACGTGAACGGGAGCGGTCGCGCGCTTGTGTTCTTCCGCCCAGAAGACGTGGAGTTTTCCAACAATGGCATTGGACATCCAGCCACCGTTGAAAACAAAATCTTCCAGGGTGTACTGACGCGCCTCTACCTCAATCTGGAGCATGAAGGGGGATTGGCTCGCCTCTACGCCGACCTACCCACTCGGCAGGCGCTTCCGCTCAATCCAGGCAACCAAGTGAAGATCTACATCAATCCGAATGGGGTGAGGGTGTTTGCGGCAGACTGAACCACTCGACTGAGCAAGGTGGAGCAAAGAAAGGGGCGTGAACCAAACAGCAATTGGAGCTTGAATCGATGTCAAAGCTAATTCTAGTGATCATTGATGGACTACGCTTTGACGTGGCTCAAGCCTCCATGGGGTATCTCGCTCATTTCGTTGAAGTTGGTCAAGCTAGCCTATACAAAGTTCAAGCTCAGCTTCCTTCCGTCTCTCGTCCCATCTATGAGGTATTGCTTACCGGAACGCCTTGTTCGGTGAATGGCATCACTTCTAATCAAATTGTGCGGCTTTCTCAGCAAACTAGTCTATTTCACCTAGTTACCGCAGCGAATCGGACAACGGCAGCGGCGGCTTACTATTTCTTTAGCGAACTTTACAACCGAGCGCCTTTTGATCCGTTTTGCGATCGGGAGCAGCACGATTCATCTCGACCGATTCAGCATGGCAAGTTCTACTGGGAAGACGACTATCCCGACTCCCATGTATTTGCCGATGCAGAGGTGTTACGGCAGAACTACGAACCCGATTTCCTCCTAGTGCACCCCTGCGGCATGGATTCAATTGGGCATCAGTTTGGCGGCGAGTCGAGTCAATATCGCAACAAAGCCCTAGAGATGGACAATTTGCTGGCCCAGTATTTACCGCGCTGGCGGCAGGCAGGCTACCAGATTCTCATCACCGCCGATCATGGCATGAATGCTGACGGTCAACATGGTGGAACGCTGCCTGATGTGCGAGACGTGCCGCTGTTTTGCTTCAGTCCTGCATTGCAGCCAGGAGTGAATACTGAAGCCGCTTTGTCGCAGCTAGCGATTGCGCCGCTGGTGTGTCGGCTGCTCGATCTGCCTTTGGCGGTGAATATGCAATCTTTTGCGATCCCAGGATTGATTCCAGGGCTGATGTCATGCAATCGTTCTGCCGACTGTCAAAATACTGATTTTCAAAATACTGATCTAAATGGTCAAAATACTGATCTAAAATTGCAACCTGCTGCATCCACCTTATCCTCTCTGACTTAAGCTATGCCAATTCAACTTGTCGTTTTTGACATGGCAGGCACAACCGTGCAGGATGACGGCGCTGTCCAACGCTGTTTTTTAGAAGCCGCTGCCGCTACTGGATTACAAGCCGATCCCAAAAAGATTCAGCATATGATGGGGTGGTCGAAGCGCCGCGTGTTTGAAACGCTGTGGCAGACGCAAATTGGCGAGGATCATTCAGACTATGCTGCCCAAGTTGAGACATCGTTCAATCAGTTCAAGGTAATTTTAGAAGATTACTACCGCAGCCAGCCGATCCGACCAACTCAGGGCTGCTTAGAGATCTTTGCCTGGTTAAGGTCGCAGCAGATCAAAATTGCCTTGACTACTGGGTTTTATCGTCAGGTGACCAATATTATTCTGGAGCGGTTGGGGTGGCACCAGGGGTTAGATGCCAACTATGTAGGCACAGCCGATTCGCTGATTCAAGCCTCGGTGACCCCCAGCGAAATTTACGGCGATGAAGGTCGTCCCGCTCCATTTATGATTCAAAAGGCAATGTATCGATTGGGTATTCGAGATTCTAAAACTGTGATTAATCTTGGCGATACACCTGCGGATATGGAGTCAGGATATTATGCAAATTGCTTGCTCTCCCTGGGCGTAACTGGAGGAACCCATAGCCGTGAGGAGCTTGCCGCCTACCCAAATGACGGCTTGCTAGATTCTCTACACGAGCTGAAGCAGATCATCTTGAGACTACAGTAAGCTTGTATTGTGCTTATTCTGTCTATTGCTGAGCATCTTACTTAACTCATCTCCTGACTCGTTCTCTAGGCTTTCTTCCACCTTTTCCCATGGCAAACTCTTCTCCTCCACACACCGAAGTTGCGATCATTGGTGCTGGTATTGTTGGACTCGCCCATGCCCTGGCCGCAGCACGACGCGGCTTACAGGTAACAGTCTTTGAACGCAATCCTGCGGCAGTAGAGGCCTCGATTCGCAATTTTGGGATGGTTTGGCCGATCGGTCAACCGACGGGTGCCTTGCTAGAACGAGCATTGCGATCGCGGCAAATTTGGATTGATGTAGCAGCTAAAGCTGGGTTTCAGGCTGACCAATGCGGTTCGCTGCATCTGGCCTATCAACCAGACGAACTGGCAGTTTTGCAAGAGTTTGTTGAGACGCGGCATAATGACTCATATTCAATCGCGCTTTTGACTCCAGAACAAGTGGCTGACAAAAGTCCGGCGGCCGTTCCCGATGGACTATTAGCCGGGCTATGGAGCGGCACCGAGGTCATTGTTGATCCCCGGCAAGCAATCGCCCAAATTCCCCAATTGCTGATAAACGAGTACGGTGTGTCTTTCCAGTTCAACACTGCGGTGACGGAGGTCTCCCATCCCAATTTCGTTGCCGGCGGAAAACCATGGACCTGTGATCGCCTCTATGTATGCAGCGGTACTGATTTTGAGACCCTCTATCCAGCCACTTATCAGCAGAGCGGCATGACCAAAGTTAAACTGCAAATGCTGCGAACCGTGCCGCAACCCCATCAGTGGCGCTTGGGGCCTGCCCTCTGTGCCGGGTTGACGCTGACTCACTACACCGCGTTTGCTCACTGCGCTTCTTTAGCCGCACTGAAGCAGAGAATTCAAACCGAAACTCCCTACTTTGTTGAGTGGGGGATTCATGTCATGGTCTCCCAAAATGACCTAGGCGAGCTAACGATTGGCGATTCCCATGAGTACGGCTTAAATCCCGATCCCTTCGATCGCGCGGACTTAAATCGCATCATCCTCGATTACTTCAAAACCTTTGCCAAGCCGCCTTCACTGGAGATTGCTCAAACGTGGCACGGCATCTATGCCAAAATCCCCAACCGCACGGAGTTAGTCGTGCATCCAGAGCCGGGAGTCACAATTGTCAACGCTTTAGGAGGAGCGGGCATGACCTTATCCTTTGGGCTAGCAGAGGAAGTCGTTGCTTTAGAATCGTGATCAGACGATAGCGCTATGATGCAGAACTGCATTTCTGGGTCAGCGTGGTGGGTCTATTTGTCGATGGCGATCACTGAATCATCATGGTGTATCCGACTCCTCGATTGCTCAACGGTCCGGCCAAAACGCCCCTCTGGAAACGCCGCCTCTGGGGGCTGCGCTTTTTATTTCAACCGCTGGAAACCTTGGAAGCTCGCCATCGTGCCTATGGAGATGACTACCGCGTATCTCAGCCGGACCGCACACCTGCTCTAGTTTACTTCAGCAGTCCTGAAGCACTAGAAGCCATCTTCACAGCCAAACCCGATCAGTTCAGCGCTGGAGGGGGCAATCAAATCCTCAGAGAGCTGCTAGGGGACCATGGCATTGTCTTACTGGAGGGGGCAGCCCATCAGCGGCAACGACAGCTCTTAATGCCTCCCTTTCATGGTGATCGCATGCGTTCCTACGGGCAGGTCATCCAATCTATCACCGCTCAAGCCACCCGTTCCTGGACAGTCGGCACAGCCTTTGCAGTACGTCCGGTAATGCAGGCTATTTCTCTACAGGTCATTTTGCAGGCGGTGTTTGGGCTGGAGAACGGTCCGCGCTACGAGCCATTGAGACAGACCCTCAGCCAGATGCTAGATGGATTTGGCTCGCCCTTCGGAACAATGTTTCTGTTCTATCGATTTTTGCAGCAAGATTGGGGAGCCTGGAGTCCTTGGGGCCGATTTTTGCGGCTGCGGCAGCAAATAGATGCGTTGCTCTACGCCGAGATCGCCAACCGCCGCGTTCATCCCGATGCGGCACGAACCGATATTCTGGCACTGCTGATGGCCGCTCGAGACTCCGAGGGGCAGCCCATGGGTGACGAGGAACTGCGCGACGAGCTGGTAACGCTGCTGTTTGCCGGACACGAAACCACTGCCTCTGCCTTGGCGTGGGCGCTGTACTGGATCGTCTTGCTGCCAGACGTGCGCAGCAAACTGCTAGCAGAACTAGAGGCGCTAGATGCCCAAGCCGACCCCGTGACGATCAGCCGCTTGCCCTACCTGCAGGCAGTCTGCCAGGAAACGCTGCGCCTCTACCCGATTGCAATCAGCGCTTTTCCACGAGTGGTGAAGCAACCAATGTCCATTGCCGGCTATGCCCTGGAACCAGGCACAGTGATTATGCCCTCGATTTACCTGGCCCATCACCGAGCAGCCGTTTATCCCGAACCCAAGCAGTTTAGACCCGAACGGTTTCTAGAACGGCAATATTCACCCTACGAGTATTTGCCCTTTGGCGGTGGCGATCGTCGCTGCATCGGTTCCGCCTTTGCCCTGTTTGAGATGAAGCTAGTCCTAGCTCAGCTCTTGTCCCAATTTGAGTTGACGCTGCTGAACCAACAGCCAATCCGCCCAACACGACGCGGGCTAACCGTTGCTCCGTCAGATCGACTGCGGATGAAGGTCACCGGAATGCGTTGTTGATATTAGTTGATATCATTCGGTGACCCAACACGGATACCCGTGATAACACTTTGATACAGAAATGTGCTAAAACCGACGAGTTTCATTTAGCATCGCTGACTCCTTCTGCATCGACCACTGCTTAAATCAGCGCTGTGAGCACGTCGGAGGAGGCAGATTTACTTTTCGGGCTAAACCGAGCCATTGCAGCAGGTTGATTGCCCACCACGTGACATCCATCTCCCACCATTGCCAGCCTGCTTTTGCCACTTGTGGATAGGCATGATGGTTGTTATGCCAACCTTCGCCATAGGTTAGTAGGGCGGCCCACCATAGGTTTCGCGAGTTATCTGCTGTTTCGAAGGTGCGGTAGCCCCATAGATGCGTAACCGAGTTAATGAACCAAGTGCTATGCCACAGCCAGACTGCCCTTACAAACATGCCCCACAGCACAAACGACCAACCCCCAATCACATAGAGCAGAATTCCTAAGGGCAGTTGCAGAAGTAAAAAGTAGCGATTTAGCCAGCGATAGAAGGGTTGCTTTGCTAAATCAGGTGCAAAACGGGCATATTGCTCATAGTCAAAAAATTCAGGCTGAGGATAAACCAGCCATAGCATGTGGCTCCACCAAAAACCGCGACGAGCCGAGTAGGGATCTTTGATCTCGTCTTCTGTGTAGGCATGGTGTAACCGATGCCCAGCCACCCAGAAAATGGGACCGCCCTGCATCGCTAAAGCACCTAGGATAGCGATGGCATACTCAAGCCACTGAGGAACCTGAAAACTACGGTGACTCAGCAGACGATGATAGCCCAGACAAATTCCAATACTACCCAGTAGCCAATGCAGAAATAGCGTCATGGCAAATGCAGTCCATGAAAAGAACCAGAGTGCAGCAATTGCCAGAAGATGAATCGCAATAAAGAATAATATGAATGGCCAGCTTATCGGGGAATAGCTTGGGATAGGCGAACTAAGGTTAGATGACATCAGACTCCTCACACAACAAACACTACAAACGGGCTGGACCCATCTAGACTAAATTGCTTTTGAGAAACGAGAGACAGGCTTCTGATGAAGATATGCATCAAACACAGAGGCAATATTGCGAATCAGGAGCCGCCCCACGGGTGTCACCTGAAGCCGATCACCCATGACCTCAACTAGCCCATCATTTTCTAGATGAGTTAATGCTTGAAGTTCACTGGTAAAGTACCGATCAAAGTCAAGATGATAGCGAGCTTCTACATCCAGCTTAGAGAGACCAAACTGACACATCAATTCCATGATGATGTAGCGACGAATCTGATCATCTCGGTGTAACTGAATTCCGCGCTCAGTAGGCAGTCCCCCTGTCTCAATCAACCGAAAATAGGTCTGCAACTGTTTATGGTTCTGGGCGTAGGCATCGTGCAACATGCTGATGGACGTTAAGCCAAAACCAAACAATTCAGCATCAGGCAAGGTCGTATATCCCTGGAAATTTCGCTTTAGAGTACCCTGCTGTTGAGCGATCGCTAGTTCATCATCGGGTTTGGCAAAGTGATCCATGCCAATGTATTGATACTGATGCTGGGTTAGCGTTTCGATTGCCATTTGCAAAATATCTAGCTTCTCAAATGGATTGGGCAATGCATCGGCAGCAATATGTTTCTGAATGGGCTTCAGCCAGGGAACATAGGCGAAACTGAAGACAGCAATGCGATCAGGATTAAGCGCAATCGTTTTTTCGATCGTTTCGGTGAATGAACGCAGCGTTTGATGGGGCAAGCCATAGATTAGATCAACATTGATGCTATCAAACTCAGCAGTGCGGATCCAGCTCATGACATCAAATAATAAATCCTCTGGTTGCACTCGATTCACGGCAGCTTGTACTTTTGGATTGAAGTCTTGAATACCAAAACTAATGCGGTTAAACCCAATCTCTCGCAGTGCCACGATATAGTCACGGTTAATATAGCGAGGATTGATCTCAACCGAAATCTCCGCATTTGGGGCAAAGTAGAAGTGTTGCTGTAGAGTCCGCCACAGTAACTCGACTTGATCCAAATTCAAATAGTTCGGTGTGCCGCCACCCCAGTGCATTTGGGTCACTGGACGCGACGTATCGATCAAGGCTGCCGTTTGTCGAATCTCCTGCACTAAGCAGTCCACATAGGATTGAACCGCAGTTTGGCTTTGGGTGACAAGCATATTGCAACCGCAAAAGTAGCAGGCAGTTTGACAAAACGGAATGTGAACATAGAGGGATAGGGGCAATTGACGGGAATTGGATATAGCGACTGCCTGCTTGAAGCTATGTTGATCAAATTCTGAAGTGAATTCAGCCGCGGTGGGATAGCTGGTATAGCGTGGCAATGGGCGATCGTATTTCTGCAACAAGCGCGCATCAAATTGAACAGGTGACAATACAAAAGTCATGAAAGCTGTGTTCTCCTCTCCAATCAAGACTGGTTTTGATACTTAGGTTGAATGACAACGCAATTAACGCAATTTAAGTCACGTTTATATTAAAATTGCGTTCTCAGGGATGAATTCAGCTGTTTCTTGTTAAGTATCAGTTTAGATATTGATGTAAGGCGCGTTCTGTACTGCCCGGTTTATCTTGCCGCGTCAGCAAATCAAAGGCATGATCGCCGATTGCGGCTTTCACATCTGGCTCTAGTTCATGCATTACATCTCGATTCAGAGCAAAGGCAAAATTGGCTTCGGCGACAATTCGGCGAACTGTGACTTCATCGAGATCTAGAGCGTCAATCGCGTGACGATAGCGCTCCTTAAACGCCCGCTTTGCTTCTGGGGTAGGGATCTGGTCAAATTCATGCAGCGCTGTTCCTTGAGTGGGAGGTAGATTGAGAGCCGAGCGAATAATCGTTTTGAGTGCCTGCCCTCCGGATAGATCGCCTAGGTATCGAGTATAGGAATGGGCAATTAACAGGGCTGGATCAGTGGTAGCCACTTCCCGGATGCGGTTGACGTAGACCAACCCCGCCGCAGAGGGAGCAATCTCATGTCGCCACTGTTTGCCATAATAAAACGCTAGATCTTGCTCTAGACTGGCAGAACGATTTAGTTCTGGAAAGTGAATGGCAGCTAGAATTGGGTCGTCACAGTGGCTTTCAATTTCGGCTTCCAAGGTACTGTAAACAAAATAGAGATTGGCAAGCAGCTTACGCAAGGGGTCCCACTCTACCACTCCCTTCACAAAGCATTTCATAAACGCAGTGTTTTCGGCCAGGGTATGGGCATGGGCCGTTCCTTCCCGCAGGGCAACGGATAGCGTTTTCATGATGCGACTCCTTAAATGTCGGATGGGCTAAACCTGCTCGCTGCACCTTGTCACAGGTTCAAGCTTTCGAGATCAGCACGAGACCAAATATAGCTTAATCGTTGTATAGCTATCAAACAGATATATAAATTTTTTTGCACAAGACTTCACAATCTTTCAAACAATTTAGAGAGTTAATCGGGCCTAGAAGCCGTACCATAGCTTTATGGTTATTGAGTATACAAGCGAGGTATCTATGGTCTCCGCTCCACCCAGTCCAACAGAGTCCGTCGCCTCAAAAGCAATTCAGGAAACCCTGCTAACGCCCCGGTTTTACACTACAAACTTTGACGTTGCCGCTAGCCTTGACCTCACACCTCAGCGGCAGCAGCTAGAAGCCATGCTGGCAGAGATGCGGGCAGATTATAACCGTCATCATTTCGTTCGGGATAATTCGTTTAATCAATCTTGGGAACATCTCGATGAACCGACCCTTAAAGCGTTTATTGATTATCTAGAACGTTCCTGTGTGTCTGAGTTTTCCGGTTTTTTATTGTTTAAAGAACTATCTCGCAAGCTGAAGCAGCGCAGCCCATTGCTAGCGGAGATCTTTCATCTGATGGCGCGGGATGAGGCACGTCATGCCGGTTTTCTCAACAAAGCCATGGCTGATTTTGGGTATTCGATGGATTTGGGCTACCTGACCAAAGCCCGCACTTACACATTCTTTCCGATCGAGTGGATTATTTACACGGTCTATCTATCAGAAAAGATTGGCTATTGGCGCTACATCATTATCTATCGCCATCTAGAACAACATCCAGAGCATTCGTTTTATCCCCTGTTCAACTATTTTGAAAGTTGGTGTCAGGATGAAAACCGCCACGGTGATATTTTCAAGGCGTTATTGCATTCTCAACCGCACTTGATCAATACCTGGAAGGCAAAACTGTGGATGCGGTTCTTTTTGCTGATGGTGTTTGCCACCCACACGCTGACCGTGCATGAGCGGGCGGGATTTTATCAAGCACTGGGGCTGGATGCAACGGAGTTCGATCGCCAGGTGATTGAAAAGACGAATGAAACAGCAGCCCGTGCCTTTTCGGTGGTGCTCGATACCAATCATCCAGACTTTTACCGGCGGCTGCAACACTGTTCCGATCTAAATCAGCAGATCACTGCGATTAACCAGAGCACACAACCTCGAATTCTGAAACGTTTACGCAAAGTGCCGCTGCAACTGGCGATCGCCGGACACTTGCTCAGGCTATATTTACTGCGGCCGGTGAATGCTCAAGCCACGTGGGGAACCGTTCGCTAGCCGGGGGTGTAGCTAAACGGGCGGAGCTAGGGGCAGCTAGTTTAGTCATGCAGGGTGCCATCCGGCATGGTTGCGCCTGCCAAGTCAGCCCGGTGCAAAATCGTGCCTGTGAGATCGGCATGGAGCAAATTTGCTCGGTGCAAAATCACACCACTGAGATCGGCATAGCTGAGATCAGCTCCTTGCAGGTTGGCCTCTGTGAGGTCTGTCACAAGTAACGACTGGGGCGATCGCTGCACCAACACCGCCCGACACAAGCTAGCTCGTTCCAAATTGGCTCGATATAGCAATGCCCCACCCAAATTGGCATAGGACAGGTTTGCTCCTTTGAGGCTGGCAGAGCTGAGATTGGTTTGCTGATCAACCCCTGATCGCAGATCGGCTTCAATCAATAGGGCGCGATCAAGCTTTGCTTCTGATAGATTCGCCCCAGACAAACTAGCCTTGATCAAATTCGCTTCGGTGAGTTGAGCTTGGGTTAAAACGGCTCCACTCAGCTCTGCTTCCCGTAAAACCGCACCCCGTAAATCGGCTGCGGTCAAATCTGTGCCCCAGAGAATTGCTTCACTTAAATCGGCCGTTCTCAAGCTGCCCCGACTGAGGTTGGTTTTGCCCAGGCGACTTTGGCGCAGATCAGCCCGACTTAGATCGATCTCAGACAGTTGCAGGTGAAGCAGATCCAGTTCGCGGAGTGTCGTGTCACTAAAGTCGCGCTGCCCAGCCCGATAATGCTCCAGCAGTTCATGAACAACGGTTTGATTACTCATAGGGATTCATCCAGACTTCGGTCAAATCAAGATTTTACAAGATTGGACAGTGTTCCTATTGACAGCTATATAACTAGAAAGTTATAAAATCATATCATCAAGTTTTACTTGCTTGATGTCACTATACCTCAAATCACCTCATCACTTGAGAATTGGCATTATGACCACATTATTAGAACGCAGAAACTCAGCCAATGCTTGGGAGCGGTTGTGTAACTGGATTACCAGCGTGGAAAATCGTTTGTACATCGGCTGGTTTGGAGTATTGCTGGTTCCGACGGCGTTGGTTGCCGCGATCGTGTTCACCTTGGCCATGATTGCAGCACCCCCAGTGGATATTGACGGCATTCGAGAGCCTGTTTCTGGCTCTTTGCTCTATGGCAACAATCTAATGACAGCCGCCGTTGTGCCTACATCAAACGCGATTGGGCTGCACTTTTACCCGATCTGGGAAGCGGCATCTCTGGACGAATGGCTCTACAATGGTGGACCCTGGCAAATGATTGTGTTTCATTTCTTGATCGCAATCTACGCCTACATGGGACGGCAATGGGAATTGAGCTATCGCTTGGGAATGCGTCCCTGGATTGCAGTGGCTTATTCGGCCCCCGTAGCAGCCGCAACCTCTGTATTGCTGATTTATCCCATCGGGCAAGGCAGCTTTTCAGATGGATTGATGCTGGGCGTATCGGGCACCTTTAACTTCATGATCGTTTTCACTGCCGAACATAATATTCTGATGCATCCGTTCCACATGCTGGGTGTGGCAGGTGTGTTTGGCGGAGCCTTGTTTAGCGCCATGCATGGCTCTCTAGTGACTTCTTCTCTGGTTCGGGAAACCTCCGAAGTGGAGTCCCAGAACTATGGCTACAAGTTTGGGCAAGAGGAAGAAACCTACAATATTGTGGCAGCGCACGGCTACTTTGGTCGCCTGATCTTCCAGTACGCCAGCTTCAATAACTCGCGCAGCTTACACTTCTTTCTAGCAGCGTGGCCCGTTGTGGGCATCTGGTTTGCAGCCCTGGGCATCAGCACTATGTCGTTTAACCTGAACGGGTTTAACTTCAACAACTCAGTGTTAGACAGTCAAGGGCGTGTGATTCCTACCTGGGCCGATCTATTAAACCGAGCCAACCTGGGAATTGAAGTAATGCATGAGCGCAATGCCCACAATTTTCCGCTAGATCTGGCGGCAGGTGAAGCTCAGCCAGTAGCCCTCAAGGCTCCCGCAATTACAGGCTAATGGGCACAAGCTCATTGGGTTGTCACAGCTTGAATAAGTGCGTTTGAATGAGCGCAGCGTCTTCTGTTTTGCGTCTCCAGATGATAGGAGGCGCATTTTTGCATAAATCTTATCCCCCCGACCCAATTGCCGATTGCTAGGATCGTAAAGACTGATTGCTCTGGGTGCCAGTCAGTAGCAGTTGCTGGAATTGGAGGATAGGATGCAAAGTCAGGTGCAGTCATCCCTGTATCACCAACTTTCTGAGCAAGAAGTGATTGAACACTTCGGCAGTAGCTTAGAAGAAGGGCTATCGGCAGAAGCAGTTGCCAGTCGCTATGGCCAATATGGACTGAATGAACTGCAGTTTAAGCCTGGAAAACCCGCTTGGTTGAGATTTATCTTGCAGTTTCATCAGCCGCTGCTCTATATCCTGCTGGTGGCAGGGGCGATCAAAGCGCTGTTAGGGTCATGGACTAATGCAGCCGTCATCTGGGGCGTTACCGTTATCAATGCAATCATTGGCTACGTGCAGGAGTCCAAGGCAGAAGGTGCAATCGCAGCTCTTGCCAAAGCAGTCATTACGGAAACGACGGTGCTGCGAGAAGGGCAAACGTTGCGGATTCCATCGCAGGATCTCGTCCCTGGGGATATTGTTTTTCTGGCATCTGGGGATAAGGTTCCAGCCGATCTGCGGCTATTCAAGGTTCGTAATTTGCAAGTCGACGAATCTGCCCTAACGGGGGAATCGGTTCCGGTCAATAAATCTAGCCAACCTCTTCCAGCGGATACTCCTTTAGCAGAGCGGTCCAACATGGCGTACGCCGGGAGTTTCGTGACCTTTGGTCAGGGTCAAGGAATTGTGGTGGCCACGGGCAATGCCACCGAAATGGGGCAAATTTCCCAATCGATGGAACGCCAAGTCAGCCTGACAACACCATTAACCCGCAAGTTTGCCAAATTTAGCCGCATCTTGCTGTATGTGGTTTTGACCCTAGCCGCCTTAACCTTTGCCATTGGCCTGGGCCAGGGGGAATCTTGGCTCTATATGTTTGAAGCGGCCGTTGCTCTGGCGGTGAGTGCCATTCCAGAGGGGCTTCCGGCGGTGGTCACCATTACCTTGGCCATTGGCGTCAACCGCATGGCTAAGCGTCACGCCATCATTCGTAAGCTGCCCGCCGTTGAAGCGTTGGGGAGTGCAACCGTCATTTGTTCCGACAAAACTGGAACGCTGACCGAAAATCAAATGACCGTACAGGCGATTTATGCTGGGGGACTCTCTTATACGGTGAGCGGCAGCGGCTACAGCCCCAAAGGAGACATTAGTTTGATGATCGATGGCAAACCCAGCAGCCCCTTTGAGGACGGGTTGCCACCTGCTTTAGAGGAGTGCTTGGTGGCGGGTTTACTCTGCAATGACTCGCAGTTGAAACAAACACGAGACGATTGGTCGGTGCTGGGGGATCCCACTGAAGGGGCACTGATTACAGCCGCCGCCAAAGCGGGCCTCAGCCAATCGGGACAGGTGGCATCGAAACCCCGTTTGGATGCGATTCCATTTGAATCTGAATATCAATACATGGCAACCCTGCATGATGGGGTACCTCGCGTCATTTATGTCAAAGGTTCGGTTGAAGCGCTGATCGGTCGATGCTCCCACGCAATGGATCAGACGGGGCAACTGACTGCTCTTGACACAGCACGCATTGAGCAAGTCGTAGAAACCATGGCAGAGCATGGGTTACGGGTGCTAGCTTTTGCCAAAAAAGAAGTCGGTTCTCATCAGCATTCAGTAGACCATGATGACATTGCAACAGGACTGGTTTTCCTAGGGCTGCAAGGCATGATCGATCCGCCTCGCCCAGAAGCCATTACCGCCGTGCATGACTGCCAAACTGCCGGGATTCAAGTGAAAATGATCACGGGCGACCACATTACGACAGCGCGGGCAATTGCTCGCCGCATGGGCATTCAATCTACCGCAGGAGTCGTCGCCTTTGAGGGACAACAATTGGCGCAGATGGACGATCGCCAACTGGCTCAAGCGGTAGAAGATGGAGCAGTCTTTGCCAGAGTTGCCCCTGCCCAAAAGCTGCAATTGGTTGAAGCGCTTCAGTCTAAGGGTGAGATTGTGGCGATGACCGGTGACGGCGTCAATGATGCTCCGGCTCTCAAGCAAGCAGATATCGGGATTGCGATGGGCAAAGGAGGAACGGAAGTCGCCCGCGAATCTGCCGATATGCTCCTTACAGACGATAACTTTGCATCCATCAAAGCGGCGATCGAAGAGGGACGCACCGTTTATCTCAATTTGCGCAAAGCGATCGCCTTCCTTTTACCCGTCAACGGTGGAGAATCGATGACCATTCTGATTAGTGCCATGCTGGCGCGAGAGTTACCGATTCTCTCGCTACAGGTGCTCTGGCTGAACATGATCAACTCCATCACGATGACGGTTCCCTTGGCATTTGAGGCAACCCCTCATGGAATTATGCAGCAACCGCCTCGTAACCCCAACGAACCTTTGCTCACGCGAAAATTATTATATCGAGTATTGGTTGTTTCGCTATTTAATTGGGTGCTGATTTTCGGGATGTTTGAGTGGATACAATCTGTGACCGGTAATATTGCAGTGGCTCGTACGATGGCCATTCAGTCTCTTGTGGCAGCGCGAATCATCTACTTGATCAGTATTAGTCAACTGGGAACAAGCTTAATCGCCTATTTACGCCGTCAAGCTCCATCCATCACTAATGTGCCGGTTTTAATCGTGGGTATTGTGGCGGCTGTGATCTTGCAAATTATATTTAGCCAGTGGCAGGTGATGAACACGCTCTTTGCAACCGCACCGCTCACCTGGAATCAATGGCTGATCTGTTTAGTGCCGATGGTGTTTATGATACCGTGGTCAATTTTGGCAAATGTAATTGATCCGCCTCAAGCCCACGGGAAATAAGCAATTTGAAATAGCCGGATGAAATGGCTGGCTGGGTTCTTCAGCCATCGAAACTATTGAAGTCTAAGGTTTGGAGCGTTTATGTTTCAAAACATTCTAGTTGCGCTAGACGACACGCCTATGGCTCAAGCTGTTTTCACGAAGGCGGTTGCTTTAGCCAAAGCCATGAACGCACGTCTCATGCTGTTGCATGTATTATCTGTGGAGAACGAAGGTAGTCCGGGCTGGCCTCGGCGCATGGGTGACGCTCAGGACCCACTGAAGACATCCCAGCCTCCTGTGTTCTTTTCAGTGTATGACGAGATCAATTGGGAAGCTCATCGGCAACAGTGGCAGCAGTTTGAAAAGGAAAGTCTGGAGAAGTTCCAGGCCTACAGCGAACAGGCTATCGCTATGGGAATCGCGACCGAATTCACTCAAATTCCTGGAAATCCGGGTCGAACGATTCAGAAAATGGCACAAACCTGGAAAGCCGACTTGATTGTGATGGGAAGTCGGGGACGTACAGGGTTGAGTGAATTAGTCTTGGGCAGTGTGAGTAATTATGTCATGCACCATGCACCATGCTCAGTGCTGATTGTACATGCTTGACCTCTCTCATGGGGGCTGCAAGACCCACGAAATCACAAACTGACTTGCAGCCAGAAACATCAGATATCTTTCTTTCCTCGATTCAAAGGGCGCGGTTCAATGGTTGCGACTACTTCACCCGTTTGGCTAGTATCGTACCCGCCCAAAGCAGCGAGTTGGGATAACACACGCCGATGCCCTAGTGTACTGAGCAATTGTTGCACAGGTGTCTCATCCAGATAAGATTTGAGGATGACTAAATCATAGCGGGCACAATGCAAGGGAATAAACCCCAACCCAAAGGCTTTGGCAACCGATGCTGTACTCACCCCAGCGGTCGCTTTTCCGGTAGCGATCGCATGAGCGACTTCTAAATGCCCGTGGACAATCTGGTCAAATCCATGCACCGCATGGCACGGAATCTCCGCCTCTTGCAGCGATCGTTCTAACAGTTGACGGCTGCCAGATCCTTCCTCGCGGTTCACAATCGTGATATGAGGCTGGGTCAAATCATGAATGGTTTTCAGTTTAAGGGGGTTGTTGGGATGAATCAATAATCCCTCTTCCCAACTGCCGAGATTGATCAACACGGCAGCTTTCTCTTTCAGCGCTGCTCGCACGAAGGGTACATTATGGTCTTGAGCTACTGGATCATACAGGTGCATTCCCGCCACATGCACTTCTCCCCGACAGAGCCGCTCCAGGGCACTCATGCTGTTGTCAAACGTCCAGTGGACGCGCAGGTTAGGGTGCCACATTTCAGCCGCTCGCGCCCAGAGAGAAAGGGCTGGCGTACAACCTGCCAAAACGACTGTGTGCTGAAGTTTTTCTGGATCATCCAGTAATTTAACGGTCAGGGTCGGTGAGTTAGCACCATAAACGGCTTCGCCATCCGCCGGAATCATTTCCAACCGGAAGGCGTTTTCTCCCATCAAGGGATGGGCAATCCAGCGCCCGCCAACTCGGGCCAAACTCAATCGCAGCGGCGTGCCAGTAGGAAAATCTTGGGTAGGAATGGCTTCCAGTTCTGGGGTATCCTGTTCCAGCCAAAATAAATCTTCGACCTGACAGCCCAGTGCTCTGGCTAACCGAAGTGCCACGGTGGTGGAAGGAGCATACTGTCCCGCTTCTACGCCACCGATCGTCTGGCGAGACACCCCGGCAATTGCCGCTAGATCCTGCTGACTCATGCCCAGCCGCAACCGAATTTGCTTCAGATTATTGCAAAGGTCGTGGTCTTGCTTCATTGGAGTTATTCTTGGGTTTTTCCGAGAACCCGTAATCGCTGTGAGACCAATATTAAAATCGGTAGCTCAATCAAAGGGCCAATGACGAGGGTGAGGGTAATTAAAGGGCGATCGGCAAAGGTAGAAGCCGCGATCGCTAGAGACAGGGGCGAATTGCGTGCCAAGGTAGTATAAGTCAAGCAAACTCTAGTGGCATAGGATAGCTGTAATTGTCGTCCTAGTGTCTGAGCGACCCAAAAATTAATCAAAAAGAATAGGATTACAGGTGGCAATAGTTGCAACAGCAACCCAGGATGCTCAAACAAGGCTCGACTTTCGGCAGTAAAAATTGCAATGATAGCGATATTGAGACAGATAACTTGCAGGGCTGTAATTTTGGGAACCTGACAATCGAGCCACTCTTTCCCCCATCGATAGTCAGCCGATCGACGCGACAAAAACGCAATCAATAACGGTAGGAGTAATACCCAGAGGATACTACCGAATAGCACCTGGGGATTTAATTCGACTAGGGTGCTTGTAAACACCAGTAGGTATATGGGCAGCAGAACGATTTGCAGAATCAGGTTAAAGGGCAGGAGTGCGGTTGCCAATGACACATCACCTCCTGCTATGCTGGTAAAAACGAGATACCAATCGGTGCAGGGGGTGACCATCAACATAATCAAGCCTACCCACAGATCGGGCGTATCTCGCAAAAATACAGCCCCCAGTCCCCACGCCAGAATGGGTGTCCACAGAAAATTCATGCCCAAGCTAGCAGCGGTGACGTTGAGATTGCGAATCGCGCGTTCAACCTGCTGGAGAGGCATGGGCAGAAAGGTGGCATAGAGCATGACTGCTAGCAGCGGCACAATCAGAGCACTAGCCATGGGTGCCAACCCAGAAACTTGAGCCAGCATTAGCCCGAACAAAACGGACAGTAGAGTAAAGAAGGGCTGAAGTTTATCGAGTCGGGACATCAAGAGACGGGTGTAAAACCATACTGCTCAAAGATGGATTTGGATTGGTCACTCAATAAAAATTGAACGTAATCTTCCGCTTCCTTTGGGTGTGTACTGGCTGCAATCACCGCAATGGGATGAATTGCTGGAGAATGGAGATTTTCTGGAATGGTTTCTACAATTTTAACCTTATCGGTTGTTTTGGCATCTGTCACCCATACCAAGGCCGCATCAACATTACCCGCTTCAACATAGCCTAAAACTTGACGCACATTTTTACCCAAAATGAGTTTGGGTTGCACCTGCTCCGACAGCCCTAGATTCTTGAAGATTTCCTCAGAGTAGCGCCCAATGGGTACAGTGTCGGGGTTGCCAATGGCGATTCTAGTGACATCAGCTTGAGTCAAATCTTGTAAGCTATTGATTTTGCTGGAATCACTGGGAACAGCCAACACTATCTGATTTTTGACCAGATTGTGACGAGTATTAGCTGCCAGCAGATTGGCTTTTTCTAACTCATCCATATCTTTTTGGGCAGCAGAAATAAAGACATCAACGGGCGCACCACTACCAATTTGCTGGCGCAATTCTCCTGATGCCCCAAAGTTGTAGGTGATGGTAGTATTTGGATGCTCCTCTTCATAAATGGGCTTGATTGCTTGCAAGGGTTCTGTCAGGGCAATGGCGGAGGAAAGCGTCAGTTCTACAGGAGCGTCAGAAGGTGCAGGTGAGGTGGCACAGCTTACGGTGAGTATCAGACTGGCGAAAGCACAGGCAAGCCAGGTCAAGAGATTTCCAGCTTTCATCGCAATTTCCTAGGGTTGAAGTAATGTTAATCGATCTGAGTTCAGGTATATAAACCAAGGCATCGGTCGATTCTTCAAGCGCTCCCACTTTTCTTTGAATACTTCTGCTTGGAGATGATAATCGTCCAAATCAATCGGCGGTTCTCTTAGTTTTAGATAGACCGTCATGCGGTGAGGGGTTTCGCTCGTCCATACTACCCAAGCGGGGAATGTATTAGGCTGGTCAGGGATCTGGTCAAGAGTATCCAAAAAAGTAATTTGATGGGCGCGAATTCCAATGTGAGTATGGACGGGTAAAACAGAATCTACAGTTTGGAGGATGCAACTCCAATCCAGAGCACGAACGGTATAGCGATTGATATGCTGAATGCGGGAGTAATTTTTACAGCCTGTTAGCTGAGCAACAGCGAGGGTACCGGGGCGATCGAAAATAACCTGTTTATCGCCAGCAGCAACAACTTTACCCTGATCAAGCACCAATAACTTTTGGCAAACGCGGTAGGCTTCTTCCAAGTTATGACTAACAAAAAGTGTGAGTCCTCTATAGCTTGAGAGTGTTGTGATGAGCTGCTTTTCTAATTCACTCCGGAGATGGGTATCCAATGCCGAAAACGGTTCGTCGAGCAACAACACATCAGGTTCTGTTGCCAACGCCCTCGCCAAGGCGACTCGCTGCTGTTGTCCTCCAGAGAGTTGATGCGGGTAGCGATCGCCCAATTCCAATAACTGCACTTGTTTCAGTTGCTCAGTAACCCGTTGATGAGTTGCCGATTTCGACAAACCCCTCAACCCGTAAGCAATGTTTTGAGCAACAGTCATATGGGGAAATAGGGCATAGTGTTGAAACACAAAACCAACCTTGCGATCGCGGCTTGGCAAATTAATTCCCTTGTGGGAATCGTACAAGATACGATCATTCAACGCGATCGTTCCCTGAGTTGGCGTTTCAATTCCAGCAATACAACGCAACGTCATACTTTTGCCGGAACCGGAGCTGCCCAACAGCCCTAGGGTTTCCCCTTCAACGGTAAAGCTAATATCCAGATCGTAGTGGGGAAGCTGTTTTTGAATCTCGACGATGAGTTTCATGGCGACGCTTTTGGAGTTGGGGTTGCCGTTGGGTTCGATTGTGGGGATGTTGGGCTTCCAGATGTCTGACCCACCACAGCAGCACAAAGGCGATCGTGGTCATGATCAGCACCATGACGTTCGCGAGTGTGTAACGCTGCATTTGCACAGCATCATAAATGGCTAAGGGCAGGGTTTGGGTGCGACCGGGGATGCTGCCCGCCACCATCAACGTCGCGCCAAATTCCCCCAACCCGCGAGCAACACTGAGTCCGAACCCTGCTAGAATGCCTCGATATGCCACAGGGACGGTAATCCGTCGCAGGACTTCCCACTCGGTCGATCCCAGAGTGCGAGCAGCGGCTTCTAGTTCAGGATTCACGTTGGCGATCGCGGCTCTAGTAGACTCCACCATCAAAGGCAGTGCCACCACCGCAGAGGCGATCGCTCCTGCTTGCCAGGTAAAGAGCAAATCGATGCCCAACCATTCTTTGATTGGACTGCCCCGACCCAATGCTAAGAGTAAGAAATAGCCCACCACACTGGGAGGTAAAACCAGTGGCAAGTTGAGCAGAGTCGAAACAACAATCTGTCCCGGAAATTGCTTGCGGGCTAAAAAGATTCCCAAGCTGAGACCCAGGAGCAGAATCATCACGCTAGCTAGGACAGTTACCTGGAGTGACAGAATAGCAGGCTGCCAAATCATGACACTGGCTCCTCCCCAGGCAGAACAAAGCCATACTTCCGCATTAGGGGTCTCCCTTTTTCGCCGTTGATAAAGGCAGCAAACTGCTTAGCTTCCTCTGGGTGGGGGGCACTTTTGGGAACTGCCAGCATTTGTTCTAGGGGGTTGTGGAGTTCCTCGGGCACCAGCACCCATTTTCCAGGCTTTTCCACACTGATCGAGAGCGCCGCGATCGCCACATCCACATTGCCGGTTTGGGCATACTGCTGGGTTTGCTTGATGTTTTCACCAAGAATGAGCTTGGGTTGAATCTCCTCCCAAATGCCTGCCGACTGCAACGCCTCTCGTGCTGCTACGCCATAGGGGGCATGGTCTGGATTGGCGATTGCCACCCGTTGGATTTCCGGTTTCATCAGGTCTTTGATGTCCTTAATCTCATGAGTACCCTCCTCTCGCTGCCACAGAGTCAGCCGCCCCACACCGTACAGCTCCTTTGTATCTGAATACACCAGCCCTTTTTTGTCTAAATCTTCAACAAATTTCTTATTGGCTGCCGCGAACAGATCGACTGGTGCACCCCGTTCAATCTGCTGCGCTAGTTGCCCTGTAGAACCCAAGTTAAACGTCACCCGATGCCCCGTTTCTTGCTCCCACAGCTTGCCAATTTCTGGAAACACATAATTCAAATCAGCCGCCGCAGAAATCGTTAGGGTGATTGGTTCAGCCGTGGACGTTCCAGAAAGGGAGGACGATTGCTCCGCCGTAGATATGCCGCACGCCGCCAACAGCCCCACTAAAGCTAGTACCCAAAACCACTTTTGCTTCTTGATCATTTCCTGACAAATCCTTGGCAAACTCAACGCCTTAGGCAAGTATTATTAACACAATGCCAATATATCTGCTCAAGGTTCTGTAGCTTGGGTATCAAAATTTTTGAGCTGAGTCAGCAAATGATGTAGAAATTGGCTCATTCATGATAGGGAAGGTTCTCAAACGATGGAAGTTAGCGCACGCAATACTCTGAAGGGCAAAGTTAAGGCTCTGGTGCTCGGAACTGTGAATGCAGAAGTAATGGTTGAAGTGGCTCCAGGAATTGAAATTGTGGCAGTGATCACCAAATCTTCAGCCGAAAGATTAGGGCTGACAGAGGGTAAAGAGGTCTATGCTGTTGTGAAAGCGTCGGATGTCATGATTGCAACGGATTGATCTAAGCTGGGGGGTGGTGTTGAACTAAGCTATCCCCTCAGTGAAATCAGTGAAATCAGTGAAAGAAGTCAAAAAAATTAACCAGGATTTTTAATGGCTAAATCTCGTGCTGCCCTCAAATTTGTAGTGCTATTGGGAATTGTGAGTCTTTGCGCCGATGCCACCTATGAGGGAGCACGCAGCATCACTGGAGCTTATCTAGCCGTCTTGGGGGCTAGTGGTACGGTGGTTGGCTTAACGGCAGGATTGGGGGAACTGATTGGCCATGGATTACGGTTACTTACAGGCTATTTGAGCGATCGCACTCGACAGTATTGGCGCATTACGACGTTAGGCTATGCAATCAACACGGCTGTGGTTCCCCTGATGGCACTAGCAGGGCGCTGGGAGGTACTGGCGAGTCTCATGATTGCTGAACGCACGGGCAAAGCCATTCGCACACCCCCCAGAGATGTGTTGCTGTCCCATGCGGCCATCCGAGTTGGCAAGGGCTTTGGCTTTGGACTTCACGAAGCCATGGATCAGCTTGGGGCCGTGTCGGGACCGCTACTTGTGACAGCCGTCCTAGCTCTGCAACAAGGCTATCCAGCCGGGTTTGCCGTTCTGGTGATTCCAGCGGTTTTGGGGCTAGTGGCGCTGCTGGTCGGTCAATCGATTTATCCCAACCCGCGAGAGTTTGAACCCACCCCGCAAGACCTGCACGGAGAGGGGCTGCCGCGTCGCTTTTGGATCTACCTGGCTGCCGTCGCTCTGATTGCCGCCGGGTTTGTGGATTTCCCCCTAGTTGCCTTTCACCTGAAACAGGCTGGACTCAATGAGCCGACTCAGATTCCTCTGCTCTATGCATTGGCAATGGGGGTGGATGCGATCGCTGCCCTAATCTTTGGTTACTGGTTCGACCGAATTGGCATCACAACCCTAATCCTGGCAATTGTGCTGTCTACGGGATTTGCCCCCGTCATTTTTTGGGGTGGCACTGGTGCTGTCGTATTGGGCATGATCCTGTGGGGTATCGGCATGGGGGCACAAGAATCTATCCTAAAAGCAGTGGTCGCAGGTATGGTGCCACCAGAGCGGCGTGGCTCGGCCTACGGCATTTTCAATACAGGGTATGGCCTCGCCTGGTTTGTCGGAAGTGCTTTGATGGGCATTCTGTATGACTTCTCCCTGACTGCTCTAGTGAGTTTTTCAGTTGTGATTCAACTGATTGCCATTTTAGTATTGTTAGTGAATCGCAATTAAGTAACCCTTGGACTTCCGTTCACATTCGCGTTTAAGAGAATCATCAATTGGTCCAACCCGCAAATTATCAAAGACAATCTCGGAGCAGTGTTACCCCGACTTCCCATTACCTTTGTTTACCGTGCTGATGGCTCTGGCACCACGCTACGGTTGACTCAACACCTGGAAAAAGTCTGTTCATCCTGGCAGACTCCGGTAACACTGTTCAATGGGTTACTGGTATCGGTGCAAAAGGTGAAGAGGGTCCCAGTGTAGTCATTCAGCAAACTCCAGGCGCGATCGGATATTTAGAGTATCGACTATGCCAGAACAAACAACTTCTCAATGGCAACGTTACAAAATCGAGCGGGTCGCTTTGTAGCACCTTCCGTTGCATTCACAGCTGTGGCATCACAAACAGTAACTGCAGACAATCATTTTGAAGCAGCCTTGCTCGTCGATCCACAACAGGCTGAAGCCTATCCAATTGTGGAACTGACCTATTTACTGCTGTATGAACGGTATGCTAACCCAGCAAAGGCAGAGGTCCTCAAGCAGTATATCCGTTGGGCACTACAAGATGGGGCAAAGCTAGCTGAGGAATTAGGCTATGTACCATTGCCTGATAAGGTGGTAGGGCAAGTACTGCAAATGATTCAAGCAATCCCGTGACGATTGAGTCTTATCTCGACTTTATCCATTTGCTCCAAGCGCGAGGGCAGCAAGCCCGATAGAAGCAGCGTTGTATGAACCTGCTACCAGTTGAATTTATCAGCTTCATCCTGCCGTTTGCCTACAAGGTAGCAGCAATGGCATCGGCAAAGCCAGTTAAGCGTCTATCCATGCGATAGAAAATAAGTACGTTTGTACAGCGATGATTGCAGGTTCAACCATCATTGCATTTCCTGCGATAGAGCCACAATCGGGTCAAGATCTGCTTACAATCGACCTGTAGCGCTGGCTCGTGGTGGCTCATGAAATCTACTGCTTCTTCTCTCCTGCGCGCCGGACTGACCTTAGCAGCCATTCTGGGTACCTTTGCCGTAAATGTCTGGTCTAATCTATTTCCGCTAAACGGGCAATCTATTGGCGAGATCTCTAACACCCAATTCGCCAACGTGCTGATTATTCCAGCAAATTACGCCTTTGCGATCTGGGGTGTGATTTATTTAGGGCTGCTGGCATTCGGCATTTATCAGCTCTTGCCCGCTCAGCGCCGCGATCCGGCAGTTCAGTCCATTCAGCTTTGGGTCATCGTCACTTGTATAGCGCAGGCTGTGTGGGTGTTTCTCTTCCTGTCGCGTTTATTTTGGCTCTCGGTGGTAGCTATGCTTGGGATTTTGCTGCCCTTGATTGCCATCTATCAAATTGCTGTCGTTCGACAAGCCAGCCATCGCTTAGATTCGCGGCAAGACAGGTGGTTGATTCAGATCCCCTTCAGCATCTACCTCGGTTGGATCAGCGTTGCAACCATTGTTAATGTAGCCTGTGCACTGGACAGCGGCGGCTGGACCGGGGGTGGCATTCCCGCACCCGTATGGACGGTGCTCCTGTTGGTCATCGCGGCCGCCATTGCTGCCACATTAGCCTGGCGTTATCGAGACGCAGCCTACTCGTTGGTAATCATCTGGGCTGCCGTTGCCGTGGCCGTTCGGCAATCCAGTTTTCCGCTAATTGTAACCGTGGCCCTTGGGCTAGCGGCGGCACTAGCCATACTGCTCGGGCTACAACGGCTGTTAATCCATAGACACAGCAGAAGATGAGGTAATTGCTGATCGAGATACCTGGCCGTGAGGAGCGTTGATCCGCTCCTGATTCCACAGGTTGCACCAACTATTTGCGGTCTGCAAAACCATTTGTCAAAATGAAAGCAATTCGCAGCGGGTAACTCCTCCGATGCTTTCAGGAAATATTCTCCGCAATCGGTATAAGATCCTCAAACTCATGGGTAGCGGTGGGTTTGGGGATACATACCAAGCTGAAGATTTGGATTTGCCCAGCCACCCCTTCTGTGTCGTCAAACATTTTCGCCCCAAGCCTCCTGATCCTCGGGTGCTGCCCGTCGCTCGGCGCTTGTTTGAAGCCGAAGCCCAGACACTGTATCGCCTGGGCAACGAGCATAGCCAGATTCCGCGACTGTTTGCCCACTTCGAGGAGCAGGGCGAATTTTATCTGGTGCAAGAATTTATCGACGGGCATGACCTCAGCCGAGAACTCACACCCGGACGTCGTTGGTCCGAGCCAGAGGTGATCCGGCTGCTGCAAGACGTGCTGGAAATCCTAGCGTTTATCCATCGCTACAACGTCATCCATCGCGACATCAAGCCGCAGAACCTGATGCGCCGCCGCAAAGACAACAAGCTTGTCCTGATTGACTTTGGAGCCGTTAAAGAGATCGGCACTCTGATGGTAAATACCCAGGGGCAAACCAATGCCACCGTTGCCATCGGGACACCGGGCTACATGCCCAGCGAGCAGGCCAGTGGGCACCCCAAAGCCTGTAGCGACCTTCATGCCCTAGGCGTTTTGGCCATTCAAGCCCTAACGGGAACCCCGCCTGAGGATCTGCCCAAAGATCCGCAAACCCTAGAGATCATCTGGCGCGACCGGGCACAGGTCAGCCCACACCTAGCTGCGATCCTCGACAAAATGGTGCGGTACCACTTCAGCCAGCGCTACCAAACAGCAACAGACGTGCTCAATGCCCTGACTCCGCCCACCCAGCTTACCCCTCCTCCAAGCCTACTGCCGCCGCCACCCCCGCCCGAAAATCCCGCTTCTACAAAAGGCACTCGCACCGCTGGACTCGTTGCGGTAGGGTTTGGCTTGGCGTTAGGGGTCCTGTTTCTAGCAAAGCTACCTGACTTTTTCACCTCTGCCAATGCCCCGAATAACCCCGCGAATTCCGAGAATTTAGAGTCGCCCCTGCCGCTGAGCAGCCCGACCGCCATCGCTTCCTCCCCTAGCCCCCCGCCCTCACCCGTGGCCGCCGCAGAAGATCTGTACAACCAAGGGTGGCAGAAATACGACGAGGGAGATTATCAGGGTGCCATTGCCGACTTTACCAAAGCGATCGCCATCAAGCCCGACTATGCCGTTGCCTACAACGATCGGGGGTTGGCACGCTCCCAAATCAACGATTCCCAGGGCGCCATTGCCGACTTTACTGAAGCCATCAAACACAAACCCGATTATTCCTTGGCGCTGTATAACCGGGGCGTAATTCGTGCAGAAACCGGTGACAACGCTGCCGCCATCGAAGACTACACCCAAGCCATTCGCATCAACGGCGACTGGGGCAGCCGCAGCCTTGCCACCGCCTACAACAATCGCGGCTACGCCTACTACGAACTGAGCAACCATACGGCAGCCGTTGCCGACCTCAGCGAAGCAATCAAACTTGATCCTGAATATGCCAAGGCCTTCTTCAATCGCGGTTTAGCCTACGCAGAACTTGGCGATCGAAGCGCCGCCGCCACGGACTTCCTGAAGTCGGCAGAGCTTTACGCCGAGCAGGAGGAACTCGCCAAAGCGGAATCGGCCCTGAAAGCCGCAACGGATGTGTTGGCAGGTCGGTCGGTTAGTAGTTACTAAGCGAGAGAAAGTGACAGGGATGATATCCCGGCAGCAGCGTGCTCCATGACGGTGCTTCTGCAGCAAGCAAGCCATCGAACCAGGACCCCGGAATGATCGTGCTCGGTTGCTCCTCTGGGGAATAGACGAACGGAAACACCGGCGGCTGCCAGTCACCGCTGATTTGCTCCGTTGGGCCGCGGCGGTCGCTCTCACTGGGATGAGGCGGCATCGCACTGCTCCGGGGAGGAGGAACCGCATCCAGAAGATTGGCAACCGGCATTAGGTCCAGCATGGGAGCATGAGAGCGCATAGACTGAGCCGACTCCAGAACAGCCGCTAGCCCTACACCCAACGGCAGCAACAGGGACAGCAGCATCCCCAGCAGCCTGCGACCTAGGAGATAAAGGTGCCGGAGCAGTTGTCTATGCCAAACCACTACCCTCACCGTACCAGCATGGTTCATGATGCACTTCCCAGTATCACCAGATCTAGTCTAGCTTCAAGGCATTCACGGGCACCTCGTCCCACGATTCGACAGTACGCATACGGGCAACCCAGCCTTCTTGCTTCTGCTCGGCTGTGAGATTAGCATCAAAGGAGTCGTGGCACTCTTGGGCCTGCGTCTCATCGCAGCAGGCAATGCAGGCGCGAATGATGCCGCACGGGTCGATTTGCTCATTTACCCAAATAATCACAGTCCGCTTCCTCCAGGCTTTGTCCAAGGCTTCATCCGGCATGGGCACCGCGGAGATGCCACTGGAGACGCCACTAAGGTTGTAGCGGAGAGCGACCCCGAATGCAAGGGGGAATGCCAGAGGAAGCAAGGCGCAGAAACGGGCAAAATGCTCTAAACGCGATCCATATGATTCATTTGATTCATGAGTGACTAGCTTGAATCAGAATACCGTAATAGATCAACCAGTCCAACCTCACCCTTGCTGCCCATGCCCGAAGGACCCGAAATCAAACGCGCCGCCGATCAGATTGCCAAAGCCATCACCCATCGCCCGACTACGGCAGTTTTCTTCGCCTTTCCCCATCTCAAACTCTATGAAGCCATCTTGCAAAACCGCACCGTGACCGCCGTGCAAAGCCGAGGGAAAGCCTTGCTGATTCGCTTCGACAACCAGCTCAGCATCTATAGCCACAACCAGCTCTACGGCAAATGGATGATTCGCTCGGCTCACGACTATCCTCAAACCACGCGGCAGCTACGGCTAGCCATTCACAACGCCAAAAAGTCGGCCCTGCTCTATAGCGCCTCTGATATTGATGTACTCGACGATATCGCCATTGCCCATCACCCGTTTCTCTGCAAACTCGGTCCAGATCTCTTGGACAACACCACTACCGTAGAGCAGGTGGTTGAGCGGTTCACAGACCCAACCTTTCGCCGCCGAGGATTGGCTGCGCTGCTGCTCAATCAGCAGTTTCTGTGTGGGCTAGGCAACTACCTACGCAGCGAGGTGCTGTTTGTGGCACGAGTGTCGCCGCGGCTGCGACCCCTAGACTGTGCTCTATCCCAAATCCGGCAGCTCGCCGAAGCAGCCATTGCCGTGACGCGGCAGTCTTACCAAAGCAAGGGAATCACCAACGATTTGCAGCTCGCCGCCCAGCTTAAGCAGCAGGGGTATCCACGTCGTGAGTATCGCCACTTTGTGTTTGGGCGACAAGGCAAACCCTGCTACCGCTGCAGTACCCCAATTGTCAAAGACATCCTAGCCGGGCGACGACTCTACTTCTGCCCCCACTGCCAAGGCAATGAGTCAATCCGCTAATTCAAGCATGGCACTGGCATCTGGGCCGGCCACCAAAACCCTCATCCAGCGATATGGTAGTGACATAGAGCTTGAAGCTACCCTGACGATGCCGCACCCGATCACCTCCCCCGTTGCCCCCGATTCGCTCTCGCTGCCGATGATTCTAAAGCAGCGCCGCCTGCGATTAGCCGCACAGGTGGAATTTCCGGTGGTGCTCTGGGCCGGAGGCAGGTCTTCGCGCAACTATCCAGCCAACACCTATCCGTTTCGGGCTAGCAGCCACTTCCTCTACTTTGCTGGGCTGCCGCTCCCCCATGCCGCAATTCACCTATACGACGGCACGCTGACGCTATTCCTAGACGATGCCACCCCTGCCGACCGCCTCTGGCATGGGGACACCCCACCCCGCGACGAGATTGCCGCCCAGATAGGTGCTGAGGCTGCCTATCCGTTGGACCAGCTCAAGGATTTCACCGCTGGAGCTGCCACCATTCCCGTCCCCGACCCAGCGACACGCCTGCTGCAATCTCAGCTTCTCGACCGGCCGCTGACGCCCAACCGGCTGCACGACCACGACCGGCTGCTCGCCGAAGCAATTATTCAACTCCGCCTGAGTCATGATGCCGCGGCTGTGCATGAAATCCGTCGAGCAGCGACCATCACGGTAGCGGCCCATAGAGCGGGCATGGCAGCTACGCCCCACGCTCAAACCGAAGCGGAGGTGCGGGCGGCCATGGAAGCAGTCGTCATGGCGCACAATACAACTTGCGCCTACTCCAGCATTGTCACGGTGCATGGCGAAGTGCTACACAACGAGCAATACCATCATCTGCTGCAACCCGGCGATCTGCTGCTGGCCGATCTGGGGGCAGAAGCTCCTTCGGGTTGGGCGTCGGATGTCACCCGGACTTGGCCGGTGTCTGGTCAATTCTCCCCAACGCAGCGCGATCTCTACGACGTCGTGTTGGCCGCCCATGACCAGTGCATTCAGCAGTCCCGTCCTGGGGTGGAGTATCGCGATCTGCATCTGTTGGCGGCTCAGGTGATTGCAGCCGGCTTGAGCGATCTCGGCATTCTGCGCGGTCGAGCTGAGGATCTAGTCGCAATGGACGCCCACGCGCTGTTTTTTCCGCACGGAGTCGGGCATTTGCTCGGGCTGGATGTTCACGATATGGAGGATCTGGGCGATCTGGCCGGCTACGAGGCGGGGCGGGTCCGCAGCGACCGCTTTGGGCTGAGCTATCTGCGGTTGGATCGGCCTTTGCGTCCGGGCATGGCGGTGACCATCGAGCCAGGGTTCTATCAGGTGCCGGCAATTTTGCAGGACCCAGAGCGGCAGCAGCGCTATCGTGAGGTGGTCAACTGGGAACGGCTAGCTCAATTTGCAGATGTGCGCGGCATCCGCATTGAAGACGATGTGCTGATTACCGAAACCGGCAGTGAGGTGCTAACGGCTGCCCTACCGACTCAGGCGGATGCGATTGAGCAGCTCGTGCAGGGTGAATTGTCAGCTCAGCCCCAAAGCTCTCAGAGTCGGCAAGTCGTGAATCGTGAGTGCTAACGCCTTGCGGCATCTAAGGTTGGCTCACAATGACGTTTAGGTCGTCACTGATCTTGCTCTGAAAAAATGGACAGTTCGGTTAAGCTGCTGCGGACTGTTGCAGAGATGACCAATACTGCTGCTCGAACTGAACCAGGGAAAGATAGTTCAAAGCTGATGGAGTCCGTTTGCATCGAGTATAGTAGCCGCTTCTGGAAACTTCTGGGGCGTCGCACATCAGGGCAATTGGAAAGTTTGCCTTGATTTTCGACTCTTTGAGAATGTCCACTTTATTGGGGCAAGATCAGTCAACCAAGGTGGCATTCATAAATCCTCAGTCCTGTCCAGTTGCGATTAGTTGTGTGGATCGATCCAGTTATCTACTTACTAATACTGCGAGATTCCTGAAACTGACTACCCTATGCGACTAAATTACGACTTTCGCTGATGGGAGCGCACAGGTACATCAACGAAAGGTGGAGACGATCGCACAAAACTCAGCGATCGCTGACTCCCCAGTTATTTCTTTCGTTGAAGGGTGTTCATGACGTTCTTCAGATGAGCGGATGGGTGATCGATTCATAAGATGAGTAGCAACGGTTACAGAACCGCATCTCAGAATTGTTGACTCATCCTTCGGAGCTTATCTGATGAATTGCCTCCAGTCCCCCAGGCTTTCAACTTACGCAGATTCGAGCAACCGCTCGAATGCGATTGTATTCATTGATGGCACGGTCGAAGACGCTGAACAGCTTGCCCTATCAACGCTTCCGGGCGTAGAAGCCGTGTTGCTCGATCCGACTCAAGATGGCATTGCTCAAATCACGGCAGCACTAGCCAGTCGCAGCAACATCAGCAGTGTTCACCTGATTGGGCATGGCTCCTCTGGCAGTTTGCGCCTGGGCAGCACGCTTTTGAATCAGGAGACGATCGCCCAATATGCCGACTCGCTGAACCAGTGGAAAACCGCTCTGACTGAAGATGCCGACCTGCTGCTCTATGGCTGCAATGTCGCCGCAGATGCCGCAGGGCAAGCATTCGTGAATCAATTGAGCCAGTTAACCGAAGCAGATGTGGCCGCGTCCGATGACCTGACAGGTAGCGCAGATCTGGGCGGCGATTGGCTGCTGGAATACGCCACGGGCCTGATCGAAGCACCACTGGCGTTGCAGGTGCAGGCAATGCAGGCATATCAGCAAGTTCTTGCTGACTTTCAAGTCAGTAATGCGGCGCAGTTGGCGGATGCCATTAACCTGGCAAACAGAGCGTTTGGACTCGATCGCATCTTCATCACCGGCAACATTACGTTGACAGCCACGCTGCCGGTGATCACTAACGCGATTGAAGTAATTGGCACTGGGGCAGGGGCAACGGTCAACGGTGCTAATGGAGTGAATCGCATCTTCAAGGTTGTCGGTACGACCGCCAGCTTCAGCAATTTGACTCTGCAAAACGGCATTGCTCAAGGAGCCACGGGCATGAATGGCGGCGGCGGCGGGCTGGGCGCAGGGGGTGCCCTGTTTACTGAGTTTTCCACTGTAGAAATCAACAACGTCCAGTTTCGCAACAACACGGCGCGGGGTGGCAATTCAACCGGAACAGCAGGACGAGGCGGCAACGGCGGCAATCTCGGCATCGGGGGAGATAACGGCAGTGCGGGTGGCAGAGGGGGCGGCTTCGAGGGCAGTCCGGGTCCGGCAGGCGGAGCGGGAGGACTCAATGGCTTTCAGGCAGGCCGCGATCGCCAGGGTGGTGATGGCAGTAACGGTGCCAACGGGGGCTTTGGTGAAGGCGGCGGTGCGGGCGGCGGCGGTGGCGGCGGTCAAAGCGTCTTTTTCTTATTTAGCTCTCTGGATGGCAATGGAGGCAACGGAGGGGTTGGGGGGAATGGTGGATTTGGCGGCGGTGGCGGTGGCGGCGGTGGTGGCGGCGGCGGTTCCGACAGCACGTTTGATCCGACAGTTGGCGGCGGTGGTGGCGGCAACGGTTCGCCAGGCAGCTTTGCTGGCGATGCGTCTAGGGGCGCAAACGGTCTTTCCGGCGGGCCGGATGTGGATGTGTTTGGCGGCGCAGGCGGACAAGGTGGACGGGGCGGTGGCGGTGCGGGACTGGGCGGCGCAGTCTTTGCTCGCAACAGTAACGTGACAATCCGCAACAGCCTGTTTGAAGATAACTCCACGATTGGCGGAGCAGGTGCTAATAGCGGCTTGGCGGTTGGATCAGATATTTTCAGTTTTGAGAGTTTGATTCGCTTACAAAACAATGTGCGTCGGCAAAATGGTCAGATTATTACGAATTTGGATGTCCGGGCAGTTGGGCAAAGTGCACAGTTTATCGGCATTTTTCCGCAGATTAGCATCGCTGCCGTGACCCCAACGGTTCAAGAAAGTGGCGTCGCGCAGTTCACGATTTCGCTGGATGAGCCAACCCCGCTCAATGGTCTGGCGGTCAACTTCCAGGTTGGAGGCTCTGCGACTCCTGCTGGCAATCCCAATGCTGACCACAGTTTGCAGACTGGTTCCATCACGATTCCAGGCGGGCAGCGCCGCTTTACGTTAGATGTCCCGACTATTGACGATACTCTCCCGGAACTGACCGAAACGCTGACGCTTCAACTGCTTCCTGGCAGCGGATACAGCCTCAGCCTACAGCGGGCTGCATCCATACAAATTCAAGACAATGATGTGCTTTTTATCGGCGGCACAAGCGGCGACGATCGCCTGAACGGAACCGCAGCGGCTGAACAAATCAACGGCAATGCGGGCAACGACACGATCGACGGCAATGGCGGCATTGATTTTATCTTTGGCGATGCCGGGGATGATCGCATCATTTGGGATAGCGGCGATGGCGATGACATCATCGACGGCGGTGCGGGCAACGACACGCTGGTGTTTAACTGCTCCAATCAGGGCGATCGCCTCATCGTTCAGCAAGCCCCCAACAACACCCTGCAACTGCTCCGTACTCGTCCGGTTGCGGTAGATTTGAAAGCCACCAATATCGAACGCCTGGAAATCAATTGTCTGAGAGGCAGCGATGGTGTCGAAATTCGCGATACCTCCGGCACTGGCGTGGCCTTTATTCGCGTCACGGGCGGCGGCGGACGCGACACCATTACAGGCATCGGCGCAACCGCAGAACTGGAACTTGTCGGCAATACCGGAGATGATGTGTTGACGGGCGGCAGACGCAACGACCAGCTTCGCGGCGGAGCAGGACGAGACTCGTTTGTGTTCAATACTAACCGGGCGTTTAACACGGCGGATATCGGCATCGATTTGATTCTCGATTTCACGCGCGGTAGCGATCGCATCGTCCTCGACCAAACCACCTTTGGCGATATCACCACCAGCCAAATTGCGATCGTCGATAATGACACCGCCGCCGCCACCAGCGCCGGATTGATTACCTACAGTCGCGCCACCGGCAACCTGTTCTTCAACCAAAACGGCGCAGCAGATGGATTCGGCAGGGGCGACCAGTTTGCCACGCTCCAGAGCAATCCAGCGTTGACAGCCAACGATTTCCAAATCGTTGCTTAGAGCAAGAGCGAACGATTCGGGGAAGCACCTTGGTTAACGAACAAATCTTTTCCCTCATCCTCCAACCCCTGCTTCCAAAAGGAAAAGAGGAACGGAGCTTCAACCTAGGCTTCAAGCCCCTCTCCTACTCTGAGTTGGGGTGAGGGCAGTAGAGATTTGTCAACCAACCGAAACAATTCCTGGTGGTGCGTCAGGCTAATGTGGGATTGATCAAGTAGAGAGGAACCTCGACTGGAATCAAAGCGATAGAATGCCCACTGTGCGGTCATAGCAAAACCCATAAGCATGGCAAGATGCCCAATGGTCATCAACGCTATCTCTGTCCCGCTTGCCATCAAACCTTTGGTGAGTCATTCGATAGTCTTTATTACCGCCGCCATGTCAGTCCTGAACAAATTCACCAAGTGCTGCAAGCGCACAGCGAGGGCAGTAGCTTATCGAGGCATTAGCCGGACCAGTGGACTTGCCTACAATACCGTGGTGAGTATTGTGCGCTCTGCCAGTCAAAAAGCCCAATGGGTGCATAACGGGGAGGTTCAATCCGTCGAGACTGAAGAAGGCTGTGCCGACGAAATGGGGTCATTTGTCGCAGAAAACAGAAGCAATGCACCAGCAAGGAACTAAATCGGGGCGACTGTTGGATTGGTTCGAGTCTTGCCTGCTTCAGTGGCTTGATTCTCACCGCCTGCGTGGGCAAACACACCGATGCGTTCATAGAGCAATTAGTCATGAATACTGAAGGCAAAACTGATTGCAAACAGTTGAATACCGATGACTGGGGTGGATACGAGCGAGGGTTGCCGCCAGAAATCAAATCATTACATTGACAAAGATAAAACACAGCGATTGGAGCGGACAAATGGAACGTTGCGACAACAAACGGGAAGATAGCAGCGACGACAGAATAAGTTTGGCAAGGTTTGGGAATAAATCAAGGTGACGACACCGTTAGTGGGGAGTTATTTCAACTGGGTTTGGCAGCATAGCCGCTTCAAAACCACTGCTGCACAGCGAGCAGGACTAACAACACAATCGTGGAATTGGCACGACATCGCTACTTACCCCACATTAATTTGACTCACTACCCCGAAGTTGATACCTCTCCCAGTGCTCAACGCCTTGCGGCATCTAAGGTTGGCTCACTAGGTGAGCGGGAAGTTGCCTCAACGGGACAGTACGTGCTCAACGCCTTGCGGCATCTAAGGTTGGCTCACCCTGGGAGACAAGATCGTTGAATCGTTCCCAAAAGCTGTGCTCAACGCCTTGCGGCATCTAAGGTTGGCTCACTGATCGCAACAAACCTGTTCTAAACAATCCTAATGTGCTCAACGCCTTGCGGCATCTAAGGTTGGCTCACGCTGCGGCAAACAGAAGGCGAAAGATTGCTCGGTTGGTGCTCAACGCCTTGCGGCATCTAAGGTTGGCTCACCTAATCCCGCTTGTGGTCATGTCGAGGATAGAGAGTGCTCAACGCCTTGCGGCATCTAAGGTTGGCTCACTCGCGCAATCCTGGGTAAACTGCTTCTTCAGCCGGGGTGCTCAACGCCTTGCGGCATCTAAGGTTGGCTCACTCACCACTCGGTTACCACCTGAGTTACCCGTAACGTGCTCAACGCCTTGCGGCATCTAAGGTTGGCTCACCAAGCTGAGTTGGTTAGGCGGTTTTTCTAATAGCGTGCTCAACGCCTTGCGGCATCTAAGGTTGGCTCACGAACGGGGCAACAGACAGAGGAATTGGTTCTTTAGTGCTCAACGCCTTGCGGCATCTAAGGTTGGCTCACAGATCGGCACCGCGGAGATTGGCACCGCCAAGATCCGGTGCTCAACGCCTTGCGGCATCTAAGGTTGGCTCACCGCAGTCCGCCGCTTTCAAAGTTGAGATAGTTCGCGTGCTCAACGCCTTGCGGCATCTAAGGTTGGCTCACGTTAATCAACTCTTGAATATATTGTTGTGTTCTAAGTGCTCAACGCCTTGCGGCATCTAAGGTTGGCTCACTTTTCTGGCTTTGGGTATCACCCTGAAATCTTTCTAGTGCTCAACGCCTTGCGGCATCTAAGGTTGGCTCACAGGCGGTGGAGTGGGGTAGGGCGACAGCGCCCGTCCGTGCTCAACGCCTTGCGGCATCTAAGGTTGGCTCACGTCTTTAATGCGTATTTCAGTCATGTGGTTATTAGGTGTGCTCAACGCCTTGCGGCATCTAAGGTTGGCTCACCAATGATCGAGAGCCTCAAATTATTGAGCGATACAGTGCTCAACGCCTTGCGGCATCTAAGGTTGGCTCACTCTCCCGGTCCGCAGGGACCGGACCCAACGCCTGCAGTGCTCAACGCCTTGCGGCATCTAAGGTTGGCTCACCTGCCTTCGTTCCCAGATCGCTGTTTGGCGGCGGACTAACGTGCTCAACGCCTTGCGGCATCTAAGGTTGGCTCACCCACTCCGCTTGCAGCATGTTGCCCGTTGCCTCCGGTGCTCAACGCCTTGCGGCATCTAAGGTTGGCTCACCATTTCCCGTTCCGGTAGTCGCTGTTACCTTGTATTGTGCTCAACGCCTTGCGGCATCTAAGGTTGGCTCACCCGCATTCTTTCGTCTGACCCCAGTAGCTGAAACCCGGTGCTCAACGCCTTGCGGCATCTAAGGTTGGCTCACGTGCCGGTGTATTGCGCTTCGACGCTGTACCAAAGTGCTCAACGCCTTGCGGCATCTAAGGTTGGCTCACGAGCAGGTCGAGGGCTTCGTCGTCTACAAGAGATAGTGCTCAACGCCTTGCGGCATCTAAGGTTGGCTCACAAAGGTGAATTAGTTTCAGCTGCCGTTTTAGGCGGTCGTGCTCAACGCCTTGCGGCATCTAAGGTTGGCTCACCTCTGAACAATCGCAACAACGTTCAGAGCGTAATAAGTGCTCAACGCCTTGCGGCATCTAAGGTTGGCTCACAGTCGCCCCACGTAGTCTACGCCGAGGCCGTCCAGGTGCTCAACGCCTTGCGGCATCTAAGGTTGGCTCACACGCCGTCAGGAAGATCTGGTCGTCTGGCGTGGTCAGTGCTCAACGCCTTGCGGCATCTAAGGTTGGCTCACGATTGCCAGGAGCCAACAGTTCGTCGGCGATAATGTGCTCAACGCCTTGCGGCATCTAAGGTTGGCTCACGCGCAACAAGTGCCGGTGCCGCCGCAACCGCGGACGCAGAGTGCTCAACGCCTTGCGGCATCTAAGGTTGGCTCACACGTTCCCGGTAGCTCCTCATGTTCCCGGTAGCTGTGCTCAACGCCTTGCGGCATCTAAGGTTGGCTCACCCCCCGATTGGGGTTGACCAAGCGAAAAACCCCCAAGTGCTCAACGCCTTGCGGCATCTAAGGTTGGCTCACGAATTGAGAGTCAGAGATTGCATCGAACTCCAAACGTGCTCAACGCCTTGCGGCATCTAAGGTTGGCTCACGTGCTCTGTGCTTTAGCACGTACTTGCTCAGCTAGTGCTCAACGCCTTGCGGCATCTAAGGTTGGCTCACTACAAGTAGTATACGCCAAGTGTAAGGCACACAAAAGTGCTCAACGCCTTGCGGCATCTAAGGTTGGCTCACGAGTCCTCAAAATCTGAACCCAGACAGGGTTCAGCGTGCTCAACGCCTTGCGGCATCTAAGGTTGGCTCACTCAAGGTGAAAACGCATAGGTCTAGGAGGTCGGCCGGTGCTCAACGCCTTGCGGCATCTAAGGTTGGCTCACGTTGTTGGGGTACCCCAAGTTCGGGCTTTTCCTCGGTGCTCAACGCCTTGCGGCATCTAAGGTTGGCTCACGAAGCCCAAAAAGCGCAAGCCCAACTTGCAGAATGTGCTCAACGCCTTGCGGCATCTAAGGTTGGCTCACCTGGGAGACAAGATCGTTGAATCGTTCCCAAAAGCCGTGCTCAACGCCTTGCGGCATCTAAGGTTGGCTCACTTCTCAGAGGTGTTTTGATGAGCTTAGAACCCCAAAGTGCTCAACGCCTTGCGGCATCTAAGGTTGGCTCACGCGTAGAAATTGCTGATATCCAATCGTCCGTGAATGTGCTCAACGCCTTGCGGCATCTAAGGTTGGCTCACACGAGATGTATGAGGCGATTCAAAAAGGAGTATTAAGTGCTCAACGCCTTGCGGCATCTAAGGTTGGCTCACGCGACAGTCAGGGTTGTGTTAAAGCTGGGAGCCGGGGGTGCTCAACGCCTTGCGGCATCTAAGGTTGGCTCACCACTGATTCGTCTTCTAGGGAAAAGGTGATGTACGTGCTCAACGCCTTGCGGCATCTAAGGTTGGCTCACGGCGTGAAAATCATAGTGTTTCAGACCTGAAGGCGGTGCTCAACGCCTTGCGGCATCTAAGGTTGGCTCACGTGAGTGAATAACCCATTTAATCGAGTACCACCCAGTGCTCAACGCCTTGCGGCATCTAAGGTTGGCTCACAGCAGTTTGTCTGGAAGACGGGCAACAGCCCGGAGGTGCTCAACGCCTTGCGGCATCTAAGGTTGGCTCACTCGGTTTGGCGCACGGATCTGGACTTTAAACAGATTGTGCTCAACGCCTTGCGGCATCTAAGGTTGGCTCACATATCGCTGGGATAGCGGGGGTTAAAGGTGACCCAGTGCTCAACGCCTTGCGGCATCTAAGGTTGGCTCACTCGCGGCTTTGTTGCGAGACTATCGCGACCGACACGTGCTCAACGCCTTGCGGCATCTAAGGTTGGCTCACCGCGATGGCTGCAAGGACGCGATCGCGTTCATCAAGTGCTCAACGCCTTGCGGCATCTAAGGTTGGCTCACGGTGGGCGATTAAAATCGCCAAGCGGTCGTTTTTGTGCTCAACGCCTTGCGGCATCTAAGGTTGGCTCACAAATCGGGAACGCTGAGTCAGGCGCGTTCCTGATTGAGTGCTCAACGCCTTGCGGCATCTAAGGTTGGCTCACGGGACCAACCTGCTAGAGTCGTCTCAATAGATGAATTTTTGTGCTCAACGCCTTGCGGCATCTAAGGTTGGCTCACGGCGTGCCTTGAAATCTGCTTGCTGTCTAGGTTTGACAGTAGATTTTCAAGGTCCTGTGTTGCCATAGTCATTTTTGCCATTACTTCCTCTATTTTACCTGCTCCTCCCTCCCCGTAAACCCCAATCCATCAAGCTTTGGCAGCATGCAAGCACCTCCACTGCCGCAAAAATCCCCAAATCACCGATTCATCAATCCATTCAGCCGACTCATCCAACCCCGAGATGCCAACATTCAGAGATGCTTGCTTTACCAGCAGCGCCTCAGAAAATTCGGTGGGCATCGTCTGGCATCACCCAACTTTCCGGGCGATTGCAGCTTTGAATTCGCTCCACGCAGCGGTCACACAATCCGGCAATCAGCAGGCTATCCTCCGCTTTGAGAATTTTCTCCAGCTCCCAGCGTAGCTTCTCCCGCTCGCGGGTCGTCAAGCGGCAGCGCACGATGGAATATTGCAGGCTTTCACCATAGCCTTTCAGCAGCTTAAATACCTGCCGCCAGCGTTTCGGGTCACGGATATCGTAGCAGATCAGATAATAATTCTTGCTCTCCGGCATAGCCCACCTCAGCGAATTACCAGATGACCAAACAACTGTCCTTCCCCCATCCATTCCTTTTCCAGGAGCCGCACCTCTAGCTCCATCAGCCGGCGGTAGGTCAGCGAGTATTTCAAAATCGGATGCTTCCAGGTTTCCTGCTTACGACGCTCATACAGGTCAATAAACTTGCGGCGACCGCTCTCCCGCAGCCATACCTGCTGACCGCGCACCTCAAAGTCATCCCACACCTCCCACTGTCCCCGGTTCACCGCGCCCATCACCGTCATATCCACCAGCGGCACCCGGAAAATTTCCATGAGATCCAATCCCAGAGGCGGTGCCTGGGTGCGGGGCTGATGGTAAAACCCGAGGGCTGGTTCCAACCCCACCGTCAGAATGCTATTCACCACATCCTTCAGCAGCAGGGCATAGCCAAAACTCAGCAGCGCATTAAACCGATCGAGCGGCGGACGGCGACTGCGGCGACCAAAGCGCAGTTCCTGCGGCACCCCCTCGGCGATCAAGCCAGGCAACGCCCCAAAATAGAGCGCCCCCAGATTACCCTCCAGCCCTAGCAACTGCTCCAGCGACTCTGCCTGCGGCACTAATCTCAGGAGCCGCTCCATTTGGTCGATCGTCGGCTGCAATCGTTCAGATGCCGAACTCTGATTGCGCTGCCCCCGCATTAAAAAGCGCCGCTGACTCTGCCCCCGGCACAGCACGAGTCGCCGAGCAAGCTGCAAACACACTTCAGGACTGCTCAACGCTCGATACTGGCGAATGCGCCGCTGAATGCTGCCCTGGCGACCGTCAAAGCTGCCGATATAGCGCCCGCCGCCCGAAACAAAATGCACCCCGATCTCTTGCTCGGCGCAGAAATGCAGCGCTTGAGTAGAAATTTGGGCATAGCTATGCAGCACAATCTGCCCCACCTGCCGCGCCGGTAGCGTCGTCACGGACTGATCGCGGCGGCTAATTTTAATCTGATCGCCACTCTTGCCCACACAGGTGCCCGGCTCCAGCACATGCAAAATCTCTCGGTCATCATCTTCCGGAAACAAGCGAGTGGGCTGAACAGCCTCATCCTGGGCAAAGCGCGTTTCTTCCGGCAAACACACCGGCGCGAGCGAACAGCGCCCACACAGCCGTTCGTTGCTCGTCACGGGCGGACGTTCCGTTGAGCGACGCAGCTGCCGAGCGTGGGCAATCGCCTCCCTGACCTCCTGCCGCCCTTGGTCATCCAGCAGCACCCTCACCAGCACATTGTCGGCATGGTAGCGAATCCGCCCTTCGGTCACCGTCACGCCCAACGCCGCTTCGATTAAACAAGCATAGGCAAGAATTTGTAAGCGATCGCTCTCCCACGCCTGCGGCTGGTTCTGCCCATCCCGCCGACAGCGCCCCCGCTTATGCTCGTAGGGAATCGTCTGCCCGCCTCGCGTTCGCAGAGCATCCACCTTGCCCCGCAGCCCCAACGCCTCATTCTCCAACGTCAGCGATTCGTAAGTATCGCCCTCTGCTTTTTCAATCTCCACATGCAGCCTGCGCCCAGCAAACACCGCCGCATCTTGCGTGTAGAGTTCTTCGACTTCTTCCAGATAAAACAACCGCGGGCAGTACGCCAACGCATGCAGAGACGACACACGCAGCGTCTCCTGAACCGGCTCCGGCGAAACGAGAATATTCATTTTCAGGAACTATACAGGAACTATAAAAAATACAAGTGACAACAAAGCAACTAGCCGTTGAGTGGCTAACCCATATCTTCAGTGGTGGCTACCAAAATAAACCCGAGCATTCCGAAATCATCCGCTCTGCGATTCTACGGATTTTTTCATTATGAATACAAATGTATTTCTGTAATCACCAGATTGACGATTAATGATTTTAGATAAACTGTCACTCAGTCATACATCGCTCAATCATCTAGCCCTGAAACTGCCCCATCAGCCAACGTCCCACCTGGGATTGATCTGTCTCTCGACTCTGCTGAATTGCTGGTTCTAGAATCTCAATGCCCAATCCGGGCAACACCCTTGATTCATCAATGCGGCGACTACCGCGTTCAATCATATGTCACGAGAACAGGGATACACCCAACACAACTTCAGCCAACAGAATCTAACGTTTAACCAGTTTCTAAGGACAATATAGCTAACCCAGCCTTCTCAAATACCTGCTCAGGTGTTAGACAGAGTCCCAGCAGTACGTCTCAAGCAATCGGTTGCCTCGATAGGTTTTGGGCGACGCATCTGGAAGAAATACGCTGACGCTTTTCGCTCTCGGATCAACCACCCAGCAGGATATCCCGGCAGCTAAATAGTCTGTTGCTTTCTCGGGCATTTCACCAAAGGTTTGCCCCGAAATGACTTCGATAGCATCAATAAAGCGCCCGTAATAGAGCATGGTTGTGCTCTGAAAGCAAGGGTACTGGCTCTAGTGTAATGTTCAACGCCTTGCGGCAATCAGAGGTTGGGCGAAATCAGCCGCAGAGCTAAACTGACTTTTTACCGCGCTTGGCTTTGGTCGCCTTTGCAGGTGCTGCGGGCAGTTGAATTGAAACCAGACATTGCTCTGTGAAGGTTTGTCCTGGCTCAGATATGGAGAAGCGCTGAAATGTGCCTTGCGTCGTTTGGCGGTTGATCCAAACTGGCAGACCAATTAATCCCCGTGGGTCTTTAACCAACCAGCGAATTTCACCATCGGACTCTCGATACACTCGAATCCCATTCACCATTGCCCACGATTCACCCAAACTTAGCCCACCAAAACGGGTAATCTGGGCTGGCGTGGAGAGGGCAATCGCCACTCGATCCACGAGTTTTACTGCTGCCGTTTCTTCGCTGGAATCAATTCGGACCACCGCCCGTAAATCAGTCAGCAGTTCATGATGATTGGGCTTTGAGAACTTGCCGGTCGGGTAAGTCCCCAAGTGAGTTTTGCTGAACTTATGGTGCCGCTGTTTTCGCACAATGCGTGAAATGGGTGGATCGCTGCCAATTATTCCGATTCCCAACTTCACACCAATATGCGCCGTCATATCGACCTCGCCTACTAGCGACAGCAGCAGCCCGTAAACCGTCGATGGTGGTGGGTAGCGATAGGTTTCCTTGAAGTCTCGTGCAAAGCTGCGGGGAAAGCTAGTGCAGGGACAGTCTAGGTAAAGTTGCATGGTTTAGATCTGTCTTGATTACCTGTAAACATCACGACGATGACCAATTTTGATAACTAAGATGACCAACCGGTCTTCCTCAAGACGGTAAATGACACGGTAGTCTCCCACTCGTATCCGCAAGCGCCCATTTCCGTTTTTCAGCCTTTTGCTGTCTGGAGGATAAGGATCCATCGCAAGGGCATCAATTTTGGCTGCAATGCGTCGTTGAACATCCTGCGGAAGTTTAAGCAGTTCCTTTTGGGCTGTTTTCAAAAACTCAATCCGATAACGGCTCACAGGTTCAACTCCTGCTTGACGTCTTCCCAGGTAACTCGTTCCTGATTTTCCGGATCGGCTTCTGCAAGGATGGCGTCTTTCACATCCAGCAAGTCTTCTAGCTCATCAGCGTCAATAATCACCAACTTGCCCTGAATCATTTGAGTCAGCAACTCCTCAGGGGACAAGTTAAACTGCTGGGCTAGAGCAGTGATACCATCCAAGACTTCGCGAGAAACAGATAGGGAACTCATTGTGCAGGCTCCTTTGACGGAATCATTAGCTTTCGCTTGGCTGCCGCGATCGCTTCTTTGACTCCACGATAAACTCCGACTCCCAAATTGCCCAACTGCTCGCCATAGGGCGAATCAGCAATTTCGCCGCCCACCATCAGTTCGCCAGCTTGGACATCACCCACTTCAACCAACCGAACCAAGCGGGGACAGCCTACCGAATCACCAACTCGCTTGAAGACATCCATAATCCAAGGGCTGGGATCATCGGTAATGCGAATGACAATAGACTCCGGGCGGAAGTCATACAAAAAGCGAGCATGGTTACCACCCACATGACGCACAGCGCCAATGGCATCCAGTGCTAGTAGAGCACGTTCTGGTTTCTTTAGACTCTCTGGGGTGAGGGCAATGGTGTATTGGTAAGCCGTGCAGTGAACTTCAGTGCTGTGGATCGACGTTTTGCCCTTTTCGCCGCCTTTAGAGCCAAAGGCAACGTCACCCCAGTAGGGGTCAAGGCTGATGGCGCGGCTAACTTCTAGAGCACCCCGCCGCTTGGTTGTGGCATCTTCGTTGTCTTTGCCTTTCTTAGCATCCATATAGCCGAATAGGTCATCGTCAATGTACTCTTCAGCGTTAAACTGCTCCTTCTTAAAGCTGTACTTATCCACATCGGGATCGAATGTACGGTTAGTTTCAGCCTCACAGTGATTTTGAAAATACTCCCGCAATCCCCAGCGAATTGCCTCGGCGCTCACGGTGGTGTATTGGTCATTGCCGCGCGTGATTTTTTGCAGCGTTGACAGGGTACTACCGTCTCCTTCACCTCGATTGTTGGCAGCAATAGCAGTCGCAGTGACAATAGTGGCAAACAAATGTTTGGTCATGATTTGAGTCTCCTTGAAATTAAGTGTTTGGGGGTTGGTATTATGGTTGATTGCCCTCATCCCCTAGCCCCTTCTCCCAACGTTGGGAGAAGACGAAAACGCAAGCTATGCAGCTTTTTATTTCTCAGTGCCTCCCATCAGCAAGATTCTGCTGGGGGTTGGTGTTTTCTGAGATGCTTGGCAGCCTGCTCAATATTCGGCGTAGTACCACGAATGCGGTTGAGCGTCTTTTTTACCATGTCAAGCCTTGATTGATAATGGTAGGCTTTACACACTCATCGAAAACATCTCAGCCTCATCTCCTTCTGGTTCAGCAGAAGATTCAATCGGCACCTCTACCCCATCAAGGGCATCCCCTTTCTTGCTGGTGTAGGTGGCGATCGCCAGCAGCACTAAATCTCGTGCCCGCCGCCAGTTTTCCTCTCGATGTACCCAGTGGAAAATCTGAGGCCCTTTGTCGCGAGCCGCTTTACTGCGAAATTGACTCAAGAAGTCAACCAACGCTGTAGCAAATTCCTGCTGTGTGCTGGGACGCTGAAACCGATAAATCACCTTATCGGTCACTTGCCCATAATCCAAAGAACGACCCTGTTTTTGAGCTTGCTTAAACTGTCCGTACAGGTATTTGCTAAACGCACCCTGCACCACATCAAACAGCACTTGTTCTTCAGCATTCAAGTATTCAGTCATTTTTACCAATCCTTTGCGTTCATAGACTCCGTTACGTTTGCGAAACTCAAAAAAGCCTGCATACCAGGGTTTGCCAGCAATCAAGTTGTCACAAATCCAGGGCAGTGTTTTAGAAACAGCCAGCCAAGTTTCTCCGTTTTCAGTTTGTCGAACGAGTGCTGGAAAGACCTGCCGGGCCACTTCATACAAGTGCAGCACTTCATCAGTGACCTGCACACGATACACCGCCTGTTTCAGGTAGGACTGATTGCCATCCCAAACCTGCTTGCCCAGTTGATAGACTTCGCAGTAGTTCACCCGAAATGGTTGGGCTGCTTCAACAACCTTCTCCTGCAACAGGAAGTGCAAGGCAGATTCGCCAGCACCACTGCTACGAAAGTCTCGATAAGTACGCCCTGGCATGGCTCGACGGCGGCTGACCCAGTGCGTCAAGTTTTGAACATCGGGAATAACCAAGGCTGACCGACCTGATAGTTTGCCGCCAACAGTCTGGGGTGGCAGCTTGTAGTAGCCGCAGGCAAGGGGCAGAAACAGCAAGGCCAGAAACCCTTCAGGAGACTCCTGGTAAGGTCCATTGACAAAGCATTCCACCAGTCCGGGCAAGTGATTTCCCTTTAGCGCAATTTCCTTCTTGAAGGCACCCTTATTGTTAAAGGCATCCTTCATCTCACTGGTGTAATAGCAACTCAACAGCGATTTCACGTCGATTTGAATTTCTGGCTGATCTGGATCAATCAAAAACGTGCGGGTTATAGAATTACTATCTAGTTTTCGCTGCTGTGAGTGCTGGAGAAAAGTCGATAACACACCCTGCGTGAAGGTATATTGTCCCTGCTCATCTAGCTTGAGGGCAGGAACTTCCAGATAACCTTGGCTATTAATCCGATACGTTCGATCGAGTAGCCATTTCACAACGGCTTGATCGCTCCCTTCCCATTCCAGTTCAACCGCCTCATCGGTGACTTTCCAAGTCAAAGGAGCCTGCCCACGTTGGCTTTCTAGTTCGGATAGTGCTAGGGCCAACCCTGCAATCCCTGCTCGATGGGGTAAGAGAAAGTTTGGATCAAAGATCGATAAGGTAAATTGACTCAAAATCTCACCTCCTACTTGAGTTCAAACGCACCGAATTCTGGATCATAGCCCCACTGCTCCTTGGGGGCGATGAGATACCCCTTCTTGTGGCGCAGCCAACCTTTGATGTTCTTGGTGGGTAAGGGAACGGTATGTCGGGGCAGTTCACTCGATTTGAGCTGGGCAATTTCTGCCTGATCCTGTTCGAGCAGTGCGGTTACGGTATAGCCCGCCTCACGCAGGGGCGCAGGGTACGTTTTCCATTTGCCATCTAGCCAGACAAAGTGATCTTTCGGTGTGCCTTGAATATTAAGTTTCTCTAGCCAGGCAGCCAGTTGTGCCTGATTGACTTCACCAGAGAACCCTCGCACCAGCGCCAAGCCTGCATCTAGCTCATCTGCGCTGTAGGGAAAACCTACCTTGTCGTCGGGGTAAAAGAGCGCATCCAACGCATGACCACAGTACTGACGGTTGAGCCGTCCCAACCGCTGGATTAAACCTGCGGGGTCGGCAATTTGAGTCACCAGGAGCGTTGCGGACAAGTCCAGTGACATTTCTGCTACCTGCGTGGTGACCGCCAGGACGGGCTGATTTTGTTTGAAGGCATCTACAACCGCACGATGGTGTTCGACACGATCGCCATAGCGAAAGCGGCTGTGATAGAGCAGGGGTCGAAGTCCGCAAGCTTTGGCTTGCTGATAGACAGCGATCGCCGTATTCACCTGGTTGCACACCCACAGAACTTTACCGCCGTTAGCCAGTTCTTGTTTGACACGCTCCCAGTCGGGCTGTGCTAGCTCATGGAACCGGTAGCGGGGCAGGTGTTCAATATCCTGCGGCCCCTGGATAATCTCAACAGGCTCTCCCACTGCCTCCCGAATTGCCTCCACCTGCGCCGGTAAAAACGAAGCAGACATAAGTAAAATTGGCGCTTTAACGACGTTGAGAAATCGCAGCAAAGCTCCGAATAATGCGTCGTCGTAGCAGTGGACTTCATCAAAGACGAAAGCAGCATTGGCGATCGCCGGAAAGCAATACATAGGACGACGATTGCATTGCAGTAATCCCAAGACCGTATCAACGGTGCAAACATTGACCTTTGCTCCCCAAGCTTTGAACGAGTCTAATTTTTGCGCGGCTTCGTTAATTTCTCCATCGCCATTTTCCACTTCCTCACCCGTGCAGGCCAGCTCCAAATCAACGGCTGAGCGAGAGTGCAAAAGCTCTGCTTCCACTTGGTTGTGCACATAGTCCAGAAAGCCCTCTGTGCTAGTGCCAGTCGTGGGGTAACAAAAGAACAACTTGCGTCCGATAGCATGGCGCTGTGCCCAGTTGTAGGCTCCGAGGGTTTTTCCCGTGCCACAGCCTGCCCGCGCCATCGTCACCCGCGTAGACTTTTCCTTTAGGTCAACCTGGAACCGCCGCAGCGGATTATTGCCTCGCCGTGCGTCAATGACCCGCTGGAGATCAGCTTCTGTCAGGGTATTCGCCAATTCTTCTTGAACCCATTGCTGGATGTTGATCGCAATCTGTGCTGACGCTGAACCAATTGCATCGCCTGCTACAAGTAACGCTTTGATCACCGCCAGGAATGTAGTATCTGGCTCCCAATCCTCCAACGCATTGAGGACTGCCTGACGTTTTTCTCGCTTGATTTCGTGAATCTCCCATCGCTGCGAGAACCGAAAGGGGGGAATTTTTCGAGGTAGCCCCAGCGTTCTGACTCCATAGCGAATCAGCTTGCGGAAGTAAGGATGATGGACATACCAGTAAAGGCAGGTATCTCCAGTACCTTCCCGAACTTCCCCCAGTTCACTGGTGTCTCGCCCCTGCTTACCGCCTAGCTTAAGGTGATGCCCACCCGCAGCGGCGATCGCCGTCATCAAGTCAGCATTCGGGCACTGACTTAGCCATTCTCGAAACTCCCAGGCTAGCAATACAGAAGCCACCTCATGACGAATCATCTGCGGATGTTGCAGTGGATTGCGCCGATATTGGGCAGGCAATGAGGTCAGATCATTTCTCACGACCATTTGAAAGTGGTCATTGGCCTTGCCCCAGTCATGTAGATAAGCCGCCAATCGCGCAGTAGCTCGCAGGGTTTCAAAATCACGGCTTAATCCAAACTGCTGGAGCAAATTTGGGCCTAAGGTATCAACCAGAGTTGTCACTGACTCCACAACTGCTGCCGTGTGGCCGACCAGATGATGGGTCCCTTTCCAGTCAGGATTTCCTGGTAGCGAGGATTTTGCTAAAAGAATATCTGGCTTTAGTCTGGGTGGTGTGGAATTAGGCGGCATCTAAACCCTCCTTTGGGGCATAAAACCAGCCGCAGCCGAAATGCTGCCGTCCACCCAAACCATGCCATTGCAGCTTTAATGAATCTTCGTCGCTCAGCCCTTCGACAACAACGCCATAACCCAAAATAAACCTATCCTTGACTTTGAGTGTGCGTCTCGCCAAATCACCATCAGGCGTACTGTCAATCAAGGCTTGGGCATTGATTTCCAACCGCTCTAGCCCTTTCCTGCAGGACTCCAAAAAGTAGTAGGGCACTTCCGCGTGATCAATCGATTCCAGCTTAAACGTTACCAATCGCGATTTGAGAATGTGGCTGGGTTGGAGCAGCATCAGCCGAGGTTGAATCAGGCGAATCAAATGTCCTTTAACATCGAGCACCTGATTTTGCATCAATCGATACCAAACCTGCACCTGTTCCGCTGGACAGCGCAACCGCATCCGTGAGCCGCGATGCAGATAGATCATGCCATCTTTATCTGGAACTCCTGCAATGCTGCATAGCCGAACATCCGTGGGAAGATCAGTAAAATCAAAATTCATTGATTCTTCTGACCGCTGGAGGAGCTGTTTTACGGCTGAATACAGCGCATAACCGTGATCCGCAGGTAACGTTCTTCCCCGCAAAGCAAATTGAATCTCCAGAAAATTCATTTTGAATCTCCTCCAGCACCAACTAACTTAAATGGTTTGTTCATTGTCCTAGCCTTCCGTCCCCATCCCAATCACTTCAAGAATTCCCTTTCTTCATCATGTCTTCACGTCAAATCTCAGTATGTGTTCAGTCGTCGGCATTCTGATTTGCTGCATAATGACGACACATAACGGATACTTCCTCTCGTACCATTTGCACCAACTCCGGTGGCGCTTTTACAATTGCCCCTTTGCCGTAGCCCAGCACCCAGCGCTTTAGATCATTCAGCCCGCGGACTACCATCCGCAGTGTCAGCGAGCCGTCCGGGTGTTCCTGGATATCCTGACTCGGATGCCAGCGGCGTTCTCGTACATAGGGAGCGGTTTTGGCATCGAACCAGATGGCGACGGGCTGGGGCACACCCCCTGCTTCATGCTGGAAGATCAGTTCTAAATGGTCTTTGGCATCGAACGTTGGGTCAGGCACAAAGGTCTTCGTCAGAACCGTCAGTGACTTGATCCGGTCTACTCGAAACCAGCGAATCTCCTGACGCTGATGGCAGAAGCCAATCACATAGGGATTGGTGCCTCGATAGATATGCAATACGTAAGGATCTAGCTTGCGCTCCGAGGTGCTGTCGCGACTAGCGGTGTAGTAGGTCATCTGCACCGTTTTTTGCGTACGGCAAGCATCTTCTAGCTTGTGCCAGATTTCAGGATCCAGACCAATGGCAGCACCAGAGCGAAACAGAATCCGCTCATCAGCAACCTGTTGCAAATCCACCCAGCTTTGTTCTGGCAGGCGTTCGGCTAAGCGAGCAATGGCAGAGCGCAAGTCAGCAGCATAGGCAGAACCGGCATAGGCTTCTAGCATTCTGGCTCCCAGGGTCAGGGCAAACAGTTCGCCTTGGCTAAGGGTAATACTCGGTAACCGCCATTCTGGGTCACTGTAGTAATAGCCTTGCGTTCTGTTGAACTCTAGGGGAGCGTGGTAGCGGTCGCGTAGAAACGCCAGGTCACTGCGGATGGTGCGTTCGCTGACTTCTAGCGCCTGAGCCAAACTAGCTGCGGTCTGCCGGTGCTGGGAGCGCAGCAGAGCATCGAGCTGAAGGAGTCGTTCGAGGTGACGAGACATGGAAATTACAGCCTGGATTCACGGACTTGAATTCATCTTAAGCATCCAACCCTGCAAAAAAGCTTCCGGCTTGCAGCAGGGCAGCTAAAGGTTGAACTAATGCTTCAGCCTAGCGAGAACGCAAGCATCCAAGCGAAATCCAGTATCAAAGCGGGGAACACACAGCATTCATCATTCCTACCCTAGGGTACGCAGACAAACTAGCACTGTCATTGTCACTGTCATTTCCCACGGTATCTCACCCTTAAAAGATTGAGTGCGGAACTGCCATCTCTTTAGATTTCGCGTCCCAATCTTTTGCCGCGCTTCACAATCGTTTTCGCCATCAGTACTAACTACAGCTATAACTGTAGTTGAGTTTCTACAGAGGCACTGCCGCATGCGGAACTGGATCTTAGCGGCTTGGGTTGTCGTTCTACTGCTGCTACCGGTGAAGGTGCGCTGCGGTAGTCCGAGAGCTGCTTGTGCAATACCACCCGTCCCAGAAGAGACGGCTCCCAGATACTATTACGAATATCAGCCGCTGGGTGTGACGTGGCTTGAAATCCTAACTCGTTCAAACTTACCATTTTATTATTCGAGTGGCATTGAGAGTGGGTAGCCGCCTCTGATGGAGTAGAGTACTGAATAGATTCCATAAGTCTTATAAATCTGGTCAGAAATCTGGAGAAGTACGATGAGCCAAAATAGACTTATGAAAGGATTATTCAGCATTGGGCTATTAGCGATTGCGTTTTATGCAGGCTTCTCGCAGTTTCCACTTTGGTGGATTCTTTTGATTGGTATTCTGTTTGCCATCGCCTATATTCACGACAAGTGGTATTTGTGGAAGGATATTTTTCAAACCCGAGGCAGCAGACTGTATCAGTCGCTATTCATAACCTATTTGATTCAAGTGATTGTCGTTGCTGTTTTTTATCTATTGGGCAGTGGAGTCGCTCGGCTGATCAATCAATGAGAATGATTTATGCCACATTCAGTGCCTTGACCAAAATTTAACAATTCATTAAAGCATCTACTGTCGCGTTTTGTAGATGGTTAAGTAGCCGTTAGACTGCTATGTCATCAGCCGTTGCTTCAATTCAGGGCTGCTCATCTCCGGCTCCGTTAAACTCCGTCACTCGCGCTTGCACCCAGGCTAATTCCGCTCCGGATAGGGGAGGAGGGGGAGGCAACTGTACCTTTGCGGCTTAATTGGGTGCAGCGTGAACAACTTAATGGTGCTACCTTCGTTACCATGGCAGCAGACTAGGACGAGGAGGCTGCTAGCAGAGGCATCCTGCATCCATAGATTGCTGGAGATCACCAGAGATTACTGAATCGCTGTAGGTTTAGATTGTGAGGGTCATGGAGGATGGCTATGGGATCAGTGGGTGAACGCAGAAGTCATGAAAGTGCGGTAGGGCATGTCAGCGGTAAAGCTACCTACACCGACGATCAGCGGCCGCCCATCGGCATGGTGTCTCTTTATCCGGTCCTGTCGCCCCATGCCCATGCCCGGATTACCAAAATTGACGTGGCGGCAGCCTATGAGGTGGCGGGTGTGGTCACAGTGCTGACGGCCGAAGATGTGCCCGGCGAGAACGATACGGGCGTGATTGTCCGGGATGAGATTCTGCTGCCGACTGAAGAGATTCACTACTGGGGGCAGGCAGTCGTCTGGGTAGTCGGCGAAACCGAAGATGCCGCCCGTGAGGGAGCTGCCAGGGTGATCGTCGAGTACGAACCGCTAGTGCCGATTTTGTCGATTAGAGAAGCGATCGCGGCTGACAGTTTTCATGTGCCGCTACAGGTGTTTCGTCGTGGCGAAGCGGCAACGGCTTTGGAATCGGCGGACTATTCTCTGTCGGGCGAAGTGGAAATGAATGGGCAAGACCACTTTTACCTGGAAACCCAGGCAAGCTGGGTGATTCCCGATACCGAAGGCAACTATCACGTTTATGCTTCGACTCAGCACCCGACGGAAACCCAGGTGGTGGTGGCGCGGGTCTTGGGGATTGCTACGAATCAGGTGATAGTCACCTGTTTGCGGATGGGTGGCGGCTTTGGCGGCAAAGAATCGCAGGCAAACCCCTATGCAGCATTGGCAGCCATGGCAGCTCGCAAAACTGGACGCCCGGCCCGAGTGCGGTTGCAGCGCCATCACGACATGATCCTCACCGGCAAGCGCCACGGATTTTTAGGTCGCTACCAAGTCGGCTTTGCGGCAGACGGCAAAATCACTGCTCTGGCTGTGGAGCTGTATTCAGATGGGGGCTGGAGCATGGATCTGTCGCCACCAGTGCTGATGCGGGCGATGCTGCATGTAGACAATGCTTACTACATTCCCCATATCGAGGTGAAGGGACGGATTGCCAAAACGAATCGCGTCTCGAATACGGCATTTCGCGGCTTTGGCGGCCCCCAAGGCATGATCGTGATTGAAGATATTGTGGACCGGATTGCCCGCACCCTAAATCTGCCGCCGCATCGCGTCCGCGAACGCAACTTCTACCACGGCAGTGGCGAAACTAACACAACTCACTATGGGCAGGAGATTTTCGACAACCGGATCGATCGCGTCTGGACCGAGGTAAAAACCAACGCCCGGTTCGAGGAGCGGCGGCAAGCCATTGCTGAATTCAACCGCGAGCATCCCTACTGCAAGCGGGGACTGGCGATTACGCCGGTGAAGTTCGGGATCTCGTTCAACAAAACCCAATACAACCAGGCTGGGGCGCTGGTCCTGATCTACACCGACGGCAGCATTCAGCTCAATCACGGCGGCACGGAAATGGGGCAGGGGCTGCATACCAAAATGCTACAGGTTGCGGCTAAAACGCTGGGGGTGAGCATCGAACGCTTCCGGGTGATGCCCACCAGTACCGATAAGGTGCCCAACACCTCAGCTACGGCGGCGTCGAGCGGCTCGGACCTGAACGGGCAGGCAGTCAAAGATGCCTGTGAAACTCTAAAATCCCGGTTGGCAATTGTGGCGGCACGCATGCTCAACCTCGATTCGCCAGAAGCCTTTGTCTTTGAAGACGACTGGATCTACTGCAAAACCTATCCCAGCTATCGCCTCTCTTTTAGCGAAGTGGCACAGCAGGCTTACAACGAGCGGGTGAGCCTAGCGGCAACTGGCTTCTACCGCACGCCCAATATCTACTGGGACTCGAAAACCGCCAAGGGCAGACCTTTCTATTACTTTGCCTTTGGGGCAGCAGTGAGCGAGGTGGAAGTCGATGGCTTTACAGGCACCTTCAAGCTGCGGCAGGTGGATATTGTCCACGATGTTGGAGAGTCGTTGAATCCGCTGGTGGATCAGGGGCAGATTGAAGGAGCCTTTGTGCAGGGCATGGGCTGGCTAACGATGGAGGAACTCGTCTGGGATCCCCAAGGACAGCTCCGCACCTACGCCCCCAGTACCTACAAGATCCCCACCATCAGCGAAGTACCCGAGCATTTCCAGATTCACCTGCTAGAGCGTGCTCCCCAGGAAGGCGTGATCTACGGCAGTAAGGCCGTCGGGGAACCGCCCTTCATGCTGGCGATGTCGGTGCGGGAAGCGATTCGGGAGGCGGTGGCGGCCTTTGCCCATGGTCAGCCAGTTCCGTATGTGCCGCTGGCGGCTCCTGCGACTCCAGAAGCCACCCTTTGGGCAATCGAGCGGGTTCGGGCTGCTGCCTCTGAGTCGGTTGAGCAGCCACTGCTGACGTCCTAATCGCGACTCTTACCCCACGACGCGATTCCGTCCGGCTGCCTTTGCTTGCAATAGCCGCTGATCGGCCCGCTGCAGCAGGCTGTTGCCTTTGGCGTCATCTTCAGGGCGAAGGGTGGCTGCTCCGACGCTGATCGTAACGGTCAGATCAAGAGCGTCATCCACGGCAAAGGGTTGTTCACCGATCAGTTGGCAGAGGCGATTGGCGATCAGCAGCGCTTCCTGACGATCGGTATTGCTGAGGATAATCACAAACTCTTCGCCGCCGTAGCGAAAGGGCGTGTCGTAGAGGCGCAGGTTGTGCCGCAGCCGCGCCGCCAGAAATTTCAGCACCCGGTCGCCGATCAAGTGCCCGTGGGTGTCGTTGATCACCTTAAAAAAATCGACATCCAGCATGATGAGACTAATGGGAATGCTGCGGTTGCGGGCGTTCTGGATTTGCCGCGGTAGCTCCCATTCGAAGGCACGGCGGTTGTTTAGCTCAGTCAGCGGATCCGATAGAGCAATCGCCGACAACACATCATTAGTACGCATTAGCTCCCGGTGGTTTTGTACCTGCCGCAGCCCCGTGCGGAGTTGGGCTTGCAAGCGGCGGTTTTGCAGCGATTGAGAGCCAATCTGAATGAGGCTCTGCAGCGGCAGGTTGAGATATGCATCGGCTCCAGCTTCTAGCGCCTCAGCTTCTTGCTCCCAAGGTGGAGGGGCTTCCTGGTTCTGCCGGGTTTGCTGCTGGCTGCAATCCTCGATCACGATGCAGTAGATCCAAGCCAACCGGCTCTGAGATTTGATCTGACGACACAGCTCTAAGCTATCTTTTTGATTTGCTTCAATTAGCAATAGGTCGGGTTGCTGAGCTAGGATCAACGGCATCGCCTCAAGCGGATCCGCAGCGACCTCTACTGTGAACGTCGCTATGTCTCGAATCAACTTCAGCAGAGGGAAGCGAAACGTTTCGCCTCCCACCAAAAGAATTGAAGCATCCATCAACGTTCCTAAAAACTACTCTAGAGAGTAGCAGGGTTGTGCTCCCAGACAAGGAAACACCCATTACTACTCTGATCTCAGCGGCAATCATAGCCATCCTGTCCATAGCGGCATATCGCTGCAAGTCGTGAAATTACGTAAATGCCCCCGGACTGCTCGACAGGACTGCACTGGATTGGCCAACTGGATGAGGTTCTAGTCTGTGTTCATATCCACAGCTCAAATTCACAAATGAAAGTCATCATCGCTGGATCAGACTCCCCCGAGTAGCGCCATTCGGCCTATCTTCGTTTTCATCATATCTGCCCTAGGGGGATACGTTTAACCCTTGGGAAAAGCATTGGAAAAGCATTGCTCAGGAAACACTGCCCAGAAAACGCCATAGCAGAACCCACGATCTAATGAATATTGCTTAATACTGCAAGCCAAACGAGGGTCGGTTTGGAGGCGGCTCAGCGGTTGATCAGGGGAGCCTTAGGTCATTGTTTGCAGACGTTAGCACCCCTAGCCGCCGTTAGAAATTTTGTCGAAATCTGACGCCATGATTGAGAATAGTAAACAGAGTCTCCTATCTGTGTAGATCCCATCGGTCTGGATATACACAGAGTGGTCCTAAACCTGCTCTCGCATTGAATAAAGCCAAGCCCATGTCTACTGTTCTCAGCGGCTCCCAAATTCGCCAGACCTTCCTGGACTTTTATGCAGCCAAGGGGCATCGTATCCTGCCTAGCGCCTCGCTCGTTCCAGAAGATCCCACGGTGCTGCTGACGATTGCTGGCATGTTGCCCTTCAAACCAATCTTTTTAGGACAGCGGCAGGCCGAGTTTCCCCGTGCCACAACAGCCCAACGCTGCATCCGCACCAACGACATTGAGAACGTCGGGCGCACGGCTCGCCACCACACCTTCTTTGAGATGCTGGGCAACTTCAGCTTCGGCGACTACTTCAAAGAAAAGGCCATTGCCTGGGCGTGGGAGCTATCGACCGAGGTATTTCAGCTTCCGCCCGAGCGGCTGGTGGTCAGCGTTTTTGAAGACGACGATGAGGCCTTCGCGATCTGGCGCGATCAGGTTGGGGTGCCGCCCCATCGCATCATCCGCATGGGCAAAGATGACAACTTCTGGGCATCCGGTCCGACGGGTCCCTGCGGCCCTTGCTCGGAGATCTACTATGACTTTCATCCCGAGCGCGGCGACGATGCAATTGATCTCGAAGACGATACTCGTTTCATCGAGTTCTATAACCTGGTCTTCATGCAGTATAACCGCGACGCCGACGGCAACCTGACGCCGCTGCAAGCCCAAAACATCGACACCGGCATGGGGCTAGAGCGAATGGCGCAGATTCTGCAAAAGGTGCCCAACAATTACGAAACCGATTTGATCTTCCCCATCATTAAAACGGCGGCGGCCATTGCTGGCATAGATTACGCTCAGGCCGATGAGAAAACCAAAGTGTCGCTGAAAGTGATTGGCGATCACATCCGGGCAGTAGTCCATATGATTGCCGACGGCATCGACGCCTCCAATGAGGGGCGGGGGTATGTGCTGCGACGGTTGATTCGGCGCGTCGTGCGGCATGGGCGGTTGCTGGGCATTGAGCGACCCTTTACCGTCGAGGTGGCGGAAACAGCGATTGCCCTCTCTGAGGAGGCCTATCCCCATGTGCGGCAGCGCCAACGCTCGATCAAAGCCAGTTTGCAGGAAGAAGAAGCTCGCTTCCGCAAGACCTTGGACCGGGGCGAAAAGCTGGTGGCCGAAATCCTGGAGAAAGGAACGCCGTCGGGGGAAATTTCCGGTGAAGATGCCTTCATTCTCTACGACACCTACGGCTTCCCGCTGGAGCTAACCCAGGAAATTGCTGAAGAGAAAGGGTTAACGGTGGATGTCTCTGGCTTTGAAGCGGAGATGGAAAAGCAGCGGACCCGCTCGCGAGATGCTCACGAAACGATTGATCTCACTGTGCAGGGCACCCTCGACACGCTGGCCGAGCAGCTACGGGAAACCGAGTTTCTTGGCTACGAGCAGGTGGCTAGTCCGGCAACGGTGACGCTGCTTCTGGTGGAGGGGCAGACGGTTAGCTCGGCCACGGCTGGAACCTCGGTGCAAATTGTTCTCGATCGCACACCGTTCTATGCGGAATCGGGCGGGCAAATTGGGGATCAGGGCTATCTCTCGGGCGACTCGCTGCTGGTGCGCATCGAGGATGTCAAAAAAGAAGGCAGCATTTTTGTCCACTTTGGGCGAGTAGAGCGCGGCACCCTGCAAGTGGGCGATGTGGTCACAGCCCAGATCGATCTGGCCTGCCGACGACGAGCGCAGGCGAATCACACGGCTACCCACCTGCTGCAGGCGGCTCTGCGGCAAATTGTCGATGAAAACATCGGGCAGGCGGGATCGCTCGTCGCCTTTGATCGGCTGCGGTTTGACTTTAATCTGCCGCGCCCAGTAACGCCGGAAGAGCTGCAGCGGATCGAGGAACAAATCAACACCTGGATTGCAGAAGCCCATCGCGCCCATGTGGCCGTGATGCCGCTCACCGAAGCCAAAGCCAAGGGAGCAATTGCCATGTTCGGCGAAAAGTATGCAGACGAGGTACGGGTGATCGATTTTCCCGGCGTTTCCATGGAGCTGTGCGGCGGCACCCATGTGCAAAACACAGCCGAAATCGGACTGTTCAAAATCATCTCTGAGTCGGGGGTAGCAGCCGGAATTCGCCGCATCGAAGCCGTAGCCGGACCGGCGGTGCTGGAGTACCTCAACCTGCGCGACCGGGTAGTGCGGGAACTCGGAGACCGCTTCAAAGCCAAGCCGGAAGAGCTGCCCGAGCGAATCACGGCGCTGCAAGCTGAACTCAAAGCCACACAGAAACAGCTAGAGGCCGTGAAGGCAGAGCTAGCGCTGGCTAAATCCGACCAGTTGCTGGGGCAGGCAGAAGCCGTGGGGAACTTCAAAATTCTCGTGGCGCAGCTCGAAGGCGTCGATGCCGATGCCCTGAAGACCGTTGCCGAACGGCTGCTGCAAAAGCTTGGTGAAGGTGCGGTAGTGCTAGGGTCTGTACCAGAGCCGCAGAAGGTCAGCCTGGTAGCTGCCTTTAGCCCGGCGGTGAATCAAAAAGGATTGCAGGCCGGCAAACTGATTGGTGCCATTGCCAAACTTTGTGGCGGCGGCGGGGGTGGTCGTCCCAATTTGGCGCAAGCTGGAGGACGGGATGCCGATCAACTGCCCGCTGCTCTGCAAGCAGCTCGGGAGCAACTCCAGGCAGGCTTGTCCTGATTCGTGAGTGCCGTTATTGCTCGAGCAGCACGCAACCTCCCCTCAACGAGAGAGACAAAATCTTTAATAAAACGCAATAATTAACTCAGTCTCTCTGCGTTGCTGTGCTCCACCATGCCTCAACCGATTTCTCCTCGCCTAGCCTCTCTGCAGCACCGGCGCACGGTTGTCTTGCCGTTCGCAGCCGTCCTGATCACAAGCGGACTGATAGCAGGATGCGGTAACCTGCCCCGAAGCGAGGCTCAACCTGCCCAGCAAGGCGACTCGGAGGGCGTGGCAGCAGTGGAAACGGCCATTGCCCAGACGGGGTCGCTCGATACGGCGATCGAGTACACGGGCACCACCGTTCCGGTTCGGCGAGTGGCGCTGCGGGCCCAAACCGAAGGGCGGCTGCTTGATCTCACCGTAGATGTGGGAGACCGGGTTAACCAGGGGCAAGTGTTGGGGCAGGTCGATAATCGGCTGCTGGCGGCATCGGTGAACCAGGAGCGGGCAGAGCTAGCTGCCTTGCAGTCGGAAGTGGCGCAGGCAGAAGCGGAAGTGAGCAATGCCAGGGCCCAAGTTGAGCAGGCACAGGTAGAATTGCAGCAAGCCCAAGCCGATGCCGACCGACTGCTGGCGCTCTCCCGGGAAGGGGCAATCACCACTCAAGCGGCAGAGCAGGCCGTGACGGCGGCCCGAACGGCGGAGCAAACGTTGCGATCGGCACAGGAGCAGGTGCGGACGCGGCAGCAGGCAGTAGTGGCGGCAGAGCGGCGAGTGGCGGCGCAACAGGCGACATTGGCAGAAGTGCAAGCCCGCAAAGCTTTCTCGTCCTTAACCTCGCCGATTAGTGGAGCAGTGCTGGAGCGAACAGTGCAGCCGGGAGATTTGGTGCAGCCCGGTGATGAAGTGCTACAGCTCGGCGACTTTAGCGCGGTTAAGGTGTCGGTGCAGGTGTCAGAACTGGAACTGGGCACTTTGCGCGTGGGGCAACCAGCTGAAGTACGGCTCGATGCCTTCCCGAATCAGACCTTGACAGGAGAGATTGTGCGCATTTCTCCGGCCGCCGACCCGACAGCGCGGCTGATCCCTGTAGAAGTAACCATCCCCAATCCAGAAGGGCGGATCGGCAGTGGGCTATTGGCACGGGTGCAGTTTCAGACTGGGGCGACCCCACGAGTTGTGATTCCGCAGACAGCTCTAGACGCAGCGGGCGAAGGCAATCAGTCTACTCTATTCGTGGTTTCCGGCAGTGGCGACGCAGCCAAAGCATTGGCGCGGACCGTGCAGCTTGGCGAAGCTCGCAATGGTCAGGTAGAAGTCCGCTCGGGGTTGCAGCCCGGCGAAGCCTTTGTGGTCCGCAGCAGCCAGCCACTACAAGATAATCAGCCGGTCCGCCTCAGTATCCTGTCCGAGACCGCTCCCTAGCTTCCTTGCCCTCTCTTCCCTCTGTTTGTGTCATGACCTCCTCTCCTCCCGCTCTTAGCCTGAGCACGATCGCAATTCGGCGGCACATTGGCACCCTGATGCTGACGCTGGCGGTAATTGTGCTGGGCGTGTTTTTCCTGGTGCGGTTGCCGGTGGATTTGCTGCCGTCGATTACCTATCCCCGGATTGGAGTGCGGCTAGATGCGCCGGGAGTGTCGCCAGAAGTCGCGGTAGATGAAATTACTCGCCCTCTGGAGCAAGCGCTGGCAGCCGCCGAAGGCGTCGAGCAGGTGTATTCCCAGACTCGCGAAGGGCAAGTCAGCATTGACCTCTATTTCCAACCGGGCGGCAATATCGATCAAGCGCTCAACGATGCCACTGCCGCCATCAACCGCGCCCGCAACACCCTGCCCGATACGGCCGAATCACCGCGCCTGTTTAAGTTCGATCCGTCGCAGTTGCCGGTCTACGAGTTTGCTCTAACATCAAGCTCTTTGCCGGGCGTCGATCTGCGGGTATTTGCCGACGAAGAGCTAGCTCGCGAGCTGACCGTCGTGCCGGGGGTAGCCAGCGTCGATGTCTCTGGAGGCGTCCAGGAAGAAGTGCAGGTGAATATTGACCTGAATCGACTTCAGGCGTTGGGCGTCGGCTTAACGGACGTGCTGAATGAACTGCGCGACCGCAATCAAGACATCTCTGGTGGACGCTTAGAAGGCAGCCAAACGGAAACCCTGACGCGCACCGTGGGCCGGTTTGGCTCTGCCGACGAAATCCGCAATCTCTCCTTCGCAGTGAATCAGCCGGAGTCCTCGATCAGTTCTGCCGGTTCCGCAGCCTCTGCAGCTCGCCCTCGGGTTTACCTGCGCGATTTTGCCGAGGTGATTGACGGTACCGCAAACCAGCGGGTGTTTGTCAGCTTGAATGGCGAACCCGCTGTGAAAGTCAGCATCCAGAAACAGCCAGATGCCAACACGATTAATGTGGTCAACGGCGTCAAGCAGCGTTTAGAGGACCTGCGGAGGGCAAACGCCTTTCCACCAGATTTGCAGCTTATCCCTACCCTAGATGAATCACGCTTTATTCGTAATTCCATCAGCAATGTAGCATCAGCAGGATTAGTAGGAGCATTGCTGGCGGCTATCGCGGTCCTGTTCTTCCTTGGTTCTCTGCGGCAAACCTTAATTATTGTTTTGGCCATTCCGTTAGCCACTCTGGTAGCCATTCTGCTAATGGGTCTGTTTGGGCTATCGCTAAATGTCTTCAGCCTAGGGGGACTGGCACTAGGGGTTGGCATTGTGGTGGATAATTCCATTGTCATGTTGGAGAGCATTGTCAATGGCGTGCAGTCGTTGCGTTCCCCCACTCAGAATGGTGGCAACGGTCAGAAGGGCCAGAAGGTCCAAAATGGTCACAGGCACCATCACTCGAACGACGCCGTAGCAGGTACCTCCTCATCGCAAGCGGTTGCCGAAGCTGCACTGCTGCAGCAAGCTGAAACCAGCAGCCAACAGCTCGAGTCGGCGCTAGTTGCCTCAACAGCTACAAACTTGGTGGCGGTCGTGCCGTTTCTGCTGATTGGCGGCTTTTTCTCGTTGCTGTTCAACCAGCTGATTTTAACGATTAGCTTTGCGGTGGCAGCCTCACTGGTGGTGGCGTTAACCGTCGTACCGATGCTGACCTCCCGTCTGCTGCTGGTGCGCTGGTCGAGCGGGGTAGGCAACTTCTGGCTGCTGCGGCAGTTTCGGCAGCGGTTGCAGGCGGTGCGATTCAGGTACAGTCGTGTTTTGGCACGGCTGCTGCGGCGGCGGTTGTGGGTGATTGGGCTGACGGTGCTGGTGCTGGGCGGCGGCAGCTACCTCATGGTGCAGCAGATTCCTCAAGAGATTTTGCCGCAAATTAATACGGGTCAGGCTCGCCTGTTTGCTCAGTTTCCCCCCGGTACGCCGTTGGCAGACAACCGCAAGGTCATGGATGCTGTCGATCAGCTAATGCTGCAACAGCCGGAAACCGAGTATGTGTTCTCGACTTCGGGGGGCCTTCTTTTTGGCAACAGCACGAGCGAGAACGCCTTACGTGGCTCTAGCACCATCACCCTAACGCCAGGCAGCCCGGTGGGGCGCTTCATTGGTCGCATGAATCAACAGCTCAACCAGTTGAACCTAGTCGGGACGCGGCTACGGTTGGCTCCAGAATCGGTACGAGGACTGATTCTCAATAATTCTCCGGTGCGCGGCGATGTGGATATCGCGTTGCAGGGCAGCGACGAACGCACCTTGCAACAGGCAGGAATGCAGGTATTAGCCGCCCTCGATCAGCAGGCTCAGCTAGCTCAATATCGCCCGGATGCTGATCCGCCGCAGCTCGAAGTTCAGATTCGCCCCGACTGGGAACGAGCCACCGCTCTTGGGCTGACAGCGCAAGCCATCGGCGAAACTATCCAGACGGCCATTACCGGCGCAGTTCCCACCCAGCTCCAGCGGCAAGAACGCCTTGTAGATGTGCGGGTGCAGCTCGATCAGTCCGCAATTCAGCGACCCGACCAGCTGCGGCAGATTCCGCTGTTTACCGCAAACCGCCAGCTTGTGCGGCTAGGGGATATTGCAACCATTGAGGCAGGACGAGCACCAGGGCAAATTCAGCGGATCAACCAGCGGCGGGTGTTTCTGATTGTCGGCAGTTTGGCAGAGAATGCCAGTCTCGGAGACGCCCTGCAGGAAAAGCAGCAAATCATCGACTCGCTGACCCTACCCGAAGGAGTCACCCTGCTGCCCAGTGCCAGTGCCGAAACGAATCGTCAGATTCAGAACTCGCTGGCGTTGCTGGGGGGACTGGCTGTGTTCCTAGTGTTCGTCGTCATGGCTGTGCAATACAACTCGCTGATTGATCCGCTCGTGATTATCCTGACGGTGCCGCTGGCGCTGGCGGGAGGTATCTTCGGGCTGTTTATTACTCAGACGGCGATAGGCGCTACGGTGCTAGTAGGTGCAGTGCTGCTCGTGGGGATTGTAGTCAACAACGCCATCATTATGGTGGAGCTAGCGAATCAAATTCGCGCCCAGGAGCAGGTCGATCGCCAAACCGCCATGCTGCGAGCTGCACCCGAACGCCTGCAGCCCATTCTGATGACAACCATCACCACTGTCCTGGGTATGTTTCCCTTGGCGCTTGGTATCGGCGAAGGCTCCGAGTTTTTGCAGCCCCTTGGCGTAGTTGTATTCTCGGGTCTGGCCATTGCAACGCTGCTAACGCTGGTGATTATTCCCTGCTTTTACACATTGCTCCACGACTGGCTCGATCCAAAGCAGCGAGTTCAAGCTGCTCCCCGCTACTCGGCTGCTATTCGCTCGAAGTAAGCCCCAAGTAGGACAAAGCCGCTGCCAAGCCGTTACCACAAATCTGTGCTCTGTCTAGCCCTGCCCTCTCAGCATGAATAATGTGAGTGAATTCGTGAATTCGTGAATTTCGAGGCGAATTTTGACTCTCTCGGCTACAAGCAGGCAGGCAAACAGAGGTGCTGCCGTACCTTAGCTTCTAATTCGTCGATCAGATAGGGCTTGCTGATGTAATCGATGAATCCTGCGGCTAGTAATTCTGCTTGGTTTTCAGCCGCAGCTAGACCCGTCACGGCAATCACAGGGACTTGAGCCAGATGAGGATCCCGCTTCAGCTCTTGCACTAGCTCGATGCCATTGGCATCCGACAGTAAGACATCCATCAAAATTAGGTTAGGTCGATGGGTCTTGGTCGCTAGCAGGGCTGCCTGTCCGCTCGTTTCGCCAATGAAGTCGCAATCTAGGCAGTCCAGGGCATAGCTGAGAAGCAGTAAATTATCCTCATCGTCGTCTACGCCCAAAACAAGTGCCCGTTGCGCATCGCCTTGATTACCAAGGCGGAATTGATTCATACTCATGTCCAAAACTCCGCTAGTTTCGAGTCTTTACCCTAGAGGGAGTGGACGAGGCATTCCTTCGGCGGCATACAGCGCCGGGAACGGATTGGCTCGTATACTACTTAAATGCCTGTATAGCTACCCGCCTTTGCTCATGCTCAAATCAGCAGCAGAGGAAAGGATATCGAAGCTAGTGTGCAGCGAAAGACCAAGGGCAAACCCTACGGTTATCTCAAGTGGTTGAGGTGACTAATAAGGGGCAACTAAAAACTCGACTTACTATCCTGATCTTAAAAACCAATGGGGTATCTCTAAGCAACTTAACACTAATTTAAGAATTAGTAACAGGGTTGTCAATCTGCCGCCGATACGCTGCAATAATACTTGACTGTCTTGTCATCAGGCTTAACGACTTATCCATCATAATTAATTTCATTCTGAATCGTCGCCCAATTTCTCTAAACTGATTCTCCAAACCGACCGAGACCGAATTTCAACCTCAGCCTAAGTCAACACTTCGATCGCTGCCAATCACGGTCAATCACTAGCCTTCGAGGGAGAGTTGGAGGTTTCGATTGCTCGCTCCTGCTGGGGCCGTCGCTTGATAATAGGACAGCACCACCAGTACATTAAATCTTGCGTCAATCTCACGTCACGTTAGGAGGGGAATCCAGTGGGTACTCTGGACAGCGTACAACAAGAGCAATTGAAGGCAATTGGCACCTATTTGAGTCAAGTTCGGCAGGATCAGGCTCGGTCGCTCGAAGAGATCTCTGCCCGAACCTACATTCCCCTGCGGTTGCTGAAGGCGATCGAGGCTGGTCAGGAAAAGCCCTTGCCTGAGCCAGTGTTCATTCAAGGCTTTATTCGGCGATATGCAGATGCTCTGGGGCTAGACGGCATTGAGCTGTCGCAGCAGTTTCCGGTGCATGTGACGCCGCTCCCCGTAGCCACCGCAACTCTGAATGGACGCGAGTCTAGACGCAACACCCACGAACCGGCCTACCCGTCTCCGGCTGCCGACGACTATGAACCCGTCCGTCCTGTCTCACCGCGTTCCCGGCCCTATACTCCCTACATTGCAGCAGCAGCTCTGTTGGCGTTAGGAGGAATGATCTATACGATTACGCGGGCCCTGACTCGCCCAACCCCACAGGACGTGACTCGCTCTAGCGTTACCCAACCAGCGGCAACTTCTCCGACAGCTCCGGCAGCATCACCGACTGCACCCGCTCCAGAGTCCTCTCCACCAGTAGCTCCGGCACCTAGCCAGGCAACTGCGCCCTCACCAGCAGCCTCTCCGACCCCCTCGGCTCCGGTATCGGTGGAGATGAACCTGACAGGGCGGTCTTGGGTTGAAGTCATTGTGGATGGCGAAGTCAAAGTATCCGAAACCCTGCCGCAGGGGACTCGTCAGAGCTGGTCCGGGCAACGGGAAGTGCGAATTCTGGCTGGAGATGCCGGTGCCGTCATGGTGGCCCAGAACGGCGAAACTGCCCGAGCCATGGGTGCGGCAGGCGATGTCGTTGAGAAAGCCTTTACCCCCCGCTCCTCTGCACCGTCAGAACAGCCGGCTAATTCAGTCAATGATTAGTCAATAACTAGCTAGGTTTGAGCTTCGATAGGTCCGGGCAACGAACGAGAGCTAGTGAGCGAACAAGCCGCTGCCCCGCAGAACATCTAGAAAGGCAAACACGGCTGGCGGATGCAGAATGTTGGCTACGGTGGCAGCTCCAATGATTCGTTCCAGCGGATCGGGCAACGAGCGCACCTGCACGCCCGGAGGAATAGGTAAAGCAGCCAATCGGGGAAGGATAGCCGCTCCTAACCCCTGAGCCACCATGCTGACAATTGTGGAGTCTTCTTTGACCTCGTAGGCCACTTTGGGAGACTGCCCCCACTTTGCCCAATGGTTGCGTACAGCTGACGTACATTCCGCGTAGTTATACAAGATATAAGAATAGGTTGAGAGTTCGTCCCAGGTTAAGGGATCGGGAATCAGCTGAGCTGAATCGGGCAGCAGCACGACAAACTCATCGCGGGCCACTTCCCAGGTTTCAAACTCCTCCGAAGACCGAGGCAACGGTACTAAGCCAATATCTACCCGTCCTTCCCGCAACGCCTGCTCGATGCTGGTCGGGTCGTCTTCCATGAGCGAGACATCAATGTCGGGAAAGCGTTCGCAGAAGCGGGCAATCAAAGGCGGCAGTAAATGTGTCGCCGCACTGCGAAACGAGGCAATGCGTACCCGACCGCCCTGCAAGCCTTTTGCCTGGTTAATTTCCTGTTCGATGTGCTCTCGCGCCTGTAGGATCTCGCGGGCGTAACCCAAGACGCGCTCGCCGATTAAGGTGGGATGGGCACCAAACCGGCCGCGGGTCAGCAGTGAGATACCCAATTCGTCTTCCAGGGCAGCAATGGCTCGACTGACGGCAGACTGAGAAATATTGAGCTGCAAGGCGGCGGTAGAGAAGCTACCACACTCGACAACAGTCAGTAGGATCCGCAGGTGATCAATATTCATTGTTAACATCTATTCGATTTGCGCATAGATGTGAATCGCGAGCGGTTTTGATTCGTTGCAGTTCATGAAGCTATGGTAGGTAGACAATTCAGTTGTAGTTCAAGAATTGTTTCAAGAATCGGCTCACCGAATTGTCTCCTCAAAACCAAAAGAGCGGTCATGTTTGAACTGATACCCTACCAGAAGTTTCGAGACACCCCGAGCGTGCGGTTTTTCGATATTACAATCCCTAATTCTAATGGGCGAGATCTCGTGTTCCACGAGGGTCCAGCCGTCAGCCCGAACGATAGCCCAGAGGGGTACTGGCAGTTTTACATGCATCCCAATCAGGAAGACAACCTGCTGGCGCTGTCGGGAGGGCGCACTTTCTATTTAGTAAATTTTTCCTGGGCGCAGCCGTTTCATCTGGTACGGCTAGAAGCCAACGGTGCCATTCTGCGGATTCCGCCGGGTACGTTTCATCGTTCAGTATCCGACCAGGAAGGATCGCTAGTGCTGAATCAGGCGGTGCGGACAGCACGGGCCACGATTGAAAGCGAGTTTCGCGTATACAACAGTGCCAAGATCCCCCGACTGCTGCGAGTCACCTCTCGGGCTGCCGTTCCCCCTCGTTTGCATGGTTTCGATGGCGGTCGTCTGCAGGCGGCGTAGCGCCCTTCCTGATCCTGACTTGGTTTTTGATCGGGCAAATCGGGAAAAGCTATCGGGCTAGGAACCAACCCAGAGCGTCAGCGTTCAGCTCAGGTTTAGACGCGATTTTTCGGGCGAAGGCCCCCTGATTGGGTCATGATTCGGTAGGATACGAAGGTTAACGGCAACTGGGCTGAGTCAAACTCACTACCGGAGTCGCTACCTTGGCTTACCTTGTATCGGTGCAGTATTCATGACCCTATCCACCCCATCCGTTGCTCCCTACGGCACCTGGAAATCGCCGATTACCTCCGACCTGATTGTGGCAGGTAGTCTTCGCCTAGGCGAAATTCGCCTCGCGGCGGACACAATCTACTGGAGCGAAGGTCGTCCCACCGAAGCAGGACGCAGCGTGGTTGTGCGCCGTCTGTCTACCGGCAGCATCGCAGACATTACCCCTGCTGCGCCCTTCAATGTGCGGACACGGGTCCATGAGTATGGCGGTGGAGCCTACACCGTCACCAACGATACAGTCTATTTTGCTAACTTCGCCGATCAGCGCCTCTATCGCCAGAGTATCCACCCGGAGGGGGCAACCGCTCCAGAACCCATCACCCCGGAAGCCGCGTTTCGCTATGCCGATCTGGTGGTTGACTCATCGCGCCATCGCCTGATCGGCGTTCGGGAAGACCACACTGCCAACGATCACGAGCCGACTAACACGATTGTGGCGATCGATTTGAATACCTCCCTCGACGGCGGGCAAATTTTGGTGTCGGGCAATGATTTCTACAGTTCACCGCGCCTCAGCCCAGACGGATCGCGCCTCTGCTGGCTGAGTTGGAATCATCCCTACATGCCGTGGGACAGTACCGAACTTTGGGTGGCAGCCATGCAGCCAGACGGTTCCCTTGCCGCAGCGCAACGGATCGCGGGCGGTCCTAGCGAATCGGTGTTTCAGCCCGAGTGGTCGCCGGATGGTGTCCTCTATTTTGTCAGCGATCGCAGCAACTGGTGGAATTTGTACCGCTGGCAGCCAGAAACAAATGAGATTCAGCCCGTCTGCCCGAAAGCAGCCGAATTTGGCCTGCCGCAGTGGCTGTTTGATATGACCACCTATGGTTTCGAATCGGCAGAAACCCTAATCTGCACCTATATCGAAAATGGCGTTCAGCACTTGAGCCGCATCCACACCCAAACGTTAGAGCTTCAAGACATCCCCACGCCTTACTCGGCGATTGGCGGCCTAAAAGTGGGAACCGGGTTCGCGGTGTTCATCGGCGGCTCAACCGATCGCCCCAGCGCCATCGTGCGGCTCGACTTGCAAACCGGACAGATTGAGGAACTGCGGCGCTCTAGTACGCTCGAGATCGATCCTGGGTATATCTCCGTGCCGCAAGCGATTGAATTTCCTACGGCAAATGGCCTGACCGCCCACGCTTTCTTCTATGCGCCACGAAATCAAGATTACACGGCTCCAGCCGACGAACGCCCGCCTTTGCTCGTTAAGAGTCACGGTGGACCAACCGCCGCCACCTCCGCCAGCTTTAATCCTAGCATTCAGTATTGGACGAGCCGTGGTATTGCCGTGTTAGATGTAAATTATGGCGGCAGCACTGGCTATGGCCGCGAATATCGCGAACGACTCAAGCAACGCTGGGGCATCGTGGACGTTGATGATTGCGTGAATGGCGCTCAGTATTTGGTGCAGCAAGGACTGGTGGATGGCAACCGCCTCTGCATTGATGGCGGCAGTGCCGGCGGCTACACGACTCTGGCAGCTCTAACCTTTCGCAATGTGTTTAAGGCGGGCGCAAGCTACTACGGCGTTAGCGATCTAGAAGCCCTGGCCAGAGATACGCACAAATTTGAGTCGCGCTATCTCGATGGCTTGATTGGCAAATACCCCGAAGAACGAGAGATCTACCGGCAGCGTTCGCCTATTACCCACGTCAACCAGCTTGCTTGTCCTGTGATCTTCTTCCAGGGTGACGAAGACAAAATTGTGCCGCCGAATCAGGCTGAGCTAATGGTGGAGGCACTGCGCCAAAAGGGATTGCCGGTGGCGTATGTGCTGTTTGCTGGCGAGCAGCATGGCTTCCGCAAAGCCGAGAATATCCGACGCGCGTTGGATAGTGAGCTGTATTTCTATGCTCGTGTCTTTGGGTTTACCCCAGCCGATGCCATTGAACCGGTTGTGATTGAGAATTTATAAGAGTTTGTCGAGTTTATAGAGTTTATAGAGTTTACAGAGACAGATTTCGTTTGTTCTCTAAACCATTGCAAGACCGTTGCAAGTTTGCATTCCCCAGAAACACCCATGAGCTATTTTCGCACTGCCGTTGACCAAATGACGGGCTACATTCCCGGTGAGCAGCCTAAGCCCGGAACGCCAATCATCAAACTCAATACCAACGAGAATCCCTATCCGCCTTCCCCCGAGGCAATTGCTGTGCTGCGTCAAATCGACGGCGAGTGGCTGCGGCGCTATCCCGATCCGTTTGCGAAATCCTTTTGTCAGGCGGTGAGTGAGGCGCTACAGGTTCCAGCAGAATGGGTCATGGTGGGCAACGGCAGCGACGAGCTATTGAACGTGATCGTGCGAGCCTGCGCTGAAGGACAAGATCGCAAAATTGTCTACCCCATGCCAACCTATGTGCTGTACCGAACGCTAGCGGAGATGCAGCCTGCCGCCGTAGTGGAGGTGCCCTATCCAGCCGACTATGCTCTACCCATTGACGCCTTGGTCGCAGCTCAGGGGGCAGTTACCTTTATTGCTTCGCCCAATAGCCCATCTGGACATGCCGTTCCTTTAGCGGATCTGCGAACCCTGGCTCAGCAGATGACCGGCATTCTGGTCGTAGACGAAGCTTATGTGGACTTTGCCGACTCCTCCGCACTGCCGCTCGTCTCTGAGCTAGAAAACGTGATCATCCTGCGAACGCTCTCCAAGGGATACTCGCTGGCTGGGCTGCGGATGGGGTTTGCCATTGCCCAACCGTCGCTGCTGTCAGGGCTATTCAAAATCAAAGACAGCTACAATATCGACGCGATTGCTACCGCTGTGGGCACCGCTGCTATGCGGGATCAGGACTACAAAACCGCCTGCGCCGAGAAGGTCAAGCAGTCCCGCACCCGCCTCACCGCTGATCTGAAAAACCTCGGCTTCACCGTGCTGGATTCCCAGGGCAATTTCGTGCTGGCGACTCCTCCTCAAGGTCAAGCGGAATCGCTGTATCTAGATCTCAAGGCACGCGGCATTCTAGTACGCTACTTCAAGCAGCCTGGTCTAGACGATAAGCTGCGGATTACCGTGGGTACCGACGCCCAAAACCAAACGCTGATTGAAGCGCTGATTAGCGTGTTGTCCTAGGGTCAGGAGGGGTAAAGAGTTTGGATCAGGTGTGAAGCGTTACGGCAACAGTTCAGCGAGATCCTCGTCTAGAGAGTTAGCGTCTTTTAAGATACCTTTGCGAGTTTTAGCTCCCTGATCCTGCTATGAATCGTTGCCTTTTGGTCCAACTGCTAGCGCTGCCGGTGCTGTTTGGTAGCACGCTCTATGCCTGTGGCCTCCAGAGGACCTCGCCTTCAGCAAGCCATTCCATCGCATCCAATTCAGAGTCGGCTTCTGGCGTCTCGGTAGCGATGTCTAGCCAGGAGGAAGTATCACTAGATACCTTTAGTCCCGAGGAACTCTTCCAGCAGGGCAGCGGCGGCTGTGGCATGTCCCTTTGGCGAGCGGGAGACGATCCGCGAACCGATGGCATGCTTTTCTTTAATGGTCTAGAAACCGGCTCCAACACTACGCAGGCAACGGCATTGATCAAGCTCGATGGCGAGTTTGTGCGCTTGCAGCGAACCCGTGCCAGTGGTGAGGCTTTTTATGGGCAGGCTCCGGTGCAAATCTTTCGGGATGCGAGCGGTGAGATTCAGGTCGAGGTGATGGTGAAGCGCGGTGCAGCAGGCGAGATTGAATCGGTTGGCATCAGCAAGGGCTTGCTGCGGGTCAAGCAGCAGCAACACCTCGTGGAGACGGCTGTCGTTGGGGATGCCGGCTGTTAACGAATAGCCGAAAAACAGCCCTGCCGTTTGCTAGATGCCCAATTCTGCCAAAATTCTTAATTATCAAGATTGAGCAACCATTGAGCCAACAGAAAAGCCGCAAAAGGCTTGCCTCTGCCGTTCAGTTTGCCGAAAAATGAGAGCGATCTACCCACCAGATGCCTAGGGCGACGTGCATCACTCACCCACTGAGGAGAAGACAGGATGACTGAAACGGCTTGGAATCAGGCCTATGACCTGCTTGGCGGGGCCTTTGCTTTGCAAACCGAAGCCTTTCGGCAGATTGCCCGTCTGCCCCACGGGTTGGAGCTGGCTCTGCTGGTGGTGCTGTTGGCTGGGCTGTCGCTTAGCATCGGGCAGATGATTATTCTGTTCATCAACCGCGTCAAGCCGGCGCGTTTTATCTTCAGTCTGCTGCTGAACGCCATTCTGTTTGCCACTGGATTTCTGTTCCTCGTACTCAGCACTTGGTTGATTTGTCTGCTCCCTTGGTCAGTCTATGTTCCTTTTTGGACATTGGTCGCGGTCTTGGGGCTGAGCTATGCCCCCGAGCTGTTTGGCTTCTTGGGGGCGTTGCCTTATCTCGGTCAGCCGCTGCTGTCGTTGCTGTCGGTGTGGCGGCTGCTCGCCATGGTCGTCGGGTTTGCCGCTGCTGCCAATGTGGGAAGCGCTACTGCCTTCGGCTATGTGGTGTTTGGCTGGGTGGTGCTGCAGCTCCTGGAAACAACGATTGGTCAGCCCATTGCTCGTTTTGGCAAAATGATTGCCGACCGCGTGGCCGGAGTGAATTTAGCTAGCCGTCGTTCTGAGATTGCAGAGCTACTGCAAACCCGCTTTGCAACCGCCTCCTCGCCAATGGTGCCTGCCTCTCAGGCGCAATATCCCGAAGTCAGACAATTCATTGCGGCGAGTAATCGCTCGCATCCCGAGGCAGCACAAGCGGTTGCTCAAGCCGTCGTTAGTCAATCGAGTCAATCGGCTCGCCTAGGCACTTCCTCTGGCACGTTCTCAACGGTGGCTCGCTCCACAGTTTCTGCGAATGGCACCGCATCCACGGCAGCTTCTACAGTCGCTCCACCTGTTACTCCACCGCCCCGTACCCCCGTACGAGACAAGATTCAATGGCTGCTGACGCTGCTGGGTATGGGGGTTTTATTCGTGCTGATTACCCTGTTGATGCGACCGGTGAGGGATAGCCTGTTTGGCTGGTACATGGACCTGCCGGAGCTGTTTCGCTGGGTATTCTACTTGTTTTGGATTGCGGTTTTGGCTGTGATCTTTGCCGGACTGCTAGCCCCCCTAGAAGCGTTGGGCTGGTGGGCAGGCTGGTATGGCGACGATATTATGACGGTTCAGCCAACCGTGATGACGCTGCCTGAAGAGACCCCTTCTGCGACTCGGGGCAAAGGGGTGTCTCGCTATGTGGTCTACCTAGACGGCATCGGGCAGTCGGGGGAGGAATACACACCCGATGTGGAAGATTTCCTGAGGGCGCTACATTTCTCTATGCCCTGGAGTGCCCAGCTCGTGCGGGGGCTGATGATGTACTCGGTGTTGAACAAGCCGCTCTATGAGGATCGCCCGCTGGCATTTATCTGGCGTCTAGCTGACAAACTGCGCTGGCAAAATCCGGCCGCACTGCTGGGACTGCTGCTGAACCTGCGCAACGTGCTAATCGTGGCGGTATCAGCCGATCGCCGCTATGGACCAATCTATAACCAGGGCATTGCTCAGGTAATCTACAACGGCCTGATTGAGCAGGGATATCCCTTGGGCAGCGATATTCCGATTACGCTGATCGGCTACAGCGGCGGGGCGGAGATGTCGGTGGCGGCGGCTCCCTACTTGAAGCGAGCGATTGATGCGCCGATTGATGTGATCTCCCTAGGCGGCGTGATCAGCGCCAATAACAATATCCTGGTGCTAGAGCACCTCTACCACTTGGTGGGCAGCAAAGATATTGTCGAGCGCATTGGTCCAATTATGTTTCCCGGCCGCTGGCCCATCTTTCCCTTGTCTTACTGGAACCGAGCCAAGCGGCGCGGCAAAATTAGCATTGTGCCTTTGGGGCCCATGGGGCATCAGGTACCGGGCGGCATGATGGACCCAGAGGCATTGTTGCCGGATGGGCGAAGCCATTTGCAGCACACCATAGAAGTGATTTTGCAAATTCTCAGCGGCAAGCTGCTGCTGAAGAATCCACCGCTGCCCCAGCAGCCCAGCAACTATGAGCTTTACAAACAGCTTCCTTTCAATGACCCCACCTCTTACCCACTGCGGCAATCGCTCGATCCGCAATGGTATCGGCCGATAGGCACCTGGATGGGACGCCTGATTCTGCCGCAGCCCGAGGAGCGAGAGGAAGTCCGAGGAGTTTGGTTTGAGGTCTACCATACCGATGCCGGCTGCGAACACCTCGTTGGACAGGTGGTGAAGCTGCGCTGGATCAATGATCCCACCCTAAAAAGTTTTGTGCGCTCGGTGACGCGCGATGTCCACTTTAGCAGCGAGGCAGAGTACACCAGCACCTACAAAGGTCTCGTGCATCCCGAACGGCTGAACCACTGGCAGCGCGTTGGGCCCTTGGAATCGCTAGCAGGTTCCCATCCAGTAGATGATATTGTCGTGATGCTAGCAGGTGAGGTTCGGGTCGAAAGAGACAGCTTGTTGATCCGACAAACGCCGGTGCAAATTACTGGCCGCTACTATGGGCTAGTGCAGTTTGTTGAACCCCAAGGATCGGATCGGTTTCGGGTTGTACATTTCAATCGTCAGTCGCAGCAGTTTGACGGACGAGAAGATGTTGTGGCACTACCACCCGTGCGCCTTGCCGAAGCCTACGGCAGCTATCCCTCGACTACTCGCGATCTAGAGCGCTCGCCGCTGAACGAAATGGGCTGGTATATCTACGGCACTCAAGATGCTACAGGAATCTTTGTGGTGCAGGCCCTGGCACCGCGTGCTCTGTTTCGACTCCAACCCGACCGCGTCGTGTTTGGGCAGCGAGCCGCCTATCGCTATGTCCGCCAAGAAGCCTGGGCCGATGCTGCCGCTCAAAAAGGCCGCATCTCCTCGGTGCTGTGTACCTGTCGCGAAGATAACTCCTCTGCGGCGATTCAAGCAGCCATTAACGAGTGGCAAGAGGGAGACCGGGCGCTGGTGGTGCATGTCTACGGCGGCATTGGCGGCAAAAAGAAAGAACCCGCTGCCGCGACGCCAATTTTCTTTGGGCACTTTTCCTACGGCGTCGCCCGAGTCGTGCGGGAACCGTTGACGGGTGAGCTGCGCTTCGATATTCAGTACTACCAGGTATACACCCACAATACGGACGGACTAGTCGCCGGTGTTCTACACTGGTCGCGCTATTTGGGCGATCGGCAGTTTGGCTGGATGGGCACTCGCCCCGTGTGCGATATCTTGATCAAGCTGGATGCCTTCACCGATTATTACGACATCAACGGCAGCCGCCGCTCGCCTTTAGATACCATGCTGACCTATCTGGAAGTGATGACGGCCCGCTACCGCATCGGCGATGGCACGGGTGGCACCTACGTCAATGCAGTGCATAATTGCACTCAAGATTCCAACCAGGCTTTCTTCTACAGCCTGCGCCAAGTCGAAAAAGCAGTACGTGCCCAGCAGAACCGTTCGCAGCATCGCAGGAATGACCAGCTAGCCAGTCAGGGAGATCACGCCGGGCAGTCTTTTGAGCAATTGATGCGGTTCCAGAAAGCGTTGAAACTCAAACTGCAGCCCATTGGAGGAGTGCGTAAGCAGTGGGAGAAGAACGAATTCGACTTGGGCAATAGCATTGAGGATCACCCCCTGCGTACCCTCATCATGGGGCTGGGGAGCTGGCGGACAATCCTGCCTCGTCTGGCGAGCGATACAGTGGTACACACGTTTCTGCGCCACAACGCTACGATTTGGGTGCTGCGCACCAACCAGATTGGCGGTTATGACCCCGATATTGAACCCGTCGTTCCCATGACGCTATAGCGCTCTACGGGCACAGCGCCCAGGTTCCCACGTTAAGTTGGCTGCCTTTGCTGACTGAATTGAATCTATGGAAAGATGATCTAGAATAAGGGCACGCGAGCAAAATCACTTCTCTGGGTTTGCTGAGCTTTTCCAACGTCATCTAAGGATCCTCTCAAACGGCAAGGTTTAAACTGCAAGGTTGACTCAGATTTCACTCTGTCCAATCTCACGCCGATCTCATGCTCTAGAGGAGGCACCGGAGTTTAATTTACTGCATGACAGTTTATTTTAGAGAGCAGTCTTCGCCAATTGCGCGTCAGCAAGTATTGAGTTGGTTAACCCGACAGGTCCCTGATTCTCGGATTCAGCACATCCTGCGAGTAGAGCAGCTAGCGGCTGACCTAGCTCAGATTCACCATCTTGACCCTGAGCAAGCAGCCCAAGCAGGGTTAATGCATGATTTAGCCAAGTATTTCAAACCTCAGCAGCTGCTGGACATTGCTCATCAGGAGGGATGGGCGCTCGATCCAGTAGAGCTAGCAAATCCCCATTTGCTGCATGCCAACGTCAGTGCTGTCGTCGCTCGAGATGAATTTGGCATCGAGGATCAAGACATCTTAGACGCGATTGCCGATCATACTTTGGGGCGTCCGGGGATGGGCAGTTTGAGCTGCGTCGTTTTTCTAGCCGATAGCCTAGAGCCGGGTCGGGGAGACTCGCCTGAGCTACACTTGCTGCGCCAGATCAGTCACCATAGTCTCGAACAGGCTGTATGGATGACATGCGACTACACCCTCCAGCACCTGCTGGCAAAGCGACGACCAATCCATCCTCGGGCGGTGCAAACGCGCAACTGGTTTTTGCAGCATGCCAGCCAGCAACGTGCTAATGGTGTTTCAGACCAAGTAGCTGATGCTGTGCCGTTCACATAGACCAACCCCTAGCTGCTCAATCGCTCTCAAATCTCTCAAATCATTGGTTTTCCTTGCTCATCTTAAGTATCAGCATCGTTGTCAATGGCTCACCGTGTTCCTTTTAATTGGATTTTCTATTAGTTAATTTGATGAATTCAGGAGATATACATTTTTGATGACCAATCCTTTCCAAACCCAAACGACCCCTTCCACCTCTTCTGACGTACCACTGGTCGGGTCCCCTGCTCGCAGCGAAGAGAAGACCTACCAACTCGCCGTCTGCATTGCCGAAGCGGCTGACGATCGCAAAGGGTCTGACATCGTGCTGCTGCGAGTGGCAGACGTCTCCTACCTGGCCGATTACTTTGTCGTGATCACGGGCTTCTCGAATGTGCAGGTGCGGGCAATTGCTCGCTCGATTGAAGAGAAGGTGGAATCCGAACTGCAACAGCATCCGCTGCGTATCGAGGGGCAAATGGACGGAAGTTGGGTACTGATGGACTATGGCGATGTGATTGCCCATATCTTCCTACCCAAGGAACGGGAATTTTACAAGCTGGAATCTTTCTGGGGCCATGCTGAGCAAATTCGCCTGCCTCTTTCATCTGCCTCTAGAGACTGAGCAAGAGATTCGTTAAAGTAAAAGCACAGTAGCAACTGCTGGTGTTGACGATGAACTCCTCTGCTCCCGTTTGTCCGGTTCCGGCTGAACAACAGCCCATCAATGAATATCAAGAGCTAAAAGAATCCTGGTTTTTTCGCTGGGCAACCTTGGACCTGCGCCACTATCTGCAGCCGCTGCTGCTGCTGTGGGGGTTGAGCTGGTTGATTGCGGCTCCGGTGGCGGCAACGAGTTTCCCAATTGCCAAGTACCCGGCTCAGTTTGTCCTCAGTGCTGCGGCTGGAGCGATGGTGATTCCAGTTTTGGCGCTGCTGCGGCTCTACCTGGGCTGGGTTTATGTTAGCAATCGTCTCTCTCAAGCTACGGTGTTTTACGAAGAATCTGGTTGGTATGACGGCCAGGTGTGGGTCAAGCCCGAGGAGGTGCTGCAACGCGATCGCTTAATTGTGACCTACCAAATTGGCTCGGTACTCCGCCGCTTACAGCGAACCTTTGTTGGCATTGCTCTCTTGCTGCTGCTAGGGGGGCTAGCCTGGATTGCTTTGTAGCGAGTTGTAGCGAGTGCTTGCGCGGAGTGCAGGAGTATGGCACAGTCTAAGCCATGACTAGGGGAAAACGTACACAGTCCGCAGAGCTAGAGGTTCGGCTATTGCGGGAGGGAATCGCAGAATCTGCCCATCGAGTTCAAGCCGTTGTTGCCGACAATCGCGGACGAATCCTCTCCGTAGCAGGAAATGCTGAAACCGCCACCTTTGTTCGTTCAGCCCTCAAGCCGTTTCAGGCTCTGGCTGTATTGACAACGGGCACGCTGGAACGGTTTGGGTTGACCGATCGGGATCTAGCCATCATTTGTAGCTCCCATCAAGGAACCGTGGAGCAGGCTCGTCGCGCCTTTAATATTTTGTGGCGCTGCGATGTCGAGTCCTCGGCGCTGCAGTGCCCCATTCCTCCTGGCAAGCGTAGCCCACTAGAACACAACTGCTCAGGTAAACACGCCGGAATGCTGGCAGTATGCCGGCAGCGCAACTACCCGCTGAGCAGCTATTTGCAGCGCAACCACCCGGTGCAGCAGCTGATTCTCAGCAAAGTGGCCGAGCTACTGCGAATGCCACCCGAAGAATTTATTGGCGCTCATGACGACTGCGGTGCGCCCACCTACTTTCTGCAGCTTGGGCAAATGGCAACTCTCTACGCTCAGCTCGCTTCAGGCGACACGCTGGAAATGGAGCGGATTGTCCGAGCAATGACCCACCATCCAACGCTGATCGCCGGCGATGGCCATTTCGATACTGAGCTGATGCGGCTGACCGAAGGCGAACTCGTTAGCAAAGCCGGCTCCGAAGGAGTCCAGTGTATTGCTCGGGTTGGGCAAGGGCTGGGGCTGGCAATTAAGGTGATGGATGGTGCCAAACGAGCTAAGCATGCCGTGGCCATTCATTTGCTGCGGCAAATGGGCTGGATCACCCCTACGATTGCCGAAACCCTGACCGAGACCTACATGACTCTAGGCAACTTCAAGCGGCTAGAAGTGCTGGGCGAGCTGTCGTTGCTGTAGGGTGAATAGGAGTAGCAGGACGAAGTAGCAGGACGAGAGAGGAGCAAGTCTTGAGCAGGGGTATGTATCCTGACGTGCCATTACCCAACGCAATTCAACCTTTACCTACGCCGTTGATCGACCGCTGGTTTGAATACCCGATTCGGGTGCAGCCACACCACACCGACTATGCAGGCGTGGCCTGGCATGGTTCCTATGTTGCTTGGCTAGAAGAAGCACGGGTAGAATGCCTGCGGTCTCTGGGTATCGAGTTTGCCGATCTGGTCGCCATGGGCTGCGATCTGCCGGTGGTGGAATTAGCTGTTCGCTATCACCGGCCGCTACGGCTAGGCATGGCGGCCATCGTCCGGGCCCAGATGCGAGATATGAAAGGAGTACGCATCCACTGGCATTATCAAATTCAATCGCCCGCAGCCGACGAGCTGTATGTCTCTGCCCAGGTCACTTTGGTGGCGGTGGACCGGGAGAAAGGGCGGATTTTGCGGCAGCTTCCCCCTGCTGTTAAAGATGCCCTGACTCGCCTAACTCGCTGATGTTGGATAGTCGTGGCTAACAAACGGCAGGGGCACTAGCGTTGCCTCAGCATCTCCAATCTGAAGCTGTAGGTCCGGCACAATCGCTTTCGTACGCAGGTATGCCAGACCGAGATAGCCCGAGGGGGTGGCAGCACAGCTTGTCAAGACTCCGATCTTCTCATCGCCTGCCTTCACAATGGTGTTAACGGGAACAGCCTGACTCAGCCGAACCCCCCAAAGCTGCTGCTTGACGCCGCGATAGGTGTTGAGCCGCGCAATGGTTTCCTGCCCGATGTAGCAGCCTTTGCTGAAAGATACGGCCTGCCAAAGTCCTGCCTCTAGAGGATTGTAGTCATCGGTGAGTTCTTGCCCCGGCATAGGTCGCCCCTGCTCGATGCGCAGTTGTTCCCAAGCCTGCTCCCCCATCGGTACTGCTCCAGCTGCCACTAGACGCTGCCAGAGATCGGCGGCCTGCTCGCTGGAGCTAATCAGCGTGTAGCCTGGTAGAGCCAACCCCGAACCCACAGCAACCCGAAGGTCCAGTCCATCCTGCTGAAGGAGCTGATGGCGATAAGGGGGCTGCCCGATCAGCGCCGTTGCCCCTAGTGTCTCTAGCAGTGCATCGCTTGCCGGACCAATCAGCGAGAAGGTGGCTGTGCTAGAGGTGACATCCTTGAGGTCTACCTTATCCGCGAAGAAGATAAAGCGATCCATCCATTCAATCAGCCGTTGACTGTAGCCAGGCGACGTTAGCAGCAGCACCGAGTCGTCTAACAGGTACGCTGTGACCAGATCAATGGTGCGGGCGGTGGAGCTAACGAAGACGGTATCGCAGCCCTGCCCAGTCTGCAGCCGATTAAAGTCATTGGTGCTCTGATTGTGCAGAAACCGGATGCGGTCGGCTCCCCCAACCTGGATCCGCCCCCAATGGCAGCGGTCATAGAGGGCAACGGCGTGGTGAGCAGCCTCGAGGGCAGCCGCATCATTGCCAAAGCTAAGGGACACTTCTCGATCTGCCACAGAACCCAGGGTGGCTCCGGCGGCGGTTTGTTGCTCCAGTAACGACGTCATAGGGCTGAGGCGGTTGTAACAATTAAAACAAAACGATGAGAAGGATGTTCATTTTCAACCCGCCCGAATTCAGAGGTTGAGCAGGGTAAACATCTGCGTTTAAATCCTGATCTTACCGAGTTGCGTCTGTTAAATGCAGAAGGAACAGAAAAGTGCCCTTCCCAGCTTCACTGTATCTAGCTTCGTTTTAGCCCCCTGTGCAGCCGCTACAACTGGAATAGACCGTCTGAAATGACAACTCAGGACCTGTAGCTAGCAGTAGCAAGCTAACAGTACCTTCGCTTCACGGCCACCGTGCCGCCCGTCTGGATCATCCAGATGATTTAGATCATCAGATAGTCACTATCACTATTTCTCTTATTGCCCTATTGATTCGCTTCTAACCTAATCAATAATCTTAGTAATCACATTGTCGGATATGAAATCGCAGTCGCTATTATTCATCGCTATCGGGATCAGCTCGGCTCTATTGGGCGGCAGTTTGGCACTCATAACGCATCGCCCCCTAGTCGCAACGGTTCCGCAACTTGGGCCGTCTGGACCGCCCAGCATGACTGCCACCGCTCCGGACTCTCAGCCTTCTTCTGTCCTCTGGGAGCCAGTGTCTAGCCATCCTGACGTCAGTGCAACGGCAATTCCTGAAGCAACGCCTGAAGCTGAAGTAGTGTCTCGGGCATGGCGGGATGATCAGCTCCAGCTTGGCTATGACCTAAATCAGTTAAGCCAGCAGATTTATCAGGCGCTGCATGACCCCAAGGCGGCTGCCTTACGAGCGCTACTGAGCCGACAGCACGACCATTGCACCCAAATGATTACCGCACCCTCACCTCAGGTCGATTTAGAAACTCAAGCTCGTTGTCAAGCGTTGCTGCATCTCTTGCGGCAAAATGAAGCGTTTACTCCTTTGCCCGATGCCTCTGCTGCATCTCAACCGTAAATCACCCGCAGCCTAGCCTGACAATTGGCTCAAACAATTCAGCTCAGACAATCGGCTCACGCTTTTGGCTTCATATAGACAATCGCTTGCCGCCAAACAATGGTCGGCTGGTCGAAGTGGTCAAACAGGCAGATACAATGGGGGTCTTGCCAGCGCATCTTGCCGGTCAACAGATCGTTCGTAATCAGCTTCAGTTCGACCTCGGTTTCGTCGCGAATCAAGGTTTGAATTTGGCGAATGCTAGGAAGTCCGGTTTCTAGCTCAGTCGTCATGGGAGTGTCCTCGTTGGCAGTTATCATCAGCTTATACGGGCACAACAGCATCGCGCAAAATGCAGCAGCGACTTGTGCAGGGGTCTTTTTCTGCCTTACCCTTATAAAACCCAGGCAGGGTAAGAAAATTGCAGGCTAGCGTATTGCGACAGCGGTTATCTACCTAACCTGAACCTAGGCTACTCCCTGCTTACCGTTCTCAGAATTTGTTTTTCTCAGAGTTTGTTTGCGAGAGTCCCAACAAGAGTTCTACTAACAAGAGTTCTAACCGATGCAATTCGCGAAGTATCACGGTCTGGGCAACGATTTCATTTTGATCGACAATCGCCACTCTCCCGATCCCTGTTTGACCCCAGAGCAGGCTGTACAGTGGTGCGATCGGCATTTTGGCATTGGAGCAGATGGGGTGATTTTTGCCCTGCCCGGTCAAGGCGATACTGATTACACGATGCGCATCTTCAACTCCGATGGCTCTGAGCCGGAAATGTGCGGCAATGGCATTCGCTGTTTGGCTCGATTTATCGCTGAACTAGAACGTCAGTCTGCCGGGGTGTCCCGCTCTTCCTATCGCATCCACACCTTAGCGGGGGTGATCACACCTAAGCTGGAAGCCGACGGACAAATCACGGTTGATATGGGGCTGCCCCGCCTGTTGGCGCAGGAGATTCCTACTACCCTAGCTGCTCCAGAAGAGAAGGTAATCAACCAGCCGCTGACCGTAGCCGGGCAGACTTGGACAGTCACCTGTGTCAGTATGGGCAACCCTCACTGCATCACCTTTGTCGATGATGTGGCGGCCGTGCCGCTAGAGGCGGTGGGTCCTCAATTCGAGCATCATGCAGCCTTTCCCCAGCGCACCAACACGGAATTCATTCAGGTGGTCGATCGGGGCTACCTGAAAATGCGCGTCTGGGAGCGGGGTGCCGGCATTACCTTAGCCTGCGGTACGGGAGCCTGTGCCGCTTTGGTGGCAGGGGTGCTAACCGACCATTGCGATCGCCGGGCCATAGTCGAACTACCCGGTGGTTGCTTGACGATTGAATGGTTGGACGACCAACGCCTCTCCATGACCGGACCAGCCACCTTTGTGTTTAGTGGTTGTGCTTAACGGCGTTTTTAGCGGCACGGCACCATGAACCGTTCAGCTCAACCCACCCCTCTGCGCTACAGCAGTCCTTCTTTGCCAGCCATCTCCAGCATCAAATCGATGACGCGGCACGAGTAGCCCCACTCGTTGTCGTACCAGGAGACAACCTTGAAGAAATTGGAGTTTAGCTCAATGCCAGCTTTGGCATCAAAAATGCTAGAGCGGGGATCAGTGCGAAAATCCATCGACACTACTTCTTCATCAGTGTAGCCAAGAATGCCCGCCAGTTCCCCTTCTGCAGCATTTTTGATTGCCGCACAGATAGCATCGTAGCTGGTAGCTTGCTCGGTTTTGAAGGTGAGATCCACCACCGACACATTGGGAGTACCGACCCGGAAGGCCATGCCGGTGAGCCTACCTTTGAGAGCCGGCAGCACCAACGCCACGGCTTTGGCAGCACCCGTGGACGACGGAATAATATTCTGGGATGCACCCCGTCCGCCGCGCCAGTCTTTCTTACTGGGACCATCGACCGTGGGCTGAGTTGCCGTCATTGAGTGCACGGTAGTCATCAGACCTTCGGCAATGCCAAACTGCTCATGCAGCACTTTTGCTAGCGGTGCGAGGCAGTTGGTGGTGCAGCTCGCATTCGAGACGATCGTGTCTTTTGCCGGATCAAAGTCGTGGTGATTGACGCCTATCACAAAGGTCGGCACCTTGTCGGGGTCCTTGGTGGGGGCAGAGAGGACTACCCGCTTCGCGCCTGCCTGCAAGTGCTGCGATGCTCCGTCATAGGTGGTGAACAAGCCGGTGGATTCAACCACATAGTCCGTGCCATATTTGCCCCAGGGCAGCTCTGCCGGGTTGCGGATTGCCATGCAGGGCACAAATTTACCATCCACGACAATGCCGTCTTCTTTGGCTTCGATCGTGCCGTGGTACATGCCGTGGGTCGAATCGTACTTCAGCAGGTACGCTAGGTTGTCTGCCGGCACCAGATCATTAATACCGACAAATTCAATATTGGGATTTTTAATTCCCGCTCGAAATACCAGTCGCCCGATGCGACCAAAGCCATTGATCCCTACTTTAACGGTCATAATCTCAACTCCTTGCTAAGAGCGCCTGTTGGGTAAGCGGAAGAGATAGTTTGTTGTAGAGTGACATACTGATTTCAACGGATCAAGTCAGCAGCTTACCATCCCCATAGATTGCTACTGCGGTCTGGCCTCATTTCTTTTAGAATTGCTGGCTCTGAAGTAGGTTGACCGTAGCCATAGCTCAATCAATGCGGATGACTGCGATCTCGACACCGTGCCACGTCTGAGGCCGCGTCTAAGATTGACAGCGAAGCTGCTGCTGTTGCAATTTCTCTTGCAAAGATGCAGAAATGCCCAAACGAGCGTCTTGATATAGCCTGTCGAACTCTCGCTGAAAGTGAGCAGCAACGGTAGCGTTACGAATCACAATCAGCATCTCGTCATTTGTGTGGTTCGCAGCCGCAGACCAATTATGGGAGCCGGTAATCACGGTGTGGTCATCGATAACCGCAAATTTATGATGCAGTAAATCCCCCGCCGCCAAGCTAGGCACCCCAACGCTGGTAATGGGAGCCGACCAAGGGCGATTTTCTTTCTCAGCGCGGCACTGCTGATTCGCCAGCGCCACTCCCAACATATCGAGTGCTTCGCTATAGTCGCGATGAATAAATTGAGCATCGATTAGGGCGCGAATGCGGACTCCCTGGCGGTGCCGAGCTTCCAAGACATTGCTAATGTGCTGCTCGGAGAAGACAAACAGCGCCATGTGGACGTAGTGGCTGGCCTGTTGCAGTATCTTGGCGATTAGCCCGTTAACACTCTGGGACCAGGGAAAGCGAGTCGAAGTGGGCGAAAACTGTACAGTGATGGTGGAGTTGGGTGCTAGCGTCAAGGTGTGCGGCGAGCGATAGGGTTTTTGCAAACCAAAGCGGCTGTTCGCTTGGCGACCGGGACCGTCGCCCCACATCAGGTCAAATTCCTGAAGCACGTGCTGGGCAAGCGCAGGGCTATGAATCCGCAGCAGATGATTGGCATTGCCCCGACTCTCGGGGAACCGAAAATCGCCATGCATGTCGCTGAGGGTAAAGTTCGCTGATCCTAAAATCACTGTTTGTCGGTCGATAACGACGGCTTTGTGATGCATCAGCCCGCTGCCCTTGGAACCATCTGCCATATCGTCGATGAGGGGGACCTGAGCCGCCTGAAGAATGGTCAAAGCATCTCGGGAGGCTAGCTCTGCCATAGCAAGCTGACCATCCTGATTGGCATCCACGAGTCGCAGCCATTCCTGGTATTTCTGCTGCTCGCGCTGATCGAGCTGAGCAACGTCCGAGGAACTGAGGCGGCTAGGCGAGCGACTGTAGCGGTTCTCCAAAATCAGCCGCACGGATACACCAGCTCGATGACGTTCCGCAAGGGCCAAAGCAATGCCGGGCAAGTTTAGCTCTTGCACTGCAATATCAATCGAGGAGTGAGCCGACTGAATGGCCTCAATCACCACCTGTTCTAAATCATCCCCCAGCCGCAACTGCTGCCGGTAGGAATCGGCATAGCGGGCAGATTGAGCCTGATTGAAATACACCTGGATCAGCGGATCTTGCGGCAGCGCAGGTAGAAGGGGCACTTCTGTCTCCCGCCGCCAGGCAGTAAATCCTGAGAACAGAATCAGCCCAACCAGTCCCAGCAGACCGTAACGCAACCAACCCGAACACCCGCGCACAACAGCTACTCCAGACCAACGAAGGGACTCTACTAGTCATCCCGCGCTATCGAACGTCACTAACAGCGCCCCCATTTCTGCTGGACATTTTTGCTGGATCATGCCGGATCAGGTACCCCCAAGGGTGAACCTTGATTCATTGAACTTTGATTAAACTGTCGATTAAGGAATCATGAACGCACTTGCTATACTGGGGAAAACCAAGCTGCGGGCGGCTCTCAGCCCTAGAGTCCTCAGTTATGCTGAGACCTTCTGGCTAGAACGGTTCTTAATGCTACGCTCGACAGCGATCCTCAGGGTTCATACTACCTCGCCCATATACTGAACTGCCACGAAACCATCCGTTTGGAGTAGACCATGCGAGACAGAAGTGATCGGTATCAGGTGCATGATGTTCCCGCTCTTACCCCGCCGAAGCGGCTGGGTACCTACCTTGTTGATGCTGGGCTACTGACAGCCGACCAGATTAATGTGGCACTGAACGATCAGCAGGCGACGGGAATGCGCTTTGGCGAGATTATTGTGGCTCGAGGCTGGCTGAAAGAAAAAACCGTGGAATGGATTGTAGAAAAGGTGATTGAACCCGAGCGGCGAGCTTGGAAACGGCGAGAACAGGCAGCATGGCAGGAGATGCAGAATGCCAAATCCGCTGCGTCTCAATCGGTAGTCTCTCGGTCCACACCTGCAGACGCTGTCGCCTCAGCGCGAGGAACTGGCGCTAGCGACGCCACTCCCAAACCCAAACCCTTTGTGCGGCGAGAAGCACCCATCACTAAACCGCTGCCCTCAGTGAACTCTACCGACACCGACGTGAAGTGGGTGGGATAGTTCTGGCAGTTCAGGCGGGTCAGTTTTTGAAGGTTTTTGAAGACAGTTTGATAGTCCTGTTAATTTCACTCGTAGAAGATCCGCGCTACGGCGCAAACAGCCACAGCCACAGCGGCAGCAGCAGGAGCAGTAACCCTGATCCTAGAGCAAGTGTCGTCACCGTTAGCTCTCGGTCCAGGTTGTAGGCTTCGGCAATCACCAGCGTCGCGAAGGCAGGCGGCATCGCCATTTGCAGGATCAGCACTAGCTTCGGCAGTCCGGTAATGCCCAGCAGCGGCAGCAGTAGCCCCAGAGTCAGCGGCACGATGAGCATCTTGATGGCCAAGCTGACCGTAGCCTGATGCAGGTTCTGCCAAGAGGTAAGCTGACTTAGCCGCATCCCCAATAGCAGCAGCGACAGCGCAATGATGCCCCAGCCAACGGTCTTCAATCCCTGCTCGATCGATACTGGCAAAGCCACAGGGCGTAGAGCTAACCCCAGCCAGAAGCTCCAGAGGGCAGGGTTGATCAGCAGCGCTCGCCAGAGTTGCCCAGCACCAGGATGACTGCTGCCAAAGCGAGCTGCCAGCATTACTCCTAGCCCATAGGCTCCTAGAGTGCTGCCTAGAGTGTCGTAGAACACAGCCCAACCAAAAAACTCAGGACCAACCAGCGCCAACGTGACCGGATAGCCAAGATAGCCCGTGTTACCGATCATCGCCGCCAGTAGAAAGCTGCCCTGACTGGGTAGGCGGTGTAGTCGTTCGCTGCCGAGCCATTCCCCCAGGCGTTGCCGCCAGGATGGAGGTGACTCCGATCGGGAACCCGTTGCCGAGCCTGTAGCGACCATCAGCCTAGACAGCTTCGTTGAGCTGCGGATCCAAAGCGCTGCCAGCCCTGCTCCCAACGAAATAGCCAGCCAGCAGGTGAAGGGGGCAACCCAAACCGATGCCGAGAGATCGGCTTGCCGCAGAAACACCGTGATGCTCAGGGGCACCCCCACCCAAAACAAGAATTTGCCAATGGACAAGGGCACAGATTTAGGCAATTGGCAGCCTAACAACAACCCCAAACCCACCCAACTCACTAGGGGAACGTACAGTTTGAACAGATTTTCGAATTCCATCATGCTTCACAGAAGCGGGGGAGGGTGCTACTATTTCGCTGGCTAGTGACCCTGGCGGCTGGATACCCCGTTGCATGGCGCACCCGTCGTGGGGAATTGGGACTCCCTGAAGACCAACGGAAAATTGACCAAAGACCAACTGGTACTGCTGTTGATTGCAGGGTGGATGTTGTCATTAACAATCTGAGAGTTGTCAATCTAGAAGTTGTCAATCTGGAAGTTGTGGTTGCCTGTGCACCAACCTTGAACCAACCTTGAGTCAACACAGTTGGAGTTAGGTTAACTCGCCAACACCGTCGTATCCAGTGTCCTAGTCTACAATTGATAAGCCTTGAGACCGAACGAGAAGCAGGAGGATTTACTTGTGGACGATGCAGGTCTACCGCCATTGTCTGACGATTTACCTGAACTCTCTGCCCTACCCGCGGAGGATATTCCGGTTGCCGTTCGGGAAACCTCTCTGGGGGCTAGCTCCCTCACCGATGGAGCTGCATCAAGCCAGAAGCGTCCTTCGTTGTTCTGGGGATTGCTGAGCCTAGCAGCCATTGCAGCGGTGGCGTTGCCGTTAGTCTTTGCCTTCCGTCCTCAGACTTCAACGGCAGAAGCACCCGCAAAACCGACCGAGCAAACTCCGACAGTGGCTTCTACCACGAGCCTGTCCGAAACAGATGGCGAAATCCCGGAGTCGGCTGAAGACTCGCTGCTGGGGCATTTACCCTACGAGGAAGCCCCCGCTTCGGACTTGGTGCCCCTCCCGCCAGATGGTCGGGTAAGCCTGCGCAAAGCCGCTGCCGAGCAATTTAAAGCAATGGCTGCTGCCGCTAAAGCCGATGGCGTCATTTTGGTGCCTTTGTCGGGCTATCGCTCCCTGGCAGAGCAAGATGATATTTTCTTTGGCGTCAAAGCGGAACGCGGCGAAGCACCCAGCAAGCGGGCAGAAGTGAGTGCCCCTCCCGGCTACAGCGAACACCACACTGGCTACGCCATTGACATCGGCGATGGAGATCATCCGGGGAGTGATCTGCAGTTCGATTTTGAAGAAACCGAAGCCTTCAAGTGGCTCAAGGAGAACGCCGCTTTCTATAGCTTTGAGCTGTCGTTTCCTAAGGGCAACCCGATGGGTGTTAGCTACGAACCTTGGCACTGGCGGTTTGTGGGCGATCGCCATAGTCTAGAAACTTTTTATCGCGCCCGCAGCGGTGATACATCTGCCCAGCCGGTCCAACCTGAAGCATCTACATCCCCTGATCGATCGAATGCAGCGAATGCAGGGCAAGCTCGCTAGACAAGGGAAGTGATACGGTAGAGTAAGAGTCTCTCCTGACGCTGACTGAGTTGCCATGAGCCAAACTACTCTCAATCTGGTCGCAGTGACGATCTTCGCCTTTGTCATGACCAGTTTGCTGGGGCCGCTGTTTCATCTGTCGCCCTTTGTACCGGCTCTAGCGGCAGGCGGGCTGTTGGGAGCTGCCACCCTAGATCGGTTTAGCTTTCAGGGACAGATGGGCGATCTGGTTGTAGATTGGTTTGCTCGCTTCTCTCCCGACTATCGAGCACGGGTGCTGCATCACGAAGCCGGACATTTCCTGGTAGCGCACTTGCTGGGCATTCCCGTCACCGGCTATACCCTAAGCGCCTGGCAAGCGTTTCGCCAAGGGCAACCCGGACGAGGAGGCGTGCAGTTTGCCACAGAAGCACTGAACGCTGAACTCAACCAGGGGCAACTCCCGATACCGCTGATTGACCGTTACTGCACCGTCTGGATGGCAGGCATGGCCGCCGAAACCCTGGTATATGGCAATGCTGAAGGTGGAGCCGATGACCGGCAGAAACTCCGCTGGCTCTGGCATCACCTGCGGCGTCCCGATAGCGAAGGGGCACTCAAGGAACGCTGGGCCACTCTACAAGCAAAATCTTTGCTGCAAACCCATTGGCTAGCCTATGAATCCCTTGTGGAAGCAATGGCTCAGCAGCGTTCTGTGGATGCCTGCCGATTGCTCCTTGAACAACAGGTTGCACAGTCTGGTGAAACAGCCTAGTAAAAAAGGCACAACGCAACGTAGAAATCAGGACAGAACATAGCGAATATCCTGCCGCAGAAGTCTACGGACGAAAATTGGCAAGCTTACCTTGGCTCAAGCAAAAGCAGCGGTCAACAAAGAGCCGCCTTAGCTTGCCAGAAATTAAGCTTGCCATTCAACGCTGGGTTAAAACTCAATTGGGTCGTTCACTTGGAATGAGCAGGATGCACATGCAGCAACTTCGTAATACCAAGCTGTAACGACCAAGCGCAATGGCTTAAATGTCCCTTGAATGCCCTAGGAGCGCTGAATTTTGTCCTTCTGGCTAATAAAAATTAGCCCAACAGTCACGGGAATGACTACAACAACTACACCTGCTAACAGGCTGTAGAAAAAATTTACTAAAGACGGTGTCATAGGTCTACCTTTAAGCAACTGAGGCAACATCTGCACTGATCATACTACGGGATCGTTAAGCATTTCAGTCAATAAACTCAGGATTGCCGCTGCTAGCGCCTCAGCCAACCGGCTACAATATGAGAAAACTCAGTTACAAAGCTTAAATTTACTGAGATACCTGACTGAGACGACTGACTAAGATACCTGAGATTCAACGGGCGTGAGCGTGAAGGTTACTCCTGTTAACCCGACCTGCTTAAACCTTTGAACTCTCTGACTAAAACCTTACGAGATAGAGCGTTACAGAGGCCATCTTTGCCTATGTCTTCCACCCTGATCGCCACCTGGATTCTGGGACCATTGCTTGGAATTTTGATCTTTCTGTTCATCTTTCGAATTGTCTTAACGTGGTATCCGCAAGTTGAACTCAATCGCTTTCCCTTTAACTGGGTGGTCCTGCCGACAGAACCCTTTCTGGTACCCCTGCGCAAGATCGTGCCACCGCTGGGAGGGGTAGATATCACGCCCATCATCTGCGTCGGTGTCTTCAGCCTGCTGCGGGAGTTGCTCCTAGGGCAACAGGGGCTGCTGACGCTGATGAGCCGTGTTCCCTGATCGTGGCTGCTGTGGAAGTTGGAGTTACCGCCGGCTGAGCTGGTTGATGGCCCGACGCCATAGCGGTTGAGGTGAAGGAACAACGGACACCTTCACTTCAGGTTTGGGTTCATTCAGATAGCGGTAATGCTCCCAAATATCCCAGTAGGGGCAGCCTGGCTGAATTTTGAACCCAGCCCAATGCAGGTATTGAAGTGGTTGGTTGACGTGGGGATCAAACAGTTGATTGCCTTGGCGGACGAAGTGCGGACTGCCAGCCCAGTTGCCGGGTGCTTTGCCAGGACGACGCACAATGTTGAACCGTTTGGGAATGCGTTTTAGCACCATGTAATTGATGATGGGCTGATCCGATGTTTTTTGCGAGAAGTCGAAGTAGTCTGGATGGGCAGCAGATTCTGCGAAGGTTGCGTAGAGATCGGCTTCGTTAATCAAGCCTTTTTTCGATCCCCAAAAGCCGCCGTTAAAGATCTCTAAACACTCGGCTTCTGTGAAAACCCGCTCGGTAAGGACTTTGGGGGTAAACACATTTTGAATGCCGCCTGCATGCTGATAGTCGGCACAGATGAAGTCGTACTCTGCTAAATAGTTCAGATTGTCAATGATCTTCTCGAACACGACGATGTCCGTGTCAATGTAGAGGAATTCCTCAAACGGACCAAACCAGCAGGCTTGTTTGCGGAACTGATTTGGCCGGGCAAAGAAGTGATCGCCAAAAATCTGGTGCAACTGCTGCGACAATCGCTCGATGAAGTCCAAATCCTCATAGACCCGCACTGCAAACTGCTCACCAAGCCGGTCCGCAACGGTGTGATAGTGATCATCGTAGGGAATGAGCACTATGGGAGTTTCGCTATCATAGCAACGAATGCTGTTAATTAGCGCAATTGCTTGATCAATGACGCGATCGTTCGCTGTGATGTAAATACCGCGTTGCATAGGTTGTTTCGCCTCAGTTTTAACCTTTTAAACCTCAGGTGGAATGAATCAAGCCCAACTTGCGCCATACTCGCTGCTGAAAGCTGGGCAGTGCATCGTAGGGCAGCGACTTGCCCTTTAGCAGGGGGCGCTTCTCGGGTTCATGTAGGTAGCGGTAATGGAGAAACAGATCGCGATAGGGAAAATCAACATTTTCACCTGCACATAGGCGGCGGAATAAATCGCTAGACAGGCCAATGTAGTGCAGGTAGGTGAGCGGCTTACCGTGGTCGTAGAGCCGATGCTCGTGAGACTCGAAGTGGGGCGAGGTCACAGAGTTGCCCGTCCGCTGATCTTCCGGCAAATGCAGCGCCAGATTGTACACTCCTATTTCCGTCCGCATTGTCATGTAGTTGAGCACCGATTGATTGGGTGCCCCCAGATAAAGCACCTCTGCTTCTCCATTAGCCAACTGCGACACCAACCACTGCCGCTGCTCAGGAGGAAATAGTCCTCGCTTCGAGGCGTAGCAGCCCGAGCAGAAGATCTCGGTTCGCACCCGTTCTTCAGGAAACAGCTTAGGGAGTTGAGCCGACTGAAGGTTAAAAATATGGCTGGGGTCGCGATGCTGAAAATCGTAGACCACAAAATCGTGGTGATCGAGGCTATTGAAGATCAGGTCTAGCGAACCGAGGACCAGCGTATCAGCATCCAGATAGATAAACCGATCGAAGGGCGCCTCCGGATCAAATGCCGCATAGCGATGATTGCAGCTCAGCCGATACACCCCAGTGATGCCTTTCTCCTGCCAGTGTTGCAGCGCTGTAGGGTGAGTTTGCCAGACCTGCTGCGAAAATGCTTCCCAGCGAGCAAAAATTGCCGGATCCTCTAGTAGCGTGACGTTCTGACGCTGGGCAATTTCTTGCCGCACCCGATCCAGGCGATCATTATAGGCAATTACACAAACGGGGTAATCTCTACCCGCGTTGACTTCAATGCTGTTCAGCAAGGCGACAAGCTGATCGTAAACGCCATCATTGGCTAGGGTATAAATTCCGTCAAGCATAGGAGTAGTTCAGCGCTACACGCAAGGGGTGGAAGGAACGTGAATTAACGTAAGGACCAGAAACATGAGCAGGGCTGCCACTCAGCGAGTCTGCTCAGCACCCATCCGCACCACAGACACACACAGATGACTAGATGACTAGATAACTAGATCAACCAAATCAACAGCACAGAAAGGTCAACAGAGCGGTAGACAGGACCACTATTCAACACAAGCGTCCTAGTCCAACTGAGCCACATAGTCTGCTAGCCAATTCACCAGGTTCAGCTTATGCAAGATCACTTGTCGTGCCTCTGCAATTGCATCTTTAGCGGCATACCAAGCATCCGGGGTGGCTGTAATCTCCCGTAGGTAAGCTAGTCCCTGCTGATCTAGGCTAGGCAGACGCAGAAAACTTCCGGGGGGCAGCAGGTGATCCGCTGCGGAACCGCCGTAGTAAATTGGTAGACACCAGGACAACAAGGCATCCCATAGCTTTTCGCTGACGTACCACTGATTGTCGGCGTAGTTCTCGATGGCCAGATTGTAGTAATAGGGCGCTAGAGCATGGGATTTGTTGGCAATCATGCCGTAGCCGATTGCCCAGTCGGGCAAATCACGACCGTAGAGATCAAAGGGAAAGGCATTCTCTTGCAGGAGTTTAAGAAAGCTCAGACGCTTGCGGTGATTGGCAGTGCGATGTATTCCTGAGGTAATCCACGAACAAGCCCGGCTCTTTTGCGGAACTCCGCCATCTCGCAACTGCTGAAATGACTCGCCTACATACCAGATAGCAGGCATGTAATTGGGCACTGGAGCAAGATCATCGGGTCCGGACACGTAGCCACAGTGCAGTTGGGCTTGCTGATAGTCGGCTGCCCGCTGCTGTAGCTTTTCCTCAAAGGGTGGTTCTCGGACCAGCGCGATCCGTCGTGCTTTGGGCACACCCCGAAACCGGGCTTGCAAAGCCTGTTCTGAATGGGGTCCTGAATGGGGTCCTGAATGGGGTTGCCGTTGCCAGCGGGGCCACCATCCCCGAGGCGCTGCCGGTTGAAATTCGTGAAAATTGTAGAGCAAGAGAAAGTCGGGGGCGGGGTTAGTAGCCTGCATTTGGATATCCCCCCAGACTCCGAAGGGCTGAGGGGTCTGGTTCCACATCCAATCCGCCTGCACCAGCCCCTTGTAGGAAGAAATCATGCCAATCGTTTTTTTGCCCATGCGCAATCCTGGACGTAAGTCTGTTGGGTTGACAACGCTTCGTAAACTCCCTCGTAGAGTTCCCGGAAACGGTGGCTGTGCAACAAACCTATCTAGTCAGCTATCCAGTCAGCTAGGCATCGGCTGAGGAGTGATCCTCTACAGCCTGCACCGATTCAATCAGTGCCCGAATTTGGGTTGTGCCTTCCGATGGCTCAAATCTGCAGGGGAACTTACCGCGAGCCAGCATCCGTAGCCCGAGGGGACCTAGGCTCAGCAGCCCTTTCCAATCGCGGAAGGAATCACCGACTACCTTCAGCCCAAATCGGCGCTCGTCGATCCAGCCGCCCTGTTTAACGAGATCGATCAGCACGCGCCGGTGGCGAATAGGGCGTGTGACAGGGGTTTCTTGGCGATCGAGGATGGCTTGCTTGATCTTGCCGATTTGATCCATCGGTGCCACATCCATCGGGCAAACCACATTGCAGTAATAGCAGCGGGTGCAGCCCCAAACGCCTTGAGTGCCTTGGCTATAGTCTTCTAACCGTTTCTCAGTCTGGCTGTCGCGGGAATCGGCAATGGTGCGGTAGGCTTTGGCCAAGGCATGGGGGCCCACAAATTCGGGATTCACTTCCCGAGCATTGCACTCAGAGTAGCAGGCACCACATAGAATACAGTTGCCAACCTGATTGAGCCGCTCCCGTTCTTCGGGGGTTTGTAGAAATTCTCGCTCGGGGACCTGGCGCGCTCCGGTACTCACGAAGGGATCGACCGCTTGCAGATGGTCCCAGAAGCTCTTCATATCTACCACAAGGTCTTTGATCACCGGCATATTGCCCATGGGGGCGATGGTGATTGTTGGAACAGCGTCAGCTGCGGTGGGAGAGTGGGCGGCAATTTCTTGAAGACGTGCCACTTCGCTACCAACGTTTTCTTTGCACGCCAAAGCAGAACGCCCATTAATGCGCATACCGCAACTGCCACAGATAGTATTGCGGCAGTTCTTGCGAAACGCCAACGTGCCATCTTGCTCCCATTTGATTTGGTTGAGGCAGTCTAGAATGGTGACGCCAGGATCGACCTCTAGCTCATAGGTCTGAATCCGAGGCGCAGTATCAGAATTTTGCCGAACAACCTTAAATAGAACCTGCATAAAGGGCAACCCGTGCGGGCTGAAGTTGGATCATCTACTTTCCAGTCTAATGGGAAATTTTGCAGGTGAGCGGCAATTGTAAGACGCCTGCTATCCTAGGTCAATCAACAGCATTGCACCTAAAGATGAGCACAGGATCACATTAGGATTCACTTCAGATTGAGATTGATGGCTCCATGAATCAAGCGCCTTTAATTTGGATCATTCCAGCTCGAATGGCTCGCGTCCAAATCCATCATTTGAGATAAATTAAGACAAGCGCTGATCTCAATCGCTGCAGCGGAAAATAGCAATCGTTCAATCCAACTCAATTAAACTCACATAGAGAGCAACTCCATAGAGAACTATTACTATCTCTTTGCCTCTTTTTCCTATTGACAGCTAGCAAGAATCATGTATAGACAACAGATTTCCCTTTAAACCCATGAGCTTCGGGTTTAATCCGGCAGAATAATCCATTGGAGCAATCCCCCGAATCAATTCACGAAACAATTTATTCAGACGAATCTATTCGTTCGAGTTCAAACATCAAAAAGTTTAATATTAATAGACAACTTGTAAAGCGGGTAGCACTTCAGAGTAACCTCTAGGGGGCATAAGTTTGAAGTTGAGGATTGCTGTAACGATTACTATGATAATTAACTCGATTGATTAAACTCAAGATTCATAGTTAAATGGACCAAGGCTCTACCAAAATAGAGGCATTTAAAGTTATATTCTGATTTAAAAGGTTGAGTTACGATCTGTACTGGTCTCTATCTAGGCAGACATCTAGGCAAGCAGCCTTCTGAGTTGTTACTTCCGCTTAAGGATATACTTGAGAGCAATGACTGAACCTGCACCTGTTCCTCTCACAGGAAAAGCGCTCCTTCAAAAGGTAAAAGAACTCTCCCACTTACCGAGGCGTGAGAAAGCGAGACGGTGCGGATATTATACGGTTGGTAAAAATAATCAAACGCGGGTCAATTTAGCAGACTTCTTTGAGGCCTTGCTAGAGGCAAAGGGCACTACCCTCAGCGCGGAAGGCTCAAAGGATGGACGAGGCCGAGAACCAACCTACCGAGTTAGCGTACATAAGAACGGACAAATTGTTATTGGCTCAACCTACACGGAGAAAATGGGCTTGAAACCAGGTGACGAATTTGAAATTAAGTTAGGTTATAAGCACATCCATCTGATTCAGGTAGACCGAGACGACAACACGCAAGACGAGTAAGCTCCATCTAGGCATGTCTCGCTGAGTAGCGATATTCACTTCCATCGCGAATTAGGTGCAAATGGGTAGAACACAAATTGGAACGAATTGGAGCATAGAAGCGGATTCTATCTTCTCTGGGTTACTCTCGGATAGCGTTTTCCGGTCATTGAGGTAGCAAATTCGTTACTTTAAATTGCGCTTGAATACTCCTGAATCTTGAATACAGATGCTTACTGGACGATTGTTTGTTTCTTTGGGGTATGGATTGGCTTATGGTTGCCCATAGCCATTGCGGTATCCCGAACGGTGGGTTGGAGTCCTCCACAGCCGCTGACGCCGGCTCAGAAATTGCCATTGTTGGCCTCGCTCTATGCCCTAGCTCCCCTAGTCTTCTGGGGCTTTTGCCGTCTTAGGCAGGATTCTTTGCAGCGCTACGGTCTAGCCTTTGCGCCTGATTTGGGTATATCGCTAGGTTGGGGCTTGCTAGGAGGAATCCTTGGATTGGGCAGCATGGTTTTGATGCAGCAAAGACTGGGTTGGCTGCAATGGAATGAATATCCTGTCGTCGTTGAATTGTCCACCGAGCAGAGCAATGCCAGTACTCCTATCCAGGGGTCTACAGCGACCCCACCAGTTGCCACTCGCTTCCAGGCATCGGTGTTACCGACGGTATTAACTACGCTATTTCTGGGGTTGTGGGTTGGTTTCACCGAAGAGCTGATCTTTCGCGGATTGATTCAAACGCAGCTGGAACTTTCCCTGGCGTCCTGGCAGTCTGCTCTGCTAACCAGTGCTCTCTTTGCCTTGCTGCACCTAGTCTGGGAAGGGCGAGCGAATCTGCCGCAATTACCTGGTCTGTGGCTGATGGGTCTAGTGCTGACCCTAGCTCGCTGGGTGGACCAGGGCAGCTTGGGTTTACCCTGGGGGCTGCATGCCGGTTGGATTTGGCTAATGGCTAGCCTGGATACACTACAAGCCGTTCGCTACACCCATCGAGTCAGCCCTTGGCTAACAGGATGGGAAGGCAAACCGCTGGCTGGGGCAGTAGGCATTGGTTTTTTGCTGCTGACCGCTGGCGCACTCTGGCTGGTCAGGGGGTTGTCTTAGGCAAAATATCTTAGGCAGAACCTGTTCATCAGAACTTGCAATCAGACCATTCATTACACTCATGACACTCGTCAAGCGACGGACGGCACATCAAAGAGGACCGTGGTCATGTAGCGATCTGCCCAGGCGGCACCAAAGGCTTTTTCTAGTACCCGCCGCGTTTTATCGTTTTGCTGTTGCTGGGTGCAGTAGTATTGCTGTGCGGCTAAAATTTCTGCCCGGCGCTCAGGGGTAGGAGTCGTAGCAATAGCCTGCTGGCAGTGAATCTCTAAAAATGCTGCCGCCTGCTCTAAAAACTGAGCTTCTTCCTCAGCCGTTCCCGGACGAACTAACAGGCAAAACTCCGAGAAAATGTCGCCCCAAGCAGGACGGGTGCGGGCTTGAGCAAAATCTAGAGACGGCAATGCCTGCAGGGCGGCTTGATAGGCAGACGGCAACCTCCCCGCTTGGCTGATTGGCGAGAGGTCCACAATTGCCATGCTGATTTGCCCGCGACCGCCTACTAGATCAGTACCAAACATCGGCAGAGCATAGTCTGGACGGGGAAACATCACACAATGCAAGATGTCTAGGCTATTGCCAACCTTGGCTAACTCTAGGTGCAGCTTGCGGAATTGAGGCGTTTGATAGCAACAATTTTCGATGATTAGCTTTTCGCCTTCTAGCCGACCTTCCACGTAGCCCAAATCGTCCGGAAGTGGGTACGGAGACAGGTCAAGGTAGCGCTGCCAGCAAGCTTCAATGCGATCGGCAAACTGATGGATCAGGGTATGCTGCTGCTCGCGAATCGAGGAGATAGAAGACATAACGGTTAACGCTAGATTTAGGTTAAGAATACCGCAGCAGGGGGTAGTGGACGCCGAGGTCAGTCATCCAATACTTTTTCGCGGTTATTTTGGGTAGCTGTTAGGTAGCTGTCATTCTAAATAGCGCTGCTCGAAATCGGCACTTGCTCCTATAGCTTGCCTCTCGTCCTATAGTTAGGAGAGTACTGTGCGACAGGAGAGCTGCATGTTTCACTTAGGTTGGGCAGAAGTTGGTTTAATTGCGCTCGCCGCCCTGATCTTTTTTGGCCCCAAGAAAATACCAGAACTGGGGAGTGCGCTGGGTAAAACACTGCGGGGCTTCAAGGAGGAAATGAGTAAACCCACCGAGGATACCCCGCCCGGTCAAGAGGGGCAAGAGTGAGGTCAAAGCCACCGTTCCCTGGCAGGAGCGTTTTGTCGCAGGTCCAGGGAACACATTTTGAGCCTATTTTGAGCAGGCTGGTAAGGCAAAATCAGCCACCAGATTGGCCAGACTGAACGAAGGTCTCTGAGTTGGCATCTGTTGTCTGCGTAGTCTGCGCTTCGCCCACCGACCCTGTTGGTCGATTAGGGCCATTCGTTGCGGCGGGTTGAACCACCAGACCCTGATCCGGTTTAGGATTGCGAGCTTCGATTAGCCCGATAGCGCGACTGACGCTCTCTGGAAAGATCACAACCAAGCTGCCGTGAGGAGCCGTATCTAGCGCCAAATTCACCGCCTGAGTTTCATCGAGGACGATTTCGTAGGGCACTCGTCGTTGGGCAGACTGAATCCCCCGCTCGATTAGCTTAGCAACGTCGCCTCGGGTTCGCCCTCGGGTATCGTTATCTTCTTTGATGATGATGCGGTCGAAGAAGCGAGCCGCCAGCTCCCCTAGGGTAATAAAATCTTCATCGCGCCGATCGCCTGGCCCCCCTACGACTCCGATGCGTTCACCAGTCGTCCAGTTACGGACAAAGCCCCCAATGGCCTCGTAGCTGTGGGGATTGTGGGCATAGTCGACCATAGCATGATAGGTGCCCAGATTAAACAGATTCATCCGTCCGGGTGTCTGCCCAACCGAAGCTTGGAACGTCAGCAGTGCCGTGCGGATATCTTCGATGCGTACCCCTTGAGCAAAAGCCGCCAGACTCGCAGCCAGAGCATTGGCAATCATGAAGGGCGCTCGACCGCCCATCGTTAGCGGTACATTCACGGCTTGCTCGATGCGCAGCGTCCAGTCGCCCTTAAGAATCGAGAGATAGCCATTCTCATAGACGGCAGCTAAACCACCCTGATGCGTATGGGCGCGCAGCGTTGGATTTTCGGGATCCATTGAGAAATAGGCAATTTGGGCTTTCACCTGGCTTGCCATCGCCGACACCAGAGGATCATCGGCGTTCAGCACAGCGTATCCATTGGGCTGGGCCGTCTCCACCACCACGCTCTTGAGGTGGGCCAGGTCTTCTACCGTGTCAATATCGCCAATGCCGAGATGATCGGCCGCCACATTCAGCACCACCCCCACATCGCAGTGGCTAAAGCCCAAGCCTGAGCGCAGAATACCGCCCCTCGCCGTTTCCAGCACAGCCACCTCAACGGTTGGATCCTGCAAAATGGTTTGAGCGCTCTGGGGTCCTGTGGTGTCTCCCTTTTCGACCAAATAGCCGCCGATATAGATCCCATCTGTGGTGGTGTAGCCCACCGTCTGCCCGGTTTGCTTGAAGATATGAGCCAGCAGCCGCGTGGTGGTGGTTTTGCCGTTGGTACCGGTAATAGCCAGGATGGGGATGCGGTGGGGAGCACCCGGCGGAAATAGCATATCCAGCACAGGTTCAGCCACGTTGCGCGGGATCCCCTCGCTGGGACAGAAGTGCATCCGGAAGCCGGGAGCTGCGTTAACTTCCACAATCACCCCATCCACATCGCGCAGCGGCTTGGAAATATCTGATGTGACGATATCAATACCGGCAATATCTAAGCCAATCGTTTTAGCAACCCGCTGGGCAATCCAGACATTTTCTGGGTGGATTTCATCCGTGCGATCGATGGCGGTGCCGCCGGTGCTCAGGTTAGCAGTCGCTTTCAGATAACAGATCTCACCATTGGGCAACACGGTATCGAGATCATAGCCTTGTCGCTCTAGCAGTTCCCAAGAGGTGCGGTCTAGCTCAATCCGCGTCAGGATATTTTCATGGCCATCGCCCCGACGGGGATCGCGATTGGTTTCGTCGATTAACTCGGAGATAGTGGATCGACCATCGCCAACTACATGGGCAGGCACCCGCTCCGCCACAGCCACCACTTTGCCATTCACCACCAGAACCCGGTGATCCCGTCCCCGATAGTAACGCTCTACGATGACGCCCCGCGACACCGCCCGAGCCGCATCGTAAGCTTCCTCGGCCAGCTCCCACGTGCCGATGTTGATCGTAATGCCGCGGCCGTGATTGCCGTCCAAGGGTTTGATCACAATCGGGTAACCGCCCACATCCTCGATAGCCTGTTCCAACTCATCGAGGTAGTAGATCACCGTCCCCCGGGGAACCGGAATGCCAGCATTGCGCAGAAGTCGCTTAGTCGCCTCTTTATCGGAGGCTAGCTCTACCCCCAAAATACCCGTCTGCCCAGTGAGGGTGGCTTGAATTCGCTTCTGATACACGCCATACCCGAGCTGAATCAGCGAGCGCGCCCCCAACTCCATCCAGGGAATGCCCCGCGCCTCAGCTTCCCGAACGATATTTTCGGTACTAGGACCCAGTGCCGATTGAGCAGCAAAGTTTTCCAGATCTCGCAGATCTTGCCGCAACTCTTCCACCGGATACGATCCCGTATCAATAATGCTCTGGCACAGCCGCACGGCTGCCCTCGCTGCATAGCGCCCTGCCTGCTCATCCACATACTGAAACACCACCTGATAGATGCCAGGGGTAGAGGTTTCCCGAGTGCGCCCAAACCCCACTGGCATTCCAGCTAGCGTTTGCAGCTCTAGCGCCACATGCTCAACCACCTGTGCCAGATGGATGCCCGACCGAATGCGCTCCAAAAAACTGTCTTGATCTGAAGTGTTCCGATGCTCCTCTAGGCTAGGCAGTGCCTCAACTAACCCCGCATAGAATCCCGAAATTTCGTTTGAACGGGTATTGGCATGTGCCTCTAGGTCGAGCCGGACCACAATCAGCTTCTGATGCTGGATGCTCCAATAATTGGGACCCCGAAGAGTCTGAGTTTTGAGAATTTTCATAGCACTATTCATGACTTATTCGACAGTGGAGCGGCGGTCGCAACATTAGTCTAGTCTTTAGCTTGGGAAAGCTCCGAACCGTTCATAGTGAACAGTTTTTTGATAGAAACTAAAATTCCCTCTTGGGGAAAATCGTGCGACATGGTAATGCAAGCCAAATTTCTAGGGTATAGAGCCTAACAGGATCGTGCCTATCTAACCGCATATTACACCGTCAAACTCCAGCAAATTCTAGCCCTAATAGACATATCTTTCGAGCATTCATAGCCATTCATAGCATGTATTGACAGCCGCAGTCGCGCTTAGTCACCCGCTGCAACTCATGGCCGTTTCTGTCGGCGTAGAGTAGCTGCACCGCATCAGGATGCCGAAACAATACTCTGCCGCTTGTATAGATCGTACCGATCCCCGTGGCTAAGAATATGTAGCCGGAGGTTGTGAATGCTGAGAGGGTCACTAGCTCCTACGTGAGCAAAGTTAGTATGGGACACCTCACCCGGATCAACCACGGTAACGGTACCTTTGCCGATAACTTGAAACGTACCATTTCCCTCAAACATGGCACAGGTATCTTCATCGATGCCGATGCCCAGCTTATCGGTATTGGACGCAACGGCACTGAGCAGGCGAGCCATGCGGTTGCGGTTGTGAAAGTGCTGATCGACGATTATCTCAGGAATAATGCCTAGCCCGGTTGTCATATCCACCAGGGAGCGATTGGGCGACTCACCACTACCCCCTCCGGCAATCATGTGATATCCCATCACAGCTGCTCCAGCACTGGTGCCCGCCAAGGTAATTTCACCAAGCTGCGCCCGCATCCGTACCCGATTCATGATCGACGTGTCGGAGAGCAGCCCGCACAGCCGCAATTGGTCGCCCCCCGTCATAAAGACGCCAGTACAGTCATCAATAAACGCTTGCCACACAGAGTCTTCGCCGTGTTCACGCTCGCGGATATCGATCACCTCAATGGCCTTTGCGCCCATTTCCTCAAAAATGTCGTGGTAGCGGCTGCCGATCACCGTCGGCTCCCGTGAGGCCGATGGAATAATAGCAATGCGGGCATCTACGCCACCAGAGCGCTGAAAGAAGGTATGAAGAATCTGGCGTCCGTGAATTTTGTCTTCTGCGCCGCCAATAACCAGGACGGCAGTCTTTGTAGGCTGGGGCATCCTCTGCTCAAGGAATTTAGGGTCTAGTTGCAGCATCATATCGCTTTCGGGCGTGGATCTGGGCCTGCGCTGAATGAACCGCCCCAGGAGCCTAGCGAAGGAGATGCCATTGTTGTTCATCCGTTTGTGGGGTGAGATAGAGCGTTTTGGCGAAAGTCTCTGGCTTCTAGGAACAAATTTCAATTCTTTCTTAAATTATCCTAAAAGGGGAGAATGCGAACGGCTGATATACCCTATGGCAGCAGAAGGACCTGAAGCAGGGTCAAACCATGGCTCCTAGCTCAAGTCGTTAGGGCGATTCTCTAGAGGTTTTGATTGGATATCTGAGATATCTAACTCGGATATCTAACTCGAGATCTTTGACCTAGCCCATTGCTAGCGATAACCGTTGCTGGCGATAACTATGGGTGACAACAGCCCTACTTCAGCAGAGCTGCCGTTAAACTATCTTAACGGATGGCTCCTGAATGCCAAAGACCGCATCCTCAAGCCTAACCCAGCTGCGGAGAAACACCCCCATGCTGAGCATAGCGGCTACCTCATTACTAGATTGTGCCGATTCTTACGCTGTTGAGGGGAAGATTCGATTCCTGATAGATTTTGTGACAGCATGTTGTCTTTGAAATTTCTATTTGTAAATTTCTATCTGTTGTCGGGGAGCGAGCCGTTTGCCTCCGACCAAATTCACCGCTGTCACGATTGACTCTCTTGCCATGCTGACCCCGTTGCCATCTGATTCTGAACCGACCTGGCTCACCATCGTGCGCCTGCTGCGCTGGGACAAACCCGCAGGGCGTCTGATCCTGATGATTCCGGCACTTTGGGCTGTCATTTTGGCTGCCCACGGTATGCCACCCCTGCCGCTGGTAGGAGTGATTGTCTTAGGAAGCTTGGCGACTAGCGCCGCTGGTTGTGTTGTCAACGATCTCTGGGATCGCGACATCGATCCCCAGGTGAGCCGCACCCGCACTCGACCCCTTGCCTCCCGAGCCTTATCGGTCCGAACTGGACTGGTGGTTGCACTCGTTGCCTTTGGCTGTGCGTGGGGGTTAGCCGCTTATCTCAATCGCTTCAGCTTTTGGCTGTGTGTCGCCGCTATTCCCTTCATCGTGCTTTATCCTCTAGCAAAACGGGTGTTTCCGGTGCCGCAGCTAGTGTTGTCGCTTTGCTGGGGGTTCACTGTGCTGATCAGTTGGAGTGCCGTGACCGCCCACCTGGATCTGTCCACGTGGCTCCTCTGGGGCGCTACCGTCCTCTGGGCGCTAGGATTCGATACGGTCTATGCCATGGCCGACCGCGAGGACGACGAGCGCATCGGGGTAAACTCCAGCGCCCGTTTCTTTGGATCTCAGGCACCGTTGGCGATTGGCCTTTGCTTTGGGGGCAGCACCCTACTTCTGGGCAGCGTGGGCTTTTTGCTGTCTTTGAATGGTTGGTTTTGGCTGGCACTAGCTACAGCAGCAGCAGGCTGGTTTTGGCAGGTTAGGCAGTTGCGCGATCCCCAGGATGGGAATCTCTACGGCCAACTCTTCCGGCAAAACGTCTGGCTAGGGTTCGTTTTGCTGCTGGGTATGGAATTGGGCAGCCTTGGCCATACTGTTTAGCTACTGTTTAGCCATGTAGTTCACCTAGAACCAGCCTAAAACCAGCCTCAAAATGAGATTGAAGAATCCCTAACGTCTGCCGCTGGGACGTAAAAGTGGGTGTAGTCTGGGGAGTAGAGGAAGCGACCATCCTCACAACGGGTTTCCTATGCCTATACGCTGTCGGCTGAACGCAACGGTTTCAGCAGAAGTCATTTCTCGCTGAGCCTAGATAGACCCGGATCTGTTCCTCCCTTGTCACGGTCTTTGGCCTCTCAAGACCAAGGAGGTAATGTTCATGACGCTGAAATTTTGGAACCGCAGCGAAGCTGGGCAGCTGCTAGCCGCCAAGTTGATGGAGTTTGCCAATCGCTCTGATGTGATTGTTCTAGCCCTGCCCCGCGGCGGTGTTCCCGTAGCCTACGAGATCGCCAAGGCGCTGCAGGTGCCGCTTGATATTTGTCTGGTGCGGAAGTTGGGTGTCCCTGAGCAAGAAGAACTGGCCATGGGAGCGATTGCCTCGGGCGGCGTCCTTATTCTCAATAACGAAGTGCTGCGAGCACTGCACATTTCACGCCAGACCCTGCTAAAAGTGGCAGCACTGGAACGACAGGAGCTAGAGCGTCGTGACCGCACCTATCGCGGAGATCGACCACCGCCCGTGATCCACAATCGGACAGTGATTCTCGTAGACGATGGCATCGCCACGAGTTCTACCCTACGCGCTGCCATTGCTGCCCTAATGCGACAACATCCCAAAGATGTGATTGTGGCGGTTCCCGTTGCACCAGAATCTACCTGTATTGCCTTGCGCACGTTGGTTTCAGACGTAGTGTGTCTATCTATGCCCAATCCGCTGAATTCCATTGGTATGTGGTACCGCGACTTTTCCCAAACTACGGATGAAGAAGTCTGCCGCCTACTCGCTCAGCCCACGGTGATTGATCCATCGGCAACCCCCTAAAGGTGACCCACAAGCTGACCCAAAGGTGACCTAAAAATGAATGGCATGAGTTTTAAGCATTCTGGAGAAATTCTGACGCGGCAGCCGCACTTTGCCGCATCCAAAACAAACATGAAGAATGGACAGGCAGATCGGCATTCCACGGTAGACTGAGGTGCTTCTCAAACTGCTCAATCCAGCCGGGACAGAAGAACCATGTCAGATTTTCACGATTTCTTAAAACGAAAATTCGCCTACGTGGCGATTGGCGAATTCAAAACAGGTAAATTCGATCAGGCCCGCCAGCTCTACGAACAGGCTGTTTCCATGTATGGCGAAGGCTTTCAGGGCACCTACTTGTTGCAGGAACCAGGCACCGATCGCGGTATTTCGATCATTTTCTGGGAAAGCGCAGCCGATATGGAAGCAAATCGCTCGGAAGCTCACGAATCAATTCTCAAGAAAATGGCACACTTATTTGCTAAGCAGCCTACCACAGCATTCTACGAAGTGGTTTGCGATATTCAACCGCCCGAATCTGATCGCGATTAAGAACGACTATCACAAATAGCCATAAATCATTTCGCTTACCTCATTGCAGCCTTCACAGTTCCAGGGTCGAGAGAACCAGCGTAGCCGTTAGTTTAGGCATATCATCTTCCTTCTCTCTACCCTGGGTTTTACAGGCTTACTGCTGCATAGCCTCAACATGCTTATTCCACATGAATTGCATTCACATCCACGGAATCCGTTGCACTCTTATCAGCTACGGCTGTTGAATTCTTGCCTTTGACTGTTCTAACCCGCTCCATCAACACCTGAGATACTTCAGTCACCAGCAGCGTCAAAATGACGACATCATCAATTTGACCAATCACAGGAATGACATCAGGCAGGAGATCGATCGGGCTGAGTAGGTATGCCAATGTTCCCAAAATAATCAGCCAGCGATACTTAGAATTGCGCAGCAGGTTACGATACCAATCGATGAAATTACTAGCCATGGGTGCTCTCCTCTGAGTTGCCCCTTCATTGTGACAAGTTCCATGTGGTCTCAGAATAGGCGGAGAGTGCAGAGATCCGAATCCGTTTTAGGGTAGAGAACCGGCAGGATTATGATCCGAAAGCCTGATTTGCGGCTCTGTATATATCTAGCCTTGAGAAATATATCTAGCCCTGAGAAGCTCAGGTCGGAGCGCGACTGAGTCTAGTAAGACCAGCGGGAGATTAAGACAGCCATGCCGCTCCTCCGCGTTGCGCTAGCAGGGCAGTGCCATAGGCAGCTTCAACCTGCTCGGAGCAAACCACCGGCACTGACAGATGGCGACGACGAATAGCAGTCCAGGTGTCATTCTGAGCACCCCCCCCCGCTGTGTACACCCGAGTCAGGACGCTGGCACCTAGGGATTGCAGCAGCCTATACCCTTGAGCTTCAATGCGAGCCATACTCTCCAAGAGGCCATGGAGAAACTCTACTGCCTCTGACGGACGGGGTTCTAAGCAGGGCAGCAAGGTTGGATCATTCACAGGAAACCGCTCGCCGGGTTTGAGCAGCGGGTAATACTCCAGCGAGCTAGGACGTTCTGGCACAATCCGCTGACTCAGCTGCTGTAGCTCGGTTTCACTAAAGAACTGGCTGAGCACTGCTCCTCCAGTATTTGACGCCCCGCCAACCAGCCAAAGATCGCCCAAGCGGTGGCTATAAACACCAAATTCAACCTGGTCTACTCGGGTTTCACTCAGCAGTTTCAGGACTAAGGTGGAGCCTAGCGAGGTGACCGCCTCACCGGGGTGCTGAGCACCACTTGCCAGAAACGCGGCAATGCTGTCTGTGGTCCCTGCGCAGATGAGACAGCCCGCCGGCAGCTCTAGCGAAGTGGCCACCTCTGGCAGAATCGCGGCTATTGGTGTACCGGGAGCAACCACCTGCGGCAATTGCACCGGCAGCGGCGGCAACCAAGCCGGATAGGTAAGGGCAGCAACGTCATAGCCTAGCTTGAGGGCGTTGTGATAATCACTAATGCCCAACCTGCCATGCAGTAGAAACGCCAGCCAATCCGCTTGATGTAAAAAGTAGACCGGCGATTGGGCAGCGGCAATTCGCTCGGGGCGGTGCTGCAGCCACCACAGCAGCTTGGCTAGACTTGACGTAGCGCTGATTACCGGATGTTGAGGTGGAGCCATCGCTTGTAACTGCGGCAATACGACAATCCCCCGCCCATCGTGGTAGAGCAGCGGCGAATCGATGGGCTGCCCCTGGGCATCACAGAGGAGCACGGTGGACGAGGTGCCATTGATGGCTACAGCAGTGATTTGGCGGCGTACTGCGAGGGGAATATGCAGCAACAGCTCAAACAGCACCGTCTGCCAATGTTTAGGAGAGTCGGCAGCAGTTCCAAAGGATACCTTCACCTGAGACTGAATCCGAGCCTCTGGGTCGATGGCAATCGCTCGAGCTCCCGAGGTGCCAAAATCAATGCCAAGAGAGAGGGCGGTGGGCATCCGACTCACACTGTCCGTCCAGACACTGTCCTTTCAGTAAGGAGTTCGCTCATAGATCACATATCGTAGCCGAACTTCGCTAGATCCATACCAATGAGTTGGCTTGTGCGCTGATTACTACTGGCAAACTTACTACCCACATAGTCTGCAATATAATGCTTTAACCGCTCTTCTTCGACCCGATGAACCCGCTCGGGCAACCAACGATCGGCGGCAGACAAGATTTTCCAGGCCAGCTTCCAACTCCAGGGTTCTGGCTCGGAACTGAGCAAATTCAGATGGGGAGGCGGCAGAAACAGATTCATTTTCCGCAGCAGGCTGAGCGTAAAAGCTTTATAGCTGACATTTCTGGCGGCAGTAACAAGGTCGATTCGCTTCCGAATACCAACAAAATTAAGAATTCTATTTACAAAAGTTTGGGGGCTGTTCTTTAACCATTCAAACGGCAATACCAGCACATGCTCTTGCCCAAACAGCTCTTGGTAATAGGAAATTAGTAAATCATATTCTAGGCAATCGAGGCGACAGATAGGGCTAAAGCCTACAGGCATGACCTCAGCACAAACAAACTGTTGAATCGAGCGCATGCCGCCATTTTTGATGTATTGCCCATAGGAGGAGTAGATCATCGATTTTTGTTCCCGAATGAGGATCAAGATGTGGGCATCTGGAAATACCGCATAGAGCCGATCGGCCACCTCTTTTCCCCAGTAACGACCTGCAACTTGGTCACAGGACAACATCTCTTGCGACAGCACCGGAATCAGCGATTGTTGGGCAGCCGCCATCAGCCCTGGTTCAAATACAGCGTAGGTTTGCTTGGGCGAAAAGCGAAAGCTATTGGTTGTGATGAACTGGTCCACCGCCAGACCAGACGTCGTCCCCCAAGGGGATAAAAAACCAGCTTCTATGTTATTGAAAATGGTTTGCTGAAGCCATGTTGAGGCAGTCTTAGGATAACCAATATGAATCAAGAGAGTCGTCATCATTTGCCGTCTCGTTCATGAAAACAACTGACAGTCAAGGCAGTGACGCTCAACAGGAAACACTATCAACAGGGTGATAATTAAACAGGCACCATGTGATGTGCCATGAACAATAACAGCTTATCTAACAGCTTATTAGACCTCTAAATCGGTTTCAATTGTCATTGGGCTAACTATCTTAGGTATAGTTTGTGGCTTGAAATTAACTTCCATTAGCTTCATTTAGCTTCATTACTAATCTTAACTATTTAATTTACTGCTTGATTTACTGTCAATATACTATTTAGTTAATCAAAGCATTATACTCTCAATCATTTTACTTTTTCATCAAAATTTTATATTTATCTTGTCTATATTTTTCACCAATTATTCAGCATCCGCTTGCCTACTTAGTCATCAGATGGTCAAATATGCTGACTCACCATTGGTCAATAGCCAGTCAACAGCAATGAAGTTCAGGCGGAATATAGCAGCGGTTACTGCCTTGACGAGCCAAGCAGCTATACTCGACCCAAATCACGCGGCTCAAATCAGCGCCAAGAGACAATACTAACCGACCATCACATCTGGAGAGGTGCGGACTGCCGCTTCCCAAAACGACAGATCGCGCCCTAGGAACTCAGCCAATCTCCGGTTGCTCTCTGCGAATCTCTCCATCAGCATTTGGCGTGTTTCTGCCCGCATTGGTCGAGGCAAATACTGATTTCTGACGGCTTGCCCATAGGCAGATTGCTGCAGAAAGTGATAGGCCTGATCTCGCCAGGATTGGGGCAGCAGCGTCGTGGCGGCAGCGACCAAGGGCAGTGACCGGAAAGGAGCTGTGATTTTCCCACGAATGGTATCTTCAAAGTGGCGGCTTCCCTGATTGGCCATGATCAGTTGCCGCGGTAGATCAGCAGATTCGGAAACACCAATAAAGCGACAGACCTGCTGTAGAACTTGCTGCGGCTGATGCACCAGATCATCGAGCAGTAAAAATAGGAATGACTCACGAGAGAAATAGTTAAGATACTGCTCGATCTGCAGCATGTAATTACTGGCATCTAGCGCCTCGGTGGTTCGGCAAATATAGGATTCAAAACTTTCGCGAATCGGTCGATTACGATTAATGTGAACATAGTAGGAATAGGCTCGCTCTACAGGATTCCGCATGATGTAAATCAGCTTGACATCAGGCAGCGTTTGGGCAATCCGAGCTGCAGTATTGGGAAATTTGGGCCATTTAGCATAGTCAGTAGAGGCTTCGCCACAGACTTGGTGCAGCTGAGCATGGCGGAACAGCGACTTGTAGTAGGTTAACCCCCTAGCATAGTTGGCATCATCGCCAAAAAAGTTGGGTTCTTTGAGAGAAGAAACGCAAATTTGGGGATGATGACCCAACCATTGAAATAAACTTGTGGTCCCTGATTTGGCAGCACCAATAATTAGGAAATTGGGTAGACGGCCCATTTTGCTCTCCTATAGGTTAATGAATGCTTAGAGGAATAGATGAAAGAGCAAACAGTTTTTATTGTATAAGCCATTCACTACATGTTTCATTGTAGTTTTTGTTTGAAATATACAATGTGCTGTATGCTTTGACTGACTATATCCACTCCATTTGGTTTAACGTTTATCTATACCTTCAAATCCCATTGCCATTCATCTAATTGCTCATTTATCGATTTATCATGTACCCGTTATTGGATGGAATGGCGATCCAAATCCCAATAGCGCTCGTCCGGCTCCTAAACTAATGAGCAACCCAATCAACAGCAGAGTTACTAAAATGTCTTGCCTAGTAGTAGCTAGTTTTTCTCGCCAAGCGCCATAGCTAATGACGCTGTAGAAGGGCAGATCGCTAAACGCCATAGCTACAATTGCGCCGACGGCTCCGAACTGAGCGAAACCCAACGGAACAGCACCGAGCAGGTAAAGAAATTTCAGCATGAACCCAAACGCCCCATAGATCGGTTTGCCAACCGCCAATAGCGAGGAGTGAATAGTCCGAGAGATCGCCAGAAACCAAATTCCCAGCACCAAAATGGACAGCATCCATGCGGCATCCCGATATCGCGTGTCATACAGCGTATGAATCAGCACATCCCCGAAGCTACTGAGCAGCGCGATCAGGATTGCTAGCCCCAGCAGGAGCGGTAGGCGCTTCTGCAAAATTTTTTGCCGCAGGCTATGACGGGGTAAGTCGGCCCGTCGCGACACGATGGGAAAAATCACCTTGCCGTTGATTTGAGTGATGATCGCGTTGGGCAAGTCGGCAAAGGCAAAGGCGACGGTATACACGCCCAGCATGTCCAGGGAAAATAGCTTGCCCAGGATCAGGCGGTCGGCTTGGGTGGCCAAAAACGTCATCGCTGTCGAGAGAAAAATCCAGCGTCCAAATTGAGTCAAATCGGTGAGGGCGCTTTTGTCCCAAGCAAAACGATTGCTGACGCCGGGTTCGATTTGGTAGCTCCAAATCACTCGGAACAGGCTGGCAAACAGGCTGCCGCCTACCAGCGCCCAAATGGAGCGGTCAAAATAGGCCCAGAGAACAGTCACTAGCAGCGATGCAACTTGGACACCTACTTCGAAAACTGTCAGCTTGGCAACGGCAACATTGCGACTCAGGGTAGCTAGTGCCGTTGAGCTGAAGCCTTCAATGGCCGCCGTCGCCCCAACAAGGGGGAGCAGCCATAGTAGTCTTGGCTCTTCGTAGAATCGAGAGACCGGCAGCGCGACCAGAAAGCAGCAGAACCAGAGGATCCATCCCCGAATCACCTGCAGTGTCCAGGCAGTATTGAGAAAAACAGGATCATCGCCGCGCTGATTCTGGATAATACTAGGACGGATACCAATATCGGAAAACAGATTCAGCCCGGTAATAAAGGTATAAACTAGCGCCATTAACCCAAACAGTTCTGGCACAAGCAGGCGGGTCAGAATGAGGTTACCGATAAACCTGAGTATCTGGCTGGATCCATAGCCCACGAACGTCCAAACAGCGCCGCGAATGGCCAGCTTTTCTAGGGAGGTCATGGTTGTCGGGGCAGGAAGAATGACTTGGTCATATTGTGCCTACTCTGGAGTGCAGGTCTTGCGTGCAAGTGAGTAGGCTCTCGATCAAGGACAGCACACCGCTGCCAAATCGGCCGAAGCTTCGGGTGAAGCATCAGCACACTATTGAAGTAGACACCATGGGAATCATCCAACTCAATTCGGTTGTGCGCACGGGACAATACCCTAGTGCAGCGTCGCTTAAGGCAACGACACCCGAACGACCCGAACGTCCCTGCAAAGAGCACCCTGCGAGCTATATTTAGTCACGCTAAAGCCGGCTGCGGCAAGCCGTTGGGCCGCAAGCCCATCTCCATCGCTTCAAGTCTTGATCCGTTATCGGAGCTTCGTCAAAGCCGGAGACCCAGATACTCATGTGAGAATAGGATATGCCTCTAGAGGCCACCAGGACAAAATGGGAAACTTTACACGTCCCTCATCTACACGGTTCGCTCAATAATTTTTGGATAAATTTCTGGACTGTACTCTTGTGTAATTGCACGGGCCTCAATTACAGTACTGAGGGTTTTATGGTCCAGACAAATGTGAACTAATGGCTTGGGTTAAATAATGGCTAACGATTAGATTACCTAAGCCATTGAGATGAATAGAGTCTTGATAGAGAGACTGGGGCTGCTCTAACGCTTTGAAAATTGGTAAAAAATCGACAAGAGGAATTGCCGCAGCGCTCGTCATGTCCTGCAGCCGTTGCTGTGCTTGCTGTTCGTAGTTGCGTGACCCCGCTGCGCTCACCTCCCGTCGCAGGGGCGTGATCCCCACGATGAGGTGGCTGTGGTGGCGGTGTGCCAACTCCTGAAGCTGCTGGATGGCAGCCAAGTTTAGTCCAACTCGATCGCCATCGGCACTACCGAGGGCAGCATCTGCTTCAGAAACCGCCTGAGCGGTCCGAAACTGCAGCTTGAACCAATAGCGATGCCACAGCTCAATCAACGCTAGCGCTGGTTTGCGATCAGGATAATTTAGGTCCCGTCCCACCTTCAGCGAACTGGGCGCAGCGGCGAACAAATCATCGGTATTGAGCAGTAGCACAATCACTTGCGACTCAAAACTGCCGAAGCGCTGCACGTAGGCCAACTCGTTACGCGGTCCCCAGGAATTGGCTGAGGCATTTAGGACTTCCACCCGTTGGTCTTCGGGCAACGAGGCCTGGAGCTGCTGCTGTATCAGGGCAGAAATCGTCTGGTGTTGATCGGTCCACCAGCCACCATTGGCAATGGAGTCCCCTAACAGTAAGACGCGCCATGTGCGAGCCGGTCGGGTTGGGCTGATCTCGGGACTCCGCATGGAATAGGCATTGATAGCAATGCGCTTGCCAAAGCGTCGAGTTTGCTGTTTAGGAGCAAGCAAGTACCCGATCTGCGGATCAGCCACATACAGCAGCGGATTACCCAAGCCAACCCCCCACCGCAAGCCGCCCTCTAGCAGCAGAAGGACAACGATGCCGCTCACCAGTATCAAGACACTATTCACTTGGTTTTACTCCTGCCGGGCTGTTTGCTGAACCTGGTTTCTCGATCCAAGATTCCCGCAAACCGACTTGCAGAAACGCCATGATGCTCTTCTGCTGGAGGCGGCATCATCGGCATCATAACTATGTAGGGCATCCCTGTGCGAGAAGCAACAATAACTGTACAAGCTCTCTGGAAGAAATTCTTAAAGTGTACCACCTAACTTCTGATTTGCCAGAACCGCCGCTAAAATTGGGTTGAAGATCAGCAATGTCCACTTGGCTGTTGCTTGACCGTACCAAGCCGTAATCTAGATGACATCTCCACTGCGCTAGTTAAGCTTGTTTTGGCTTTTTTGTTTGCTTTTTTAGAAGAGGACCTATTAAGAGGACCTAGCAAAATGACTGAATTAAATCGAGGAATCATGAAGTTTAGAGGGGCGGACAGTCCGCTCGTCGTGATGCTCTCGGGTGTCTTGATTCTGGGAGCAATTGCTTTTCTGATTCTCTGGGCGCTGCGTTCTGCCTACGCACTAAGTTAGTTCGGCCAATGCAGCAACCAGTGATTTGCTGCCGCTATTCATTTGACGCTAATAGTGCCAGCAGGGCAGTTGGCAGCCCTGAGCCAATCTTGAAATTCATTCCGCCTGATTCACTGCCTAATTCACAGGGTTCACGCGAGCAGTCCTAACCGGGCTGCTTTTTCATGGTCTTTTGCGCTTTACCTTAACAGGTATACTACATACATGTTACAATGCTGAGACATTATTCACATCATCCTGCCATGGTCATGATGGGATTGATTCCCGGTACAGCAAAGCGCTAGCGGGTACTGGCTTTTTCTCTCAACAGTCTTTTCTGAATAGTCTCTGAACAGTCTCTGAACGGTCCCTGTTCCTTCCGGGATTCATTGCACGGTTGGGCTGTCCTGCTGCGACTCAGCGGCAGCGCTAGGTTCCTCCAGCAGTCAGCCATGGGTGTAATGTCTCACCTGATGTTTCACTAAATGGTTGTCACCAATGGCATTGACAGCTTGCTGAAGCGATGGCTCAGGGCTACGTTCAGGCTGCATTTTTGGCTCATTGCCCCAGGTTAGGAGGCCCGTTATGGCAAATTTTCGCGATCTTGTGCAGTACTACCGTTCCTACTGGGGGTTAGCTGTGTTCAGCATTGCTGCCAGTAGTTTGTTTGAAATCATTGACCTCACCGTGCCCTACATTATCGGACAACTGCTGAACTTGCTGTCGGATCAGGCACTGGATGCGCCGCTCCAGTCCATTGTGAATTCAGTCGCCCAAGCGGTGCAGCGTCCAGCAACCTCGACCCTCGCAGTGATCGTGCTGTTGGCAATTATTTTCGTCGTCACGGTGGTTCGCGCTCCGATTCAGCCGTGGTTGGGCCCTTGGTTCCATTGGGACATCTCGCTGCGCAGTCGCCGAGATCACACCGCACGGGCGATTGCTCAGATCCTCACCCTACCTCTGGAATACTACGACGAAAACAATGCAGGCCGCATCTCCGGACGGGTAGCACGGGGATTATCGAACCATACTTGGACCTACCCGGAAATTGCCGGGCAGATGATTCCCAAAATCTTTCGCGTTATCGGCATTTTTGTGCTGATTTCGCTAATCGAGTGGCGGATTGCGCTGCTGTTTCTGCTGTCGTTTGTGTTGATCTTGGGCTTTACGTTGAAGCATTTGCGCCGCCTGATTCGTCAGGAGGAAATTCTCGATCGGTATATGGAACATACCGAGAGTCGTACCTCCGAAATCATCACTAATATCAAGACAGTCAAGGCGTTTGCAACCGAAGCCTATGAGCTGAAGCGGCAACAGCAGCGCCTGCAGCGGGAGTTTTTGTTTGTAGACTACCGCATTCACAAAGGATACATTACGCTGTTCTCCTGGCAACGACTCATCATTGAAGCGTCGGTGTTTGTGGTGCTGGCACTGACATTGTGGGCCACGTTACAGGGGCGCATTTCCCTGGGGCATTTTGTTACTACACTCACGGTGTCTAGCATGGCTTACGCCGAACTCGAACCCATCAGTGTTTTAGCCGAGGTGTTTGCTCGTCGCTATGCCTCAATGACTCGCTTTCATGAGTTCATGCAGCTACCGCAGGGTAGCGATGCAGCCAGCCTTGCCGATAGTCCTGACGCAGTACGTCATTACCAGTTCACGGGCAAACTGCATTTTGAGCAGGTCAGCTTTGGCTACGACGCCGAGCGGCCAGTGCTGCAGTCGATCCATTTACTGGTGGAACCCCGTCAAACCGTGGCGTTAGTGGGGCGCTCTGGCTCAGGAAAATCGACCCTGGTCAAACTACTGTTTCGCTACTTCGAGCCACAGTCGGGGCGAATACTTATAGACGGGCAGGACATTCGCAACCTCGACATTAGCGGCTATCGCAGGCGGCTAGCCATCGTGCATCAAGAAGTAGATGTCTTCAACGGAACGTTGTTAGACAACCTGATCTACGGTAACCCCAAGGCTTCATTTGCAGATGTGCAGGCTGCTTGCCACGTGGCTCGCGTCGATGAGTTCATCCATCTGCTGCCCAAGGGCTACCACACTGTGGTTGGGGAACGCGGTGTTCGCCTGTCGGGCGGGCAGCGGCAGCGACTAGGCATTGCCCGAGCATTGCTGATGGATCCCGATGTACTCGTCTTCGATGAAGCGACCTCCAGCCTGGATTATGAATCCGAGCGCTCTATTCAGCTAGCCATGAAGAGTATTTTGGGCACCCGGACCACGATCATCATTGCGCATCGCCTCAGCACCGTACGAGAAGCCGACAAAATTGTGGTCCTCGATCAAGGACGAATTGTAGAAATCGGCAGTCACGATGAGCTGTTGAACCACGGCGGTATCTACCATCGGCTCCATACCTTACAGGAAACCGGGGAGTTGTTGGCGTAGCCGAGTCAGGATGGGGAGTGAGCTATTTAACCAGTGCCCAATCTATCCTGACTGGGTCACTCCAAGGGCAATTCGGAGAGCAAAGGCGCTACTTCTTTCCTGAGAAAGATGCTGATTTTGGGTCAGCACGCCATTCTGATACTACCGAAGTCTATATGCTCGTGAGATTGGCTCATTTGATGCCGATTTTCGATCACGTTGGCAGAGGACCCCTGGTGCTTAGGAGAAGACATGATTCAATCCATCGAAACGACTCTAGAAGCGACCCTGTCTGGATGGAATAGGTTGCTGTGGCTTACCCAGGTTCCAGTCCAACCTGTGACCCCCGTAACACCTGAGCAAACCTCAGTTCTATTTTCAGGGCCTCAGTTTTTTATTGCTTTAATCTCGGGAATTCTATTAGCCTTTGCCATCCAGTTGCTACTCACCAATTTGTCGGTAGCGGCTGGCATTTCTGTTTTGGGGCAGGGGTCCTCCTCCAGCGATGACCGAGACAATAGCAGTGTCGGAGAAACCATCCGCAAGATCGGTTTAGGCGTTGGAATTTGGACCCTGATCAGCGTCAGCTTAGCGCTGTTTTTTGCCTGCTATTTGGCCGTGCAGCTGAGTTTGGTGACGGCACCGCAGTTGGGAGCCATTATTGGCTTAGTGATTTGGGCAGCCTACTTTTCGCTGCTGGTGTGGGTGAGTTCAACCACCGTCGGTTCGCTCATTGGCTCGGTAGTGCAGGCCGCCACCAGTGGGTTTCAGACTATTTTGGGTACGGCTACGGCTGCTATCGGCGGTCAGGCGGCTAAGCGGCAAATGGTTTCTACAGCGGAAGCAGTGGCTGCCGCAGTTCGCAACGAGTTGGGGTCGGGTCTAGATCCAGCCAGCATTCGCGAATCGATTGAAGAGTACATCAACGAGCTACGCCTGCCGCAGTTCGATCTCAGCCGCATTCGGCAAGATTTTCAAGAGCTGCTGAACGATCCCGAAATTGCCAGCCTGGCTGATAGCGGGCAGCTCAGCCAAATCGACCGGCAAACCTTTGTCGATCTGGTGAGTCGTCGCACTGACTTTTCTAAGCAAGACGTGAACCGGATTGCCGACCTGCTTCAAGCCACTTGGAATGAAACCCTAGGCAAACGCCAGCAGCGAGATCAGGTCAGTGAGCTGATTGACTACCTGCGCTCGACTCAGCCAGGACAATTAAAGCTAGATGAACTCAACGCCAAAGTGGATCGCCTTTTAGCAGAGCGCGAGCGAGCCACCGGGTTAATGAGCAGTTCCCAGGGAGAGGGCGCACCGTCTCAGACGGCTGGCGTGATGCAGCAGACTCTGCAATCGGGGCTGAATACCCTGATGGGATTGTTGGTTGGACGAACCGATCTATCCGATTTAGATATTCAGAAGATCATAGACCGTTTGAAATCGACCTCAGAGCAGGTAACCGAGCAGGCACAAGCGTTGCTTCACGATGCTGATTGGGAGGCCAATCCAATTCGCACGGATGTCGAGAATTATTTGCTCAATACCTACTCGTGGCAGATGACGCGCGAAGCCATCGACCGCGACTTCCGCGATTTACTATACGACCCGGCTGCCGATCCTCAAGCTGTAATCGAGCAGGTGTCGCAGCTTGATCGGCGGTGGTTTGCAGAGCTGCTGACCTCACGGGGGGTGTTTACCCAGTCGCGAATTCAGGAAATTGTCAACCAACTAGAACTGATTCGCCAAGAGGTGTTGACGACTGCCAAAGCAGCCCGCGAACGCGAAATTGTCAGCGACCAGCGGCAGCGTATCGACATTTACCTATCCACAACGCCCAAAGAGCAGATGATGTCTACCGACACGGTGCCGGCGTTCCAGGCGTTGCTTGAAGATACCGATGCGGATTACGAAACCCTCAGCGTGCGGCTAGCTCCCTATGATCGGGCGTATTTAGCGCGGCGATTGCAGCAGCGCCAGAACCTAACTCAGTCGGAAGGAGAAGCAATTCTGGATGCGCTAGAGCGGACACGGGATCGGGTGTTGTTTGAGTCGCAGTCGCTGAATGAGCAAGCCAAACAGCGATTGAGCGAAACCCAGCAGCGGCTAGAAGCCTATCTCCGCAACACAGGCAAGGCAGAGCTGAACCCGGAAGGCATCCGGCGTGATGTGCAGTTGCTGCTCAACGATCCGCAGCTCGGATTCTCTGCCCTACGCCAGCGGGCCGCTCAATTTGATCGCGATACGCTAGTGCAACTGCTGACGCAGCGGGGCGACCTAAGCGAGGCAGAAATTAATCAAGTTTTGGATCAGGTGGAATCGAGCTGGTATTCCGTTCTGAACGCGCCACGTGCCGTTATCAGCACGGCAAAAGAGAGCTACGACCAGACCCTAGCTAAACTCGCGGACTATCTGCGGCGCACCCAACGGGAAGAGTTGAACCCGGAAGGCATTCAGCGCGACCTGAAGACGCTCTTGTCCGATCCCAAAGAAGGAGCGGCGGCTTTGCGGCATCGCCTATCGCGAATTGATCGCGACACATTAGTGCAGCTCTTAAGCCAGCGGCAGGATCTGAGTGAAGAGCAAATCAATCAAACGATTGACGATATCCAACACGCTATCCAGCAGCTGATCCGTGCTCCTCGTCGCCTTGCACTGCGTACACAGCAGCAGGTTCTCGACTTTGAATCAACCCTGGAAGACTATCTGCGTAATACTGATAAAGAGGAGTTGAATCCAGAGGGAATTAAACGCGACCTGCAACTGCTGATGCAGTCTCCGCGCCTAGGGCTGCAAAATCTAGGCGAGCGACTATCGCGAATGGACCGCTCCACCCTGATTGCCCTGCTGAGCCAACGGCAAGACATGACCCCCGAAGAAGCCGAACGGATTGTGGCACAAATTGAAGCAGTGCGCGATCAGGCTCTGGCCCAGATCCGGCAGGTGCAGTATCGCATTCAGTCGGTCATCGAGCGAATCTTTGCTCGCATCCGCAACTACCTCAACTCGCTAAATCGTCCCGAGTTGAACTACGACGGCATCAAGCGCGACATTCGGCAACTGTTTGACGATCCGCAGGCCGGCTTCGAGGCTTTGCGAGGACGGCTTGCCCAGGTTGATCGAGGCACTTTAGTGGCCTTACTCAGCTCGCGGGATGATATTTCGGAGGCTGACGCCAACCGAATTATTGACCAGATCGAATCGGCGCGGACTAGTGTGCTACAGCGGGCCGAGCGAATCCAGCTTGAAGCGCAACGGCGTCTAGAAGCAGTAAAGCTGCAAACACAAAAGCAGATGGAAGAAACCCGTAAAGCGGCGGCAGCGGCGGCATGGTGGCTATTTGCAACGGCACTAGTGTCGGCAGGGGTGTCAGCATTGGGCGGACTGTTGGCTTCCCGATAAAGCCCTGTTGTGCTTCAGACTTAGGTTTATTGTCCCCTCCTCGACGATGAGCAGGGGATTTTTTAGTCCCGGTATCCGCTCCGGCTGAGATCAAAATCTACCTATATCGGGATGGAAACATAACCTGAACTGAGAATACTAGGGATGAACGCTTCAACAAACTTCATAGAAACCCCTTATGTCCTCCGCATCGCCGTATGAGTAACCGCTCTCTCTTGCTACCGCTCCAGAGCATCCTTGCAAATCGCATGGAGCCTAGCTTGTTCTTTCCTACACTGCTGCCAGTCCTAGGCAAACTGCTGCAATGCGATCGCTGTTTTTTATACCTGCGCAATCCTAATCGGCAGATCGGTAAAGTGACCCACTGCTGGCGGCGCACTCCGGATTTTCCTGATTTAACAGAATCGGACTGGCAACCGGAACCGGCAGAGTGGCAGGAGGATCCACTATTCGTCGCTTCGGTGCGAGCCGTCCCTTCTATCTATATAGAAGATGTGGAAACGGCAAGTCCAGAGGTCGTGAACCGAGAGTTTGAGCGCAGGTACTATGGGCATCGGGCATTAGTGCACGCTCATCTCTGTAGCGGCGGGCAGCTCTGGGGAGTGTTGCAGCCCTGTATGTTTGGCCAACCTCGAGTTTGGTCAGAGTTTGACCGCTCTGTGATTACGCAAGTCACTGCTCGTATCACTCCGCTGGCGATTGAATATGTACAGGCTATGACTGAAGGCATTGAACCGTCTCGGACTAAACTTCAAGAATAGTTACAAGAAAGGCAGCTTATGGAAACCTAAGAAATGTCAGCAGCGAGAAATGCAAGACCTGAGAACTCAAGGTAGAAATATTTCTAGAATCCCAAGAAGAATATCTGTAAAGACTCCCGTAGAAACATGAATGATGTGACCCTCTAGTGTAACGAAACGACTGTCTCGTTCAATTCCTAACACTACCTGCGCAGTATCACCATCTCCAAACCATCCAAACTATTGATAGTAGAACCTGAACGGCGATTGCACGTTATCGTTGAAAATTGTTGAAACTTAATTCTCATACTTTTCGGAGGGACATATCATGATTGTGCATTTAGTAGACGACGGTTGGGACGTAATTTATCATCGGGCACATGCCTTGCTAGCAGCACAGATTGCTGGACACTGGCGACGCTCTGATGCCCCCGAACGGCTTTATGAAACTATTGCAGCAATTTCTCATCACGACGACCTCGAACGGGAATGGGAAGGTGATCACCTTACGGAAGCGGGAGCGCCGCTTGATTTTACCCTTGATACCGAGTCTTCGCTAGATAAACTCAAGGAACAGATCGCTAGTGCTCGCTATCGCGGTCGCTGGGTAACGCTGCTCACCTCCAAGCATCTCTGCTTTTTGAATCAGCAGCAACGCGGTGTATCTAAAGAATGGGACAGTTTTCTCGATGAGCAGGTAAAGCTACAAACTCGATACTGCAAAGAGTTAAGTATCAGCGAAGCCGATGCCGAACGCGCCTATCAATTTATGCGTTGGTGCGACCGCCTTTCGCTGATTTTAGCTCAAGGGAAATTACCGGAGGCAGGACGCGCTCTTGAAATTACCAGTGGTATCGATGGGCAACGCTACGATGTGCGCGAATTAGATGATGGTTGTGTCACCGTAGAGCCTTGGCCCTTCGAAGACAAACGATTTACGGTTAATGTCGAAGCCTGTCACCTCTCTGAACTGAAATATGACAGCAATGAAGCTCTGATTCAAGCGCTGCAAACCGCTCCAATCACCGTTTTAGAATGGACGTTCGTTAAGCAGTAGCGTTGAGTCACAATTTCGCTGTTTCTAGCGCTAGATTCACGCGTTCAGCAACATGCATTCTAGTGGAAGATGGTCAGCAGAAACCTCAGGGAAGGCTATCTTCCGTAGCCGCAGGGAGCACCCGCTTGGTTGAACCACTCCAAGTTGAGCCGTACAAATGTACAAAGCGTCTGAACAGCCACATCATGTCGGGATTGAGAGATTTACCCTGGCCGAATAAACGCTGAACATTAGTCTGGGCAAGCGCTTTCAGGTAGGGTAGATCCTCAATCAAGGTCAATAGTGTAGCAAAATGCAGCACCGCTTGTAGCACAGGTTTGTACCACGGGAGATTGCTGTAAATATCCACTCGGAATTCATGATCTGTATGGCTCAGAGGAATCGCGTTGAAAAGCACGATGATCATTTTGTCGCCATAAACAGGAATTCCTAACTCTACGGTATAGGGACTGTGCAGAGTCAACTGCACCTCTGCCATCGAGCGTCGCCAAATTCGCAGAATATTCCAAGGTGAATCAAGCACCGTTTGAAACGTAATCATCCCACCTTGCTCGGTTTGCTCTAAAGAGCTGACCTTGACCACCTTCAAATTATTCAAACTGAAGCTATGAATGGTTTCCAGATGCTTCAAATTCAGCAAATGATAAATCTGGCAAACGTAGGGGTATGGTAGGCTATAGGACTGACTAATCAGATGATAGGAATTCAGCTCCGCCATACGGGCTTGGGTTGCTTCTAAATGCGCCACATTTGGCTGGAAACTGAAGGGTTTATCTGTAGGCGCAAGGGCTGAGTCAGAGGGGACTTCAGCATCAAACCCTGGCTTCAGCGACAGCCAACTCACGAACAGAAAAGAGGTAACCAGCACCGTGAACAATTCGCTAGCCGACAAATAGCCATCGGCAAAGGCAGCAAATCCCCGGTCGGTCATGCCAAACAGCCAAGAAGGAATTCCCAGCCACCAAATGCCCTGCTTTAATTGGGCAATGAAGAATTGAACCGCAGTATCCGGATCGGGCTTCTCGGGAGCAGAGACGGTGGCTGCATCATTGTCCTGGAACGGGTCCTCAAATAGTTTAGATCGCGATCTAGATTCTCTAAATTCTGTTGCAGTATCGTTGTCCATAGCGAAATCAGAATGTCTCTCAAGATGTCTCAGGATGTCTCAGCACGCTCACGGTTTGAGAACCACTTTGATGCAGTTATCTTTCTTCTCCTTAAAGATATCGTAGCCGTGAGCAGCTTGCTCTAGTGGCAAATGGTGAGTAATGATTCCCGATGGATCCAGTGCTCTGGTTTGAATTCGTTTCAACAAGGGTTGCAGATAGCGATGAACGTGGGTTTGTCCCATCTTGAGGGTTAGCCCTTTGTTAAAGGCAGCACCCATTGGAACTTTATCCAGGAAACCACCATAGACGCCTGCTAGCGATACCGTACCACCTTTACGGCAGGCAACAATGGCTTGTCGCAGCACATTAGGACGATCGGTTTCTAGACGCACTGCCTGCTTCACTTTGTCGTACCATCCTTCTAATCCCATACCGTGAGCTTCCATCCCAACAGCGTCAATACAGGCATCAGGGCCGCGTCCACCGGTCATTTCCTTCAAAGCTTCCCCAGGATCTACTTCTTCGTAGTTGATGAGTTCTGCACCGCCATATGTTTGAGCCATCTTTAAGCGTTCGGGAATCCGATCAATAGCGATGACTCGTTCTGCACCTAGCAGGAAAGCACTCTTGATAGCAAACTGCCCCACCGGACCGCAGCCCCAAACAGCCACCACATCGCCTGGTTGAATATTGCAGTTCTCGGCTGCCATATAGCCAGTTGGCAAAATATCGCTGAGGAACAGTACTTGATCATCGGTCAAGCCATCGGGAATTTTAATCGGTCCTACATCAGCAAAAGGAACGCGGGCATATTCGGCTTGTCCTCCTGCGTAGCCGCCAAACAAATGAGAATAGCCAAACAGAGCTGCCGGAGAATGACCGTATAGCTTCTCTGCTAAAGCAGCATTTGGATTGGAATTGTCACACAGAGACCAGAGGTCTCGCTGGCAGAAGAAGCAATGCCCGCAGGCAATGGGGAAGGGTACTACCACTCGATCGCCAGGTTGCAGGCGCTTAACAGCTCTGCCTACCTCCACCACTTCTCCCATAAACTCATGCCCGACAATATCGCCGGGCTGCATCGACGGAATAAAGCCATCGTAAATATGAATATCGGAACCACAAATAGCGGTAGAGGTGATTTTGATAATGGCATCTTGAGGGTTGAGCAAGGTTGGGTCAGGAACCGTATCAACTCGGATGTCCATTGCTCCATGCCAGCAGACTGCCTTCATATGGTCAATTCTCCTTGATGAGTGTTTGCAGCAAAGGATTGCAGGCAATTCTGCATCCAATGGCTATTTCAACAGAAGCACTGAAAAGGGATATGCCTCTGCGCCCTCTGTGCAGGGGTGAATTAGAGGATTGAATTCTCATTGCTTGGCAACTAGCGAGCCGCTGGCTGTCCCTCTGTAGTAGCAATCTCTCCTGCTTCCATCAGCATTTTGAAGCAACGCAGATCATCGCCAATTTGCTGCTCCGGCTCTTCACCCAGAAACTTAGCAATCGTGACTCCAACTAGTCCCACAGGGGGGCTGTATTCCATCACCACTTTTACCTCTGTTCCTCGGCCCGGAGGTGCAGGCTGAAATCGCACAAACCCGGAATGATCAATCTCCGCTCCAGCCTCAGAGGACCAGGCAATCAGGCGATTGTCCTGCTCGGTGACGATAGCAGCATCCCACTCTACAGTTTGCCCCAGAGGAGCCTGAGCGACCCAGTGAGAGCGAGTTTGATCCAGCACCGTCACCGATTGCAAATGCCGCATAAAGATGGGCAAATTCTCGAAGTTTCGCCAAAACGAGTACAGTTCCTCAGGCGACCGATTCTGGATCGTCACAGTTTTTTCGACGCGAATGCTCTGATCTAGCCCGACAGCTTCACCCACCTGATTAGCAATTTGATTACTAATTTGTGCAGTCAAGCTTTTTTGCCCTCGAGCACCGTGATACGCTAAGCTGCCGCCTGCCAGTGCCATTAGCGCCCCCCGCAAAGAGCGCTGCTTCAGCCCCAACAATACCATAGCGCCTCCGGTCAGTAGCGACCCCCAACGTTCTGTGTCTCCTATATCAGGCAACTGCTCCTCGGGGTGGTGATCCTGATTGCGATTAGTCTGTTCCATATAGCTCCCTTCCAAATTCCCCAGTTCCCCCAAGCAGCCAGCAAAGCTAACACGGCGGGTTATTTGTGATCTAACGGCTTTGTAACCAGAAAAGGGTCGTTCCAAAGGAAGAAAAGGTGTGGCTAGACCTGATAAAGCACTACACCGTAGGGCAGAGATGTTAAGACACTTTGCTGACAGCAAATTACTAGCAGCAATGGAACGTCCACCGGAGTAAATAACAAATAGTAGATAGCAAATCAGAATCCAGAGACATAAACAAGATGAAAAAAATACAAAACCGTAAAATGGGGCAGCGAACTGATGAAATGGGTTTGTGAATAGAGCGGTTCAAGGTAGAAGCGAGAAAACCTATGGCTCCGGCAATCCCGTTCTATGGCAACCTGAACAACAAAAAAGGCTGCAATGCAGCCTTGAGAATAATGTGTGAATCGCTTAGTTGAGTCAACCGAGCACAACCGCTCAGTCTCGATCGAACTAGATCAGCTTTAGATCGGGGTAAGAAACCACCATATCTTCGGCTGAGAGCGTATCTCCTTCAGCCTGCGGTGTCCAGAGCACTTCTAGAGCCAGCAAACGGTCGCTAGAGATGGAGCCAATCTGAGACAAGGCCTGCCGCAGATCTTGAGAACTATTGATCGCAGGCAGCGACAACTTACCTTCCGTAGCGGTCAGCACGGTCACCACGATATACTCCGCTGGCGATTGGTCGAACTCGGCGAGTGCCCCTGCACCTTCAGGAAGGGCTGGGCGGGCTTGTGCCTGCTGCAGCAGATTGTTCACATTCGAGAGCGTTTCTTCGCTAAACTTGCTGCGTTCTGCCAGCGCTAGCCGGTTGAACTGGTTTTCGGCAGCCGTCAGACTAGTTTGTTGTGACTCGCCGCCAGCATAGACCCAGTATTCCGGATGGCGCAGCAAGGCCAGCGTTGTTTCTTGCAGCACCTGAGCCAAGCCTTCCGGTGAGCTAGTGTCGGCATTTTGCCCGATCCGGTTGAGGTCGGCTTGCAGCTCGCGGGCTTGCGCCAGCAGCCCGACTTGCAGTTTGTTCACAGAAACCGTAGGAGAGCTGGTGTAGGTGTCTCCGCTTTCACCTGCTACTGACCGGAAGCTTCTCACCAAGAAGCCAGCAATGGAGAGGAAAAGCAGGATAGTGAACAGACCACCAAATCCCCCGCCGATGCCGAAGATCGGAACGAGGAAGGGAAATCCAAATCCGCCTCCTGGATAGTAGTAGCCACCGCCATACCCACCACCAGGAGGAGCATAGGTGCGGCTGGGCGGAGCATAGGTGCGGCTCGGGGCGCGGAAGCTACCGCCGCCAATGCGTCCACCGCTGGCCGCTAAAGCACCATCAGCCTGACCCAGCACTAGCATGATGGCCAAGCTAGCAATGAGCAGCGGCTTCAAAAGAGGCTTAATTAACGCAAAGAGTTTTTTGTGCATAGTCCCGTGCCTGTCCAAGCTGATTTGTCATCGTACCGGCTTTGGCTGGGTTAAGGGTCATCCTGTAACTCTCCTACGCCAACCGCCGTTGAGATCTATTAAAGCCTCGAAAAAGCTGCGGCTAAGACGCAGAATCGGTTTACGAAGAGATCACTGACCCCAGAAAATTAACCAAACGTTACAAAGCTGTTACTCTTCTAGTCTACTCCCTTCGTCGAGGGTAGATAAGCGCGCTTAAGACGGATTTTAGGTGAGATTTCCGACCAGAATCCTGTCGCTCAAACGAAGCTGCATAGGTCATTTCAGACGTTGGTGCGAAACGCTAGCCGGTTTTCACGACTCGTAGACAACTCTTGGTCAACTCCTGTGGTCAACTCCTGGCCAACTCATCCACACGGCTGAGCGACCTGGCGTACAAGGCACGATTTCCCTTCAGCCTCCGCCCACAATTGTGACAATTTCTAGGCGATCACCGTCTTGCACCTGCGTGTCTGCCCAAAACTGGCGGTGCAAAATCTCGCCGTTATATTCCACGGCCACCAAGCGGGGATTCATGCCCAACTGCTCAAGCAACTGCGGTAGAGGAGTTTGGGCAGGGCACTGGCGGGGTTCGCCGTTAACTTGCAGCGTCACAATTTCAGCCATAGATCCAGCGAGAGACTAATAGAAGGCAACATGCTTTCGAGGGCAACATGATTCATTTTCTCGCTTCGCTAGCTCGTACGGTTTGCACGCGGTTGAGCTGCGACACAAAAAACTGGGTAAGCAACGTCGGCTGCTCTGCTTCCATGATGGCGCGCACCACCGCCACTCGTTCGGCTCCGGCAGTTAGTACATCTGCCAAGTTCTCGGGGTTGATGCCGCCAATCGCAAACCAGGGCACCGTAGCGTGCTGCACAGCGTAGCGGACGTATTCCAATCCGGCGGCAGGTTTACCGACTTTTGTAGGCGTCGCGTAAACTGGACCCACGCCGATGTAGTCCGCACCGTCCTGCAAAGCTCGCCGCATCTCTTCGGGATTGGTAGTCGAGCGACCAATCAGCCGCTGCGGACCCAAGAGTTGCCGGGCAAAGGCAATCGGCACATCCTGTTGCCCGAGATGCACACCGTCAGCTTCAACGGCTAGGGCCAGATCCACCCGATCGTTAATTAGGAACAAGGCTCCGTAGCGATGGCAGAGCTGTTTCAGCTTCTCAGCGGTGCGAAGACGAGTCAAATCGTCCGCGTCTTTATCCCGATACTGAACCAGCGTTAGCCCACCTTCCAAAGCCGCCTCAACCACTGCCAGCAGATTCTCCACCGGCGATGTCACCAGATAAAGATAGGCACTCTGGAGCTTCTGATGCCGTTGCCAGCCGGTCAACTGACTCTCCAAGGTGTAGACCCGGTAGCGCAACTGTTTGCAGGCAGCTCCCATGGCTGCGGAGTCGAGCTTGCCGTATTCCTCCAAGACGCGCAGGGCTTCCTGTACCCGACAGAAATTGCTGCGCAGCACGTCGCTGAGGCTGTGGCGCTGTTCTTCTTGGGGATGACTCAGATCGGTACCTGGATCGCCGAGGGTATCGCGAGCGGCTCGAAACTCATCGCGATGCCATTTTGCCAGTTCTTGCCGCAGCGACTTGCACTCCTCGGTGAGGGGGGCGCTGTTGAGACCGAATCGACACCACTCTTCGATGATTCGCAAGCCTTCGCGAGCGCGGTCCAAATTTGCATCCAGGATGCGATAGATCAAGGACTGCGAGAGGTGGGAATGGCTAGCGTCGCCCATAGCAGATTTCACTCTTTTTGAATCCTAATAGCCTAATACACTCGCTGTCGGACCAGAGAATGCCAGCTCATCAAAACTTTACGTCTAAATATCGCTATATTGTCGCGTTCAGAGAAAAATAGGTCAAAATTAAATCAACTACACCAATTCAGCGGTGTTTCAGAGTTGGGGTGCTGTTCTAGGAGGAGCATTAATACCCAGTTTAGAACAGGACCCCCACTCCATGGCTCACTCAGCTCCTGCTAACCAAGCTTCCCTGAAATGGAATGGTTGTACTCAACGTTAAAGTGTTCATCTTAGCGGCAGGAACGGGCTGTTTGTCCACCTTGCTGGCAGGCTGGGAAAAGCCGATTGCAGCTCTTCCTGTTTCCTTGTCCGAGTTGCCTGCAGATGCTCTTGCTCAGTTGCCGTCAACCGCGCAGGCGCAGACCCAAACTCAAACACAGCCTATCGTGTTTGTTGATCCTCGCACTGGGCGCGATCAGCCAACCGGCGGCAGTGAATCTGCTCCCTTTCGCACACTCACCTATGCTCTGGAAATGGCGCAGCCGCAGACTGTGATTCGTCTGGCTCCCGGAACCTACCGCCGCGAAACCGGGGAACGCTTCCCCATTCTGATGAAAGCCGATGTGACGATTGAGGGAGACCCAGAGGCATTGGGTCAGGGGGTGTTGCTGCAGGGAGGCGGCGAGTGGCACGAGACTCCTGGTGCCCCAGCACGGCATGTGGCGCTTGTGGGCGCAGATCGAAGTACCTTGACGGGTATCACGGTGACTAACCCAGAGGGTTATGGATTGTGGCTAGAGTCCTCTAGCCCGACGGTGCAGCGCAATACATTTTCGGGAAACGGGCAGGCTGGCATTGCCGTTGCCGGTCGCAGTGCTGCCACGCTTCAGGGCAATTTGTTTATGCTCAACGCGCAGCAAGGGGTTACGGTCAGCGGAGATGCTCGCCCCCAGATTCGTCAGAACATCTTTCAGCGTACAGGCGTCGGCATTGCCGTTCAGGGTCAGGCAGCACCACACCTGCTGAACAATCGCATTAGCCAGAACCGTACCGGGATTGTGGTCGAGGAGCAGTCCCAACCGCTGCTGCGGGGAAACCGCATCGAAGACAGCGAGCAGGATGGGCTGAGGGTTGTAGCCCAAGCGCAGCCAGATCTAGGAACAACCAGCGAGCCGGGAGAGAATCAGTTTTCTCACAATGCCCAGCACGATATCAACGCCACTGCCGCCGCTCGATCGATTCTCGCCATTGGCAACCAACTCAATCCGCAGCAGATTGCCGGGCAGGTCGATCTTACTGGTATGCCCCTTGGTCAGGATCGTGCTGCCCAGCCTTCGGATACGTTGCCGGATCGGGGCAGTGGCTTACCGTCTCGGGCTGCTCGTCATCCGGCTGTCGCGGTTTCCCAGTCGCTTCTGATCTCCACGCTGCCGCCCTCCCGCCCATCACCATCGCTAGAGGCAGTTCATACCAGTGTCAAAGCGGCCGGCGAGATCACCGTGCTGCCACCCTCTCGACGCTCAGAAAGCAGCCCAACTGCATCGTCATCGGTCGCGATTTCCACCTTGCCCCCGGTTCAGTCGTCTCTCGCCTCCGAGCCGCTGCAGGTTTCCCCAGCTGCAACAGAACGTTCAACCTCTGCCTCAGCTCTATCTTCAGCTCAGGGAGAAACCCGAACTGCCGTTCGATTGCTGCGGGCAGCCCGAGCGACAGCCACCAATCGATCCGCAATCGCCACCCCAGTGGCCGCCAGAGTAACCCCTCCTGCCGCAGCCGCCACACCAGCAGCGATTGAAATCCCAGTGCCGCCGCCCGAACGCTCCTCTGTCTCGAGACAAACCGCGCCGCCAACTTCAGCCAGCCCTCAACAACCCAGCTCAGTTGCCAGGGCTAGCAACCCGGATACTCGCCCTACGGCGCAGCCGCTTGTCAGTGTCGTAGTCCATTCATCGCAGGGGTTGCCCCGTTCAGAGGGGTTGGTTGCTTACCAGTCGGTGCCCACCTTGGGAGGGGTGCCAATTCCAGTGCCTCCGCCCGCCGCGGCCGCTGCACCATCGCCGCCTCCGGTTCCGCCCCCAACGGCTCCAGCCCAGGAGACCTCCGATCCGGCGCGGGCCGAAATCTTGCCGGTGCCCAGTGGCGATATTCCCCTCGGCAACACGGGGAATCTGCCGCGTATTGAAATTGCTGGCGGTACAGCTAGAGGCATTGCCCTAGCAAGCTATCGTGCCAATGTGCGATATCGCGTTGTGGTGGCAGCTTCCACCGAGGAGGAGCGGTTGTTGGTGCGGTCGCTGATGCCGGACGCCTTTGCTACCTCTGCCAACGGTCAATCGGTGATGCAGATCGGCGCGTTTAGCAATGCTGACAATGCCCAAGAAGCGGTGGAACTCTGCCAGCAAAACGGACTTAGGGCCGAGATCCAGCCCATCGAATGAAACCAAGCAGGCGATGCCTCTCAGCCTAGGATGTCACGCTTTGGTGCAACTGCTTTTTTGCATGACCGTGATGACATATGGCGGCATCGGAAAACAGTCATTGAGGAATCAAGGCGCAAAAAGCCACGGAGCTTTGTTGAGAATACTCCGAGTCTAGTTGCTACACTGACTGGTAATTGACCTGGTGCCTAATTAGGACTAATTAGTAATGGTCAAACGAGTTTACATTGCCAGCAGTGAGGCAGACGCAATGAACACGCTGACTCTAAAAATACTCTTCCTGATTGGGTTTGTCTCTGCTTTTGCGATTCGCTCTCCTTATCAACGCGAAAACAAGAAGAACACCGTTTCTGTCGATCGCAAAACAGCACAAGAGAAAATCCTGCTTGTCCTCGTGTTTATCGGGATGGTGATTCTGCCTTTAATTTACGTTTTTTCTCCCTGGCTCCGTGTTGCCGATTACAATCCCGTGCCCTGGGTCGGTTATTTAGGAGTCCTTTGTTTCGGGATCTCGCTCTGGCTATTTTGGCGTTCTCACGATGACTTGGGCAGGAATTGGTCACCCACATTGGAGATTAGAGAAGGACATACCCTTATCAGCAACGGTGTTTATCAAACCATCCGTCATCCCATGTACACTGCTATCTGGCTGTGGTGCGCTGCGCAAGCATTGCTCTTGCCCAACTGGATTGCCGGTCTAGCTGGACTGATCTCGTTTGCAGCCCTATACATCTTCCGGATCGGCAATGAAGAGCAGATGATGCTGGAACAGTTCGGCGAGGAATACAAAGCATATATGCAGCGGACAAAGCGCCTCATTCCTTATCTCTTTTGAGTCATAGTCGTTTAAGTCATGGTTGTTAACGGGATAGAATTTCCATAGGCAGCAACCCGTTGCATGAAAAATGCTTATCGAGAGCCTGCCTAGACACCTCTAACCAAACCATAAGCTGGTTTTTCAGGACTGCTGAGAGTGGGTCGCTGTGGCTTCGCAAGGACGGCTGAATCGAACAATAAGAGGCAGATATGATTCCCTGACTCAGAGCTTTATGGTTCTGAGCTTTATTACGGCTGCTCTGCTGATGATGATTCAAGCTCGCGGGTCGTCTGTGGATGCTGCCAGTCCCACTGTCAGTGAAGGGATCAATGAAGGAGCTAGCCCCATCGTAGCTGCGCCCATTCCGGCTGCCCCAGTCGCTTCGGTAGAGCCAGCCAAGCCTCGGGACGCCGCTTCCATGCAAACTTCTATACAAATGGGGGTCGCAGCCGTGCTTCAGCCGGCTCTACCCGTTGTGGGTATGGCTCAATCGCTAGCACTAGTCGTTGATTTGAGCGAGCGTCAGGTTTTCCTTTACGAGGGCGGTGTGTTGCAGACCCAGTATCCGATCGCAATTGGGCGGGAAGGCTGGGAAACACCGACAGGGGAATTTCATGTGCTTTCGATGCAGGTTGATCCCATATGGCAGAACCCGATTACCGGCGAAATTGTGCCTTCGGGATACGGCAATCCCCTGGGGTCACGCTGGATCGGTTTCTGGCTCGATGGCACCCATCAAATTGGTTTCCATGGTACCTATCAAGAAGAGTTGATTGGTCAGGCGGTGTCCCACGGCTGTATTCGGATGCGCAATGCGGATGTGGAGGCCCTCTATGCTCAGGTCAACTTGGGCACGCCTGTTACCGTCATACCTTAGGACCCACAGTCAGGCGCAAATCACTGAGGCGCAGATGGCATAGGTGAAACCGGTGGCAACCCAATTGTTGTACTTTTCTACTGTTTCTATTGTTCTGCAAAACGGTAGAATTCACCCTATAATTCACTTGCAATTGCCATTTCGTCTTTAGTGCTATTGACTTCCATGTTAAAACTATTACTCACCGCCGCACTCTTCCTGCTAGGGGTAGGGTATTCCTCAGCCGCGGCAGCCCAGGCACCCCGCTCCCAGACGGCGCAAACCTACGCTCCCGACGAGGAAACGATTGTGGGCGGTCGAGATGTCGAAATTCCCTCTAGACCGGTATTGCCAATCTACTATACGCTGCCGATGGAGATTTCCATCGTTCAAGACTCCTCCATTACCAGCGATACGCCAATTTTGGACAGCGCCACAGATGTGCCAACCTGGGGTGAAGCAGTGCTGGAATGTCTGAAATCCTCACCAGTACTCGTACGACAAACCCCAGCCGGCGAAGTTCCATTCACCATCGAAGGGCAGGAAGGAACTATCAAGCTTAATGCCAACGGCAAGCCTGTCTGCCAAGCCTAGGATAGAGGATGGCACCATCCGACTCGGCGGCAGACAACCGCCAAGCAATAGTTAAGTATATTTGGGAATACTCATTTCAGAGACCTGGATGGCGCGAATCAGTCACCCCCTGTTTGACGGCGAAGCAACATCTGAACGAAGCGAACGAAGTGAGTCGGAACTCGGGTGTCTGCTTCCGCAGGGACTTCAATAGAGGAATTGAACGACTGCAAAGAATTTAGCTTCAGACCTGGTTCCTTTGTGCCTGACTGAGGTTCAGCAATGCCGAATGTCAGACCATACGTGAACAGCGACAGCATAAAAATTTTACTTTTGCTTTTGGTTTAACTCAACGTATCGCACACAGCAGATTGAATCTCCAGAGATCTGCAATTTTTATCCATGTGCTCTGTTTTTATTGTATCTGAACTGAGAAAAATCAACTATCCTTAGGGGGTCATCCAATCAGGTGATTTGACCATCCGCTGGGGCAGTTGATTAACCTCTCTGCCATTCAACTCCATGCTCATACTGCATTTGCCAGGATCTCAGGTCATGCCCAACGTTAGGCATCCGCGTCGCGGCTCCTCGCTCTCCTCCCTCTCTGTCATGGTTCTGATTATCGGTAGCAGTTGGGGATTCAATACCCCGGTTTGGGCCGATTCCGCTGCTCCACTGACGGGAGCCTGTGCCGGGGGGAGCTGGGTACAACCGACCCATCCCGCAGCGTGCTTACCTACCTTGCCGGCGGTAGAATCTGCTGCTGCTTGGGCTGCAGGCTCAGAGGCAGATCCCCATCTCGACGCCAGACCTTCCTTGTCATTGAAGGAGGCACTTCTGGGCACATGGAGTGTTGACAACGGCAGACGCCTCTATTATTTCGCCCCCGATCAGGTAACGATTGTTATCCAGATTGGTCAGTCAGCACAGCCCATTACCCAAGTGCTTCCCTACGAGGTGCTTGATGTGGATGAAGCCACGGGCATGCTGCGGCTCAAAATTGAAACGCCTTTGAATTGGGCAGAGGTGCGCACGTTGCGGTTTGCTCCAGATCGGCAAGGCGTTCTAGAACAGCTCAGCATTGTTGGGCAAAATCTCAGCAGCGAATGGACCTATGCTGGGCAAGCTCAGATGCCCTAGCGGATTAACTGCGCTGCCATCCAATCGAGGTAGGGCTGTGAGCCAGCCACTAGCGGTAGAGCAATCACTTCTGGCACCTCATAGGAGTGCAATCTTCGAATCTGAGCTTCTAGAAGCGCAAACTGGCTAAGGTCGGTTTTGATGATTAGCTGCCATTCGTCTTCCTGCTGCACCTCGCCTTTCCAGGTGTAGACCGAACGAATCGGCCAAAAATTCACGCAGGCCGCCAGCTTTGCCTCCACAAGTGCCCGCGCCAGCTGCTCGGCTTCGGTCTGCGAGGCTGCCGTGACGAGCACAATGCCGTACTGAAGGGCTGGTTCAAGAGAGGTTGTCATAGTTGAATAGGAGCGGTTCCAAAAATCTGACAGCGTCTAGGGAGAAATGACACCATCGTATCCAACGAACTCACCCTAAGACAAATGGGAACTGCTTGAACTGTTACTGCCTGCTGCAAAACCGGGTGGTCGTCCCCGCAGCACCAGACTGAATTAGCATTATGAATGCAATATACAGCATGTTGCGGAACTAATTGGTACAGTAACAGCGGTGAGCAAAGTCGTTTCGCATCCCTACTTGAACAAAGACTGACTCCCAGTTGTAATAGCTTTGTGATTGCCTCTGCGCTTTTCGGGACAAACCTTCGACTTTATGAGCTTTGAGATTATCCATCACCACCGCCCCCTGCCACAACTTCGGGACGAGGTGTTCGGACACAAACTGTTTGAAGCCTTCTCCTGCGATTTGCCTAACGTTTGCATGGTCAGGATGGCACTTTGGCTCATTGCCCCGACTACCGTCACTCGGCAACCTCGGTAAAAGGGCTTGAGGTCATACACCTGTTGTCCCTTATGGCTTCTTCCCCTGGGTCTGCTCATTCCTTGAAGCACTAACTCGTGGCGTTTGCTTTTCTCGCAATACTCTGCCAATGTAATAGTCTCGATGCGTCTCAACTATCTCTGCGATTTCCTGCTCATAACCTAGGTGGGCTGCTGGGTTATGGATAAAGCATGAAGGCGCGAAAATCTGCTCTCAATTTATAGTCGCTGCCCTAACCTAGAACTAAGGCGCGATACCTGTTATCCAACCAGCATCTAACCTGCGCTGCACCCTTCGTCACTCTACCGCAAAACGGACCAACGCCCGCCTGCTATTCTAAGCATCCGCTTTGACACAGAAGGGAGCCGCATAGCAGCGATGCACCGTAAAGCGAAGATGGGTAGTGCCGTCTTCCCAGGTAAGCTGCCGAATTACGACATCGGCATGGGCCAGCCATTGCTCATCCACGAGCTGAATCGGCACATCCATCGGCAGAATCCGGTAGCCGGGTTTTGTCGCCTGATAGGTGTGCCCTAGCGTCAGCGGTTCTGGGAAGTCGTGGGAACGCTTGAGCTTCAAAATGCTATTGACTTGGCAAGGCATTCCCATAGGATTCTGGCAACGAGGGGACAGAGGCAATTATAGGGATTCGGACAAAGAACCAGACAGAGAGCCAGCCGCGGTCGGAACTTGCTGTTCTAGGCGGTTTTTCAGTTCTGCCAGCAAATCGGTACTACTGCGGTGCGCTTCCCAACTGCCGCTGGCGATACCGCGAATACGCCAGTGACCCTGCATCGAGTTGGCATCTTCGGCAATTGTCCCCGAGTAATGAATCGGTGTCGGGGAACTCGTCAGGTAGCGCTTCGTGAAGCGAATGCTGCGTCCTGCCACTTCGCCACTGACCTGCGCTTCTCCCAGGTAGCTATCATCCAAAATATTGCCGCTCAGGGAATTACCGCCTTGAATGAAGGTGGCTTCGAAGCGAGTCGGCATACCGTTCTGCCAGTAGGTTCCCAGCCAAGTACCGCTGATATCCATAGGGCTGATTCCGGGATAAGAACATTCAGAAACTGCAATCTTCCTATCACCCTATCACTCTCTTCAGTTTCCTTCCATCCAGGTAAGACAGTGCTGCATCTGCTGCTGCATCGCGACTTGAGCGGCATGCAAACAAATAGTCCGCCAGCCGACGCATCAACTTGACTAGCTAACATCGAGTAATCTTTGTCGAACCCACAAGCTGAACCCGAACGTCTTAAACCGCTGGCGCAAAGAATTTTTGGAGCAAGCCCCCAGCATCTTTGAACGGGGTGTATCTCACAGTGAGGACGAACAAGGTGTTGAACTACCTCCGCAGTCAAGTCTAGTATGAACCACAGCCACCTCCTTCTTGGACAGCAAACAAATTGTGCAAAAGCTGTTGGAGAAGCAGTATGAGGATAAGATTGGAGATGAGACAAATAACAAAAAAGAACACGCAAAGAGCAAAGAAATAAATTTGAGGGAGGCACTCGCTGGGCAACAGTCGCCAAGCGCAACCGGTGACGAGCTGGTAGAGGATGCTTTGCACCACTGACATCAGGTTGAGGCTGCGAGGTCTTCCAGTGTTGGCAGCAGAGGGCAGGAGGGTTTGCAGCAGTGCAAGTGGTTCAAGCGTGAGTTCGCTGGCGAGTGGTGCTAAAGAAGTAATGATGCATTGTAATGATGGATAAAGTACCAAATTGCCCTAATGCGATTCTCCGAGGATTTTGCAAAGGACAAGGTCTTGCGGACTAGTTGACACTGACTCCACAACAAATCTTCGCATGGCTAAAAGTTGGTCAAGCTAGACAACATCAGTAGAAGTCTGGAGTAGAAGTCTGGGGAGAAGCGCCAGAGCTGACAAGTTGCTGTACTGGAATGTCGAAAGCTGGTTGAGTTTCAAAAGCTATCTGCATCCGGTGAGTGTTGGTCGTTATGCGGTTTCATACTTCATATCTTGGTAGGGACAGTAGCCTAAGCGTTATCAGTTGCGTTCACTATTTGCATCAGGTCGCATCAGGCAAAGAGCTGGCTCAGAGTTTCGGGATTGCGGGCAACTAGAGAGGGCGCTAGCTGTTCGTGCAGCACGGTTTCATAGAAAAAGAAAGCCACACCAGATAAATTGCGACGGCGCACCTCCTGAAGCTGTTGCCGCATTTGGCTGCTGCTGACCGAGCGAGTCTTGATGCCACTGAGGATGCCAATCGCCGTGGGAATTCGGGATTGCACTGCGAAAATTTCCGGTTTGCTGATCTCGGCAATAAAGCTGCCCAGATTGTCGCGATACACTTGCAGTACTAGCTCATCGATCAGTGCCTCCTGCACCCATGCCTGCCAGTCTACCGAGTAGTTTGTTTTTGAGAAGCCGAGCGGATTTGGCGACAGAGAAATTACGCCTTTTTGCGTTTTTACGACCCGGTGAATCTGACGCAGCAGAGCGGTCATTTGCTTCGCCATCCAGCGGAGGCGCTGCGGATTGGTCGCCTGGGAGGGCATCGGTCTGCCTCGGTGCTCCTGCCGATAGAGGTCTTGGGTCAACGGGTCGTAGCCCAACTCCACCGGAAAGCCGAAGTGATCGTCGAGCTGAATACCATCCACCGGATAACGGGTGATCACATCGCTGATTAGCCCCACCAGAAACTGCTTCACCCGCGGCTGGCAGGGATTTAGCCAAACAAAAAAGTCCGGCTTGCCGTCGGTGCGTTTGGTGCGTATCGGATTGCCGGTAGAGTCGAGGGTCAGCAGGGCTGCCTGTCGCTGGGCAAGCTGGGAACCTGGAGGAGCCGCCAGCCCATACTCGAACCAGGGAATCACCCTGAGCTGATGCTCATGCGCCGCGTCAATCACTTCGGCCAGCATGTCGCGGTTCGCATAGGCAGAATTCGGCATGACTGACTCGCCAATAAACGATGCGGCTACAGAACTAGGATAGAGCGTGAAACCTCGTTGCCACACTACGGGATAAACCGTATTGAACCCTAGCTGCCGCAATCTTTGAAATCCTGCCTGAATCGATTCCCGAGAATGCAGCAGCTTGCTGTCGGTATTCGTCAACCAGACGCCTCGCACCTCATCGAGCGGTACCTCAACGTGATCTAAAGGAATATAGCCAATGCTGCCCAGAGGACTAAGAGGCTGCAACAATTTCACTCGACAGTGACGCCCCACCCGCACCGCAGACTCCACTGCCAGCGATCGCCCGGATTGGAGGCGAACTTTGTCTTCAGCCGACAGCAAGAAAGCCGCCGCCGTTGATTTCTTGAGTACCGTATTGCGAAGCACCGTTAGTTGCGCCATGGAACACTATTCCTCATAGTCCGGTAGAAATCATCGAGAGCAGATCCGGATATGAACGCTATCAAACCACAGATTCCAGCCCATGTAACCCAGCATCGTAACGGTGGAGTGCCTACTGCCTGCTGCGTAGTCCACACAGTCTGTCCAAACCGTTGAGCTGCCTCGGTTGTAGATTGAACTGTAACAGATTCGACTATCACAGACTCAACTATCACAGACTCAACCTCTAGACAGGTCGGATCTGCTTGCGCCACTACCAAGCTAGTAACGTCAGTTTCGCAAGCGCTTGAAACAGCCGTTTGCGGTTGAACAATCGGCATCGACAGCTCAACAGTTGGCAAAACGGTCGTCAAACTCTCCAATACCAAGCCATTACCGCCTGCTGTATCCTCTGGTGCGAGCAATCGATCGTTGAATACTGTATTAGGAGCGGGATTACCGCCTGGGCTAGAGAATAAGCTTGTAGAGTTTGCGCCATCAGTCTGAGTTTCGGAAGGAGCTAGGTGATCCGGATGCCACAGATCCCGATGACGATAGAGAGAACCACCGCCAATGCCATATTCGGTTAGGCGCTTGAATCGTGCGGTTGTCTGGCTTGGTAGGCAGCCTTTTTCTAGTAGATCGGCAATTGCGTATTTAATTCGTTCTCGTGCTGACGCTGCCTGCTGCTGGTTCCAGCTTGGCAAATGTGTTGCAGCAGGTTCTAACTCTGGTGTTAATACCAGTTTAGTTTTGTATTTGCCTTGAGTTGTTCCATAGTGGAAATAGTGACTTTGTTCAATGCAGCGGGCCCATTCCTCAGCGCGTTGCTCAATCTCATGGGTATGACGACACCAGTCATAGTAGCCTGGCAGCGAGCGAGCCGTTTGGACGATTTGATTGACCAATGCTTGCCCAGTCAGGGGGGGTCCACCTTCGATGAGATGGTGAAAAATGTAGGCTCGCATCGTGATTCGTCCCAGCAAATAGTTTGTTTGTCCTGGTCCGGTCCAGCCTGGTTCAATTTCGGCATTTAGGTCGTTGATAAATTTATCTGCTTTGCCTGAGATGCGATAGCAGCAACGCTTTGCCTGCTTGACGATTTGCTTGAGAGTGGATGGGTTGAGATCGTTGCGAGCGGAGGCCTGCTGCCACTGCTGCTGAAAGATTTGCGGGCTGCTCCAGATTGGCTGAAAGTCCTGGTTCACCAGATAGGACCCTGTTTGCAACGGCAGTCGGTGGGCATTGAACAGGCTGGGCTTACCTTCCACAGTGTAGGGTTTGGGATTGGGAAACACCTCTAGCTGCCCTGGTAGCCGTTTGAAACCAGCATTGTCGAGTAATGTAGCAACAGCAAGAGCCAGTTCCCAGGAGCTTTGGGCGTGGGCAAAGGGGAAGTAGAGGTGTAGTCCTTGCGAGTAAGAGCTAGTGCAGCCAACGTAGGTGACGAGACCGAGCGGTTCCAGAGCCGCCACAATTCGGGCAATCGCTAGCGGATCCTGCTGTGGATGGTAGGCGCTGTGGACGTCGATATCGAGGAGGCAGTACTTTGTTTTCGGTCCGAAGCGAACACCAAACAAATACTGCCCTTGCTGGATTAGGCGATCGCTGAGGGGGTGGCGGCTTTCGGTTTGCCACTGGGGGCGGTGACCGGGTTCAGGATGCGGTGCGTAGATATAGTCAAATCGGTGGGGAAACAGGGCTAGAAACGCATCCGGCTCAGCGACAGCTCGAAAATTAAGATGGGCTTCTACCGATGACCTGCTTGTTCGGTCAATCGGCGGTGCGAGTTTCGCCATACACTAACAGCTCTATTGCAAGTCAAGTTTTAACCAGCAACACAAACCGTCTCCCACGCCAGCCACGCGTTGAGCGGAGAGATAGATTGCGCTGATTCGTGAACGCTTAGAAAGGGTTACGCCCCTCTAGATGCTCTTGCGGGATCCTTATAGCACCTAGGGTTAGAACACCTGAGAAAGTCAACAGGGTTGATCTGATCAAGATCTTTAGCGCGTCAACGATAGCGACACTGGTTGTTCTAACTGCGTTGCAAAAATCTGTAGTTTTGCCATTCTAGAGTGATCGTTTGCCGATTCTAGAGTCAGCGTCTGGATGTTCTAGGCGGCTTGTCAACAGATCTGTCCATCCAACGTCTACAAAACTGTCCAGTTTGGCAGAACTCTCCTGGGTTTGCAGGTGAGGACGATTCGCTTAGTCGCAGGATTCTAGAGAAGCTGGCAACATTGTCAACATTGAGCTGTTGCCGCAGTGGGTTTCAGCTAGCGGTCGGTCAAACGATTCTAGAGCAAAAGTCAACAGTGTCAACAGATTTGGCGGTTAGTGATGGAAGCGCGGCAGGTGCTCCTCGTTTGGTGAATGGTTCCAGAAAACGGCTCCTAGACCGTCGGCTGATTCTAGAACCCTTGTCAACATTGTCAACATTGCCAACATCAAAAAATGACTTCGTCAGGGAAAAATCCAGCCGCAAAAGTGGGTCCGCGATGCGCCGCCTTGGGCAAAGGGAACTATACTGAGTCAGCTTAAGTAGCTCTTGAACGTTTTTGAGCCTTGGGTACACTCTGGCGCAGTAGGCATGGGAAACGCGAACGTTACTCAAACGGTTGAACAGATTGAAGTCACCGCTGTGGCAGCCGTGGTGTCAACATCCACCCCTTCATCCACTGACGATGACCTGATTCAGGCGTATGCCGAGAAACTGCGGAGCAGTCGCGTATTTTTAAATCTGGTGTTGGCAAATGTGGCCACGGGAATCAACCAGCATCGCTTGCGGCAGACGTCCCCCAAAACTGCCAATTTGGGACTGATTGACCCCTATCACGAAACCAGCAAAATTGGAGCGCTGCAAAAGCAAGCAATTGCACGGCTGGAAAAGCTGTTTCGCGGCATTTTGCGCAAGGATCTGTTTTGGCAGCAAACCGCGATGTGGATCGTGACGCGACTGGAGCAATGGCAGCAAGAGGGACGGATGCCGCTCGACTGCTCGATTCCAGGGGTGCTGTCTGCGAGTCCCGATCCGGAGCTGCCAGAAGAAACTGCGTGGCGCGAGTCGGTGGTGCTGAGCGCCTGTGCCTTCTACACAGCCAGCGAGTGGTTGAGCCACCTCGATCTGGCTAGTCTATCGGCAGAGGAACTGGAAGAACTGTTGGGTATTCGATCACGTGAGCAGACGGCGGCTCCTGCCCTCTTTCAAAATAGAGAGTTCGAGAAAGTGGCAACTGGCTACCCGATTCTGACGGGAGCACAGGCGTTGATTAACCGCCAATGGGAAGACGATGAATATCCCTACTGGCGCAAACTGGTAGGCGACGGCTTTATTCAACACAATATCGTTCGCCAAAGTCCGGATACGCGCAAGGTAGAGCTGGTTCCCGGCAAGGCCGCTTGGGAAATTATCGACCAGTTCGATCCAGAAGCCGCCTACGTCATGCTGATCTTTTCCTCCTACGCCACCGATTCCGAAAAACCCTGGGAGCAGCAGATCCGACTGCGCGGCACCGATTTGATTCAGCTCTTCGGCTGGGACCGGCGCACAGACATCACCCTGGGCAACAAGCTCAAGAAAATTGGGCATCTTGTGGAGCTGGTGTGCAGCCTGTCGGTATTGATCAGCAATATCAATATCGGCTCGAATCGCTACAATGTGGCTCGTGGTCCCATGTGGCTGCTGGAGGAGTTGGAATATTCCGGGCAACTCTCCTTGACGATTGATACGCGGGAACCGGGAGCAATGCGCTACGAGGCAGGCGATCCGGACGAGCTATTTATCAAGGTGCGCCCTGGAAGCTGGACCGAGAAGTTTCTCAACTCCCAGGATGCCTCCGGCAAAGAAGCGCTGTGTCAGTATGGCTATCTTGCCAAGAGCACGCTGCGGATCAATCCTTACCGGCAGCGGATGGCGTCAAAGCTGGCGATCTTCCTGACGATCATGAGCCGAATTCGTCGCGATGGTCGCTATGAGGTGGGCACGCTGCTAGAGCGCCTAGAGCCGAAGGAGCTAATGGCAGAACTGCATCGCAACAAGCAGAAGCGCAATTGGCTGATCGATCAGTGGGACAATGCCCTACTAACGCTGCATGAACTGGGCTGGCAGATCGAATTTAGCGCCTCCTACCCGGAAGCGCTGCGCCCAAGCTGGAGCCTCAGCGATCCTGATTGCCGCTCGCGTACTCGCCCTCGCAACTGGCTGCCGCTCTGGCTGAAGGCGATCATTGCCATTAAACCCACGTTGCAGATTCAGTCGCGTCTAGAGTCTGTAAACTCCAACGGCGGCAAACGTACAGCTAGCCCAAATGCAGATGAGTTGAAACCCAATGCGGCACCGCTCACCGGAGCACAACTTGCAGCAGCTCTGGCAACTCGGGGCTGGTCTAACGCCAAACTCGCCAAAAGCCTCAACGTCGATCGCTCGATGGTGACGCGCTGGATCAAAGGCGAACGAGCGATTCAACCCAAACATCAGGCGCAAATTCAGGAGCTGTTGGGTGGTAACTCGTGAACGTCACTTGCACTGAAGAACAATCCATCTTAGTCTTTCCATCTAACATGCCAGCCCAAATAAGCTAGAGGCAGCACAGAACCAATCGCCCGTCCCAGATTGGGCATCTGATCTGCACCTCGGGTGGGCAAGGCGATCTTGGGTGGCTTCACGCCTAGCGGTTCTGAACGAAGTGCTCGTTGGCGCTCTTGCAGGATCTCGGTAGTGACAGCAGCAGCAATGTTTGTGTCGATACCGTTATATTGTTAATTTTCCTAAACCTTCCGGATGTCGCCGAATATTCTACTCTGTCGCAATTGTGCGTAGGATTGCTCCTCTTCATCTCAGCTTCAAATTTTAAATTCGGTGGATTTCTCCTGCTTTACTGGCAATTTCGAGTGATTATATAGAGATGGCGGGTACGAGCAACGAGGAACGCGGTACGTATGACTCTATACTTAGCAGGCACATTCCTGTCTTTTACTTTTTTACTCACAGCTTTTTTAAAAGATACGTCTACCCCTAAAACCGATCGACTGTCCTGGATGGTGCTGCTGATCGCAACGCTGCTCTGGCCCATTGTGGTGCCTTCAATCCTGCGCAAGAAACTGCGGCGCTCTCGCTTAGTGCAGCTGGAGACTCAGTTGTCCTAGACTGTCCTAGAAATGCGGCTTCGTTGAACTAGTCTGGGTTTATCTAATTCTGCTGGGTTATTCCCCCTCCTACATAGCTAGGTGTCTCCAAAATTGCGAGGCACCTTTTCGTTTTAGGAGCCATTTGGACTTCTACACCAAATGACAAGAGATAATAGGGAAGACTGCATTCAACCATGTCGAATCATCGTAATTCTTCCATGCAAACCCGTGATCCCCTCAGCAATCTTGTTCCCGATCGGGCGTCGGCGCTGACACAAACTCCTTCCCGGACAGCAAGTGTTCACCGCACTACCGGAGAAACTGACGTGCAGGTCAGCCTCAACCTAGACGGCACCGGCCAGTGCCAAGCTGCTACCGGCATTCCGTTTCTCGATCACATGCTGCATCAGATTGCTTCCCACGGGCTGATTGATCTAGAAGTGCAGGCCACCGGAGATCTGGAGGTTGACGATCACCACACTAACGAAGACGTGGGCATCACTCTCGGGCAGGCGTTGTCCAAAGCCTTGAGCGATCGCAAAGGGATTGTGCGCTTTGGTCACTTCCTAGCGCCGCTCGATGAAGCTCTGGTGCAGGTGGCACTTGATTTTTCGGGACGGCCACACCTCAGCTATGGCTTAGACATTCCCACCCAGCGAGTCGGCACCTACGACACCCAACTCGTACGCGAATTTTTCGTGGCGGTTGTGAATCATGCTCAGCTGACGCTGCACATTCGGCAACTCGATGGCATCAACTCGCACCATATCATTGAAGCGACCTTCAAGGCATTTGCCCGCTCCCTGCGCATGGCGGTCGAGATCGATCCGCGTCGTGCCCACTTAATTCCCAGCTCCAAGGGGGTGCTGTAGCAAGTCGCCTGCAGAAGCCTGCTTCGGCAATCGGCTGGTTAGGGCATCTCAAGAATTTAATATCTGAATAGCTGTTCATATGTTATGGTATTGGAAAGAGTTGATTGAGGAAGACCGATGACAACCGTGACTCAAATGAAGTGCGCCTGCGAGCCTTGTCTCTGTGTGGTTTCGTTAGAGCAAGCTATTCAGAAAGACGGCAAATACTATTGCAGCGAAGCCTGCGCCAACGGGCACCCAAATGGTTCTGGCTGTGGTCATAGCGGTTGCGGCTGCTAGTCCATCTAGCGTCACCCATAGCGCTGTGGCAACCCATCGTGTCAAGACTAATATTGCCGCGATGAGACGGTGATGCTTTCGCCCAGCGCTACTGTTTTGTTGACTGGATGGCCTAATTGGCTGATTAGGCTGATCAGCAAAATAAGTTCCGAGATTTGCGGTAGGAGTGAAATCACCCCACCTCCAACTCTCAGAACTTATTGCCGTATCGCCTTCAATAATCTCCAATAATTGGGATAATTATTGGCATAATTAGGCTCAGAGCTGGCCAGTAAGCATTACAGAAAAGACCATAGAATCACAGATTAGACATTACCTCTCGCGCCGCTGCCAAGGTGCGATCAATGTCTTCGTCGGTGTGGGCGAGCGATGTAAAGCCCGCCTCAAATTGTGATGGAGCCAAATAGACTCCATGTTCGAGCATGCCGCGGTGGAAGCGTCCAAACTTGGCAGTATCGGACTTTTTGGCGTCTTCATAGTTGTGGACGGGTCCTTCGGTGAAGAAAAAGCCGAACATACCGCTGATTTGACCGCCGCAAGCTGCATGGCCGGTCTCCTGCGCTATTTGCAGCAGACCATCCGAGAGCTTTTTGGTGATGCGGTCGAGCTGCTCGTAGGTGCCCGGACGCTGCAGCAGTTCCAGGGTTTTGATGCCGGCGGTCATGGCGAGCGGATTGCCCGACAGGGTGCCCGCCTGATACATCGGACCTGCTGGAGCCACCATCTGCATGATGTCGCGTCGGCCGCCATAGGCACCCACTGGCAAGCCGCCACCAATCACCTTGCCCATGGTGGTCAGATCGGGCGTGACGCCAAATTTTTCTTGAGCACCGCCATAGGCAATCCGAAAGCCGGTCATCACTTCGTCGAATACAAGCAGCGCTCCGTTTTCCTGGGTTAGCACTCGTAGCCCCTCTAGGAATCCGACATCGGGGGCAATAAAGCCGGCGTTACCGACCACAGGTTCCAAAATTACTCCGGCAATCTGATCCGGATTTTCGGCAAATAGGGCTTTCACCGCTTCTAGGTCGTTGTAGGGAGCTGTCAGGGTATTCGCGGTGGTGCTCTTGGGAACTCCTGGCGAGTCGGGCAGTCCTAAAGTAGCAACACCCGATCCCGCCTTGACCAGAAACATATCGGCATGACCGTGGTAGCAGCCTTCAAACTTGATGATCTTGTCGCGTCCGGTAAAGGCGCGGATCAGGCGCAGCACAGCCATGCAGGCTTCGGTTCCCGAATTGACGAACCGCACCATTTCCACGCTGGGCACGGCATCGATAACCATTTCCGCCAGCACATTCTCCAGGTAGCAAGGAGCACCGAAGCTAGTGCCTTTTTCCAACGCCTCTTTCAGGGCCTGCAAGACATCCGGATGGGCATGACCACAAATCGCCGGTCCCCAGGTTCCTACATAATCAATGTACTGGTTGCCATCCACATCCCAGATATAGGCTCCTTTGACGCGATCGAACACGATGGGTTGTCCTCCCACCGATTTAAACGCCCGTACCGGCGAATTGACGCCGCCTGGCATCAGCTTTTGGGCAGCCGCAAAGATTTCTTCTGATTTGGCAGTGTTAAGGGTTGTGGTAACCAAAATTCTCTCCTCTTATACGCTTCAACCACTATCGATGCGAAATCACAGCGCTCGATGACTCATGAACTCACATTTACCTATCCTAAATCGCCAGTGCGGTTAGATCGACGTCTGTAGCGGATAATGGTGGAGGGTGCTGCTGCACAGCGTCATAGTAAAGGTACAGCCTATGTCAGGTTCTTCCGCAATCACCTTCGAGTCTGCTATTCCCGTAGCTCAGATTCGCTACAACGAGCAGGGATTAGTGCCTGCAATTGTGCAGGATTATCTCGACGGCACGGTGCTGATGATGGCCTGGATGAATCAGGAGTCTCTTCAGAAAACCCTGGAAACGGGCGAAACCTGGTTTTGGAGCCGCTCTCGGCAGGAGTTTTGGCATAAGGGTGCCACCTCGGGGCATGTGCAGCATGTTCAATCCATCCGTTACGACTGCGATAGCGACGCCATCCTAGTCACCGTGGAGCAAACGGGCGACATTGCCTGCCACACCGGAGAACGGAGCTGCTTCCATCAAATCGAGGGCAGCATCAAAGCGCCGCCGGCCGATACTCTGTCGCAGGTGTTTGAGGTGATCTGCAACCGTCGCGATCAGCCCAACCCTAATTCCTATACTTGCCAATTGCTAGCAGGGGGTGACAACAAGATTCTCAAGAAAATCGGTGAAGAGTCGGCGGAGGTTGTGATGGCATGCAAAGATGGCGACCCAGATGCTATCGCCGCGGAAGTGGCCGATTTGTTCTATCACACGCTCGTAGCCCTTGCTCATCACAAGGTGGATATCCGAGAGGTCTACCGCAAATTGCAGGAACGGCGACGGTAAAAGGTATGGTGAAAGTGATGAGAGCAAACCCTAACTGCAAAGGCAGCCATTCCAGAAGCCGCCTCTCGGTTTCAGTCTTAGATTGGGGTAAAGATTGCAATAAATTGCTCGTCGCCAAACTCGTTAGAGCGAGCAAAGCTGCGGTTTTGTTGCGATCGGTGTAGACAGCGGGCAGACATACTGACTAGAGCGAGAAATCAGCTTTAGTTCATGGGGGTAACGGGGTCTGGGATCATCCACTAGCCAAACCGATGGCACCATCATTGGGTCATAGCTCTCAACTGTATAGAAAGCCCCTGGTTTAGACCTCAATTCAACCGTAAATCCAGGCTGATATTCCCATGCTTCGTCCCAATCTTCGTCCCAATCTGAGCTTGCGTAAACGTCCATAGCCCTGCAGAACCGTATCTATTGATACAAATTATAGGGCGGGTAAGGGATAAAAATCAAACTTCCGTAGCTTTAGATACAATTTTTGACGTTTCGGGTCTTCGGTTGATGACACAACTGCGCGGACGAGGCGGACCAGACCAGTTGGAGGGTAACCCAGGTCACGATCAGCTGTGGGGCAATCAGGGCAACGATACAATCCTCGGTGGTGAAGGGGATGACCAACTGCACGGCGGATTTGGCAACGACCAGATGCACGGCGGAGCCGGAGCAGACCGCCTCTCGGACGGTCGCGGACATGATCAGCTGATCGGTGGAGAGGGAAATGATCTGCTGGTAGGCGGCAGAGGCAGAAACCAGCTTCAAGGCGACGGGGGTGCCGACACTTTCGTGCTGAATTTAGGCGGTTTAGCCATCGTTCGTGACTTCCAAAATAACCTCGATCGCCTGCGGCTACCCAGAGTCATCAGCTTCGAACAACTGCAGATCAGCCAGTGCGGTAGAGACACTCACATCCAACTTGCCGAGACGAACGAGCGGCTCGCGAGCTTGCGTGGCATAGCAGCTAGTGCGATCGGTGCAGCAGATTTCGTCTAGCCCCGATTCATTCGATTCAGCAGACGAGATTCAGTGGAGAGCGGATTACGGGTCAATCGTCAGTTCAACACGGCGATTGCGCTGCCGATTTTCGAGGGTATCGTTAGCAACGAGCGGACGGCTGTGACCGTGACCAATAGTGACCCAATGCACATTCTCACCGAGCTTGCCGGCTAAATACCGCTGAATCGCTTTTGCCTGCTCGAAGGTGCGGCTCCGGTCTTCTTCAGCCGAACCTTGCTGATCGATATGAGCACTGACTTGAATGGTTGCATCTGGATAGCGCTGCAGATCACCCACAATGCTGTCGAGAATGGTGGTGGTTTCCGTTCGAAGCGTGCGCTGATCTGCATTAAACAGGGCATCGCTGGGCAAGGTCACCATGAGTTGGTTGCTGCCTGCCTGGGTATTGCTTGTCGGAGTAATCTTGATCGGTTCAGCAGTAGGAGAGTCCGGAGCAGTCGTAAACGTGTTCAACCGCTCTTGAATCGATTGAATTCGCTTTTGCAATTCTTCTACACGGGCAGCCAATGGTTCGGTAGAACTTTCGGTCAACGTCTGCAGCTCAGCTTGCAGTTGGGTGAGTTCGGCTTGCAGCTGTTGCCGTTCGGTATTGCTGAGTGACGGAGTGACTGGAGCTGGCTGAGGAGAAGGTGCAATCACGCTTGGGCTGGGAGTCGGCTCGCTGCGGCCATTCCACATATCGGGCAATTGCCTGAGATTCGCCAGTAAGGATTGAGAACTCTGCATCAGGCGTTCCACTAAGGGCGGTTCTTCGGTTTGGGCTGGATACAGTTCTGCAATTGCTACCCCGACTATGGCTGCAAGTCCGCTTCCCACACCCAGCAGCAAAAGACGATAGATTAAAACCAGGAGCGATCGCAATCCACTGGATGACGACTGAGGCACCGGTTTGGTTAATTCAGGAGTGGAAGTGGTGGGGGATTTAGTCATGAACTCACCTCAGGCAGGTTTTACTGGCTTGTGATACTAGCTCAATGCATTGCAAACTCAGCCAAGAAGCAGGGAATTCGTGTGTCTCTAGCAGCACCCTATCAGCAGCGAATCACTCACTTCGCATGTGCCTTGATCCTACTCGGAATTTCACCGTTTGGCTGTGATGGTCGCTCAAATGGACTGATATCCAGCACTTTGGACTACCTACTATGGTCTTAGTAAGGCCATGTGTGTAAGACCATGTGTATGAGGTCCTAGTTGCCCAACCGATCGGTTGCCGGAGGCGGCTCTAGAGACGTTGGCGACAGTTTGCCATGAGAGAGCATCGGATGCAACCTTGGAATTGGCGCTCCAGTCTGGCAGAAATACTCGCGAACTGTCAAGTACTCTGTGTCACAACGTTAAGGAGATTGAAAACTTTCGTGAGTGCCTGTGCCGAGAGGGGCTTCCCTTGCTATACATGAAAGTAGCAAAGCAAGAGCAAAAATCGAATCCACAGAGCGAGTCTGCAAATTCAATCGCAAATTCAATCAATGACCTCAGTCAGCAGCAGTTGCCCCCAGCGTTGCGTGTCGCTGTTCGGGTTCGATATCTGGCGGTGTTTACAGAGTTACTTGAGTTCGCCCTTAAACTGATGCGTGGCGGTTGCTGGTGCGATCGCTTCTCCTAGTTGGTATCTAGCTGCTTCTCTAAACGCCAATAGTAGGTTGGCTGACTGGGGTTTGCTGCGTTCCAGTGAACACCCAGTTAGTACTCAGGTCTGCGCAGGAGACCTCATTTGCTTTATTCATCGTCAAGTTTTTTATTGTCAAGGATGGGTCATCGCCTATCCGCTCCTTGCCCTTCTCGCTGCTTCTGCCGCTCCTATGACCTTCTCCCCCCCGGCTTCGGCGCAACTCGATCCGCTCAATAGTCCCTATCCAATTCCCTGGAACTGGATATTGGCTGTCCTGGCGGAGAAGCCAAGTGCTACACCTCAGTTTTGTTACTATCGCAGTCCGTCGCTTATTTCGCCCGATGGGGCCTATGCTGCCTACAGCCGAATTCAGTTTCAGCGAGCTGAGCCGTTTGTGCTGAGCCGGGTTGCCAGCATTTTGTTTGTAGAACACCTCTCCAGTGGCAGACTTCACACAATTACGCCTGCAGCCCCCTTTGCCGACAATCCCTTTGTGGCAGATGCCATGGTTGATCAGCCTGGAACGATTGCCATCTCGATTCCGGTTGGCTGGTCCGAGAACGGTGATCAGCTTCTGGTGCGGGAATTCGAGTCTCTGTTTGGTAGTAGCCTTGCCTCCGATTTTGCGGTCATTTGGGATCGGTCATCCAATCGCGCCTACACGGTAGCTCCAACGCAAGTCTGCTATAGCAACGCCGTTCTGCTGGGCTGGAGTCAACGTTATCCCAGTCAGGCTCTGTTTCGAGCGGGCAATTTGGGCGACGATCCTTGGCTGCTCTATGCGGTTGACCGGCACGGTCATACAACTCAGGCAACGAACGATCGGCCGTTGGTTTTTGGAAAGGTAGATAGCCATGCCTGGGTGGGCCCACAGTCCTAGCAGTTGACCTAGGGCAGCACGACGAGAAACCCTCGGCTAGGGGAGTTCCGGGTTAGTAACTGTTCCCGCCCCGGATCCAGACTCTTTAGATTCTTCAGACTCTGTTGATTGTCCGTACCAAGGGCTGACCTCTAATACGCCATCGGGTTTAAACACAACCAGAAACTGAGCCAGTGGCGAGGCCGTCCCCCCTGCCTCGGGGCTGACTGCATCAAACTGGATCTCCGCCAGGGGAGTATCGTTCAAGTAGGTCAATGCCTGATCGTTGGCAAATTTGTATCCGACAATTTCGCCGTTCGTATCGACGCCTACCCGATACTCTAGAGGCTGGTCAAAGGTCGGAACTTTATCCCAGGCTAGATCCAACCGGTCGTAAAGCTGGACCGTGAGTCGATCCAACTCTGCCTGATCGGTAATCTCGGGTGCCCCCACGAGATTGACTCCCGCTCCAGAGGCGTTCGCATCGGGGGAGGGGCTAGCAATCGGAGAGGGAGCCACTGGCGATGCACTGGCATCGGGAGGAGGCGCGGCCGGCGAAGGTGAAACAGTCGGAGCGGCCACCGGAGATTCGGTTGCGGTAGTTTCCGAAGCTGTTTCCGGTCGGCGCACTTCAGGCACTGGCACCATAAATAGGAGTGCTGCTGCTGCTGCTAGGCTAGAAGCACCTACCAAGGCTGGAACCGCTCGCTTGCCGATAGGCTCCTGCGAACGGATATAGCGTTTGGACAATGGCGTCAGCTTCAGAGACAGGTCGGGTAGCGTTTGACCATCAGCGTAGAGCTGATCCACCGCCTCTACCAAGTCGAATAGCTGCACGGTAGTCAAATCAATATGCTGCGCCGGCTGATTGGAATTGCTCTGCCCCGGTTCGGGGTGAATGATCAAACGATGCAGATGACTATCAAGCCGTTGTAGCTCCACCAACGGGGTATGGCCAGAGCGATCTCGGCGAATAATGAGATGATGAATCCCGCTAAGGTACTCCTGAGCATATTCGCTCACCGCCGTCGTCAGGCTCGTTAAAAAGTCCCGTCCGCCCGTCAGAGGCTTGGACTGTCCTGCCAAATGGCATTCAACATTGGTGACGATTGACAGCGGAGGTCGCCCGATAGGATCTGCCGGTGTTTCATTGCTCAACCCTTCTAGGATCAGCCGGCAGTTGGGTAGGCTGTATTGCCGCTGAATAGTCATGCCACATCTCCATCAAACAAGCTACTCCAAAGCCGCTGCGTTCCAGCCGTACCGGTACAAAACAAGAGCTGCCCCAGTAAGCTCAGAGCAAGTTCATTCAGTGCCGCATCATCGGTGGTGTAGGCGGTCACGGCTGCCCGCTTCGGGTTCATGCGCGAGCGAAAGTGGGCCCGAAATCGCTCTAAATAATTTGATAGCCGCAGATGATGGTCGGGAGAGAGCTGTTTCTCCAAAAGCTGTTCGTAGACGATCAGCAGTTGCCGGACCAGCACAGTCAGCCGACGCGCTAAATGGCAAATAATCAGCACCATTGCTTTAGCCTCCGTCAGCGTCAGCGGCCGCCGTTGGCTATTGCGTCGCAGTGGGTTGGTGGCTCGTAACCGCCATAGCGCCACACGGTTCTTAATCACCCCTTGCAGTCCTAGCTCCTTGGCGGCGGCTAGCAGTGCTTCAGAACCGCCCAGATCCAGTGCCTCAATTGCCAGCAAAAGCAAATCGATCTGCTGCCGTGCCCGTCGAGGACATACCCCCTCTGGAACGGATGGGTCAGGCAGCGAATCAAGCAGGATAGACATGGATGAAGCGGGCGGATCAGTGATTTGCATTACGCTCATGGAGAAAATCAGCAGAATTCTAACAAATACGACCTGCTTCTGAGCAAAGGATTCAAGAGGGAATTGCTAGGCAAGGGTCTCATGCTAGCACCTCTCTGCTACACCAGAGCGAAACAGCCTTGCTCCAGTTTGGCCTTACCTCAACAGCATGCTGTCTCCAAATCCCCTGCCACCCTAGCATAAATTGCAACGGCTTGAGGAACCTGATTTACGGAGACGAACGGCATCGTCTTCAGTATGCCCAGCAGGTGTCCAAAGGCAGCGGTTGTAGTTCTTTACCTCTAGCTTCTTTATACAGAGCAAACTTAGTCTTTCTGCATCCATCTTTCTGAATCTATTCTGAAAGTGCCGTCTGCGTCAGGTCTAGGACATGCCATCCCAATGGTGAAAACGGTGAAAGTGGATTCAGTCTAGCGATGCCCGATCCACTCTCAACCGTTCTTAGTGGTCCCTTGAATTTAGCCTAGTGCTACGCTTCAACCTTGACTCCACGCCAGAAAGCGACGTAGCCTTCAATATTTTTGGCGGCATCTTTCGTTTGCGGGTAGTACCAAGCCGCGTCTTGGTTCACCTGTCCATCTACTTCAATGGTGTAGTAGCTGGCGACCCCTTTCCAAGGGCAAGTGGTGTGGGTGTCGCTGGGTTTGAAGTACTGCATCTTAATGGCATCAGGCGGGAAGTAGTAGTTGCCTTCCACCACCTCACACTGGTTGCTTTCTGCCAAAACTGCGCCATTCCAAACTGCCTTCGGCATGAATATACACTCCTAGTCAATGGAAAATAGTGGATGGTGCGGCTCGATGAGCTGCATCCAACATCGACAGATGAATGTTGACAGATGAATTTCTGTCCCTATCCATTGCTATTTTAAGGGGCAAATCGAAGACCCTAAAGACATAACGCTATTGGTGCTTGGATAGGCAGAACTCCCCTATTAAATGCTTTAAATCATCAGCCCTAATTCAGATTGACGCTTCTGAATAATATTCTTGATCGATTTCTGCCGGTTTTCACTGTTCGATTGCAGTTTAATTGCAGTCGCAGTTGCACCTAGAAGCCTGTCCTTTAATAGCTCTATCAATAGAGCTATCAATGCAGGAAAGCGTTAATTTTTTTGATGATTAAGTAAGGCTGGAAGTGTGCCGTCGAGTGCCACACTGAAGCTAAGACCGATTCAGAATTTCCCTGCAATGCCGTAGGAGTAGACCATGACCCACTCTGCTGGTTCGTCCCATTCCGCATCTGGACCTCATGCTGCTAATTTGCCGCCTGGATATAGCACTGTGCAATCGCTGCCCGAGATATGGGGCATTGCGGCGCAGCGCTTCGGCGATACGGTTGCGTTGCACGACCCGCACAGCCATCCGGCGATTAAGCTGACCTACACCGATCTCTATCGCAGTATTCAGCAGTTTGCAGCAGGGCTTCAGGCGCTTGGCATTCAGGTCGGCGATCATATTGCTCAAGTGTCAGACAATGGCCCCCGCTGGATGATTGCCGATCAGGGGATTATGACTGCTGGCGCAATCAACGCAGTTCGGGGGTCGCAGGCCGATCGCGAAGAGTTGCTGTTTATTCTGGGACACAGCGACAGCATTGCTTTGGTGGTGCAAGATGTGGACACCTATCGCAAGCTAGCAGATGGATTGGGGGAACTGCCGCTACGCTTCGTGGTGCTGCTTACCGATGAACCGCCGCCCAGCCATCCCAATTTGAAGATTCTGAATTTTGCGCAGTTGATGGAGCTAGGGGCTACCCAGATTTTGCAGCCGGTGCAGCGCCGGCTCGATAGCCTGGCCACGCTGATGTACACCTCGGGCACATCGGGTCAGCCGAAGGGGGTGATGCTGAGCCATAGCAACTTGCTGTCGCAGATTGCCGGTGCCTATACGGTGGCGCAGCCGAGTCAGGGCGAGCGGGTACTTAGCATTCTGCCGATCTGGCACTGCTACGAGCGCACCTTCGAGTATTTCATCCTGGCGTTTGGCTGCACCCAGATCTACACCAGCATTCGCTCAGTGAAAAAAGACCTCAAAGAATTCAAGCCGCACTATATGGTGGGCGTGCCGCGCCTGTGGGAGTCAATCTACGAAGGCGTACAGAAGCAATTCCGCGACCAGCCGGAGAACAAGCAGCGGTTGATCCGGTTCTTTCTCACCCAGAGTGATCGCTACATCAAAGCACGTCGAGTAGCGACGGGTCTCAATCTGGAAAATCTGACGCCCTCAGCAGCAGACAAGCTCATGGCTCGACTGCAAATGATTCTGCTGTGGCCCGTGCATCGGCTCGGCGATCGTATCGTCTATCGGCAAGTGCGGCAGGCGACTGGAGGTGAGGTTAAGTTTTTGGTCAGCGGCGGCGGCTCGATCGCTGATCATCTAGAAGACTTTTTTGAGGTGCTGAACGTCACGATTTTGGGCGGCTACGGCCTCACCGAAACCTCGCCGATCACCCATGTTCGCCGTCCGTGGCGCAATATTCGCGGGGGCGATGGTCAGCCTCTACCCAACACGGAAACCAAGATTGTCGATCTCGAAACACGGCGGCCCGTACCCTACGGACAGCAAGGCTTAGTAATGATTCGCGGACCGCAGGTGATGCAAGGCTACTACAAAAATCCCCAAGCCACAGCCAAGGCGATTGATCCAGAAGGCTGGTTCGATACCGGCGATTTGGGCTGGATCACGCCACAGCAGGATTTGATTATTACCGGACGCGCTAAAGACACGATCGTGCTGACAAACGGCGAAAACATTGAACCACAGCCGATCGAGGATGCGTGTCTGCGCAGCCCCTATATCGACCAGATTATGCTGGTGGGGCAGGATCAAAAGGTGCTGGGAGCCTTGATTGTACCCAACTGGGAAGCGGTAGAAAAATGGGCGGCAACCCAATCGCTGACGTTGCCCAAATTTGATGTGGCGAGCCGTTCCGGACCAGCCGCCATCGGGGAAGACTACAAGCCACTGCAGGATTTATTCCGCCAGGAGCTAAATCGAGAAGTCAAAAATCGCCCCGGCTATCGACCGGATGATCGGATTGGGCCGTTCCGTCTGTTAACCGAGCCGTTCTCGATGGAAAATGGTATGTTGACGCAGACGCTGAAGATTCGCCGCGCCGTTGTGATGGAACGCTATCGCGGTATGATCGACGAGATGTTCAACTAATGGCGTTGCTCCAGTCTCGGGTGCTCTGGTTGTCTGAAACCCTACCATTTATTTCAGAACCAACGCCGCGAAACGGCTGCAATTGCCGTGGCCGCTCACCCCTTTTCGATTCTGCTTAAACTCTGTAGTTCCTAGCTCAGCATTCATGGAAATTTCCAAACCCCATTTGCTCTTAAAACGAGCCGTTAACGTCAAAGTGATCGTGACTCCTCGTTGGAAGGAGGAGGTACAGCAGCAACTCCAGGGCCAGATGAACCAGCTCGACAGCCAGGTTCAGCAGGTGGAAGTGCAAGGGCAACGCGCTGAGACGGAAATCCAAAAGCAAAGCGTGAATCCCTCCGATCCGGGAGTTGTGCAGCAAATCAACAACATCCGCGTGCAGGTGAATCAGAAGAAAAGTGAACTGTTAGAGAAGAAGAACCAAATTTTGCAACAGCTCCAACAGGTTCAGCTTCTAGAACTCGATCAAGAAGTGAACCAAGGGCAAATCGAAGGGTTCTTTCGAGTCGAAGCTGGAGACAACCTAATTCGCAAAATGCAGGTGGAAGTTCTGCTGCGCGACGGCATCGTGGAAGAAATTCGGGGAGAGGTCTAGCCATGATCAACGAAATTTTCATGCCTGCCCTCAGCTCTACGATGACTGAAGGCAAGATTGTCTCCTGGGTAAAGGCACCGGGCGACAAGATTGAAAAGGGTGAAACCGTTGTCATAGTTGAATCTGACAAGGCTGACATGGATGTCGAGTCCTTCTATGAGGGCTATCTGGCAACCATTTTGGTAGAGGCAGGATCCTCTGCCCCAGTCGGTGAAGCGATTGCTCTGATCGCGGAAACCGAAGCTGAAATTGAGGAGGCGAAACAGCGGCGCAGCCAGGGCGCAGCTCCAGCAGCTCCTACCCCAACTGAAGCTCCGGCGCAGGTGGCGGCTCCAGAACCGGTTGCAGCAGTCGCGACTAGCGATAGCGGTACCCGTAATGGCCGCACAGTGGCCTCGCCACGGGCCCGCAAATTAGCTAAAGAACTAAAGGTAGACCTCAGTACCCTGCGCGGTAGCGGTCCCTACGGTCGAATTGTGGCAGAGGACGTAGAAGCAGCGGCAGGAAAAGTCAGCGCTCCGGCTCCCGTTGCCCCCGTGCCTCCCCCGGCTCCCGTGCCTCCACCTGCGGCGGCTAAAGCTCCGGCTCCTGCTCAACCTGCAGCTCAACCTGGACAAGTTGCCGCATTCAACACGCTGCAGCAAGCCGTGGTGCGCAACATGGTCGCCAGCTTGCAGGTGCCCGTCTTCCGCGTCGGCTACACGATCACCACCAATGAACTAGACAAACTCTACAAGCAGATCAAGTCCAAAGGCGTCACGATGACGGCGCTATTGGCGAAAGCGGTAGCCGTGACGCTGCAAAAGCATCCGGTATTGAACGCCTTTTACACTGAACAGGGCATCAATTACCGCTCGGGCATCCATGTGGCAATTGCGGTGGCTATGGACGATGGCGGTCTGATTACGCCAGTGCTGCAAAACGCTGATCAGGTTGATATTTATTCTCTTTCCCGCACCTGGAAAGACTTAGTAGACCGGGCGCGAGCCAAGCAGCTGCAACCAGATGAATACAGCACCGGTGGCTTTACGATCTCGAATCTGGGCATGTTTGGGGTCGATCGCTTTGACGCAATCCTGCCGCCCGGACAAGGCGCAATTCTGGCAGTGGGTGCTTCCCGTCCCCAGCTTGTAGCCACATCCGACGGCACCTTTGGCGTCAAGAACCAGATGCAGGTGAATATGACTTGCGATCACCGCATTATCTATGGTGCAGACGCAGCGGCGTTTCTGCGGGATCTCGCCAAGCTGATCGAAACCAACGCTCAGTCGCTGACGCTGTAATTCTGTAATTCCTTGATTCTCTCGCTGAATCCAGCCCTCTTGATGGCTTCCTGATGGCTTTCAAGGGGGCTTTGGATTGCAGCTCAAGTCGCTTTTGCAGCCGGTCAAAGCCGTTCGGAAAACGTCATACTAGCGGAAGTAGCCTCTCTTCTCCTCATGCATATTCTGGAAACCCATCAGCTGAAGAAAACCTACCGTTCGCGGGGAAAAACTTTAGCCGCTGTGCGGGATGTATCCCTTAGTATTGCCGCCGCAGAAGTTTTGGCATTTCTGGGCCCAAACGGAGCCGGCAAAACCACCACAATCAAAATGATTGCTGGACTCATCCTGCCCGATAGCGGCTCAGTGCGTATTGCTGGGTGCGATCCCCATCGCGACTCTCGGGCGCTGAAGTTGATTGGAGCCGTTCTGGAAGGCAACCGCAACCTGTATTGGCGACTGACTCCTAGCGAAAACCTGGAATACTTCGGCGTGCTGCGGGGATTAACGCCTCGGGTGGCTCGCCAGCGGGCCCGAGATCTGCTCGAGCGCTTTGACTTAGGAGACAAACGCCGTGCCCTTGTGCAAACTCTGTCTCGCGGCATGCAGCAGAAGCTCGCCATTGCCGTAGCGTTAATTCACGATCCGCAACTGCTGCTTCTCGATGAGCCAACCTTGGGACTGGACGTGGAAGCCACCGAAAGTGTTAAGCGCCTCGTTCGAGAAATTGCAGCCGAGGGACGGGCCATTTTGCTCACCACGCACCAGCTCGATATTGCCGAAGAGCTGTCCGATCGCGTTGCTATCATCAACCAAGGCACAGTCGTGGTTGAAGAACCCACTAGCGAACTGATCCGCCAGTTTTCCGAAGCAACCTACCGCATCGAGTTAGAACACCCTCTCGACGCCGAACGTACCAACAAACTGCGGTCTCTTGGTGCGGTAGTGGAACCCAAACAAATTTATCTTCGCGATCCCGACTTGCTCTACACCGTGGTGGACGGATTGCGCCCTCTACCCATCCTACGGGTTGAACGCGACCAAGCCAGCCTCAGAGACATCTTCCTGACGCTTGTTCGCCAGGGTAGACTGCCTGAACTCTCCAATAGCGGCGGTGAGGTCCGCTCTGGACAACTTCATTAATCCCTGAATGTCTGCGTCCTGTTTTTCTTGACCCTTTTCCTCTCTATGCTTTTCCTGTTTTGGGCAGAATTTAAGCGGAGCTGGATCCAGCTTTTGCGCTACTCCTCGGAAGTCATTGGTGGCATTATTGGCACCACAATTATTTTCTACGGGCTGTTTCTCAGTGCTCGCTATATTGCCGGCCCGGGGTTCCAGTTTGGCGACCGTCTCGATGCCATTATTGTTGGCTATGTTCTTTGGGCGCTGATGCTGTTTATTCTGGGCGATATTGCCGGTGGATTGCAGCAGGAAGCCCGTACCGGCACCCTAGAGCAGTTGTTCCTGTCGCCCTACAGCGCTCCCCAGGTCTTTTTGATGCGAGCCTTTGCCAGCCTAACGTTGAATCTGGCGATCAATCTCAGCATTTTGCTGCTGATCATGGTGCTGACTGGTAGCCGCTTAGCCTTCCCAATTACTCTGATTCCCCCTCTGCTAGCCGTGCTAATGGGAGCCTATGGCATTTCATTCGCGATGGGATCGCTGGCGCTGATCCTGAAGCAAGTGCAACAGCTATTGAGCGTGTTTCAGTTTGGGCTTCTGTTTCTGTTCACGGCTCCCGTTGAAACCTGGACCGGCGGAATGCGCATCATCGGCTGGCTGCTGCCCATGGCTCCGGGTGCTGGGCTTCTGCGGGATGTCATGGCTCGCGGCATGGACTTGAATGCACAGGCACTTGCTCTAGCTCTGCTAAATGGAGCGCTTTACTTGGTTGTTGGCTTAGCGTTGTTCCGATGGTCTGAGCAGGAAACCAAGCGCCAAGGTAAGTTATCGGGATACTAGCTCGCACTAGCAGGCGATCCAACGCCCGTTGGCAGATGTTACTCCGGCAGAGAGAACCGCGCTAGAGCAGCGTCATAACCAATGGGTTATGGGAGTGCAGTCAAATCTTAGTTAGATTTCTTAAAGTTAAACACTTTGCCAAAAGACATGCTATAAGAATGGGGAATTGCTAAACAGTGAGTTGGCGATGGCTTAGAAGGTTCAATCAAATTGTTATTTCAGGTCAGCTTTTATCTGCTACACTTCCTAAGATTTCAAGTACTTACTCCAGCGCTTAGTTGTTGAGATTGAGTCAGGTTAAGCAGATAAAAACTCATCTATGGGGTGACAAGTAGAACCATTTAAGTCTCCATCTCTTGAATTAGCCTTACCCTAAATTGAGTTAGGCGCTTTTGCCTCTTGCCTAAGTCTTGGGGGTGCTTTGTAACGCTTTGGTATGCCCTATGCAGTGATGCGATGAGTTTGGCAGTTGAGGCAATAATTCCTCGATTGCTGTTAGTTTGTTGCGTCCGGATGAGCGAGTTAGGCGTTGCATCTATACAGCAAGAGATTGGAAGAGAGATTAGAGGAATCTTTTAATCTCTTGTTAATCTTTCACCAAGTTCTGATAGAGTTTAGTTTGTCTAAACCACAGCATGTGTCTTTAGTTTGTTGTCAAGTTAGTTCCAAGTTAGTCCAAGTATTTTGGCGGTCATTTCTAAACCGAATTGTAGGTTGTAAGCATTAACTCAAGAGGTCATTTATGCAGTACTTGCTAGTCGATACGCACCAACGATTGCTGGGAACCCTGAACAGCGAGAAAGCCCTATCTGTAGGGGATACCTTTCAGAATCACGATGCTCAAAGCTACACGGTTGTTGGCTTGAATTGGTTTAAGCAGCGCTCTCACTCGCAGTCGCTCACGGTGATTCCAGTCAACCCCAATCTCAAGCCTGCGCTCAGTGAACGCTAAGCTTGCCTCTTCTTTTTAGCTGGCTGGTGATAGCAAATCAGTGTTCCTACGCCAATTGGCAATTGCACCCAGCTCCTAGGGTAAATCTCCCTGGTTTATGAAGGCTTGAAGAAGTGCAAGTCACAGCATCTAAACCGCTAATTAAACCAGACAGCCAGCGTTCCGTAGAGCACTGGCTGTTTACTTGATCGGTGTTGGGTTAATTAGGTGCTGTTAAATCTTTTCTAGTCTTATCAAGCTAGTTCGAGTGAACCACTTGACATCCTAATCGCGATTGAAAGCGATCAGCAGTCTGAGGATGAAGACAAACAGGTTGATGTAGGTAAGGTACATCGAAAGCGCAGCCGACAGATACTGATCATCGCGATAGGTGCGTGGCAGAACATAAAAATCAACCACAGCCGCTCCCGTAAACAGCAGCACTCCTAGACCCGAAATGCCAATCTCCAACCAGTTGGGGGTAAAAATGCCAAATACAGCAAACAGGAGCTGAATCAACAGCACCACAAATAAGGCAATAATCCCCAAACGAATAGTTTGTGCTAATGCTAGACCATCCTGATCCGACAGGTTGGAGCCAATCTGCCGAGCCACCACAAAAGTAACGCCGCATCCCAAAGCTGCAACCCCGATCCCAGGAATACCGACGCCGTTTGTGCCAAGCGCCACAAAGACGATGCCACTCAGGGTATAGCCCGATAGCAAACTGTAGGTTGCTAGCAGAGGAAGCGCCGTGCTGTTGTTGCTTTTGGCCGCCACATTGCTGGACACAAAGAACAAAATCAACTGCAGCACCATAGCCCCAATAAACGTGGGCATGAACAGTCCGGGATTGCTGCGAATGACTCCTAAGCCACCATAGGTTCCTAGGGCAGTCAGTACCAGCCCACCGCCCAGATAGGGCAATGCCTTGGTAATTACATTAGGTCCGACAAGGGCCTGTCCCTTGGCTTGCCGAATCGCCTCTCGAAAATTACTTGTATTGCTCATAAACGATTCCTTGTTAACGGATGTAGCCTACAGCTCCGTTGGCTGATGACTAGTTTATTGCTGATTTACTGCTGGCTCCACGCATAGAAGGTGGTCCAGTTCTGCTCTGATTTTAGGCGATTTGTCTAGAGAAGGTTGCCCCGTCGCAGCTAGAGCCGATTCGTCGCGGTTCCCAGCGATTCCAAACCGCCGTGACCTTGGTAGACACAGCAGGCAAGTCAGTGATTTCGCTGATCGCCTCGAGGGAGACTGCCTTCATTCCCGTGAAATAACGATGGTTCGGCACTCCTGCAATACGGACAATGAGCCTAAATCAGTCACAAGGTGGTTCTTTCAGATGACGGCTACTCAATCTTCTCTACGCTCGCATTGCATGGAACTATTGCTGGCTTACCAGCAAAATCCCTCGGTTGCTCTGCGTAATAAATTAGTCCGGATGAACACGGGTTTAGTCCGTAAGATTGCACATCGTGTCAGCCATCAATGCGCTGAACCCTACGAGGATCTCGAGCAAATTGGCTACCTCGGCCTGATTCGAGCCATTGAGCGCTTTAACCCCAGCCAAGGCTGCGCCTTCAGCTCTTTCGCGGTGCCCTATATTCGCGGGGAAATGCTGCACTTCTTGCGCGATCGCGGCAGCTCAATCAAAGTTCCGCGTCGCTGGCAAGACCTGCAAAAGGAAGGGCAGAAAGTTCGCGTTGCCCTCACCCGCAAACTGGGACGTCAACCCAACGATAACGAGATTGCCGAAGAACTTGGCATTGCTGTCCATGAATGGCGGGAAATCAAAATGGCTGTGCGAAACCGTCTGCCTCTCAGCCTCGACGCCACGGTTTGCCAGCAGGTAGACTCTTCCATCACCCTAGGTGAAACCCTGCCGGATATGCACTATCAAGCCTTGCAGCGACTAGAAGAAGATCGGCAACAGCTGCAACGGGCCCTCAATCAGCTAGAGGAGAAGACCCGAGCAGCCATTGAGTTTGTCTTTTTCAACGATCTGTCTCGCAAAGAAGTGGCAGAGCGGATTGGCGTCAGCCCGATGACCGTGACTCGCCGAATTCAGCGCGGACTAGAGCAAATGATGACTTTTTTGCAGCCCCAAACCCTGCAAACTGACCCCTAAGCCATTGCCTTTCACACAGCAATGGAGAGCATTTTGGATTTTTTGAGTATTCCTAGGTGTTCTTGAGCCAGTACCAATCTGTGTTCCGTCTAACTTGTGTTTCTACGGGCGCTTCTAAATAGCTTCTAAATAGAATAAACAATTGCCGTTCTTGTCTTGCCCCCATGTCGCTGAGGTGCGGGAGTCATTTCGCTCACCGGAAGGCTTCAGCCAGAATACCAACGGCAATCAGGCAGAAGATGAAAACAGCTAAGCGCCAGAAAATCGGTCCTGCCGCTGCTAAAAGTAAACCGATGAGCTGGAACGCCCCAAAGCCAGCCAGCAGGATACAAACGATAGAGAAGCAAAAGCCTCCTAACACATAGTATTTCAGCAGCAGACCAGCCAGGCGAATCAGATGGTTGTACTCTGGCGGACCCATAAGTCATCTCCTGGTTAGAAGGCACTTGCAGGAACAACAAGCAAGGTGATGCCTTCAACGCCGATGATGGTGACGGGCGCTCCGGTTGGAATCACAACAGATTGATCGGACTCGTAAAGCTTGGCAAACCAGTAGGTTCCACGGTATTTGACGCGCCCAGCATGTCCATAGGCAATGGGGCGATCTGTAATACCGTGCGCTGGTTTAGATAGGAGTTGAGGGCTAAAAGAACTGGAGAAAGAACTCAAAGGACACCTACCTTGTGACATTAGCTGGAGATGAAAGGGTTGCCTCCCGTTTGGGGGGCAATCTTTATTTGTATTGGATTTGGATTTGTAGATTTGTAGGGGGCATGAATCTGAAGGGAGTAAACTGAGCCTGACTTGTTAGCCTGACTTGAATGCCTCAAACGTCTAGGACGTAAACTGTTTACTGTAATCCCTGAGCGGAGGAATTCAGCTGACCCTTCTAGTCGCTCGGTGAACTCACACCACGTTCAGCCTCAGTCCTAGTTCAATTCAGCGTTTAAGAGACGAATCCAGAGGATTAATGCCCAAGATGGTCAGAAGATCTAGATCAGGATTTGGTCAGAATACGAGACAAGGGCTAACCTCAGGAAAGTACATCGCAGACTTGCATTTAAGTACCCTTAGGCAAGAGTGCATAGCAGTACATTATCTCACTTTTGTGAGAATATCAAGCGTTTATCCTAGCTCCGATGAAAAGATTGCTAAGCAAGTTGCCCAATCTAGAGACCAGCTTGATTGCCTAAAACCTAAGTGAGGTTACCTGAAGCAACTCTTGGGAAGCAACTCTTGGTTTAACACAGCGACTCTTTAGGAGCAGTGTAAGCTCATATCAGCAGGCTTGCTGCATACTTCCTGCTAGCTGCCTGGTACAGCAAAGCCATCTCCTCACAAAAACAACGCTTCTTAAAGGAACTTAGAATTCACTTAAGTGATTTTATGCTAGAAGAGAAGATGGTTGATATATCCTTCTATATTGTGAGCTGAGAATTGTGATTCCTCATTCTGCCTTGAAGGCATTGGCTGATGCCTACGGTGTCTCAGAGACCGAGTTCGCGGTTTTATCGCCCGCTATTGAGGGGCAGTCAATAGGTGAGATTGCAACTCAACTGGGTATTGATGCCACTGCGGTTCGCAAACGATTGGGTGAGGTTTATCGAAAATTTCATATAGGCGGTAAAGGACCGGGTAAGCTAGCTAGGCTTCAGCAGATGCTGATCGCGGAGTACCAGGAACAGGCGGCTTCTAGCAGGGCCCTATTGCCGTCAGAATCAGCGGCTTCTGAGCATCGCTCTTCTTCAGTAGCCATCTACGATAGCCGGGTTGCTGTGGATTCGTTCTACGGACGAGAGGCAGAATTGCAGGAGTTAGAGCGGTGGATTGTCACTGATCGCTGCCGTTTGGTGGAATTGCTGGGCATTGGTGGCATTGGTAAAACGGCTCTTTCGGTTGAATTGACCACGCGGATTCAGGATCAGTTTGAAAAAGTGGTGTGGCGATCGTTGGGTAATGCTCCGCCCCTGCAGGAGGTGCTGACGGATGTGCTGAAAACCTTCTCGCATGGGCAGACGATTGAGCCTACAGCGCCCCAGGCAGACCAGATTGCTGAACTGCTGCGCTATTTCAAGCACTATCGCTGTCTGTTAATACTAGACGGTGCCGAAGCGATTCTCCGCAGCGATGCCCTTGCAGGAGACTATCGAGACGGTTATCAGGATTATGGCAGACTCCTTGAACAGGTGGGAATCACCGACCATCAAAGCTGTTTAGTGTTGATTAGTGGCGAGAAAACTAAAGAATTTGCCTCGCTAGAAGGCAAGAAGGTACGAGCCTTCCATCTTCTGGGTCTGAAACCGACCGAAGGACAAGCTATTTTTAGAGAAAAGGGTATTTTTGCAGAATCAGAGCAGCAGTGGCGAGACATTGTCCAGCGCTATGGAGGCAATCCTCTGGCGCTCAGGATTGCGTCAGTGACCATTCAAGAGTTGTTTGGTGGCAGTTTATCAGAATTTCTCAAGCAGGGAACCGCCGTTTTCGGGGACATTCGCACCTTGCTAGAACAGCAAATTGCTCGCCTCTCTAGCCTGGAAAAGCAAATCATGTACTGGTTAGCCATCAACAGCGAACCCGTCTCTCTACAAGAATTACGTGATGATTTGGTGCCTCCGGTGTCTTTACCTCGACTCCTGGAGGCAATTGAGTCTTTGGGGCGGCGATCGTTAGTTGAGCGGGACAAAGCCTTGTTTTCGCTTCAGCCTGTCATTCTGGAATTTGTGGCAAGCCGGCTGGTGGAGCGCATCTGTGAGGAGATTGTCACCGGCAACCTCAAGCATTTCAACCGTCACGCTTTGATTAAAGCTCAGTCTCAAGATTACATTCGCGAACGCCAAATCAGTGGCGTGCTGCACCCGTTAATCGAAAAGTTGAGTGAGCGATATGAAAACAGAGCGGTACTGCGGCAGCGACTGCTAGAGCTGTTGGCGATGCTGCGGCAGCACCCTCCCCTACGGCCTGGATATGCTGCCGGCAATCTGCTGAATTTGTTCTGGCAACTGGGCATCGAAGTAAAGGATTGCGACTTTTCTGGACTGACTGTGCGGCAGGCATACCTGAAGACCCTGAGTTTGCATCGAGTCAACTTTGCTGGTGCTGACCTATCGAAATCGGTGTTTGCTGAGAAGCTCGGGAGTATTCTTTCGGTGGCCTTCAGCCCGGATGGCAGTTTGCTGGCAACCGGAGACACCGATAGCCAGATTCGCTTGTGGAACAGCATCACCGGTGAGCAAATCGCTAGTTGGCAAGGGCATGACGACTGGGTTCGGTCTGTGGCCTTTAGTCCTGATGGCAAACTCTTAGCTAGCGGCAGCGAAGATAAAACCATTCGCCTGTGGACGGTTGCTACAGGACAATGTTTGACTACCCTCATCGGGCATCGCAGTTGGATTCGCTCAGTCACTTTTAGTCCCGATGGCAAGCAGTTGGCTAGCGGTAGCGATGATGGAACCGTGCGAGTCTGGGAGGTGAATCACGGGCAGTGCGTGTATACCCTAGAAGAGCATACCGATGTTGTGCGTTCGGTTGCCTTCAGCCCCGATGGCCGGCTTCTGGCTAGCGGCAGCAGCGACCGTACCATTCGTGTGTGGGAGATGGCAACAGGGCACTGTCTGGAGGTCCTCAAGCAGCATACGCGCGGTGTGCGTTCGGTGGCGTTTAGCCCTGATGGTCGGCTTTTGGCCAGCGGCAGTAGCGACCGCACCATTTGCCTGTGGGAAGTAAACACTTGGAACTGCCGGCAATCGTTTGTGGGGCACATGGGTTGGGTGTGGTCGGTTGCCTTCAGTCCCGATAGCCGGATGATTGTCAGCGGCAGTGAAGATCAAACTGTGCGGCTATGGCAAGTCGAGAGGGGGCAGTGTCAGGCGGTTTTACACGGACATAGCAGTTGGGTGCGTTCGGTTGCCTTCAGCCCGGACGGTCAGCGGGTTGCGAGTGGTAGTGATGATCAAACCGTGCGACTATGGGACGTCAAACGGAGTCAGTCGATCAAAACCCTGCAGGGCTATGCTCGCGGCATCCGCTCAGTCGCGTTTAGCCCCGACAGCCAACTTCTGGCCAGCGGCAGCGAAGACCATACTGTGCGCGTATGGAATATTGCTCAGGAACAGTGCCAGCTATTGCTGGTTGAGCATACTGGGCGAGTGTGGTCCGTGGCGTTTAGTCCGAATGGGCAATTCTTAGCGAGCGGCAGTGATGATTGCTCAGTTCGGATCTGGACGATGGGCACTGGACAGTCCAAGATGCTGAGCGGTCATGGTGATGGGGTGCTTTCGGTGGCGTTCAGCCCCGATGGCCAACTCCTAGCTAGCAGTAGTTGTGATCGCTGTGTGCGGCTATGGGACGTGACAACTGGGCAATGTCTGGGGATTTTGCCAGGACATACCGAGTGGGTGTGGTCAGTAGCGTTTAGTCCAGATGGTCGGATGTTAGCCAGCGGAAGCAGCGATCTCACGGTGCGCCTCTGGGATGTGGCGAGTCAGCAGTGCCTCAAGGTGCTCGAAGGACATCACCATTGGGTGCGTTCGGTGGCGTTCAGTCCGGATGGTACAACGCTTGCGAGCAGCAGCGTCGGGCGGATGGTGCGGTTGTGGGATGTAGCAACCGGCAAAGCACTGAAAACACTGGATGGCTTCCGAAATGGAATCCGTTCGGTGGTGTTTAGTCCCGATAGCCATACCCTAGCTAGCGGCAGTGATGACCGAGTAGTGCGTCTTTGGGATATAGAAACTGGAAAATGTTTGCAGGCATTGCCGGGTCATGCTGACCGGGTACGTTCGGTGGCGTTTAGTCCGGATGGTACATTGATTGCCAGCAGCAGCGACGAAGCCGTTAATTTGTGGGACGTGGCAACCGGCAAGCTGTTAAAGACGCTACGGCTCGATCGGCTCTACGAAGGCATGAACATTACGGGCGCTACTCTCTCGCCGGCTCAGCGCACCACCTTGATTGCTCTCGGCGCGATCGACCAGCAATGGCCAGGTCAACTCTGAGCGAGTCAGGCTAGCCCGAGACTAACCCGTGATGTCGCGCAAGGCTCCTCGCGCCATGGCAGCAATGGCTTGATCGGTCGCTTTGGGTAAATGATAATACTTGCCACCGGCATGGTTGGCAATCTCTTTGGCAAAGCCCGTCGAGACAAATTTGTTTTCCGTGTCGATTACTAGCAGCTGAAAGCCCGTCAAGCGGATTTTGTCGGCAATATCCAGTAACTCCGCCTTAATATCCGGCTTTTCGCCCTCGGGTAAGGGTTCTCCCAGCGAACGAGCCAGCGGAATATTGCCACGCCCGTCAGTAATAGCGACGATCACGACCTGACCAATATCTCCCGACTTGAGCGCATTCATGCCCACACGCACCGCCTGCGTCAGGCCATGAGCCAGGGGGGAACCACCGCCACAGGGCATTCGCTCTAGCCGTCGCCGGGCGGAAGTGATCGACCGGGTTGGTGGCAGTAGCACCTCGGCCTGCTCCCCTCGAAACGGAATCAGCGCCACTTGATCGCGGTTTTGGTATGCCTCGGTCAGCAGCCGCAGCACCGCCCCCTTTGCCGACTGCATCCGATTCAGCGCCATTGACCCCGAAGCATCTACGACAAAAATAATCAGCGCTCCGGCTTTCCGGGCTAGTCGTTTAGCTCGTAAATCGCCTTGTTCTATAAATACCCGCTTGCGGCGATCAGCCCCGATTGCTCCGGTTTGCTGCCCTTCATAGCGCTGCCGCCGCGCCTTTTGGTAAGGAGCTGCTGCCCGCAGGGTGGCATCGACAGCAATGCGTCGCACGGTTCCTCGCGGCAAGACAGGCTTAATGTAGCGCCCTCGATCTTCCGAAAAAATGACGCTGCGAGCACCCGACTTGCCCTGCCGATGCGCCATTTGGGCAAAATACAGGACTTCCGGATCGAGAATCACCCCCTCTGGATCAAAAACAAACTCTTCCGGAATGCTGGGTGGCTCCTGCTCGGGCTGTTCCTCGTCTTCTTCATCCTGTTTGTCGGGTTCCTCTTGATCCTGCGGTGATTCCTGTTGTTCCGGCGGTGGCGGGGGCGGCATCTCCTCGGGAGGTGTTTGCACAGTGGTTGAACGGGGTACAATCACCAACTCCACGGCTTTGCGCAGATCCTCAGCGATGACTTCGGTACGACCATTGAGAGCCGCATGGGCTTTAGCGACCCGCACAGCAAACAGCTCGCCTCGATGCCCCTGTACGCCCCCACGCACGGCTTCATTGACTAGATAGGCAATCTGCTCAGGCTGGATCTGCACATCCTTTAGCCATTCCCGCGCCAAGAGAATCTGCGTTTTTAGCGAATCTACATCCTCGGCGTACTGCTCCAAAAACGCTTGCGGCGAGTCAGCATATTGAGTTGCTTGCTCTACGGCTGCCACCCGCTGATCTAATCCGAGGACGGCATCTGCCGATAGGGCAATGGCAATGCGGTCTAGCAAGTGATTGCGCAGCTCGCCCTCTTCCGGGTTGTAGGTCGCAATTAGCAGCGGCTTGCAGGGATGGCGAAAGCTAATCCCCTCGCGTTCAATCTGGTTCCAGCCGTCGGTGAGAGCAGCCAGCAGCAAATTGGCAATCTGGTCATCTAGAAGATTGATCTCGTCCACATACAGTACGCCGCGATGAGCTTCGGCTAGCAGTCCTGGCTGAAATACGGTCTCTCCTCGTTTAATAGACTGCGCCACATCCACCGAACCCAGCAATCGATCTTCGGTGATGCCCAGAGGGATTTGGACAAAGGGAGCTGGAATAATCTCGGTCGTGAAGACAGTACTCAAGTCTGCACCATTTGAGGAGTTGGCAGCTGCTCTCTGGCGGGTTTCGTCGTCCCACTCATCTGGGCGAGCCGGATCACAGTTGCAGCAGGAGCCTTGAATCACTTCAATCGGCGGCAGCAAGGCATGAATTGCCCGCGCCATCACCGACTTCGCCGTGCCGCGCCGCCCAGCAATCACCACGCCGCCCAAGCCCGGATCTACGGCTGCCAACAGCAGCGCCAGTTTGATCGCCTCTTGACCCACAACGGCGGTCAGCGGAAAGGCAGTGAGGGAACTCGTCAGCGTCGGCATGGTTCAATTCGTAAGCAGTCCAGTTCTTCAGCATAGCAAGAATTCTGGGCACAGCTCTAATCGCCAAGTTGATAGATGCAATGTCAATAAGCAGTGCCAAACAGTGCTCACGGGCTATCCTATTGCTCTGGCTGATACTGATACTTCAGCAAATGCATGAGGAAATGCATGAGGACAATTTCGGTATTGCTCTCAACTGCTCACTTCTCGCTTTGCCTATATCCTCAATTTCTTCGGCTAGGCTTGGAATATCTAACCTCTTGCCACCGGTTGGCAGCAGGTAGGCGGTTTCGGTGAGCCACAGCCACAGAACAGCCACAGATAGTAATCCTGCTTGTAGAGAGCAGACCCAGGAGCGTTAGGGTCAGCGGCAGAGTCAGGCGAGCGGGCATGCATGGCCGTACTGTACGCACGTAGAGATTGCTTGTCTTCTAGACTTTAGAATTCACCCTCTAGTGACTACGGTGCAATCCGCTGCCGCAAATGATGCGAATGATATAGACTGCTTGTGCTGTTCTATAAGGAGAAGCCTTCCTGAGCAAGTCTGTGGTTCGCGGATTTCTCTGTTTATGGTTGCTGGGTTGGCTGGGAATGAGCCTGCTGTTGGCTGAGCCAGCATGGGCGGCAGTTGCTCTACCCGAGCGGACTCCACTGACGATCGAGCGGCTGCAAGAGCGGCTGAAAACACCGATGCAGAGTGACGGGGTGCGTACTCTCAATCTGCAACGCTTGGTGATCGATCTACGCCCAGAAAACGCAGCGTTTCGTGATCAGTTCTATCGCCTGATTCAAACCCAGTTGCAACGGTCCTCGACGCCGCTAGGGATAGATTTCAGCTACTCGCTAATTCGCGGAGAACTCAAGATTAGCGATTTGGGATTGCCCACGCCGCTCTATGGCCAGGCAGCGCTACCCATTTTCAATGAGGCTGAACAGAACCAGCTTGCTCGTGACCGGCGACGGCTCTTGCAGCTCAGCCAGTTGTCTCGTTCGCTGCTGGTACAAACGCAGGTTGCGCCATTACAACTTACAGTTGTGCGGGGTCCACTGACGCTAGTGCAGACGCGATTTGAAGGATTTGTTGACTTTAGCAACACCTTCTTTTTGGGGCGCGTTGAAGCCCAGGGAGCCGTTTTTGCTCAAGAAACCGACTGGTCAGAGACCCGATTTAGTCAGCTCGCCAACTTTGCGAATGCCGTATTTCAGCGCGAGGTGCGGTTTCGTAGTGCCCTGTTCTTCGGACGGGCACGTTTCAATCAAGCCTTGTTCCAGGATGTTGTCAGCTTTCAAAATAGCGAGTTTAAGGCGGCGAGCTTTAACCAAGCTGTGTTTCAGCAAACAGCCAACTTCAGTCGCATCCGCTGGCAAGATACGGCTGATCTATCGCAAACCCGCTGGCAGGGCAATGTTCTGTTCGATCGCAGCAAGTTCTCTCAGGCTCTGTTTCTCAGCGAGGCCGTCTTTGAGCAGCCCGTCAGCTTTCGGCAGTCCCAGTTCAACCAATCCGTAAACCTACGTGGTGCAGCTGTCCTCAGTCAAATGGATTTGGCCGATGCCAGCTTTGCTGAACGTGCCTATCTCAATGTGCCGAATCTACAGTTTGACCCGCGCCAAGCTCGTCTGCTCGGCGATCCGGGGCGGATTGGGCGAGTGCTCTCGGTGCCAACCCTGCAAGGCAACGAAACCCTGCTGCGCAACCTCGTGCAAAACTTCCGTCAGCTTCAGCAAATTGCCGATGCCAATGACGTACAGTACACCACCGAAAAACTGCGACTGCGGCAGATCCGCCAACGCTTGTTAGGCACCGATTTGAACACCGCCTCTTCTCAACAGCTAGAACGCATTGGATTTTCTGCTCAGCAGGCTGCTACGATCCTGAAGGCGCGGGACCAGCAGCCGCTCCGCAATGCTAGCGATGTACTGCGGCTCGAAGGGGTGGATTTGGCAACCTATGTGCGTGTCCGCGATCAGATCACGGTGCAACGTCCACTTTCCCCCGGTGGCTGGCTGCTCGAAGGGAGTCGTTGGATTGGGCTGGCGCTGCTGCTGCTGCTGACTCGTTTTGGCACCAGCTTTTGGTTAATTTTTGGCGTCGGTCTGGTGGCGGTAGCTCAGTTCGGCGTCATGTTCTGGCTACTCGATCGGCTACGGCGACTGCGACCTGTGCCACTGGTGCCTACGCTGGGCGAAACCTTCTGGGTGGCTGGTGGCTTCAGTGTTCTGACGTTGGTGGGTCTGGCGGCTCTGTTTCAGACGGGCGAGTCTCCCTGGCAAACCTTGGCTTGGCTAGAAGCTCTGGTGCTGCCGCTACCGCTGCTGTTGCTGAGCCTGATTTACGGGCGCGGCCGCTACCATGACTTGATGGACACCAGCTACTTTGTTGAAGATGGCAGTATGCGCCAAGTCCGTCTCCTGATTGGTCGGCTGCCCACCATTCCCCTCAATCCCATCTTTCGCGACCGCTACACGCCCATCCTTTGGGACCGCCGCTGGGGATGGCTCAACTATTTTGACTTCAGCCTCAACAATCTGCTGCGCTTTGGCTTCAACGACATTCGGCTGCGCGATCAGCAGATGCCGGGGCTGATTACCGCCCTCACTTGGTATCAGTGGAGCCTTGGCGTTCTTTACTTTGCTCTGCTGCTGTGGACGCTGTCTCGCACAATTCCGGGGCTAAATCTGTTGATTTATTTCAAGTAGCTTTTTCAAGTAGCTTTTGCTGCAAATAACCTGATTGCTTTCAACAAGCGGCGTAATTCATGATTCAGTCTGTTTTTCCTTGCCTCAACTCTACCCTTACCCCCTACTCCTTACTCCTACTCCTATTCTGATGGCGCAATCCCTCTCTCCCGAAGCTGCCCTCGAACGCCTCTTCACCACACCCCTGTCTGCCGACTGGTTCGCACCTTCTTTCCTTGAAGAGGTTCCCCTAGGGCAGGTCGAGAACATTATTAACGAGCTGAAAGTCTCTTTAGGTGCTTACAGCGGCATCCAACGCAAGCTCAATCGCTATCAGGTGCAGTTCGAGCTGGGTACCGTGCCGACGCATATTGCCCTCGATGCCAACGGGCAAATTGTGGGCTTGTTTTTTGAGTTACCCCAGCGCCCGTTCGTCTCCTTCGATGACGTGATTCAGGAGCTACAGCAGTTTCCCGGTCAGGTAAATTTGCTGGTACTGGAAGGCTCCTCTGAATTAGTCGCCCTCAATGCTGATCAGCCGTTGGCAGTAGGATCTACCTTCAAGCTAGTGGTTCTGGCAGCCTTGCGGCAGCAGATCGAAGCAGGTCAGCGCTTCTGGAGTGATGTGGTTGCTCTGCAGCCTGAGTGGAAAAGCCTGCCCAGCGGCTTCCTGCACACCTGGTTTGATGGCGCACTGCTGACGCTGCAAACCCTAGCTAGCCTGATGATCTCCCAAAGCGACAACACCGCCACCGATGCGTTGATCCACATCGTTGGACGAGAGGCAGTAGAAGCGCAATTACCAGATTCATCGCCCTACAACCGTCCATTCCTGACAACCCGTGAGGCGTTTGTTCTCAAAGCCCCTGAGAATCAGGCAGTCTTGCAGCGCTATCGAGCAGCTGATGCGAACCAGAAGCGGCAAATTCTGGCAGAACTCGCGGCACTGCCCCTGCCCAGCGAACTCAGCTTCTCTTCCGAACAAGTGCTTGCCCTCGATGTGGAATGGTTTTTCACGCCCCGAGAGCTTTGTCAGCTCATGGCACAGGTGGCAGATTTGCCTTTGATGGGAATTCAGCCGCCTCCAGGATTGGCGGATCGGCAGGCTTGGTCTCATGTAGCTTACAAGGATGGCTCGGAACCGGGCGTCCTCAACCTAACGACGTGGCTAGCGGCACCTAGCGGCAAGACCTACTGCGTTTCTGCAACCTGGAACGATACGGTCCCCTTAAACGCGATGCGCCTGTCGCTCTATAGCAGTGTGCTGGCTAGTTTGCAGCCCTAGTCCGCATTCGAATCAGCATCCACCCTGCTCGACACGCCGACCCTCAGCCCGTAGGCTGCTTCATCACTTCTAACAAGGCGGCCAATGCCTTATCTTCCTGCGGGTTCACCTGCCGGTCGAGCAAGGCAATACCGACTGCTTTCGACAGCGCGATCGCCGCCACATCGGGATCCAAATCTTCCATCAACAGATCGAGAGATTGAGGGACCTTCAACGCCGCTCGAATCCCAAGCAGTAAACTCTCTTCAAACCCTAGGAGCTGCAATTGTGGGTACAGCGAGTCCCAGTCGGTGGGGCAGTTCGGGTCACCAACCTGAATAATGTAGGCTAACAACCGCTGCAATTTGCGTTCCTGCTGTGGACTTAGGGCAGTATCTTGGAGCTGCGCGGTATCAGAACTAGCCTGCGAGCGGTCCAGGTTTTTGATGATCTGCTCCCAGTCGCAATCATCGCAAGCGTCGGGCTTGCCTACCGTCAAGGAAACCTGGATCTGGTCAGACTGGGTTTCGAGCTGCGTCACCTTGGCCCGCACGCCGAGAAACCCCAGCCATTGGGCAATGGTGGTGATTAACGTTGAGCGAGTTGCTTGGCTGTTGGCTAAAAGCCGAATTTGGGTGCGAACCATCGGGCGCACAATTTGTGAAAGCATAGCTGCACATTGGTGATGAGACATCAGGGTTGAAGCTACACCTTAGAATAGCGAATTAATCTCGCGAATTCTGCCTGCTTAGCAGCATTGCTTTCAGAAAGCCCTTTAAAATTCGACTACAGTAGAGGACAGCTGTAAACTGGCGTACTATCAGCATAGAGCAGCCAGCATAGGGCGGCAGTACGGAGCATTGCGATTTGCGTGCAAAGAGTGTCTTCCCAGAATCTTCCCTCGGCTAGGACAATCAGTTGAGTCAGTTTCAATTGAGTCAATCTAAATTCCTGACAAAGTAACGTATGTGTTTTCCAAGACGCATTGAGCTTGTTTTCTGCTCTCCCTTTGATCATCCGTTCCGGCTGCACGAGCGTATGGCCTGTATTTCAGGACATACTACCCCATAGATCTTCTGCCCCTTCTGACTGATTGGATCAGCCCGTCATGCTGTCCCCATAGGAGATAACGACATCTCTGCCGTTCTGATTGTTCAACGGTGTCTAAATTGCCTGAGATGGATCTGAGATCTGCCCGATGATCATCTCGGTTTCAGATTTGGACCTGCTTGTTTGCTGAACCCTCGCTGCTGAATTTCAGCGCCGGTCGGTAAGGGCTGCGGGGGATTTTGGGAACACTGTACTTTGTAAGGAAACCTCTCTGCATCAGCTATGGCTAATTCCTCCTCTCAGCGGCGTGCTCTAATTGTTCAGCACAATTTTTCTCCCTTCAGCAATAAGCTAGTTCAATCGGGATATGTCAGCAACGAGCAGATGCAGCAAGCCCTCATCGAAAGCCGCAAAACCGGCCGACCGCTGACGGATGTCTTGGCGATGATCACAGGGCAGCAGCTTCCTCCCGATCTGCTGCGTCAGTATAAGAAGCAACAGTTATTTGAACTTAAAATTCTCTATGGCGTCGAATCCCTTGATCCGGAGATCAACCAAATCAATACCAATCAGTTGAGCCAGCTGATCGAGACGCTGATTCCGGTCGATATCTGCCGCCGCTACCGGCTGATTCCGCTTTCCCGCAACGACGAGAGCGATCCGCCCTTTGTGCTGGTGGCGATGGTCAATCCCGATGATCTCGCCGCTCAAGACGATCTCAACCGCATTCTCAGACCGCAGAAACTCACTCTTCAGCGGATGGTGATCACGGTTGAAGACTACCAGCGCTTGATTTCGCAGTATCTCGATGAGCAGGTCGAGCGCCAGAAGCAGCTAGAGTTTCAATCCAAAGTTGACGTCAAGTCTGACATTGAAAGCTTAGATTACCTCGACCTCGATGAAGCGGACGAAGATGCCGAAGTGAACCTGGACGCGGCACTAGAAGATGCCGACGCCGCACCGATCATCACCTTGGCAAACAAAATTTTGGCGAAAGCTCTGCAGGAAGGCATTTCCGATATTCACATTGAGCCGCAAGAAGAGCACCTGCGCATTCGGTTTCGGAAGGATGGCGTACTGCGACCAGGGTTAGATCCTCTCCCCAAGAAAATTATTCCGGCGGTCACGGCTCGCTTCAAAATCATGGCAAATCTCGACATTGCCGAACGCCGGGTGCCGCAGGATGGCCGGATTCGTCGCCTGTTTGATGGGCGCAAAGTGGACTTCCGGGTCAACACGCTGCCGAGCCGCTACGGTGAGAAAGTGGTGCTGCGGATCCTCGACAACTCGGCCACGCAGCTCGGTCTAGACAAGCTGATCACCGACCCGGAAACGCTACACATCGTTAAGGAAATGGTGTCGCGTCCGTTTGGTCTGATTCTGGTGACTGGTCCTACGGGTTCGGGTAAAACGACCACGCTATACTCGGCACTGGCTGAGCGCAACGATCCAGGCATCAACATCAGCACCGCCGAAGACCCAATCGAATACTCGCTGCCGGGCCTCACTCAGGTGCAGGTGATTCGCGAAAAAGGCATGGACTTTGCCTCGATTCTGCGAGCGTTTCTGCGCCAAGATCCAGATGTCATTCTGGTGGGTGAGACACGCGACAAGGAAACCGCCAAAACCGCAATTGAAGCCGCTCTCACCGGGCACTTGGTGTTAACCACACTGCATACCAACGATGCCGCGAGCGCCATCGCCCGTTTGGAAGAAATGGGTATTGAGTCCTTTATGGTCTCTAGTTCGCTGATCGGCGTTTTGGCACAGCGGCTGATGCGGCGCGTCTGTTCGGATTGCCGCATTCCCTACAATCCAACGAGCGAGGAGTTGGCTCGCTTTGGGCTGTCTGCCTCCCGTGAAGCCGAAGTTACTTTCTACCGCGCCAATGTGCTGACGACTGAAGAAATGCATCAAGCCAAAGAAGACGGTACCCTCTGCCCCACCTGCAAAGGCTCGGGCTACAAGGGCCGCTGCGGGGTCTACGAAGTGATGCGCGTCACCGAGCGGATTCAAACTTTGATCACCGAGGGAGCACCCACCGAGCGGATCAAAGAAGCTGCCGTTGATGAAGGCATGAAGACCTTGCTGGCCTACAGTTTGAATTTGGTGCGGCAAGGCGCGACCACGCTGGAAGAAGTCGAGCGTGTCACCTTTACCGACAGCGGGCTGGAAGCAGAGCTGAAGGCTAAGCGCAAGACTTCGCTCACCTGTCGCGGCTGCGGAGCTGAACTGAAGCAAGAATGGCTCGATTGCCCCTACTGCACCACACCGCGGTTCCAAGATTAGTCCTGTCCTGACTCAATCCCCTCTAGACCCCCTGCATTACTAAGGAGAAATCGGCATGGAATTAATGATCGAAGATTTGATGGAGCAGCTAATCGAGATGGGTGGCTCAGATTTACACCTCTCCGCCGGTTTGCCTCCCTACTTTCGGATTAGCGGCCATCTCACCCCGATTGGCGATGAGCCGCTAACTGCAGAGCAATGTCAGCGTCTGATCTTCAGCATGTTGAATAACACCCAGCGTAAGAATCTGGAGCAAAACTGGGAGTTGGATTGCTCCTATGGCGTTAAAGGGCTGGCTCGGTTCCGGGTCAATGTTTACAAAGAGCGGGGCACCTTTGCAGCCTGTTTGCGGGCACTTAGCTCGAAAATTCCCAGTTTCGAGAAGCTCGGTCTACCAGAAGTGGTGCGAGAAATGTCCGAGAAGCCCAGAGGGCTGATTCTGGTGACTGGACCCACTGGCTCCGGGAAAACGACCACCTTGGCTGCCATGATCGATCTGATCAACCGGACGCGAGCCGAGCATATCCTAACGGTCGAAGACCCAATCGAATTCGTCTACGAACCGATCAAGAGTGTGATCCACCAGCGGCAACTCGGAGAAGACACCAAGAGCTTTGCCAACGCTCTGCGAGCTGCCTTGCGGGAAGACCCCGACATCATTTTGGTGGGAGAAATGCGCGATCTGGAGACGATTTCGCTGGCAATCTCGGCAGCTGAAACCGGGCACTTGGTTATGGGAACGCTGCACACTAGCTCGGCGGCGCAAACTGTAGACCGGATCATCGACGTGTTTCCCTCCGAAAAGCAGCAGCAGGTGCGCGTGCAGCTCTCAAACTCGCTCGTCGCCGTATTTAGCCAAACTTTGGTTCCCAAGAAGAACCCGAAGCCCAATGAGTTCGGACGGGTGATGGCTCAGGAAATTATGGTGGTGACTCCGGCCATCGCCAACCTGATTCGAGAAGGCAAGACGTCCCAAATTTATTCTGCAATTCAAACCGGAGCCAAGCTGGGTATGCAGACCCTAGAGAAGGTGCTCGCCGATCTCTACAAAGCCGGCACGATTTCCTTTGAAGCAGCGATGTCGAAAACCTCTCGCCCAGATGAGTTGCAGCGCTTGATTGGCGGATCACCTGTTCCGAATGCGAAAGCTGGAGCGGCGGCAGTACGATGATTGCCGCTGGACTGGTGGTACAGCTTAGCAAATTCAAACCCCAATCCAAATCTGCCATTTCCCCATAAAATTTTTGGTCATGAAATAATTTTTCTAAATCGGTTTAGGGGAAAACGCCAAACCGAATCAAGCTGAACCCATCGAACGCATCGCCCCCTCCTTCGTCATTGCCATCGGTGAATGCTATGCCTACCTACGTTGTTCGTGCCCGAGACTCCAAAGGAAACCCCCGACGAGAAAAAATCACCGCCAACTCGCCCATCGAAGCCCGAACGGCGCTCAGGGAACGCGGGCTGTTTGTGCAGGAACTGACTGAAGACCAAGGTCTATTCGAGAAACTCAACTCTCTCGATCTGAAAGATCTGAAAACCGCTCTTACCAGCGTCACCGTGAAAGATAAGGCGGTCTTCTCGCGCCAGTTTGCGGTGCTGATCAATGCCGGAGTTGCCATGGTGCGGGGGCTGGGGGTGCTATCCGACCAGTGCCCTAATCCGAAGCTGAAAAAGGCCCTACAGGAAATTAGTGGCGATGTGCAGCAGGGCACTAACCTGTCTGACGCCATGCGAAAACACCCCCAATGCTTTGATGGGCTGTATGTCAGCATGGTGCAGGCGGGCGAAGTAGGGGGCGTGCTCGATGAAGTGATGAACCGCCTCGCAAAGCTGCTAGAGGATGTAGCGCGGCTGCAAAACCAGATCAAATCTGCTATGACCTATCCAGTGGCGGTAGGCATCATTGCGGTGCTGATCTTCCTGGGGATGTGTATCTTTCTACTGCCGATTTTCGCCAATATCTTTGAAGAACTAAATGCCGAACTGCCTGCCTTCACGGCCTTCATGATTGGCATCAGCAATTTTCTGCGCAGCCCCTATGTACTGATTCTGGTAGCAGCACTGATGATACTGGGTTTTGCCTACCGGCAATACTACAAAACTAAGGTGGGGCGAGTAACGATGGATCGCTTCTTTCTAAAAATGCCGCTATTCGGCGATCTGATCCAGAAAACGGCGACTGCTCGTTTTTGCCGTACCTTTGGGGCGCTGTCTCGCTCGGGTGTGCCGATCCTAACGGCGCTAGAAATTGTGCGCGACACGGCCGGAAATCAGGTCATTGCCAATGCCGTCGATGAAGCTCGACGAGAAGTGCAGACCGGCGGCATGATCAGTCTGGCGTTGCAGCGCGAGCAAGTATTCCCGGTGATGGCGATTCAGATGATTAGCATCGGCGAAGAGACAGGTGAAATCGACACGATGCTGATGAAGGTAGCCGATTTCTACGAAGACGAAGTGGAGCAGGCCGTCAAAGCCCTAACAAGCATTCTGGAGCCGATCATGATTGTGGTGTTGGGTGGCATGGTGGGTTCCATTCTAGTCGCCATGTATTTGCCCATCTTCGGCATTATGGATGCGATCAAGTAGCGATTGGGCAAGAATTCGGTGACAGGTCACCCTACAGGTCACCCTAATATCAGCCCCATATCATCTGTATCAAAGGTATCTTTGGCAAAAGAGCGGTGGATTTGCGACTGCCAGCCCGCCATCGCTACACTCGAGACCAGTACAGTTATTTCTAGTGTCTGCTGTCCTTGCCATTGCTGAACCCTTGGGACTCCGTTAAATCATAGGTTTATATGACTGTAAAACAGGTGCACTATGAAGAAGTCCTCGCGGAGTGTAGCGACTATCGAGGTGCTATCGCCCTGCTGAAACAGCACCGCCCTTATCTGGAAATGATTCCGAGTATGCGGCGTCCTCAGGAAAGCGTGATTACTCTGCCTCTGCCGCTCATTCGGTTGCGTAACTCGGTGTCTTCAGTAGCGGGGGTAGCGGCTGCCCCCGGTGAAGTGATTCGGTTACCGGCGGATTTAGCCATTCTCATGTGCGATCCCGAATGGAAGATTCAGACTGGCGTCGAGCTGTTTGTATTGATTCATCGACCGCAAGAAGATTTTTCACATTTGCTGGGGCGGTGGCGGCAGACTCAAGTTTGGCTCAGTCAAGGCTATGAGTGGTTAATGCCCAAACGATATCAGCACCTGCTGACGGAAGGCTCGGATACACCTTATCCCCTGTTTGTTCTGTTTCCTGAAACTCCAGAGCGGATTCGCCGGGGGCTGCGGGGTGCTCATCTGCCATTTGTGGTGCAAACCGTCTACACCCCCGATGACGAAGGCGAACTGTCTTTGATACCCGAAGCGCCAATGCCGGAAGCAGTGGATGCCGATGAGTAGCCTCTGCCTAGAACGACTAGCCGCCGCATGACAGCAGGCTATCCTCTCGTTCCGGTTGGTGGCGAACGCATTGTAGCTATAGAAAAGTTCCTATCTGTCCTATGGGAGATTGATTGGTTGAAACCACAATTTCTGCCCATTGGTATCCTTGACTGCATTGATGAGTTAAGCGAAACTAACGTAAGAACTGAAGTATATCCTCACTCCCGAAATAACTTTTCTTACGTTTTGACTCAGACTAATTCTTTTAGTTAGAGTGAATGAACTGAACCGTCATTTGCGGGTCAGACGGCAAGGAGGCTATCAGCGTCAAGAGTGGGCTGTATGCTGTGCATCAGCATTCAATAACGTTTTTTACCAACGTTGATTTTAGCAACGCTCAGTCATTCTGAGGACGGATCGAGAAAGATGGAAACGCTGGAATTCATTATTTATCCAGATGGTCGAGTGCAGGAAAAGGTTACTGGCATTATGGGTGCCTCCTGTGCTGAGGTAACGGCCGCGATTGAAGCTCATCTGGGTCAGGTGCTCAGCCAAGACACAACCTCTGAGTATTATGCTCAGCCGTTACAGCAGGCTTTATCAACTACCCAAACCGCTTATAGCGAGTGGTAGCCCCTTCCCGATTAGAATCCTTCGTCCAAGCTACTTCTACTCAACGTCTCCCCATGTCACACTTTAGCCAGATCAAAACCCAAATTCGAGATCTTAATTCCTTACAAGCCGCTCTAACTGATCTCAACATTTCTTGGAAGTCCGGACCTCAGCCTGTGCGTGGCTATCGCGGTCAAACTCGTACGGCTGAGATTGTCATTGAGCAGGAGAACGGCTATGATATCGGCTTCAGCCGCAACGAGGAGCAATATGAGCTAGTTGCCGATTTGCAGTACTGGCAGCAGCCCCTTTCGGTGGAAGGATTTTTGCGGCGGGTAACGCAGCGCTATGCATATCACACGGTGATGAACGAAACAGCACGCCAGGGGTTCCAGTTGGCGGAGCAAGAGCAGCAGCAGGATGGCTCGATCCGTCTAGTGCTACAGCGCTGGTCTGCTTAGGTAATAGCAAGACCTAGTGCAGCTTTGTTTTTTCTAGTTCTTTTTCTAGTTAGGTAGCACGGCAGTGTAGAGGGTGTGGAATGTAGGGGGAACCGACATTCCTATTTCTCTCCGCTGCCTTCTTAGTAAGGCTAAGTTCTGGGCGCTGCTTCCCAGTGGAGGATTTTATGGACAATCAAACTCCTGAGGGTTATGACTGGCTATCTGGTTCGCCTGAGGCAGGCATTCCTACGGGACTAGAACCGGAACTAGGGGGACGGTTACGGGATGCCCCTGAGCGAACTGGACTAGAACCCGAACTGGGAGGAGCGGTGCGGCAGAAGGGAGTCTATGTCGATGAGGTGACCTGCATTGGCTGCAAGCACTGCGCCCATGTGGCTCGCAATACGTTCTACATTGAACCGGACTATGGACGTTCCCGAGTGATTCGTCAAGATGGCGACCTGGAAGACGTGATCCAGGAGGCAATTGATACCTGCCCGGTAGACTGCATTCATTGGGTTGATTACACCGAGCTAAAAAGACTAGAGGAAGAGCGGAAGTATCAAATCATTCCTACCGTGGGCTTTCCGGTGGATCGGGCTATGGTAGCTATTCACCGCCGCAAGCAGCGTCAAGGCAAATCTCACTAGTCGTCTCCATTTCCACTAGCGATGCGGAAGAATGATGAGGTAATGATGAGGTAGAGTGGTCGTTGCTTCGCGTTACTCCTGCTTTCGCCTAAAGCAAATTCAGCGGATCTACGTCCAGCGTTAGACTTACGCCAGCAGGACAAATCGCTCGCAGATCGGACAGGAGGGGCGGTGCAGCGCTCAGGTTGCCCTTCAACAGGACCTGCCAGCGGTAGCGTTGGGCCACCCGCACAATGGTTGCTGGAGTGGGACCGAGCAATTCCCACGCGAGATGCTCCCGACTGATCCAGGCTTGAAGCTGCGAAGCCACCTGATTGGCGGTGCGCTGAACCAAGGCAGCATCCAAACTGCTGAAGCGAATCAGCACAAGTTTGCCATAGGGTGGATAATTCAAGGCGGCGCGATGCTGCAGTTCGGTTTCGACAAACGCCGGATAGTTTTGCTCGGTTACCGCCTGAATGACTGGGTGCTGCGGGGAATAGGTTTGCAGCAGGACCTGTCCGGGTTCCTCGCCACGCCCGGCGCGTCCAGCTACCTGGGTCAGGGTTTGAAAGGCGCGTTCGCTGGCCCGGTAGTCTGCCAAGTGCAGCAAGCCATCGGCTGCTACGATGCCCACCAGGGTTACTTGCGGCAAGTCAATGCCTTTAGTCAGCATTTGGGTACCCACCAGAACATCGGCTTCGCCCTGAGCAAACTGCTGCAGGATCGCCCGGTGGGAACCTTTGGTGCGCGTTGTATCACTATCGAAACGCAGACAGCGCAATTCGGGAAACCGGGCCGTCAGCTCCTGCATAATGCGTTGGGTACCACTACCAAAGTGCTTGAGATAAGGTGAGCCACAGGCCGGACAGGACTGCGGATAGCTCTGCCCAAAGCCGCAGTAGTGGCAGCGCAAGGTTTGATGACCCCCCTCACGAGGCTGGTGATAGGTGAGCGACACATCGCAATGCGGACATTCCATGACATAACCACAGCTGCGACAGGAGACAAAGGTGCTGTAGCCTCGGCGGTGAATAAATAGGAGGGCCTGCTGCTGGCGCTGGCGTAGGTCTGCCAAGGCGGTTTGCAGCGGACGACTAAAGACCGAACGATTGCCTTGATGAAATTCTTGCCGCATATCGATGACCTGAATCGGCGGCAGCGGCCGAGCCTGGATGCGCTCCGGTAGAGACAGATAGAGCGGCGGGGACGGCTGCGAATCATGGGATGCGACAGAGGCAGATGCAGCCTGCTGCTTGTGGGCTGCCAGCCACGTTTCTAAGGACGGCGTCGCGGAACCCAAAATCAACGGACAATGGTTCTGTTCGGCTCTCCATTGAGCCACCGTGCGGGCATGGTAACAGGGAGCAGGCTGATCTTGCTTGAAGCTGTTGTCGTGCTCTTCATCGAGAATGATCAGTCCCAGGTTAGGCAAAGGGGCAAACACTGCTGAGCGGGTGCCAATCACAACCTGGGGCGTCCCGCTGAGCATCTGTCGCCAGGTATCGTAGCGCTCTCCTTCCGATAAAGCACTGTGATAAACCCGCACTCGCTCGCCAAAACGTGCTCGGAACCGATCGGTAATCTGCGGCGTTAGACCGATTTCGGGCACCAAGACCAGAGCCGACTGGTGACGTTGCAAGCAAGGAGCAATGGCCTGCAAATAAATCTCTGTTTTCCCCGACCCCGTAACTCCATGCAACAGCACGGATCGGTAGCCCTGCAACGCAGTGATAGCGTCTAAAGCCGCGGCTTGAGCCGTTGTGAGCAGCTTTGGCTGATCGGGTGAGGCCAGCGTCTGCTCTAGTCGCAGCACCTCCCGAGGCTGAACCACCAAATAGCCTTTCTGCTCCAGCGTTCTTAGCACTGAAGAACTGACATGGCAGGTCTGCAGCAGATCTTGCAGCCACATCTCGCCGCCACGTCGTTTCAGCACATCTACAATTTCGCGCTGACGCGGGCTAAGCTCAAGATCCGGACTCTGAGTCGTGAGCGTCACAGCTTGCCGCTGCTTCGGACGAACAGGCGTTGGCGCATCGAGATAGCTCTCTGCCCATCCCTGATGCAGCAGTTCTCTCAACCCATGCTGAGCACCTCGCACCTGCTGTTGCAAATAGCGCCAAGAATAATCTCCCTGCTTCTGGGACTGCAGCAACTGTAACAGCCGCTGAGCCGCTGGATGAATCGGAGGTGGCAATGCAGCTGCGGCACGAAGCCGGATGCGGCGCTGGGAGCGACCTAACAACCCAGGCGGGAGAGCCACCCGGATCACCTGCATTAAAGGTGTAGCGTAATAGTCAGCGACACGCTGTAGTAACCCCCAATAGGCTGCTGGGAAAAAGCCGCGACTAATTATTTCCCCGACGGGACGCAGTGCGGTGGCATCGACCTCAGTTGGCGGCTGCTGCAAAAGCTGGATGGCAATTGCTCCGACTTGGTGTGCCCCAAAGGGGACGCTGAGGATATCGCCCGGCTCTACGATGAGATCATTGGGTAGCGAGTAGGTGTAAAGCCCTTGCACACCTGGACCGTCCACCAAGACCTCCACCCATTGAGGCGATGATCGAGCTGACGATGAATAGAGAGCAGATGACTCCGCCGCAAACTGTGGCAGGGCCGGAGCAATCACACTTGTGTCCATTGGATCATGACAACGGGGCGAGACATCAGGCGGTGGCTGCTAGTGTAACAGACTGACTTCCCAGATGCAGCGTCTACAGCCGGAAATTGTACAAATTCAACGCTGCATGGAGGTCGTGTTCCGTCGTCAGAAATCTTTTGTGGCGCTGCAAGGGTAGCGCTGCCAGCCTGTGCTAAGGAGAAACGCACTAGGTAGGGGTAGCGAAAGAGCGGTCGCCTTTTCTAGCCTGATGCAAATTCCGATCCGAACGAACCGGCGAGCGGCTGAGCTGCCGATAAGACCTTGATACAAAAGTTGAAGATCATCAACATAACTTAAACTGCCATCTGAGAATGCACCGTTCTCAAAGCAACTGACGCTGTTAGGTCCGTAGCGAAAAAGGGGCAGAGCAGCGCCCAGCTCAACCGTTGAGCCTCACTAAACCTTTGTGTCCGCGTTCGATTTAAAGAGGGTCTACCTCAACCTAAACCGATAGACGGCAAGGAAAATGAGCAGGCAACAATCTGATAAGTGCACCTATCATCGCTCGATTTTAAAAAATTTCTGCTCCAACCACTTGCCATCCGACGAGAGGCTGCTATATTAGACTCACCTTCAGCCAAGCTGAACATTGGTTGAGGATCAGCAATTAGGGGGTTCCATTCCTATCGTGTGATTGCGTTGTTGATCTCTGACTGCACAAGCACCGATGACCCATAAATTGTGGTTAGGAGAAGAATCAACTACCCTGTAGCTGGATTTTGAAAGACTGAAACGTTTGCAGCGTGTTTAGAGAGAATAGCTCTCTGTCTAACGATAGGCTTGACACAGGCGTATAGTCTTGTAGATTAGCCTTAAGTCGGAAGTTTGGTCGGGCATGCAGAGCGAATTTTTCCTCGAGTAGGGTGAAGAGAGTAAGCTCTCAGTTGCAGCGTTAAACAGTTCATCTTGACTGCGTACTGGAATGCATGAGCGCTGTCAAAGGCAGCTTTAGTCCACCTAAGCGGTAACGCTCTCGGGAGTTAGAGCTGAAAGGTTTCTATCTGAATCTATCGAGTAAATTGGTGCCGATTGATTGATATTGATTCGGATCCATTGATTTGTGTATTCAATAGCATCCCTAAGCAAACATCATTTCAAAAGCATCCCCTATGCTGAATTATCTCGAACCGTGACTCTAGATGCACTGTGTTAATCGACTCGTTGATTGGCGATTGAAAACCATTCAATAGACCGTCCCCGGATGGCGAAGCAGGTTGCTCTACCGTACAGAGAGAAAAGGTTTTAGAAGTCTACGCTTACCCAATCCCTCACCTTAAACATTTCTATGGTGTTCTGACTAATCTGTTCAGTTCCTGTTATTATCCCTTGCAATTCCACTCTCATCTCATCGATCTCATCTCAACCCAACTACCCCTAAGGATATGACTGCGTTATTCAATCACAACTCTGAGCGGGTGCTGAGCCACTCGTTGCTCCATTCAGCAGATGCTTTACGAGTTGGAACGGCATCGGAGCCTTTCTTCGCAGATGTCGAAACCACCGATGTGCAATCCCTCGATATTTCTGAAGCGGCTAGAGTCGTCGAAGGCAACGAAATGGCAAGCGTGATCGAATTTGGTTCTGAAGAGGACCTCGAAGATTTGATTGCCAGCCGAGCTTCGGGTTATCGCAAGACCGTTTCTGATGATGCTGTAGGGGCTTTCTTTAAAGAAATGGCGCGTTATCCTCTCCTCAAGCCCGATGAAGAGGTGGAATTAGCGCGGCGAGTCAAATTTTTGGCGGAAATTGAAGTGCTGCGAGACCAGCTCCACGAAACCTTGGGACGCACTCCGACGAAAACCGATATTGCGATGCAGCTGGGCTTAACCGAGCGGCAGCTTGAGCATCGGCTGTACGTTAGCCGGGTGGCTAAACGCAAAATGATCCGCTCGAACTTGCGATTGGTGGTGTCCATTGCTAAGCGCTATTTAAACCGAGGTGTACCATTCCTCGATTTAATTCAGGAAGGGGCCTTGGGGCTGAATCGAGCCACCGAAAAGTTTGATCCCGACAAAGGCTATAAGTTTTCCACCTATGCCTACTGGTGGATTCGTCAGGGGATTACTCGCACGATTGCCAATGATGCCCGCACCATTCGGTTGCCAATTCACATTGTCGAAAAACTCAACAAGCTGAAGAAAGCGCATCGGGAACTGCGAAAGGAGTTGAATCGTAACCCTACCGAGGCAGAATTGGCTCAAGCCCTCGACATGACCCCCGACCAGCTCCGGAATTTGCAGCAAGTGCGGCGGCGGTCGCTGTCGCTGAATCATCGTGTGGGCAAAGGAGAGGACACTGAGCTGATGGAACTGCTCGAAGATAGCAGCACCCAATCGCCAGAAGCCCAGATGAGCGAAGCGATGATGCGGCAAGAAATCTACAACGTGCTGGGAGAAGTGCTAACCGAGCGAGAACGCGATATCATTGCCCTTCGCTATGGGCTGACGACTGGGGAAACGCACACCCTAGAAGAAGTCGGCGGCATTTTTAATCTCTCCCGCGAGCGGGTGCGGCAAATTCAGACGAAAGCGATGCGAAAACTGCGGCGGCCGCAGGTAGCAGCACGGCTCAAGAGCTGGTTGCGGTAAAACGGCGATTGCATGACCCTTGCGCTCTGTGGTGTGCTGAAAGATGTGCTGAAGCCAATGGGTCAATCCTCTATGATTGTCTGAGAGTGTCTGACTAGACTTTGAGTCGCTCGTATTCATGCCAGATACCGCTCCTGTATCGCCGACCACTCGCATTCGTTTTGCTCAGCCTGCAGATACTGAGGCCGTGTTTCGGCTCATCCTGGCTTTAGCAGACTATGAGCAGCTTTTGCCCGAGGTCACTGGATCGGCGGCTGCTCTGGCAAAGCACTTATTTGGCGAAAATCCTTGCATCGAGGCTCTGGTGGCAGAGTCTGACGGGAAAGCAATCGGGTTCGCTTTGTTTTTTACGAGCTACTCCACCGTCCTGATGCAGCCGAGCCTGTATTTAGAAGATTTGTTTGTGCTGCCGACTTACCGGGGACAGGGCATTGGCAAAGCGCTATTTGCTCATCTCGCCAAATTAGCCCAAGCGCGAGGAGTCAGACGACTAGAATGGAGCGTGCTGGATTGGAACGAGCCTGCGATTGGCTTTTATCGACGCATTGGCGCTATCTTGCTCGACGATGTCCGCATTTGTCGCCTGACGGGAACGGCTTTGTCTACCCTAACTATTCAACTGCCACCTGCGGTTGGGCTGCGTCCTGCGGATGTTGAAGATGCAGAGGCGCTATTTGCGTTGATTCGTGCCAATATCGAATTTGACGGCAGTTCGGCGGCTTTCGCGGGCAGCAGCGAGGCACTGGCAGCGCACCTATTTGACCAAGGCTGGCTTGAAGCAATAGTGGCAGAACAGAACCAGCAGATTGTGGGTATAGCAGTGACATACACGACCTACTCCACGTTTTTGACGCAGCCAGGATTATTTATTGAAGATTTATTTGTGCTGCCGGCTTATCGCGGTCGAGGCATTGGCAAAAGCATGTTAGCTTATCTAGCACGGCAGGTGATGCAGCAAAATTACGGCCGACTGGAATGGCACGTGCAGACATCGAATGAACGAGCGATCGCGTTCTATGAGCAAATTGGGGCAACAGTGCTGCCTGATTGGCGGGTGTGTCGTATAGAAAGCTGTACTGTTGAACGCCTAACGACCCAAGAATGATGGTAATTTCTTTAGCCTATCAAAATCATATCTTTACTAAAGGTAAAGTCTCGGTAAATTCATAGCCATAGTCCGTAATTTCTCGTAAGAACTGCTATACGCTGTAGCTAGTCGTGTTTTGGATTGTTTTTAGATTGTTTTAGTCGCCTCGTACGATTTGCTGCTACGAACTAGTTTGTTGTTATTAGTTTATTGTCACATAGAGTGCGTGTAGGTAGATTCACACAGGTGGGACTCACGCTGGAGGTTCAGCTAGGGGTTCAACCGGCAGCGCTAGGGCTACCTATTGGTTTAACCTATCGATCTAATCGTCTATCTATACTCATCATCTTGTGTACGAGCAACGTCAGAGTTTGCCTGACTGTGGTGAGCGAATTCTGGCGCAGGCCAACTGTCAGCACCAATATTGAACAATGTTGAATCTGTTGTGGCTTGACCGACGTTGCTTGATCAAGTTCGTTGGCTCTAGGCAATTCTGAGCCGCTCATTCAGGATGCTATCTCCACACCTTGTTGCATTCCCTGACTGGAGGATCAGTATGGCTCGCGCGGATATTGTCAATAATGAGAATTCTCGTGTCCTGATTTTGTCTAATCGAGGTTTAGAGCATCACGTTGCTGATTCTTGCCTTTACGAATTTGAAGATATCATCGCTGAGGTCGATTGCGCTGATTTCTTTATTCCAACTCAATCCTATGATCGATCGCGAAAAGTATTTAATGGAATCCAAAAAATTACTCGATCGCGATCTTTAGCTCGTGTCCTTAGCCCTGATCCAAATGCTACTACTCTAGATCGCGATTATGATTTGCTGTTCATGATTGCAGCTAGTCCATCTAGGATTTTCCCTATCCGTTCCCTCAAGAATTGGCGTCAACGTTCTCAGAAAGCGGCCTGCTATTTGGTAGAAATATGGCAAGAGCTGATCGAGCAGCGATGGCAGCCCCATATCGAGCTGCTGCGAGAATTTGATCATATTTTTGTAGGAGTACATCACGCCGTTGATCTCGTAGCAGAACTGACTGGACGACCCTGCAGCTATTTGCCACCAGGGGTTGATACCGTCACTTTCTGCCCGTACCCGCTTCTACCACGACGTCATATTGATGTGGCTTACATCGGACGGCGATCGTCCGTGACTCATGAGTCTCTGTTGTCCCTCGCCGAGGCAGGCAGGCTGCACTACTTCTATGACACAGCAATCAGCAAGACCTTCTTTGTTCCCTATCCGAGGCAGCATCGCCAGCTCATTGCCAATCTATTAAAACGCAGCCGCTATTTCGTGACTAATCATGCAAATGCAAACCAGCCGGAAAAAACAGGCGGCAAGCAAGAAATTGGCTATCGATTCATGGAAGGAGCTGCTGCAGGCACGGTAATGATTGGTAACCCGCCCGATACAGCCGTGTTTCGCCATTACTTTGACTGGGACGATGCGGTGATTAAAATCCCGTTTGATGTCCCCGAGATAGGCGATATTCTATCCAAGCTAGACAGCCAACCAGAACGGCTAGAGCGGATCCGCCGAACCAATGTAGTCAATGCTTTGCGGCGGCATGACTGGCTGCATCGCTGGCAGACAATTCTCGCTCACGTTGGCATGGACTGTTCTCCTGAAGCCTCCGCTCGCGCCGTTGCTTTAGATACGCTACTTCAAGCAGCTATAGGACATCCGCCGGACGCCAGACAGAACTTGCAGCCTGCATCTGCGCTGAACCTATCGCTGGATCCTTGCGTTGTTTCAGGCTAAACTGCTACGACAAACGCTCGCTCCCTATTGAACGAACATGAGAGAACGAGCGTTGTAAGTTGTAATTATATATATGTAATTGTACAAGCTTACAAACTGAATGCTGGGGCAGTAAGCACTACCCCAACACCCTCATTGACTACTTCGTTTCCGAGAACTCAGCGTCGATCACATCGTCGTCGCCACCGCTGCTTGGAGGAGTAGCACCATCGCCGCCATCGGTGGGAGGTGTTGTTCCTCCATCAGCTCCTTGGTAGAGGTTGCTGCCGATAGTGTAGAGGGCTTGCTGCAGTTCGCTTGACAGAGACTTGATTTGATCAAAGTTCTCTTGAGTCACCGCCTCACGCAGATTCTTCACCAAGCCTTCGACTTTCTCTTTGTCAGCGGCAGATACTTTGTCGCCCAGGTCGGTCATTTGCTTCTCAGCTTGGTATGCCAGCGAATCTGCCTGATTCTTCAGGTCGATCTTCTCGCGGCGCTCGCGGTCGCTGGAAGCATTGCGCTCGGCTTCTTGTACCATGCGCTCGACTTCCTCCTTCGGCAGGGTAGACGCATCGCGGATGCTGATCGATTGCGCTTTGCCGGTGCCTTTGTCCTTCGCGGTAACGCTGAGGATACCGTTGGCGTCGATGTCGAAGGTAACTTCGATCTGCGGCACACCTCGGGGAGCCGGAGGAATACCATCTAGACGGAAGGTTCCCAAGCTCTTGTTATCTGAAGCCATTTCGCGCTCGCCTTGCAGCACGTGGATTTCCACGTTGGTCTGGCCATCGGCAGCCGTCGAGAAAACCTCCGATTTCTTGGTGGGAATGGTGGTGTTACGGGGAATGATCTTGGTCATAACGCCACCCAGGGTTTCCACACCCAGCGACAGCGGTGTCACATCAAGCAGCAGAATGTCCTTGACTTCTCCAGCTAGCACCCCCGCTTGAATGGCCGCTCCAACCGCCACCACTTCGTCTGGGTTTACGGTTTGGTTGGGGTCTTTGCCCAAAGCACGCTTCACTAGCTCCTGAATTGCTGGAATCCGGGTGGAGCCGCCCACTAACACCACTTCATCGATGCTGTTTTTGTCTTTCTTAGCATCGCGCATCGCGGTTTCGACTGGCACGCGGCAGCGATCGATCAGATCCGAGCACAGCTCCTCAAACTTGGCACGAGTCAGGGTCATGTCGAGGTGCTTCGGTCCGTCTTGCGTCGCCGTAATGAAGGGCAGGTTGATTTCAGCTTGGGTAACGCTCGACAGCTCGATCTTAGCCTTTTCAGCCGCTTCGGTTAAGCGCTGCAGGGCCTGCTTGTCTTTACGCAGGTCAATGCCTTCTGCTTTGCGGAACTCTTCGGCCAGGTAATCTACGATCTTCTTGTCAAAGTCGTCACCGCCGAGGTGGGTGTCGCCCGAGGTCGCCAAGACTTCAAATACGCCATCGCCCACTTCCAGGATGGAGACGTCGAAGGTACCGCCACCAAGGTCAAACACGAGCACGGTTTCGTTACTCTTTTTGTCTAGGCCGTAGGCTAGAGATGCCGCCGTTGGCTCGTTGATAATTCGCAGCACTTCTAGACCGGCGATCTTGCCCGCGTCCTTCGTGGCTTGCCGCTGCGAGTCGTTGAAGTATGCCGGAACGGTAATCACCGCTTGGGTGACTTCTTCGCCCAGGTATTTACTGGCATCTTCTTTCAGTTTGCGCAGCACTTGTGCCGAGATTTCCTCAGGCGCAAACTGCTTACCTTGGGCAGGGCAGTCAATCTTAACATTGCCGCCCACATTCAGCACCTTGTATGCCACTTCAGTGGCTTCGTGGGTAATTTCGTCAAACCGACGCCCAATGAACCGCTTTACCGAATAGAAAGTGTTTTCAGGGTTCATCACGGCCTGACGCTTGGCAATTTGCCCAACGAGCCGATCGCCATTCTTGGCGTAGGCAACAACCGAGGGCGTAGTCCGAAACCCCTCAGCATTGGCAATCACTTGGGGCTTGCCGCCTTCCATAACTGCCACGCACGAGTTGGTTGTCCCTAAATCAATTCCAACAACTTTTGCCATATAACCAATGCTCCGGTTCTAGATACAGGATCTAAACTCCTAACTGTCCCAATGTTCATCAAGTACTCGTTTCGGGGGTGATACGTCCCTCGGTTGCAGGGGAAAAATCCCCTAGATGCTTTCGCCTCGTTGCAAGAGCAGTCAGCATCACGCATAAGACTGAGCTATGCGGCAGGGTTGCAGCACTATTTATATACTGTGTACCTTTGTCTGTTTCAGGAGGGCGGGTTTACCGAACCCTATCTAGGACGGTTTCCCGATGCCGCCTAATGGAAATGTCTGCAACCAAGCGTCCAGATTGGTTGTGCGGCTGCACTGCCCCACCTGTAGGAATGCCCAAGCCGTTGCCGGGAGAGCGCCCGAGGGGAGGATTCATCTAAACGTCACTGGGTTACCTTACTCTTAATGGTTCCAGTTTAGGCAAGTCAGCCGTTGCGCTGGATAGGGTGAACCGTAATCTTGGAGGTGGGTTTGCCGCCAGGCAACGAAAAAGGAGTGGTTTTAGCCAGCAAGGGTTCAAGAGCTTCCAGTGTGAGCTAGTTCTGCGCATCGAAACGAGCCATCTAGGACGCCAACACAACCCGGAATCCGACGTCATAGAGCGTGCTATCTGGATCGAGCTTGCTGCGAAACGCCGAGCGGCACACTTTGGGGCTGCCATTCCAGGACCCCCCGCGCAAGACTCGCTGCTCGCTGTCGCCACCCATCAACCAGGCTGTACCGTCGCTGGGGGCACCAGCATAGCTGCTATGCCAGAGGTCTTCGCACCACTCGCGCACTAAGCCATGCATATCGTAAAGACCAAAGGCATTTGCAACCTGAAAGTACCCGACATCGGTAGTTTCGCGGCGATCGGTACCCGTAGGACCTTTGCCATAGGAGCCTTTGCTGCAAATTCGCCCTTGGTAGTCCCAGTCAATGCCGGAATAGTTGGCCAGATCGGTTGTGATGGTGGGACCGAAGCAGAAGGGCGTCGTCGTGCCAGCGCGGCAGGCATATTCCCACTCGGCTTCGCTAGGCAGGCGGTAGAGGCGACCCGTAAGCTGCGACAGGCGGGCACAAAACTCTAGCGCGTCGTACCAGGACACCTGCTCGACGGGGCGCTGGTCTCCGGTGAAGCAGGACGGCTGCAGCGGCAACGACTGCTTGATCGGCGGCTGAGCGGCAATAATGCGCCATTGGGCTTGGGTGACGGGAAAGCGCCCGATGCTGAAGCTGGATAGAGTGACGCAATGCTGCGGCATTTGCGAGGCATGCCGTCCCTCTTCCGCGGCTGGACTACCCATTGCGAATTCACCAGCGGGCAGCGTCACCAGATCAAGGTCTATTCCCGTACCTAGAGGTTCCCGGAGGCCCTCACAGGTAGACCGTCGCCGCTCTTGAGGCTGGCCAAACTCGTCAACGAGCAGGGTGTCAAATTCAAAGGAGGTTGCTATAGGCGTGCGAGTCATAGCCAGCGGCAAAGGCAGCACTGTGTCCCATGTGCTCTCAGCCTAGAAGATTTTGTACCCCGATGAAGGTTCGCCAGGCTACGGAATAACGGAATAACCGATCTGTCTCCGCCTCACTAGCGAAGCACGGGAATAGGCGGCTGCCCATCTTGAGGAATGAGGGAGCCGCAGAAACGGCTGGTGACGACGCAATCCGGGTTCCACGGCGGACACCAGTAGAGATCTTGCAGGACAACGGGTGGAGTCGTCGGTGTGTGACGAAACTGCACGATGCCAAAGTTGTTGTAGCCCACGACTTCTTCACCTTCTTGAAGCCAGCGGTTGCGCCAGAGCCAACTCAACCCAGTCAGCCGCCGCTGCCAGCCGCGAGGGATTGGTCGAGCTGCTTGCAGCCATGGCAACCTGCGATTGTTAAAGGCAGGCTGGGCGGGTTGCCGCTTGATCCATTCGATGCGATAGCGCCAATCGGGCAAAAACTGCGGCTGCCGAACGGCTGTGAGCCAACTCAGGGCTTCTGAGCCGGTTGCAGTCTGAATCTGCCGGATCAGCGGCACCTGATCCTCCACCTCTAGCTTGACCGTCCGCCATCTGCCAGGGGTGATTTGAACCTCGATTAGCTCCGGCGATCGCCACCAGCCCAACCAATCCTGCGGCTGTTCGGGAGCCAGAGACTTGAGCTTAGTATGGATAATCTGCGTTTTCCATTCGGCGTTTTTGAAGGCGCTGGAGGTGAGCTGCACCAGCACATGGGGAATTTCATCCGGGCTAGTCAGCTGGGGTCGAGTCCAGTAGTACAACTGCGCCGCAAAGCCATAATGAATATCGCCCGAGAGCACCACCACCTGCCGACGATGCTCAAACAGAGCTGCTAGCAGTTCCGAGAGCGCTTCTTTATGCATATTCCAGGCGTCTCCCACATCATTGTGAAAGACTTTGCCCTGCTTGAGGCTCAATTCTTGAGCTTTGTCGATGATGCTGAGGTGAATCAGGTTGGTGGGGGCAATCACCAGCGTTTGTTTGGGGGGAGGCGTACCCAAGGGCCGCAGCGAGTGGCGAATTTGCCGATCAAAAGCAGTGGGGCTGAGCAGCATTGGCGGAGCCGTGGGTTTGCCGCTAATTGGGTAGCCGCGCCAAGTGCGAGTATCGAGCACCAGCACTTCATAGCGAGGGCCACGGACGATGTAGTGCCAGGTGAGAGCGCCAGGATCACGATCAAGAATCCAGGTCTGTTCGTCTCGGCGAAACTGGGGCAGTCCGGTCTCGGGGTCGGCGGGCGGTAGTCCAACGACACGAGCAATCGTCTCCGCTGCTGCCTGATCGGTTCCTGCTGTCGCCGACCACGCTTGTGCTGCCTCTAACAACTCTGCTCCCGGCTGACTTGGCTCAAACTGCTCAGGCGTATTGCCCCAGGCTTGAAACAGGGCATAGGCTAACAGTCCATTCTGCACCGTGCGCCGGCCCAAGGGTTTCCCTAGCACTCGCAGACACCAGGCCAAGTTGAGATACCAGTCATCGCTGATGTCATGATCATCGAACACCATGTAGGTGGGAATATTGGCCAATGCCCGCCGCACCTTCCATAGGGGATGCAGGAAGGTTTGTAAAGCAGCTACCTCCTGGGTCCACTGCTTAGCTCGTTTGCCGTCCCGATAGGGCGGCCCTTGTGGAAACCCCTCAGGCCAGAGCACCGGCGACCAGGCAAACAGATAGCTGCTGCAATATTCCCCAAAACTGAAGAGATGACTTTTAGTGTTTTCCGGTTTGTCGCGCAGTCCGGCTGTAAAACCGCCCAGATTTTCGGCAATATTGCTGCGCTCTCCAGGCGGTAAATGCTGAGCATAGAGGGGAGGAACGCGGCCATCGGGTTTGTCGATTGGCAGAATCTCTTTCCAGCCTAGCAAGGTATCGCCAGCCTCGGTGAGTGCCAGCAGCAGCGGATCGGCCACGTCGTCGCCGTAAATTTGATCGCCGGTAAAGAAGAGCTGATGCGGTCGCTCGCGGGGTTGACTGGCGTGCTGCTCGATTAAATCATCTACAATCGGCATAACATCAACACCGCCGCCGTGGGGTTTGCGGCAAGAGCCATGAACGAGCTTTAGAGCATTGAGATCGTGGGGAGGCAGGGCAAAGGTGGGCAGACGGTGCGGAAAATAACTGATGCAGGTAGACCCAGTATTCTCAGTATCAAGCGCCTGCTGGAGCGTGTAGCTGCCAGAGCTATCTTGCAACACGAGATCGTAAGCGTAGATCTGGTCTGATTCTAGAATTGGAGTCTGAGCGTAGGCGGTTACGGCGACTAGATGCAGGTGCTTCCCAATTGCCACGGTCGGTTGGGTTGCTCCGAGCAGCAGGTGACTTAACTCTAATCCGTTGCCGTAGTGCGTGGCATAAATCTGCAGAGAAACTGTGCAAGCCCGCCGCAGCGCCAGCCAGACCGTAACGGTCATAGAATCAGCTTTGCGGAGAATGGGACCCGCCAGAATTAGCGGCAGGGAAGGAAGGCGCTCGCTCAACGGCGTCCAGGTCATAAGCAGCTACAAGGTCCAACCTTCACCAGCTTAACCAAAACTCGCTCGCGTCCCTGGTGGCGAAGGATGAAGCCAAACAACTAGGTTAAGTGATCAAATTAGGTGCTCAGAGCTTCAGGTCTTTTTACGACAAGCATTCAATAGCCAGTCTAAAGCAAAACCCCCCTAGTCGAATCTGACCGGGGGGAGGATTCAGGAAAGGGTAGGTCCAGGCTAAGGCTGAACCGGAAGGGGTTCAATCCAGCTCAACAGAACCCGCTGCTTAGCTGAAGCGGCCCGTGAGGTAAGCTGGCGATAAGCTCGACCAAGACTGCTTCACTAGATCCGCATCGGCCTGAACGCTGCCGAGGTAGTTGCCTGCCGGCAGGTTGGGGAAGCGCTTATAGGGCACGACATCTTCGCCGAAGTAGCGAGCATACTCGGGGCTATCGACCATCACCTGCACGGCTGCTTTCAAACCATCATCGGCCAGCAGCTTGTTGTACTGGCGGATTTCGGCTTGAGTGGCGGGTGCCCGTCCCAGGATGTGGCGGAACAGGAACTCAATCACCTTCGTGTTGGGGTAAGGGGTGTAGAAGCGGCGCACGTAGATGTCGGAGCTAGCCAAGGCGCGAACGAACTCCCGCACCGAGATTTCGCCATTCTTGAGTTTGCTCTCCAAATCCGAGCGGCGGATTTCACGCGGCACCTGCCCGCTAAACACATCCATGACCTGTACATAGATGGCGTTGATCACCAGCTCTTTCTCCGCCAGGCTGGTATCGGGGTTCATCCGGTAGATGCGAGCCGGCTTGCGGCGGGTCGTGCCCACGCCAACTTCCACCGACTGACCCGAACCGTTGCTGAAGGAGCGCCCCAGCTCGATGAACTTGGGTTTGCTCAAATCCATCTGGCGAGCCTGCTTCTCCAGGTCCGACATCGCCTTGCTCATCAGCGGCATCTTGGAAATGTCCATGCGCGACTTCACCGGCTCGAAGCTGGGAACCACCAGATCCTTGTTCTGCTTAGTGAGCTGGTTATACAGCCGCTGCGTGTTCGGGAAGTTGGCAGCTGGTAGTGTCAGGAAGCGGTTGTAAGGCACCGTATCTTCGCCGAAGGCTTGAGCATATTCCGGCGAGTTGACCATTGCCCGGATGAAGGCTCCTAGACCCTCCGACGCCAGAAGCTGGTTGTACTTGCGGATTTCTGCCTGATCCAGCGGTGCCCGTCCCAGGAAGTGCTTTGTGCCCAGCTCAATCACTTTCGTGTTGGGATAGGGCGTGTAGAACTCCTTGATGTACAGGTTAGAGGTGCCTAGCGCCTCGATGAACTCTTTAAGGTTGATCTCGCCATTAGCCAGCTTACTCTCCAGCGCCGTAAACTCGTTCTTGACAATGTAGGGTTCGATGTCGCGCTCAAAGATTTGGCGATAGGCGGCGCGAATTACCGTGTTGACCTGCGACGGCTCCAGCGTCGTTAGTTTAAAGGTCTTGGTCTGCTCACGCTTCTTGCTGACGCCTTGATTCGTGCGGAACCGCAGATCCGGCTCGGTGCGAGTATCTGAGACGGCACCCATTTGCACGAACATGGGCGTTTCCTGCACATCTACCTTACCGCTCTTGTCGCTGATGCTGCCCACTCGGTTCGTCCGCAGCGCTAGTCCGCTTGGGGTGAGATAGCGCTCATAGGGCACGGTATCTTCGCCAAAGGCTTCGCTGTACTCCATGCTGTCGATCATCGCGTCTACGAGCGCATAGAAGCCCTTCTTGGCCGCAATGTCGAAGTAGGCATTGATCTCCTGCCGCCCATAGGTAGGACGACCGAGCAAGCGGCGGTGGATATACTCAATCGACTTAGTGACGTACAGCGACGTCCAGTACATTTTGCGGAACAGGTCAGACTTAGCCAACTGCCGCACAAATTCCCGCACGGTGATTTCGCCGTTTTCCAGCTTGATCTCCGACACCTTCAGCCGCTGCCCTTCATAGACATCGCGACCGAAGACCTGCAAATAACAGGCGCGGATTACCGCCTGAGTCGAGCTTTCCGAGAACTTGACGCTAATGCCCTGGGTGCCGCTGCCGCGCTTGGCAAACGTGCCCGTGTAGCTAGGAATTTGATCCAGCTTGAATACCTTGGGACCGAGAGAGCCAGGAGCTACACCGCGAGCCGCCGGATTGCTATTTTGGTTATTGATGCCAGGACCGCGATTGATCAGGATGCGGCGCGTATCTTTGCCAAAGGGAGCCGGGCGACTGCTGGGATTGCGCGTCTCTTTCGGGAAGATAGCACCAAACTGGATTTCCAGCGGGTCGTTGCCCGAGCCATAGACGTGCTGATCCGGCAGCGGCTGAGTGTAGCGGGCGAAGGTGGTAATAAACTGCGGTACCTTGCGGAAGGGAGCGCTGTAGTTAAACAGGTCCTGCTGCGGTCCCCAGTTGCGGCATTCTTGGGCCTCTTGTCCTAGCCCCCGCAGATAGGGCACCGTCTCCTCGCCAAAGTAATCCGAGTATTCCTGCGAATCCACCAAGGCATCCACCAGCGCCGACAGACCCCCCTTGGAGATGATCGAGAAGTACTTCTGCACCTCTTCGCGCGAGCTAGGACCGCGACCGAGGATGTGGCGGAAGGCCAGCTCCAGCGCCCGGCTGTTGATGTAGGGTTCGTAGAAGTTTTTGCGGTATAGTGGTGACTTGGCCAAGCGACGGATGAATTCCTTCATCGAGATGTCGCCATTCTTCACTTTCGATTCCAGATCGGAAATCGCCAGAGAGTAGGCACGAGTGATGTCGCGCTCAAACACTTGCCGGTAGGCGGCCTTCACGACTTCCGTTTTCTCGCTGGCAGACAGCCCCGGCTTCATTACATACTTGGGGCGGCGCTCGGCGGCGTTGAAATAGATCTGAGGCAGTTGCAAACCCTGCTGGTCGCCGCTCGGTCGCTGCCGCAGTTTATTGGAGGGTGCGGGTGCCTTGAACTCGTTCAGCAGCACTTCAAAATACTGAGCCACGATCTCGCTGGCCTCGCTGTCTTGCCGGAAGTAGCCGAGAGCCGCTGCCCGCATTTCCTGCAATGCCACGATGGTGGCTTCGCCCGAGCAGGCACTCTCAATAATTTCCCGCAGCCCGCGAGTATTGACCGCGATGATATTGGGATCGCCGGCCACGATGGCATAGGTGGTGTAGCGCAGGAACCAACTTAGGTCGCGCAGCGACTTTTGCATATTGCGCGGACCATAGCGAGCAACGTTGATCGGACGGAAGCCAATCGGGGTAGGACCAGCACCCGAAGCGCTAAACAGGGAGCGCAACCCTTCTAGGAAGCCGCCGCCAGTCGATACGTAGGTCGCCGTTCCTAGCTTCATGGCTTCTTGGGTATCTACCGCACTGCCGCCAGCGGGCACCATCATCGGCGCTTCTTCGGGCGGTTTTTCCAGAAAGGCCATCGGCGAACCGCCCACAAAGATGCGGTTAGCAGCACGGGAGACAATCAGCTCTGCGTTTTGAGTTAGAACCTGTGCAATGTCTAAACGCTTCAGTCCCGAGCTGAAATAGCCGGACAGCTCACTCAGTTCTCCCCGTCCCAGAAAACGATCCTGCTGTTCTGCCTGGGAAATCGTGGCAACGGGTACAGTTTGATATAGCTGCGGACGCGCGACAGAGCTTCCACCACTTGCTTTAACACTCATTGGATTTCAAAAGCTCCCTATCAATAGTGATTGCATTGAGACCTGCCCAAGGTGCCGATCGGTAACTATCGCCAGACTGCTGCATCCAGGTCAAGCGACCTTCGGTAAAAAGGACTCACCAATAACGACTGCCCAGGGTCAACCGGCTAGTTTCTAAATTAGAACGTTTTGGGTTACCACACCGGGATTATTAAAAAGTGTGTAGCTTCCCGTCCAGCCTTACAGAGCAGATCATAGGGGATCGGGGACCAGAAGCTGAGAGCAAGTATAAGTTTTGTTACCTTCTGAACAGGGGGAGCTATGGTGCTGGGTTTGCCTCTGCTCCAGACTGTTCAACTTGGTCCTGCAGATCGACGCGACGCCAGAAAACTGCCGGACTAGCCCGCTTGACTAGATCCCCATCCGCGGACCGAACAGGATGGTTTATGATGCTGACTACCGATAGACTGGCTAATGGACATTTTCCCCCGGCGTGGTGTAGACATGAGTGCAATTGGGCTGGTTGGCTTACTCCTGTTGGTTGGCTTAGGTGCAATCGGACTTGTCTTTTTAGTTCTTGAAGTTCAGTATCGTTATCGGGTAGGCAATCGATTTGAGATCACGCCCGGAACTTGGGACCTCGACCTGGACAACCCTAGCCACTATCAATTAGTTGGCAGTATTGACCTCATCAACCGCACCCAGCGGCGGGAAATCATGGTGCCCGAACTCACCGCTGATGTAACGCTGCTCTCGAAGGACAGCTTAGCGGAGGTAACGACCCAAGTGCAGGTGGCTCCTCGTCATTACGATGCGCCTGCCCGTCCCGATGGCTACTGGTTTGCCTATATCGTTAAGCAGAAACCAACTCGCGCCGAGATCACCGTTGATATTAGTGGACCCGATCTCTCAGCGCTGCAGTCGGCTTGGGTGCGCGTGCATGCCATTACCTACGGTCCAGGCGGACGGGTTCCCAAGCAGCGCCACATCATTGTGCCCTTAAAGTTTCCGGCGGTGGAAGAGTCGCAACGCTGGCGGCCAACCCCCAATGCCGACGTGCTGCCAATCCGTACCCATTTGCTGACCCACCTTGACAGCCCCGTAGAGGTGATCAAGCGCTATGTGCTGCCCCATGCCCAGCCTGGCGATGTGGTCACTTTGGGAGAAACGCCGGTAGCCCTGATGCAAGGACGATTTCGCCATCCCACGGAAATTCGTCCTGGCTGGGTAGCAACGCGGATTTGCTACTTCTTCTTGCCCACTTCTAGCCTGGCCACCGCCTGCGGCATGCAGAGCTTAGTGGACATCGTCGGGCCGTGGCGGGTATTGGGCGCATTCATTCTCGGTGCCCTCGCCAAAAAATTTCTAGGAAAGCCGGGAATGTTCTATCAGTGGGCAGGGGAGCAAGCCCGCCTGATTGATGATGTCACGGGCACGCTGCCACCTTATGATCAATTTATAGTGTTAGGTCCAGATCAGCCACAGCAGGTTGTGGATCAAATTCAGCAGGAAACGGGGCTGGCTGCTGCTATTGTCGACGTCAACGACCTGAAAGCAGTTAAGATATTGGCAGTGACGCCTGGGGTATCGTCTGCTTTTCTAGAGCAAGCACTGGTGACTAACCCAGCTGGAAACGCCGACGAGCAGACGCCGATTGTGCTAATCCGCCCGACAACCTAGCGTTTTATCTTTGTGAGCTTTTATGACTTCTGCCCTTCCCCACCCAACGACAACGGTTGATATCCGCCCGCTGCAGCGTCGCGATCTCAATGAAGTGGCTCGCTTAGCGGGTGAAGCTCCAGGCGCGACTGAGAGCGGCAACACGGTGGAATTAGGGCAGCAGTTGCAGCGGTTGCGGCGGTGGTATGGCGTTCTTAAGTGCTTTAGCTGGTTCCCTAATCCGCTGCGCAATTTCTTTTCAGCCTACGTTGCGGAGCAAAATAACCGCCTCTGCGGCATGATTCAGGTGTCGCCGTTTAACCGTACCCGCAGTACTTGGCGAGTCGATCGAGTGGTGGTTGAATCGGTGGCGGGTAGTCCGGTATCGCCAATGGATATTGGTTCTCAGCTCTTACGCTATTGCTTCCAGGCAATCTGGGAAGCCCGCACTTGGCTGATCGAGGTCAACGTCAACGATAGCGATACTTTGGCCCTCTATCGGCAAAATGGCTTTCAAACGTTAGCCCACATCACGTACTGGACCATTACTCCCGATGTGCTGCAACGGCTAGCTGAGCGGGAACCTGATTTGCCGAACTTATTGCCGGTAAGCAATGCCGATGCCTCGCTGCTCTACCAGCTCGATACTCAGTCGATGCCGTCCTTTGTGCGTCAGGTGTTTGATCGGCATGTGGGTGACTTCAAGACGAGCTTGCTCGAAGGGGTGCAGCACAGCCTCAATCGCGTGTTTCATCAGGTTGAGCATGTCAGTGGCTATGTATTTGAGCCGCAACGCAAAGCGGCCATTGGATACTTTAGCTTGCAGCGCTGCCGGGATGGTAGCCACCCCCATGCAGCCCAACTCACCGTGCATCCCGCCTACACTTGGCTCTATCCTGAGCTGCTCTCCCAGATGGCCCGAGTCGTGAAGGACGTACCGGCACAGGCAATCCGCTTGGCCTCAACCGATTACCAGCCGGAGCGGGAAGAGTATCTCGAGCGAATTGGCGCCACTCGCACCGAGCACACGCTCATGATGTCGCGCTCAGTGTGGCACAAGCTGCGGGAGTCGAAGTTCTCGCTAGAAGCGCTGCAGCTTGCTGAAGTGTTGCAGGGGTTGCAACCCGCTCGTAAGCCTGTCCCAGGTCGTTTTTCCTTCGCGGACTCGGTCTATCCGCTGTCGTCACGCAAACGTCGCCTAGACCATTCAGCATCAAAATCTGAATCAAAATCCGAGCAAATTCCGCCGTTCGAGGAGAGCGAGCCGCCTGTGCCCTCTGAGGATCAGCCGTAGGCGAGTCAGTTCAACCCTAAACAGTTCTACTCCAAACAGCGGCACCGTCGGCTGAAATCCTTCCTTGAATGAGCAGACTGGTTGATCCAGTGGCAAAATGGAGGAAATGTTGTGCATGGATCATGACCCAGCAACAGCAACGGGTATCAGCCCTAGGATTGGACATTGGCAAAAAACGGATCGGGGTTGCTGGCTGCGATGGTACCGGATTGATCGCTACCGGATTGATTACCCTTGAGCGGCGCTCGTTTCAGCAGGATGTTGCGGTGTTGCAGCAGTTAGTGACCGAGCGACAGGTGCAGATTTTGGTTGTCGGGTTGCCCTATACCCTGAGCGGTGCCCTTGGGTCGCAGGCAAGGCAGGTGCAGAAGGTGGCGCAGCGCTTCGGACAAGCGCTGAACTTGCCAATTGAGTATGTAGACGAGCGGCTCACCTCAGTTCAGGCTGAAGAAATGTTGCAGTCAGAGCGGCGTGCTCCTTCACGGCATAAGGCAATGATCGACCGCAAGGCGGCGGCTATTATTTTGCAGCAATGGCTCGATGAGCGTCGTCAGCGGCTAGCTTCCCAGATTGCTCCAGTTGCTGGAGCTGACGATCCAGGGTCGCTATCACCCGCGGCGGCAGAGGGGGCGATGGTAGCGGCAGACCCTGAGAATTCTAGTTCTGCGTTACTTTAAAGTTCCCGTCCTGCGGGATACTTGGGAGGTGAACCCCCTGGCTTTTGTCTACACCGAATCAATGGCGATGCTGAGTCAATGATAAAAGCTGGGTTGACCCAAACAGCCGTTTAGAATAGCTGCAATCGATATGACCAAGAGAAATTTAGGGATGGATGAAGCTGCAATGGAAGATGATGCACCAACCATTAGCCTGACCGATGAAGAAGGACGCTCGCTGCTTTGCTACATTGAGCATGCGTTCCGAGTCAGTGGCAGAGAGTATGTGCTGCTGCTTCCAGTAGATTCTCCAATCGAAATCTTTGCTTGGGCAGTTGACGAAGAAAACGATGAGGAAGAAATGCTGGTGGATGTAGACGAAGACGAGCTTGAGCAGGTGTTCTCGACGGCTCGTGCCGTGCTCGCCGAGCAAGATTTGATCCTCAACCACACGGCTCTGACGCTGACTGCAACAGGCGACCTACCTGATGTGAACGAAGAAGACATCATTACGCTGGATCTCGATGAGACAGAAGCAAACCAGCCCAACTACGAGCAGTTTCAGCAGTTGGCCTCTTTTTTCCACGAAGAGCAAGAATATGTCGTATGTAGCCCTCTCGATCCGCTGTTGTTTTTAGCGCAGATTAACGCAGCTGGTAAACCCGAATTGCTTTCTTTAGAAGAACTGCAAGAATTGGTGACACAAGAAGAGTTTAAGGAGATCCAGTCCCAACTGGAGGCTCAAACTCGCCTGATGGATGAAGACGATGAGTAAAACCCTATGACAATTGCTGCACGCCTTTCCAAAGGATTTTTCTATTTTCTGCTGTTACCCGCAGTGCTCGGTCTTACTGGCTGGCAAAGCTGGGCCTGGTGGAGTTGGGCGAGTGCTCCTGTGCTTTCGCCAGCCCAAGCTGCTGGAACTGCTCCTCAAGACAACTTGGTGCAGCTAGAAATTCCCGAAGGCACCACTGCCCAGCAGATTGGACGAGACCTGCACTCGGCCGGGCTGATTCGCTCCCCTCTAGCCTGGAACCTATGGACCCGCTGGCAAACCCTGCAAAATCGGGAAGGCAGCTTTCAGGCGGGCATCTATGAACTGTCGCCTACGGAACCTCTGTCGGCAATTGCTGACATGATCTGGCAAGGAGAGGTGATGCAGCGCAGCTTTACCATTCCTGAGGGCTGGTCGATGCAGCAGATGGCTGACTATTTCCAAGAGCAGGGGCATTTTACCGCTGAGGAGTTTTTGGCGGCGACTCAGCAAATACCCCGCGACCAGTTTCCCTGGTTGCCAGATGGCATTCCGCACCTGGAAGGATTTCTCTATCCCGATACCTATAAGTTCACTGGCAAGCTAACCCCAGACGCTGTGATTGACCAAATGCTCGAGCGGTTTCAGCAGGTGGCGCTGCCGATTTATCAGCAGGCTCAGGGAAACACGCCCTACACGCTGCTGCAATGGGTGACCCTAGCCAGTATTGTAGAGAGGGAGGCCGTGATTAGCACTGAGCGGCCTCAGATTGCTAGCGTGTTTGCACGGCGCTTGCGTGAAGGCATGCCGCTGGGTGCTGATCCGACCGTGGAGTACGCCTTGGGCATTCGACAAACGCCAGATCAGCCGTTGACGTTTGACCAGGTTGCGACTCCTTCTCCCTACAACACATACCAGATTATAGGGTTGCCCCCGACCCCCATCTCCAGTCCCGGTGTAGCCAGCCTAGAAGCCTCTTTGAACCCAGCTGATACCGAGTATCTCTATTTTGTGGCTCGCTATGACGGTACCCATGTGTTTAGCCGCACACTGGCAGAACATGAAGCCGCCCAAGCCGCAATTCACGATAGGCGAGAGGCTGCGACTCCTACACCCGGCACTTCCACACCTAGCACTCCCGCACCTAACACTCCTGCACCCAACTAGGTGCAACCACCCAACCACCCAACCCATCGTGAGTTCTATGTCTTGGGGTAAACTTTTGCAGCCCGATTTGATTTTGGGGGACTCGATTTTGAGCCTCACTCCTGATCTGTTGCAGCAGCACAACTTAAGGGGGTTGGTGCTCGATGTCGATGAAACCCTGGTGCCGATTAGCATGGCAGAGGCGTCGCCAGAGCTGCGGCAGTGGGTTGAGCAGATCAGCCCCACGATCAATCTCTGGCTGGTGAGCAATAACATCAGCCAAATTCGGATTCGCCGCATTGCCCAATCGCTGCAGTTGCCCTACATTCTTGGCGCTCAAAAGCCCTCGCGTCGCAAATTGAAGCAGGCAGTAGACTCAATGGGGCTGCCGGTAGAGCAAGTCGCGATGGTGGGTGATCGGCTGTTTACGGACATCCTAGCGGGCAATCGTCTGGGCATGTTCACAATTTTGGTGGAGCCGATGGTGAATCCAGCCCGCATTCCGAAGCGTTATGTCCTGCGGGATGTCGAAGTTCGGCTCTCGCAAATTTTTGGGGTTACACTCAGCCCATTGCAGCAAAATGTTACAAATCCTGACAAATCCTAACAAACGGCAAAAGACAGACACAATCCTAAAGAAAAAGTTAAGCGTTCCATGTATGTCCGATGTTCCTGGTAAGTTACTTAATAGTTCAAATAGGGTCAGCTGATATAAAGACCCTACATTATAGATCCGTTATAAATACTGGTAGAGCGTCAGCCTTTGCGAACAGGGGGTTGGCGCTTTACACTTGTCAGAGAAAAGATTTGATGATTCTAATGTAAGAATTTGATAGTTAGAATCTGAAGGACTCAAGAACAGGATTCTTGAACAATTCTTGAACAGTTATTTGAGTCTGCTTGGGAGAGTGGGCTAGATTTTTTGGGTGGAGTGAACCGCATGTAAGCGGCATGATTGACTGGTTTCCATGGCGCAAACAATTGTAATCAAAATTGGCACCTCAAGTTTGACCCAGCCCGATACGGGTTATTTAGCCTTGCCGACGCTGGCTCAGCTCGTCGATACTCTGAGCCGGTTGCGGCAGCAGGGGCATCAGGTGGTGCTGGTTTCCTCGGGGGCTGTGGGAGTGGGCTGTATGCGGCTAGGGCTAACCGAGCGACCGCGCACCATGTCGATGAAGCAGGCCGTAGCGGCGGTGGGGCAGGGGCGGCTGATGCGGGTGTATGACGATCTGTTCACCTCGTTGCAGCAGCCAATTGCTCAGGTGTTGCTCACCCGCAGCGATTTGGTGCAGCGCAGCCGCTACGTCAATGCCTACCGCACCTTCCGCCAATTGCTGAAACTGGGCGTGATTCCGATTGTCAATGAAAACGATACGCTAGCCGTAGACGAACTCAAGTTTGGTGATAACGATACGCTCTCGGCGCTGGTCGCTAGCCTGATAGAAGCCGACTGGCTATTTCTGTTGACCGATGTCGATCGCCTCTATTCGGCCGATCCCCGCTACGACTCCAACGCTCAGCCAATTCCCATTGTCGATAAGATTGATCAGCTTGCCGCCCTCAACATCGAAGTAGGCGATCGCGGCAGTACTTGGGGCACCGGCGGCATGGTCACAAAAATTGCTGCCGCTCGGATTGCCACGAACGCCGGCATTCGCACCGTGATCACCGAAGGCAAATCACCCGCCAATATCGAGAGAATTTTGCGCGGCGAATCCATTGGTACTGTGTTTGAGCCGCAGCCACAGCCGTTTAATGCCCGCAAACGCTGGATTGCTAATGGATTAGTGCCAGCGGGTAAGCTGTATCTCGATCAGGGGGCAGTCGTGGCAATTCGGCAGTCCGGACGGTCGCTGCTGGCCGCCGGGATTACGGAAGTAGAAGGAGAGTTCCAGAGCCAGGACGCGGTACAGCTTTGTGATCAGGTGGGTCACGAGATCGCTCGCGGCATCGTCAACTACAGCAGCACAGAGCTACAAAAAATTCGTGGCTGCCGTTCCGACGATATTCCCACAATTTTGGGCTATGAAGGTGCCGAGACAGTGGTGCATCGAGATAACCTGGTATTGAGCCAGTAAATGGTTGCGGCAAGGCGGGCTAGGTGTTATTGCTAGGTACTTTAAAGCTAGGTGCTTAACAAAATTAAAACTGGACATGATCAAGCTCCACCGATTGCTGCAGGAGAATCGAACGTGGAACAGGCTGTTTCTAGGCAAATCAGAAAGCAAACCAGGGGGCGAATCAGAATTCCAAGCCTACTTGACTGGGTGCGCAGTAGTGTTGGGCTACTGCTGGTGCTGCTCCTGTGGTTGATCGGTCCTTTGCCGAGTTCAGCAGAGGAAGGCGGTCCTGTTAAGGCAATGAGCGAAGGAGAAGCCGTCTTCTCAGGGCGTGGGCTAGACGCAGACGATATCTCCACAGAAAAAATTAGCCAGTTTATCCACGCTTACTTACAGGTCCTAAGCTTGATTGAGCGGCGAGAAAACGAGCTGCAAGGGGCTGAAACAGAGTCCGAGTCGCAGCAGATCCAGCAAGACATTGAAACGGAAGCACTGGGGCTGATTCAAGCCTCGGGACTCACTATCCAGGAATATCTGCAACTCCTCAGCTTGACGAATATTGATCCCGAGTTTGGCGAACGAGTAGCGATGCAGCTTCAAGAAGCAGTCAATGAATAGAAGCAGAGAACGAGAAGAGAGCATCCAGCGCTACTCGGAACTACAGATAGGCAGATACTCCGATTGCGCTCGGACACGCTATAGTGAAGCCGAAATTCGTTTAGTTAGGCTATGCGTACCTTTGACCACCCACCTCGAATTTTGTTTTTGTATGGCTCCCTGCGTGAGCGCTCCTATAGTCGTCTATTGGCGGAAGAGGCAGCCCGGATCATTCAGGATTTTGGGGCAGAGGTGAAGTTCTTCGACCCACGAGACCTACCCATTTACGGCAGTGTGCCAGATACTCATCCCAAAGTTCAGGAGCTACGAGCTTTGAGCCAATGGTCGGAAGGGCAAGTGTGGTCTAGTCCAGAGATGCATGGGCAGATCACGGGCATTATGAAAAATCAGATTGATTGGATTCCCCTCAGCATCGGAGCCGTCCGCCCGACTCAGGGCAGAACCCTAGCGGTGATGCAGGTCAGTGGTGGATCGCAATCCTTCAATGCGGTGAATACGATGCGGCTGCTGGGGCGCTGGATGCGGATGTTTACGATTCCCAATCAGTCTTCGGTCGCGAAAGCCTATCAAGAATTCCATGAAGACGGTACCATGAAAGAGTCATCCTATCGCGATCGCGTTGTGGATGTGATGGAGGAACTCTACAAGTTCACTCTATTACTGCGAGAGCACATAGACTATCTCACCGATCGCTACAGTGAACGCAAAGAGAAAGGAAATATTGATACGATGAGCGTCATTGGTCAGAAGATCCACCGCTATTCCATGCATGCCCAACCAACAGACTAAGGCGAAACCAGAAGCAGCGCCAGCAACGCGACGACGACTACGTTCAGTCATGGTCTCCTCCTTAACGGTTGGCAGCCAGACTATGGGAAGTGACAAAGTTCAAGTTAGCCCATTCGGATGCCAGTTAAGATGCTTGCTGACGAATTACCGTTTGCCACTCCTGCACGACCGGACGCGGAATGGTCAACTCAACGGTCTCTTGGTCGATTAATGGAATCGTCAGCCGTAGCGGTTCAGCCGGCAGGTCAGCAGCAAATGCCTTCAGGTCGTATTGCCCAATCGTAGAGGCTGGAGCGTCTTCCCAAAACACATCAGGTGCGTTGAAGACTTGCCCAGTTGATGTCGTCAGAATTAGCGGTGCTGGGTGAGCAACTTCCGCGGCACCCGGCAGGCCTGCAAGCCGCAGGTAAAGCAAGGACGGCTCTGCTGCCACCCCTGGGGCACACGGGGATTGTTTGAACAGGATCACCTGCCAAGTATGGCCTGCTGCATCTGGCAAACTGTGCTGCGAACGGCAGAGCACCTGCCCTACAGACTCCTTGATCTGGGTGACGGCAGCCCACGCAGGGCGTGTCAGACCATTGCCGGGTCCTAGAATCAGTCCACTCATGAGAATAGCGATGACCCACCCGACTAGCAACCGCCAGACTGAACGCCGCATAACAGCAGATCTCCTGAACATAAGCTTCAATATTATGCGCCCATACCTATATCTACATCATTTCCATATCTACCATATTTATATGTTGTTGGTTATTCTCACTAATCGTGTAACTCTAGCGACTAGATTAGATACCACTCGGCCGCCGTTGAAGGCGAGTTATTAAGAACTGTTTGAACAATTGGCCCTATCAGCACGCAGCAATCATATGCTGAAGGTTGATGCATCAAATTATTTTTTGTTTCCTACTTTATTCTAGTTATATCTACAATTTGCATTTATTAAGCCCGATATTTTTTATATATTTTTATCTTTATTGCTTTGTATCGAATTCTTGTCTATATATCCATTGGTCAGGTAATCCAACGACTCCGGGACGATACAGACATAAGTTTTCGCTAGCTTCCGCTGGGGTGGGCGAACTTTAGGGCTACTGTGGCCCGGTTGCTTAATACACGGCTCGCACCTGTCTTCCGGGAGTGGCTTTGATTTTAACTGAATGGCACCCATGCACCAAATGCACCGAGCAAGGTGCGTGATGCACAACATAACTGCTGACGCTGCCCAAGGGAGGATCTTTGAAGCCTACTTGCCCCCGCCGACCGATCACAATTAGATCGGCCTCCCATACCAGCGCAAAATTGCAGATGATTGGACCAGGATTACCCAGATATTGAAAGAACTCTGTGTGAACTCCGGCGTGCAAAGCTTCGCTGACATAGCTGCTGAACAACGCATCTTCGTAGCTGCTGTGGCTACCTGGCACATTCACCTCAGCACTCGATAAATAGATCGGGTGATCATGGACAGTCTCTTCATCGGGTGGCACAACATGCAGCACGCGCAAAGATGCGGCTGTAGCCACAGCCAAGGATAGGGCTTGATCAAACACCATCCAGCTCAGGTCGGAATGATCGATGGCGACCAACAGTTTATTCAACATCGTCTATCTCCTTGGGCAGGCTGGCAGTCTAGAGCTACAGCTCTCACCAAGTCTTAATTTGAGGCTAAGCCAAAAGTTTGAGGAAGTTGTGAGTCTCTATACGCCCGCCTAAACTCGCCCCGATAGGAATGCCGTTCACAAATCGTAAATCAATCAGTTTGACCGCAAGCTAGGCTTAAAGTATGCGGTTTAACGCTATTCCCCCAGCCCCAGTTGCGCTCTAGCCGCCATGAGAATTCTGCTGATTGAAGACGATGAGCTACTTGTCCATACATTGAGTAAAGCATTGACCGAGCAGCACTACACGGTTGACGTTGCTACTGACGGTCAAATGGGGTGGGACCTGGCCGAATCCTTCAGCTATGACCTAATTCTGCTAGATGTAGTGCTGCCCAAACTGAACGGCATTCAGCTCTGCCAACAATTGCGCCGACAAGGCAATCAAACGCCGATCCTGCTGCTAACCGCCCAAGATACCCACACCAGCCTCGTGACAGGGTTGGATGCCGGCGCAGACGACTACATGGCGAAACCGTTTGATTTGCAAGAATTGCTGGCTCGCATTCGAGCATTACTGAGGCGCAGCAGTACCGCACTGCCGCCACTCCTTCAGTGGCGTAACCTCCAGCTTGATCCCAGCACCTGCGAAGTGACTTGCAACAACCAATCACTGCATCTGACTCCCAAAGAGTATGGACTCCTAGAGCTATTTCTGCGTAACCGCCACCGCATTTTCAGCTGTGGAGCGCTGATCGATCACCTGTGGTCGCTGGAGGATCCGCCTACCGAAGAAACGGTGCGCTCCCACGTTAAGGGCTTGCGGCAAAAACTTAAGGCGGCTGGTATTGCCGACGATCCGCTAGAGACCGTATACGGCATTGGCTATCGCCTTAAGCCGGCCGATCCAGGAAAGGCACGGGTGCTCGACAAAGGTCCGGATAAACCCCAGCCTCAACGCTCTGCAAAACCCACAGATAGCGCGGAACAGGCACGACTTCAGGCGCCTCAGCCGGGAGTTGAGGCTAATCAGATATGGCGGCAGGCCAAAGAAAGTTTGCAGCGGCGGGCGGCGGTCGTGGAACAGGCAACATCGCTGTTGCTACAGGAACAGCTCAATGAAGAGTTGCGGCAACAGGCGGAACAGGAAGCCCATCGGCTAGCCGGATCGCTCGGCATGTTTGGCTCGGAAGAAGGCTCGCGACTAGCGCAGGACATTGAACCACTGCTGGCCGGAGGGCGGTCGCTGAACTCTAACCAACGCCAACGGCTCTCGCAGCTCGTGAGAGAGTTGCGTCAGACTCTGCAACAGATGGATCGAGGTCTGCCGGATCTCCTGGTCGCCATCCGAGACGAGCGACCTTGGCTGTTGATTGTTCATGGGGACCGGGCTACGGCAGCGACCTTGGCGGCTGAGGCTGAAAGTCGAGGATTGCGGGCAGAGATTGCGGCTTCCCCTACTGCTGCTCGCCGTCGGATTGCGCATCACCTCCCCGATGCCGTGCTGCTCGATCTGCCGATCACCTCTAAGCAAGGACAGACCCTCGCTCCTAGCGCTCTGGCCTTGCTGGCAGAATTCAGCAGCTACACGCCGCCCGTCCCGGTGATTGTGCTGACGGCGCAGAATCGGCTGATCGACCGAGTCCAGATTACCCGCATGGGAGGTCAGCGGATTTTGGCGTCGCCGGTGGCTCCTGTCCAAGCCGTGGATGCTGTGCTACAGGTGCTGCACCATACCCGCACCGAAGCCACGCGCATCTTGGCTGTAGATGATGATCCGCAGGTGCTTGCTGCCCTGCAGACCTTGCTGGAACCTTGGGGTATCAAGGTGACGACGCTGGATGACCCCCTGCGGTTTCTAGACGTGCTGGACCTCACCTCGCCGGATCTGCTCGTGCTGGATGTAGAGCTGCCCCATGTGAGTGGTATTGAGTTGTGTCAAGTGGTGCGCAATGATCCTCACTGGAGTGGGTTGCCCATTCTGGTGCTAACTGCCCATGCCAATGCCGAGACGATGCATCGAGTATTTGCGGCTGGTGCTGATGACTATGTTAGTAAGCCGATTGTTGGCCCCGAATTCATCACCCGCATTCTCAACCGCCTGGAGCGATCGCGCTTACTGCGCCACCTCGCCGATATTGACGCCTTGACTGGCATCGCTAATCGTCGTAAATCCACTCAAGCCCTGACACACTGGTTGCAGGTGGAGCAGCCGCAGCCCTGCTGCTTTGCCATTCTGGATCTAGATCAGTTGAAATCGGTTAATCATCGGTATGGGCATGCGGCAGGCGATCACGTTTTGTCTCGGTTTGGGCGTTTGCTGCGACAAACCTTCCCTGGGGAAGCGGTGATGGGTCGCTGGGGTGGCACTGAATTTGTGATTGGGCTAACTGGGCTGACTCAATCGGAAGCGGACCAACGGTTAACCGAGCTGCTAGACAGCCTACGACAGATCGAGTTCGCGGCAGCACCAGAGGCATTTTGGGTGACGTGCAGCATTGGTGCGGTGCTCTGCCCTCCAGCCGGTGCCGATCTCCAGAGTGTTTACCGAGCCGCAGATGTTGCCCTGAGCCAGGCCAAGGCCGCCGGCGGTGACCGGATCATCTGGGGTCCGGTGAATCTACCGGTCGATACCATCCCCCATCTCACCCCCCCTGCAAACCGTCGTAACCCCCTAACCGAGGATGAATGCTCCCCCTCCTGACAACGAATCCGACCGGCTGAATGCGCTGCGTCAGTTCGCGATTCTGGACACAGAGGCCGAAGCCGCCTTCGACGATTTGGCTCGCTTGGCAGCCTCGATCTGCCATACGCCGATTGCGCTGGTCAGCTTGGTGGACGAGTGCCGCCAGTGGTTTAAGGCGCGAGTTGGCTTAACGGTGCAGGAAACTCCCCGCAATTTGGCATTTTGCGCCTATGCCATTCTGCAGCCCCAGGAGTTGCTGATTGTGCCAGATACATGGCTAGACGATCGTTTCGCAACCAACCCCCTCGTCACCGGGGACCCCTACATTCGCTTCTATGCTGGTGCGCCTTTGGTGACATCAGACGGCTATGCCCTGGGGACACTCTGCGTAATCGACCGTGTGCCTCGGCAGCTTGGCCCCGAGCAGATCGAGGCATTGCGCGTCCTGAGTCGTCAGGTGGTGTCTCAGCTTGAGCTGCGGCAAAGCTGCGCCCATTTGCATCACCTGACCCAAATTGCCCAGCAGGCGGAACAAGCCCGCACCCAGCTCTTGCAGCAGGAGCAGAGTGCCCGTGCCGAAAGCGAAGCGAGCCGCCAGCAGGTAACCAACATTTTGGAAAGCATCACAGATGCCTTTTTTGCTCTCGATCGAGACTGGCACTTCACTTACCTAAATCACCAAGCGGAAGTGCTGCTGCAACGCCAGCGGCAGGACCTGCTGGGGCAAAGGGTCTGGGATGCCTTCCCAGAAGCGGTGGGATCCCTGTTCTATCAGCAGTATCATCAGGCGATGGCAGAGCAGGTCAGCGTTGAGTTTGAAGCCTTTTACCCGCCGCTGCAAACGTGGTTTGAAGTGCATGCCTATCCCTCTCCAGACGGGCTATCGGTTTATTTTCGCGACATCAGCCAACGCAAGCAAGTGGAGCAGCGGTTGCAAGACACCCTGAGCCTGCAACAGGCGATTCTCGACAGCGCCAATTACTCCATTATTTCCACTACGGTGGACGGCATCATTCGCACCTTTAATGCGGCGGCCGAACGGTGGCTAGGATACACCGCCGCGGAGGTGGTCGGCAAAACCACGCCCGTGCTCATCCACGATTGGCAGGAGATTGAGCAGCGAGCTGCTGCCCTGTCGCAAGAGCTACAAACCTCCATTGAGCCAGGCTTTGAAGCATTTGTCGCCAAGGCACGGCGCGGCATTGTCGATGAACAAGAATGGACCTACGTTCGCAAAGACGGCTCCCGGTTTCCGGTTTTGCTGTCGGTGACGGCCCTGCGGGATGAACATCAGACCATTACCGGCTTTTTGGGCATTGGCAGCGATATTAGCGAACGCCGTCAAGCGCAGCAAGAACTCCAGCAGCAGAAGCGACGAGCCGAGCTGTTTGCCGAAGTGACCCTGAAGATCCGGCAGTCGCTGCAGCTCGACGCGATCCTGCGGACTACGGTTACCGAGGTCCAGCGAGTGCTACAAGCCGACCGAGTGCTGCTGTTCCAGCTCACGGCCGATGGCGGTTGGGGAACCGTTGTGCAAGAGGCGGTTGTTCCCGGATATCCACCGACCCTAGGGCAGGATATCGTCGATCCCTGCTTTCAAGAAGGCTATCTGGAGCAGTATCGCCAAGGACGGGTAGGGGCGATTACTGATATCGAGCAGGCGGGTATCGAACCTTGCTATGTTGAGTTTTTGCAAGGGCTGGCGGTGAAGGCTAATCTGGTCGTGCCGATCTTCATTCGGGACACCCTATGGGGACTGTTGATTGCTCACCAGTGCTCTCGATCACGCCAGTGGACTTCCTTTGAAACTGAGCTGCTGCAACAGTTGGCGGATCAGATTGGGGTGGCGTTGTCGCAGGCGCAATTGCTAGAACAGGAAATCCGCCAGCGGCAGGAGCTGATCCGCTCGCAAACCGACCTGCGAGCCATGAGTCGTGCTCTGGAAAGTGCTGTGGAAGGCATTGCTCAGCTCGACACCCAAGGGCGCTACGTCACGGTGAACCCCGCCTATGCCCAAATGCTGGGCTACAGTCCCGAGGAACTGCTGCAAATGGAATGGCAGCAAACCCTGCATCCAGACGATCTGGACACTCTACAGACCGCCTATCAGCAGATGTTGCGCGAAGGAAAAGCCGAGGTAGAAGTACGTGGATTGCGCAAAGATGGAACGCTTTTTGATAAACAGGTAGTGATGGTAACTGCCTACGACTCCCAGCAGCAGATGAGCGGACACTATTGCTTTACCAAAGATATTAGCGATCGCCGGGAAATTGAACGCCTCAAAGATGAGTTTGTCTCTATTGTGAGCCATGAGCTGAGGACGCCATTAACCTCCATTTCTGGAGCGCTGGATCTATTGGCAAACGGCGTGTTGCAGTCTCAGCCCGAAGAAGCCCAGCGGATGCTGAACATTGCCGCCGGCAGCACCGACCGATTAGTACGGCTCATCAACGACATCTTAGACATTGAGCGCATCGAATCTGGGAAAATTACGATGACCCAGCAAGCCTGCAATTTAGCTGATCTGATGACTCAGGCAGTTGAAGAAATGTGCGATATGGCAGCTCGTTCGAGTGTGACGCTGGCAGCCGCACCGCTGGCAGTTTGGGTCTGGGCTGATCCGGATCGCATTGTGCAAGTGCTTACTAATCTGATCAGCAACGCCATCAAATTCTCGCCGCCCCACAGTACAGTGCAATTGTCGGCTACGCTCAGGCGAGACCCTCCCCACGGGGATGCTGAGGCTGTCCCCGAGGCGGAACCCGACTCGCCCTATGTTCTGGTTTCGGTACAAGATCAGGGACGAGGCATTCCGGCTGATAAGCTGGAAACAATATTTGAACGGTTTCAGCAGGTGGATGCTTCTGACTCGCGGCAAAAAGGAGGTACCGGATTGGGTCTGGCAATCTGCCGCACCATTTTGCAGCATCACGGCGGGCAGATCTGGGCGGAGAGTCGGCTAGGCACGGGCAGTACGTTCTATTTCACCCTGCCGGTTCTGCCGGGTGCGGAAGGAACCAACGCTGCGCCACTCCCCCCTCCTGAGCAGACCTGCCCAGACCAGTCTTCCCCAGACCTTAGCTCGGAGGCACCACCATCCCTGGTGTCCCAAAGGTCAGACCTGCCGCCGAGAAATCGACCGGCACCGCTAGTGTTAGTTTGCGATGACGATGCTGCAATTCGCACGGTGATTCACTCGATACTAGAGCGTCAAGGTTATCGCGTCATCACGGTGGCATCGGGGCAGGAAGCCGTAGACTTTGCTCGGCAGCATCCCCCCAATGTGATACTACTCAATCTCATGATGCCTGGCATGGACGGTTGGGAAACGCTGGCTCTGCTGAAGCAATACTCCGAGACCCAAAATATTCCTGTGATTATTTTTAGCGGTTTGCTTCCTGATGATCGGCAGGCAGCTCATCCCGAAGTTAGCGATTGGATTGTGAAACCGCTGAATCAGCAGTTGCTTTCCCAATCTCTAGAGCGGGCACTTGCCAAACAGCGCCACATCATCAAGGTGCTGGTCGTCGAAGATGATCTCGATCTGGCCCATGTTATGCTGGCTATTTTTTCTCGGCACGGGCTGCAAATCTTCCACGCGGCAACCGGACGAGAGGCTATCCGGCTCAGTCAGCAGCTGATGCCCGACCTGCTGATCCTGGATTTGGGACTACCAGAATGCGATGGGTTTGCGGTTGTCAATTGGCTGCGGCAACACAATCGACTTTGCCAAGTGCCGCTTGTTGTGTACACAGCGCAGGACTTGAGCGAACCCGACCGAGAACGCCTGCGACTAGGACAAACGCTATTCTTGACCAAAGGACGCATCACCCCCCAGGAATTTGAGTGGAGAGTGATTGATCTGCTAAATCGCGTTACCCATGATCAAGAAAACGGAGTGATTACAGATGACCGTAATAGATAGTCTGAAATAGATAGTCTAAGATAGATAGTCTGGACAGTGCTCATTAATATATTCATTAATATAAATAAAGCCTTTTAATTTACAAGAACGTGAATAAGTGTCGGAACTAATGTTAATTGCTTGTTGCTTCAGCAACTTGCACCTTTGAGGGGTTTCATACCGTTTTATCCTGTACAAGGATACTGTACAAAGATACATATTCAGCAAAGATATAAAATTTGGCAATATACCAGGATGACCAAACGAATTTTGATCATTGATGACGACAGTGATGTGTTGGCAGTGACTCAGCTAGCGCTCAAAACGGTAGGTGGTTGGATGGTTTCGACGGCAACCTCCGGTCGAGAAGGCATCGAGAAAGCAGCTCAAGAACAACCTGACGCCATCCTCCTCGATGTCATGATGCCGGATATGGACGGGTTCGCAACTCTACAAGCTCTACAGTCCAATCCGACAACCCAATCCATCCCGGTGATTCTCATGACCGCTAAGGTGCAGACTAGCGAGCAGCGGTTGACCCATCAGGGAGTCGCGGCAACCATTATCAAACCTTTCAAAGCCATGAAATTGCCTGCCCAAATTGCTGATCTCCTGGGCTGGAATTCATGACATGCATTGCTGTGCAATTCAGTCGCACCATCTCCACAGTTTCTGCATGTTCTCACTCTAGATTTGAAGGTGAGCTATACAAATTGCTAAGCTCCATGCGTTATGGCTCATTTCGACTGAGCTAGGGGAAGAGGGGATGGGGGGCTATTTCACCTTTTCACCCTGGCTCTTTTTTTTCAGTCCTTGTGTTCTATTCTCTGTCCTGTCCTCTATTCCTACTGTTATTCCGACTTATTCCTACGATGGGAGGGCTTGCAGCGCGATGGGAATGCCGCCAGAATAACAGCAGTGTTCTGGACAAGTTGATTTGCCAGCTACCTCTCTTTCATTCTCTATGCTGACCCTCTATTTTTTGCGTCACGGAGAAACGCCCTACAGCTCAACCGGAGCGTATTGTGGCGTGCTTGACCCCAACCTCACCCCAGAGGGACAGCAAATGGCGGCGGCGTTTGCCGATGCCTACAGCGCCCTAACCTGGGACGGGGTGTATGTCAGCCCGATGCGGCGAACGGTTGCCACGGCAAAACCGCTGTGTGAGGCCATCGGTCAAGACATGCAGGTGCGAGACGGGCTGAAGGAGATGAACTTTGGTCTTTGGGAGGGACACCCGCCCGAGTGGGTCAAGCAGCATCACCTCGATGACTACGTGCGCTGGATGACAGAACCATCTTGGAATCCCCCTACGCAAGGGGAAACGGCGGTGCAGGTGGCTAGTCGGGCACTGCCGATCATTGCTGAAATCGAAGCCAAATTCACCCAGGGCAATGTCCTCGTCGTGTCTCACAAGACAACAATTCGAATTATGCTGTGTCATCTGCTGGGTATTGATTTAGGACGATATCGCGACCGCCTAGAAATGCGAGTGGCTTCGGTGAGCGTCGTGGCGTTTAGCACCTATGGACCGTTGCTGCAACGGCTCGGCGATCGCTCTCATTTGGATGCCTCGTTGCAGACTCGTCAGGAGTTGTAGCGGTCTTGGCGCATTGGAATCGATGCGGGTGCGCCTCGATGGTCGTGAACTGTTCCGTATCGCTTCGTTGGCTGCGCTTAACCCGAATGATTAAACGAGATTAATTATTAAAATTGATTAAAGTTGTCCATTCTACAGCTTTTCTCTACCTAGTTGTTTCGCCGACCGGCAGGACGTTGTCTGTTCCAACAAAGTTTGCCGCAACAAAACACGCTGCAAACTCCAGACTGCGATGGCCCCAAGGGCACTACTGCCTAATCCCAAACTTGTGCCCTGCCATCCAGAAACCCAACAGGCAATCGCCAACAGCCCCAGCACACCCGCCACCCCTCGTGCCACGGCTACCATGCGCTGGAGCGATTGAGTTGCCTGACTGAGACGCTGCACCAACTCATCATCCGTTCCTAGATGCTCGGGCGAGTAGAGAGCGTGTTTCAGCGACTCATACTTAACCGCATCGAGCTGATAGTAGGTGCCGAGTTCTGCATCACGTAGTGCCGCGACCGAGTGCAGCCCAAACCGCTTGGCATGGGCAATGGCTTCGCGAATCTGCCTTTTGGTCGCTACTGGTTGCAGCGCTTCAAATACAGACTCGCGGTAAACCCCAGTCTTCGCCATTTCTAAAATGCGATGACTCAGCTCGGGAACCGATAGGCGTCTGGTCAGAACCGTCATACAGTCCATCCTTGCCGCATCCCGCTCTTTACCTGCCTGTTCATTGCTGCTCCCCTATCTAGCACCGTAGACACGCATTATAGGCAGCGAACTAGTCGTTCACCTCTATCCGCCGCTCTTGCCCAAGCCATACAAGCTATAGGATAACGGCTTTGAACTATCCTGGCAAAGGTTAATGCTTGGCAAAGGTTAATGCCGGTGAGCACATACTAAGCTGTTCGTAGGAGTTGATTGGAGTAGTTTATATGTGCGGCGATGTTATTTTTTATTAATTGGTAATTCATTTTATATTTTCAAAGTGTATCAAAAAACTATGTCGTATTAGATGATAATGGCCTTTTCATTATTTTTTGTCATTCTATATGATTCCATGCTCTATACAGAGGTAGAGCAACGAATCCCACCGTCGATAGAGTTGCCAAGCCGGATAGATTGATATGGTGGAACGTATTGAAGGTTCAATAACCAAAAACGAGGTTCTTATGAGCACTGAAGATAGAGCAAAAGCAACCGGCAAAAATATCGAAGGTAAAGCTCAAGAAGCGCTAGGCAACATCACGGGCGATCCAGAGCAAAAGGCAGAGGGCAAGGCTAAGCAAGCTGAAGCCAATGTGCGACATGCAACCGAAGATGCCAAGGACGAAGTCAAGAAAGCGCTTGACTAGTTCAATGAACTGGTTTGCAGAGTGATTAGTAAGCAAACCTAATGTATCAACTCTTGCTGGGGGAATGCCTGGATGGAAACATCCAGGTTTTTTGTAGGGATTTAGTTATTTAACTATATTCAACGTTTGAGCAATGGAACGGTAAAGAGATTCCCTAGAAAATGGGAATAAGACTCTTGGGAAATAAAAACTTAATAGCGATCGGCGGAAACCTGAAATTCTAGATCTACCTGATGGCAGAAGCACTCGCTGCATGGCTGTAAGATGATGGGTTTAGTCCAATTTAAGAATAGTAGGACATAATCATCATGAGCAATCGAGAAGATGTAGCCAAGCAAGTTGCTGCAGATAACTATGACCCTCATATTATTCCGGCTGAAACCGCTGCGCGCAAAGAGCGGGAAGGGGAGAACTTCAAGCAGCTTCCACATCAGCCTGAAGACGAAAGCCTTGACACGTCAGGTGGATACACTGTGGATAAAGAAGGGCTGATCAACAACTTTGCGATTGAGCCAGAGATGTATATTGAGGAACCGGGTGATCTGCGGGAGAAAGAAGAAGCCTTGGCAGCCGAGCGTGCTCAAGAGATGCGCGAAGTCAACGATACTGATAAAGATGGCGAATTAACCGCCGATCACGACAGTCGCGGTAAAGGCACCGGTATTATCTAATTGAGCTTAAACATTGGATGGTGATGCTACAAAGGATAGGGGAGTAGATCTCTCCTATCTTTTTTGCTTTTCAGCTCTTTAAATTTCTTAGCAACTATTTGTGTCAAGCCGCACCTATGCCGGCAAAATTCGCTCGGCTAGTCATATAGATAGTCAATTGACTTGCAAACACAGAAATTTTGGATGGATTGCAATTGACCCACCCAAAGTTGCTCAGCCTGAAGGATATTTCTACCACCCAACACGCTAACCTGAAACCGAGCTAGACGCTTTTCAAGCTGGACGCTTTCATAGTTTAGCCTGCTGGTTGAGCTGCTCTTCGCGCTTCACAATCGCCCACACCGCGTGGATACTGCCTGGTAGCCATCCGAGCAATGTCAGCAGCAAGTTAATTAAGAAGGTGGTTCCTAAACCAAACGTCAAAAACACGCCCAGTGGAGGAATTAGAATAGCCAGAACAATGCGCAAGAGTTTCATAGCGGTTTCTGATTTTTACTAAACTAAACCAACACCTCTATATTGTCCTAAATTTAGGTCTAGCGTACCTCCCCCCATTGGCTTAACCTGCTCGCAGGAAGCTAACCTGGGATGACTGATTTCTGGATTACAATGACTTGCGAGTGATTGCCCGTTCTTTCCTGCGTCAGGATGCTAAACGCGATGAAAAGAAGCTTTGTTCCGATTCTACTGTCCCTACTCCTGCCGTTGGCTGCCTGCGCTCCTAGTCCCAATCCATCGACTTCTTCCTCTGGAGACTCTGCGGCTGTTCAGCCGTTTGTCACCGGAGCCATTCCCGACCAAGACCCGGAGAAGCTACAGCGGCTGTATGGTAAACTCGCTGACTACTTGAGCCAGGAGCTAGGGGTGCCGGTGGAGTACAAGCCGGTCACAGACTACACAGCTGCTGTCACTGCCTTCAAGGTGGGAGACTTAGACATGGTATGGTTTGGGGGGCTAACGGGGGTGCAGGCCCGCTTGCAGGTGCCAGGAGCTGAAGCCATTGCCCAGCGCGATATTGACGCCGACTTCCACAGCGTGTTCATTGCTAACACTGCCTCGGGGCTACAGCCGTTTAACGATATCAATGGCTTGCAAGCCTTGAAGGGGCGCACCTTTACCTTTGGCAGTGAGTCCTCAACCTCGGGGCGACTGATGCCGCAGTATTTTCTAGAGCAAGCCGGGGTGACGCTGCAGGATTTCAAGGGCGAAGTCGGGTTTTCGCAAAATCATGATGCCACAATCAAGCTCGTTGAGGCAGGCACCTACGAGGTTGGGGTGCTGAATGAGCAGGTCTGGAAAAAGCGCAGCGAAGCCGGTGAGGTGGACCTGAACAAAGTAGCGGTCATCTGGCGCACGCCGGCTTACTATGATTATCACTGGGTGATCAACCCACAGGTGAAAGAGCGTTATGGCGAGGATTTTGTAGACAAGGTGAAGTCCGCGCTGCTGAAGCTCGATCCAGCAGTACCTGAGCAGAGAGAGATCTTAGAGTTGTTTGGAGCAGGACGGTTCATCGAAACGCAAAACTCCAATTATTCGCAAATTGAGCAGATCGGTCGGCAGATCGGCAAAATTCAGTAGCTCGTATGACCCGAAGACACCGAGCAGGGCGCAGCCATCCTGAACCGGCGACAACGAACGCGACTGCTGACTCAAAATCCGCGCTGCCCCTGTTTGAACTACGGCAGGTCAGCCATCGCTTTGGGCACCACTTGGTGCTAGATCGGCTAAATCTCCAGATTTATCCTGGCGAACGGGTGGCCATTGTGGGGGCAAGCGGGGCTGGTAAAAGCACATTGCTGCGCCTTTTAAACGGTACGCTCACTCCTAGTGAAGGGGATGTGTGGGCTTTGGGGCAGAATCTGGGACGCCTCTCGGGAGCACGGCTGCGGCGCGTACAGCGGCAGATTGGTACCATTTACCAGCAGTTTCACCTCGTAGATTCCTTGGCGGTTATTCATAATGTCAATGCTGGGCAATTGGGGCGCTGGCCGATCTGGCGAGCGGTTTTGTCGTTGCTGGTGCCGCAGCAAGTCGAAACGGCAGCTCAAGCTCTACAGCGGGTGGGCATTCCTGAGAAACTCTATGCTCGCACCGATCAGCTATCCGGCGGGCAGCAGCAGCGAGTAGCCATTGCGCGGGTGTTGGTGCAAGATCCGCTAGTCATTCTGGCAGATGAACCCGTTGCTAGTCTTGATCCAGAGCGCAGCCATGAGGTGATGGCGCTGTTGTGCGAGCTAGTGCAGGAGGGTGGCAAAACGCTAGTGGTGACTTTGCATTTAGAAGAGTTGGCTCGTCGCTACTGCGACCGAATTGTGGGGCTGAAAGCGGGTCGGATTCACTTCGATGGGCCGGCGGACACGATTACGCCCGAGCAAATGGCAAATCTCTATCGCGGGCAGGAGTGAAGCAGGTGGCTTTGGATGGGAGAGCCGAAATACCGCGTCCAGCCTTTTGGACCCCGCAACGGCGCTGGTTGTTGGCGGCAAGCGGAGCGGTTCTGCTATCGCTGCTGGGTACAGGGCTGTTTCGGCAGGCGTTGTTCAATCCGGGCGGCATTCCTCAGCTCTGGAGCTTCCTGCAAGCGAGCCTACAGCCCGATCTCAGCCCCGAGTTTTTGCAGCTTACCGGACGAGCCACCCTCACTACCCTCGCCTATGCCTGCTGCGGCACCCTGCTGAGTGTGTTAGCCGGTCTAGTGGGAGGGGTGCTGACGGCGGAGGTGTGGTGGCAGTCGGTGTGGCCGCGGCAGCAAACCAAAGTGCATGTCCTGATCAACGGCACGCGGGCACTACTAGTTATCCCCCGCGCTATTCACGAATTAATTTGGGGATTGTTCTTTGTCAATATTTTTGGACTTGATCCGCTGGTCGCTATTTTGGGTATTGCTATTCCCTATGGAGCCATTGTTGCAAAAGTATTTGCTGAAATTATAGATGAAACGCCACGTCAGCCGTTGCAGGCATTACTCAATAGCGGTGTTTTGCCGCTCGCTGCTTTTTGCTATACGTTGCTGCCTCAAGCATTTCTAGATTTATTATCCTATACGTTCTACCGCTTCGAATGCTCGATTCGCTCTGCCACCGTTTTGGGAATTATTGGCGCGGGCGGTTTAGGCTACGAGATTCTGCTGAGCTTGCAGTCTTTACGCTACAGCCAGCTCTGGACGCTGTTCTATGCTCTGTTTCTGCTGAACGGACTCGTAGATGCGATGAGTGCGCTGCTGCGCCACCGTCTTGGCTCCCCCACACGACTTGACCTGAACCTGAAGCGACGCAGCACCCAGGCTCCAATTTCTTCAATTTCTCCAACTTCAACGAGTGTTGTTCCGAGTATTGTTCCGGCGACTCGTGAGTCTGTCTCTCTCTGGAGCTGGTTGCAACGGTGGCTCTGGAGACACAGCCTCCGCCTCGCGCAACTGGGGCTTCTGGTGCTGATTCCGTTTAGCTTTTGGTATGTGCAGGCCGACTTTAGCAAGCTGGTAGCTCCGCGCACTGTGCGGCTGCTAGGAGAGGTTGCCCGAGCCGCTCTGCCCCCCCGCCTCAACGGATCGCCTGATCAGCTCGTAACGTTGTCGCTGCAAACCCTGGCCATGTCGATTCTGGCGATTGCCATTGCTGGACTGGGAGGCATGCTGCTATCGTTTCCGGCAGCGCACAATTTTTTCTTGCCGGGCGGCATCCTCAGTGGACCGCGAGAGCCACAGATGCGCCGCGTTGCTGCCTGGCTAGGGTTTGGGCTGACCCGCAATGTTTTACTCATCTGCCGCGCAATTCCGGCTCCGATCTGGGCGCTAGTAGCTTTGTTTGTGCTATTTCCGGGGATCTTGCCAGGTGCAATTGCCCTCGGGATTCACAATCTGGGAATTTTGGGTCGTTTGATGGCTGAAGTCACCGAAAATCTTGACCGGCGGCCGCTGCTGGCACTAAAGGCGCAGGGCAGTCCCGGCGTGCTGATCTGGCTCTATGGCGTGCTGCCGCTGACGCTGACCCGGTTTCTCGCCTACAGTCTCTACCGGTGGGAGGTGTGTATGCGGGAAACGGTGATTGTGGGCCTGGTGGGTGCCGGCGGTCTGGGTCGCCTCCTCACCGAGCAGCTCAGCAGCTTTGATTATGCTGGTGTGCTCGTCACTCTGGGCTGTTTGATGCTGCTCACCCTAGGGGTCGATGGTATTAGCCGCAGAGCCAGACAGGCGTTACGATAGCCGCCACCGACGGGGCATAACGAATACGGACTCGTTCCTAGCGAGACGACGACGTGAGATGAAAGGGGTTAAAGTCGGTATCTCGGTCGTAGTAATCTTCGCATTCTTGCTGCTTTAACCAGCCTGTGATCCAGTAAGTAAACGGCGTAAACAGAATTTCTACCCCACACTTAAACAGGTAATTCGAGACAATTAACGTCCAGAGCAGCGCATTCGGCACGACGCCAGTGAAGGCGATCAGGATAAATAGCCCAGTGTCCACAATTTGCCCGATCAGCGTCGAGCCAATTGTTCGCGTCCACAGCCAGCGCCCTTGAGTTTGCAGTTTCAGTCTGGCGAGCACAAAAGAATTCGAAAATCCGCCGGCGAAGTAGGCGATTAAACTGGCGGCCACAATTCGCGGCGTTAACCCCAAAATTTGGCTGTAAGCCTCCTGATAGGGCCAATCGGGAGCCGGGGGCAGTGCTCCTACAATGATAAATGTGACCGACATCAGCAATGCCGAGACAAACCCCAACCAAATCACATGGCGCGAGCGAGCATAACCGTACACCTCGGTGAGAATATCGCCAAAGATGTAGCTAAGGGGAAACAGAATCGTACCGCCGTCAAACGTCAGCGGTCCCAAGGCGACGATCTTGGTGGAAGTGACGTTGGAAATGAGCAGTACCGTCACAAACAAAGCAGTAATGGTATTGAGATGCTTAAACGGGCGATCCACGGCGGTAGGTGAGTTGAGAGCAGCTTATATTTTACTCCCTTGGGTTTTCACTTGTGGACGGTCATCCGGGAATCAGCGGTAAGCTAGAAGCATCCTTTTAGCCTGGATGCGAGGTGGATCCCATGGCAGAACAACAGCACCCCCTGCTCAAGCAGTCTGATATTCAGGCGATGGCTGAAAATGAATTTCATCATCCGCTGAATCCTGAGTCAGCCTTGTATTTCCGTGCTCTAGGAGACGCAGTTGGGTTGCAACGCATTGGGGTGTCTCTGATGCGAATTCCTCCAGGCAAGGAGTCGTTTATCTACCACGCTCACCACAACGAGGAGGAGTGGATTTACATCCTTTCGGGGCGAGGGGTTGCCGAAATTGGTGACCAGGAATACGATGTGGAGCCAGGAGATTTCATGGGGTTTGGGATTCCCCAACCGCCACACCATCTGCGCAATCCCTTTCAGGAGGATCTCGTCTATCTAGTTGGTGGCGAGAAAGTTCGCTTTGATGTAGGTGTTTTTCCGCGTTTGGGGAAACGAGCCATACGGGACGGAGACACCGCCTATCTAGTGGATGATGCCTCGCTGCAAGAATTTTGGCGTAGTCCGGAATCTAGCAGCCCCGAACCTGAAGACTAACTCACTTTTGGAAGTGGTGAGAATGGACTAATTTCCAGGGTTTTCTCATTCCTAGTACGTTGTGGGTACGTTGTGGTTCCGTAAATTAGGTGACTGACAGGTGACTAATGCAGGTGACTAATGGGAACTGATATTTATCTATATGCGGAAATAAAGAAGCATGGAACTTGGCAGCCTCTCAGCCTCGCAGAACAAGGAGAGCATCGCCCAGAATATTGCCCAGAATCTGATCCAGAAGATTATGTAGACTCGCAGCTCTCTGCTCCCGTCGAGATCTACAATGCCCGCAATGATGATTTGTTTGCTATTCTCGGCGACGTCAGAAACCCAACCGGAAGAACGCTCAACGATCAGCCGTTTGATGTCATTGCTCCACCTCGGGGGTTGCCAGAGGATTTGAGTATAGAAATCCGCAGCATGCTCAACGATTGGGAATGTGAGACTGGAAGCGGTGTCAGCGGTCCAAGTTGGCTGCTGTTGTCCGAAGTTTTAGAATTTGATTGGTATGGCAAGGTCATGTGCTATCAGGCGATGGTAGACGCGCGTGTGGCTCATCTATTCGAGGAGAGCAAGCCCTTCCCGTATGACCCATGGCCGAAGGAGATTCCCATTGGCTACGCCACTTATATGCGAGACGGGGTCATTGTCCGCTGGACTGACACCTACGCCGATGCAGCGGGTCAAGATTTTATGGATTTCCTGAATACCCTCAAACAACAGGGTGAACCGTCACAGATTCGGTTGGTGTTCTGGTTTGATCATTAAAGTCCTAAAAGTCTTAGATAGGAAACAGGGTACAGGCGTGCAATGCCCATACCCTACTCGCCCTTCATTCAGCACTCAACTTCGGTTCGGCGGACTCTAGGGAGTGCCGTGAAAGTAAGTGCCATACTGCAAACCTGGAAAAAGATGATTGAGTTGAATAAAGATTGTCGCAACGATGACGACTGCTAGAGTTGCCATGACAGGAGCCATGGTTAGATATTTCATCAAATTTTGCATTGAATTCTCCTAGGGAAAACAGCAAAACGAGGATCAAATGAGGATCATTAGCGAGGCGAAACAGAAATCTTTTCGTCATCCTCCACTAGGTCGCCGCTAAGCAGTTCCCTCAGCGCAAATAGTGGCCAAAGCAACCCTTGGACTAACGCTGGAATAGCAAGCGGCAAGCTAATGAAAATTTCTAGTTCTTCGGGATCTTTGGATTTGTTGCTAGCCCGCAGATAAGCTCGCCCTGACCAGCCAATAAACCCAGCAATATAAAAGAAAATAGCAAAGGGAATGACGACATCTACTGCGCGATCCAAGCGATCGAGCGGTAAGTGAGGCAAACCATCTTCACCGCAGAGCAATTCTGAGGAATATGTCTCAAACGGGCGCGTGTAGTAGTAGGTATTGGGCGCGTTTTGCTGCCGTGCTCGAAACGCCGGAACTTGATTACAGGGCACCAGCGTTGTATTCACTGCTGTAGCGGAGGAAACGTCGCCAAGCCAAATAAGCAGGATTAAAATGGGTACCCACAGGAATCGCACCATTCGCATCGATTCTTCTCCTGAGTTAGTTCTCCTGAGTTAATAGTTCACCTAGGTTCAACAATCTTGTTAAAACGACTGCTGATCCTCTTCCACGTTTTCTCGTTCGATCCATAGAAACACTAGGGCAAAGACTGGAAAAGGCAAGATATAAAAAATCATCGGAATCATGATCCAAGGCAGCCATGGAGCGGAGTAGGCTCCTGTGAGTTGAGTCAAATCTGTTTCCATGAACGTTCTCCAGAACAAAACTAAGAGCTGTGAATACTGTCGGAATGTGAAAGATCGGAATGTGACTAGCGAGCAAAATAAACGTCAACCCCAGACACCAAATAGAATCTGGCTAACGTTCACTGCGCCTCGCAAAATGGCATCTAGATCATCAAAGTTCTCTAGTAGTAGATAGGCGAAAATAGCGCCTCCTGTGGCCCCCATAAGGATGCCGCCCGCCAACTGAAACCAATCTTCTTTATTTCTCAGAGGTCGCAGATCATCCTGAGATTTGGAGTTATAAGCACCACGCGGATCGCCTTGGAAGGTGGTTAGAGCAAAGATAGAAATACCGAGGCAGGCAGAAACGGTGATATAGATTGCCGTGATTAATCCACTGAGATTTGCGCCGTGGGCTGATTCTCGTAAGGGCCCCACCACCACTTCGGGACCCACGAGAAAATAGCCGTGAGCCAAGCCAATTTCTAAGCCGCGCATCAAGGGAGACAGCCCCGGGCGATAAGCGGGCAAATTGCGGATATAAGCCCTTGCCCAGGCAGAACTGTTAATAGGAGTCGCTAGATTGCCCCGACAGGGATCATTTTTATAGGGTTTGATCCAATCATCAGCTTGACCGTAGTAAGTGCTCGCCAATGAGGCTTCTTGAGGTGTAGAATTCATGCCGATTCACCTGCTTGTGCTTCAAAGAACGCAACGTGATCTAACTTTTATATTTAAAACAAAAGCCATTTTTATAACAGAAATTGTAGAAAAAGTTCATCATGCAATTTGCTCAAATTAAACTACTTTCATGGCAAGAAAAGCGAGATATCTAGAACAAATCCCGCCTGAATCTACGCCCTGTTTAATCATTCAATTTCGATTGAAATTTGAAATTAAACCAACTAGCTTGAGACGCTGCTGCTCAGTAACCTAGCCCGCGCTAAGATTAAAACGCGTTAAGATTAAAAAATGTCCTGATCTACTACCCATTCGACCAGGACATCATGAGACGAGGAGAGTCTCAAGCTTGGTGCAGGGGGCGGTATGCCCCCTTTGCATTGTCCTATTTGCCCTAGCCAAACTGACTGGCGGTTGCAGCTATCAAGAACGCCCCATAGGTCGCGATGTAGCCCACCGTGAAATGGGTTAACCCCACGAGCCGCGCCTGCACAATCGAGAGGGCGACTGGCTTATCCTTGGGATAGCCGAAGGACAGCGGCGTGTTTTCGTGTGCCCATTGCAACGTCTCGATCAGTTCCTGCCAGTAACCCCGCCAGGTAATCAGGAACATAAAGCTGACCGCCCAAGCCAAGTGCCCGAAGAGGAACATCCAAGACCAGACGGCAAGCGCGTTCATGCCGTAGGGGTTATAGCCGTTGATCAGCTGCGCTGAGTTCAGCCAAAGGTAGTCGCGGAACCAGCCCATCAGGTAGGTCGAGCTTTCATTGAACTGCGCCACGTTGCCTTGCCAGATTGTTAGGTGCTTCCAGTGCCAGTAGAAGGTCACCCAGCCCAGCGTGTTCAGCATCCAGAACATCGCCAGATAGAAGGCATCCCAGGCCGAAATGTCGCAGGTGCCGCCGCGACCAGGACCGTCGCAGGGGAAGGAATAGCCGAAGTCCTTCTTGTCGGGCATCAGCTTCGAACCGCGAGCGTCTAGTGCTCCTTTCACCAGAATGAGGGTTGTGACATGCAGCCCTAGAGCAATGGCATGGTGGACGTAGAAATCACCCGGTCCAATGGTTAGGAACAGCGAATTGGTGCCGGTGTTGATTGCATCCAGCCAACCGGGTAACCAGACGTTAGCATGGTTTGGCCAGGCGGTAGAAGCAATGCTATCCGGATTCGACAGCAGCGTGTTGATGCCGTACAGCATCTTGCCGTGGGATGCCTGAATGAACTGAGCGAACACCGGCTCGATCAGGATTTGCTTCTCAGGGCTGCCCAAGGCGACTTCGCAGTCGTTATGCACATATAGCCCGAGGGTATGGAAACCCAGGAATAGCGATACCCAGCTCAAATGGGAAATGATCGCTTCTTTGTGCCGCAATACCCGGTCTAGCACATTACCTTGGTTGCGAGCCGGATCATAGTCGCGAATCAGGAAGATGGCACCATGGGCGAAGGCACCGACCATCAAGAAGCCCGCAATGTACTGATGATGGGTATAAAGCGCCGACATCGTGGTGAAATCGCGGCTAATGAAGGCATAGGGCGGCATCGAATACATGTGCTGCGCCGTTAGAGAGCTAGCAACCCCCAATGCCGCCAGCGCAAAGGCCAACTGGAAATGCAGCGATTCATTGTAAGCCTCGTACAAGCCTTGGTGCGGCAAGTTGAATTGCCCTTCCACGGGCCTGCCAAAGAAGGTTTTGGAGTCCAACATTTCTTTAATGTTGTGCCCAATGCCCCAATTGGTACGGTACATGTGACCTGCCACAATGAAGATCACCGCAATGGCCAGATGGTGATGTGCCATGTCGGTGAGCCACAGCGACTGCGTTTGGGGATGAAAGCCACCTAGGAAGGTGAGGATCGCAGTACCAGCTCCATCCGAGGTGCTGAAGATATGTCCAGCGGTATCGGGATTTTGAGCATAGGCTGCCCAGTTGCCGGTAAAGAAAGGACGCAAGCCCAGCGGATGCGGCGGTGATGATAAAAAGTTATCCCAGCCGACATGTTGCCCACGTGATTCAGGAATAGCGACGTGAATTAGATGACCGGCCCACGCCAACGAGCTGACGCCAAACAATCCTGCTAAATGGTGATTCAAGCGTGATTCAGCATTCTTGAACCAGGCAAGGCTAGGGCGATAGCGTGGCTGGAGATGTAACCATCCAGCATAGAGGAATACTGATGCTAGAAAAATTAAGAACAGAGCGCCAACATAGAGTTCATTGTTTGTGCGCAGCCCAATCGTATACCACCAGTGATATACGCCGGAATAGCAGATATCCACCGGATTGCGAGCACCTGCGCGTGTGAAGGCCTCAATTGCCGCCGGACCAAATTGGGCATCCCAAATCGCGTGAGCAATGGGACGCACCCGCAGCGGGTCCTTAATCCAAAGTTCGTAGTTACCTTGCCAGGCGACGTGAAACAGCGTTCCCGATGCCCAGAGAAAGATAATGGCCAAATGACCAAAGTGAGAAGCAAAAATCTTTTGATAGAGATTCTCCTCGGTCATGCCATCGTGGCTTTCAAAGTCATGGGCAGTGGCAATCGCATACCAGATCCGGCGCGTAGTCGGGTCTTGCTGCAATCCCTGGCTAAATTTGGGAAATTTAGTTGCCATAATCCTTGACGTGAAACGATAAATGCGAGATGCAAATCAAGCAAAAATGAGTCGAGTAGGACCGAAATGATGCAGTCAGTTTGTGGTCATTGGGAAATCAAAGCGGCTGTTGCGGACAGACTCGTAAAATCCCAATTGCATTCCTGGTCCTCCACCATTTCGGTATCCTCCTGCAATTGACGGTTCACCGATGGGGTTTAGCCAATTGCTGCCATGCGCGCCAAGAAGAACGCCCATGTAGTGACAATGCCGCCGAGTAGATAGTGCGCCACTCCCACAGCTCGTCCATGCACGATGCTGAGAGCACGGGGCTGAATTGCCGGGGTGATCTTCAGCTTGTTGTGGGCCCAGACAATGGACTCGATCAGCTCTTGCCAGTAGCCGCGACCGCTAAACAAGAACATGAGGCTGAAGCCAAAGACGAAGTGTCCGCCTAGGAACAGCAGCCCGTAGGCCGAGAGAGCCGATCCGTAGGAGCCGATTGCCTGTACCGATTGGGCCCAGAGGAAATCGCGCAGCCAGCCATTATTGGTAATTGACGAGAGGGCAAAATTGCCGCCAGTAATGTGCGTAATCGTGCCGTCGGCATTAACCGTACCCCAAACGTCCGACTGCATCTTCCAGAAGAAGTGGAAGATCACCATCGACAGCGAGTTATACATCCAGAACAGCCCCAGGAAGACGTGATCCCAAGCAGAAACTTGGCAGGTGCCGCCTCGTCCAGGACCGTCGCAGGGGAAGCGGAAGCCCAGATTAGCCTTGTCGGGAATCAGGCGCGAGTTGCGGGCAAATAGAACGCCCTTCAGCAGCACCAGCACCGTGACGTGGATCGTAAAGGCGTGGATGTGATGAATCAGGAAATCCGCTGTGCCAAGGGGAATCGGCATCATGGCTACCTTACCGCCCACAGCGATAATGTCACCCCCCCAAGCATGGCTCACCGGCTGCATAATCCCTGGTGCAGTGGTGCCAATGCCCGACAGCTCAATGTTACGCAGCCCACCAAACACGTTGCCCAGAGGCTGAGCAGCCGGCAGACCAGCCCCAATCGCCGCCGTGTGGATATGCTGTATCCATTGGGCAAAAACGGGCTGGAGCTGAATTCCCGTATCCGAGAACATGTCTTGCGGTCGCCCAAAGGCTCGCATCGTATCGTTGTGGCAATACATCGCGAAGCTATGGAAACCTAAGAACTGACACACCCAGGCAAGGTGAGAGATAATGGCGTCGCGATGCCGAATGACCCGATCGAGCACATTGTTGACGTGATCTGCCGGGTTATAATCGCGCACCATGAAAATGCCCGCGTGGGCCGCACCACCCACAATGCAGAACCCAGCAATCCAGACATGATGGGTGAATAGAGAGGTGACGGTTGCGTAGTCCGTCGCGAGATAGGGGTAAGGCGGCATAGCATACATGTGATGCGCCACCAGCAGGCTCGCCGTGCCCATCTGCACCAAGTGAATGGCCAAATTAGCATGCCACGAGGTTTCAAAGATTGTATCCAGACCGCGATGCCCCACCGGACCAATAAAGCTGAACAGGGGGAACATCTTTGGCGTTCGGGCATCATCCAGCAGCTCGCGGAACGTGTGCCCAATGCCCCAATTGGTGCGATAGAAGTGACCGGCAATAATAAACAGTACGGCAATCGCCACGTGGTGATGGGCCGTATCGGTGAGCCAAAGTCCACCCGTCACCGGATTCAGCCCGCCTTTGAAGGTAAGGAAATCGGTGTAGGCTCCCCAGTTGAGGGTGAAAAATGGCGTTAGCCCTTTGGCAAAACTGGGATAAATATCAGCTATGAGCTGCTTGTTGAGAATAAATTCATGGGGCAGCGGAATTTGGTTGGGAGGCACCCCTGCATCCAGCATGGCGTTGATTGGCAGAGCCACGTGGATTTGGTGACCAGCCCAACCCAACGCGCCGCAGCCCAGCAGTCCAGCCAAGTGGTGGTTCATCATCGATTCCCAGTTGCGGAACCACTCCAGCTTGGGAGCGCGCACATGGTAATGGAACCAGCCAGCAAACAGCATCAGTGCCGCCATCACCAGCCCACCCATAGCAGTGCAGTAGAGCTGGAATTCATTAGTAATCCCGGCGGCTCGCCAGAGCTGGAATAGACCCGAGGTGATTTGAATGCCCCGAAAACCACCGCCCACATCGGCGTTGAGGATATCTTGTCCAAAGATATTCCAAACGACCTGAGCACTGGGCTTGATGTGCAAGGGATCGGCCATCCAAGCCGAGAAATTGGAAAAGCGGGCACCGTGGAAATACATGCCGCTTAACCAGATGAAGACCACCGCAAGATGCCCAAAATGAGCCGCAAAAATCTTGCGGGAAATATCCTGAAGATCGCTTGTGTGGCTATCAAAATCGTGAGCATCGGCATGCAGGTTCCAAATCCAGGTGGTGGTTTTGGGACCCCGCGACAGCGTGCGATCGAAGTGACCAGGCTGTACCCACTTGTCAAACGAAGTAGGAACCGGGTTATTATCGACCGTCACTCTCACCTGCCGTTGCTCCGGAGGCGTGATGGTCATAGAGACTCTCCTTACACGAGTGATGCAAAATGAAACGCTTCCAAAGAGCTAGAAAACCAGTCAGCGCTACGCCTTGGTTGCAGTTTAATCACCTTTGATCATCGTTCAACTACGAGTTCAACTACGAACTATGAACGAATGAACCAATATCAAGCAAGCAGTTTGCTACAGAATCAATATCAGTAAATGGGTATGCAGACTTTCAGAAAGCGGTCGAGATACGATTTTGTGATCAATATCGATTAATCTAATCAAGATGACCACAAGCAACAGGACTGCCGATCTATCGCTGCTTTAACCCGTGCTACACAGTCAGAGATCTGTCCTTGATTAGTTTCTGACCAGGTGCCTATCGCTGATTTAATGTTCTGCTGAATTGCTCGCTTGATGTCTAAGCCGCTGCTGAAGCAACGCTCTTGAGCTAGTGACTTCTGACGACTGTTGAGTGCTGACTGTCTGCTCAATCATGGATCTATTTTTGATCAGGTTTTGAGAGTTGGCTAGATCAGATTGATTGATTGCTTATTGTCTAAGCATTTAGGGAAAATATACTTCTTCCAGTGCAGGATTGATATCGCCGTCCAGTTCATCATTGATCTCTAAAACAGTTGGAAAGGTGTAAAGTGTTTGATCACTTAAGGCTGCCAATCCTGAGTTAATTTGATTCAACGTATCTGCCCAAGTGGGCACGACTTGCCCCTGGCTAACCAGCGTTGAGGTTCTGAAGGTGAACTTCTCAAAATTAAAGGCAGCAATATCCACTCCCAAAGCAGCCGACCAAATACCGGCTACGGGCAGTGCCGCCAGAAAAAAATGCACCGAGCGCGAGTTGGGAAAGCTCAAACCTCGCCAAAACACCTGCTGCTGAAACCGCTGTGCTGCTCGAAAACTGTAGGTGGGTTCCTTTTGTCCCAAGATATAGCCGGCGTTGATTGACTCGTGGGGTTGGGTTTTGCGAAACAGCGTTGAAGTGACCAAGGAGCCGTGGACGGCAGCCAGAAAGGCACCGCCAAACACTCCAATCACTCCCAATTGATGAAACGGACTTAGCAGGATGTTGTGATCGGCCTGAAACAGCAACATGAAATGGAAGGTGCCGGAAATTCCTAAGGGCATTCCCGCCGAAAAGCTACCTTGCCCCACGGGATAGATCAGCAACACCGACATCGTTGCCGCCACCGGAGCCGTGAAGGCCAGAGAAATCCAAGGGCGCATTCCCAAGCGGTAGCTCAATTCCCATTCGCGATCCTGATAGCAAATAATGCCAATCAGAAAATGCAGCACAATCATTTGATAGGGACCCCCATTCGAGAGCCATTCTTGGATGGAAGCAGCCTCCCAAATGGGGTAGAAATGCAGCCCAATGGCAGCAGAAGTGGGAACTACTGCCGCTGTAATGATATTGTTGCCATCTAGCAGAGAGCCAGAAATATAGTCTCCGGTGCCGTTCATATCGACCGGAGGCGCGGCAATCAACGCAATCACAAACACACTCGCTGCGGTTAATAGAGTCGGGATCATGATTACACCAAACCAGCCAATATAGAGCCGGTTCTCGGTGCTGGTTACCCATTGGCAGAAGCGCTCCCAAACGGCTGAGCGGGTGGGCAGGGTTTGAGTGCGCTGATGAGTATGCTGATGATGAGTGGTTGACTCAGTTAGGGTCTCCTCTGGGGCGATTTGGTCAGGGTGATCGCGTTCGGTGGCGATCGCTCGACCAAACTGTGTCATCATGATGGTAATAGCTCCTTACTAGCTTAGTTGGGAGTGACCCGTCGCAAGGATTTCTCAGGTCGGTTGCGACGGGTTTATTGTGCGATGAATCCCTCAATCTGGCGATTGGTCAGTGATTGAGGTATAGAGAGTCGCAAGATGTAGCTTAACAATTCAACGATGGCCAGCACCAGGAACACTGGAGTGCTGCAAAGGGAATCCGGAGATGATAGAGACAATCACTGGATGATCATAGAGACAATCACTGAATGATGGTTGTCAGATGATCACGAGAGTAGGCAACTCACACGAGTTCTAAATCCAACGGTTTACAACTCGCAGGACCATCAGCCGGCAGTCAGCAAGCATCAAGCTAGAGCTTAACGAGAGTTAATCCATTATCCAGTCATAGACTGCTTGAAACAGAATGCTGCTTGGAACAAAGGGTGAAGTACTTCAATCTGGAGCGTAGGAAAAAAATCTGAAGAACTGATGAAGGTGAGGAAAGGCTTCAAAAAAAGTTACGACATAAGGCTGATTGTTAATTTCTATAAAGAGTAATAGCAGAGCAGGTTAGGGAATCGTCTGAGCAACTAGGACGATACTCCAACCGTCCCAGGCTACCCCAGAACATCCGCAATTTGGTCGGCTAAGGTCAGGGGATCATAGGGCTTGGTGATTACCGCCGCGACGTTCAGCTTGGCAAAACAGCGACGATCATCAGGCTGAGCTTTAGCCGTGAGCAAAATCACCGGGATGTGCTGCGTGACAGGATTGGCGCGGAGCTGTTCAAAGGTTGTTAACCCATCGGTATCGGGCATCATCACGTCTAGCAGCACGGCGTCTGGCTGCTCTAGCATGGCTTTTTCTAGCCCCTCACGGCTTGAGCCAGCAGTCGTGACTTTCCAGCCTCGAGCAATTTCCAAGCACATCTGCGTTGCCTCGCGGATATCAGGCTCGTCGTCAATGATTAAAATATGTTTGTTCATGGCGTTTCGTTGCAACGGAGAAAAAGGTGCAGCAAACCAGGTGAAACGCTGAGTGTAGATAAGGTGCGGCTCGGGGGAAGATGCAGCAGATTGATGACTATATTTTTGATGACTTATATTTCTTTGGTATATTTCATCAATATATTCCATCAAATTCTGCTGATCAGCACCCTTGACAGTGGAGAGCCGCTGCACGGCTGCGGGAGGTACTCCTTATAAAATAAACGCGTAATAAAATAAACGCGTAATAAATGCGTAAATGCAACTCCGCCTACGGTGATTCGGTTGGATAGAGGGGCAACGTCAAGCAAAAGGTGCTTCCTTCTCCTAGTCTACTTTCGACCCAAATGTGCCCCTCATGTTGTTGAACAATTCCCCGACAGATGGTTAGTCCTAAACCCGTGCCGCCTTGGCTGCGGGAATTAGACGCATCAACCTGTTGGAAGCGGTCGAAGATGGTTTCCAGCTTATCGGCTGGAATGCCCACGCCTTGATCTTGCACGCGAAACAAGATAAAAGCCGGTGCAGAAGAAGAACTGGTCGCAGAGTCCGTCGATTCAGCTCCTGATGGGGAAGTGACGTTCGGCATCGATTTGTTGGCAGCGGACGGTAGGACAGACTGAGCGGTGGCACTCGTGACCCGTTCGGCAGTGAGCCAGACGGTTGTTCCTGGAGGAGAAAACTTAATGGCGTTTCCTAACAGATTTGTGAATGTTTGGATGATGCGGTCGGGATCGGCCCACAGCGGTGCGGACAGCGGCGACACCACAAGCTGAATGCCAGCTTTCTCTGCCATCGCTCGCATTGCATCTCCAGACTGCGTCATTAAGTCTGCCGCGTCACAGAGCCTTTTCTCCATCGTGACTTTGCCAAACTTGATGCGCTCGATATCGAGAATATCGCTGATTAGCCGCACCAATCGATTCGTATTCGAAAAAGCAATTTCCAGCATTCGCTGGCTTTTCTCAGGATGACTGTTCAACCATCCGCTGGCTAGTAACCCCAACGTGCTGCGAATGGAAGTCAGCGGTGTCCGCAATTCATGGCTGACAATCGAGACAAATTCATCCTTCATCTGCTCAATATGTTGTCGAGCCGTAATGTCTTTAAACAGGACCACCGCGCCGACAATCTCGCCCTGTTCGCAGATGGGTGTACTGATATATTCCACCGGAAAACTAGAGCCGTCGCGTCGCCAGAACAGATCTTCACTGTGATGATGCACGGTGCCGTTGCGCAGCGTGAGGTAGATCGGGCTTTCGGCGAGCAAATAGGGCGTGCCGTCTGGCTTAGAGTGGTGCAAAAACGTATGCATCCATTGTCCGACCAAAGCGTCTACATCGTAGCCCAACATGCGAGCTGCCGCCAAATTAGCAAAGGTGATTTTGCCCTGGGCATCGAGACCGTAGATGCCTTCGCCGGCGGAATTGAGGATGAGTTCCAACTGATGGCTGAGCCGCGCTAGGGAGGCTTCTACCTGTTGTCGTTCCGCCAGTACGCGCTCTCGTTCGGCAATCTGCTGCGATAGCTCGGCATTCATCTGCTGCAGCTCGGCTGTGCGCTGCAAAACGCGCTGTTCCAGTTCGGCATTCAGAGCCGAGATTTTTAGCTCGGCTTGTTTGCGGCGTTGAATATCTTGCTCTAGATCGACATTTAAGGCACAGACCTGACGATAGAGCATGTTCTGGTGCAGCGTCATCGCGAAATGGCTGCTTAGTGCCTGTGCCAGTTCAATGTCTGCTGTCGTCCAGCTATGGGATTGCCCCCGTTTCAGCTCGCGCCACGTTTCAAAGGACAAGCGAGGTCGCTGCTGTCGGGGATCGTTGCGGTCAATCCGTCCTGCCCAAATGCGCTCCACGTCAATTTCCTGGCGGAAGACGCTGAGGTAGCCCAAGGTTTTTTGGTGATACTGAAGTCGGATAATCAGTATCCCCCGCACCTGAGCGGCGAGGAATGCCAGCGCCAAATCCGACGGCATCACCGCTCGATACAGATCGGTAATCGCCCAGATAGAAGGGCTAACCTGAACCGGTTCCTCCATTTCTAGCCAGGTTTGCCAATAGGGGTGGTGTTCCAGGATTAGCGGATGCAGTGGGTAGCTCGCGTCATCATAGGAGTGGGTAGCAGATAACGCAGCTAGTCGTAAAGACCCCGACTGCCTGTGCATCTGGGCAGGAATCAGCTCCAGATCTGACCTGTGGATAGTCTCTGCCGGTAGCAGTCCAGTGGGATCGGGTTGCTCAGGATGAGCGGGTGGATCAGGCTGTTTATCCGCTTGTCCGTTGACCGGTTCAGAAGGCAACAGCAGGCGGTCGCTGCCTTGGAAGCGCTGTCGTTGTCCCTCAGACCGTCCACCTCGGCTTTCGTGCTGCCACGAAGCAGGCATCTGGGGTTGATTGCCGCAGGTCAGCAGTTGGGGAGCTTGATGCGCCTGCTGCGGACTCAGGTAGAGCCGGCCACCTACCCCTTCTAACGCCGCTACGGTCTGTTCTAGTGCCGCCTGGAGCTGCATCTCGGGAGTTGAGTGCAGCAGCGAGGCAATGTGGTTGATCGTGGCTTCCTGTTGTGCTCGCAGGCGGGTTTGCGTCAGCAGCGTTGATTGGGCAATCGCCATTGAAACCTGATCGGCAATCAACTGCACCACCTGCAATTCCCGCTCACTGATGCGGCGTGCAGTACTGTGGTGCGACACTAGCAACCCCCAGAGGCAATCGCGATCAAGAATGGGGACCACTAGCGATGATTTCACTCCCATTGCCGTCAGATATTCAGCATGGCAGGGATCGACCGGTCGAAACCGAATGTCGCCTGCGGCTCCCTGTTTTAGGGGACTCACACCAATTTGCTGAGTGGCAACATCGACAATGGAGCGCTGCCGAGCCTTGAGAAATAGCTCACGCGCCTGAGCGGGAATATCTTCAGCCGGAAAGTTATGGTGTAACAAGGAAGGGAGCCGGTGTTCTCGAATGGCCTCCGCGATTACCTCGCCACTGCCATCTTCATGAAAACGGTAGATTTTGACGCGATCCGTACCCAAAAAGGTTCGCACCTCTGCCACCGTCACCGCCAAAATCTCCGGCAGTTCCAGCGATTGGCGAATGCGATTGGTCATCCGATGCAGCAAGAGCGCAAAGGAATCTAGCTGTCCCTGCGGCAGTTTCACTGGGGATGCTACTGGTTTGGTCAGCGATCGTTTAGACTGCATGGGCGGCGCTCACTTGTTTGGGCGGTTGGCTATTGTATGGACGATATCAATTTCCGTCTCCTCATGCTCTGAGTGAATGGATATCTGCGATTTAAATAATGATGTTTCATTTGATTATCAAAAATTAAAACAATAATCAATACAAAAATACAAAATCATAGAATAAAACAGATGGGAATGTATCCGTGCTAAATGTTCACCAAGTTCAAAGGCATTTCAAAGACATTTCAAAGACATATCGTTTGCTGCATTCTGGATCGCTCTAGCTGTCCTAGCACGCGCAGAATTACGTCAGATTCTGTAATCGGTTTGCTGATCAGCGCATCGGCACCTGCATCCAGCATTTGCCGCAGGGTTGCTGCATCGGTATGCACCGTTAGGAACAGAATTGGCAGCCGTTGCCAGCGGGGCACACTACGAATGGCGCGACACAGAGTGATGCCATTGACATCTGGCATCTCGACATCCAGAATCAGCAGATCCGGTGTTTCGGCCTGAAGGGCTTGCCAAAATTGCGTGACCTGCCTTAGCGATGTCAACTGCAGCCCCCACGGTTCCAGCACGATTTGCATCTGGTCTAGCATTTGAGGATCGTCATCCACGATCATGATGCGACCGAGCGAATTGGCACAGGGCGACGGCTGAGCTATCTGCATCACCTGTTCTGCCGTTGCCTTGGGCAAAACGATCTGAATACCTGCTTCGGCTAGCCGCAACCGTAGAGCTAAGTCTGCTCGATCGGTAAATAGCACAACCGAGACGGGCGGAATGCGATGAGTGAGGTTCCTCAATTGGGTGAGATACTCCTCTAAATGGGTCGCCAGTGAAAGGTGCAGAATCGAGATGCTGGGCAATTCAGAAGCAGTCTCCCTTGCCGTTGATAGCGCTGCTTCTAACGATTCTGCTGGGGGGACGGTCCCATTCCATTCCACGGTAGGGACGGTGGCCATATGCCGCAGTCGGTTCACAAGCTGGGGATCATCGTCAATCACCAGCAGCTTCAGGGGATGAAGCGGCGTTGAGAGCATGGGCAATCCGGTTTGCGGCGGTGCATCAGTAATCTGCTGCATTTCCTGTTGCAGAGCAGCAAAGACATCGACTAAATGCCGAGCCGTTTGCTCCGAAGGATGCGATCTCAATCCTTGCTCTAGCTCGGTTGCTAGACGAGAGCCATTAGGACATTCAAACACCCCCAACGCGCCAGCTAATTTATGGGCTGCCATATGGGCTTGATGCTGCAGCTCTTCGTTGAGCTGCCGGTTTTGCAGAGCCATGATCGCCTGCTCCAGGATCTGCAGCCGCGCTCGATTTTGAGCAGCGTATTTTGTCCACACCTGCCGCAGGGCCCAGCGTGTCTGCCTCTGCCAACCGGCTTCCAATTCCCGCCTAATTTGCTCGGCACGGGTTTCGTCCTGAATCGCGCTCGCCTCTGGCTCAGCGAGGGAAAGGCGGGATGTTGCCTGAGCGTGGACGTTCCCATCCGGGGCATCCACTGTTGCGGTTGCTTCCGGGGTGGAATCCGGGTCCACAGGAGCCTGCTTCAGCCGATATCCCATGCCATACACGGTCTCGATCAGGGTTGCTGGGGCCCCCACCTGCTTTAGCTTATGCCGTACGCCCTTGATGTGGGCAGTCACCGTATCTTCGCCCGGCGTTTCCTCTAGCCCCCAAAGGTGCTCTAAAATGCTGCTGCGGGTGAAGACTCGGTAGGGATTGCGCAGAAATAGCTCTAGCAAGCGATATTCCTTGGGGGTGAGCTGTAGCGGTCGATTGCCATAGCTAGCGGTGCAGGAGGTCAAATCGAGCCGCAACCGATTCCATTCCAAAACCGGCAGCACAGGAGTATTGCCGCGACGTAGCAGGACCCGTATCCGAGCGAGCAGCTCTGGAAATTCAAAGGGTTTTACCATGTAGTCATCGGCTCCAGCATCGAGTCCAGCAATGCGATCGGTACTGGAATTTTGAGCAGTCAACAACAGCACAGGAGTTTGATAGTTGTGCTGGCGCAATTGCCGACAGAGAGTGATGCCATCCCGCTTCGGTAACATTACATCCAGCAAAATTAGGTCATAGGTAAAGGCTTCTATGAGCCGCCAGCCTACCTCCCCATCGAATGCAACGTCAACGGCATAATTCTCGCGAATCAGGGCCGTTTCCAGGGTTTTAGCAATACACTCGTCGTCTTCAACCAACAACACTCTCATGTATGCGATTCCGGCTGCTGAAAAAGATAGAGTTTTAACTTTGGACTAGATAGACTGCAAATTATTAAAAACCATTGTATATGAATAGATATTATGAACAAAATTTTACAGAGCAGTATTTAATTTAATAAATTGTAATTATATATCGTATTGTTGAAAAAAATCTGAGTGAACACTCATTCCGAGAGTTAAGAAACCCTTGTAGTACAACAATCTGTAGTGGCTTGAATCCTGGCTTGAACTCCCAAAGATCTAAAAAGAGACGATCAGCAGCCCCTAGAAATACAGATCCTAGAAACACAAAGTAACCCCGGCAGCGAGGTTGGTTCTCAATTTAGTTCTCAATGCAGACAGGGCAAAAACACCAGAGATCTCCAGAAAGAACTTGAGAAATGGTTGAAGAAATTGTTGCAGAAATGGTTGCGGAAAATGCTAGAGAAAACTGAGGGTACAAAACTGTACCCCCAGATATCCCTCTGCTGGTCACAGCCTCAAGCCGTTACCCAATCCTCATCCAGCTTCATCTAGTTTGAGAAGAGCGAGACGCACCACGAAAGTGACTATTCCTGGTCGGCAGGGTAGGTCTGCGCCCCGTACGCAATGAATGCCACACAGACAGCAGCGAATCCTAGTAACCCCAAGAACACCCCGGTAGCCGTGGACGCAAACTGAGCATCAGCCACCGAAGGCGACCGAACTGGGATATCTTGCAGCCCCGGCCAAGCCACTCGCATTGTTTCCAGGAGAATTGAAGCGTTAGCAATTTGTAGGATGATCAGCAGAAACAGAAAAAACAACACCATTAAGACCGCCATGATCGGCGTTGTGCCCCACCCCGGAGCAACCAATCCGGCATCGGAATTGAGACGACGCAGGAGATATTGAAGTGGTGCCACTTGTTTGGGCTGAAAACGCGATATTGACATAGAAACATCCATCCGAAAAGCGAGGGGAATTCGGTAATAAAATAAGCAGCTGATGAGTTGGTGATAAATCAGTAACAGTGGATGACAGTTTGCCGCATCACGGCTCTGCCTCACGTCTCTAGGGATGGCTGGGTCGCCTGAGCGGGTGCAGCCTGCGCAATGGGTTGAAGCACGGGTGGTTTGCGGCTGGTGACATCACCCACCTTTTGAAACACACCAAACTCCACTTGCTCATCGTCTAGGTCGGGATCAATGCCCGCAAAGACATCTTTGAATAGAGTGCGGCAACCATGCCACAGATGCCCAAAGAACCAGACAATGGCAAAACAGACATGGAAGAAAGCAAACCAGCCTCGGTTACTGGTGCGGAACACGCCATCCGAATCGTGGATCGTGCGATCAAACTCGAACGGCTCACCCAATTGCGCCTGCCGCGCGTATTTTTTCACTTCAACGGGATCAGTAAAGGTTTGTCCGTCCAGTTTGCCGCCATAGAAAGTGACGGAAACCCCCGTTTGCTCGAAGCTGTATTTGGCTTCTGAGCGGCGGAAGGGAATATCGGCTCGCACTACGCCATCGCGATCGGTGAGCACCACTGGAAAATTCTCAAAGAAGTTTGGCATACGGCGCACGGTGATTTCCCGCCCTTCACCATCTTTGAAGACCGGGTGCCCTAGCCAATTCTGCGCCACACCATCACCATCGACCATCCGGCCAACACGGAACAGACCACCTTTAGCAGGGCTATTGCCAATGTAGTCATAGAAAGCGAGCTTCTCAGGAATACTAGACCACGCCTCCGAGAGCGTTTTGCCATCTGCCAGCTTTGCCTGAACGCGGCGGTTGATTTCTGCTTGGTAATAGTTATTGTCCCACTGGTAGCGGGTTGGTCCCCAGAGTTCAATCGGGGTTGTGGCGGTGCCGTACCACATCGATCCGGCAGCTACAAACCCGGCAAAGAAGAAAGTAGCCAGAGCACTCGCCAGCACTGTTTCGATGTTGCCCATGCGCAGCGCTCGATAGAGATTTTCGGACGGTCGCGTCACAATGTGGAATAAACCCCCAATAATGCCGACAATGCCCGCCGCGATGTGATGCGCCACCACACCACCCGGATTGTAGGGATTGAAGCCTTCCACGCCCCACACCGGAGCTACGCCCTGCACATGCCCGGTCAGCCCTAGGGGATCAGACACCCACATTCCCGGACCAAAAATCCCTGTCAGGTGAAAGGCGCCAAAACCAAAGCAGGCTAACCCTGCCAGCAGCAAGTGGATACCAAAAATTTTGGGCAGATCGAGCACCGGTTCGTTGGTGCGCTTGTCATAGAAGGTGGCTAGATCCCAGTAATTCCAGTGCCACACGGCGGCCAGGAACTCCAATCCTGAAAAGATAATATGGGCAATTGCCACGGTTTCAAAGGTCCAGAATCCCGGATCAGCTAGGGTTTCGCCGGTAATGCTCCAGCCCTGCCAGGAATTGACAACGCCCAAACGAGCCACGAACGGCATCAAGAAACACCCTTGCCGCCACATTGGATTCAGCACCGGGTCACTGGGGTCATACAACGCCAGCTCAAACAGCAGCATTGAGCCAGCGAAGCCAGCGCATAGGGCATTGTGCATCAGGTGAACGGCGATCAGTCGTCCCGGATCATTTAACACGACCGTATGCACACGGTACCAAGGAAGTCCCATTCCGTTATCTCCTTCGTTTTATAACAGGCTAAATGTGAGAAATTGCAGTGCTGTATTGGCTATTCATGAGCTAGTCTGCTGTCGATATCACCATTGGATTGGAATCTTGATAATCAGGGCAGCCAATAGCCGCTTCAGATAAAGCAGCCTGCGGATGCAGCGTACACTTGAGGTGATAGTTTCCGGTGAAGAATTTGCAGTTGGAGCAGGGAATTTGATGCATACGGCTAGCGTGCTGCCAGGCTTCTTTACCCATGGACCAAGCACTCCAAATCATCAAAATCACAATTGTCCAAGCTGCCACAAAACAAATTGGCACTAATAACGGTTGAATCGCATGAACCAATGGATACAGGAGCTGAAACATTGGAATCAAACCCCTCCTTATGGCTTTAGCAGTGTTGAGATAAAACAGTTTGTGAGGTGAGACGAACTATTTCGTGAATTGATTAAGTCAATCTTCAGTCCAAGTTTTGTCATCAAGCTGACTTGCCAATCGATATTTGCAGATAAGGAAATTTGCGGATAAGGAAAGATGAACGACGAATGAGGCGGTTCATCCCCCGTTCATCAGCAGCCGTTCTTCTAATTTAACCTCCGGATCAATCAATATCAGGCATGGCGAGAACGGGTTCGTTGTCACGATCAATGCCGCGCTCAAAGCCAGCCGCCGCCGCTCGTGCTCGTCCCGCATGCCAGAGATGACCCACCAAGAACAGGAACGCCATCACGAAATGGAACGCTGCTAACCAAGTGCGGGGACCAACAAAGTTAAAGGTGTTGATTTCTGTGGCAAGACCGCCGACGGAATTGAGAGAACCTACGGGTGGATGAGTCATGTACTCAGCGGCAGTACGAATTTGCCAAGGTTGAATATCATGCTCTAGTTTGTCAATATCGAATCCATTGGGTCCTCGCAACGGTTCTAGCCAAGGTGCTTTGACATCCCAGAACCGCATCGTTTCACCGCCAAAAATAATTTCTCCTGTGGGTGAGCGCTGCAAGTATTTACCCAAGCCAGTTGGACCTTGGGATGTAAGATTAGCTCCTAATCTCAGATCGCGTACCATGAAGTTGAGAATTTGTGCATGAGCTGATTCTGCAATAGTAGGTCCGTAAAATACACTTGGATAGGCTGTGTTGTTAAACCAGATAAAGGCAGTGGCAATAAAGGCTTGACCGCAAATGTTACCCAAACTCTGAGCCAGATAGGCTTCGCCCGACCAAGTAAATACGCCATGCGTCCATTTCCAGGGCTTGGTGTAAATATGCCAGATACCGCCCGCAATTAACAGAATTGCTACCCAGATGTGTCCTCCAACGATGTCTTCTAGATTATCGACACTGACAATCCAGCCACCTTCGCCATAGGGAGAGCGGAACAAATAGCCGAAAATGCGCAAGGGATTCAGGGTGGGATGGGAGACCAAACGCACATCGCCGCCACCGGGTGCCCAAGTATCGTATAAGCCACCCCAAAACATGGCTTTACCGACAAACAGCAAGGCTGCCACTCCTAGGGCAATCAAATGAAATCCTAGAATAGTTGTGACCTTGTCTTTATCGGCCCAGTCGAAATCATAGAAGCCAGCCAGCTTGGCAGGTCCACGCAGCGAGTGATATAGTCCGCCAATGCCCAGCACTGCTGAGCCGATCAAATGCATCACGGCAATGGCAAAGAAGGGGAAAATATCCACCACTTCGCCGCCGGGTCCAACGCCAAATCCCAGCGTTGCCACATGAGGCATCAGAATCATGCCCTGTTCATACATGGGCTTTTCAGGAATGTAGTGCGAGACCTCAAACAGCAGCATTGCCCCAGCCCAGAAAGCCACCAATCCAGCATGGGCAACATGGGCCCCCAGAAATCGACCGGATAAATTAATAAAGCGAGCATTGCCAGCCCACCAGGCATAGCCGGTTGACGCTTCATCCCGCCCTTCTTTAGCGGTAGTAATTGTAATCCCTTTTGCAGTTCGAGCTGTCGTCACTATCGAACGATCGAAAGGTGTTTCCACGCGATTCAACCTCCTGAACACTAGCTGATATTAGATTGAGAAATAAAGAATTGCTGAATGACGCGATAATCATATACTTATTCAGCAAAACTTGATTAATTAGCTATGCAATACACGAAAGCAAAACTAATTTGACCTGGACTCAATGGGTTCTAGTACTGAAATAGTTGTGAGATTATATCCCTGACTGCAATTTTGATTTCCATCTATCTGGATTAGGGAAGCGCAGAATGAACAAGATCTACATGAATGGAACGCTATGGAGGTTTTACCGGTGTAGACTATTGCCCATCCTGCGCGTGGTGGAAGCGTCAGAAGAAACTCAGAGGACAGTCAATGTGGACAACGGCCGTACCCTATAGCGCATTGCCTCGGGGCAACACCTCATCTGGGAAGACGAAGCGCTCGTGGGGTTGGTCATCGGTTGCCATCCAGGCCCGTAGTCCCTCATTCAGCAGGATATTTTTGGTATAGAAGGTCTCAAATTCTGGATCTTCTGCGGCTCGCAGTTCCTGGGAGACAAAATCATAAGCCCGCAGGTTGAACGCCAATCCTATCATGCCAATCGAACTCATCCACAGTCCAGTGACGGGCACAAACAGCATGAAGAAATGCAGCCAGCGCTTATTGGAGAAGGCAATGCCAAAGATCTGCGACCAGAAGCGATTGGCAGTGACAAAGGAATAAGTTTCCTCGCCCTGAGTTGGCTCAAACCCACGAAAGGTATTGTAGCCGCGGGTGTCGCGAAACAGAGTATTCTCCACGGTTGCACCGTGAATGGCACACAGCAGTGCTCCGCCAAGGACGCCCGCTACACCCATCATGTGAAAGGGGTTTAGCGTGAAGTTGTGGAAACCCTGCACAAACAGCAGAAACCGGAAAATTGCCGCGACGCCAAAACTGGGCGCAAAGAACCAGCTCGACTGCCCGAGCGGATAGATTAAAAAGGTTGCCAAAAACACCGAAATAGGCGCAGAGAAAGCTAGGGCATTGTAGGGGCGTACTCCTACCAATCGAGCAATTTCAATCTGCCGCAGGCAAAAGCCCATCAGCGCCAAGGCTCCATGCAGAGCGGTGAAGGTCCATAGTCCCCCGAGCTGGCACCAGCGCGTAAAGTCCCATTGGGCTTCGGGACCCCACAAGAACAGCAGCGAGTGCCCCAGACTATCCGCAGGGGTGGAAACGGCTACCGTCAGGAAATTACAACCTTCTAGATAGGACGTGGCTAGCCCATGAGTATACCAAGAGCTGACAAAGGTCGTGCCAGTAAACCATGCTCCCAAGGCTAAATAAGCACAGGGAAACAGCAGTAGCCCGGACCAGCCAATAAACACAAAACGATCTCGTTTCAACCAATCATCGAGGACCTTAAGGATTTCTCCCCCCGATCGTTGTTGTTGGATTGCAATAGTCATAATGCTCTCCTTAATTCCCAATTCCCGAATGTTTAGTACTCTGAAGTGCCGTTATTCATAAGGTAGGGGGCACCCGGAGTAGCTAACGTTTGAATAATGTGGTCAAAATAGGGGGTTACCTCAGAGGCATCGTCTCCCAGTAGAGCAATGGCTTCTTCCTTGAGGCAGCGCACTGCTTCCACCCAATTGGCAAGGGGAATGCCTAGCGAGATGTACATTTCCTTCATGCCGAGGGTACCAATCTCCATCAGAGGCTGTTCGTTGCCAGCCAGCACACAGTAGGCTACCAGCCGCACATACCACCCCTGATCTCGCTGGCAGGATGCCGTCTTGCGCGGATTGCCGCTGTTGCTGGGTGTCACTGGACAGCGCTGCCAAAAGCGTTGGCTGCCCTTTTGCACTAGATCCTGCTCATGGCTCGCTAGAATCGAGGCAATGCGAATCCGGCGTTCGCCGCTCTTGCAGAAGTTCTGAAACAAGCGAATTTCGCTGGGAGTCAGGTAGCGCAGTTCCTCATCGGCATTTTGAATCACCTGTTTAACTAAGCTCATTGGATGTCTCCTCAAATGTCTCCCCGCGTATCTCCCCAAATAATCTGAACGCCGCCAAACCAGCCAATATAGAGGCGAGGCTGAGCCTGTATCCAGCGCAGCCACTGGCGTTTCCAAGCTGGCAGAAACCGCAACGGTGAAGAATCCTCCTCAGCAGGGGTATTCAACGGATGGTTTGCTGGATGATTTGATGAACGAATTAATGAACGGTTCAATGAACGAGGGTATAGCATAGATCGATCGCAGTTGACTAACGATAGAGGCTATTTGCAGTGCCCCAATAGGAATAATGGCTAGCTTGGTAAGCTGGCTTCAGTCTCAAGAATTTGAGTTTCCTGGTGTTCCTGGGATCCTGCATGGTCGGCAGGGGACAATCCGGTCGGCGGCTCAGCCCGATACTGAGGTGCAGGTTCAGGATGGGATTCCACTGCATGCGAGGGTTCGGGACGGGTTGAGCGATGATCTCCATTGGGTTCATGGCCACCGGCAGAATAGATCGCTCCTTGAGCCATTCCATAGTGATGCATTCGCTGCAATGCCGACTGGATCCAGCCTCGTTCATAGACTCGTTCTCCTTGTGCCAACGACGCCATTCTCTCGAGCGGATGGTGTGCTCGCAGCGACAAAGCCCGAGGCGTGATATAGCGCTCATAAGGAACGGTGTCTTCTCCGAAGGCTTGCAGATATTCGTCGCTGTCAATCAGCGCATCAATCAGGTCATAAAAGCCGCGCTTGGCGCAGAGATCATAATACCGACCCATTTCCTCCCGTCCGTAGGTGGGGCGACCCAGGAGCCGACGATGAATGTATTCAATGGCTTTTGTGATGTATAGGTTATCCCAGTACAGACTGCGGAAAACCCGCGATTTGGCCAATTGCCGCACAAATTCCCTGACGGTAATTTCGCCACTCTTGAGATGACTCTCGGCAGAGGTGAGGTGTTGCCCGGAGAGCAGATCGCGTCCAAACACTTGACGATAGGCAGCCTGAATCACCGCATCCGGGGAATGGCGATCGAGATTGACATTGGGATGAGCTGCACTACCGGCATGCCAGCTAGTGGTGGATGTCATGCGAATTACGAGCTGCTCAGAGCCGGGTACCCTGCCCCAAGGTGCACCATCGGTTTCGCCATTGGTTGCACTACAGTGGATCAGAATCCGCCGGTAATCGCGGCCGCAAAGCGCGGGGTGATCTTCCGTCGGACCGTCCTTGGGCGGAAAGATGGCACCAAACTGAATTTCTAGCGGATCGTTACTCGCTCCGTAGACATGCTGGTTGGGCAGCGGTTTGCGGTAGTCGCCGAAGCAGGTGACAAACTGTGGCGCTTTGTGGACCGGCGCACTGAACTTAAACAGGCGAAACTGCGGACTCCAATTCTGGCAGGTTTGAGCTTCTTGCCCTAGCCCTCGCAAGTAGGGTACGGTTTCTTCACCAAAGCAGTCGCTGTATTCCACCGAATCGACCAAAGCATCAATCAGAGCCGGCAGCCCGCCCTCAGAAATCACGTCAAAGTAATCCTGGAACTCCGACAAAGATTCCAATCCTCGTCCCAGGAAATGGCGCATCGCCAGTTCAATCACGCGGGTGAGGGTATAAGGTTCATAGAACAAGTCGCGGTAGAGCCTAGATTTGCCGAGCTGCCGCACAAATTCTTTAGTGGAATACTCACCGCTGCGGAAGCGCGATTCCAGCTCTGCTAAGCGAACACCATACTCGCGGGGAATATCTCGCTCAAATACCTGCCGGTAGGCAGCCTGAATCACTGCCTGCTTCTCGGTCTCGGCTAACTGCGGCTTCATCACAAAGCGATGGCGGGAGGCCGTCAGCGTGTAGCTCTCGGGCAGTTCTAACCCCTGTTGATGGATCGAGATGCCCTGCCGCAGGCGTGGTGTTGGCTTCTCTACGAGATAGGCCGCAATCAGATCGTCGAAGGGCTGCTGGATGATGGCTACCGCTTCAGGATCGGATTTGAAATAGCTGAGAGAACGCCAGCGCATTTCTCGAATGGCGACTACTGTGGCTTCCGTGACATCTTCAGGGATAACACCCCGCAGCCCCTGCGCGTTGACGCGAAGAATGCTGGAGTCACCCGCCACAATTGCATAGGTGACGTAACGCAGAAACCAGCTAATATCGCGCATTGAACGCCGCATCCGCACGCTGCCATAGCGCCGCACATTGATTGGGCGGAACCCGTCGGGCAAAGGATCGCGATCCTGGCTGAATTGAGTTTGCATCCACTCCAGCAATCCCCGCAGCGGGTTACCATAGCTGGACATTTGCAAGTTCAACCGCTCTTTGGGGCGACGAGACGGAGCCAAACGGGGTGGCAGCGTGTATCCGGGCAAATTCTCGCGGTTGGGTGGTGGCTCCAGATAAGCCATAGATGCGCCGCCATAGAAAATGCGATTGGCAGCCGCCGAGATAATTTCGTTGGCATGTTGAGTCAGCGTGGCGGCAATCTCTAACCGTTTAGCACCTTCTTGAAAAAAGTTAGACAGTGTTTGCAACTCGCTCGTTTTGAGACAGCGATCTTGCTGCTCGGCTTGGGAGAGCACAGCCGTTGGTAGCGTATGATATCGTTGCGGGTAAGCCATGGGGCTTCCACCGTTCGCATGAGCACTCATGGACGTTCAATTGCCTCAATAGAGAGAATAAAGAAAGAATAGGAGACCAAAATCGATTCAGGAGTTCTAATGATTCAATGGTTTGATAGTTCGCTTCAATTTTGAACAGCAGCACTTAGCAGTTCTCAGTTTTTCATCCCCGATCATCGCAATGGGGTGAGATAGGCTTCAGCACTCGACTGAGCTGCAAATGTCAACACCGAATGTTCAAACACTTGGGTTAAATCGCGAATACCTTGATAAACAGCAGCCTCGATACTTTGTTTCTCTTCTGGTGAAATAGTTAGCGAACGAAAGACAACAGAAATCTTGTCTTTGGAATCCACGACTCGATAGCGGCTGCGTACACGATGCAGCACATAGGTAATTAACTCTTCACGTAGATTGGGAATAGCCGCAATCTGGGGATGAGAGCAGTATGGCTCTTCACTTAATACGGTTTCGATTGCCTCTACAATGGCTGGAATCGTTAAATTGACAATGGTTTTCACGCGCTCTTCTCCTTGCGTCTCAAGGCTTAAATCCCTGAATCAAAAAATCAAAATAGGGAGCTACCGCAGAAGCATCCTCTAAAGACAACAGGGACAGAGCAGCTTCTTTTAAGCAGCACATACATTCCGTCACGTTCTCTAACGGTACTCCCAGCGAGGAATACATCTGCTTGGCACCGCGAGTGCCGCTGGCGGCTATTGGCTCCGTATCTCCCGCAACAACTGCATAGGCGACTAGCCGCACATACCACGTCTGATCGCGTAGGCAGGAAGCGCGATAGGTGGGATTACCGCTGTTGCTCGGCGTAATTGGACAGCGTTGCCAAAACACCTGACTGCCCTTCTCCACGATCTGCTGCTCGTTGGCCGTTAGAATGGTGGCAATCCGCAGCCGGTTGGCTCCAGTGGTGTAAAAGTCGCGAATGGCTTCGAGTTCACCGACGCTTAGGTATCGTGCTTCGCGGTCGGCGCTAATAATCGCTTGAGTAATAACGCTCATGGATTCTGTTGGCTTCGAGTGACATCGACGGATAAGCCGATGGATACATCAGAATGAATCAAATGCACTAATGAACAAGGAAGCCCCCCCACGTCCCAACAAGGAACGGCCTCTCCGAGGTGCATATTGCTGACGCCGCCAGTGAGGGGGCAGGGGATTTTGTATCCCGATGGCATTTCGCTGGATCTAGCTCAACCCGGCGCAGATGTAGTCAAAATAAACCCCCATCTCTCGACCGGCGTCTGCTCCGATCAAATCGGTGGTCACCTCTTTCATGGCCTGCACTGCTCGGATGGTTGCGCCAATCGGGACTCCTAGCGAATTGTAGGTTTCACGCAAACCGTTGAGAATCCGCTCATCCAGAATCGAAGGATCGCCCGCCAGCATGGCATAGGTAGCATAGCGCAGGAAATAGTCCAAGTCGCGAATGCAGGCTGCATAGCGCCGACAGGTGTACATGTTGCCACCGGGAGCGGTGATATCGGTATACATGAGGGACTTGGCAACCGCCTGCGTGACCAGCGAGGAGGCGTTAGCGCTGATGGCAACTGCGGCCTTAGCGCGCATTTCGCCGCTTTGAAAATAAGCCCTCAGCTTTTCGACGCCCGCATTATCCAGATAGCGACCTTGTACGTCGGAGGAGTTGATCAAAGCGGTAATTGCGTCTTGCATGTTTTATTCTCCAATGCGTGCAGATAGATGTTTACAAAAATGATTCGAACAAACCAAACTCAGAAGAGAGAGCCAAGAGAGTGAAAGAGAGTGTGAAAGATAGACCACTGGGATCGATCGCCAGCGGGTTGAAGCTCGATCTACGACAAAGCCCGCAGAATGTAGTCAAAATAAGGAGCGACTTCTGCCGCATCTTCCTCGCTGAGGAGCGACACCGCTTCTTCCTTGACGCAGCGCATTGCTTCCACCAAGTTTTTCAGCGGAATTTCCAGGGAGTTGTACATTTCCTTAATGCCGATGGTACCGATCTCCGCCAGCGGTTTTTCGCTGCCCGCCAAGACTGAGTAGGCCACCAAACGAATATACCAGCCCTGATCGCGTTGACAGGATGCCGTCTTGCGAGGATTGCCACTGTTACTCGGCGTTACCGGACAGCGTTCCCAAAAGCGAGCGCTCGCATTTTGCACAATCCGCTGCTCGTTTTCGGCGAGGGTAGAAGCAATGCGAATCCGCTGCTCTCCCGATTTAACAAAATCTTGGAAAATGCGAATTTCCTTGGGAGCTGGATAGCGAGCCTCGCTGTCAGCATTCAGGATGAGTTCGGTGATCACGCTCATGACTTGTTCCTTGTTGAAGAAATTGCAGAAGAATTTGAAGAAATAGTTTTACGCACAAATTCAAAGTTTCAGGATCAACGATTCACGCAGCCTATAGCCAAACGATTGCTAAATCTAGAATGGCTTCGTTGGGTAGAGCGGAATCTAAGGGAGGAAATCCCCATCACCGTCCTCGGGCAGCGATGGGGAACATCTGCCGTTAACCTGAATGGGCAAGTGCAGGGGCAGACATTGCCACCGGATAAGCATCTCCTGAAGCTAAATCCAGTGGGAAATTGTGGGCGTTGCGCTCGTGCATCACCTCGAAACCTAAATTGGCGCGATTCAGCACATCAGCCCAAGTATTCACGATACGCCCCTGAGAATCCAGCACTGAATGGTTGAAGTTAAAGCCATTGAGATTAAACGCCATTGTGCTGATACCTAGAGCCGTGGCCCAGATGCAGATGACAGGAAACGCCGCCAAGAAGAAGTGCAGCGACCGGCTGTTGGTAAAACTGGCATATTGGAAAATCAATCGCCCGAAATAGCCGTGGGCTGCCACAATGTTGTAGGTTTCCCCTTCCTGACCAAACTTATAACCGTAGTTCTGAGACTCGTATTCTGTGGTTTCCCGCACCAAGCTAGAGGTAACCAAACTACCGTGCATCGCGCAAAACAGCGATCCACCAAAAACACCAGCTACCCCTAGCATATGGAAAGGATGCATCAGGATATTATGCTCAGCTTGAAAGACGAACATGAAATTAAACGTACCGCTGATGCCCATGGGCAAACCATCAGAAAAGCTGCCCTGACCAATCGGGTAGATCAAGAATACCGATACTGTGGCCGCCAAGGGTGCCGAATACGCCACAGCAATCCAGGGGCGCATTCCCAGGCGATAGCTCAGCTCCCATTCTCGTCCCATGTAGCAACAAAGCGCAGGAACATAGTGAGCGGCAATCATCTGATAGGGACCACCATTGTAAAGCCACTCATCGACACTGGCGGCTTCCCAAAGCGGGTAAAAGTGCAGTCCAATGGCATTAGACGTCGGAACGACCGCTGCGGTGATGATATTGTTCCCAGACAGAAGCGATCCGGCGATAGGTTCACGAATACCGTCAATATCGACGGGAGGTGCTGCGATGAATGCGATGACGAACACGCAAGTAGAAACCAGCAAAAGCGGAATCATCAAGACGCCAAACCAGCCGACATAGAGGCGGTTTTCAGTACTGGTGACCCAATTGCAAAACTGTTCCCACCGCGTGCGCACTCCACGCTGTTGGAGAAGAGTAGTCATAGGAATCGCCAAATATTAAAACTACAACTGCTGCTCAATCCCAGCAAGTCAACATGCTGCTGGACTGAGATCGAGTATGAATGGTGCAAGAATGACTGGCTGTATCCAGCCGGCTTGCAGGCATGAGTAAAGAGTAATGAAAAAATATGAAGAACCAATGAAGGCAACCAGTCATACTCAGAATTTGTTGGCCGCCCCGTTCTTGCAATTGCAAGATAGCGTCCCCAATCCACCGTTTCGACATTCCTGCGACAGTTTCCTATAATTGGGGTAGCCACATTTCTATGAACAGGCAGCCGGATTGGGTATCCCTGCCGGGTTTCTACCGAGCGTGGCAGGCTGCAGTACGGCACCTTGCTGATGTAGCTTGCTGATGTAGATAGAGTGACTGTGGCTGGCTACGACTAGTGTGTGTTCGCATCTACTGGCATCTACTGGCATCTACTCAACTGATCCACTAAATGGTGCCACCGAGTCCAGTGCGGCTCCCAGGCAGGCCAGTGAGGTTGCAGGGCGCATCAGCAGCTGTGAGTCATCACTTTAGTACTTGTATCAATGCTTCATTCTGGGCTGGATCTGATCTTCGGATCGGATTTATTTCGCCGCCCATATCACTTGGTCTAGATACACGGTCTAGATACACTGCTACTGCAATCGAGAGTAAAAAAGAGCAAAACTAGGAAGAACAATATGGCAATAGGTCCAGACATCATCATCGGAACAGATGGCCCCGACTATCTGGTGGCAGGCGATGACGGTGGAGTGATGTATGGTTTAGATGGTGATGATACGTTAGATGGGCTTGGAGGGAACTACTACAACGATTACATCCTGTATGGAGGTCGAGGAGATGACCTCTACATTGTCGATGGAGGCGATGCTGCTGTGGAAGACGTAGATAGCGGCATCGATAAAGTTGTTACATTTGTTAGTGGCTATGTTCTGCCCGCCAACATCGAGAATCTCAGCATCGCCGAAGGATTTCTGGTTTATGGAAACGATCTCGACAACCTGATCACCGGTAACGCGATGGACGAGACGCTATATGGGATGAGGGGTGATGACGTCCTAGAAGGTGGGCTAAGAAACGATACGCTGTATGGTGGTCGAGGAGACGATCGGCTGATTGGCTACGGTGGAGATGGGTATGAACGCGATCTCCTCATCGGCGGCAGGGGTGCAGACACCTTTGTGGTCGTCACTGAATCTGATGGCGGCTTCGGCTCCGTTGTTCGAGATTTCAAACGGCAGCAGGGAGACAAGATCGAGATTGCTGGCTTCAGTGCTACATCCATGTACACTCTGAATACAACGAAAAATTTAGGTGGTCGCGCCGACCGTCTCGACACAGGCATTTATGCCGATGATGTTCTAGTTGCCACGATTCTCGATCGCAGCATCACGGGAGCGGATATCATCGGCTAGTCACGTTGTGTGGCAACCTATCGAGCTAGTTAAAAACTCTGACACATCTGCTGGATAGCGTTTGGTATGATCTTAATTCGATCTTAATTTCGATCATCCTGAAATGCGGCTACTTGAGATGACTGCTCTTCAGCCTCGGGTTCCTTGAAACCGATCGGGAGCAAACAGATCCAGCGGATGTAAGGTGGTGCCCGATAGCGCTAGATCAGCGAGAATTTCTCCGACCACGCTAGCAAACTTGAAGCCGTGCCCTGAACAAGGAGAAGCAATGACTACCTGGGGATAAATAGGGTGCAGCCCGATCACAAACTGCGTATCGGGGGTATTGGTATACATACAGGTAGCTGTATTCAGCAGTATTCCATTTAGCGTTGGGATGTAGATATCTATGTAATGTCGCATTTTTGCGATTTCGGAATCGTAGACTGTGCGATCGATAGTGTCTGGCGTGCAAACTTGCCCCATGCGAAAGAAGGCGATTTTAGCGCCATCGTGGAGCGAATCATGGGCAGGAAAACCATAGAACTGCACGCCGTCTTCGGTTTCCCAAATGTAGATGGGCAGGCGATCGGACAGAAACGGCTCAATGCCGGTTGTAGGCTGAAACCAGTACAGCACTTGCCGTTCCACCACAAGGGGTAAATCCAGCTTCAATAGATGGCTGGCCCAAGGTCCGGGGGTAATCACCAAGCGTTCGGCGTGATACTGCCCTTGAGCCGTAGTGACTTCTACTCCAGAATCCATGGTGCGCCAGTCCAGCACGGGTTCTTGGAAGTGAAGATCGGCACCGAGTTGGGCGGCCCGCTGCAAATGGGCGGCAATGCTGACTTCGGGACGCAAAATACCGGCCTTGCGCTCGTAGAGGGCAACCGTGCCCGGTGGTGGACAGAGCGGCGGAACGCGACGATGGATCTCGGCGGCATCCCAGACTTCATGGGGCAGATCATGCTGCTGGGCGCTGTGCAGGCTACCGGCTACTGTGGCGCTTTCTGGGGGGCCAAGCATCAGACCCCCTGTGAGGGTGAGAAGCGACTGCTGGGTGTCGTGCTCGATCTGCTGCCACAATTCGTAGGCCCGCTGCAGCAGCGGCACATAGGCAGGATGCTCGAAATAGGCCTGGCGAATAATCCGTGATTTGCCGTGGCTAGAGCCGCGCTCATGGGGCGAAGTGAACTGTTCGATACCTAGGACTCGCTTGCCGCGCTGGGCCAACTGGTAGGCTGTGGCGCTACCCATGCCGCCCAACCCAATCACGATTGCATCATAGGAAGACGTCATGGTCCTGCTCCAATCGGTACGCCTACTCATCGGCCGACCGGAGTTCGCAGCGAATCAACGCCATAAGGGTGCTGAAGTATCACCCGAGACATTGGACGGCCTATCGCAGCTAGTGTACTGCGGACGCGCAAGATTGAGGAGTAGGATTCAGGAGTGTCGAGTGGGCTTGGGCTATGACTGTTGCCCGACTTACCCGAATTGCCCAATCAGCTAGTGTGTTAGCGGCTAAATAGACCAAACAGCAAAATATGAACGAGAAAGCCAGACAAAATACCGTAGGCGCAGGACAGCAACGACGCAAACGACACTTGGCGCATTAGAAACACTAGAGTGCTCAAGGTCGAGGAAATCGCAAATTCGCCGAGCGGCAGCTGACCATTGAACCGAGAGCCAGTGAAATCGACGAGAATTAGCAGCACCAAAGTCCAGATCAGGGCAATGATGTAAAGATTGACCTCTAGCGCCTGTCCGGCAGAGCGTGGAGTCCGGGAGGTGCGGGAAAAGAAAGTTGCATAGGCTAGCACAATGGGGGGCAGAGCAGCTGCGGCTAGGCTGCGCGACCCAGTTTGCAGGTCAATTGCAAAGGCCTGAGATAGCGAACTGAGCAGTAACCCAGCAATAATGGCAAACGCCACGGCAATCACTAGGCGATGAACGAGATAGGTCAGCGGGCGAGCCTTACGCGTGCCCTCGACATCGTCTGGTGGGTAGGAAGGTCTTGGCATCTCCAGAGCGCTCAGTAAAGTTTAGTAAAGTAATGAAGTTAGGAAGAAAACAGGAATAGCATTAGATTCTTCACCACTATCGTCAGTAGGGGCAACGTCCGCCACTACCGCAAGAGGGAGATTGACTCGCTAGGAGTCTCTAGGAAGCCACCTGCAGCGGCACAAAACCACTGCCGCTCTTGTAGGTCCAAGCCAGACCGTCCGGGTCTCGCTGCTGGGTCCAAGCGGCAAAGTCAGGCTGCTGCTTCTGGCGGCGAATCACCTTGCGGCTCGTGCCTAGCCGCTGAGCCAACTGGCGACTGGTCAGGGCGGATTCATCTGCAACTTCTTCCAGCAGCGACACATAGGTATCCCAAAAGACGAGTAGGCTGACAAAGATCAGCAGCACTAGTGCTTCGGGGCGTCTCAGCCAGTCGGCCGTTTCAGAGTGTTCTAACGACTGAACCATAACCGCATCAGAAGAATCAGAATCAAAGGAGTGGACAGCAGCCGCTGATACAGCGAACTGCGAAGGTCCGGCTTCCGGAGGGGCCGCCTGTGCTAATGGTAGGGCGGTCGGGGTCGGCGCGGATGCCTCCCGGGACACATTCTGGTTGCCTATGCCGAGATCGAACTCCTGCTGCCAGCGGGCTGCCCGCTCCCCCAATGCCCGCCCATAGAGCACCACTTGCTCCACCGACGCGGGACGCAGATAAACTATGCCGCCACTGAGCCAAGTTCTTGCCCAATGGGCATCGGGTGAATATGGCGACTCCAGAAGAATGTGGAGCTGTCGATCCTGACGCTGCACCCGTGCCTTTACCTGCGACCGATGCAAGGCATAGTTCAGCAGCGTCGCCAGTGCTACCGGATGACCCTGCCGCGCCAAGTCCAAAATCCCTCGCGGAGAGGGCGATTGGCAGGTTAGCGTTGGAGTCATCGGTAGGTGAAACGGGTTAGAATTCACACCATCCTGCGATGAAACTGGGAGAGGCGAGACAGACCAAGGGCGCATCGTGAACATCCTCATATCCTCGCATCAGTTTGAGAAACTTGTAGAGAAATTTGAAAAACGCCTGTCCCGCCAGCAAAGCAGGTCTAGCTGCCCGATGCTTGACGCGCATCCTGAGTTGCCAGGCTATCGTGCCCTTGCAGCAAATCTGACAGAGCGTTGACCACAATTTGAGCGGCACCCTGGAAAAAGCGGGGATCAATTGTTTCCAAGGTATCACTCGGCTGATGGTAGTGAGGATTACGAAAGTTTGCGGTGTCGGTAACCAGCACGGCTCCTAGGTTTTTCTTCCAAAAGGGCGCGTGATCGCTGCGCACCAGATCGGGTGTGAAAGCCCCAAAGGTGGGCACTGCGAGCGTTTGCACGGGCGGCAGACCCGCTTGGCTTGCCTGCACGAAACTATTGAGCAGCGGCAGATGCCCTTGATCACCCAGCACCGCCAAGAAATCGCCGCGATTGGTGGGTGGCTCGATCGGCAGCACCGAGGGGTAGGACTGGCAGCCCGCCGTGTAGCAGGCATACCCCAGCATATCCAGCACGATGGCTCCCCGCAACTGGTCGCGCTGCACCTTGGCATCGACAAAGGCTTTGCTGCCTAGCAGCCCCTGCTCTTCAAGATCGAAAAAGACTATTTGCAGTCCGCGCGGGGTGGATTGCCTGGCAAACAAGCGGGCAGCTTCCAACACCGTAGCGACACTCGTGGCGTTGTCATCCGCTCCGGGCGACGGTTCCACCGTATCATAATGGGCCCCCAAAAGAATGGTACCCGCGTTGGGGTCGGTGCCGGGACGTTCGGCGTAGAGGTTCAGCCCGTCTTGGAACGCATGGGACTGGATCGACCAGCCGACCTGCTCTAGCTCCCGAATAATGTAGTCTCGGGCTTGGGTGCGGTCCGTAGGAGCATAGCGACGGAAGGTGAGGGCCCGGACATCGTTGAGCAACCGCTGCGAGTTCACGTTTGGGGCAGGCTGTTGTTCTCTTGAGGCTATGGGAGCAGACACCGTCGAGGCCGGCTGCCGGACTAAATTCAAGGCGGCAGGCAGGCGGTTGCCACTCCAGCCGAGCAGCACGATTCCCAATGCCATGCCAAACAATGCCATCCAAATTGTGCGCTTGCGCATGATTGCCCTTTAGATTCCCGAACTAGAGCGTCTGCTTCCCCCAATTCTAAACAGTCAATCTCTGCAGTCGATCTCTTTAGGTCAATTTCTAAAACTCTAGAATTAGGTCAATCTCTAAAACCAGTTGCGAGGGGCAGTACCGCAGGTCTATTCTGCAGGTAGCTTGGCTCGTTTGGTGCGGCAGTTTGAGTATGGCGGTTGCCTTGGGCATGGTTGAGGTTTTGGGAATTCCTACTGCACTGGAGGTGGCTGACGCCATGTGCAAAGGTGCGAGCGTAACGCTAGTGGGGTTCGAGAATACGGATCTCGGTCGCATCACCGTACTCATTCGCGGTGCGGTTGCTGAAGTAGAGGTAGCCGTGCAGGCAGGATTGGCTGCTATTGCTCAGGTCAACGGGGGCGAGTTGCTGTCGCACCATATCATTGCTCAGCCCCACGACAATCTAGAAGCCGCGCTGCCGATCTGCCGCAGTGCCGACCTGCGAACCTTCGCTCAACCGATCCGGTTTCCGCCGCCGTTGTCGGCTTGAGTGCTCGCTGGTGCCTTCGGTGGAGCTAGAAGCGGAATCTTTTCGTCAGTTCACGTTAAAATCTAGGCGCTCCAAATCTCCAAAATCAATACCCCTGGATAGGGCAATATCGGGCATGAGTGTCCATCCCTTAGATGAGCTGAAATTTTTGCTAAAGCTGCAGGAATGCCGCCACCATCGTGCTGCCTTGACAAGCCCAAGTTTCAAATCGTTTGCCAAAAAAGATAAGATTTGCCAGAACCTAAACAAAGCCGGCTTAGTAGACTTTAGCCGCGAAATTGCAACCGTAAAAATTACGCCAGCCGGTCAGGCGTTATTAAAGTTGCCCGAGCACGCCTTGCCGATCACCACAGCGGAACTGAAGGTGCTGCACAAACTAGCTGCTGCCCGCAAAATCACGCCGGCACAGCTCACCTCGTCTACCCTGAAGGCGGCCGCCCGCGATGCCCTGCTGCAAAAGTTTCTAGAGCGTGGACTGATCACAGTGGAAACACAGCTCAAGCGCCAAAATGCCGAAGTTTGGCTAACCCCTCGGGGACAAGATTGCTTGGCGCAATTGGTGAATCAATTTCAAGCGATTCGGCAGGCGCTTCCTGAGGGAATACCCGACTCCAAACCCAGTGATGAAGAGGTGTTAGCCCTGATTCAACGGCTCGATCAAGAAGAAGCAACCCACAACTATTTACCCATTTTTTATCTGCGGCAAAAATTACAGCCGCTGGCTCGTGAGGAGCTAGATCAAATCCTTTACCGTCTGCAACGAAATGACAAAATTGAATTGCGGGCAATCGTTCATACTCAAGACTATACCCCCGAACAAATCAGCGCCGGAATTGAGCAACGGGCTGGCAGTCCGCTGTTTTTTATTAAAGTGATATAACCATCTCATATCGCCCTAGGATGGCATCGCCAATCGGGTTACTTCAACGGCTAAAACACGGCTAAAACACAGCTAAAACGCTGACAGTGCACAAGAGGATTGACGCCATGGCATCGATCGATGACCTCATTCTCAGAAGTACAAATCCTTTCGATAACCTCCGCTCTGTCAACTTTTGGCACAAGCAAAAAGATCCGGAGCCGGTTGTGGAATCGATCCATCAAGAGGCGATTGCTGTTATCGAAGCCACCCTGGATCAGGTCGGTCGCGATCATTACACCCGCACGATTATTCTTGACGGTGATAGCGGCTCGGGCAAAACCTATTTGCTAGGGCGACTGAAGCGAGCCTTTAATCACAAAGCCTTTTTTGCCTATATTCCTCCTTTTCCCCAAAGCGATTACATTTGGCGGCATATTCTGCGCTACACGGTCGATAGTTTGGTACAGGTTCCAGCCGGACAGAAATACTCGCAGCTGCTGCTGTGGTTGAAAAACGTTTTGCTGACCCTGAAACAGCGCAGCCTACGCGATCGGCTCAAGGAAAATATTCTCGATTTGCTGCAAACCGACCGCCAGCAATTCATCAAGCGACTGAAGGAGATCTACAAGCAAGTCAGCCCGAACAGCATCTACAATGCCGACAAATTTTTTGGCCTTTTGCACGACCTGACTGACGCCAAACTCTACTCCCTCGCCTGCGAATGGCTGCGGGTAGATGATCTCAGCGAAGAATCGCTGCAAGCCTTGCGCCTGAAAAGCTCGATTGACACCGAGCAAGCCGCCCGCGAAATTCTGGCTAATTTTGGGCGGGTGGCGCTGAATACTCAGCCGATTGTGCTCTGCTTTGACCAGCTCGAGAGCATCGCCCGCCTGCCAGATGGCACCCTGGATTTGCAAACCCTGTTCAACGTCAACACCAAAATTCACGACGAAGACACCAATTTTCTGATCATCATCAGCATCCTCACCAACACCTGGGAGCACTACAAAACCCGGATTGACCAGTCGCACCGGGCCCGCATCGACCGGGAAGTACCGCTGCGGCTAATTACCCTGGAGCAGGCGGCCTCGCTGTGGGCTTCGCGCCTCAATCCAATGCATCGCCAAGCCAGCCCCCATCCCGATACGGTGATCTACCCCCTGAGCGGGCAGTATCTCGAGGACTATTTCCCTGGCGGCCGCACGAACCCCCGCGATGCACTGCGTTTGGGACGAGATGTGTTTCAAGAGCACAAAGAACGGCTGATGCAGCGAACGGAAACCAATGGTCTTGGCCAGTCTGCAGATCAGCTGTCAAGCTCGGCTTCCAGGCAATCTGAGGTGGCTCCGGCAGCATCCTCTCTGGACCTCCCCGTTGCTGTGCAGAATGGTGCCTATATAGACCACAGTACGAACCACAGTTCTGGCAATGGAACGACCACCCCTACGGCAGACTCAGACCGATTGGCTACCTTTCGGCTGAAATGGCACGACGAGCTGACGAAGGTGCAGGAGAGTATTAGCCGCATCCGCTATTTCACCTCGCTGGAACTCGTGGAAAGCTTGAAGGAAGTGCTGCTAGCCCTAGGCATTGAACGGATCAAAGCGCCGCTGCTTGAGCGAACCAAGTTTGCCGGCTGCTCCTTTGGCTATGAGCATTCGGATCGCCCCGAGAGCTACGGCATCGTCTGGACGGAGGATCAGGGGATGAACACCTTCTTTTACATCATGGATGCCTGCCAGCGCGCCGTGGAGCAGCGGGCCTGCCAGACTCTGATCCTGATCCGGGCGGAAACCGTAGGTCATGGAGCGCTGAAGGGGCATCAGCTCTATCGCCAGATTTTTACCGGTGTTCCCCATTACCACATCACGCCAGATTTGCTCTCGGTGCAGTACCTTGCTACCTACTACAACTTGGTGAAAGATGCCCGCGAAGGCGATCTGGTGATTGGCAGCCAAACGGTCGGGCTGAAGCAACTCCAAATGCTGATCCAAGACTCAGGACTACTCAACGACTGCACCCTGCTCCAGCAGCTCGGGGTGATCCATCCAGCAGATACAGCAGTGCCAGAGGATGCCCAGAAACCAGAGTCTGCCTCAGATCTCGATCCGCGACTAATGCGCCAACTCGAAGAATATCTACTCAGTCTGGTACAGACGCATCCGGTGATTGGGCTGCAAACTCTGCTGCACCATGCACAGCGGCAGTTTCCCTACATTGAGATCGAGCGGGTCAGCCAACAGGTACAGCGGCTCTGCCAGAGTCAGCAGGTGCAGGTGCTGAATCCGCAGGCGGCCCTGGAAGCTCAGCTCGTATGCTGGCGACCTCGTTAGCTTGGGTATTAGCTTGGAGATCAGAAAACGTCAGGAACCAGGATGACTCCTATGAAACTTGATTGCATTACGAGCAATCCCAATCACATGAATGGACAGCCTTGTATCCGGAATCCTCGCCTGACAGTTTGTCGGGTTATTGGCAGCGGACAGTTGAGAATGGCTGGTGCAGATTAGGAAGCCATCTGCCGCTGCCTAGCGTTCCGCGGTACACCAGCCGTATAAAATTCGGCTAAATCCGAAAGGGTACTGCGGCGGGTGAACGTGGACAGGTGAACGTGAACATTGGACCGATCGCAGGGCATCAATTTAGCCATGCGCAGCTTAGCCATACACAGCAAATTTTGGCAAGCATGCTCCGCCAACACTCCGCCGACGGCATAATGGCAGACAGTGCCTTCCGCCGCTAGGATTTCTGCCATGACTGCCACGACCTCCACCTTAGAGTCTCTCAATCAATACGCCTGCTTTGGCGGTACGGTTGGGTTTTATCGGCATGATTCAACCTGCTGCCGCAGCCCGATGAAGTTTGCGGTCTATCTGCCGCCGCAAGCCCAAACTGAAACTGTGCCGGTGCTGTACTACCTGTCGGGACTCACCTGCACCGAGGAGAACTTCACGACCAAGGCCGGGGCACAGCAGTTTGCCGCGAAGTACGGCGTTATGCTCGTAGCGCCCGATACTAGCCCCCGTCAAACCGGCATTCCCGGAGAAGACGATGACTGGGATTTTGGCAGCGGTGCCGGCTTTTATGTGGATGCCACTCAGCAACCTTGGCAAACCCACTACCAGATGTACAGCTACATCACGCGAGAATTGCCAGCCCTGATTGCGGACCACTTTCCTGGCAACCCAGAGCGGCAGGGCATCTTTGGACACTCGATGGGTGGGCATGGGGCTTTGATCTGCGCCCTCAAGAACCCGCGGCAGTATCGCTCGGTGTCGGCCTTTGCGCCGATTGTGGCTCCGATGCGCTGCCCCTGGGGCCAAAAAGCCTTCACTGGCTATCTGGGAAGCGATCAGGCGACATGGCGCGCCTACGATGCCAGCGAACTCGTGCGGACCACCCAGCTTGATTCTCCCATTCTGATTGATCAGGGCACCGCCGATGCCTTTCTGGACAAACAGCTAATGCCGCAGGTGTTTCAGCAGGCCTGTGCCGAGGCAGGTCAACCCCTGACCCTACGGATGCAGCAGGGCTACGACCACAGCTACTACTTCATCGCCACCTTCATGGAAGACCACCTCCGCCACCATGCCGAACGGCTGTGGAATTGAAGACTGACTCGCCGTTCCATCGTTTCTGTCAATAGAAATCATTAGTGGTATCCGTTGTTTCCGCGCAATCAAAAGCCGTAGGGTAGCAGAAGCGAGATGCTGCCTGCATGATTCCAGCCTAGCCGCGAGTTGCCTTAATGAAGTCTGTTCGTTCACTGCCGGTTCTGCCGCCCACCGCTCTGGTGCTACTGTCGATTGTCTCGACGCAGCTCGGTTCTGCCTTGGCAAAAAGTCTGTTTCAGCAGCTCAATCCCTACAGCATGGCGCTGTTGCGGGTCGGGTTTGCCGCTATCGTACTGCTGCTGCTCTGGCGACCGCGACTGACGGGTATGAGCCGCCGGGGACGGGTAGCGCTGATCGGATTTGGGCTGTCGCTGTCCCTGATGAATCTAACCTTCTATCTGGCGATCGAGCGAATCCCGATTGGCGTAGCGGTAGCGCTGGAGTTTATCGGTCCATTGGGGGTGGCGGTCGCCAACTCTCGCCGCTGGCTGGATGGACTGTGGGTAGCGCTGGCGGCAGTGGGAATTGGGCTGCTCGCTCCCATTGGTGGCTCGGTTCTTGACCCGGTTGGGGTGGGGCTGGCGCTAGTGGCGGGCAGCTTCTGGGCAGCCTATATTCTGCTTTCGGCGCGAGTGGGGCGAGCCTTTCCCGGCGGCACAGGTCTAGCGCTGGCGATGAGCGTGGGAGCCATTGTGCTGCTGCCGATTGGGCTGATGGCAGGAGGAACAGCACTGGTGTCGCCGCCACTGCTGCTGCTCGGCTTCGGCGTGGCGCTGCTGTCGTCGGCGTTGCCCTATTCCTTTGAGCTAGAGGCACTGCGCTGGCTGCCGGTGCGGGTGTTTGGCGTGCTCTTGAGCCTGGAACCTGTAGCAGCAGCGGTGATTGGGTTGGTACTGCTCGGGGAAACCCTAGACCTGCGGGCTAGCTTGGCCATTGGGCTAGTGACGGTAGCCGCAGCGGGAGCATCCCGGTTTGGCACGCGCACCTGATTGACCGGATTGAGCTGGCTTCAGCCCGGTTCGAGCGAGTGCAGAAATGGATTCTTCAGACATCCGAAGGATCTAGAGAGTCCAAACTAGGGTAGGGCTTGAAAAAGCAGAGGGATGTCTTAACTTGACCTATAAGCATTAAATATTGAGAGAATCTGATCGAAATACTGAGGAAATTTGATCGTTATCACAGAAGTGTTGACGTTAACTGAGGTATCAGTATGAGATATCAGTTGACAAGGCTGCCTTTAGTTGTGAAGAGTTGGGCTAATGCTGGCCTAAATTCTTCTTCCAATCTATTCATATAAGGCAATTCTTGCGACTCGTGCCAATTTTACCTCCAGCAACTTCAATTCTTCTGTACCGCTGTGGCTACACCCTGCATGAACGAAACGCGGCTTTGCGTCGCCGTCAACGCCCCTTCCCCTCTACCCTCTTCTCGACAGCTGTCTAGCTTTACTCAATACTACATTCGCAAGCTGCTGCGCCAACGTCTCAAAATGCTCGACAGCCCTAGGCTGCAGCCGCTTGGTCTGGAACGCTACTTCTCACAGGATTTGAACGTAATTCTGCACAACGCGGGTGCTTCTCAGCGGTCAACGCTCATAGAACAGATCAATACACTCGTTCAGCTTCACCTCAAGCATCAGCAGGAATCCCATAATGGGTATCTACTCGCGGAGCTAGAGCAACGCCTCTTTGCCTTGTTGGGGGTGTGGCTCCCTGGTGCCTACCCTCTCCCTGCGACTCAGCCCACTCTGGTGCAGGAAGAGGCTGGAGCTGTGTTTCGGTTTTTTCTCAACGGTCGGTTGCGGCAGGGCATCCGCTATGGACAGGAGCTTTATGGCTGGGTGGCGGAATGTTTGCCCACCGCAGTCAATGGCTTAACTCCTTTCCTCTCATCCTTGGCACAGCAGCAGGTTCCGTTTGTGCTTACCGTTTCATCTCGACGCTATGCAATTTGGATTAGCCTGCGTTCACCGGGCTGTCGGCAATGGCTGCGCTGATCCCCTGTTCTAATCCCCTGTCTCTAATCCCCTATCTCTAATCACAATATCGCTCAACAATCTTTCCTGATCATTTTTTCTAACCATTGGAGAGCGGGTAAGAGTGCATTAAATATTAGTTGTTGATTTTAACACTGATTCATATCTTTATCTTGACATCGTTCAAAATGTCTTTTCTGAGTCTCTCCTAGGCATCATCTATAGCATTGCCTGTAGGTTTTGCTGCATTCTTCTGTTTATAGTTAACTTTTCAAAGGGCTTTGTTGCATGATTACGAATTGAGACAAATCCATCCTAAACTCAGTTGAGATTAAGCTTCAATTGCATAGCTATCAGGCTGAGCAATTTGGCTCATGCGATTGAGAGCAACACACTTGATGAATAATGCGATTGCCTGATTGTCAAATTTACGGAAACTCAAATTGCCGCCAAAGATCACCTTGAGGCGAAACATCGTTGTCTCTGCTAGCGAGCGACGATGATAGTGGCTATCTCGGTTCCACTTTTTACGCCCATGCTTGCGGAGATAGCGCAGATTCTCATCTCCTAGATGAGGGGGAATCTTACAGTTGCCATGCTGCCAAATGACGGGGCATCTCTACGAGGAGGAATCACCGCTTTAGCGCCTCGTTCGGCAATCTCGTCGTAACAATGCCTACGGTCGTAGGCTCCATCGGTTGTCACCTGTTCAATCTCACCTTCAATCTGCTCTAGGACATCATTTAAGACCTCACCATCATAAACATTATTGGTGGTGACAACGGCTGCCAGGATTTCTCCAGTTGATTCATCCACACCCAAGTGGAGCTTTCGCCACGTCCGTTGCTTGCTGATGCCATGCTGTCGGGTTGATACAGCACATCCAGCACTGCCTGCTGATGCGAGTTAAGCGCGGTCTAGGGGTTGAATTTTCTTGAAATGACCAGTCAGTTTTCACGATCAGTATTCTATATTAGATAACAATAATCATTCTCATATTGTCCCATGCACTCATCTGAAGCATCAACCCTTGCCCCTCAAATGCTCCCAACCAATGCGGCTGAAGCTGCTGATGCTGTATCTTCGGTCAACACCCCTCAACCTGTGATCGCTTATCGCCCCCGGCGGTTGCGGCGAACGGAAAATCTGCGTCGGATGGTGCGGGAGACGGTGTTGCAGGTCGAAGACTTAATCTATCCGCTATTTGTCATAGAAGGGCAAGGGCAGCGAGAAGAGGTTCCTTCGATGCCAGGGTGTTATCGCTATACTTTGGATTTGTTGTTAGATGAGGTGAAGAAAGCCTATGAATTGGGAATTGGGGCGATCGCCCTATTTCCCCTCATTCCCTACGAGCAGAAAGATAACGCCGGCACTGAGAGCTATAACCCGGATGGCTTGATTCCGCGTGCGGTGCAAGCGATTAAACAAGCTGTTCCTAACATTCTAGTCATCACCGATGTCGCCCTCGATCCCTACAGCAGTGAGGGGCATGACGGCATTGTACAGGATGGCAAGATTCTCAATGACGAAACCGTTGCTGTTCTAGTTAAACAGGCACTCGTTCAGGCAGAGGCTGGCGCTGATTTTGTTGCCCCTTCAGACATGATGGACGGTCGGGTCGGGGCGATTCGCAGAGCATTGGATGCCGAGGGATGGATTAATGTGGGCATCCTCGCTTACTCCGCCAAATATGCCTCTGCTTACTATGGGCCTTTTCGAGATGCACTAGATTCAGCCCCCAAATTTGGCGACAAAAAGACCTATCAAATGGATGCTGCCAATTCAAGAGAGGCCATTAAGGAAGTAGATCTCGATATTGCCGAGGGAGCCGACATCGTGATGGTGAAGCCTGCATTAGCATATCTAGATATTATCTGGCAGATTAAGCAGCACACTCATTTACCAGTCGCAGCTTACAACGTCAGCGGTGAATACGCCATGATTAAAGCCGCCGCAAAACAGGGTTGGATTGATGAGAAAAAAGTGGTTCTGGAAACCCTAACTAGCATGAAACGAGCAGGGGCAGATTTGATTTTGACCTATTTCGCGAAAGAGGTAGCGGCAACGCTGCAGAAACGAGAGTAGGCTGAAGGAAAAGTTTTAATTCCCATCTACACAAGCTTACTCCCCAATCGCTCTACAAACGCCCTATGCTCAGATGACTGCAACCCTTCCTGCAACACCTCCAGCACCTGTGCGATCTGATGACTCAGCAACGCCTCCACCGCCAACCATAACCCTGGGAACACCCGACTGCGAATGATGCCATCGGCATCAGGCAAGAGTAACTGATACTCGCCATCCGTCAGCCAAAACCACTCTAGTTGATTCTCATAGGCCTGCCAAATCACATACTCCAGCACCCCATTGCGACAATAGACTTGCTTCTTGCTCCCAGTATCAATGGCAGCACTACTCGCAGCAATTTCCACAATTAATTCTGGTGCTCCTTCAATGTAACCATCCGGGCTGATTCGAGTTTGTCCGCCTACACTAGCCTCTATAAATAGAACAACATCTGGTTGTGGCTCATTATCCAAATCAAGTCTAACCGTTGGTTCAATACTCAAATCCACTCCCGGCGTCATCGCCTGATAGACCCCTAGCCACGTCGTGACTCGACTGTGAGGTCTACCATGTTGCTCATGTCGCAAGGGAGATGCCACGTATACAATTCCTTCGATCAGCTCTGCTTTTTTAATATGGGGAGAGGCAGCATACCTGCGCTCAAATTCAGAGCGAGTTAGGCGATCGCCACTTTGCAGGGGAGGGCTGTTCTGCTCCTGCTTGGATGGCATCTGAGGCAAAAACCCGCGTACCATAGAATCAATCCCCAAAATCGCTGCACACCGTTCACTATAACAGGTCTCCCCTTACCGGACATCAACACACCCTCACTAGAGAGCTTCTCCTTAAAATCAGGTCTCGGTTTTGGATGTGCGATTTTGGATCGCCAGTGCTCTCACAAGTCCGCAGGGCTTCCAGCAACTTTATTTCAGATCCCTACTTCACAGCATTGATATCACTGCAGAATTCTGCATTACTCATGCTAAATTGAGAATGATTATCATTCCTTTCGCCTGCAATGATGGGTTCTGTCCTTCAGTCCTCTTCCAATCAAACCAGTACTGAAACGCTGCTACGGATTCGGCATACCTGCGCTCATGTGCTGGCAATGGCAGTACAAGCACTGTTTCCAGAGACAAAGGTGACGATTGGACCCTGGACAGACACTGGCTTCTACTATGACTTTGACCGTCCAGAACCCTTTACCCCTGATGACCTCGTTCAGATTGAAGCTGAGATGCGGCGCATTATTTGTGCAAATCTGCCGATCATTCGAGAAGTCGTCGATCGCGAACAAATTCGCGCAGAGATTGAACAGCTCAACGAACCCTACAAGCTAGAAATCCTCGATAGCATTCCCGCGAATGAACCCATCACGCGCTACTTCATTGGCTATGTTGATACACTCAAAGGAGTGTCAGAAGCTTCCTTATTTCACATCACAGCAGAAACCCTGACCCAGAAGCGAATAGGCAAGGAGTGTTGGTGGGACTTGTGTGCCGGACCACATCTCAACTCGACGGGTGAAATTAACCCCGATGCTTTTGCCCTGGAGGGTGTAGCGGGAGCCTATTGGCGTGGTGATGAAACTAAACCGCAGTTGCAGCGGATTTACGGCACAGCCTGGGAAACTCAAGAACAACTCCAGGCGTATCTCACCCAAAAAGAAGAAGCCAAGCGCCGCGACCATCGCAGATTGGGACAAGATCTGGATCTGTTTAGTATTCAGGAGGATGCAGGGGGTGGACTTGTCTTCTGGCATCCCAGAGGGGCACGGATGCGGCTCTTGATTGAAGATTACTGGCGCAAAGCGCATTTGGATGCCGGGTATGAACTGCTTTACACGCCCCATATTGCCAATCTCAATCTCTGGAAAACATCGGGTCACTTTGACTTTTACCGCGAAAATATGTTTGACCAGATGGAGATTGAGGCACAGCAGTACCAGCTAAAGCCGATGAATTGCCCGTTTCATGTGTTGACCTATCAAAGTCATTTGCACTCCTATCGGGCACTGCCGATTCGCTGGGCAGAATTGGGCACCGTGTATCGCTACGAGCGATCGGGTGTGTTGCACGGTTTGATGCGGGTGCGCGGCTTCACTCAAGATGATGCTCACATTTTCTGTTTGCCAGAACAGGTGGCAGACGAGATTTTGGGCGTGTTGAATTTGACTGAGCAGATTTTGTCGGATTTTGGTTTCACTGAATATGAGGTCTACCTTTCCACTCGTCCTGGCAAGTCGGTCGGTACGGACAACATTTGGGAACTAGCCACTAATGCGCTGGTTCAGGCCTTAGATACCAAGGGTTGGGACTATGTGACGGATGAGGGCGGTGGTGCATTTTATGGCCCCAAAATCGACATCAAGATCAAAGATGCGATCGCCCGTCAATGGCAGTGCTCCACTATTCAAGTGGACTTTAACTTGCCGGAACGCTTTGAGTTGGAATATGTAGCAGCCGATGGTTCACGGCAGCGTCCGATTATGATTCACCGGGCTATCTTCGGCTCACTGGAACGGTTCTTCGGTATTTTGATTGAGCATTATGCGGGAGACTTTCCCCTCTGGTTAGCTCCAGTCCAGGCGAGACTCTTGCCTGTCAGTGATGAACAGCGGGACTATGCAACTGCGATCGCCCAACACCTTAAACAACTGGGCTATCGAGCAGAAGTTGATGCGAGTGGAGAGCGTTTAGGAAAACAAATTCGCACCGCAGAACTTGAAAAAGTTCCCATCGTTGTGGTGGTTGGTAAGCGAGAGGTGGAAAACCAGACCTTAAGTGTGCGAACCCGCCAATCGGGAGAACTTGGCTCATTAACGCTGTCAGAACTTCAGGAAAAAATGCAACACGCGATTCAAACAAAACAACAAATTTGAGGCAGGAGACCTATGAAAGTTGCATACGTTTTCGCCCATCCTCGCGGTGGCACCTACAAGCTAGGGCAAATGATTCTGCCCCAGTTAGAGGTAGGCGTACATGGCGTTGAAGTGGTCGGAATGTTTTTCTTTGATGACAACTGCTTTGTGTTGCGAAAGGGCGATCCGATTGGAGAACGACTGGCCAAGGTAGCCAAGGAACAAACCATTCTGTTAATGATGTGCGACATGTGTGCCCTGGAACGCAATCTGGCAGAAGGTGAGCCACGCTGGTGCAATCCAGACGGAACCGGACGCAAAGAACCTGGAAACTGTACGGTCAAAGAGGTGGTGGAAGGCGTGACCGTTGGTTGTTTTCCCGATTTATACACAGCATTAAGCAGCAATCCGCCAGATCAGGTGATTACCTTATGATGGATGCGGTTGAATTCTGGTCTCTCTAATGGTGACCAATCGCATATCCACGATCACCTGTCCATCCTGTGGCTATCAAAAGGCTGAGGAAATTCCTCTCGGTGTCTGTGTTTACGTTTACAAATGTGAGGGGTGTGGACGGCAACTCAAGCCCTTACTTGGGGATTGTTGCGTTTTTTGTTCTTACGGAAATGTCGGATGCCCCTACCGTGAACCGTAGTCCTGTTGCAAACAGGGGTATGAATCACTGATTGGCTCAGTGACGTGGCTCCAGGGTCTATTGGTTTTGCCTGGGATGTCGAACGGTGACGACAGCACCTGTCACTTAATGCATGGGACTTGGGCAATTGAGTAACGCCCGTGCGATCGCGCCCCATCAATTGACAGATAACTCGATAAACGCTCTACAAGCTCCGTCCAGATCATTAAAGATCCTGTATTATGAGAATGATTATCATTTTAATGAATGCTTGATCTTGGAACTGATATGCCGACTGTCTCCCAGCCCTTGCCTGCCTCGCTTGAGCAGATTGTCCAACGGTTCCAACAGATTTCGGAACCGAAGCGGCGCTATGAGTACCTGCTTTGGTTTGCCAAGCACCTGCCACCGTTTCCTGCCACTCAGAAGGTAGCGGCCAACCGCGTGCCGGGTTGTGTGTCTCAAGTGTATGTGACGGCTGGTCTAGAACAAGGCAAAGTCAGTTTTCAGGGTGATTCCGACTCTCAACTGACAAAGGGATTAGTGGGGCTGCTGGTCGAGGGATTGAGCGGATTAACACCTGCGGAAATCATGCAGCTAAAACCCGATTTCATTCAGCGAACTGGACTCGATGTCAGCTTGACTTCTTCTCGTGCCAATGGTTTTTACAACATTTTTCACACGATGCAGCAGAAGGTGCAGGCTCTCTATGACGAATGCTGAGGTCTTCCTAGAGAAAGCTAGCTTATAACCCTGTTCTGGATTGGTCGTCCACTACCGTATCCGCACGTATAAAGCTGGATTAAGAAACTCCTAACTAGAAATCTTCTCGCCAATCTCGTTGGATGTTTTACCTGTTGAGAAAGATGAATTGATTGCAGCCTTGTTTGAAGTCTAGCCAAATTTTTTGAGGAACTTAGTATGACTAACACAGCGACTCTTTCCAAACCCGCCGATCTGGATATCCCCAAGCGAGGCATGCCTGTCACAATCATCACCGGGTTTCTCGGCAGTGGAAAAACAACTTTATTGAATCATATTCTGAATAACCGTCAGGATTTAAAAGTTGCTGTCTTAGTGAATGAATTTGGCGACATTAACATTGACAGCCAGTTGCTCGTTTCGATGGATGAGGACATGGTGGAACTGAGCAATGGCTGTATTTGCTGTACGATTAATGATGGATTAGTGGATGCGGTGTATAACGTGCTGGAGCGGGACGATCGCGTAGATTACATGGTAATTGAAACCACGGGAGTCGCCGATCCCCTGCCCATTATCCTCACATTCTTGGGCACTGAATTACGCGATTTCACTCGACTAGATTCAATTATCACCGTTGTTGATGCCGAAACTTTTACGCCTGATTATTTTGATAGCGAAGCTGCATTTAAGCAGATTGCTTACGGCGATGTCGTGATCTTAAACAAAACCGATCTGGCATTGCCTGAGAAAATCAAAGAACTAGAAGCTTATATCAGTGAAGTAAAGGTGGGAGCCAGGATTCTTCATAGCCAGTATGGGAAAGTGCCGCTGCCCCTCATTTTAGATGTGGGCTATAACAATCCAGCAGCCTATGCGGATCTTGTTCAAGAAGAGATTGAGCAAACCCAACATGAGCACGACCATCATCACTCCCATGCTCCCCATGAAGCTCATCCCCATCATCCCCATGAACATCATCATCACCATTCAGCTCACCTAGAGAATGATGGATTTGTATCTATTTCCTTTGAGAGCGATCGCCCCTTTGACGTGAAAAAGTTTGAAACGTTTTTGCAAGAGCAGTTGCCAAAGGAGGTATTCCGAGCCAAAGGGATTCTCTGGTTTGCAGAAAGTGATCTCCGTAATATCTTCCAGCTCAGCGGTCCCCGGTTTGACCTTCAAGGAGACGAATGGCGCACACCACGCAAAAACCAGATGGTTTTGATTGGGCGCAATCTGGATGCAGATGAACTGCGACAACAGTTAGCCGCCTGCCTTGCCTGATCCGAATTCTTTCAGCAGTGCAGTTTTCTGCTGGAGGGAGGGGATTGCTGACCACGCCCCTTATCCTTACAACTGATGTCCTTCATCCAATTTCACCCATGACACTATCCGTTTTTCCGAATGATATGCGCAAGCAAGCGGTGATTACAGAATCTAAGCCGCGTGTTTCTGAAGCAGAGATGCAGCAAGCCGTTCGCACCCTGCTATTAGGTATGGGTGAAGACCCTGATCGTGAAGGATTGCGCGACACTCCTAAGCGAGTTGTCAAAGCCCTCAAATTCCTCACCTCTGGCTATCAACAATCCCTAGATGAGTTGCTCAATGGCGCTGTCTTCCACGAAGATACCAATGAAATGGTGCTTGTGCGGGACATTGATCTATTCAGCTCCTGCGAACATCACATTTTGCCAGTTTTGGGGCGTGCCCATGTTGCCTACATTCCCAACGGCAAAGTGATTGGGCTATCTAAAATCGCTCGAATTTGTGAAATGTATGCCCGTCGTCTGCAAGTCCAGGAACGCCTGACTCAGCAGATTGCTGATGCTTTGCAAGGCTTGCTCAAGCCCCAGGGGGTCGCTGTTGTAGTAGAAGCAACCCACATGTGTATGGTAATGCGCGGTGTACAAAAGCCAGGTTCTTGGACAGTGACTAGCTCAATGCAAGGCGTATTTGCTGAAGATGCCAGAACCCGCCAGGAGTTTCTGGATCTGATTCGTCATACTCCATCTTTTCATTAGGCCGTTAGTCTAAGGAGTAGGAGGTGAAGGAATTCTTTACCCCTTGATTTCTTTACTCCCTACTTCTTCTCTTACAATCCATGTCTAATCTCTCAACCGCTGATCAGAAACTCCCTGTCACTATCATCACTGGATTTTTGGGTAGTGGCAAGACAACCCTGTTGAACTATATTTTGCAAAACTTTGAAGCTTACAAAGTTGCTGTTTTAGTCAATGAATTTGGTGATATTAACATTGACAGTCAGTTCCTCATTACCGTTGAGGAGGACATGATTGAACTGACGAATGGCTGTATTTGTTGCACGATTAATGATAGTTTGTCTGATGCAGTCTATCGGGTTTTAGAACGGCGTGACCGGATTGAGTATTTGGTCGTTGAAACTACTGGAGTTGCCGATCCCCTGCCAATCGCCCTGACATTTTTAGGAACAGACTTAAGAGACTTGACTCAGCTAGATGCCATCTTGACAGTGGTTGACGCTGAAACTTTTACGCCGGATGAACATTACAACAGTGGCGCAGCGATGAACCAAATCCTGTATGGAGATATTATTCTACTGAATAAAACTGACTTAGTATCTGAACGAAAATTAGAGGCGCTAGAAAAGTATTTTTACTCTGTAAAAAACGGTGCTCGAATTTTACGATCGCAGCATGGTAAAGTCCCTTTGTCGCTCATTCTTGATATCAATCTCTCTACCCTCGATAGTGCTTTAGATGCTGGCACACAACTCAACCCCAATACCCAGCACTTAAACAACGACGGATTCATGTCTGTATCTTTCCAGAGCGATCGCCCCATTGCCTTGAAGAAATTTCAGCAGTTTTTAGATTATCAATTGCCTGACACTGTGTTTCGAGCAAAAGGGGTACTCTGGTTTGCCGAAAGTCCCAAGCGTCATTTATTCCAACTTAGTGGTAAACGATTCACAATTGATGACAGCGAATGGACAACTGCTCCTAAGAATCAAATCGTGTTAATTGGCCGTAAACTGGATGCCCTATTTCTGCTTCAGTCTTTGAATAATTGTTTAACCAAGTGATGATCTAAACCAAATGGTAAAAATGAATTCAAGTTTTTTATGGATAGAACAACTCAAGTTTAACAGTCAAGGTTTGATTCCAGCGATCGCTCAAGACTATCGAGATCACACTGTCTTGATGATGGCCTGGATGAATCGGGAAGCAATTCAGCGAACCTTAGAAACGGGAGAAGCCTACTACTGGAGTCGCTCCCGTGATGAGCTTTGGCACAAGGGAGCAACTTCCGGTCATGTTCAAAAAGTAAAGGAGGTGTATTACGATTGCGATGCTGACACCCTTTTGCTCAAAATTGAGCAAGTTGGAAATGTTGCCTGTCACACAGGAGCCAGAAGTTGTTTCTTTAATCGAGCTTCACTTCCAACTAGCATAACCTCCAACGAAGTTACAAGGCGATAAGGTAGTTGATTCTTCACTGCCCGCTTACTTAAGGATGCTGAATCAATAAGACATTACCGCGTTGTCGTGTGACCGGATTGATACTAAACAAACGCACATACTGCTGCGGATGGTTTCGTAAAAGTTGCCCCACCGTAGCAATTGCATCTCTTTCCTGGATTGTTTTGATCACTCCACACTCTGTCCAGGAGTTAGCGCGAAATCGCCGCGTATCTGCTCGTTCCACCCCAATGTAAAATCGCTGGTTCAACATCGTCTGAATCCAGGCAATCGCTTGAGGATCGAGCTGTGAGGATGGGTGATAACCGTTGCCAGAATTAGCCCGAATCATGAGGTGTCCATTCGGTTCGTTGCGAATGCTGGCAAGGCATACGTCATCTTCTGCACACAGATATCCCTGGCGCAGTTTTTGATTGATGCTGACCACGTGACGGGCAAACTGGGAATCTGCTTCCTGCACATTCGGCAGGCGATCGGCCTGTTGCTGGTGCACGATAACCGATCCCGATGCCACATATTTACCCGGTGGAATTTCCACATGTTCAATCAACGCATGGGACATGACAATACAGCCATCACCAACATGAGCATTAAACACCGTAGAACGAAAACCAATGAAGCAGCCTTTTCCCACATAGGCAGGGCCATGAATTAGCGCCATGTGGGTAATCGAAGCGTTGTCTCCAATCCAAACAGAGTAAGATTCACCGTCATCACCAGTAACCCGTCCTTGCTCTAATCCGTGAATCACCACACCATCTTGAATATTGACATTTGCCCCAATGTAAAATGGCATCCCCTCATCGGCCCGAATCGAAACTCCGGGTGCAATGTGTACCTGCGCCCCGATCCGCACATCGCCAATCACATTGGTCAGCGGATGAATATAGACACCTGGATCAATGGTGGGTTCAACGAGTTGCTGTGCCCAGGGCGTGGGAGGTGCAGGAAGAGTATGAACATCCATAATTTGTTAAAATGATAATCATTCTCATATTTATTCTACCCAAAAATGCGATCGCCAGACCGCTTATTCTAAACTCTCCCTCCACCTCTATGAGCCTTATCTTCTACAACACGTTGACTCGCCGCAAAGAACTGTTTACGTCCCATGAACCGGGGAAGGTCACGATGTATTGCTGCGGGGTGACCGTGTATGACGACTGCCATTTGGGGCATGCCCGCTCTTACATCAATTGGGATGTGGTGCGGCGATATCTGCAATGGCGTGGCTATCAGGTACGCTACGTGCAAAACTTCACCGACATTGATGACAAGATTCTGAATCGCGCTCAAGCAGAGGGAGCAACCATGCAGGCAGTCAGCGATCGCTACATTGCTGCCTATTTTCGAGATATTCGGCGACTTAATGTTCTGGATGCCGATGAGTATCCCCGTGTGACGGAACATATTTCAGACATTCATCAATTGATTCGGGCGCTGGAAGAGAAGGGATATGCCTATGCCATCGCAGGCAATGTTTACTACAACGTGCGGCGGTTTGCAGACTATGGCAAACTTTCGGGACGGCAACTTGAGCAGATGCAAGCAGGGGCAGGCGGACGAGTTGACCCCGACGATCCAGAACGTCAGAAGCGAGACCCGTTTGACTTTGCCCTCTGGAAAGCGGCAAAACCGGGTGAACCCGCGTGGGAGTCACCTTGGGGGCCGGGGCGACCGGGGTGGCATATCGAATGCTCGGCAATGATTCGAGCGCGATTGGGAGAAACGATCGACATCCATGGGGGAGGAGGTGACCTGGTCTTTCCCCATCATGACAATGAAATCGCTCAATCGGAAGTGTTGACAGGAAAACCTCTGGCAAACTACTGGTTGCACAATGGCATGGTGACGGTGAACGGCGAAAAGATGTCCAAGTCTCTGGGCAATTTCACCACGATTCAGGATTTGCTGGAGGGCAAGTGGTCAGAATACCCACAACCAATCGATCCCATGGCAATCCGGCTGTTTGTGCTGCAAGCCCACTACCGTAAGCCGTTGGATTTCACAAAACATGCCATTATTGCCGCTGAGAAGGGTTGGCAAACACTGAAAGAGGCGCTGACATTAGATTGACAACAACTTAATCTATCTGCTCAGATGCCAATTCCTGGTGAACTGGATGCTGAATCAGTTCATCGCTTTCAAACCGCAATGGATGATGATTTGAATACGGCAGCAGGATTAGCCGTACTATTTGAGTTAGCTAAGTCTCTAAAGCGAGAGTCCAATTTACGCAGCTATCAAGGCTCGTCAGAGCTAGCCGATAGACAGTTACAACAGAAATCACAAACCCTGACTTACCTGGCACAAGTCTTCGGTTTAGACATTCAGCCAGCATCCATCCCTAAGCCAGACATTGATGTTAGTTGGATTGAATCTCTGCTGCAACAACGACAACAAGCTCGTCAGGAAAAACGCTATACCGAGAGCGATCGCATTCGTCATGAATTGCAAGCCGCTGGCATCACTGTCATCGACCAGCCCGACGGCAGTACCTTCTGGCATCGATAGGGAAGGAATACCTGTCGTGATTGATGCCATCGGATTTCTGCTCCCGACACAGATCCCAGTATTTCTCTATCTCCCTATACGCTACAGCGGATTGAGCTTTGCTACTCCACAGGGCGGTTAGACTTGATTGGAAATGCCGCCATTGATGATTGGAAATGCCGCCATTGAAGCAGTAGAAGCAGTTCCTGGTGGTTACGTCGTTTACAGCAAATACAACCAGTGGGTCAGCCCAACTCAACCGATTCTCTGCACTGGATTTGAGGGTAGCTTGAAGCAAATTGCCCATTTGTTTAACTGGTCTGAGGGCTACGCCAGATTAACTGAAGAGGATGAATCTACCATTACTCCAGGATTATTTGTAGTCGGGCCTTCCGTGCGCCATGGCAAGGTCATCTTCTGCTTTATCTACATGGCAAGGTCATCTTCTGCTTTATCTATAAGTTTCGCCAGCGTTTTGCCGTTGTTGCTAATGCGATCGCCCAACGCCTTGGTATCGACTGCACCCCTCTGGATAGCTATCGACAAGAGGGGATGTTTCTGGACGACCTCTCCTGCTGTGACAATGAATGTCTCTGTTAAAGACGTGAGCAGTGGGGAACACATTGCGGCGTTGCCCTATTGTTGGCAGCCAGCGTTCTCAGACCAGTTGCGGATGCGGTATTGAGCTTTATGGCAGGTTTTGGTGTGGTAATTGAAACTTACCATGTCGCTCCCCTCCGCAACCCCTCCTTCGTGCAACAACGCCGAGTCAAAGTAAAGAGGAGAACTTTGCTATGGTTTCTCCTCTAGCAGTTTGTCTGTCTCTTTTGTCTATCTTTATGGGTTTCCATGGAACTAAAAAGGAAAGCAAGCGATCGCCTACTTTCCTCTAGTGCAGTGAAATTGATCAATGTCTTGAGTCTGAATACCAATCGGGCAGTTTTCAAATCCACCTTCCACTTCGATGGCAGCGCAACCCTTATGGTCGTTCTCGTATTCTTGCGAGCGGCGGATCACTTGTTGTCGCGGGTTGATTCCTCCTTCCACAATGGTCACGCTTACGAGATGGAGAGAATCATCGTACTGACAGGAGGTCCACTTCTTCATGGGATACAGCTCCTACAAACAGAAACAATAGTATTTAGTATAAAACGAATCTTTTGGGTCGCTGGCTTCGTTAGCCTTCTTTAGATGCAGGGTTGCAAAGCCTTACAAAATGTCATCTTTTTTAAGATTCAACTGCCGCGATAGGTGCTGTAGGACCACGGCGAAACCAAAAGCGGCACATGATAGTGGGCTTCTGAATCTGCCACGCCGAACCGCAGCGGAATCTCGCTGAGAAACGGAATCAGCGGATTGTGGGGCTGATACTGCGCGAAGTAGTCTGCCACGAAAAACACCAGTTCATAGATGCCGGTTTTGAGTTCGCCGTTGACCAACAGCGGAGCATCGGTGCGACCATCGGCATTTGTAGTCACGGTCTTCAGTAGCGTCTTCTCGCCCGACTGCGGATCAACCGACCAAAGGGTTATGGTGAGATTGGGAGCGGGACAACCGTGGGCCGTATCGAGGACGTGGGTGGTGAGTTTACCTGCCATAGTGGATGACTTAATGTAATCAAGAAAGATGTAGATGACTTAATGTAATCAAGAAAGCTTTCAGAGCCGGGTTCAGCTCTCTCATAAATCTGCATAAAAAGGCCAGGGAGAGGGCAGTGTTCGCATCAACCCATTGGGGTTGGCAGTCAGGGTCAATGCAGCGGTCCTGCCAGAATGACTTTGGCAATCGCGTCTGTGACGTCGGTGGGTTTTTCGGTCGCCAGTTGCTCGTACCACTGCTGTGTGACCTGCGGATCCTTACCGTGGATCTGCTCGGCACGTCTGCGGGCTTTCTCGACCACAGCATTGGCGCGAACTCGTCGTTCTTGGTCGTAGCGCCGCAGAGCATCTTCGACGCTGATCGTAGTGCTGGTGAGGTAGTTGGTCAACACCAGCGCGTCTTCAATGGCCTGGCAGCCGCCCTGCCCCAAATCCGGACAGGTGGCATGAGCCGCATCACCAAGCAGCGCCACTCGCCCTCGCACAAACCGCTCAATCGGCTTCAGGTCATGAATTTCGGGACGAGCCACGGTTTCGGGATCAAACCGCTCGATCAACTGCTGCACTGGCTCTGCCCAACCCGCAAAATGCTGCCGCAGCTGCGTTTTGTAGGTGCTAGGGTCAGCAGGAGTGCCCTTGGGCAGCGGCACGTCTAGAAAGAAATAGAACCGATCGCCTGCGACTGGCATTAGCGACGCCCGCTTGTGCTCGCCGACGTAGATGATCCAGCAGTCCTGCGGTGCAAGATCTGGATCGGCTGGCACCAGTCCATTCCAGTTAATGTAGCCAGCATATTGCAGCTCAGCTTCTCGCCCCAACACGTACTTGCGCACCACCGAGCGAATTCCATCTGCTGCAATCACAACATCGCCCCGCGCCTGCTTCCCGTTTTCAAACAAAGCGGTGACCCCGGTGGAGTCTTCCTGAATGCCGATGCACTGATGCTCAAGCTGCACTGCGTCACCAAAGGCATCGAGCAACATTTGCTGGAGATCGCGACGAGCCACTGGATAGGGGCGCTGCCCGACGCTATGAATCAGTGGCATCAGATCGATGCGATTCAGGAGATCGCCGGTTTTGCTGCGATATTCCATGCGGTCCATTCTGCCGCCAATTTGGCTCATGCGGTCACCTAGACCCAGTCGATTCAGCACCTTCACCCCGTTCGACCAGAGAGAAATTCCTGCTCCAACGGGACGCAATTCCTTAACGCGATCGTAAATCTCAACCTCGTATCCGGCCTGCTTGAGCGCAATTCCGGCAGTCAGTCCGCCGATGCCGGCTCCAATGATCACAACCTTCAGGTTTTGCATAGTCGTAAACCAGAATCTACAGCTGAGGACACCGTCTCAACCCGTGATGATTGCGCAACACCGGCTTGTCAATCTATTAGGCTTATCCACAATTTATCTTTTTAATAGATTTCGGGAAGCCAAGTCAATCACAGAATCTTGGCAGAACTTCTGGCAAAACTGAAAGCCATCTTTATCGTCATTCTCAATTACGTCACTTTTTTATGATGGATTTCTTCATTTATGTCAAACTAATCTATCAATTTAACTCCTAAAGTTGATGGAATAGAAGGTGACACTAAAATGACTTGGAAGTTCAATCAATTCTTTGACACCGTTTGACTCGCAGGACAGACCCGCACCCAGCATACTGACTCCAGCGCGAGTTCAGCCGTGAGTTCAGCCGTGAGTTCAACCGTGGGGGCAGGCGATAGGACCTAGCGCTCGTTCCCTAATTGAGCTAGGGTAAACAGAGTCTGCTCATTGGCTGAGCCAATGTTGACCCAATGCTAACGTCACTGCATAACCACCGACTGCCACCGCCTGCTGCCTGCTGAGGCAGGAGGGTTGTATCGCTTCATCCGGCTCATGAACGAGTCGCGTTTTTGCGTGGATGCAGTCTTGATAGGAAAGCTAATTGATGGATCCTGCCTCAGAATCGCGCGCTAACGAACTGACTGAATCGTGAGGTAGGACTTTTATGCAAGTGTTGAAGATCGCTCAAACGAGCGCTTCCTTTGGGCTGCTGGCGCTTCTGCTAGCGGCGATGCTCTGGGGCACCGTGGGTATCGTTGCTCAGATGATTTATCAAATGACGGACACCACGCCGCTATCAATTGGATTTTGGCGATTGACGCTGTCGGTGCCGTTGCTGCTGTCGGTGGGATGGCGCACCCTAGGCTGGCAGATAGTGCAGATTGCGCGGGGCGATGTTTGGCTGATGCTGCTGATTGGCGCAATGACGGCGCTCTATCAAGTCTGCTACTTTGGGGCGATTCCTCAGATCGGGGTGGCGGCTGCTACGCTGGTCACCCTCTGTGCGGCTCCGCTGTGGGTAGCACTGCTGGCAGCAGTTTGGCTACGGGAACGCCTGACCTGGAGCGTAGCGATTGCTGGCGTCTGCGCGATGTTTGGCACGATGCTGCTGGTGGGTCCTCAGCCTGCTAGTCCAACAACTGCCTCGACGGGGTTGGGAGTGGGGCTGGCTCTCGGATCGGCGCTGGGCTACGCGGTGGTTACTCTCTGCAGTCGGGCATTGGCTCAACGCTATCATCCGCTGCAATCTTTGGTGCTGGGTTTTGGAACGGGTGCTCTGCTGTTGCTGCCCTTTGCCCTAGCGACCGGACTGGTCATTCGCTACCCGGTGGCAGGCTGGTTATGCTTGCTGTATCTGGGTGCGATTCCCACAGCGGCGGCCTATGTGCTCTACTGGCTGGGTATACGGCGCACCCTGGCCACAGTCGCTAGCTTGGTGACGATGATCGAGCCGCTGACGGCAACGCTGCTGGCGTGGATAGTCTTTCAGGAGCAGCTAGGTGGTCTTGGGATTGTTGGATCGGTGCTGCTGGTCGGGGCAATTGCTTTGCTCTATTGGCAGTTGCGCTCTTAGCCTGCCTAAATTCGTTGGGGGTCTAGTTGCGTCTAGGAGCCTCAATCCACGACCTGAACCTCAGCGGCGACGGCGGTTTTGGGGTGGAAGACAAATTCGCTGTAGTCTGCGAGGATGTCGAGTCCAGATGGGTTGAGCACAATCTCGGCAGCAAGCCAGAGCAAGACTTCTAGCCAAAGGGTTTTGCGGCGGGTCTTCATGGTGGGCGGCTCCTCAAATTCTGGAAACGGTCAGGAAGAGACCCATTAGCAGAGGTGCGTCAGTGCCTGTATCTCTTACCTGACATCCACTCTAGGCAATGGTTGGCAGCCGCGCAGTCGGAAAAGGTTAGAGGTTGAGTTGGAAAAGGTTAGACCTTTGCCACTGTTTCTGCCGCTCGGTGCTCGCTCATCTTGTAACCCTCACTCTCAAACGTAAGCTAGACAAACATGGCAAACATTTAAGAAGGGGTGCCGTCACTCCTCCGATTGAACCGGTTACCCCAACCTGCCCTGGGCAAGGCGCTGATGCATTCAGCAATTTTTTCTTTAAGAAATAAAACAACCAGAGCCACTGTACTATCTCCGTGATACACTCTTACGTCATGCGGTTTTTCCGGAACAACCCGGTGATTCAGTTACCGGGATCGGTGATCTCCGTCATGTGGAACGTACGTGAACTAACTTACACTCTCTGGTCGTGCAAATTCATTTTTCCCCTTCCATGCAAGCACCGCTCCAACAGCGCCTCATCCACTACTTGCAAACCGAACTGGCAATTCCCGATAGCGCCATTGATATCGGACTACGTCAACAAGACGACAGTTCAACCTTGCCTCCTAGCCTGCTGCCCGTTGTGCTCTGGCAATACGGGCTGATCACGATTGAGCAACTCGACCAAACCTTCGACTGGTTGGAATCTGCCGCCTGAGCGGAAACGAATGCCAAATTGAGAGATCACAATGGTAACTTGGTAGTCGATCAATCCGTTGAACACACACCACACCGGCAACGAAATCACTCCATGTACGCCGCTGATGATTTTCTAAACTCGCTATAGCTTATAAAGCAAAATAATTCAGAAAGAAATAACTGTAGTTATTAAGAGTCATTAAGAGAGAGCCAATCATGCTGCGTAAGCTCATGCTCTTGTCCTTGAGTCATTTCTTCTGTCCAAGGTTGCCTTTTACACACACTTTTACGCACTTACACACCAAGGAGCGTGTGTCCTCAACCTCAATCCTCAACCTCAATTCTGGGGAAACCGCTCCAAGCCCGCTGGGTTGGCAGGGATGCAGTTCCTAACCGCAGCCCCGCTTTCATGCCACAACGCCATGCCAAGTTGTAAAGTGTCAAGAGCTAGCGCTTCTTCCCTGACTTGCTCTCCGACTTGCTCTGAAACCCTTGTGCCTTCGTAGATCGAGATTGATTTGAAGATTTTGAAGATGCAGTTGAGTGGTTGCTTGATACAGCTAGGTACTTACGGTTTCGATCGCGCAGTTTGGCATCTTCATCGTTGTAGAAGAAGGACAACAACGCAAAGCGTCGCCCGCTGGTAACAGGAGTCACTTCGTGGAGCAGCGAGCAGGAGAAAATAACGGCTTCTCCTACCTCGGGCCGAAACAGCTGTTTGCCATATTCGGGGAACCACAGATAGCCACCCTCATAGTCTCCGGTATTGAGGTTAATGGTCATGGCAAAACGGCGGTGAGCAGTTCCTTTGGTGGTATTGTCGCGATGACGATTAAAAAAGCCACCGTCTTTTCCTTCATAGCAAGCGACAATGTGCCGCTCGAAGCGAGTGATGCTGAACTGAAAAGCCTTTTCAATCTCGGGCTTGACTCGTTGCAGCACTAGCTCGTTGATCTCTTGCAGGATGGCCGGATCCCCCTCTGCCAAATTCAAGTCTCGCCGTTTCTTGAACCCATAGTCTGTAATACAAACGGTCCTGCCATCTTGCTCACGCATAAACCCAGAATCTTCTCCGCCGTCCGCTTCAAAGAGCTGAACTAAATGTTGACAAAACTCTGGCTCAAACACCCTTGGGATTAACAAAACAGGAGCCTGTCGTTCTGCTAAATGATGACTTCCCAAGTCAGGCAAGGTATCCAAAAAGGACATCACCTGGGGCACATGCTCTGCTGGATCAGTCACAGGGAAAATGTTTAAAACGCGCAGATTCGGATCCAGAACCAAGGTGACCGGTTGATAAACAACTGCATCTTCGATAATTTGACAAACGCCATAGCGGGTGCTGACCTCGCCATCAAAGTCCCACATGAACTTGAAGAAGGTGGGTTGTTCCACCTGCTCTGCCAGCGCTACGTCGTCGGAATCAATGCTGATCCCAAAGAAAGGGATCTGGAGCGCTGAAAACTGGGCTTGCTGATGGCAGAATCCCTGCAATGGTATGGCTGCCTTGTAATACTTGGAACTGCCAAAGAAAAATAGCACAATATAGTATCCGCCCACCGTATCAAAATGAAAGGCAGGACTCGAGGTAGAGGGAAGCGTAAACCAAGGGACAGGGTCGCCAACCGAAAAAAACACCATAATGCGTCACAATTGCATCAACTCACCCCATAGCAGCAAGCTGGATAGGATTGCTGTTACAGCACCATTAGGAGCAGGAAAGTCGCCCTACCAGCACTGCGGTGGCTACTTGAAACAGCTTGGTAGAACATCGAGCGCAGCTCAAGTAAGACATGCAGTAGACTCGCGCCTACCCTGCTAAGGAATCAGAAAACGAGCGCCAATGCTATCGTTGCTGCAGGAGATTTGCAGCGTAGCAAGAAACTATGACAAAAAAATGACAGTTCTTAGAAGGCAAAAACCTCAGAACGCCAATCATTTGTCAATCACTTGCCAATTACTTCTGAACTGCGGTTGCCAATGGCAGCACAATGCGGAATGTGGATCCCTGTCCTAAAACACTCTCTACGGAAATATTGCCCCTATGGGACTGAACAATTTGTTGGACGATTGCCAATCCTAGCCCAAATCGTCCTTCGGCTCGGCTGCGGTTTTTATCCACTCGGTAGAAGCGCTCGAAAATATGAGGTAAGTCCTGTTCGGCAATGCCCACTCCGCTGTCTTGAACGTCAATCATGGCGTGGGCAGCTTGAGTAGACAGTTGCAGATGAATGCTGCCTCCAGCAGGCGTGTACTGACAAGCATTACTGAGGAGGTTGATCACGGCTTGTCTGAGCAAGGCAGGATCGGCATTCACCCAGACGGGTGACCTAGGCAACTGACTGCTCCATCGTAGCGATCGGGCCGAAGCATGAGCGGTCCACTCGTCAACCAGAGATTGGAGCAGACTCACCAGATTCGTTGGTTCGAGAAATTCAGGGTTGATGGAACCTTCCTGCCGCGACAGAAACAGCAGATCGTTGACCAGCGTACTCATCGATTTTGTCAGATTCGCAATCTTCTCTAGCCGCTGGCGGAGGGCGCTCGTCTCTTCGGGCGGATCGAGCAACCCAACTTGGGCTGTGCTCAGTATTGCTGCCAGAGGTGCCCGTAACTCATGGGATGCGTTGGCGGTGAAGCGCTGCAATTGGTCGCAGGCTTTTTCTAACTGTTGATTAATTCGGTGTAACGTCACGTGCTGGGTGGCTAGCTCCTGTTCAAGCTGCCGAAACAGCAAAATTGCCAGCAGACCGCTGCCTGTGCCCACAATAGCCATCCCCCAAAGGACAATCCAAGTTCTATGGCGGTGAGATTCTTGGTGCTGCTTCCGTTCCTCTAGGAATTGTTCTTCGTCTTGAGCAAATTGGTGGATCTGCTCGTAGGTGGCATTTAGCGTAGATTCGCCTGCTTCTAGCCACTCATACAGTAGAGCCGTTGGCACCACAAGTTCTTCCCGATCGCTGATGGTGCCTAGCTCCTGCCGTTGAGTGAGCTTTTGGTCGAGCAACTGAACGCTTTGATGAACGAACTGGCGAACCTGATTCAGCCGTTGCTGCTGTAGTGGGTTGTCCTGCACGAGCGGCTCTAGATCAGCTAAAGACTCGGTCACACTGAGCAAAGACCCCTGATAGTCTTGCAAAAACTCCCGGCGTCGAGTTAGCCCAAACGCTCGCATGTTCGCTTCTGCCTGTAGTAGGGCGGTCAGCAGTTGCTTGGTTTCAATTTGTACCCGCTGCGCTTCCTGCACCTCCCGATCATTGGCAACCATGCTTGCCCTCAAACCGGCAAATGTTGCTAGGGCAGTAAATAGGCAGGCGAGCGGAATGGCAAGAATCAGCATACCTCGCGGGCGCATGGGTAACCTGCCTAGGAATCGGTAGAGCAATGGACCAAGCAGCATGGCAGTTCTATGGGACGTCCGGCAGATGAATACGGTAACCAATGCCGTACACCGATTCAAGCCAGTCTTCTGCCCCCACCTTTTGCAACCGCTGCCGCAATCGTTTGACTAGAGCCGCCACGGCATTACTTTCTGGTGCTGCTCCCCATTCCCAGAGTGACAGCTCAATTTGCTCGCGGGTTAGAATCTGCTGAGGATGACGCAATAAGTATTCCATCAGTTGAAATTCCCGACTGGAGAGTTGTACGCTCTGGTGCTGCCGCTCTACCGTGAGAGTGGTCAGGTGCAGCTTCAAGTCCCCTAGGCTTAAGCTATCTCCCAGCCAAAGCGGAGATCGCCTGCCTAGGGCCCGCACTCGCGCCAGAAACTCCATGAGGTCTACTGGCTTGACCAAATAATCATCAGCTCCGGCATCGAGTCCGGTGACGCGATCGCGAATAGTATCTTTGGCGGTGAGCATCAAAACGGGAGCTGTGTGCTCAGACTGTCGATAGTAACAGCACAGGTCAATGCCGCTGATATCGGGCAACATCCAGTCTAGAATCAACAGGTCATACTCTTTTTCAGCCATTAACCATTGAGCAGTTTCTCCGTCTGCGACCCCGTCTACGATATGCCCCACTTTAGACAAGGCTTCATGAAGCGGGATCAGCTGCTCGCAATCATCTTCTACCAATAGAATTCTCATACCGAGCCGATGCTGCATCGAATCCATCGATTTCAATCTACCGTTTTTTCCATATTTATCTCCCTGCCAAGGAGACGCTCTGCAACAGCCCCATCTCGGCGTCGCTCCCTTTGGCTGTAATAGCTGTAAAGGTGATCGTCAAAGGCAATCGTCGGGTCCCAAAAGAGTGTGGTAAAACAACATAAACCCTATTTCACCTCCCGCAGAGACGTGTTATGAACTCAGCCTGTCCTCAGCCCCTTGCTCAATCTATTGCTCAAGAAGCCTTCTGGTGCGAGGTTTCCCAGCGTGCTATCTGGTCGAATGTCGAAATCTTGCGGCACCGGGTTGGCAGCCAGGTGATTCTCGGCATTGTTGTGAAAAGCGATGCCTACGGGCATGGATTGGTCGAGTGCGCTCGCGAGTTTGTGGCAGCAGGAGCAGACTGGCTAATTGTTAACTTCGCCTATGAAGCGGTGAAGCTGCGGCAGGCGGGTGTTACGGCCCCTATCTATATTTGCGGCAATGTATCTGCGGCGCAGGTGGCCACCATTGCCTCCTATCCAGATATCCGCATGGCGCTCTACGATGCCGACGTGGCCCGCGCCGCTGCGGCCGCCGCTCGCGCTGCAGGACGAGTGATTCCCGTGCATATTTTGATCGAGACGGGCACCCACCGGCAGGGGCTGACAATCGAAGAAGCGCTGGAGCTGGCAGCAACGGTATCGCAGCTCGACGGAATTGTTCTGGAAGGCATTTCCACCCACTATGCCGATATCGAAGACACGACCGATCACCGCTTTGCCCATCAGCAGTTGGAGTTACTAAACCAAGCGGAGCGGGCGTTTCGGCAGGCAGGCTATGATCTGGCGATCGTGCAGTCGGCTAATTCGGCCGCGACGATTCTCTGGAATCAGACCCATGCCTCGATGGTGCGGGTAGGCATTGCCGCCTACGGGCTGTGGCCCTCGAAGGAAACCTATGCCAAGGTGCTGCAAACGTTTGCCGAGCGCGGCGAAGGCTTTCTGCCCAACCTACAGCCGGTGCTGTCGTGGCGGGCGCGGGTGGTGCAGGTGAAATCAGTGCCGGCAGGAGGCTATGTTGGCTATGGTCGTACCTTCCGAGCGACTCAGCCGATGCAGATTGCGGTGCTGCCGCTGGGCTACCACGAAGGCTACGATCGCCGCCTCTCTAACTTGGGCTATGTGCTGATCAACGGTCTGCGGGCACCCGTCTGCGGCCGCATCTGCATGAACATGATGATGGTGGACGTGACGCCGATCCCGAATGTGCAGGTGGGCACAGTAGCCACCCTAATGGGCAGCGATGGCGATGAGCGGATCAGTGCCGAACAGCTCGCCAACTGGATGGGGACGATCAACTACGAGGTGGTTGCCCGGATTCATCCCTCTGTGCCGCGCTATCTGGTCGCAGATGCCCCCCTGTCTCCTGCTGCCGCAGCCGATCTGAGATCTGGTCGCACAACTGCTGCTCTAGCTTGATAGTTGTCTATGCCTCTATTTTGTCTATCTATCTATTTGCGACGCTTTGGGGTGCATTATTTCTGAACGACCATTCTGAAAAGACTCGGGCTGCCTGTGGTTCACAGCAGTCAAACTAGGTGATCTCCTGAGCCATTTGGCGTCTCTTTCTCTCCTCAGCTAGAGATGAGCTTCCCTCAGCAGACAGGTGAAGAGGCTGTAGTTAACATGGCATAACAAGACAAAGCAAACGCTGATGCAATGCAGTGTAATCTGCTGTTTTCTGGAGGGAATTAAAATGATTTCACCGATGATGATGCGAATGTTCGGTCTGGGAATTATTTTGGCGGCAACGACTGCTTGTGCTCAACCACAAGAGCGTGTAGTGGCACCCAGTCCCCAAGCTGAGGCACCAGCGACAACGGTTACTCCAACGGCCCCCGCAACGACAGCGCAAACCAATCCCAACGAGAGCGCTGACAATGCAGCTGAGCGGGTTGAGAATGCCCTGGAAAATGACCCGACCCTTGCTCCCTTTGACCTGGATGCCGATGACCGCGGCAATGCTATCGTCATTAAAGGACGAGTACAGAACGAGTCGCAGAGAGCGCTAGCTGAGCAGATTGCCAATCAAACGGCTCCTGGTTTTGAGATCATCAATGAGGTAGTGGTGCAGTAGCATCTAAGTAGCCGAAACGTTTGCAATGAGATTAGTGTGGGTCCAAACCCCGATTGGTTTCCATCGCCTGCTACCGCATTCGTCCTGCGGCGTGCTCGTCTCCAAGATGGCTGGCAGTTGCGGTCTTTACTTCGCCTTGCGAAGCGTGAAGAGCGGTTACTGACCCGCAAGATATCGTGGCAACTCAAGCTCATGGGGGGACTGTTGATCGCCCTCGGACTGTATGGGCTGAGTGCGCTTGTTGGGCTACGAGTGATGCTGTATGGATTGCTAGCTGTTGCACTATTGGGGGTGGCAATCTGGCTCTATCCGCCGATCAGCCTTGAGTACAGTCGCTTCTGGGTGGTGGAGCATCGGGGACGCCTATTAGCCTGCGGGCAACTCAGCAACTGTATGGCTTATCCTGGGGGCTACTCGCTCCTTAGTGATGTGGTGGTGGCGCGACCCTGGCAACGGCAAGGTATTGGCTCCTTTTTGGTTAAGGAGTTGTCGCGGCGAGTGCCCCACCCCCTTTACCTGTTGACCGCTCCTCGACATCTGGAGTTCTACCGTCGCCTTGGGTTCGAGGTGGTCCCGCCTTGGCAGGTGGCAGCAGCGATTCGGGTTCAACTGGGGTTGGCGCATCGTCCAACCTATTTGCTGCTGGTGCGATACCCAAATCAGGATTTCAAGAATGCTCCATCCGTGACACAATCCTGACATGGGGCTTCTAGATGTTGAGCGTAATTCTAGGCTTAATTTGGGACCGGATGCGGTGCTGGCAGAGTTGCAGCAGCGGGCGTCCATATCTTGGCTAATTGGGCTGGACTCCCAGCAGGTGATAGTACGAGCGCTGCAGTATGCCCAGAGTTTGGGTCATGCCAATTTGCCCACCGTGCTGCTGGCCGCTGCTGATCCGGCTGAGTTTCTAGCTGGGCTTGTGGCGGCGGTTTCGGCGAGGTGTCCGCTGGTGTTGGGCAATCCTCACTGGGCAGCGGCAGAATGGCAGCAGGTGGTTCGTCTCGTGCAGCCGCACCAGATTTGGGGAGATCCTGATTTGTTGGGTACCGTTTCTGCTAGTTCCTGCGCTGCTCCAGTGCTTCAGCCGGGGTGGATTTTGATTCCTACCGGTGGTTCCTCGGGGCAGATTCGCTTTGCAATTCATACGTGGGAAACGTTGGCGGCGGCTGTCGCAGGATTTCGTCAATTTTTCCAACTCGAGTCGATTCACTCTTGCTGCGTGTTACCGCTGTATCACGTTAGCGGGTTGATGCAGTTTGTGCGCTCCTTTATCTCCGGCGGTCAATTCGCGCTGCTGCCCTTCAAGGCGCTGGAAACGAATTTGGCGGCGTATCGTGACCAGTTTGATCCTGGTCCTTTCTTTCTGTCGCTGGTGCCAACGCAGTTGCAGCGGTTGTTACTAATTCCCGACGCGGTGCCGTGGCTAGCGGCGTTTCAAACCGTGCTGCTGGGCGGAGCACCAGCCTGGACCTCGCTACTGCAACAGGCGCGTCACCATCATCTGCGGCTTGCCCCCACCTATGGCATGACGGAAACGGCGGCTCAGATAGCGACTCTGCCCCCAGAGACCTTTTTGCAGGGAACGTCCTCGGGCTATCGAATTTTGCCCCATGCGACGGTGGAAATCTGGGATAGCCAGGGTCGGCTAGTGCCTGCTGGAGTGATGGGCACAATTGCAATTCGAGCAACTTCACTGATGCTGGGCTATAGGGCGGCCGAGCCGTCTGCGGGTGGACTATCCAATATGGCTGCCTTTGCAACCGATGACCTAGGATTTCTCGATGGTGAGGGCGGCTTGCATATTGTGGGACGGCACAGCCAAAAGATTATTACAGGTGGAGAAAATGTGTTTCCGAGCGAGGTTGAGGCTGCCATTCGCTCAACAGGTCTCGTCACGGATGTGTGCGTCGTGGGTATGCCCGATCAGACATGGGGAGAGGTAGTGACGGCGGTGTATGTTCCTGCTTCACCGGCAGTGGACGCATCTGCCCTGAAAGCCGCCTTAGCTCCTCGTCTCAGTAAGTTCAAACATCCTAAGCAGTGGATTGCGATGGCTGCTCTGCCGCGAACGCCCCAAGGGAAAATCGCGATCGAGCTGCTCAAGAGGCAAGTTCTTCAAAGCGCTCCCACGCTTCTTCGGCTTCACTCGCATGCAGCACCGACGACTCATGACGCACCGGAAACGCCACCGAATTAGCAATAAAGCAGATCTCGTGAGCATCGTGATGCAGCGAGCGGGCTTTCTCGATATCGTCCCCGGCTTCAATCAGCACGCGCGGTTTTAGCGTCACTTCAGTAAAGCGAACTTTGCCATCCTGAGTAGACATCGTGCCCTTAACCTCATCGACATAGGATACCACCCGCACGCCTGCCCGAGCACAGAGCGCGAGATAGCTCAGCATATGGCACGCCGACAGGGACGATACCAGCAAATCCTCGGGGTTGTGCAGGGCCGGATTGCCACGAAAGGTGGGGTCTGCTGACCCAACCAGACACAGCTTGCCATCGATAGCAACAATGTATTCTCGCGAGTATGCCTCGTAGGAGGTGGTCGCCCCCTTGCTTGCTCCTGTCCAGATGGTGGTTGCTCGATAAGTATGTTCTCCGATCATTATCGATAGCCTCTGACATCCAATTTTGATAAAGGACGCTTCAGTATATGTGATTTCGGAGAAAGTCAATAAGGCAAGACGTAAAAAACTGAGCTGGTCGCTATGAGTAATCTTAGTTATTTCTTAGAGAATAATCACTCGACTCAGAACCCCTCAGGATCTAACCGGTTTGGGATGGGAAGCTGACGTCAATCGCCCAGACTAGAACGCATTTCCTCAGGCGGGAAGTGAGACATCCAGGCTTTGCTTGCCATTCCCAGCCCGACTAGCACGACAATCACGCCTGCGCCAATGCCTAGGGGACTGGGAACCCAAAACAGCGCTTCTAGGTGGTTGATCTCACCAGGCTGGAGCTGCCAAATTAGCTGCTTGCCCTGAGATTGCGCGGCTAAACTACCCGGAAAGTCGGCACGAGCACCCCACGGCGTATTCAGACGGAATTCTAGCTCTAGCCAATCTCTTAGACTAACAGGCGGCAGCAGGGTTGAACGGTTGCCCGCCCTAGGAAGCACGCCCAGTGACCGCAGATCGAGATCGTAACTCAGGTGATGACGCTGCCAGAACACGAAGTTTTGGGTGCGGATCTGCAGTTGCGAGGTGGGAACGCTCGAGTGATTTACAGCAGACGAAAAGTGCAGCAGTTGATTGAATTTGGTCTCCAAATCGCGAGCGTTATAGAACGGTACCGTCATCTGCCATTCCTCCTCCGAGAGGTGGCGCGTGCGGCCGCCCAGAGACTGCACCTGCTGCTCCAGGCGAGTGAGCCAAGTCGTAGCTAGCGATCGGTTGATGCCGGTAATTTGCTCGCTGAGGCGAATCTGCTGCACAAACTCGCCGTGATTGGCGTCTGCCATCGTAATACCGACGTCGTAGCGCACACAGCCCGAGAGAAACAAGAAGGCAATTAAAATAATCCACAGCAGCCGCAGCTTCACCAGCAGCCGCACGGTCCAGCGCAGCCCCAGCAGCCCGCTTGGCGCAGTCGGTTTGGGTCGCGACGACGGATACGGATACAGCAGTTCTCTGGGATAACGACGTCGTTGCTTCATCATGGATTCATCGCTGGTGATCCTGTTCACGGATCGTCTCGACTGATTAACTGAATCAACTGATCCCCAAACGGCTCTCAGACGTTACACCTGCCGTGCCGCAACCCCTAGCTGAGCAAACGCCAAACTCGGCATATAGGCTCTGCCGCCAATCCACTCGGGGGAATCGCCTAAATCGACCAGATGCTGAAAGGCCTCAAACAGACTGCCTGCCACCATCGTGTTTTTGACGCGACCCACGACCTTACCGTTCTCTACCTTATAGCCCAAATCTAGGTTGACAGAAAATTCTCCGGCAAGCTGATTCGATTGTCCGGCTCCCAGCACCTGATCGACAATCAACCCTTCGTCCATCTGGGCGATTAAATTCTCGGTGGCGGTGCTGCCCGGCGCAATGCAGTAGTTCACCACTCCCGGAGCTGGTCGCGATAAGCCTCCCCGGAAGCCGTTGCCGGTGGTTGACCGTTCAGCCCGAGCAGCCCAGCGGCGGTCCCAGTAGAAGCCCATCACCGTTCCCCCTTCGATGTAGGCTTTGCGGCTAGTGGGTGTACCTTCATCGTCGAAGCTACAGGCATTTACACCAACCTGCGGATCTTCAAACAGCGTTAGCCGGGAATCAAACAGCGTTTGCCCAACTTTATCGGTCAGTGGAGACGCTTTCTGCACTACCGACTGCCCGGACAACACCGTGGTAAACAAACTGCCAAAGGTGATCGCCGCCGCCCTGGGTAAAAACAGGACCGGAAAAAGACCGCTGCGAATGCTGGCTGATTCCTCGGCCCAGCGGTATTTGCGCAGCAACTCCTGAAGAACACGGTCGTAGTCGGGTGAGGCGTCGCGGGCCACGTCGAAACTGCTGGCTTGCAAAAAGTCTTCGCCGCGAACTAGGTTGCCCGATAGCCCAACGCTCGTGGTTTGGCTGGTGCGCTCGGCGTAGACATCCTGACTGGTAGCAATCCGCACCGTGCGATCGTAGAGGTGAAAGGACACATCCACCAGAATATCGGGATTGTAGTCGTGCACCTGATGAATCAAGGCATGCCCGAGATCCACTAGTTCGGCTTGAGTCGCAGGCTGGTGCCGGCGTGCCGGATTGGGCAAATTCACCGCTCCATCCCAGCTATGAAAGTTGGCAGCAAACTCAAACTCGGCGGGGCTGCCAATGTCGGACGTTTGAATGGCGGCTTCAACAAGGTCTTCTAGTCGGGTGAGATCGGTGGAGCTAGCAAACCCTAGCCGCCCGTTGCGGATCACCCGTAGCGCCACACCTTGAGTGGCTTTCGTTTGCAGCGATTTTAAGCGATTGTTTTCAAACTCAATTGGCGTATCCTGACCGGCAAGATAGTAGACCTCTGCCGCCTGAGTGCGGGGCTTGGTCAAATTCAGAATAGTCTCCAGAATAGAGTCGTTCACGATGGGGTGCTTGTGGCTGAGGCGTACAGGAATGATGGTAGCGTACTCGCAGCTCGGACAACCGACCGGCTGCCGCCCTTGCAGTAGTCAAGATAACAAGATAGATGTAGCCTCGGCGACATAGCGGGAGATATCACCCCAGAAATCCCCAATTTGTAAGCTTGCTTGCTTTATTTCTAGGAAGGGAAGCTCTATGGTGATGAGGAATTTGGTCTCCGATCCCATCGACCATTGCCACAGCCGATCTCTAACTCATCTCCTGACTATACCGTGGCAACCTTTTTTACCGTTCGTCGTTGTCTCCTCATTCCTTACTGACTATGCTAGCTCCTTCCCATCGGACAAAGATTGTGGCAACCATTGGGCCCGCTAGCCGTAACGCCAACATCCTCAAGCAAATGGTTCAGGCCGGCATGAGTGTGGCCCGCCTCAACTTTTCCCACGGCAGCTACGACGATCACGCCGAAACAATTTCCTTGATCCGTGCTGTTTCCGCAGAGCTTGATACTCCGATCACCATCTTGCAGGATTTGCAGGGACCAAAAATTCGCGTCGGCGAGATGCAGAATGGCGGTATGCCGTTAGTGGAGGGGCAGCCGCTAAACTTGGTGCCAATCAGCGAATTTAACCACCAGCCGCAGACGGTTGCCATTGATTATCCCTATCTAGCCGAGGAAGCCGAACCCGGCACGCAGGTGTTACTCGATGACGGGCTGATGGAATTACAGGTGCAGCAAATTGAAGGAACAGCCGTGCGCTGCCAGGTGGTTAAAGGCGGTGTGCTCAAGAGCCGCAAAGGCGTAAATCTACCGAGTCTCAGCCTGCGGTTGCCCTCTCTCACCGAAAAAGACCTCCAGGATCTGGAGTTCGGCATTGCTCACGATGTGGATTGGGTATCCCTCAGCTTTGTGCGGCGTGCCGAGGATGTGCAAACCCTGAAGCAGCTCTTGGCCGAAAAAGGCTGTGCTGATGTTCCGGTTCTAGCCAAAATCGAGAAGCCGCAGGCGGTGCGCAACCTGGAGAGCATCTTGGCAGAGTGTGATGGCATCATGGTGGCGCGGGGCGATCTGGGGGTGGAACTGCCGCCGGAGCGGGTGCCGATGATCCAGAAGCAAATTATCCGCCGCTGTAACCAGTTGGGTATTCCGGTGATTACAGCCACGCAAATGCTGGAAAGCATGATTCAAAATCCTCGCCCCACCCGAGCAGAAGCCAGTGATGTAGCCAACGCCATTGTAGACGGTACCGATGCCGTGATGCTGTCTGGCGAGTCGGCGGTGGGAGCCTATCCCGTGGAGGCCACTGCCATGATGTCGCGCATCGCCCATGAGGTGGAAAAAGAGCACCGCTACGTCAACAATCCGCCAACTAAGACAGACGCAGCCCACGCCCTTAGCGAAGCCCTCAACGCTATTGATGACACGCTGGATCTTAAGGCAATTGTGGCTTTTACGAGCCGCGGCTATTCAGCACTGCTGGCAGCTTCCGAACGTCCGCGGGCCGGCGTGATCGCCATTACCCCTAATGAGCGGGTTTACCATCGGTTGAACTTGGTGTGGGGCGTGAAACCCCTGCTGATTGATACTCAGGTGGATACCTTTGAAGAGGCAGTCCAACAGGCGGAAACCCAACTGCGAAAGCGCAACTGGGTCGCACCAGGGGACCGAATTCTAGTCATGGGAGGAATCCCAATGCAGACGCCTGGCGGAACCAACTTCCTGAAAATCCACACAATTACGAAAGCCTAAGTGCTATGGATTGACTGCTAAAAAGGTGGTAGAACTACACTAGAGTAAGCAAGCTCGGGATAATGCTGGATAAAGTATTCCGTAAAGTATTCCGAAAGTTCTCTAAAATTTTCTGGAAATTCTCTGAGAATATTCTGAAACTACTCCAAAAATACGTTGGAGGCGTATTGAGGAAGGCTGATGAGGAGTGGCAAAAGATAATGCCGATGAAATTTGAGAAATTACGGGAGCAGCATCTAAACTTCAACCCGATGTAACTAAGCTGAATGAAAGGTTTGCGTTATGTCTCAATTGATCCTGATTCGCCACGGCCAAAGCCTGTGGAATGCCGCCAATAAATTTACCGGCTGGGTAGATGTTCCCCTCAGCGAGCGCGGTCGGGCAGAAGCCACCATTGCCTCCTGTAAGCTCAAGGATTATCGCGTCGATGTTTGCTTCACCAGCAAGCTGATTCGGGCAATTGAAACGGCCGTCATTTGCCTCACCGAATGTGACGACATCTGCGGCGGCAAAATTCCCGTGATTCAGCACGAGGCAGACGACGAAGACTGGCATGGCTGGGATCACTATCAGGGCGATCCAAATGAAGAACTGCCGATCTTCACCAGTGCTGCCCTCGATGAACGCTACTACGGCGAACTGCAAGGGCTAAACAAGGCCCAAACTGCCGCCAAGTTTGGAGCAGAACAGGTGCAGCTCTGGCGTCGATCCTACAGCGTGCGCCCGCCCGGTGGCGAGAGCTTAGAAGACACTCAGAAGCGAGTTGTGCCTTATTTCCAGAACCGGATTATGCCGCACTTGATAAACGGCGAGAACGTCCTGGTTTCGGCCCACGGCAATTCCCTCCGGGCAATTATCATGAAGCTAGAAAACCTGTCGCCTGAGGAAGTGCCGCGGCTCGAACTCGCCACCGGCATCCCTATTGTTTATGATCTCGATGCCAAGGGTGCGATTCTCAAAAAAACAATTTTGGATCAGTAGTAGATCAGTAACCTTCACCAATACGTCACAGCAGCGAAGCGATCATGCGGTTGGCTTGAGCCGCGTAGCCGCCGCCAAACTGATTGAAGTGATTCAGAATGTGATACAGGTTGTAGAGCGTTTGGCGCTGCGCATAACCCGGGGGCAGTGGATAGGCTTGCTCGTAGGCGCGGTAAAACTCGGGTGGCAGGCTGCCAAAAAGTTGGCTCATGGCCAGATCGACTTCGCGATCGCCAAAGTAAACCGCCGGATCAAGAATCACGGGTTCGCCGTCTCGAGTTAGCGCTGCATTGCCCGTCCACAGGTCGCCATGGACCAGCGAGGGCGGTGGCTCGTGCCCAGCTAGCAAGTCGGGAATGGCTGCCAGCAGTTCGGCTTTTTGGGGAAAGTGGCCGCCGCGCCGTTCGGCTAGACGAAATTGGTAGCCCAAGCGGTGTTCACTGAAGAACTCGACCCAGCTCGCGGTCCAGGGATTCATCTGGGGGGTTTCCCCAATGATGTTGCTGCGCTCCCAGCCAAAGCCCTGCGGACTCGTCACCCGGTGCATGGCTGCCAACTGCTGCCCCATGACGGCCCATCCCTGCCGATTGTTTGAGCCGAGATCGAGCCATTCCAATACAAGGTAGGCAGCACGGTCGGTGGTGCCCCAGCAGAGCGGTAGCGGCACGCGGATGGTGTGGGTATCGGCAATTTGCTGCAAGCCTTGCGCCTCGACCTCGAACATGGCCAGGCGGCTAACCTGATTCAGCTTGACGAAGAAACGGCGCTGCCCGTCTGTGAGACAGTAGGCCTGATTGATGCTGCCGCCGCCAATCGAGCGCTGCTGCGTTGGGTGGAAGGGATGACCCGTCACCCGCGTAATGTCTGCCGCAATCGCTTCCCACATACTGTCCCACATACTGCACCCATGAGGCTAGGGCCTAAGAATAACAGCGCCATAGGCATCCGGCGATAGATACTGCTGGGCGGCGGCTTGCAGATCGGCGGCAGTCAATGCCTGGATGTGGACCGGGTAAAGCAGTGCAGGAGCGAGATCGCCCATGACGGCATGGTAGTAACCGTACAGCCCGGCACGGTCGCTCGGCGTTTCGTTGCTGAAGATATAGCGATTCGCGACCAAAGTCCGCACCCGCTGAATCTCCGCTTCGGTAATCAGCTCAGTTTGCAGCTTCCGCATGTGCTGCACAATCGCCGCCTCTACTGCCTCTAGATGTTCCACCGGCAATTGCGCCGAGATGTAGAACACCCCCTGCTGTGTGTAGGTCATATTGCTGACGGAAATGCTCGAAACCAGACCACGCTCCTCTCGTAGATCCCAAACCAGACGAGCCGTGCGCCCGTAACCCAGCACCGAGGCCAGCACATCCAGCGCGTAGGTTTGGAGCAGGTCAACCATTCCAGGGACACGCCACATCATCACCAAACGGGCTTGCTGCAGGCTAGGATCAATGTGCTCTTGGCGAGTGATTTCAGTAAAGGCGCTTTCGGGGCTAGCATCGGGTAGCTTAGGAGGAAAAACCTCTGTTGAGTGAGCCACATCGCAGTGAGCAAATCCTTCAGCGACGATATCGATCAGCTGCTCAACGGGCAGATTGCCCACAACGGCGGCGGTCATTGATTGAGGGCGGTACCAGGTGGCATGAAAATCTCGCATTTGCTGCGGTTTCAGCCCTGCGATCACCTCAGCCGGACCTAATACCGGACGACGGTAGGGCAAGCGTTCAAAGGCCGTTTCCATCGAGCGATAGTAAGTCCGACGGCGAGGATTATCTTCAGAGCGGCGGATTTCCTCTAGCACTACCAGCCGCTCGCGCTCGAAGGCATCATCGGGAATGGCCGCATTCAGCACCACGTCGATTTGCAGCGGAGCTAGCTGCGCAAAGTCTTGGGGTGCAGTCGTGATGTAGTAGTAAGTGTAATCTTGGCTAGTGGCCGCATTTGTGACTGCCCCGCGCTGCTCGATGCGCTGCTCAAACTCACCACTCTGGAGGCGCTGAGTGCCCTTAAAGATCATGTGCTCCAGGAAATGCGCCATACCATTAATGTCATCGCTTTCCACAGCGGAACCCACTCCCAGCCACAGGCTCAGATTCACGGCTTCCACCGGCAGTTGCTCGGCGATGATGGTCAGCCCATTGGGCAGGCGGTGTAGCGTTGGAGCATTCAGCCGAGGCAGGGCGGAATTAATCAGGGTGGATGTCATGCAGTTTATTTTAGGTTGGCCAGTACTTTCTTCAACTATCTTAATCGTTACAGTCAAAACCAGCCGCCTCCCGTTGAAACCCGACCGAATCTATGGCATCGAGTCAAGCATTGAGTCAGTGCCGCTCTCCAGGGTAGCAAAACCGCAATGGGAAGGAAGCGAGCCTAATCCACCCAGCCCATGTCGGTTTCCGAGAGTTTGCTTTCCTCAGACGACATCTTGGGCAGCGAGCCAGGCTGCGTGGGGTGAGCAAGCATCTGCCGGAGCGCAATTTGATGCTTAGACGGCGTTGAGGTCGGTTTGGGAACAGGACGAACTGGCTGAGTCGTTTCCAACTCTGGCTCTGCCGCTGGCGATGAGCCTGGAGAGGCTGGGGATGCCTTCAGAGGCGGTGCAGGCTGGGCATTCACCTGAGAGAGCTGCAAAATGACCTTGCGGGCTTCTTCAAGCTGTGCCTTGAGCGACTGCACCTGCTGCACCTCGGTTTGCAATTGCTCGATCAGCGCCTGCTGCGACGCCAACTCTGACGTGAGGTGAGTAATCTGCTGTTGCAAGGTTGCTTCCTGCTGCTGAGCCGCGTCCTGGGTTTGCTGCAGCGTGGATCGTAATTCCGCAATCGTTGCTTCTAGCTCTGCCTTGGTGGGGCTATGGCGACGAGAAGTAGCAGGGTCTGAGGGGGCAGCGGCTATTGCCCCTGCTGGCGTTCCGTTGCTGCTGTTAAGACTGCTGTGCTCAGTTGCCTCAGCGTCCGGTATCGCTTCTTGACGGTGAGTTTCTTTGGTGCTGGCTGGAGCAGCGGGCTGGGCATGGGACTCGTTGGCTGGAGTTTCGCTCAGCGAAGCATCGGCAGGCGATTTATTTGCTTCTTCTCGTAATAGATCTGACAGCCGCTTTCTAGCCATGACATCCTCCCATTCTGCCGCTGCGCACTATACCGCGCATCCCCACCCTGTTCACTCTAAATCCTGTCTCCTGTTCACTGGTCTCACTGTAACAAAACTTTCTCAGTTCGCTGGCTCCTCTTGAGGTCGCTTCATCGGCCGTTGCCCTACCAATCCTGCTGAATTTCCTGAGCAACTCGCTGATAATCAGCTCGGGCTTCCCCCGCGTTGCGACCGCGCCACTGCAAAATTGACTGTCCCTCCAAGGCGGCCCGTTCGTGGGCTTTATAGGCGCGAATAACGGTTTTACAGGCTGGAATTCCCATCTCGACGAGGGTTTTGCGGGCCTCGTTGGCTTCGTTTTGGCTGCGCGGATCGACCCGGGTTAGCAGCACGCGATGGGCAACCCCAGCGGGAATCACGGCTCGTTTCACGGTTTCGATGAGAGCCGACAAATCCATTGGGGCGGGCGGAGTTGGCAGCAACAGATAGTCGGCAGCGGGAATCACGGCCGCCAAGGTTTCAGAATTGAGGGCTGGCGGTGTATCAACCACAATCAGCGGATAGTCGCGGATCTGGCGTAGATTCCCCAGCAGAGTGGGGTCTTGCTCTTGGGCCAAATCAAACCCCATGCCGCCGCTGCGCTCGACCCACCACGTCGCAGAGCCTTGGGGATCGGCATCAACGAGCAGCACCCGCCGTTTAGACTCACTCAAAGCCGCCGCCAAGTTGACTGCTGTAGTGGTCTTACCGACACCTCCTTTGCCATTGAGGATAACTAACACACGAGGCACGAGGGTTCGGGGCGCGATAGATGCGGCTGGCACAGACGACCTCCGAAAGATCTAGGGCGAGCAGGAATCCAATTGGCTAGATATTAACCGCAGATTGCCCCCAAGAATTGATCGCGATAAATTGATCGAGATAAATCGAGATAATTGATCGACCTGCAACTCTCGAGTCACAAATAGCAATTAAACCGATTCAACCGAATGGGTTGCCGAATAAGAGGCATCGCCTGCTGTGGAACTAGCCGCTGTAAACTGCAAAATCGCCTCAGCGGTCTGCTGCGGGCATTCTAAGTGAGGCACATGCCCACAGTGCTCCAGCCACACAAGCTGACTCCGAGGAATCGCCTGCCGAAACTGTTCAGCAGCGGCTGTGCCCAGGATCCGGTCTTGGCGTCCCCAGAGAATCAGCGTGGGCTGTTGCAGGCGAGCGAGCTGCTGCCGAAAGGAGCCATAACCGCCGCTGCGGGTGAAGGCAATCAGCGCCTCGGCCCAGCCCGGCTGCTCCAGGTGCAACGCAGCGCAGCGCAAGGCGTCTGCTGAGGCCAAGCTAGGATTGTGATAGGCTCTCAAGCTGATCGACTGCCGCACTTTCAAATTCCTTAGAAATGCCGTTGCCCAGTTGCTCAGGGGCGGCACCAGAAACCTGCCTATTGCTGGGCCAACACCGATGCCGGCACTGTCGATCAGGACGAGCTGCTGCACCGCATCGGGGTAGGTGAGGGTAAAGTCGATCGCCGCAGCGCCACCCATCGAAGCCCCTACTAGCACCACTGGCTGCTGGATCCAGGTCTGCCAGCAGGCGTAAAGGTGGGTCTTGATCGTAGCGGGACTTGGGGTGATTCCGGGAACACGGCGGGTGAAACCAAACCCCAGCAGGTCTACGGCCCAGCAGGCGCGATGGGGCGACAGGTGCGGCAAGAGGCGACGGAACTCAAACACCGAGCTATCGAAGCCATGCAGCAGCAGCAGCGGTGCAGTTCCATCTGCGGCAGTTCCCTGCTGCACAAAGGTCGTAGGAATTGGCTCCTGGCTGAGCGGCGTCATTATATTCTGACAGCGAATGCTCTGCGCCAAGGCAATTGAGGTTGGTTCCGTCAGATCATCGAGAGGCAGAGGAAAGGGGTGGCTAGTCATAGGAATTAGTATCTCGGGATTAGTATCTCATCCGGACTGCCTTTTACCAATGCCAAGTTATTGACAGCAAGCTATGAATGCAGTTGCCGCCAGCGGGTCTGTAAATCCTGAATCGAAAACACCGCCTGAAAGGGTAAGTTTTGCTGCCGATAGAGGTCTGCCCCGCCCTGCTGCCGATCGACCAATGCCACAATGGCTGTCACCGTATATCCTGCCTGCCGCAGCCGCTCCACTGCCTTCAACGCCGATTGCCCGGTTGTCACCACATCTTCCAACACCACGACTGGGCTGCCTGCCGTTAGCGTCGGTCCCTCAATGTAGGCTTGGGTGCCGTGCCCCTTCGCTTCTTTGCGCACAATCAGCGGCGTAATCGAGCGGCCTTCGTAGGCAGCAACCACACTCGTAGCGGTGACCAGCGGGTCGGCCCCTAAAGTCAACCCTGCTACCGCTTGCGTTTCTGGAGGCAGCAGCGACAGCAGCACTCGTCCGACGGCTAGCCCACCCTGCGGATGTAGCGTTACTTGTTTGCCGTTGATGTAGTAAGAGCTGCGCTGCCCAGACGACAGTAAAAAATCCCCTTCCTGGTAGGCAACGTCACAAAAGAGATCGAGTAGGTAGTGGCGGAGGGCGGGTAGTTCAAGCTGGGCAGGCGAGGAGACGGACATAAATTTAAGAGAGCAAGAGTGACCGGGAAATAGTGGTAAACAGCAATGCAGAATGGCTGGCAGGTCATGGATACTATATCATTCTCTCTCAAGCCTAATCTGAAACGATGATTTTCTGCTCCCGTGAGCCGGCAACAGAGTTGTCATAGTCATAGCCACTGATTCTAGCTCTATAGAATTTTGCTTGCTTTCACGAAAAAATCGTTAAGTCACCTTATCAAGTTGGGAAGCTGCGTTGACAGATCAACACAGAAATGCTGAGTGAATTGTTAGGTTAAATGGCAACACCTCCTTGATAGGCAAGCTTTTCACCTGCTATTTCAAAGGTCAACTTTCGCGAATCAATGGGCCAATTTTACTGGCAGCTTCTATGATGAATTAGAGCTGTTTATGAAATGCAAATCGCTTTTCTAAAACTTGCTCTTCGCTGCCCTCTCAAGGCAGTATCCGTTGAACTGAAGGTGGGTTATTGCCATCCTTGAGCGGTGGTCGGTAAGCCCCAAAACAAAAGCAGGTTGCCTTGGTAGTTGGGTTGCCCTCATTTCCGGCTCCTCTCCAAGGACGAGGGAGCTTCGTCTTCTAGTTTTGAAGGCAAGGGCTAGCAACCCATCGGCTTCCCTGTGAGGAGCAAACAGCCTCCTTGATGCACCTGCGGGAGGGATGTTCCCTCAAGGCATCAACCTCCCTGATATTCGTTCTCAAGTTTGTGAGGAAATTGGCTATGGGTTTGGCTATGGGTAAAAGGTTTTATGGTGTTTTGGGGATTCTCAGCTTGGCCGTTGCCGCTGTTCCTATAACTGCGGTTGGATGGATGGATGCCGCGTCCGCTCAAGAGGTGGCGCAAGCTCGCACCCGCCGTGCCGTTGAGGTGCCGCCTACCATTCCCGAGGCGTTTGAGGATGCTTTCTTTTCCAACTCTGGTTCGTTCTTTGATAGTCACGGTATTTTGCCCAGCCTAGGGCTAATTTTTGGCATTCCTCACTATCCCGAGAATGCTATTACCCGGGATGGTCACCGAGTGCATCGTCTCTATCGAGATGTGCTCCAGCAACAGGTGGCTAGTGATCCAACCATCCGCACTCCAGATCTACCCAACCCGTTCAGTGGCTCCGTGCTAACCACGCCCCTAGTGATCCGCGAAGAACCGATTCCCCCGCCCCTTCCCTTCCCGCCAGTGCGGCAGCCCAACGTTGTCGAGCCACCACCCGGAGTGGCCCCGCCCCCCACCGAGCGCGCTCCGGTCCCGGCCCTGTGGTAATGGCTAGCTACACAAATACTCGATGCTGTAGCGATGGCATCTGACGCCGCACTTGTTCCAGCCGCGACGGTTCAATCGAGGCGATAGCCACCCCAGATTTATCGCCAGCATCCGCCAAAATGATGCCCCAAGGGTCGATGATCATGGCATGCCCATGGGATTGGCGCAGGGCGTTGTGTCGTCCGGTCTGAGCAGGCGCAATCACATAGCAGGTGTTCTCAATGGCTCGGGCTTGCAGTAACACCTGCCAATGATCCTTACCGGTGTAAGCCGTAAAAGCGGCCGGCACGAACAAGACTTCAGCCCCCATCTGCGCCAGATGGCGATACAGTTCAGGAAAACGGACGTCGTAACACACCGATAGTCCTAGATGCCCTAACTCTTTGGAGGGATAAACCGGCGGCAGTTGCACCCCAGCTAACACCGTTTCCGACTCTCGATAGGTATTGCCGTCCGGTAGGTTCACATCAAACAAATGCACCTTCTCGTAACGAGCTAATTCTTCACCGCTCGTTCCCACCAAAAGGGCAGTGTTGTGCACTTTTCCTGCTACTGTTGGCACCGGAAACCCACCGCCCAGCAGGGTAATCTGGTAGCGCTGAGCCATGGTTCTAAGGAATTTTTCGCTGTGCTCAGCAATAGTTTGTGCTTGAGCCATCTTGGCCGCTTCATCTCCCAAGAAGGAGAAATTTTCCGGCAAGCAAACCAACTCTGCTCCTTGCCGCACTGCCAGTTCAATGAGATCCTCGGCTTGAGCCAAGTTATGGTCGAGATCCGGCAGACTATTCATTTGGGCAGCAGCAGCACGATAAGACTTCATAGCAGGCAATAGAACGAGATAACTTACTGAACAACTTACAAGACAATCGACGAAAGCGAGGGGAAGAGACGGGAGGCAGCCAGAGAGAAAGCGTTCCCAGCGGCTAACCCTCGGTTTCCGATCGGCGGCAGCTCAGCCAGTACCGAGAGAAGTTCAGCTGAACGGTTAGAGCAGTGTGGATAATCAAAGATGATCAAATAATTATTAATGATTTGTTGAAGCGAAATAAATAGATCGAGCTTAGGTAAGACTTAATTTATTTAGGTTAAATCAATTGAATTGGATTGGAACTTGTCTAGATCAGCGGCTTTCCTCTTACAGGGGAGTGTAGGGAAGTTCCTAGCCAGCGGCATGACTGGATCTAGACTCCATCAAGCAATCCAAATCTGATCCAAATCTACAGAGCAAATGTGCATGTGCTACGCACTAGCCTACAGACGCAACGGAGCAAATAGGTCTTTCCTGCTAATGTCGAGCCAGTCTCCTCATCCTGAGGCAACCAGCCCTCTCGCTGCAGGCAGCCTAGTGTAAGCAGCCCTATATAACTGCAGGAGGGCATGCCACTGATGCCCTCTAGATCCTAAAGAATGAGCTAAGACGCTAGTGCAGTTGGAGAGAGGTCCGCACAGCATCTAGCGAAATCTACGCTTCCGTCGGGCCATGATGGCCTTCCGCTTCCGCTTCTCTAATGGTGTTTCAAAGTGGCGATGGCTCTTGACATCTGCCAAAATGCCAGCCTTGGACACTTGGCGCTTAAACCGACGCAGAGCTGATTCAATTCCCTCATTTTCTCCTAAGACCACTTGGGTCATGCTTTTTTCTCCTTATTTCAAGTACCTCAACGAGTTGAATCTAAACAGACGGTAAAGTGTTCAATGTGCTGGAGAACCCCTTAGCGTTCCACCACAATTTCCTCCAGAACTCACTCCAGAGTACTGAACCGTCTTCCATCAAATCACAAATGGCAGCACTTCATCAAATTGCTTAGGCAAATTCTAGAAGAACTAGCAGTTTTCCGGGCTTTCGGCTCACTCCTCAACGCTGCTTCCGGGCTGCTGCCCATTCCATTTTGAGTGGGATGGCATGGAGCAATCGCCTAGCCTGTCACTCTCTACCATACCCCAAGAGACAAATTCTCCTCAACTCTGCATCCCCGCTTCTGTTTCGATCCAGTGTCTCGCTCCGGCCTATGCCATCAGGACCGTGCTCCCCCTGATCCTGACGGCCGATCTGGGCAACTGCTCTCTTTGAACGCCAAGCGCATCCGAGCAAAGGCAACAGGGTATCATTAGCAGCGAATCTCGTTCAGTATCCGCCGTTATTTCACATTATGTCGTTTCAGGTTGACCTCCGCTCCCTGCCGGCTCTGCTAGCTGCCCAGCCCCTTAATTGGCATTTCCCTACCTCAGTGGTGCTCGCGACAGGAGTGAGTACCGATAGCCGCACCGTGGAGCCGGGTAACCTGTTCGTCGCCTTGCGAGGAGAACGATTTGACGGGCACCAATTTGTTGATGCTGCGATGCAGCGGGGAGCCGTTGCCGCGATTGTCGAGCAGTCGGTTGGTGATGTAACGCTGCCACTGCTGCAGGTGCCCGACACGCTGGTAGCCTACCAAACCCTAGCTTGCTGGTGGCGACAGCAGTTTAGCATTCCCGTCATTGCCGTGACTGGCTCGGTCGGTAAAACCACCACCAAAGAGCTGATTGCCGCCGTGCTTACCACCCAAGGACGAGTGCTCAAAACTCAGGCTAATTACAACAACGAGATTGGAGTCCCCAAGACACTACTCGAGCTAGATACCAGCCACGACTTCGCGGTGATTGAAATGGGGATGCGGGCTGCGGGCGAAATTGAGCTGCTGACCCAGATTGCCCGCCCTGACATTGCTGTGATTACCAATGTGGGTACAGCTCACATCGGACGATTGGGATCCGAACAGGCGATTGCCGACGCCAAATGTGAACTGCTACAGGTCATGCCAGCTCAAGGCATTGCCATCTTAAATTACGATAACCAACGGTTGCTGGATACTGCTGAGCGGGTTTGGTCAGGAGATGTGATCACCTACGGGCTGCATGGAGGCGATGTGCAAGGCCGCTTGGTAGATACAACGACCCTCGACGTAGGCGGCAAGCAGTTTTCTTTACCCTTACCCGGTCAGCACAATGCCAGCAATTACTTGGCGGCCCTAGCCGTTGCCAAGGCGTTGCATCTAGACTGGGCCCCCCTACAGCAGGGCCTGACGCTGGAGTTGCCGCAGGGGCGCGCCCGTCGCTACGAGCTAGCCAACGATGTGGTGATTTTGGATGAAACCTACAACGCCGGTCTAGAGTCAATGATTGCCGCTTTGCGCCTACTAGCAGATACCCCTGGGCAGCGGCGGATTGCCGTCCTCGGCACCATGAAAGAACTCGGCGACCGTTCCACCGAATTCCATCATCAGGTAGGTCAAGTGGCGCAACAGCTTCGGCTCGATGCCCTGCTGATTCTGGCTGATCCCGCCGAGAGCGATGCCATGGCAACTGGAGCACACCCCCTAGCGGCAGAACAGTTTGCCAGCGCGGCAGAACTAGGGCAGCGACTGCAAACGCTAGTCCAACCCGGCGACCGAGTTTTGTTCAAAGCCTCGCGAGCCGTGGGACTGGATCGGGTTGTAGAGCAGTTTTGCGCGGCTTGGGGTCGATGAAGGTCAATTGCGCAGCTCGTAGGTGGCTATGATTTGGTATTGCACATTAACGACCGCCGGCACACTGGGATCGTAGGGAGGAAGACCATAGGGATTGGATAGCAGCACCGGGTCGTTATTGGCTGGGCAGCTCGTCGAGCCATAGGTTCCCCAAACCGTACTGTCTGATAGCGAAATCAGCTCACCGACTTCTGCCCCTGCTGCCGTCGCTAGGGCTGCCGCTCGATTTTGCACATCTGCGATTGCAGCTTGTCGAGCAGAATTTTCTATAGCTTGGCAGTCATTGGTTGTGTATCCAACCGAAACCGTGCTGAGGGTAAATCGATTCTCTTTAACAGCAGCCGTGGTAGCCGTTGTTACAATCTGCTCCACCTGAGATTGGCTGGGTTGGTTGAGCATCACTCGCACCCGCAGCCCGTTAGAGCTGGTAAAGTCTGGCGTCACCTTCAGGTTACTTGCGGGGACCCCTGCGGCCGTCAAGGCATCGACCACGTCCTGCAGTTCCGATGGCTTGGGCACAGTCGGCGGCAGGAATGCTGCTTCTGGATCCGAATAGTCAGGTGTGTAGTTGGCATAGAACAGCATCAAAATGATGGCCTGATCGGCCGGAGCGCTGACTTGACCCAATCCAGTAACGCCAAGGGTCCGGTCACGGGATATCGCCTGAGCCACATGCTGTACCGATGGGGACGGCGAGGACGCAGCCGTAGGAACTTCGGAGCCTGTAGCCGCGTAACTGCCGTTAGCCAAGTTGCCCCACAGCCCGGTAGTGAGGGGAAGCCAAACGAGCAAAGCCGAAATCGCGTTATTAGACGACATAGAAAAAAACGTAGGTGGAAAACTTATCGAAGGCGCTGCTCTTAATTAGGAAACTTAAGATTAAGAGACTTCAGAGAGCGGGCGCTAAATCCATCTACAGTAGTGCCGCATTCTATTTCCTATAGCGTCTGCAGTTTTACGGACAATTCAAACGAACTTGCTCTAGCGTTTACAGAAGTCTCCCCAAACCTACTGAGTGAATTCAGCGAGTAGGACAGGACTGAGCAGGATTGAGGAAGAAAGTGGCGCGATGACTGCTTTAGGGCTGTTCCGAATGGGTTTGTCCCAACTGGGGTTCCGTCCCGTCTAGCAGCCGCCGAATATTAGCCTGGTGTCGCCAAATGACGTACAGCCCCCCTACCAGAGCCACCAACTGATAAGCTAGGGGCTGCTGAAACATCCACATGAGAATGCTGGCAGACACCGCCGCTGCGATGGATCCCAAGGAAACAATCCGAAACACCGCCAGCACCCCAGCAAACACCAGCAGAATCCCCAAACCAACGGGCCAAGCCATCGCCAGCAAAACGCCCAGACCCGTTGCTGCCGACTTACCGCCCGTAAAGCCAATCCAGATGGAGCGACTGTGCCCGAGAATCGCCATCAAGGCCGAAAGCGTCACTAGCCAGGGGAGCCAGTCGGGCAGATGCGTTGGGGCTGCCTCTACAACCACGGGCAAGGCATAAAACCAGCGAGTGAAGAGAACCGCCGCCACGCCTTTCAGCACATCCACCAGTAACACAACCAAGGCAGGACCTTTGCCGAGCGTCCGCAGCACGTTGGTTGCTCCTGTCGATTTGGATCCGTGCTGGCGAATGTCAATGCCTTTGAGGGCACGCCCTAACCAGTATCCCGTGGGAATAGCCCCTAGCAGATAGGCAACCCCAAGCACGAATGCGACATAAGCAACCCACATGACTCTATTCCTCGACTGGAAGCAGTATCAGTCTATCAAGGTTCGACGATCAAGGTTCAATCCGCAACAGATCAAGGCAACAGAGTAATTACACAGAGTAGTTAATAGGTCATTGGGTTGGGATTCAGCGGGTCCGCCGCAAAAGCTAACCAGAGCGGAAACTGGAGCAAGGAGACATTCACCACTTCTTCAGTTTCATCAATGATGATCAGCGGCAACTGCTTTTGCTTCACTAAGCGGTCGGCGCGTTGAGCTAGGGGTTCTGGCGCTTCAAACAGCACAATTCCTTCGTCTGCGCCAAAGTCGGCCCGAGAAACCCCGAGGCAGTCTTGCAATCCTCGTCGCCATTCTCCAAGGCGCTCGGGCGAGTTGCCCAAAATGAGCGGCCGCAATCGCTCCCCATATAGCTCGTTGAGCACGGAAATGATAGCAGACGCCACAAGAATATTCTGTAGCCGCGACCCCATGGTGCGAATGGCACCCCGACCCCCCTGCGTAAAAAACCAATTCGAGACGCGCTCGGCATGAATTGGTTCAAAGGTGCGGCGCAACTGCCACGGCGGACCGTAGTAGTCGGGGCGAGTGCGGTACTGGTCTAGCAATTTGCGAATGATCTTGGCCTGCTCCTGAAAGCCCTGCTCGGCAAAGCGAGGCGTCGGGGCAGACTCTGTGGCAGGCTGGGCAGGGGCTTGAGAAGGGGCTTCCGTTTTGGCAGAACGCTTTGGTTCTTCGGGGACGGCAGCACTCAACTGCAACTGCTCAGCCGCAGCAGCCAAATCCTGCAAGCTGCCCACCAAATAGTCCTTAAACCCCTGTACCCGGATTGCCAAATCCTGCGAAGCGCCCGCGAAGGTAGTCCGCATTTCGTTGCGAATCCGTTCCTGCCGCCGCTCAAGCTGTTCCACCGAGAGTTGCAGCGTTTGCTTGCGTTGTTCCAGATCGGCCAGTCCTTCCTTGACGAGCCGCCCAATGGCAAGCTGGGCTTCAGCGATTTGCTGTTGCAGCATTGCATTATAGGAGCTTTGCAGCGACGCCACCTCCTGGCTGAGGGTTTTTTCCTGCTGACGCAACTCTTCAACCCGCTGCGCTAAGCGGTCTGCTTCAAGCTGCAGGAAGTTTGTCGCAGACGGCGGGAATGGCGTGCTCCCTAAAACAGAGCTAGTTGAGGGACTGCTCGCTGGGGCAGGTGCCGCAGGGGACGGTTCACTCGGCAGTGGAGAGGACTCAGGAACTTGCGACTCGTCGGAATTCATAGAACCAAATCAAAACTCATCTTGGGCTACTCTTGGGCTACGGGTTGGATCAAAAGAAAGTCTCCTTTAAGTTCTGTATGGGCAACGCTGCTCTAAACAGACCTTCAGCAGCTTGGGATCAAACAGGATAGGTAGAAAATGAATGCTCTTCACTTCCTTGAAGTAAAACAGGATGGGCACATTAAACCAGAAGATCCGCCAGTTTTGCCAATCTTGGTAGGGAAAGTGGCGAATCAAGGTTTGCCCTCGGTAGATATCGAGCGCAGTTTCGGTAAAGTAGAGCCGCAAAGTAGCTGCTTGAAACAGCAAAAACACTGCAAATATGGCTAGTGCGGCGCTCACCCAAGGCTGCAACAGAAATACCGGCAGGGCAACTAGGGCCAGCGTGATTGGGATGGCGTAGCTTGGAGCAAGCTGTACAACGTCGGTGGTAGCCGGAACACTGGAAGTGGGTGTCGTGGTCACTGGGTTGTCTCTCTAAGAATTCGACTAAAGCCAGCTAGCAACAGCTGCTTGAAAAACGCTCAATACAGGTTCACTCAACACAGATTAAACACAGGCTCAGGAGTCTGCCCCCGAGAGCTGCTTAAGAAAAGTTGAGATCTAGCCTATCCCTATTTTAAGGGCTGAGGACAGAGGGAGCTGCCCTAGGATAGACTCGCCCTGCTGGCAGTTGACCAGCCTGAAGTTTGCAAGCGTTTATTTCAGGGCAGAAAACATCAGCCAGGACAGGAAAAAATTGCTGATAAAGATCATCAGTAGGGAAGTCACCACGGCCGTTGTCGTAGATTGCCCGACCCCTTTAGCACCTCCCTTGGTAGTCAAGCCCCAGCTTGAGCCAATTACCGCAATCAGCCAGCCAAACACCGCTCCTTTAATCATGCCGCAGATGAGATCGCGCAAGGTGAGCAGCGAACGTGCCGAATCTAAGAAGACCGCATTCGAGATGTTAAACAGCCAATCTGCCAGCAGCATGCCGCCAAACATCCCTGTGACAAACGAGAGAATCGTGAGCACGGGAGTCATGACACAGCAGGCAATAACGCGGGGAGTCACAAGGTAGTCAATCGGGTCTGTTTTGAGCATATAGAGCGCGTCGATCTGCTCAGTAACTTGCATGGTGCCCAATTCTGCCGCAAAGGCCGACCCGACCCGACCTGCCAACACCACTGCCGTCACCAACGGGGCCAGTTCCCGTCCCAACGCAATCGCCAGCACACCGCCAACTGCCGAGCCAACGCCAAAGCGCAAAAACTCAGCCGCGACTTCGACCGTAAACACCATGCCGATCGTCGTAGCAGTGAGGAGAATAATGGGCAGCGAATCTGGACCAACAACCGTGAGTTGCTCTAAGGTATTGCGGCGATGAATGTTGCCCCTCAGCAGGTGAACGATGACTTGTCCTCCGAGCAGTGCGGCTGCCAGTGCCCGCTGACTCCATGCCCTAAACGGCGACTTTTGAACCGATTTATTCAAGCGCTTCGTCCTTGTAGCGGCAAGTGGTGGCGGTAGGCGAGACGGCCATCATAGCTTGGTGAAGGATGTGCTGGGTCACTGTAAACCATAGCGAATTTTTGCAACATCCGCGTCTGGAGTCTACTCGGAAGATTGGCTTTTGGGTTCCACTTAAATGAGGAGAGAAATTTCAGATGGAATAGCACTTTCAGGTACTTGTTCCCCACCAAGGCTGCTTCTTTTCTGAGACTCCTATTTACGGGTCTTCAATAAGCTTTTTAATATTAACTTAAGATTTTTCACATCTCGTTGGACCATACAGCACCAGCCCTCTATCTTGGAAATGGCGATCGCATATGACGATTGCACATAGCGATTGCAAATGGCGATGCGGATACGCGCTGTCTGATGGTCTGACGTTCAGTTGTTGGAGGATTTTTCGCTAACATGAGCACCCTGCCCAACTTATTGCGCTCTCTGCTCTTGACCTGTATCTTCAGCTTTTTGGCTCCGGTATTTCTGGTGGGTTTGCTGTTGGCTAGTTTCGTTCTGATTCGTTATCTGCCGCCTCTAGAGGCGATCGGAACCGGCGGTGTAGAGCAACTCTCGCATTTCCTCCAGATTTTCGGCAGCGGCAGCACGCTGCAAGGCTTGACAGTGATTGGACTGGTTTGCAGCGTAGTCGGCGTTTTGTTCGACACTTACACCTTTTACCGGTTGCAAAACCTGCGCGACCATTAGCGTTCAGCAGCGTCCTCAGCTAGTCTCGATGCCCTAGTCCCTGATAGGGCAACCTAGATGAGTTCGCGCCAAAAGTGGCTCGGCTGCACTACCATGCTGGAGTACTGGTAATGCCCTGACAGAATTCCATGCCTTTGCTCCAGTTGTTTGTTGGCTTGTTGATCGGTTTTGCTCCTGCCCGACTGTCTCCCCATCGGCTCCCTCGCCCAGCTACATGGCAGCGCCTGACTGTACTCCTTGGTTTAATCATTCTGCTTTGGGGAGGGTTGCCAGCCGTAGCCTTGGCTCGCGGCATGCCCAGCAATCGGGCGGGCAGCATTCAGCCCTATCTAGACCGGGTTGCTGAGCAGATCACAGAATTTACCCTCGATAACGGCATGAAGTTCATCGTCATGGAGCGACATCAGGCTCCGGTGGTGTCCTTTATGACCTATGTGGATGTCGGGGCTGCTCACGAACAGCCTGGTAAAACGGGTGCTGCTCATTTTCTGGAGCATTTGGCGTTTAAGGGTACAACCCGCATCGGCACCCGCGACTATGAAGCCGAGAAACCTTTGCTAGACCGCCTAGATGCGCTGTTTGATCAAATCAAAGCAGCCCAAGCTGCTGGGCAACCGGAAACCGTGGCGCAACTCCAGGTGCAGTTCAACCAGCTCAAGGCGGAGGCCGCCGCCTACGTCAAGCAAAACGAGTTTGGGCAAATTGTGCAGCAGTTTGGGGGTGTTGGGCTAAATGCTACCACCTCAGCCGATGCCACCCGCTACTTCTACAGCTTCCCCGCCAATAAGCTAGAGCTGTGGATGTCGCTGGAGTCGGAGCGGTTTCTCGAGCCAGTATTTCGCGAGTTTTACGAAGAAAAAGACGTGATTTTGGAAGAACGGCGGCTGCGCAGCGATAATTCCCCCATCGGTAAGATGCTGGAGGAATTTCTGCAGGTGGCCCTGCCGGATCACCCCTACGGACGCCCCGTAATTGGTTACGAAACTGATATCCGCGACCTGACCCGCGCCGACATCCAGCAGCTATTTACCACCTACTACACGCCCGATCACATCATTATTGGGATTGTCGGTGATGTGAATCCAACACAGGTGAAGCAGCTAGCCCAAGCCTACTTCGGGCGATTTCAAGCACGAACGCGAGCAGCCGATTTAACGGTGACAGCTCCTCCCCAAACCGAACCGCGAGAGCTGACGCTGCGGCTGCCGGCAGAACCCTGGTACATTGAAGGCTACCAGCGGGCGCCCCTGACCGACCCCAACGATCCGGTGTATCAGGTGATCAGCCGCTTGCTCTATGGAGGGCGCACCTCTCGCCTGTACCGCTCGCTGGTGGAGCAGCAGCAGATCGCCCTAACGGTGAATATTGCTGATTCCTTTCCGGGCAACCGCTACTCGAATCTGCTGTTGCTTTATGCCCAGACCGCGCCCGACCATAGCGTCGATGAAGTGGCGACTGCTCTAGAAGCTGAGCTGACCCGCCTGAAGACCGAGCCGGTGTCTGAGGACGAGTTGGATCAAGTCAAAACCCAGACGCGGGCGGGTCTATTACAAACGCTGGCGTCGAATCAAGGCATGGCTAGCCTGCTGCCGGAATACGAAGCCAAGACCGGCGACTGGCGTAATCTATTTACTCAGCTCGCTGCCATTGATGCGGTAACGGCGGCAGACGTACAGCGCGTCGCCAATCAGCTATTTCAGCCGCAGAATCGCACCGTGGGCAAACTGCTGTCCATCGGGACAGGCGGTTGAGGCAGACGGTTTCTGCCCCGCATCAGTCTTGCGATGGTACGGGTTTCACTCATTCGCTTAAAGAGTGCGATTGCTCTGCCTTTCTCTATTCTCTATGTTTTTGATTTTTCTAAGATTTTTCCTTGCAGGAGCCTGAATCATGCCATCGATTAAATTCTGGGGCGCGAGTCGCACGCTGGTTCGGTATGGGCTAGTGGCGGTCGTGATGACGCTGTTGGTACTGGGGTTAGGACGCTCGCCGGCTTTGGCCGTCACGCCACGTCACTATACGGAATTGCAGTTTTCGCCACTGCCCGCAATCCAGCTTCCCAACTATACACGCTTCGAATTGAGCAACGGGCTGAAGGTATACCTGTTGGAAGACCACGAACTGCCTCTGGTGAGCGGTGTGGCCACAATCTACACAGGCGATCGGCTGGAACCGGCAGACAAAGTTGGACTGGCCAGTATCGTAGGGGGAGTAATGCGCAGCGGCGGCACCCAAACTCATCCTGCCGACGAGCTGAATCAGATTTTGGAGCGCAAGGCGGCAGCCATTGAAACCAGCATCAATGTGACGGCCGGCAACGCCAGCTTTAATGCCCTAAGCGACGATCTTGAAGAAGTCTTTAGCCTTTTTACTGAGGTGCTGCGCCAGCCTGCCTTTCCTCAGGAGAAAATTGATTTTTATAAGAATCAGTGGCGTGGTGCGATCGCTCGCCGCAACGATAATCCCGAAGAGATCGCCGGGCGGGAATTCCAGAAGCTGATCTACGGTGACACCAGCCCCTATGCCCGCACAACGGAATATAAAACGCTGGACAATATTTCCCGGGCAGATGTTTTGGAATTCTACCGGCGCTATTACTATCCCAATAACATACTACTGGGCATCATCGGCGATTTTGATTCTGCGACCATGCGATCCCAGATCGAAGCACGGCTCGGCGACTGGCAACCCACAGCAAATCCAGTAGGGCGGGCCCTGCTGTCGGAGTTACCCCAGGTTAAGCAAGCTCGGACGGGCGGTGTCTTTTTGGTGGATCAGCCGCAGCTCAGCCAGAGCAATATTCAAATGGGGCACCTAGGCGGCAAACTTGACAACCCCGACTACGCAGCACTGTCGGTAATGAACGAAGTCTTGAATGGTTTGGGTGGACGATTGGTGAACGAAGTCCGTTCGCGGCAGGGACTAGCCTACTCGGTTTATGCCCTGTGGTCGCCGCAGTTTGACTATCCAGGGTTGTTCATTGCCGGTGGGCAAACCCGCTCCGATGCCACAGTGCCCTTCATCAAAGCGACCCTCAAGGAGTTGCAGCAAATCCGCACTACGTCGATCAGTGAGTCGGAATTGCAACGAGCCAAAGATTCCGTGCTAAACGCCTTCGTTTTTAATTTCGCGACCCCCTACCAAACTCTGTCGCGGGTCATGCGCTACGACTACTACGGCTATCCTCAAGACTTTATTTTCCGCTACCAAAAACAGGTTGCGGCCACGACCACCGCAGATGTGCAGCGAGTTGCCCAGACCTATCTGCAGCCGCAGCAGTTTGTGACGCTAGTAGTGGGGAATGGAGCCGCTATCGATCCGCCGCTGAGTACGCTGACCCCCGGTACGCCCGTGACCCTAGTGGATATTACGATTCCGCCACCAGATGCATAACGAAAGCAGCCCTAACGCGGGAAAAAGCAAGGCAGGGTTTTATTCTTTACTGATGCCGTTTCAGCCCTGCTGGCGAGACGCTAGCCCACCCCCTGCCGCTCGGCTATACCAACGCAGCAGCACGCGGGCTAAGCGATCGGGGTTATGGCGCACATAGCCTGTGGTTTCGTCTTCATCCATGACGTTGGCTACAATCGCCCGCCGCCCCAGCTTCATCACATCTTCACGGTCGAAGAACACCGGATGGGAGTTTTCCTGGGCATAGCGAATCAGGGATTGGGCTGAAGGCGAGGTTTTTTGCACCAGCACTGCATCAAATAGGGGTGCCGTGGTAACGCGATCGAGGGCCCGGATATGATCCGACACCGTGTAGCCATCGGTTTCGCCCGGCTGAGTCATGATGTTGCAGACGTAGAGCCGAACGGCCCGCGAGCGACTAATGGCTTCAGAAATCTCTGGCACGAGGAGGTTGGGGATAATGCTCGTGTAGAGCGACCCCGGCCCAATAATAATGTAATCGGCTTCTGCAATTGCTTGGATAGCTTTAGGCAGAGCGGGCGGATTTGCCGGAATGCAGCCAATGCGGACAATCTTCCCCCTGGCTTCGGTAATGTTGGATTCACCTTCGATGCGCCGCCCGTCGTCGAGTTCTGCCCAGAGCCGCACATCGCTGAGGGTTGAGGGTAGCACCTGGCCGCGCACCGCCAGCACCTTGGAACTGGCCGCAATTGCCCGCTCCAGATCGCCCGTCACCTCGCTCATCACCGTTAGAAACAAATTGCCAAAACTATGCCCTGCCAGCCCGTCGCCCGCTTGGAAGCGATACTGAAACAGCTCGGTCAGCAGCTTTTCCTCGTCTGCTAGTGCCGCCAAACAGTTGCGAATATCGCCCGGAGGCAAAACCCCAATTTCTCGCCGCAATCGCCCCGAGGAGCCGCCGTCATCGGCTACAGTGACAATGGCTGTAATATTGGCGCTGTAGGTTTTCAGCCCCCGCAGCAGAGTAGAAAGCCCGGTACCGCCCCCCAGCACCACGATTTTGGGACCACGGTGCAGCTTGCGATGGTGAATCAGCACATCCACGAGTTCACCGTTGCCCTCGGGCATCAGCACTTCCGTAATCGAACCAAGGCTGCGCGTTTGCCCCCAGAGGATCAGCAGAATTCCCGTGATGATCACCAGCGGACCGCTGACGTAGTTGGGAATTAAGCGGGTAATGGTTCGCAAGAGTTGTCTGGTAAACTCACTGAGGTAGTAAATGGGCGTCAGGTTGGACCAGATCGCCAGCCCTAGCGCGACGCAAACCACGCCTGCAGCGCTGATCAGCAGCCAGCGTTTCACCAGTAAACCGGGAGCTAGCCACTTGAACCACTGATTGACCCGAGGCGGAGTGCGATAGCGAGACTCTTGGGTGAGGGCTTGAAAGGCTTGTTTCAGTAAACCCATTGACATAGGAGCTAAGGGCAGTAACGGCAGAAACAACACGGTACTCTCACGAAGTACCCAGACCGGTCAACAGTCAACCATCCAGTCAACCATCCGTTTACCAATCCGTTGTGCAGTAGCAGTACAGTGCAGCAGCAGTGCAGGACGGACTCAGTGCACTAAATGTTCATCCTGAAACACCCTGAGGATGGGGCTAGGCACAATCATGTCCCTGAGTAACTTTAGCAACTCTTGCATAAATTAGTAATAAATTAGTTTGCTGCGTGTTTGATGCTATTTTGACGGTCCGAGGCGTATTATGGCGAAGCCAATAATCGAATTGAAGGGCGTTACCAAAGCCTTTGATGATCGGGTGATCCTAGACAATGTTGACCTTACGGTCTACCAAGGAGAAGCCCTGGCCATCATCGGTCCTTCGGGCACCGGCAAATCGACTACCCTGCGGCTGATCGCGGGTCTTGAAGCCCCTGATGCCGGAGAAATTTACATCCAGGGTCAGCAGCGGCAGGGCTTGGCGGAAGATCGTAAAGATCCAATTGGCATCACCATGGTGTTTCAAAACACGGCGCTATTCGATTCACTCACTGTCGATGAAAATGTCGGCTTTTTGTTGTATCAGCACTCGAAACTGCCCCGGCAGTATATCCGGCAGCTTGTGGAGAAAAAGCTAGAAATGGTTGGGCTGACGGGCATCATGGACTTGCTGCCGAGCGGGTTATCGGGCGGGATGCGAAAGCGAGTCAGCTTTGCCCGTGCCATTATGGAAAACCCAGAGGATCCCAGCAGTAGCCCGGAAGTAATTCTATACGACGAACCCACCGCTGGACTGGATCCCATCGCCTCGACCGTTGTAGAAGACCTGATCCGTCAGCTGAAATGTGAGGGAGGCTGTAGCACCTACGTGATTGTGACGCACCAAGACAGCACCATTCGCCGTACGGCCGATCGCGTGGTCTTACTCTATCATGGGAAAGTCCAGTGGCAGGGTAGCATCTCCGAGATTGATACCACCAACCACCCGATGGTGCGGCAGTTCTTCAGCGGCGCTACCGAAGGTCCGATTCAGGTCATCGGTTAAAGAAGTTGAAGTTAAAGAAACCGCTACACCGCTGAGGGACACGCAATGACTAGGCAGGATGTAGGAGGAGAGTATGCGCTCGCGAACCATTCGAGAAGGCTCCGTTGGTTTACTCATCCTGCTGGGCATTGGTGTGTTTACCGGGTTGTTGCTGTGGTTGCGGGGGCTGAGTCCCGGACAGCGCAGCTACGATATCACGATTCGCTTTCCCAATGCGGAAGGTATGCAGGTAGGGGCACCGGTGCGATATCGGGGTGTTGTCGCGGGGAAAATTTCAGCTATTCGCGTCAGCCCCAACTATGCCGAGGTGGATGTGCGGATCACGCCCTCCACAGTTGTGATTCCTCGGGATGTCACCATTGAGGCGCGGCAGTCGGGCTTGGTTGGCGAAACGTTTATTAATATCACGCCGAACCAAGTCCTGACGCAGGAAGCGACGGCTGCCAATCCCCTAGCGAGGGACTGCAACAACGAGCTGATTGTCTGTAATGGTGCCTATCTAGAAGGTACGGCTAGCATTACGCTCACCGAACTATTGGCATCGGTCATTCAATTTACCGATCTGTTTTCTAGCCCCGAGTTTTTTGGAGAAGTGCGGACGCTAACGCGCAATTTTTCCAATACGGCTGAGGATGTAGGCGTTTTAGCCGGCGAAGTCACGACCCTCTCGCGCTCGGTGCGCCAGGAGCTGTCCACCTTTTCGCGTTCGGCGGCCCAGTCTGCCAATTCCATCGGCACTGCCGCTAACCAGATCGGGCTGACGGCAGGCGAGGTGCAGGGGCTGCTGCAAGACAACCGCACAACGCTAATCAGCACCCTCAATTCCATTGATCAAACGGCCCAGCGCATCCAGCTCGTCGTAGACAACTTGGCACCCATGGTGGAAGAAGGCGAATTTTTGCAAAACCTGGAAATTCTTTCCGCCAATGCTGCCGAAGCCTCCACCAATCTGCGCAACCTCTCCCAAGCCGTGGGCACCTCGGAAAATCTGCTGCTGTTGCAGCAAACCCTAGACTCGGCGCGAGCCACCTTCCAGAACGCCCAGAAAATCACCGCCGACCTAGATGAACTCACTGGCGATCCTGCCTTCCGGCAAAATATCCGCCTTCTGATCAATGGCTTGAGTGGCTTGGTCTCCTCGACTCAGCAGTTGCAAGAGCAAGCCCAGCTTGCCCAAATGCTAACTCCCGCCACCAGGACCCTAGAGGGACAACCCGCTCCATGGTCGGCTCCAGCTTCTGCCGCGTCCTCGCCAGAACAATCGCCCAGCCCAACAGCGGTGACTCCGGCAACCGCCGAATTGGCTGCACCGTCCCCAGATAACTCAGCAGCGCCAAAAGCCGCGACGCCAGAATCATCGGCCGGAGCCGCAGATTTGCAGCTTCCAAATCATGGACTGCGGCAAGCAAATTAGGCAAAAGACTAGGCAATGGCAGCTACAGCCTGCAAGACGCTTTTGAATAGCCCCAAACCATCGGTGTGACCCAGCATTGGATCTGAGGCGCGTTCCGGGTGAGGCATCATACCCAGCACGTTACCGCGACGGTTGCAGATGCCGGCGATGTGGTGCAGTGAGCCATTGGGGTTGCTAGCGTCGGTGAGTTGCCCGTCAGGGGTGGAATAGCGAAACACAATCTGCTGGTGGTCTTCGAGGGCGGCCAGCGTGTCGGCATCGGCATAGTAACAGCCTTCCCCGTGGGCAATTGGCAGCGTGATCACCTGTCCGGGCTGATAGGCTTGCGTCCAGGGCAGATCGGTACGCTCGATTCGCAGCGGCACCCGCTGGCAAATAAAATGCAGATCCCGATTGCGCATCAAGGCTCCAGGCAGCAGTCCTGCTTCTGTCAACACCTGGAAGCCGTTGCAGATCCCTAATACCAACTTGCCTTGCTCAGCATGATGCCGCGTTGCCTGCATGGCCGGCGAAAAGCGAGCAATTGCCCCGCAGCGCAGATAATCGCCGTAGCTAAAGCCGCCCGGTACAATCACCAGATCCAGATCCGACAAATCGCTGTCTTCGTGCCATACCATCCGGGTTGGCTGCTGCAGCAAATCGCGAGTTACCATCGCCACATCGCGGTCGCAGTTGGAACCGGGAAACACAATTACGCCAACATTCATGCCTTGCTCTTCGAAATCCTCCTGAATTGATCCCTGCTTGCCCAGGATCATTCACGGCTTAACGCTTTCAGGATATCACGCAGACGGCGGCTGCATCTCAGGCGAGTAACCGTTTCACCTCCACATCGATCTTGGGCAAAGCAAGGGCGCTAATGACTCCTGGTGTTAATTTGCTTTCCTGTGTGTAGTTGGTTCTTTCAGGCGCTCTAAACGCCATGACGCGGCGATTCTGCAGATCGATCATCCAATAGTCAGAAATTTTGGCTTGAGCATAGAGGTGTTTGTTTGCGTTTAAGTTATGCTCTAGCGTGGAGATCTCTATCAGCAGGTAAATATCATTGGGCTGCGGATGACGAGTTTCGTCAAGGGACTCAGGCAATCGAGCTAGAACCCGATCGGGTTGAGGCTCTGATGCCGTCAGGGTGATGGGATGCCCAGAGCACACATCCGCTGGCCCGTCAAACCGAGAAAGCAAATAAAAGCAAATATTTGTAGACTTTGTTATTTTGATTTGCGTGATAAGGCGTCTCTGGGCTCAGTTCAACACGTAATCCTTCAATCCGTTCAAGCTGCCGATCGCGAAGAATACCGGTGCCTACAATCCGGTGATATTTTTCGAGTGAGAGCCTAGCCGTTTGAATCATATCGATTGCATATGCACATAATTTGCAACTATCGTAACCAGTTGTTGTCATCCGCTGAGCAACTCTGTGCCTTCAGCGAGGATTATCTCACTTTGAATTATTCAACTTGCGGTTGAGCTGGGCAGCCACCGCCGCTACAATCGACGGATCCACACCTAAATACTTGACCACCAGCCGATTTAGCCAAATATTCCAAACGGCCATCGATATAGCCGTCGCTAGGGCAGCCCCCAAGATCCCCAACCAAGGAATGCCGATTAAGTTGAGCAGAATATTCAGCCCAGCGCTACAGCCCACCACAAACGCACATTGGTTGTGATGTCCGGTCATGGTCAGCAAATACCCGACCGAACCTGCTCCTACGTTCACGAATTGCCCCACCACTAGGGCTGCCAGTGCGGCTTGAGCCACCCCAAACTCGGGACCAAACAACGACAGCACCGGCTCAGCCCAAACGACTAACCCTACCCCCACGATCAGGGCAGGGTAAAACATCCAGCGGGCAATGGTAAATACTAGGTGTTGCAACGCGGCTCGGTCGCCTTGGGCATAGAGCGAAGCAAACATCGGTGCGGCAATGGCGTTAACGGCAATCAGGATAAAATTCACCCAGCCTGCCGTTTTGAAAGCGGCGGTGTAGAGCCCCACGGCCTCAGTGTTGAGCAGAGCTGCCAGCATCAGCGTATCAGTTTGGTTGAGGATCAAAAAGGAACTGTCGATCAACAGCAACGGCAGCGCCACAGAAAGCCACTGCTTGACTGCATAGGCTGGGCGGGCGGTATGCACTTCGGAACTGAGGTTACGCTGGAACACTTGCAACTGAGCCACCAAAACCAGCAGCATCGCCAGCAGCGATAGTCCAATCGCCGTGGTACTAGTGAAATTTCCCCGCCACCCCCACCAAGCGAACGCTCCCAGGATCAACAGCAGCGGGTAGACCACCAGCAACGGAGCGTAAGCCAGGGTAATGCGGCGAATAGCCCGTGCCATTTCCTGTTGCAGCTTAATCAGAGCAATCAGCGGTACGCCGGCCATACTCAGCAAGAGCTGGGTTGTGTAGGGCAGGCTCCAGTGGGCAGCCAGATTCAGAATCACCACGGCAGCTAGCGTCGAGATGATGAGACTGGTGACCAGAGTCTGCCACCAGCTTCCCAGCAGTACCCCTCGCACATGGGCCCAGTCCTGCTTAACGCTATATTCGGGAACGAACCGCAGCACGACGTTGGGCAATCCCAATCCCGCCCAGAAGCCGAGCATGGTGCTAACGGTCACGACGTACTCATAGATGCCATACTCAGCCACTCCCATCCAGCGGGCAAACAGAACTTGAGCGAGATAGGTGATGCCAACACTCAGCGTTTGTGTCACCAGGGCCGCACTGGCTCCGCGCACGAGAGTGGAGATGGGATTCGAGGTGAGAGGGGGTTCCATGCACAGCAGATAGCGGACAGATAGCGGACAGATGGCGGGCTGGATCACAATTACTCGACCGCCGCAGCGTCAGCAAGACAGGTTAGCGCCACAGATGGTGCCACAGATAGTGCCTCAGATTCAGGAAGGCGGTAGTTCCAAAGCAATCGCTCCCAAGTTGCCTTTGCGGAAGTCGTTGAGCACTTGGCGAGCTGCACGTTCCTTGTCGCCCTGATAGCGCTGTTCAGCCAGAGCGGCAATGTAGCTTTCGCCAGTCAGGGGGTCGGGGTCTAGCCCATAGCGCGACTGTAGGGCTTGGAAGGCATCCTCGGCAGCGGGAGAAGTTTGGAGCTGTTTCAGCAAATCGACGAAGGCGGCCGCTACACGCTGATTATCGTAGGCCGCTTCGCCAATATCATCGCAAATGGCTAGCTTCAGGGCGGCATCTTGGTCAGCTAGTCTGGAGGGCAGCACACCCGGCGCGTCTAGCAGTTCTAGCTGGTCCGAAATGCGCACCCAGCGTAGCTGACGAGTCACTCCGGCTCGGCGAGCACTCTCGACTACGCGCCGCTTTAGTAGCCGATTGATTAATGCTGACTTGCCGACATTGGGAAATCCGATCACCACGGCCCGTACCGGACGCGGCAACATTCCCCGCTCCCGTCGCCGCTGATTGAGGCGGTCGCCCACCGTTTTGGCAGCCTGCGCCACGGCCCCAATGCCCTGTCCTTGGTTGGCATTGGTGAAGTAGGGAGTTTCCCCTGCAGCCCGCAACCAAGCCTGCCACTCCTGCTGGGCGGAGGGTGGAATCATATCGACCCGATTGAGCACCAGCACCCGGTCTTTAGAGCCAATCCACTCGCTTACCTGAGGATGGCGCGTTGCCAGGGGAATGCGAGCATCCCGGACTTCCAGCACCACATCGACTTTCTTGAGCTGCTCCAGTAGATGGCGTTCTGCTTTAGCAATGTGACCGGGATACCACTGGATGGGAGGTGCTGACATGACACTACGGGCGAGAATTCTTGACAACCCTATCATCCTAGGCGATGCGAACTCGATTTAGCTCAACTAGTTGCGCGACCCGCGTTCTTGTAGCTCTCGCCGCAGAGGATTAGGCAGCAAGCGCTCGCGGCGGCGGCTCTTCGGTGGATTGTCTTGAGCTGAGGAACCTGCTGCAGGGCTGTCTTCCCGGGCACGGGGTGGCTGTGGAGCAGGTCGGGGAGGGACAACTACAGGCGGCGGTTCTTGAATAGGGGATGATTCTGGTTCTAAAGACGGTGATTCTGTCGCTTCAGCATCCTCGTCTTCCGTGGCTTCATTGGCTTCAGTCGGGTCTTCCGGCGTCTCCTGGGAGTCGGGTTCGGGGTTGACTGAGTCGGGTAGAGGGTTGGCATCGCTTTCGGGAGCGGGCGACGAGCGACGACGGCGGGGTTGCCCTGGGTCAGCCGGAACTTCGGGTTGGACCTCCTCAGGCGGGGACGACTCCGGTGCCTGCGTAAGTGCCCAGAGAGCCATTGCCGTTACCGTAGCGATAGTTAACAGTCCAAACACTAGCCCACCTCTCCAGGGGCGGCGAACCGGCGGCGGGGTCGTAGGGGCAGAGCCAACCGCAACGGGAGGAAGGCTGGCCGCATAGCCTCTGGGTAATATCCGAGACGAGGGGCGTGACGAACGGGTGATATGGCGTGGGCTGACCGCCACCGTTGCTGCCCGAGACAGCCCCGAGGTCTGGTTGGGTCGCCAAGAACCCACCGGGGGAACCGTCACATAGGTCGCCTCCTCGGTGGGCAACAGCGCCAGCCAGTCGGCAACGGTAGCCGGGCGATAGTCTCGATCGATTGCCATGCCGCGCATCACGGCTTGATCCACCGCAATACTGAGCTGTGGTTGCAAATCGCGCGGTGAGGGCATTGGGCGACGCTCGCGCAGAATGGACGCTAGCGGTACTTGAGCCGTGAGCAGGGCATACAGGGTAGCCGCCAGTCCGTACACATCGGTAGCAGGGGTACGCTTTTCCTGAGCCACATACTGCTCAATCGGCGCGTAGCCTTCTGAAATCAAGCTGGTGTGGGTCTGGGTTTTGCCCGACGTGAATTCCCGAGCGATACCAAAATCAATCAGCACCACCTCATCAGTCCCGTTGCGGCGCATGATGTTTTGGGGTTTGATGTCTCGATGCAGCAGCCCGTTCTGATGCACCACCTGCAGGGCAGCCCCAATCTGCCGGATGTAATTGATTGCCTGTGCTTCGGGAAGCGGCTGATCGGGAAAGACAATCTGCTCCAAGGTTTTCCCATCAATGTAGTCCATCACCAGATAGGGGACATTGTCTTCGATGAAGAAGTCGTTCACCCGCACAATATTGGGATGAACACACAGCGCCAACCGTCGGGCTTCATCGTGGAACTGCCGTTCCAGTTTCTCAAACTGGGGATGGGTTTGGTTCAAGGGGTTGAGGGTTTTGATCACCACCGGTTGCCCTAGGTAGTGATGAGCCGCCTTGAAGGTAACCCCAAAGCCGCCCTGACCCAACAACTCGTTCAGGGTATATTTACCCCCCTGTAATGTTTTACCCACCAGCGTGTTCATGCCTTCCGCTTCCCACTGCAACCTAGAAACCCAGACCCGAAAGGAACAAATCTAAAAAGAAATCATGCCAGCCCGAGATGCAGCCCACTCTCTACCCTAGGATAGGCCATTCCTAAGCAACGGCTAGGGCGTGTTTTCACCCACGAACGGCGTGAGATATCCATCATAGACCCGGATTGGAGTCATCCTAGACTCGATTTAGACCAGTTCTAGAGCCTGACCCCCTGAATTTCAGGAGGAGCCATCCTTAGTCGCTGCTGATCAACCCGGGGAACGGGGCAACCCTTCACGGCAAGGCCACAAACCCCATACGTTCCACAATCTGCTGGCCCTGAGGCGAGCGGGCAAGATCAATAAACTGCTGCACAGCAGGACTGGTTCGGGGTTGAGTGACCAGATAGGTGACTCGGGTAATTGGGTAAGAGCCGTTGCGGATGGTCTCGCGGTCGGCTGGGGAAACACCATTAATAGGCACCAAGCGCACGGTCTGCTGATTTTCGATTTGCTGCACAGTGCTATAGCCAATGCCGTTGGTGCCAAGAGCGCGTAACATCGGCGTTGTCTCATCGCGCTCCAGTGTCATAAAGTTAGGACCATCGGGGGCAAAGGGTTCTTCGAGCAGCACCACATCCTGAAAAAAGGTCCGAGTGCCGCTGTCAACGGCGCGGTTAATCACTTTAATCGGCACATCAGGCCCCCCTACCTGCGACCAGTTGGTAATTTGCCCTTGATAGATTTGCTTGAGCTGATCGAGCGTAAGTCCGCCTTTGAAGGGATTGTCAATACCCACAGCAACCGCTAGAGCATCTCTGGCAATTGGGAACGCCTGCAACCCGGCATTCTTTTCTTCGGCTGTCAGCGGTCGCGAGCTGGCCGCCAATAGGACTGTACCGTTGAGCAAATTCTGAATACCGGCATTGGTGCCATTGGGTTGCCCGTCGGGAACTCCATAAGTAGTGGGCAGTGCGGGGTTAACCTGCGTGTAAGCCAATTGCAGTTGCTTCATGAGCGCAACCAGGGTCACGCTGCCGTCCATGGTTAGCACGCTAGGGTTGGGCAACGAGACATCGAGGGTAGGACCGCTGCCTGCATCGCCGGTGCTGCCCCCTACTTCAGTGGGTTGGGCGGTAGGAGAAACTATAGGTGAGGAGGTCGAATCGGCGGTAAAGGCGCGTCGGAAAAACCAGAATCCGCCTCCAATTAACCCCAACGTAATCAGCAGAGCTAGCACGAGCACTGGAGTCTCATTCGTGCCTTTCGCCATGACGGGTAAGGAATCAACAGGACGCCTCCAGTCTAGCTGACCCCCACAGAGCATTAGGTTAAGAAACGGTTATCACAGGACCGTCATTACCTTCAGAAGTTCTGTTGCCAAGTTAACGTCACTCTGGCGCTTAAACAATACTCCAGCTAAGAAGTAGATATTAGCAGAGTAGAAAGCTTTGTAGTGTTCTCGCAGCTTAGCAATGGTGCGTTTCACCTTCGGCTCGCAGCTATAGTAGCCAAAGCGCAGTGGCGAAACGGCAAAGTCTGCCACCCGATAACCCTGCTGCAACGCATGCTCAACCGTCTCCACTGGATTCGAGTAGGCCGAAATCATCAGCATTAAGTTCTCGCAGCCCAGCGACAGCAGTCGCTTGGTGATGGTCGCGCCGTCGGTGCCGCCGTGCAAAGCTGGCAGGTAGAGATCACTATCAGGAGCCGGCAAATAGGGCGGATTCGCAATCAAGTAATTCGCGGTAGCAGGAAAATGACTAAAAAAGCACTGATTGTGAACCGCATATTGATGTTGCAGCCCATAGTGCTGAATTCGAGACTGAGCCAGTTCACAGGCGGCAGCGTTTAGCTCATAGCCATGAATCATGGCGTTAAATCGCGATTTCAACAGACAATGAATCACCGGGCTGCCATCTCCAGCACCAAATTCAATCACGACGTCTGAGGGCTGGCACTGGCTCACCACCATTTTCTCAATGCACTGGGCATAGAAGTGCGATTCTTCCGGACAGAAAAACACGTCTTTAGGTGAATGAGTCCCAACAGCAGCGAGGTGAGACGGAGGAGTATTAGCCTGCTCGGACACAGGATGAATTGTCATCGGCTGAGCTGCGGTAGAGCGTGATGTAGAGGTCAAAAGCGTTTCTTGCATTGGTTTAGAATCTGTCTAGAGCGCGTCAAATAATCGTGATTTGGGGCATCACGGTTTAGGGATAGGTAGTATCCACCTTGGTTTGCTGAATTTTGCTAAATGCTTGTAGGTAGCTCAGGTTGCGTTGCGTCCGCTCGCAATATAGCCTGCATTGCTGCTTTGCCAGCGCGCTCTCCCATCCAGCGTTCCTGGTCATATCCCCACAAAAGTTCCCAAGCGTCCTGAGGATAATAATCGGCAAGGGCGAGAGCAACATTGTGCAGCATCCACTGACCGTGACGTTCGTCTTCTCGAATATGGAGTTCCCAATATCCCATGGCTGTATCCGAAAGTCCTAGACGTTGGGCGGCTCGCATATAGTCTCGATAGATCGAAGGACCAACAATTTCAAAGTAGGTAAAGCCACCGTTGTAGCGCAGAAAGTGGCGCTTACGCTCGGTGAGCAAAAAGTTGTGGTTGATTGAAGCTAAGCCTTCCCAGGGAACTAGGTCAAAATAGGTTTCGGGTTCTGCGTTTAATCCCAGTTCCTGCATCATGTGGGCAAAGAAGGTAGAATGCTTGCGGCTGAGGCGACCGTTGCCATACTCTTCGAGCAAGACGCGAATCAGGGTAGCCTGTACTTCATTGCTAGCTCCGCCCAGGATGTGGCACAGCCGGCTTGATTCCACCAGCCCATCTAAAGAAACCAGAGCAATCAATTGCCGATAGCCAGCCAAGGTCATCGTTTCGCGCACATACTGCTTGTAATCCGTTAGAGGTGGATTCAAGTCTCGCTCGCAGCGCTCGATCAAGCCTTGCTTGACCTGCTCTAGCGATAACTGTTGCAGGGTAGCTAAATCAACTTCAGCCGCCAGCTGAGCTAACTCCCAGGGTTGCCAGGCTTGCTCAATGCGTTCCCGCACCCACTGCACGTAAAAGGCCCGCTCGTTTTGGTATTGCTGCAAATCGCTGTACCAGAAAAAGTTGAGCCGATTGATGCGATAGAGAATCCGCTGCAAAAACCGATGGGCGGCTTGGCGCTCTTCTGAGACCTCAGATCCTTCTGTGACTTCAAGCAGAGGCGTGAGTTCATCAGACAAGTACGCTGTGGTCAAGGCGGCAGACAGAGCAACCTCGAACGCGCTCACGGAGCTTGGCTCAGTGGCGATGTGCTGATCTAGATTCTCAAGGGTTAAAAGATGAATAAACTGCTGCTCAGCTTCACCATAGTCAATTGGTTGACTAGCCGAAACAACATGTTCCAATCGATCCTGAAGCTGCTGCTCAGGACGCAATGCCATAGTCATAGGGAGGTGCCTAACGAGTACGCTGAATCTATCGGAATTCGATAGAAATCGAAATAGTGAAGGGTGACAAACGGCTGCCCACAGAGAGGACAGCATTGGCTGTTCGTGAGCGGTAGCTTGATAATCAGCCCAAATATCAGCGTAGATAAGTCGTTGAGCAACTCCGTCCATCTTTAGGCAGAACTCTCAGTAGCGCGAATGACGTGAATGAAAGTAATACGGATGATTGAACCCATGGTAGTACCAATCATCTAACCGCTAGCTGCGGCTATTCGCTCCGCATTTCATCCACGTCCAGCAAACTAATCAAAACCCCAGTAATGGGAATCGAGAGAAACACGCCGACCAATCCAGCAATTCTGGCCCCAACGAGCAACGCAAAGAACATTACAACGGGATTCATATTGATCGAGCCTTGCATGATTCGCGGCATCAGCAGATTTTCCTCAATTTGTTGCAGCACAATGCAGCCGATAACCACCTTGAGGCTTAGCAGCACGCCTTGCGGCAGCAAAATCAAACCAACTAAACTAATGCCCAGAGTAGCGCCGATGCCTGGAATGAGATCAAACACGCCAACAATGGCTGCCATGACCAGTGCATAAGGAATATTGAGCAGAATAAAAACAAAAAAAGCAGAAATGCCAAAGAAGAGAGAAAGCAAAAAGCGTCCCCAGAAAAATCCTAAGAAGTTCTTTTGAATGGCATTTGTAATATCACTCTGCAAGTGGCGAGGGAAAATACGAACAATAAATTTCCACAGCCGTTCGCCATCTAGCAGCATAAAAAAGGCAACAACAGCAATTAAGATTAAATCTAGAAGGCCAAAGAGCAGATTTTGTAACGTTGCGAAACCAAATCCCAATGTAGACAGCGCTTGATCTCTGAGCTGGGCTTCTACGGTGCTGAAGTCTACGTTGAAATTCCAGTCTGTCAATAGGGATTGCAGGTCGTCGAGGAGTTCAATGGCAAAGTTGATTAACTGTGGTGCCTGCTCTAGTAGCTGTTGTGCCTGAGAGATCACTGCTAAACCTAGGGTCGCGATTAATCCGCCGAGCAGCAGTAAACTGCTTAAAAATATGAGAATTACGGCTGCCCAGTGCGGCAGAAATCGTTTCATCCATTGCACTGGATAGTTGAGCAAAAATGCCAGGATGGCAGCAAAAATGAAAATCACTAGAACGGTTTCAAAATACGCCAAGACTCGGACGATGACCCAGGCTAGGGCAAATAGCAACAGGTAGCGCACAAGCTTGGCGTTGCTGAGCTGGTGCCATAGATTTGAAGGTGGTTTATCCATTTATCCATTACGCTTGAGACTGGAGACAACTATCTTAGTTCTCTAAACCTCTTGGTTCTCTAAACCGTTCTAGGTGTAGTAATGCACCGCCCTGACGATACAATCGGGATGGGCCGTGCTTTTTTGCGTCCAATCCTGACGGGTCGATCGCCTAATTGCACTGTGCTTGCAAGGGTGCTTGCTGTCTTCTATCGAATGGAACAAGTTATATCAGATAGGCAGAGCTGGCTCTGGTCTTGCCCTCAGCTCGCAACCCGATGTCCTAATTCCTCCTTAGGGCTTACTCAAGCTCTCTAGAAAGTTAGATTTAATAGAGCAGTAAGCGTCTCCAGGGACGGGTTTTGGGATGCAACACAACGTAGGGGAACCACGGGTGAATTCAGAACATGGAGCGCCATCGCAGCAGATCACCGTTTCGTTGACTCCTACTGCCCTACACCGTCTTGAAGCTCAGGCTCAGCAAAGGGGGCTTTCTTCCTCTGAGCTGCTGGAACACCTAATCGAGCAATGGGTTCAAGACCTATCAACAGCTGCTTCTCCCCAGCCACCGAACATGGCTGCGACAGTTAGCTCAAACGACGCTCAACAGCAGTTGGCCGAACTGGAAGCAATTTATACGACTGCTCCAATCGGGCTATGTTTTGTTGATTGCAACCTGCGTTTTGTGCGGATCAACGAACACCTAGCGGCGATCAATGGTGTACCGGTCGCGGAGCATTTGGGGCATACCCTCAGCGAGGTATTGCCTGAGATGGCTGACCAGCTTGTGCCGCTGTTTCAACAGGTGCTGGACTCGGGAGAGCCGATTTTGAATCTAGAGGTCACTGGGTCTAACTCAGCTCGTCCGGGAGTCATACGCCACTGGCTTGTTAGCTACTATCCCCTCAAGGGAGAAAAGGGGCAGGTGCTAGGAGTGAATGCCATGGTGCAGGAAACCACCGAGCGCAAGCGTATCGAGCGGGATCTGTCTCAGGCGAATCAGCGCATCACGGCACTGCTGGAGAACATGACCGATGCCTTTGTCGCTCTGGATCAGGACTGGCGGATCACTTACATGAATTCGCAGGCGGTGCGCTTGACGGACCTAACCCTAGCGGAGGTGCTAGGCAAAACGCAGTGGCAGGTCTGGCCGTGGTCGGTAGGCAGAAGCATCGAGTTTGAATATCGGCGGGCGGTGGCAGAGCAAGTGCCAGCTCATTTTGAGTTTCTCTACGAGCCGACCATGACGTGGTACGAGGTGCATGCCTACCCAGCCGAGGTCGGGTTGGGTATCTTCTTTCGCGATATTAGCGAGCGCAAACATATTGAGGCGGCCCTGCGGCAAAGTGAGGAGCGGTTGCGGCTAGCGGTGGAGGGAGCTGGGCTAGGGCTATGGGAGTATAACTTGCAGTCGGGAGAGCTATACTGGACCGATCGCTGTAAAACACTGTATGGGCTATCGGTCGATGATGAAGTAAGCTATGCCACCTTTAGCGACCTGATCCATCCCGATGACCGCGAGCGGGTCCACCAGTCGATTGACCGCTTGATTGCCGATCCGACGCAAAATACCTGTGAGTATCGAATTCTCTGCCCAGACGGCAGCCTGCGCTGGATTCTGGCAATGGGGCAGGTAGACTACGATGCTCAGGGGCAGCCGATGCGAACTATCGGCATTTCGCAAGACATTACCGAGCGCAAGCAGGCAGAGATACGGTCGTACCAGAGCGAACAGCGCTTCCGGGCGGTGCAGGAGCTGTCGATCGATGGTTTCATTTTGCTGCAAAGTATTCGCGATGCCTCGGGGCGAATTATCGATTTTGAATGGCTGTATGCCAACCCTGCCGCTGCTCGGATTGTGGGTCGCCCGGTAACGGAACTCGTGGGGCAACGGCTGCTCGAGATTGTGCCGGGCAATCGCACCACGGTGTTTGAAACCTACGTACGGGTGGCAGAAACCGGTCAGCCGAGCCAGTTTGAACTGTTCTACGAAGCCGATGGCATTCGCGACTGGTTTCGGATTACGGTGGTGCAACTCGACGATGGGGTGGCCATTTCCTTTGGAAAAATCACCGATCGCAAGCAGGCTGAGGCCGCCGTGCGGGACGCTGAAGCGCGGCTGCGGCTGGCTCTGGAATCGGCGGAAATAGGAACCTGGGACTGGAACCCAATCAGCGGCGAACTGCAATGGGATGACCGCTGCAAAGCGATATTTGGGCTGTCGCCCGAGGCAGAGGTCACCTTTGAGACGCATTTAGCCGGGGTTCACCCCGACGACCGGGAGCGACTCCAGCAGACCGTGCAGCGCTGTTTGGATCCTGCCAACGGCGGCAAATACAGCCTAGAGTACCGCACGATCGGGATTGAGGACGGCATTGAACGCTGGGTGGTAACGCGAGGCCGGGTGTTCTTTAATGCCGCAGGGCAAGCAACCCGCTTTTTGGGCACCATCCTGGACATGACAGTGAGGAAGCAAGCGGAAGCAGAACGCGAGCAGCTCTTGGCCCGCGAACAAGCCGCCCGCGAACAGGCTGAAGCTGCCAATCGCATCAAAGATGAGTTTTTGGCGGTGCTGTCGCACGAATTGCGCTCGCCGCTGAACCCAATTCTGGGCTGGACCCAACTCCTGCGCAGCCGCAGCTTTGATCCCGATACCACTGAACGGGCCCTGGAGACTATTGAGCGTAATGTCAAACTCCAGACTCAGCTCATCGAAGACTTGCTGGATGTGTCGCGGATTCTGCGCGGCAAGCTAGTGCTGAATGTAGCTCCCGTTCACTTGCCGACCGTGATCGAAGCTGCCATCGAAACCGTGCACCTGTCTGCCGAAGCCAAGGGTATCCAGATTCTGCCTTTTCTATCTCCGATGCCCGAGCAGATCTTAGGTGATGCCGCTCGCCTACAGCAAATTGTTTGGAATTTGCTCTCAAATGCCATCAAGTTTACGCCGGCAGGGGGACGGGTGGAAGTGCGGCTGGAAGAGGTGGAGAATCGGGAATCGAGAATCGGGAATCGGGATGACGCCCCACTCTCCACTCCCCACTCCTACGCCCAAATTACCATCAACGACACCGGCAAAGGCATCGATCCTGAGTTTCTACCCTACGTGTTTGACTCCTTTCGGCAGGAGGATGGTCGCATTACCCGCAAGTTTGGTGGTTTGGGCTTGGGGCTGGCCATTGTGCGCCACCTGACTGAGCTGCACGGCGGCACAGTAACCGCTGCCAGTGCGGGAGCCAACCAAGGCGCGTGCTTTACGGTGCGACTGCCGCTGCTGCAGGTCCAGACAGACTCACCAGAGGTGATGCCACCGGATGCGGTTCTCTCCCAGGCGATGCCGCTCACGGATTTAGATATTCTGATCGTGGACGATGAAGCCGATATGCGAGAGCTGCTAGCCTGCATTTTGCAGTTAGCGGGTGCCCAAGTCCGTTTGGCAGCATCTGCCGCTGAGGCGCTTGATCAAATACGGCAACGCTCACCGGACGTGCTGATTAGTGATATCGGTATGCCGGAGGTGGATGGTTATACGCTCCTCCAATGGGTGAATGCCTCTCGACCAGAACAACGCCCCATCCCTGCCATTGCCTTGACCGCCTATGCCGGCGAAGCCAATCACCGCCGCGCTTTGGCTGCTGGGTTCCAACGCCATCTTGCCAAACCCGTTGAGCCGACCGAGCTAGTACAGGTGATCACGACTCTAGTCAGCGAACTCCAGCATCGAGCAGGGTAGTTGACCCTAGGGCTGGGGATGCGCTGGGTTTCGCTAGCCCAGACGGCGAAGGATGTTGTGTCCTCAATGCCGCAGATGGGACACTCAGCCAGCACCAGACACCGAAACTGAGCAGATCCCACACCGGCAGCAGCCAGAAATAGCGGCGAATAGTGCGGTCGCAGAGGACGAAACTCATCACGCTGCCCAGGAGAAGGCGCAGCATCCAGGTGAGACCGCAGAGTGCCCAGGCTAATGCAGCGCCGTGGGTAACGAGCAGAAGCAGGCTGCTGCTGAGGGTGCCGTAGGTGATGCCTTTGAGCCAATACAGTTCCGGTCGCGTGGCATGTAGGTCTTGGATAGAGCGGAAGTGGCGTCGCACCCCTTCTATCCAGGAGTCAGCGGTGGGCCGTTCCCCAATCTGTTCAACGACATACCCAGACAGCACAACCCGGTAGCCGTGGATCGCGGGGAGCCGCCCCAAGCGTAAATCGCTAATGTGTTGAGATTGTTGGGCTGCTAAGCTGTCTAGACACGCGGGTTGGTCGAGCAGTGCTCGCCGCAGAGCAAGGGTGCCGCTGAGGGTAAAGTGGACCCCTTCACGTTGGCGAGTCACCAGCAGCCCCGGATAAAGATCAGTAACAGTGCCGATTGCTGCAAGAGCCGTTGCCCAATCGTGGCTTTGCCAGCGCGAAGGGCAGGTCACAATCCCAACACCTGGATAGCGGAAAGGCTGCACGAGCTGATGCAGATAATCGGGTCCAACCTGGATATCGGGGTCGATTAGCACCCACAGATCATAGCGAGCCAGGGTGGTTGCCTGGATGAGTCCAGGTCCCCACGCATGATTGTCTAGTGGCTGAGAGCTGACGATGAGCTGAATGTCGCGCTCCGGAAATTGCTGAATCAGCTTGCCAACGGTATCTATGGCTGCGGTGGCTCCGTCTTCAACCAGAAACAGAATCTGGTAGGTGGGGTAGTGCTGCTGGCAGAGCGAAACAAGACTAGCTTGGGTGGCGGGATCCAACCGCCTCAGCCGCTTCAATAGCGTGACGGGTGGCTGAAATTCGCTATAGGGAACTGTTTCAGACTGCAACCAATAGTTAAGGGTGCTGTAGAGGGCATAGCCGTAAAATCCCAGTGCTCCGCAACAGAGACTAGCGAGACCTAGGGAAAGGCTGAGGTGAAGCAGAACATCCATAGGATGAGCAAGGACAATGAAGGGGGCTATGGCATTGGGGTAGCTCAAAGGTGCTTGAATCAGATACTTGATCACTGGATCCAGTGATCAAAGGGCACGACTTGGGGCAACCAAATTTCAGAATGATATCGGAACCCCGCACGCTGGCATCGTTGCGTGAGCCGAGCTTCGCATAAATTTACAAACTTCTCAGGCAGGGTTGCTACAGTAGCTTTCAGAGGAAAATACGGAGGTTCAGAGGTGGGCAGATGTGCTCAACGGAAGGGCCTTGCTCAACCAGCAGTTCATGCAACAACTGGGACTGCCTCATCTGCCAGAATTATTCCGGAGAAAAAGTCAGGAATGACTTTTCCGGTACTAGCGCCTCGCTGTCTGTATTGAGACAATGAAGAAAATTTATGCCACGCTGGTACCAGTGCCACTGTATCCCCTGTGTTTGAATGTTTCTGTGAACCACCTATGAGCCTCAAACTTGCTTTCTGTACAGCCTTGTTTGCTGCAACTCAGATTGTGGGCAGCACGCTGCTTGCTCCTCGCGCTCAGGCAGGGCAACCCGAAGCGACGTCAGAGGATATTTCGGGGCGGGTGATTCCCTTTGCCTGCTACGACCGCGCCGGAAATGTGATTTTCACTACGATTACGCCGCGAGAAACCATCGGCTGGGATCTGGGCTGCCGTGAGGTGCTCTACGAAAGTGCCGATCCGGCGGCGGCTCCGGTGACCTACTATCAGTGCTTTGATGTCAATGGTGCCATTGCCTTCACCACGATTGATCGGCAGTTGGCCCGCAGCAGTGACTTCAACTGCCGCGAAATTGGCTTCCGCATCAGCACGCCAGTGCCCTCTCGCCCGGTTCACTACGAGTGCTTCAACGCCAACGGTAGTCTCGCCTTTACCACCAGCTTTGCGCAGGATACCTTTGGCTGGAACCCTGGCTGTCGAGAGGTACGGTATCGCGAGACGGTACTGTCGCAGCTAGAAGGCGACGCCTTTGCCTGCTACGACGCTAACGGCAATGTTGCCTTTACCACCACTGATCCTCAAGAGGCAAACCGCTGGCGCTTGGGCTGTCAGGCGCTGCGCTAACTTAACTTCTGGTGATAGCCCACCTGCCTCGCCCTGCCACTACGCGCACTGGCAACCCTGGCACGGTTACTGACGAGTCATCAAGGCAGCTTCCGATCAAGCACAGAGTGCCGGCTGGCATCCTGCTAACACCGACTGCAAGTGAACGACCTTGCCAATTACCGCAATGGCGGGCGCTTCAAACCCCGTCTGCTGAGCCTGCTCGACGATGGTGGCTAGGGTGCCTAGCAACTGCGCTTGATCCGGTCGGGTGCCCCAGCGAATCAGGGCGACGGGTGTGTCATCCGCTAAGCCAGCTGCTCGCAGTTCCTGGGTGATATGCGGCAAGTTGTGAATCCCCATGTAAATCACGATCGTTTCTGAGGCGTGGGCAATTGCCTGCCAGTTCACCTCGGGGCGATATTTGCCTACCGCTTCATGCCCGGTAACAAAGGTGACCGACGAGCTGTACTGCCGATGGGTCAGAGGAATGCCAGCATAGGCAGGAGCTGCAATGCCTGATGTGATGCCCGGCACCACTTCCACCGGCACTCCCGCATTCACCAGATCTTCCATTTCCTCGCCGCCGCGCCCAAACACGAAGGGATCGCCACCCTTCAGTCGCACCACCACCGCGTGGGTTTGTGCTTTCTCAATCAGGAGTTGGGTGGTTTCGGCTTGCAGCAGCGAATGGTTGCCTCTGCGCTTGCCAGCATTAATGCGCTCGGCGTTGGGATTGGTCATCGCCAGAATCGGCTCGCTCACCAGGGCATCATAAATCACGACATCGGCTTGTTCGAGGAGCACTTTGCCCTTGAGGGTGAGTAAACCGGGATCTCCAGGTCCAGCACCCACGAGATACACTTTGCCGATCCAGGTTGAACGTTCAGCAATCATTGCAGCGGTATTCATTCCGATGTTGCAGCCTTAATTAGAAGTTGGTTAAATAATAGCCTCGGAACTCTGTGCAATTCTGTGTTTGCGTTGTTCGCGCGATTGAACCGTGATTGAACAGAGATCGAACAGAGATCGAGTTAACAACAGTATCGAGCAATATCCTCACCAGATTCTGTCAAAAATAAAAGCGCCCGAAATCGCAGCGTCATCAGAGACTCGTAAAAGGGATTCAGGTGACAGAGTGGCGGAATGGTGATCGAGAAGCGCCCTAATCCAATTGTGCGAGCAAAGGGACATTGAGCTGGAATCAAATAGCACAGCAGATGCGCAATTTGGGAATTGTGAATGTCGATCTGGCTAATCCACTGGTGAACGGTAGCGCGAAGTTGCTTAGCAGGAGGCATAGTCAATTAGAACAGCAAGTTTAGGAACAATGGCGTTGATTCAGAAAATCAAAGCGTACATTCAATCGGCAGCTAGTCGGGGGTTTCTCACTGACTCCACGGTAGAAGGGTCAATCGAGAAAACTCGTAGTTTTCGCTACAGAATGCGATGACGAATGAATCGATTGCATGGAGACCATGCGAATTACGCATGAATTGCACTGATCCGGGACTGCTCGACTCGCTGGGGTTGATCTCGAACATGGATGTAACAGGTCCTCATCTTGCTGGTATCGTAGGGGATTGCGGCTCGATGATGCTTCCCCATTGCTCCTCTACAAAGACTCTCGCTGACCCGCCATGAAAGACCTGTTTGCTCGCGAAGCCCTCGCCCAAATCCCCAAACTGCTGACGCTGCTAGACCGCAATCCCCACAGTCCTACCTATGGCTGCTTCGACCGCAACTTCTGGCACTACAAGATCATTGATTTTCCCAGCGGTATGGCGCAGGAGTTTGTGCTGCCCTTGGCGCTAGCCTACAGTACGCCAGTCGCCGATAACCCTTTCTACCAGCAGCCAATGATCAAGCGCTGGGTCGAGGCAGGCATTCGCTATGCGGCAATCAGTGCCCATGCCGACGGCTCCTGCGATGACTATTTCCCTTTTGAGCGAGCAGGCGGCGCGGCGGCGTTTTCGCTATTGGCTTGCGTCGAGAGCTACAGGCGGCTAGAACTGAACGATTCACGGCTGCTAGCGTTTATGATGCGGCGAGCCGACTGGCTGGCGCACCACCAGGAAAGCGGACGGCTGACCAACCATCAGGCGCTGATTGTGCTGGCATTGGAACTGCTGTCGCGTTTGCTGCAAACCGACCGCTGGGACCGGGCGAAAGCGCAGCGGCTCGAGCAGGTGTTTTCCTGGCAAAACGAGGAAGGCTGGTTTCAGGAATACGAAGGCTGCGATCCGGGTTATCACACTCTGACGATTTCCTGCTTGGCATGGCTGAATCAGCTCGACCCCAATCCGCGTCTGCGGGAATCGTTGATTCAGGCGGTGGAATTGGCGGCGCATTTTGTGCATCCCGATGGTTCCTTCGGCGGCGAATACACTAGCCGCAACACCTATAATTTCTTCCCCCACGGCTTCGAGCTGATCGGGCGCTGGTTTCCTGAGGCGCTGGCCGTGAACGACCGCGTTCTCACCGGACTGGCTGCCGGCAAAGCCCCTTGCTACGCCGACGATCACATCATCGGGCACCATACTTGGAATTACCTGCTGGCTTGGCAGGATTTTGTCGAAGAACGCCCTCCGGTCCCTCCTCGTTCTGACGGTCGCATCTGGTTGCGGCAGGCAAGAATGCTGATCGACCGGCGACAGGGCACAGAACTGTATCTAGCGTTAAATAAAGGCGGCGTTTTCAAACTGTTTCGCAATGGCAAGCTGCTACTCTCCGACACGCAGTTCTCGCTACTGGTGCGGCAGGGCAACCGCCTCAAAAACGCCGTTGGGCATCTGGTGGGCGACTACACCGTGGAAACAACCCCCGATGAAATCTGGATTCGTGGTCAGCTCGGCTGGGCCAAGCAAAAGCAAATGACGCCGCTGAATCTGCTGATCCTGCGCGTTGTGATGCTGACAATCGGACGCTTTTTTCCCAATCTGATCCGCACGATTCTGCAAAAACTGCTGATCATTGGCAAGCAAGCCGCGCCATTTCAATTTAGCCGTCGCCTTCGCTGGGAGCAGGGACAGTGGCGAATCAGCGATGAGCTGTGGGCAAATGCTTGGGACAGCGTCGTAGCTGCAGGCATCGGCGGTGATCAGACCTCGATTTATGTGGTGATGAGCCGCACGTTTCAAATTGGACAACTGCAAGACTGGTTGGATCTCAGTGCAGAAATCAACCAGCTTGCACCCGATCAACCGCTGAAGGTGGAGCGGTTAGTCTAGCCGACAGCGCTCGGACTCACAACCCCTCCGTTGCCGCTCTGCTACCAAAGTTGCCAAGTCCGGCCGCCCCGTTAGTCGCAGCCGCCAGTCTGCCCATAGCCCATACAGCGCGTCTGCCAAAGCCCCAACCACCGGCAGTTTGGTGATGGCATAGATCCAGCCCATGCCAAGAATCTCATAAACGCGGCGAAACACCTCGACGTTTTTGACGATCGTGCCATCGGGCAGCAGGGCATGAATCCGCCCCATAGCCGTCTCGAAATCAATGCCGCCGTGGTCTGCCGGATCGTAATCATCCGCTGCAATATCGACCAGCTCCACCAGCCCGCGCCCTGCATCGCGTTTTCTCAAGAAATTAACTTCTCGCACACAGAGTGGGCATTCGCCGTCGTAGAGCAGCTTGATCTGCCAAGTTGGGGTTGGTTCCGTCGCGGAGGAGAGAGCAGCATCGGCAGCAGGCATAGGATTCAAAAACGCAGGAAAGTTTTAGCAAAACGAGGGATAAAGCGACCCTACCTCTAGTGTAGGAAAAAGTTTAAGAAAGATGAAGATATCTAGCATCTAGAGTTGCGTCCCCTGCGGTTGGGTTGAGCCATGCAAGGTGGGCCGTAGGATGGTCAAAGGCATTGAGGAGTGGCGAGCAGAATGAAACGGCTGATTTCCATCTTGGTGAGCGGACTGATCCTGGCGGCAATCTATTGGCAGATTGACTTTGCTGGGCTGATTCAGGTGTTTCGGAACAGTAACCCTGTGTGGATGGCAGTCAGCTTGGGTATGGTGGTGCCGATCACCCTGATCACCGCCTGGCGGTTGCAGCAGCTCATGCCAGTCAGCGGGCGGCTGGGATTCGGGGAAGCCAACACGCTGATTCTGGCGGCCAGCGTTTTGAATATGGTGCTGCCCTCCAAAATGGGCGACATTGCCAAAGCCTACTTCATGCGCGACCGTGGCCACCTCAGCGGCTCTCTCGCCCTCTCGCTAGTTGTCTTCGAGAAAGCCTGTGATATGCTCTCGCTGCTGCTCTGGTGTGCTTTTGGGCTGCTGCTCTACCCGCGTCACGACTGGCTGTTTGGGCTGATGACTATCTGTGTCGCCACTGGACTGGTGCTAGGCATCCTGCTTCTGAGCTTTCCTCGCTTTGCACGACTCTTCTTTCGCCTTGGCCAGATCATCGCTCCCAAAGCCCTACGAGCCAAACTCGGCAAACTTAGCTACTCCTGGCAGGAGATGCATGACTACTTCTGGCGCGACAAACGCCACCTGCTGGTTATCGTGGTCACCTCTATCGCGATTTGGTTGCTGCACCTGCTGCAAATCTGGCTGTTTATTCTCGCCCTCAACGCCTGGGTCCCCTTCCTCGTTAACTTGGCCCTGTCGCCGCTGGCCATCCTTGCTGGTCTGTTGCCCCTGACCTTCGCCGGGGTGGGTACCCGCGATGCCGCCCTCATTGCCTTCTATCAGCCCTACTTCGATGCCCCCACCGCCGCTGCCCTCGGACTCCTCTGCACCTCCCGCTATCTCTTACCCGCGATTGGCGGTATTCCCTTCTTGAATCATTACCTTGCTACCCTCAACACTGCCCAGCGGCAGAGCGGGGATTCCCAGGCGAGAGAACGGTAGTGCCCTAGTCAACCTAGCGAAGGTCATACCCAAACAAATTTGGGTCTACCTCTCCTAGCTGCAAATCCGCTAACCCATACTCTGCCCAGCGGCGATCCACCAAAGCTGCTGTCTCTGGATCGGGCTGCAGCATCTCTGCCCACGGGCGATCGGTCTCCGGATACACCTTCGTCGTCGCATCAATGCCCATTTTGCTGCCTAGTCCCCGCTTCTCTGTAGCGAAATCCAGCGCATCAAACGGGTTATCCGGCAAGATAAACACATCCCGAGCGGGATCCACCTTCGACGTCACCGCCCATACGACTTGCCGCGGATCGCGGATATTAATGTCTTTATCCACCACAATCACAAACTTTGTATAGCTAAACTGCGGCAGCGCACTCCAGAACGCCAGCGCCGCCCGTCGCGCCTGTCCCGGATAGGCTTTATCGATCGAAATCACCGCCGCTTTATAGCTCAACGCCTCCATCGGCAAAAAGAAATCCACAATCTCCGGGACCTGCTGTCGCAGAATCGGCGTATAGATGCGGTTGAGGGCAATCGCCATCATGGCGTCTTCTTTGGGTGGGCGACCGCTAAACGTGGTCATGTAGATCGGATCGCGGCGATGCGTTACACAGTGAAAATGAATCAGCGGCGCCTGCTCGTTTACCCCGCCGTAGTAGCCCATATGATCGCCCGCTGGACCATCCACGCCGGTCTCGCCAGGAGTAATCGTCCCCTCTAGCACAAATTCTGAATCTGCCGGTACCTCGAGATCCACTGTTTTGCACTTGGCCAGGGGCAGCCCAGAACCACCATACAGTCCGGCAAATAGCCATTCGGATAGATCGATTGGTAAGGGCGTGGCTGCGGCTAGCACCACCAGCGGATGCACCCCAATCGCCACGGCAACTTCTAGCTTTTGCCCCCGTTCTGCCGCCTTACGCAGATGCCGCGTTGCCCCTCGCACCGAAAGCCACTGCACCGTCATAGTGGTCGGAGACTGCAACTGCAAGCGATAGACGCCAATGTTGGGAATCTTGGTTTCTGGATCTTTTGTAATCATCAGCCCCAGGGTGATCACCTTCTCGGCATCGCCCGGATATACCCGCAGCAGCGGCAGTTGCGTCAGATCCACCTCCTGATCTCGCCGCACCACCTGCTGGCAGCTCGGCAGAAAATCGCGTCCCGGCTTGGCCTTCACTACGTCAAATAGCACTTTCCCCAACTCTACCGCCTGCGACAGTGTCTTAGGTGGCCGCGGCTGATAGAGGATTGCCAGCTTTTTGCCGAGCGCTTCTAGTTCAGCGGGATGCTCCATCCCCAACCCCCAGCAGACTCTCTCCACTGTGCCCATCACGTTGATGGCAACCGGATAGGGCGACCCCTTGACGTTTTCAAACAGCAGTGCTGGCCCACCCCGCTGCAACAAACGGTTGGCGATTTCGGCAATTTCTAGGTTGGGATCGACCAAGGCGCTGATCCGCCGCAATTGCCCCCGCTGCTCAATCAGTTTTAAGTAATCCCGCAGATCCTTTGCCATGATGAAGCAATGTAAAGCGTCTTTACCTTCATTATGGGCGAGAGCGGCATGAAGCAGAATCACCGGCACTGATTTTGCCAAGATTTCTCTAGGGCACCCTCTCGTCAGAATGCACCGAATCAAGTATCATAAAATCACTATCCAATCTTACTTAACCATTAATATTAATCTATAGACAAGGTATATATACTCAATGTATACACCTTGACAGGTCGTACAGGACCGCAACCGCAATCCAAGCTAGCGGCGCCAATTCCCTGAGTTTGTGACTTCGTGGCTTGATGAGGTGTGTTTCTTACAAGGTCGGAGGGACTTTGTATCCCGCGACTTCATGCAATAAGAGCGCGACAGCGTGAATGGTTAAGAAGACCTCTGTCATCCCTTACCCCACAGGCAATTCCCGTGTTTCTAGAAGCTTGCGTATTGGCAACGGTATTGTGTGGCTTTTTTGGCATCATCTTCAAGAAAAATTTGGTGATGAAAATCATCGCTATGGATGTGATGAGCACCGGCGTGATCGCCTACTACGTGCTGGTGGCAGGGCGAGACGGACTGTTTACACCTATTCTCTCCGACCGACCATTAACCTACGCCGACCCGGTACCACAAGCCGTGATTTTAACCGCTATTGTCATTGGCTTCTCGATTCAAGCCCTGATGCTGGTGGGCGTCATGAAGCTGTCGCGCGACAATCCCACCCTGGAAAGCAGCGAAATCGAACAGAATAACACGCCGTAAACCTGCCATGAGTTTGAGCATGAGTCTCAGTACGACGATCATCTGGATCGCCCTGCCGTTCTTCGCAGGATTTCTGATCTATCTGTTGCCCCAGCTCGATCGCGCTCTGGCCTTGGTTGGAGCGTTGGCGTCTATCGCCTATGCGATGCTGATCTTGACCGGCTACAACACGCTGGGTCAGCTGTCAACCGAGCCACTGACCTTGCGATTGCTCGATCACTTTGGCGTCACTCTCGTGATCGATGAACTCAGCGGCTACTTTATTTTGACCAATGCCCTAGTCACCTTGGCGGTGGTGGTTTACTGCTGGAACAGCGGCAGAACAGCATTTTTTTATGCTCAGATGCTGATGATGCATGGCAGTGTCAATGCCGCCTTTGCCTGTGCCGACTTTATCAGCCTCTACGTCGCCTTAGAAGTCAGCGGTATTGCCGCCTTTCTGCTGATCGCCCATCCCCGCACCGACCGCTCGATCTGGGTTGGGCTGCGCTACTTGTTTATCAGCAATACGGCGATGCTGTTCTACCTGATAGGAGCAGTGCTGGTCTACAAAGCTACTCTCTCCTTTAGCTTTGCGGGCTTAGGTGCAGCTCCACCTGAAGCCTTTGCCCTGATTTTTATGGGATTGCTGGTTAAAGGAGGGGTGTTTGTCTCGGGGCTGTGGTTACCCTTGACTCACTCCGAAGCGGAGACTCCCGTCTCGGCAATGCTTTCGGGCGTGGTGGTGAAGGCTGGCGTGTATCCCCTGCTGCGCTGTGCGCTGATGGTCGAGTCTGTGGATCCGGTTGTGCGCATTTTTGGTGTAGCAACGACGCTGTTGGGGGTTTTTTATGCCGTCTTTGAAAAGGACACCAAACGCACCCTGGCGCTAAGCACGATTTCTCAGTTGGGTTGGGTGCTAGCAGCTCCGGCCGTGGGCGGCTTTTATGCCCTGGCGCATGGGCTGGGAAAGGCAGCTATGTTCCTGGCCGCGGGTACACTGCCTAGCCGGGACTTTAAGGAGCTACAACAGCAGCCCATCAACAGTGGCTTGTGGATAGTTTTCGTCATGGCTGGGCTTTCGATTTCTGGGTTGCCGCTGCTAGCCGGATTTGGCGCCAAAATGTCCACTCTGGAACACCTCTTGCCCTTCCAGACAATAGCCATGAACTTGGCGGCAGTGGGAACGGCTATTGTGTACGCCAAATTCATAGCGCTGCCCCACGAGAAGCAGGGCAACCTGAACTCAGGGTTTTTGGGGGCGGTGGCTGTCCTAATTGCCGGATTGCTGATTGCCAATCTTGGCTATTTGCAGGCCTATACCCTGGCTAATATCGTCAAGGCAGTCGCGATCATTGGCGCTGGCTGGTTAGTCTACTTCCTTCTGGCTCGACGCACGGCGTTTCGGCTTCCCAGGATGTTGGAGCAATTTGAACATTTGGTCGGAATGATGAGTGTGATGGCAATTCTACTCTTTTGGATGGTACTGGCATGACAGGATATCTCAGCCTGATATTGCGACTAATCATCTGGTTTCTACTCACGGCGAATCTCAGCATTGCCAATATCATCATTGGGGTTACTGTGGCGCTGCTGATGCCGGGAGGGCCCAAATCGTTGGGGGCGCTAAGAGATTGGATACGGGCCTTTTACGAAATCATCGTGGCGATTCCCCAAGCCTATGTAGAGGCGGTGGAAATGATCATCTATCCCCATCGCTACGAAGAAGTCACCCTGGAACGAGTGCCTCCGGGCCGCACCCCTGGTCTCATTTTTCTAGACGTGTTCCTGATCACGTTTACTCCGAAAACCATCGTCTTGCGATATCGAGAAGACGGTTGGTATGAAGTCCACCGAGTGCAGCGGCGAAGAAACCCATGACTTTAGTTCTAATTGCCATGATCCTGGCGCTACTCATACCGATGTGTGAAGCCTGGAAAGATGAAGATATTTGGCAGACGATGTTAGCCTTTGCCAGTATTGCCACCAAGACATCGGTGATGATCTTAGTGGTATCGGTTCTGCGAGATGATTGGATGATTGGGGTGGTTGGCGTCATCATCTTGAGTGTCGGAAATGCAGCCTTGATGCTGCTAGCTCATGTGATCAAACGATTGAGTGAGGCCTGATGGATCTAATTAGCGTACTGAGTTATCTCTGTATTGGCGGCGGGTTAGTGTTCTGGTTTTGGGGCACCTTTCCCCTGCTCGGCAAACGTTCCGTCTTATTCAAGCTGCATACCCTGTCGGTTGCAGACACTCTAGGATCGATGGCCATTGTGGTCGGGCTACTCCTGAGGATCCCGAATGAGTGGCCACTGCTGCTCTTAGCCATTATCTCTTTGGCGCTCTGGAATACCGTGTTGGGATACGTACTGGCCTACTGCTCGAGTCCGGGGAGCGAGAATGACGGATAGCTATCTCTACATCATTGTTGCCCTGATGCCCTTATCGGCGGCCATGCTGGTCTTTCAGACGAATCCCTACCATGCTCTGATTATTCGCGGCGTGTTGGGTGCTATGTCAGCCCTGATCTATGCTGTGCTGGGCGCGGCCGATGTGGCTCTCACTGAAGCCCTAGTGGGAACGATGCTGGCCATTACGCTCTACGCGGTGGCGGTGCGGTCCTCGATGGTCATGCGGCTGGGTATTCTCAAAGATTACCTATCAGACCACATAAAAGAAAAAGATCAGCAGAAGGACCAGCCCACCCCTGAGCCTGTCCTGGAACCCGCCCCCGCCGAGGAAACGGTTGCCTCCTCTGCCCAACCGCCCCCCCCATTTGAAACCCTGCTGAGCGATCTGCGGACTGTATTTCGCAGACATCACATGCGGATCGAGCTGTATGCCTACGCTGATTCAGAAGCTCTGCAGCAAGCCTTGATGGATAGAGACGTTCATGCCATCTGCTTGCCAACGGCGGCACTTCAGGAAGCTGTCTCTGCTCAGGGAGATCGCGAGTCGTTGTACCGAAAACCCGATTGGCAGTCTGAACCTGCGCCCTATCAAACGATCACTCGCCTACGCCGCCTCTACGACATCATGAACGCTGAGCTTGCCTCGTCTAGCACAACCCTGACTCTGACGGCGGTTGGCCGCTCTGCACCCACATCTGTTTCTCACGCGATTCCCGTTTCTGTCCAACCTCTGGAGGAGCAGCCATGAGATGGCTCTACGTTGCCGCCGGTATTGCGCTGTTTGTCAAAATGCTGCTGATCGCCAACCCTTCACCCGATCCGATTCAACCCTCAATTGTGGAGGCGGTGGTCCAAGACAGCGGTGTCCCCAATGCTGTATCGGGAATTATCTTTCGTAACCGGCTCTACGACACGATTTTTGAGGTTGTAGTATTCACAATCGCTATTCTAGGCTGCAAATTTCTGCTGGCGAACGAGCCACCCTCCAACCGCATTCGCCAATTCACCGATCAGCCGTCGATTGTGCTGGCGCGTCTAGGAGCGACGATTTCGGCTCTGGTGGGCATTGAGCTGGCGATTCGTGGACATCTCAGTCCGGGGGGTGGCTTTGCGGCTGGGGTAGCAGGTGGCACTGCTATTGGGCTGATCGCCATTACCTCTTCCTCGGAATGGATGCAGGCCATCTACAAGCGCTGGCACGCCGCGACCTGGGAAAAAGTATCGGTGCTGATCTTTATCGTGCTGTCGGTGCTGACGCTGGTAGGTCTAGAGCTGCCTCACGGTGAATTGGGCACCCTGTTTAGCGGTGGTGCAGTACCTCTGCTCAACATTTTGGTAGCCATTAAAGTGACTTTGGGATCCTGGGCGGCGGTGCTGATCTTTATTCGCTATCGCGGGTTGCTATGAGCCACTGCCTCTAGCAAATGCCGATGGACACTCACCGAAGCTGCAATAATTAAACCAGGACGCTGATAGTGAGTGCAGGTGTAGAGCGGCGGTACGGGTTCCCCGTCTAGTGTTGTGACGATGCAGCCCGCCTCCTGAGCCATAAAAGCAAGGGCCGCGCTATCAATCCAGTTGCCCGCTCGGATTACGGCTCCTGCCAGCGCTCCACTCAGCATGCCATTCACATTCGGCATTTCCGTGTGTGTGGAATAGGACGTTGCCACTGCCAGAACGGTGTAATGGGGTTCCAACTGCGGCGCTAGCGTTTCCATGCCCCACCCTAGCAGAATCGTTGGCTGCGGCTCCCGAACTCGCAACGGCTCGCAGGCATCGAGGTTCTGATCTAAGGTGCCCTGCCAGCAGCCTTCACCCCGCAGGGCGTAGCAGTAGGTGTTTTGGGCAGGCGTAATCGCTAGCACCGCTTCAAATTCGTCCCAATTCAGCACACTCAAAATAATTTGGTAATTGGAGTGACCGTCTAGGTAAAACTGCGTACCGTCAATCGGATCTAGGGTAACCAGATAGTCTCCCTGATGGTCTCCCAGCTCAATGCCTCGAAAATACTTGGTGTTGTAGGATTGCTCATGCTCTTCGCCGTAGAAGCGAATCTGGGGAAATAGTCCTAGCAGTGCCACTTCCACAAAGGTTTGGATTGAAAGGTCTGCATCACTTAGCGCTGCCCCAAACAGGTTATCTGCTGTTTTGGCGGGCTGGGCGGCGATCCGAGACTGAATTTGGCGAGCGTAGGCGGCTGCTACCCGCAGATGGGGCAACAGTGCTGCCAAAATGTGCCGTGGGGTCGCTGAGAAGGACATAAGCGGACAAGCAACGATGGCTCTGGAGAGGATAATAGCGGTAATTGGGCAGCTAGCTGAAGATCAGCAGACAACCCACCCGATTGTTCTGCCCATTAGCCCAGCGTCTCGAGAGTGGCATGGGCAAAAAATAAGGTGGTGCTGGCACTAGCTTGTGAATATCACTTGCGAATATAGAGAGGTCAAGTCATTTTGCTGCGGGGGCGCCATAATTAGGAATTCGATACAGGGCGGTCGCTACTACCAAAAGTGAGTGCTGTCATCTGTGACAAATTAGCAACATGGAAGTAATGTTGGTATGACAAATAATAGATTTCTTGTATCGCTCAGATTGTAAACTCTGACAAATGATAGCTATTAGAGCCTTTAACGCTTATGCAACGCTTGGGAAATATTAGGGGCAATATTAGAGATAGTACTGGTTAATACATAGTTAGCCCGATACAGCGTTTTTGAAGCTAGTGAGGTACATAGATCGCCATGAGACTATTGTCCTGAGGCAGCAGGCTGTACCTCACCACACAAGGGAATGCTGTATTTGTGAAGTAAATCTTGATATGCAAATCCGAAAGCTTTCTCACCAAGAGATCGAGATCATTGTTGAATATCTTCAAGCAATGCTCAGTGATATGGCTTCTTTCGGTGGTCATGTTTTTCAAGGCTCCGATTCTGGTTCAACCTGGCTGCGCGATTCTATCTAGTCTCAGATCGACTCTCCTGATTGTCTTTTTCTTGGTGTAGAAATGAATGTTGCACCCAGTCAATTGATTGGTATCCTCGAAGCCAGCATTGTTCATTCACCTCCTCCGTTCTTACCAAGGTCATCCCTTCACATCCACGCGATTTATGTTGTCCCTACGTATCGACGATCTGGAGTTGCACGATCGCTGGTGGAAGCAGCTTTTCAATGGGGGCGAGACAAGGGTTGCACAGAAGCTGACCTTCATATTCTGCAAAATTCGCCAGCAAAATCGTTGTATGAAGGTTTGGGGTTTGAAGCTTTTCAGATCGAGATGAGGCGAAAGCTATGAGGGTGCAGATTTTGTGAGAGCATGGCTCCTGTGCAACTCCCTTTTTACTTTCATGCCAACGAATGATTCTGATTTGCAAATCCAAGCCCGAAGGATTTTAGACGCAATCGCATTCATCCCCTTTGAGCAATGCCAACCTTTGACCCGTGAGTTTGAGAGTATTCCTTCCCGTCCCGGCATCTATGCAGTTCGGCATAAAAAACATGGATTACTCTACATCGGTAAAACAAAGAGCTTGCGAGGTCGATTCAGTGGTGGACACAAAGCTTTTCTTTGGGCATGGCTCGACAAATACGATGATGAGGATGTTCGCATTGCAGCGCAGGTCATTTCGCATTGGGGAAACCCTGCGTTACTATTGGAGCTAGAATCCATTATTCTCAGAGCGACTGACCCTCCTTACAACGTTCAAATCCCAACGGAGATGTAAAGCCATGCAAGCCAAACTTCAAGAGCAACTTTCCCTGGCAGATGCAGAGGTGATTTTAGGACGGTTGCCTGAGCGGATTCGTGCTGCTCTGATTGCGCGGGCGGCAGAAATTGAGTATCCCATTGAAGCCGTTGTTGAAATGGCGATCGCGAGTTTTTTGGATACGGAAGCGTTGGGTTTTGCGGATTGCAAACCAGGACGCGGACAGTAGCGTAGTTAAATCGGTCTAACAATCCCGTTGCACACCGACCGTACAAAGTCTTTTCGTTGAGTTTGAGAGGTTACTAGCGTCTGGTGAGCGGGGTCGTTAAAAGAATTTAAAAGGTGACTCCGTTGCGGTGTAGCTATCGAAAGGCTCATTGAAGCGGTTCGCCGGGTATCGCTAAACTGCATAGAGTCAATCAATGATGCTATGCCATTCATTTACTCTGCTGCTGTCTTAGGCGTTGCTGCCCTGCTCGACTTTTGGATTGGCGATCCCTGGAATTGGCTCCATCCAGTTCAGGTCATGGGGTGGTGGATCAACAGCTACACCCAAGTAGCGTTTAAGCGATTGCAGCATCCGGTTGCTCTGCGGTGGGCCGGAGTTGGGCTGACCCTTAGCACAATTGGGTTAACGGTAGGGATCAGCGGACTCCTTGTTTGGACGGCTCGCTTCCTGCATCCGGGATTAGGGGTTGTGACCGAAAGTGCCCTGCTTGCAAGCTGTTTCGCCGGTCGTAGTTTGAGAGATGCCGCCCATGACGTACTGCGTCCTCTAGCAGCTTGCGATTTAGTGGCCGCCCGGACTCACCTCAGCCGCTATGTCGGTCGAGATACCGCAGCCTTGTCTGAACTGGAAATCCGACGGGCAGTGCTAGAAACAGTCTCTGAAAATGCGGTTGATGGCGTTTTGGCTCCACTATTTTATGCCCTAATTGGCGCTTTGCTGCCGCTCGGAAGTGCCTCCCTTGCCCTAGGATACAAAGCCCTCAGCACCCTAGACTCAATGGTGGGCTATCGAGAAGCACCCTACACGGAGTTGGGATGGTGTAGTGCCCGTCTCGAAGATGGCGTCACTTGGTTACCCTGTCGACTTGCCGTTATTACCCTGGCTTTTCTTTCGGGTCGCCCACGAGCGGTTTGGCGCATCTGCTGCCGTGATGCCCCCCAGGATCCTAGCCCCAATTCTGGCTGGAGTGAATGCGTTTATGCCGCCATACTGGGTGTCCAGGTTGGTGGAGCCAATAGCTACCGAGGGATTGTCAAGCAAAAACCGCTGCTTGGTGATCCCTTAAAGCCCATTACCAGTACCAGCATTGAGCAAGCGCTAGATTTAACACGACGCTGCTTTCTACTCTGGTTAGTGATGGGCTTAGTAATGGGCTGGACGGGCTTGCTCCTCTAGGCAGTTTTAAGCGCTACGTTCAGTTAGCTGGCTCAGATCACACCGCTAGCACCGCTACTCGTTGCCAGTTACCTTATTGACGAGTTCTTTCACTTCTCCTACAATTCCCGTTTCGTCAGCATGTTCTTCCCGATAGGCTTCTATGTTTCGCTCGTATTCTTTCTCCACGCCCATCTTGGGATCGCTGGCAATGTCTTTAGCTTCATCATAGGCTGCTTCCCGTGCTTCGACGCTCTCAGGTGCTGGCTCCAGATCCGACGCTTCAAGCGCATAACTAGTGGGCATGATTCCCAACCAACCGGCCAGGCTAATCACCCCCACCAGCAACACTGCCCATACCGATTTATGAATAGTGTGTAACGATGTAACGATTCTCGATGTCATAAGATTCCCTCGCCTGAATTTCTTTTATAGATGAACAGTGAAATCCGCTGCTGATTCAGCGAATTGGGGAGAATCTTACTGAGTCGAACGCTACTTCTTCTTCTATCTAGAGGGGGATCGCGGCTCTAGTCTCAGCCTAGCTGCACTCATCTTCACCACTGCCCTTTGCCAAGGCACCCAGCAAGGTCCGCACAATGACACAGCGCTTGCTGCCACCTTCAGGAGGAGAGGTAACAACTATTTTAATGCCGCCGTCATTATCGCCGAGATTATTATTTTCATGCTTGATGTTACCTTTTTCGTCAAAAATAACGCAGCCAGCCGCGTTGGCAGCACAAGGACCACTGCTGTTGATCACCTGCAAGCCGAGAAACGGCTGATCGTCAGGAGAGCGCTCCGCCCGACCGTCGTCTAGCTCTTGGGTGGTTCCCAACGCCTGAACCGTGGGTGGGTTCGTGGTATTAATGAAATTGACAACCTGCGTCTGCCGACTGCGAATCGCTTGATCCTGAGCTTGCCGCAGCAGCTGAAAAATTTGCTCTCGCCCTGCTTCCGCTCGCCGGTTATTCATAAAACTCAGCCAGCCAGGAGCCGCAATCAGCGCCAAAACCGAAATGATAATTAGCACCACTATCATTTCTACCAGGGTAAATCCGGCGGTATCGCGATAGAGTGGTGATTTGCTGTTTCTGCTCATGGGAAGCTCACTTTCATCTGCAAGGACAGCGCATGGGGTATCAAGACATCAAGGGCAGCAATGGGTCAGGTAGGCTGAGTTGGGCAGAATAGAGCCCCCTCATTCGGTGGGGGTACGACCGAGCACACTGCGGCTGAGAACTCGCGTTTGCAGGGTTGGCAAGAGATCGGCATCGTTATTAACGGTCGGTAGAATGCCGGGTCTACCGGCGGCATTGCCTCGCAAATAGAGCACCACATCTCGATAGCGACTAGGGTCGGGCAGTGAAACTGTTGTACTTCCCTGACGCACGTTGCGGGTTGGGGCAAAAACGCAGGCATAGAAACTGCGCACGTTAGCAAAGTCTCCTGTCAAAACGGCGGGGTCTGGAGAAATACTATAGTCACCCGTGGGGCAGGCTCCAGTTTGTCCGGCTACTACGGCTTCACCCGGATTATCGATGGTGGCGCTAAAATCCACAAAATCAACTAGCGTAGCCGGAGTTCCTGTAGGTCGTCCTACACTAGCTTGCAGATCCTCAAACACGCCGCTGCTGGCAATCCCAAAGGGCCAGGTCTCGAAGTTGCGGGCATCTCCCGGATTGACATAGCCTGGATTGGGGTTACCATTGGCGTCGAACTGACTGAGCACGTAGCGGGTGATGCGAGCTTTGCCCCTCCAGGTTGGAGTATTGGTATTTTGAGTCAGCGAATAGACCACCAGTGCATAGGAGTGCCCCGCCAAACAGGGAATATTGGCCAGGGCAGCTGCGCTTTGGGTGGCACAGCGCTCCCTAACGGCTTGAGGCAGTGCCTGCTGCTTCCAGAAGGCGAGAACAGGCACGCTGTTTGCGGCAACGGCAGGCGGTAGGAATTGAGTGAAACTGCCGCGGCAGGCTTGGCTGGAATCGGTCCGGGTGCAACGCAAGTAGTCGCCGCTGTAGATGTAAACGGCTTCTCGCAAGTCAGCACTGATATAGTCCAGCGCCATTTGCATTTCGCGCTGCGTTTCAGTACGAGATGCTTCCCGTTGGTCGGTGGTCATGAGTTGCACCACGACATACATCAAGCCCGCGACAATGCCTCCAGCAATGGTGACAACCACGAGCAACTCCAGCAGCGTGAAGCCCTGATGCGGATGGCGACGTGATGCCAGCCAGCGATGCTTGATGAACTGCTGAAACCAAGATGAAACAGGCTTAGCCATAGGATTTATAAGATTTGAAAAATGCATCAATGACAGGCGGCCATTGGGTGTCCATGTAACGTTAATCAAACGTCAATTACAAGAGGGGATATTGGACGCATTCTCACCTTGCTGTGCACAAATCACATCGGCGCGTTCGCTCCAAGATAGCGGAATGTAAATGACCGCCAGCGGGTTAGTACGCTGATTGCCTTCACCTTCGCGCACTCGCAGCGAGGCAGGTGCAGCATCGCTAGCCAAGTTGTCCCAGTTATCTTTTGCCAGGATGGAATAAACGCGCACACCCAGATCAAACCTAGACGGACGAGGGTTTGGACGATTCCGCTCTTCGTTGCTAGTCACCCCTTCCGTACGAAACACCTGCATCAGAAAGTCTGGTTTGCAGTCGCCGTCCACATCGACCTCTAGCGCTTGCGCTGGGTTGAGCGGCTCGTTGTTGTACTGCGTGTAACCGCCGCACGGATCGCGACGAGGTGACTTGAGGAAGTTGCCAGCAGTCGCGGAGGGAGGTGGTTCAGTTTGCAAATTGGCAACCGTATTCGGTAGAAGATTACTGCGGTGATCCCCTTGAGCCACTAGCGTACTAATCCGATCTACCTCCGCTTGCGCTAGCTGTAGCGCCTGCTCAGCACGACGGCTCTGCACCCGTGTGGCAGTGGCAACTAGTAGCGGCGGCGTAATCATCGCGACGGTCAAGCCCACGAGCAAAATTGCAACTAGGCACTCTAGGATTGTCAGCCCGGCTAGTTCTGAGGCAACCGCTGGTGGATTAGGCAGTCGCCGTAGAACCATGAGCGCTAAACGTGGACGAGATGCAAAGACTGGCATTGTTCCTTCCTCAAGCTCAACTAGGTTGGGCAATCCCTTTCGTCATTGCGCACTTTCAGGCAGAGATTGCGAATATAAGGATCATTTGCGGGCGGCTCACTGTAGAACTCGCTGCGAATATCCTCCGCAAACTGGAAGCGTTGGGCGACGGGACCAGCAGGGGCATACTGCAAGCCGACATCGTAACCCCAGCGACGGCGAGGGGGGCCGTAGTAGCGAATCCACTGGTTTGCCCCTCCGCTTCCTGTCGTCGGGGCAGGGGCATTCGGTTCCCAGGCTTCTTGATCAAAGGGGGCGGTGCCATAGGTGCTGAACGTAAGCTGCAGGAAAGCACCAGCGATATGCAGCGTCTTGCCAGGGTCATCCCAATCTTCAATAAAGCGGGGGAAGTTGTGTAACCCGCCATAGGATTGCCCAACTCGCGACGGCACTAGTCCGCTGACCATAATCATGTTCATGCGGGTATTGTCCGTTGCATCAATCAAGGATTTAGTGTCCTGCGTTTGGATATAGGTGCCGCTGTAGAAGGCGCTGGTGCCAGTAGCATCATTCCATTGCGTGGGCTGACCCTGCCGAGCAATAAATATCGGAGATTCACCTTCATCGGGGTTGCGGTTGGGTGCCCGTGCCCCTCGTAGTATCGCTGGAAAACTATCAGCGATGTTCGAGCGCACCCAAAGCACATTCTTGGAGCTTGTAGCCGTATTATTGACAGCTTGTGCGGGACGGTTTTGATTGAGGAATGAGGTCCGGTTGATGCCTGGGCAGCCATAACGTCCCCGTAAGCTATTGGGAATGTCCACATTTCCCGTTCGACCCACGGTAGCAAAGCCGTCCTCAATGCTGCCATCACAGAAATTGCTAGACAGCAGCGTTACCGAATCTGCTAGCACTTCACTCGGTCGCCATTGGTCTTGGTTGCGGTCTGCGAAGGCCAAATCCAGATCGCTGCGCGTATAGAAGTTGGAGAAGTTATCGTTGAGAAACTGGGTAAATTCTTCTAGGCGTTGGCCATTGCCATCCTGGTGCAGGTTAAAGTTGCCTTGCACATACACCGGGTTGTAGCTGAGGAACGATACGCCGCGCCCCTCATCGCCATCGCGACGGATGCTAGCCCCCTGCCGCAGTCGGAACCCATAGGGTCGGCGGTCCGGATCCGGGTAGTAGTCCACCGGCTTCGGAGTAATCAGGTTTTCTTCGTTGAGGGGTGGATCGGTAGATTCAAACGCTGAGACTTGTGCCGTGTTCATGGCGCAAATGCTGGACTGCAGCTCAGCATCAGTGTCGCAGCTCTCCCAAATAGCGTTTGTGGGACGCACAATATTCGCTTCTGAAACTGCATCCTCGCGGAAGGCATAGATAATCCCGGATTTTGGAAGCCAGAGATCGCCATTGTGAGGACTGCGTCGCATTAGATCCAGATCCAGATCCAGCGTCCGCACAGTCATCATTTCCCGACCGTTGTAGAAGGCGGCATCCTTAAGGGGAATCCGCACCAGCGTTCCGTTGCTGGCGAGTTGAAAGGTGGTAGCAACGTTTGCTGGCTGTGAGCAAGGCTGGTTGCAAATTTTGATCAGGTTGAACTGGTTGCTATTGGGGGTGGGTCCGACGCTGGGCGAACCGGCTTCGTAGGGTAGAATCCAGTTGCCGCCGCCGCCCAGGGTAATGCCCGATTCGCTAAGAACTCGGGGACGAGTTGCAATCTGCTCTGGACGGACTACCTCGTAGATAACGCCAGCATTCTCGCTGACAAAGAAGCCCCGCAGTGGTGCCCGGCTATCTTCGGCATCGCGAGCGACAAATCGCTGCGTGGGGTCAGAGATATCGCCATGGCTCTGGAAGCCGCCTGCATATCCATCCTCCACCGTGGCAGGTAGAGCACTTGGATCAGAAATAGCAGCCGGGAATAGGGAATAGAGAATCGGGTAGCGGGGTCGATTTGAGCACAAGCGCCCCAATGGCTCCCCTCCCAGTCCGGAGGCAACTACGGCTGGCGGAGTAATGCCTGGAACAGGAGCTTCAGTCAACCAGCCGGTTGTATTCAACCCACCGCAATCGCCTAGCGGAGCAATAGAGTAGAGGTTGTCGGCAATACCGATACCTGTCGCATCCCCATAGCTGCCTCTAAATCCAAAGGTACGGTCCCGAGCCACTTGCTGCTTGGTGATGATGAGCTGCGCTAGCAAAATCTCCTGGTTGAGCTGGTTTTTCGCGGCAGCGGACGTCTCGGCATCATCTCGCCAGCGCTCTAGCAGCCGCACATAGGTTTCTGGATTATTAGATCCCTTAAGATTCCAAGCCAGAATTCCCATTTGGGTAGCCGTATTGCGGATGTTGTTGCGTAGTGCTGTAGGCGGTCGAGAATCAACAGGCAGCGCGTTCACCAGGGTGGTCACTGCTGCTGCGGTTGGTGCGTTGATGATGGCATCTAGCACGCGAATGCGGCCCCGCAGCCCAATACTAGCGTTGGGATCATTAGGGGCAGAAAGTTCGCTGTCTTTGAAGCCGAGCAGCGGCCGCAGAGCAGGATTGGCCAAATCCAGTTTTTCCAAGTAGTCCAGGTTGTAGGCCAACATGCCGAGGGTACAGCCTGCGGTGTGCAGAGTTGTTTTATCGGCAGGGCTGAGCTGGTCATAGCTAGTGGTTTGCAGCTCCTGCAACACACGACGCAGCATCGAGAAGTCGCCCCACATGGCCATACTTGGGAAGGGATGCACATCCCCACCGACCTGTTCCGGGGTAAAGGAGGGAGCACCTCCCTTGGGATCGCCAGCGAAGTAGGCCAGATTCTTCAGTGCGGTCATCAGGTTACTGCTGGGGTTGCGGAATTCAGATTCGGGTGGCACGCTAAACTCCCAGCCGTTGGTGCCGCGTCCTCGGAAAAAGTCGGTGATCACCTGATTGGGGTAGCCAGGAATCGCTGCGTCGAAACCAAAGGCCAGGTTCTCGAAGGTGGCACTGCGATCCAGGGTGGTCGGCGTACCGGGATGAACTGTGGTTACTAGGCAAGCATCGGGGAAGTCTCGGGCTTCCGGGGTGGTGTCGGTGGCGTTGTGGTAGACCGCCGTGGCTTGCACTGCCGCTAGGTTATCCCAAAGGGTTTTGCGCTGCCGCTCTTCATTGCAACGACCGCTAGTGCAGCCTGCCTGCCAAGGCCGAAGCGGTTCATTCTCTAAACTAATGGGCACACTGCCTGTACCGCCGCCAGGACCACCCCATCCAGCCGGATCACCTAGTTCGAGCCGCTGCCCGACAATCAGACGCAGACCTTCACGACGAGCACGGCGCTCCCAGTAACCATCCAAGCCGACATTTTCGCTATCTGCTCCAGGAGCTGGGTCGTTACCAATCAGCTCTAGGTTGCCCTCGATCTGAAAGCCAATTTTGACATCACCATCGGCATTGATCTTCTTGCGCTCGCGTCCCCAGCGGGGATAGGGCCCCCAGCGGTTATCGGCTCGGAAGCTGTCATCCAAATAGGGGGTAGATACCTCAGTTGCTGAGCGCATCCGTCCTTGACCATTGCTATTGAGCTGTCCTGCCACCCAGGCACCGTCAATATTCGTATCTGGCGTAACATCTGGGTTACGAGGCTTCGAGATATCTTGCGTTTGTAAGGCGACTGGCTCTAGCGCAAAATCAATAGGGTCCAGCCCATTCGGTTCCACCGAGTCTTGATTGGGCCGCATGGTTAATGTTTGAATTTGCGTCCCATCCTGAATATCAAATCGAGGTTCGCCTGCAAACGTGTTATCTCGAATAGTGCCGGTAATGAAACGACCACTAAAGGCAGGAATGTCAGATTCTGCGTTTCCCTGCTCAATCTTGCGGACCGTGATCTCAGACGCATCTTTGCTGTTAATACAGGAGTTGGGCGAGCTGATCAGAAATCCACGGAAGCGGATATCGCCAGCACCGATGATCAGGTTCCCCTCGCTGTGCATGGCCCCATTCCAGTTGAACTGAGGACCGGGATAAATTTCGAGGTCATTGCGGAACCAAGCTGCCCATTTGAAGCCTTGGGTAGCTTCTCGATCTTGCTGAAACTCCAAGGTGGCAATTGTACCCGTGGGATTGTCAGGCACCACATAGGCATTGACCTGGAAGTTTTTCCGCACCTTGGTGGTGTTGCGCTGATCAGGAAACCAGCCGTCTCCGTTAATTGCCGGAACTACTTCTCGACCGGCATCTCCTCGCTGGCAGGTGGCATTGACCTGAGTAGCGTTGCTGAGAGGAGCATTCCTCACCTGTAGCAAGCGTGCCCGCTGTTGCCAACCCTGGTTAGGACGGTTCGGGTCATTGCGTGAATCGCGCAGCGCACTGGCGTTACGCGGAGCTTCAAAAATGATCGAGTAGGCTGCCCACCCATCGCGACTCTCAGGACCTTCCGGATCTATCTGCCCATCGCCGTTGAGATCCACTCGGTAGCGCCAGGCCGTGTCTGTTGCGCCGTCACCATTGAGGTCGAGAGGCGTTTCATCTGGGAAGCGGTACGGGTTAACCTCTGGGCTGGGGTAAGGGCGCACCCGGAACCCGCCCCCTAGATCGCGCCCATCGTTGAGCATCATGCCCAGCAACTGCCGCTGCGAGGGGACCCCGCCCCCTCGGGGATCTTTTTTGGGATCAAACAAAAACTCAATTTTGGCTTTGGCGCGATCGATTGCCGGAGTTGCCGCATTGTAGATCACCTGCTGTTGTCGCTCAGTGATGGCCTGCTGAGATCGGGTGAAGGTGCGGTAGCTAATGGCCCCCACGGTGAGTACGACGACCAGCAACAGCAGCACGGTGGTGGGCAAGACAAACCCTGCCTTGGAAACAAACGGCGGTTGACCAATGGTTTTACCGAGGGTCAACAAACCTCGCAACAGCCAGCGAACCAGCCCTTTCAGGACGGTTTGGGTACCTCGATGAACCTGCCGCATGAGAATTTGAGCGGCCCTGATTATCTTGGGGGTGGACATAACAGCTTTACCTGTCTTATCTGCTCGAAGAAAGATGCGAGATGCAGAGTCAACGCATTGGCACTGTTCTTGAGGGTGCCAGAAGTTGCTAGCAATGGATGGACTGAACTAATTGATTAAATCGATAGATTAAACTGATGGGTTGGAGTCATCTCAACTCGCAGCACACTGTATCAACAGGAAAACAGCCAGATTATCAAACCGACTCAGGACGAGTGGCCGACTCGGTTCTGGACTTAGCCCACCGCAGCAATCCCTAAAGTTGCATTACTTGCTAATTGCTTTACGTTCCAATTGCATCACCAGTTGATTTACTCTAGTTGGACTGCTAGATACGCTTAGGCTAAACGCCTTGGGGGACACCGAACCTAAATACACCTGACTGCACAAAGCGACATTCTTAGCAAAGACGAGGCACCCTGAATCTATCTTGAATTTGTAACCTTGCCAACTCGGTATTTTCTGTTTCGTAAGAACACACTGATCTCAGGATTCCAGAATGCCCATCTGTTGGCTAAAACCGATCAGGAAGTGAGGATGAATTTTTCCTTCTTTGAACTAAATTTAACCTATTTGTCCTAACTCTATTAGTTTGATGTTTCCGCGCGACGGACCCTACCCGAATTGCCCACCGCTACGCAGAAGCAATCTACACCCCAACCCAAAGCAGATGAGGAGTTTTCGCTGCAACGTTTGGCTTGAAGGTCCCTTTGCTCTCGAAGTGATTAGCGGAAGAAAGGACGGAGCATGGGGAGAAACGAGTAGTTAGGCAAGAAATTACTGCAAAAAGACCTGCTAAAAGAGGCAAGCGCAAATTGCCTGCCTCCAACGCGATTGGTTATGATCAAAATCACTGCCCCTAGTGGAGCCAAGCAAGAGCTGCATCTAGAATAGAGCAGCTGAGATTGAGTTCGAGTCTCTTCTCAATTCTGAAAGATGACCAAGGAGTGTCAGTCCCCTGCTGCTAGCTGAGCTGCACTTGAGGCATTCTGGAAGTTCTGGGATGCTGGTTTCAGTGCTTTCTCAGAGAATCAGTACTTGCTCAGATCGATTCCTGCTTCTTTAGCCATCGCTGCTAAGCCATTGCGCTCTAAGGTTTTGATAGCCTTGGTCGAGAGCCGCAGTTTAACCCAGCGCTTACCCTGGGGCCACCAAACTCGTTTCTCCTGTAGGTTTGCCCCCTGGAGTTTCTTCGTACGACGATGAGAGTGGGAAATTGCGTAGGCATTGTTTGCCTGCTTATGGGTCAAATCACATTTGCGAGCCATAGGATTCTTCAGGATTCTTCTGCGGTGGATGGACACAATCTCCCATTATAGAAGCTGTATCCAGCTGAATGTAAAGGACTTGCTTTGTATTGCGTGTATTTCAGATTACGTAGATTAGAATAGTAGGATCTACTTGGTCGTAGTGAGTTTGCTAAACCTGTTAGAAACTCGTCAAAATGCCTTTCTCAGGCAAGATCGTTGCTGCAGCCGAAATTAAACTGAATCTACTGAATCTGACGATTTTGATGAACGTTGAGCATGCGCTACGGCATGCACCCCTTGGTCGGCTATGAGGAGATGCTTTGCGATGCTGAGCTTCTGGTCTCGATTCATCCATTACAACCCCATTCAAGTTCCTCCTCTAGTAGGAACCTATCAGGTTCTCAGCTCTGCTTCAGCGGATGATGTGTGGGGCAAAGTGGTGAATTTGGCTGATGTGTCCTGGCATCCTCTCTTGGTCAGAACTAATGTTCCCTATGGGTTAATTCCTAAACCCGGTTTAATTTATCGCGCAGTCAGCCGCCTGTTTCCTATTCCCATCAAGATTTTCGTGGAGCGAGTACTCCCCAACGAGCTGTTGAGCGTGCGGGTCTTGGCGATTCCAGGGGTCGAGGAGCGAGTGACGTATCGAATTGAATCTACAGTCTGCGGTACTCGGGTTTCCTACTCAGTGACGTTACGAGGCTGGCTCTCGCCGTTAATCTGGTCTATTATCCGCCCCTATGCTGCGCGCGTTGCCAGCGAGTTGGCCCACGCAGTAGAGCAGGAGCAAGCTTTACCAGATGCTGCGCCCAAATCTCGCTACTCCCCCGGCCTAGATTGGCTGGTTGGGCTGCTACTAATCGTTACCCTTGAACAGATTGCACCTTTGCTGACCACTGTGCCGCGTTTCTCGGGCCTGGGCTAAAGCTAAAATGAATGATTGAGAATTAATACTCAACTATCCCTAGGTAAAGCTGCCAGGGTGGAGAACACGATGCTGCAAACGCTTGATGCCAGTGCGGTCTTGGAGGTTTTACGTCCTGTCCAAGATCCTGAACTCCGGAAGAGCTTGGTGGAGCTGAACATGATCCGGAATGTCGAAGTCACAGGAGGGGATATCCGCTTTACCCTCGTGTTAACGACTCCTGCCTGCCCGCTACGGCAGTTTATCGTAGAAGACTGCGAGCGCGCTGTGAAAACCCTGCCTGGTGTAGAAACGGTAACGGTTGACGTCACGGCCGAAACCCCTCAGCAGAAGGCATTACCCGATCGGACAGGCGTGGCAGGGGTAAAAAATATTTTGGCAGTTTCTAGCGGTAAAGGTGGTGTTGGCAAAAGCACGGTTGCTGTCAATGTCGCCGTTGCCTTGGCCCAGGCTGGAGCCAAAGTAGGACTCATTGACGCTGATATCTACGGCCCCAACGCCCCTACGATGCTCGGACTAGCCGACGCAAAGGTAATGGTCCAGCAGGGCGCTCAAGGCGAAGTCCTAGAACCGGCGTTTAACTATGGGGTCAAACTGGTGTCAATGGGGTTTCTAATAGACCCGGATCAACCGGTCATCTGGCGGGGACCCATGCTAAATGGCATCATTCGGCAGTTTCTCTACCAAGTGCAGTGGGGCGAGCTTGATTATCTAATTGTCGATATGCCACCTGGGACAGGAGATGCTCAGCTAACGCTGGCGCAAGCGGTGCCCATGGCTGGGGCGGTGATTGTGACTACACCGCAAACGGTAGCTCTGATGGATGCTCGTCGTGGGCTGCGTATGTTTCAGCAGATGCAGGTTCCTGTGCTAGGCATTGTAGAAAACATGAGCTACTTCGTACCGCCCGATTTACCCGATCGGCAGTATGACCTGTTTGGTTCAGGCGGCGGAGAGAAAACCGCTCAAGAGCTTGGGCTGCCGCTGCTTGGCTGTGTACCGTTAGAAATGCCCCTGCGTGAAGGTGGCGATCGGGGAATCCCAATTGTGGTGGAACGTCCTGATTCTGCCTCTGCAAAAGCGCTTACAGCTATCGCACAGCAGATTGCAGCTCGGGTGTCTGTCGCTGCACTGGCATGAGGGCATGCACGGTAGTCTCACTTCCCTAGACACTGAGGATGTGCCAGGTTGGGCACGGTGTATCCTGAGTGCAAGGGTCTGATTGTGGAGCGTTCTTCTGCAATCACGTAAGGATTATCAGAGTCCTCGTTAACAGAATCCTTCCCCCAACGGGAATTTCATCCTGAATCCAACTCACGCTTTCTCCGGAGTCCATGCTGCATAAATCTCTCAGTCGCATTAGTTGGAAGGCTATCCTCCAGCCCTGGCAGGAATTGGACTGGTTGTTATTCTTGCTGCCGATTGGCTTAACGTGTTTTGGCGGCATTGCCATTCGCAGTGCAGAGCTGCATCTGGGAACAACGATTTGGTGGCAGCACTGGATTACGGGGGGAATTGGAGTGATTTTGACCCTCATCCTTGCTCGCTGGCGCTACGAGAACCTGATGCAGTGGCGATGGATTATCTATATCGTCACCAATCTTGTCTTGCTGTCAGTGATTTTCATTGGCACTACGGCTAATGGTGCCCAAAGCTGGATCACAATTGGTAACTTCAACCTCCAGCCATCCGAGTTCGCCAAGGTAGCCATGATCATTACACTGGCGGCAGTCCTGCATGAGCAGGGAGCCAAGTCGCTGCCGATGGTTGGTAAAACCCTAGCTATTGTGGCAGTGCCCTGGATACTGATTTTGCTACAGCCCGATTTGGGAACGTCGCTTGTGTTTGGTGCCATTACCTTAGGAATGCTCTACTGGGGCAATGCTAATCCGGGTTGGTTGATCCTATTAATTGCACCGATTGCCTCCGCCATTCTGTTTAGTGTATTTCTGCCGGGCTGGTTTGCTTGGGTTGCTCTCATGGTGCTCATTGCTTGGCGAACCTTGCCCTGGCCGTTGACGAGTAGCTTCACGGTGGCTGTGATCAACTTGATTGCCGGTGGCTTGGGTGACTTTGTCTGGGATCATGTCTTGAAAGCCTACCAACGGGACCGCCTGACCCTGTTTCTCGATCCCGACAAAGATCCCCTTGGAGGAGGCTACCACCTGATTCAGTCCCGCATTGCGATTGGTGCTGGCAAGCTGTTTGGGCGCGGCTTAAATCAAGGCACGCAAACCCAGCTCAACTTCATTCCTGAGCAGCATACCGACTTTATCTTCTCAGCGATTGGGGAAGAGTTTGGGTTTGTCGGTTGTATGATTACGCTGCTGGTGTTTTGGCTGATTTGTCTGCGGCTAGTGATGATTGCCCAAAACGCTAAGGATAATTTTGGTTCGCTGCTGGCTATTGGCGTATTGTCAATGATTGTGTTTCAGGTGTTTATCAATATCAGCATGACCATTGGACTAGCTCCCGTAACGGGGATTCCGCTGCCTTGGCTCAGCTATGGGCGCTCTGCACTGCTGACCAATTTTATTGCCCTAGGAATTGTGGAATCGGTCAACAACTACCGTCATCGGCTGAAGTTTTAAACTGGGAATCGCTGGTTGATCTTAGCCCCGTGCCGGTTGGTTGGCGGCTGGTTCATTCCCAAAACCTGGATTGTGAACCATGACCTATTGCGGGCATCGTGAATTCCTATCGCGTCTGGGGTAACGGATGCTTTAAGCTAAGGAAAGACAACATGAAGGATAGCCGATGTCATGATTCTGCCGGGTTCAGCAGTTCGAGTTAAAAACAGAAACGATATCTACTATGGATATCAGGGATTGGTGCAGCGCATCAGCAGCGGTACGGCAGCTGTCCTGTTTGAGGGCGGCAACTGGGATAAGCTCGTCACGTTCCGGCTCTCAGAGCTAGAACTGGTAGACGCTACTGCTGGCCGCGCCAAGAAATAGTCAACCAGTTATAAGCTAACTTCATAGCCAATATGGCTAGCCAGTTGCTGCAATCACTCAAATCATTCAGACAAGCACTAACTAGTCTTCATGCGCTTGCCGCTGCCTCAGTTTAGTTCGCAGAATCGCCGCCCTGACCACATTGCAGAGGTGATTGAAACGGCTACGAGCGAATTCTTGGCACAGTGCTTAGAGCCGGATGATCTCAGCTTTGCGGTGATGCCCCCCTTTGGCAGTTGGGTAAAAGCGACGGATGAAGAGTCTGGCAATTGTATCTATGCGGTCGTCTATCATGCCACCACTAGCCCCATCGACTCGGTGCATCGGGCAAGGGCGCTGGGGCTATCGCTGCAAGAGCTTCAGGAGCAGCAGCCGCAGATTTTTGCCATGCTCAAGACAGAATTTCGAGCGGCTATAGTGGGGTTTCAACCGCTCCAAATGCCGCAGAATGGAGCTAGGCAGGACCCATCAGCACCGAGCAATACTCTGAGCAATACTATCTATCAGCATCTACCGCCTCGTCCTCCGCAGGTTCACCAGGCTGTGTACTACTGCGAACCAGAGGATGTAATTCGCTTTAGCGAGCAACTCGACTTTCTGCGGACTCTGCTGCAGGTGACGGGTGCTCCGGTGGATAGCTTGGCAGCGGCTGCCATTCGGGAAATCTACCGTTTGCGGCAAGCCGACCGCGACTGGTTAGTTGCTGCCGGACGAACTCTTAGCGTTTTATTAAAAGATGACTATGACCGGCTACGGGTAATCTTGAGCCAGATTCATCTTTGATGCAGACTGATGCTGAGTAGGGATGGCGTTGATTGCGATTGCCGGCATGGTTCGGTTAGCAGATTTGGACCAGCCTCAATTTTTGCCCCACACCCGTACCGGAAACATTTACCGCGCAACTGTCGTGTTTTTCATTAGACTGGTAGCTTGAAGATGGCAACTGCAGCAGTAAAGCTGGGCAGTCTCAGTCTATAGCAAGGTCTATAGCAAGTCTATGTTGAACCAATTGAGGCTAAATGCGGTGGCGAAGGCAACACGACGATTCCGAAACACCAAATTTCAAGATCAAACCCTTACTGAGGTTCTCGCTATAGAGAATCAGTCCGATCCGGTTTTGTTCATGCCTCGCCCGACACCCTCTCTACTTGTGCTTCACCCTAGACATTCCTCCAAACCTGCTACTGCTGTCGCAGCTGTGCCTTACCCTGTACAGTGGCTGCGAACGGGCAAAAATTTGGACTTTTGTCTGTTGGCGATTTGCTCTTGTGTGCTGACAGTGCTTTGCCATCAAACGGTGCTTCCCTCCTCTGCCGTGAGCAGCAGCACCCTTTCTTCAACAGTCTTGCCCTCTCAGATTGACTCTACCGTGAAGTCAGCCCTCTTTAGCTCGACTCAGCAACGGAAACGTCAAGCTCAGCGCGATGTTCTTCGCTCGGATTCCTAGGTCATGGGCTGCCCAGAGGGTGTGCTATGGCTCTCGCTAGGCCCACACTCCGAGTCCATTCACGGATTCAATCTATTCATCGTTCTATCATCATCCATCATCACTCTATTTCTTGCCTGCCCGGTGAACAGCTCGCTTGAGATAGACACGAAGATAAAGAAAAAAGTCTGTAGCATGGCCACAGACTCAGGTTGAGATTAGATAGAAGCGAGATCCATACCCAACTGGCTGCTAGCGGAGGAAACTGCTGATCAGCCAGAGGATGAAGAAGGTGATTAGCGCCGCAAACGAATCAAGGGATAGGGAAATTTGCTGCAGTTGCGGCAGCAGCAAGCGACCGAATTGCAGACCGAGCACTACTCCCACGATCAACCCAATGACCGTTAACAGGAATGCCCGCCCAAACTTGCGCTCTTTGCGATTGAGGAAGTAGAGGCTCAAGCCCACTCCAATTGCCAGCGCCAGAGCAGGAGCCGTCAAACTCAGAAGAGCAGATCCGAGAAATAACCCTGCCGGCAGCAGAATATCAGACCGACTCGGGGTGTCAATCAGACGTTGCAGCCAATCCGGAGCTTGCTTCGGCGGAGCTGGAGTAAATTCAGGAGGAGGTTCTGCCAAACGCTCAGGAAAGCGAATCCGATCGGGGACTTTGATCTTGCCCTCTTGCCGCAGGCGCAGACGTTCCATCAAGATAGAATCGTAGGCTGCTTCAATAGCTTCGACCTGCTTGCGATCGCCAGCATACTCCTGCATCAATCGACTTCGAGCCTCCTGAATTTCATCAAATGAGGCACTTTCGTCTACCCCAAGTCTCTCATAGGGACTTTTGTCGCTCATCTACAACCTCCAGAAGACTCCCTCTGCATAATTCGATTATGATCGGCGTAAGAAAATTCGGGAATATTAGAAATGGAGTACAGACCTACTCCATCCCAGGTGTTTACCCTGTGCCCCGGGTCAATTATGTCTTTAACCATATGTCTCTAGCCAATAGTGTAACCGCCTCTAGCTCTGGCAGACTGCACATTAACCCAGGATCATGCTTCCACGGCAATTACCCTAAACAGCATTAGTCAACTCGGTAGTCAACTCATTGGCGCGAACTATGCCGTTTCCCGATCAGACGATCGATAATTGTTTCAATAGCCACCTAACATGCTGAGTATATATTTATTGTGAATCCATTCCTGGCTAAGATAGTCGCCTAGGTGCAATTTTTCATTTAGGTTTAAAGATTTTCTGACGGATGTCCCCCTCTGTTCGCACTCACTGACTTATCGCTAAGGGTATCGCTATGGCTCCAGCCAAAATCCTTGTGGTTGATGATGATCCTTCGATCCGGACACTGATCCATCGTTTTCTCTCCAAGCAAAATTATCAGCTAGAATCGGCAGAAGACGGAAAGAGCGCCTTGGCACTCTTTGAACAGTTCAACCCTGATCTTGTCATTCTCGATGTCAACCTGCCTGACGCCACAGGCTACAATCTCTGTCAGGAGATGCAAAGCCGTACCAATGTGTTTGTTCTCATGTTGACCAGCCGCAGCGATGAGGCAGACAAGATTCGAGGATTTTCTCAGGGAGCAGACGATTATCTCACCAAACCTTTTAGCTTAGAAGAGCTGAAGGGTCGGGTCGGAGCAATTCTAAAGCGACAGCGTCCGGTGACTACGGCAGAGCAGCAGTGCCTCACCTTCAATGGCTTGATGATCGACCCGGTGCGGCGGGAAGTAACGCTCAACAGTGACATTGTGCCGCTGACGGCGTTGGAATTTGATCTGCTGCATTTCTTGGCGAGCCACCCAGGTCGAGTCTGGCGGCGGGCAGAATTGATCCAAAAAGTCTGGGACTACGATTATGTAGGCGATCAGCGAGTTGTAGATGTGCATATCGGGCAAATTCGCAAAAAGATCGAAATTGACACGTCACAACCCGCTCTGATTCAAACGGTTCGGGGGGTGGGCTACAAGTTTGAAGCTCCCCAGGGTGACCAGGGTGAAGCTAACCTTGGTTAGAGACTTTTGGCTAGAAACTTAGGGCTGCCTACTTGCTCAACCTGAGCCATTCCAGAGATTGTAGGAAAGCCAAGCTAGAGGGCGGCTTAAGCCAGATCAGAATTTGGCTCTAAGCCCTTCTAAGCAGCGAGGACAGGAATGCTCTCCACTCCCATCCTCGTTGCGCGTTATGAATCTCAATAATGCTCAATTAATGATCTTTGAGTACTACTCAGTGTTCAGACAGACAAAGGAGCACTTAAGCCGGCCAGTGTTGGCCAACAATCTCTGCCAAATCCACGACGCGCTGGCTGTAGCCCCACTCGTTGTCATACCATGCCACGACTTTCACCATGTCACCCCCCATGACCATAGTCAGGTTGGCATCCACAATGGAAGACTCATCGGTACCGCGATAGTCACACGACACTAGCTCCAGATCACTGTAAGCAAGAATACCCTTTAGCGGACCTTCAGCGGCCTGCTTTAGCGCTTCGTTCACTTGCTCCACAATCGTCGGTTTTTCGACCTGTACGACAAGGTCTACGATCGAGACGTTGGGGGTTGGCACCCGCAGCGCAATACCATTGAGCTTGCCCTTGAGTTCAGGGAGAACCAGCGCCACAGCTTTGGCAGCTCCGGTCGTAGTGGGCACAATATTGAGCGCAGCAGCCCGAGCGCGGCGCAGGTCACGATGACTCGCATCGAGCAACCGTTGGTCGCCGGTGTAGCTGTGGGTGGTGGTCATCGTCCCCTTGATAATGCCAAAGTTTTCGTGTAGCACTTTAGCGACAGGCGCTAGACAGTTCGTAGTGCAGCTAGCATTACTGATGATGTGGTGCTTGTTGTGGTCATATTCGTTGTGATTCACGCCCACGACGAATGTGCCATCATCTCCTTTGCCCGGAGCAGTAATCAGCACCTTCTTGGCTCCCGCTTCTAGATGCTTAGATGCACCTTCTCGCGAGGTAAAGACTCCCGTTGATTCAATAATCAGATCAATATCCCATGCTCCCCAGGGCAAGTTGAGCGGATTTCGATCGGACGTGCATTTAATAGTATTGCCATTCACGGTAATGGTGTCGTCGTCTGCACTGATGTCAGCATCCAACTTCCCCAGCATTGAGTCATATCGCAACAGATGGGCGTTTGTTCTAGGATCGGAGGTGTCGTTGATGGCGACAACCTGGATGTGGCTACTTTGCCGGGTGAGCCAACAGCGTAAAAAGTTACGCCCGATACGTCCAAAGCCGTTGATCGCTACTCTAATCACTGCGTCTTGCCCTCTGTAGTACTAAATAGATCGATAGTAATGAACCCGATCATACCGCTTAAGAGTATGCCTCTCAAGGGCAAAGCCAGGATCCGGGGATCAGGAATGAGCGGGAAGATGATGTCCCAGAAGCGCTAGCGGGATCAGTTTTAAGTTTTCAATCATAAGTAAAAGTACCTATTGAAAACACCTATAAACCCAAAGCTCACGATGCATCGTTCTGTCCTTTGGTTGACCGATAAAGCTCGTGGGTCAGGATGTAGTGGCGAACTGACTCAGGTACGAGATAGCGGATCGAGCGCTGCTGCCTACAATAGTGACGCACCAAACTGGAAGAAATCTGTATGAGCGGCATATCTAACCACTGCCAGTGCAGGCGAGCATCTGCCGGTAGCTCCGATAGGAGGTCTTGCTCTACTTGGTGAACCCAATCTTGGCTCTTAGATCGGAGGCAGGACATCGTCGAAGAGTCAGCCATGGAGTCGCTCATAGACCCAGAGAGGCGGTCAGAACTGGAAGACTCCAGGAGTTCTAGCGCTGGGGTACTAGCATTGGCTAATCGAGGAGCAATTAGCCAATAGCATTCTCTGATCAGAGTGCGGCGACCGTACCAGCGCGGCAGTGAGCGGAACGCATCTAGCCCAGTAATCCAGTACCATTGGTTTTTTCCCCAGCGGTGCTGCAGGGCACGTAGCGTATCTAGAGCATAGGACCAGCCGGGGTGCTCTTCTTCTAAAGGAGAAAGGGCAAACTGAGGATGCGTCGCAATGGCCTGCTCCACCATAGACAGCCGATGATGAAAATCTGCCAGCAGTCCAGAGGTTGCTTTGTGAGGTGGGTTATAGGAGGGAACCCAAATCACCCGATCCAGACTCAGCTGAGTCAGAGCGGTTTCGGCAATTAACAGATGCCCCCAATGAACAGGATTAAAGGCTCCCCCGAAAATTCCCAACTTTTGCATAGGGTGATTTCTGTATAAAGCATAAATAGCCGAGACTGCTTTCCGGAATGCGACCTATTTCCTGTGAAGCTACTGTCTGATTTCGTGCAACTTTGTTTCGGAATACCAGCTTGAGGCTGAATCTATGATTTATTCAACGAATTCGGTAAGATCCAGAGCGACTTAAGCGGTTTGCCCGGCAAAAATACTGAAAAGTCTGCTCTAGATCCAGGATACTGATTAAGATTAATCCATCGCTGACGCGGAGGTGTATAGCATAGGTCAGCAAGTTTGAAAACAAAAATATATCGCACGAAAAGCAATTCTTGCTATGATATCGCGTGTTGTGTGGTGTGGTGTGTGTTAAGGAGCTGTGATGCTGAATTCTGTAGATTTCAGCGGGAGACCATTTCATTTCATCGGCATTGGTGGAATTGGCATGTCGGCTCTCGCGTATGTATTGACCAAGCGCAAACTGCCCGTCTCTGGCTCAGATCTGTGTCTTAACCATATAACGCAACGTTTGCAAGACCAGGGAGCCCATATTTTTTGGAACCAAGATGCTGCCAACCTTGAGGCGTTTCAAAGGCAATACCCTGAAGCCTCTGCACCAGATACAGCAAAGCCGTTGCTAAGAGACATTCCTCGAGAAGCTATTCCTGTTGGGCGGTTGCCGCAGGTTATCTGTTCTACTGCCATCAACGCTACTAATGTGGAATATCGGGCAGCCCTAGAACTGGGTTGTCCTATTTTTCATCGCTCCGATCTGCTTGCGGCTTTAATGCAGCAATATCAGGGCATTGCGGTAGCTGGAACCCACGGCAAGACCACTACCAGCAGCATGATTGGGTACTTACTGCTGCAAGCCGACCTTGACCCCACGATAGTTGTTGGAGGTGAAGTCAGGGCTTGGGAAGGCAATGCCCGAGTCGGTGAAGGTCCCTATTTTGTCGCTGAGGCCGATGAGTCTGATGGTTCGCTCGTGAAGTTTGCGCCCCAAATTGGCGTTGTGACTAACATTGAGCTGGATCATCCCGATCATTACACCAGCCTAGAGGAAGTGATTGCCACGTTCCAAAGGTTTGCTAGGCAGTGCTCTACCTTGGTGGGCTGTATAGATAGTCCAGCCGTGCATGAGCATCTACAGCCGTCTATTACCTACAGTCTCTTTCCTGAACGTCAAGCAGATTACACGGTTGATCAGGTTCACTATCATGCTGAAGGAACCAGTGCCCGAGTCTGGGAGCGGGGTGTAGTTTTGGGAGAGCTTTCTCTCGCCTTGTTGGGTCGGCACAACCTCAGCAATGCCCTTGCGGTTGTGGCAGTGGGGCGGTTAGTGGGGCTAGAGTTTCATCAGATTGCGGCAATTTTAGCCAATTTTGAAGGCGCTCGTCGCCGGTTTGAGCATCGAGGCGAGGCAAACCAGATTCTATTTATAGACGATTACGCTCATCACCCCAGCGAGATTCAAGCAACTTTGGCGGCAGCACGCTTGCGGGTTCATGCTCCCCTAGCGGCTCAGAAGCGCATTGTTGCCGTATTTCAGCCGCATCGCTATAGCCGCACGGCGGCATTCCTCAACGAGTTTGCTCGCTCGTTTGCCGATGCCGATCTGGTCATCACCACGGATATCTACAGTGCTGGAGAGACAAAAGGTCAGGTAACAGGACAGCAAGTTGCGGAGGCCATCGCCACTCACCACGCCAATGTGACCTATCAACCAACTCTGCAAACGGTGTCTGCCTACCTGATGGAATCTCTCGTGCCAGGCGATTTAGTGCTGTTCTTGGGAGCTGGAAATCTGAACCGGGTCATTCCCGAATTGGTTGCCTTTTACCAGCAGGTCGAGCAGAAATCCCATGCCTATTGCGGTTCAGCTTGAGACTTGTTCAACCATACTCCTTGATTCACGGTACGAGCTCAATTTGCTGTGTTATTTATCCATCCTTCTGCAAGCGTATCATGACACTTTCCCAAGATCCCAGCACTCACGCCGTTTCTCTACGAGCAAACAGTTCCGGTTCAGAGATGGGATATGCTTGGTTTTCGCCCCTAGGTCAACAGCCATACCCTATGCGGCTTCCCGGCACAGACTGTCTCATTAAACCGCAGGTGCCTCTCTCGACACTCACCTCCTTTCGAGTAGGGGGACCAGCAGAGCTTTATGTCGCTCCTCGGCGAATTGAGGATCTGCAAGCTAGCCTGGATTGGGCAACTGAGCAGGCATTACCCATTACCTTGCTGGGGGCAGGCAGCAATCTGCTCATCAGCGATCGAGGGCTTCCCGGTTTAGTGATCTGCACGCGTCATTTGCGGCATACCCACTTTGACGAGGAAACAGGTCAAGTGACGGCGGCAGCAGGAGTATCGCTGGCCCGTCTTGCCTATCAGGCAGCTGAGCGAGGATGGCGGGGGCTAGAGTGGGCTGTTGGGATTCCGGGTACCGTTGGTGGTGCTGTCGTGATGAATGCGGGTGCTCACCAGTCCTGTACAGCCGATATTTTGGTGGCTGCTCATGTCTTAAACGAGGATGGCACAGGTGCTTTGTGGGTTCCTGAGCAATTGCAGTATGGTTATCGTACCTCTGTATTACAGGGCACGCCTCAGTCTAGCAATTCACAGCCTATTCGCTTGGTGACGCAGGCAACTTTTCAACTCCAGCCAGGAGGCGATCCTCAGCAGGTTATGGCTGCAACCATTGCCCATCTTAATCAGCGACGCACCACCCAACCCTATCACCTGCCTAGCTGTGGCAGCGTGTTCCGCAACCCCACACCCTACAAAGCGGGCTGGCTGATCGAGCAAACCGGCTTGAAGGGACATCAGATTGGTGGTGCTCAAATTGCCCAACGCCACGCCAACTTTATCCTGAATTGCGGTGGCGCTAAAGCTAGCGATATCTGGTCCTTGATCCATCTGATTCAGCAAAAAGTAGAGCAGCAGTGGTCGCTCTGGCTAGAACCCGAGGTGAAGATGCTGGGCGAATTTCAGGGCGCGTGAATCCGCTCTAGGTGTCATTTTGCCGGGGCAGATCGGGGAAGGCAATCGGTAATATCCGCATCGGATAGCAGCGATCGTTGTTAAGATAGCATTCGACCCACACTCGATAAAAACATTATGTCAAAAGGTCAAGGTCAAGGCTTCGGCTTCGGTTTGGGCAAAATGAAGGAACTGACCGAAGCTTTTAAGAAAGCCCAGCAGGTTCAAGAAGGTGCTAAGCGGCTGCAAGAAGAACTGGAAGTCATGGAAATCGAGGGCGAGTCTGGAGGCGGACTCGTGAAGGTTGTCCTCAGTGGCAACCAAGAACCTCGTCGAGTCGAAATTTCAGCGGATGCAATAGGCGAAGGGGCTGACGTGTTGTCGGATCTGGTCACCGCAGCTATGAAAGACGCTTACAACAAATCAACCGCCACAATGCGGCAACGCATGGAAGAGTTGACCGAGGGGCTGAATCTGCCCGGACTTTAAGCGGTTGATCTGTTTCCAGTTGAACCAGGGGGTGCAAGTGAGACTGCACCTCTCTTTGCTGTTTAAGTTTTTTATGTTTTTTTATGGTTTAAGTTTTTGCTTCAGTTCATTTGTTTCAATGCATGAGATCCTCGTAGCGACGCCCGCGCCACTGAGTTGGAGTGTGCCAGGACGACAGAAAAATTCGATATACAGCCAGGGGATCGGCAAGTGGCGACAGCCAAAAGCTCCAGGCAGCCTGGGCCTGAGTAAAGTCGTAGGAAGGGGCAATAGCCCACAGCAGGGCAATCCGTATGCCCAGAAGTCCCAGATTAAGCCCTAGCGCCACTTCTATGGGCAGCGCAGTGCAGCCGCTGATTATACTGCCTAGGAAGAGTAATGTGGCAAACAAGGGCAGCCCTTGCACAGCAATCAAAAAGCCAAGATCGCCCCATGTTTGAGGAGCTGAAGAGGCGTCTTTCAGGTCTAGGGAGCGCCCCCACTCGCGCCAGGTTTCCAGCATTCCCTCGTACATCCGGACCTTCAGCACCCGAGCACCATCGAGAAAGCCAACCTTTGCTCCCATCCGAGCCGCATTACGAGCCAGGGTTACATCGTCACAAAAGGACTTGCGAGCACTGCTATATCCACCTAGCTCAGCCAGCAGCGATCGGCGACAGAGGAAGCACTGACCATTAGCCATGACCCGCTCCGCTCCAGCAGCACTGCCACCCGCCGGACCAAAGCGATACACGAGGGTAATGAGCAAAGCCGGTTGCAACCAAAACTCCCCTAGATCTCGCAGGATAAACTGCGGTGACAGCGACACCAAATCGTAGCCCTGTTGCTCCGCCGTTTTAACTAAGCTAGCAATGAGACCGGGCTGTGGATGAGTGTCGGCATCGATGCCCAAGATCCACTCACTCTCCTCAGAGCTATGTAGAAATCCGGTGTGTAAAGCCCAAGGGCGTCCTACCCAGCCAGGAGGTAAGGGGTCATCGATGATTAATTGCAGGCGCGGGTCGCGGTTCTGGGCAGCTTTCACAAGCTCGACAGTGCCATCGGTAGAGCGACTATCGACTACAATTGCTTGCCGCAGTTCATAGCCTTGACGGCTTAGCCCTTCCAGACAGGGCGCAATCCGGGCAGCTTCGTTGAGGGTTGGTACGACCACGCTGACTTTACCCAATAAATCGGGTGTAGCCAATTCGGGAATCAGGGGTGGGTGGCGACGCGGTCCTTGCAGCAAGCGAGATAGCAGAATCGCTGCAGCTGGCAGTTGCACCAACAGCAGTAGCAGCGCCAAGGCTGCAAAACCGGTACAGATTACTGAAGGAGAGGCAACGGTCGCAATCGTGAGTGGCTGTTGCACAAGAGCGAGTAAACAATTCAGCAAAGCGTTGATAGCCAGGAACTGTGCCTAGTAACTTCTAACCCATAACACTAACCCATAACACATTGCCCCCGACTTGCCGCGATCAACCAGCGTTGGGGGCAACTGCATTAAGTCAAAAAAATTAGACCAGAAACTACAGAGATCTAGGCGGCAATCTGTTTAATGACATCATCTACCGCAGCAGTCGCTTCAACGCCGTCCACCTCAGAGACGAGACGCGAAGAGGTCACCACTCCAGACTGCCCAAGTCGCCAGCAGGTCACGGCAGGTGCCACGCCCAGCAACAAACCCAGTAGCAAGGGCACCCAAAAGCCAGCAGCAATACTCATCACTGCAGCAAAGGCAAAGTTCCCCAAATACACCACAAAAGGCAAGTTAAGCTGCGCCGCTTGGAGCACCGGTACCCGCTTGCCCCAAAGCAGAGCCGCTACCGTCATGAAGGTTGCACCCGTACCCAACCAGCCAACAAAGTTTTGGTAGGGCATCCCAAAGAATGCTCCGGGCTGATGCCAATACCAAAAGGGCATCGCGGTCTGGCTCATAGCCGGATCGAGCACAAAGTCCCACGAGGTGAGTAGTAAAGCGCCTAGACCAACGGCTCCAACCTGCCCTAACCAGCCCAACGACTGACCTCGCTGAGCAGCCAGAGTCGATAAGCCCGCTTTCGCTAGCTCGTAGGAGGATAGCCCTAGATAGAACCAGGACAGGGGGATGGTGAACGGGACTAAACCCGCAATTTTGTAGCCCAAACCGCTCAGATAGCTGTAATGTCCAAATGGAAAACCCGTGCTGGTGCCCAGCAATTCGCTGCTTAGGGAAATCAAGACTGCCGGTAGCATGAAGGCTAGCCAAGCACGCCAGCCCAGCACACGATAGGCGTGGATCGCTACCGCAGTAGCGCCCAGCACAATGTAAACAACTCCTCCTCCGGCCATGCTCCACCGGAAGAGCGTCTGCCCTGCTGGCACATAGGCCAAAAATTCCGGATGAGGCATAACTAGCAGCAGTCCTGCTAGCCCAAACGCCATGGAAACAAGGTGCCCAATCAAACAGTATCGTTCTGTTTGAATCAGCCGATTCGTTACATCCCCAGTACCCAAAATCTAACTCCTGAAACAACCGCAGCTTTTGATGTCTTTGCCTTTCTATTGTTACAAAATATTACACAAAATCCTCAGGCTTGTAAATTCTCTCGGGCTTGTAAATTCTAAAGTTGCTTCACCCTCGCTGCTGCATCCAATCCAGATCGCTTAGCTTTGCAAGCTTGCTGCGCCGAAGGTCGCATTGAATTGACGACACCAAATAGCAACGGACTGGTAATCCGCTAGATTCACTTCGATGGGAATGGGGTAGCGCTGCTGACCATTCACAGATTCTAGGGGGGCAATCGTGACATACTCTCCCTCGTTGATGCTGTGGGTAGGGGCGACGGTTGTGCCGATCACGTCTGGCGAGCGGTGCAGAATGACGAACAGATCGGGTCCACGATTGGTTTGAAAATCGTTGCCTAGCTCAATGTAGCGTTGTCCGTTTTCCTCGAGAATTCGCACGCTGCCTTGGGTCGGATGCTCTCCTGAAACGAAGCTACCCGAAGCAACCACCTGGAAGCCCTGACTCAACTCCTGGGTTGGAGTCTGGGTCTCCACACTCGATGGGGAAGGTCCAGAACGGGGTGAACGAACTGCACATCCTGTTGTGAGCAGCAAAATCACAAAACTGCTTGCTACCAGGTGTTTCATGGTCTTCTCCTGTGAGATCTAGCGAAGGGGCACTGTCTCTTAAGCACTCTTAAGCAGATGCTCTCAAAATGAACAGCCATCCTGAACAGCGGCTGACGCTTTTATGAGATAGTGCTGAGAGCTTGGTAAAACATGAGAAAACCCTTGCGACGCTTGATGGCATTGCTGTACTCCTATGTCTGACGCTCAACGCATTAGCGCGGCTGTTGCTCAACTGTATGACACCTATCCCTTTCCACCCGAGCCACTGTTGGATGAACCACCACCCGGTTACAACTGGCGCTGGAACTGGCCCGCAGCCTACGCTTTCTGTACCGGACGCAAACCACCACGGCAGGACATTCGAATTCTGGATGCTGGCTGTGGCTCGGGAGTGGGCACCGAGTATCTAGTTCACTTAAATCCTCAGGCGCAGGTTGTTGGCATTGATTTGAGTGCTGGAACGCTAGCTGTTGCCAGAGAACGGTGCCAGCGCTCGGGAGCGAATCGCGTCGAGTTTCATCACCTCTCACTCTACGATGTCGATCGCTTAGCTGGTGAGTTTGATTTAATTAACTGCGTAGGCGTGTTGCACCACACCCCCGACCCCATTCGCGGACTTCAGGCATTGGCTCAAAAGCTAGCGCCCGGTGGTCTTTTGCACATCTTTGTCTATAGCGAGCTTGGGCGTTGGGAGATTAAGCTGATGCAGCAAGCCATTGCGTTGCTGCAAGGAGAAAAACGAGGTGACTACTGCGATGGCGTTTCCATTGGGCGGCAGATCTTTGCGGCATTGCCCGAGAATAACCGACTGGTGAAGCGGGAGCGAGAGCGCTGGTCGATTGAGAATCATCGGGACGAGTGCTTTGCAGATATGTATGTCCATCCTCAGGAAATTGACTACACCATTGACACGCTCTTCGAACTCATTGACGCCTCGGGTCTAGAGTTTGTTGGTTTCTCGAATCCGCAGGTCTGGCAATTGGAGCGGCTGCTGAGCAAAGCCCCCGACCTCCTAGAACGGGCTGCTAAACTAACCGATCGCCAGCGCTATCGCTTGATTGAACTACTCGACCCAGAGACAATCACCCACTACGAATTTTTCCTCGCTCGACCGCCCCTACCCAAAGCGGACTGGTCGGATGATGCGGCCCTACTGGCAGCCATTCCAGATCGTAGCCCCTGTATGGATGGCTGGGACAGCCGCACCCTATTCAACTACGACTATCAGATCATCAACCTCAGGGAGTCGGAATGGCAATTCTTAAAAGCTGCAGACGGCAATCAGACCCGAACCGTGGCAGAGATTTTGCAGGAGGTGGAGCTGGATTTGTCTGACCTGCGAGCATTGGTAACACAGCAGTTAATATTGCTGACACCAGGGTTAACCCAATGACGTTCTTGGTAGGGCATGACATAAACTCAACAAAAATGCAAGTTGAACCGACGACTGAGATCGCAGCATCGCCTGGGATTAAGGCTCTGTAGCACCAGTTGGTCGTTGATTCGGAACGTTTTACCCGGTGTGGGCGTCAGCAGAAACATCAATAATTCTTATGTTTTGTTTGCGGGAATCCCGATAGACTATGGGGCTAGTCGATGCCAGTCCAGAACTCTGGGAACAGGCACGTCTTGAATACTGGAATCCGGTTCGTGGGGATGAGGAACACTGAATTGAAGTGGATAGTGAGATGGGTAAGCAGACGGCGATTGCTGCGGTTGCTGCTGCCGCTACTATTTGTGCTATCGCTGACAGGCACATGGCTAGGTCAAATGGAGCCTGTCTTGCCACAGTCGCGCTCGGAAATTCGCGGTGTTTGGTTGACCACCAATGACGCCGATATTTTGCGGGATCGGCTGAAGGTGCAGGATGCCGTCGCTCAGCTCAAGCTGCTCAACTTCAACACGATCTATCCGGTTGTCTGGAACGCAGGTTATACATTCTACCCGAGTGCCGTGGCTCAGCGCAGTGGAATTCAGTCCTTTGTGTATCGCGGGCTAGAGGGACAAGATATCTTGGCGGATCTGGCGGCTCAAGCCCATTATCAAGGACTGCTGGTGATTCCTTGGTTTGAGTTTGGCTTCATGGCTCCTCCCACGTCGGAACTAGCCCTCAAGCATCCGGACTGGCTGACGACTAAGCAAGACGGCGGACAAACCTCAATCAGCGCAGCGGGTGAGGTCGTCTGGCTGAATCCGTTTCATCCGCAGGTACAGCAGTTTATTACCGATCTAGTGCTGGAAATCGTCACTCAGTATGACGTAGACGGGATCCAGTTTGATGACCACATGAGCCTGCCCCGCGAATTTGGCTACGACCGCTACACGAAGGCTCTCTACACCCAGGAAACCAAGAAAACACCGCCCGCCGATCCAGCCGATGCTGACTGGGTGCGCTGGCGAGCCAACAAAATCACGGCATTCATGGCTCAGCTCAATCGCGCCGTCAAAGCCCGCAAACCGGGAGCTATCTTCTCGGTCTCCCCAAACTACTATGATTTTGCCTACCGGCTGCATTTGCAGGATTGGCTAGGCTGGGTACGGCAGAACATTGTCGATGAGCTGACTGTGCAGGTATATCGTCCGAATCTGCAAAGCTTTGTGGAGCAGATTAGCCGCCCGGAGATCCAGGAAGTGCAGCAGAAGATTCCCACGGGTGTGGGTGTTCTGACCGGCTTGCGCAACAACCCAGTGACAATGGCGCTAATTCAGGCGCAGGTGCGGGCCGCGCAGATGCGGGGCTTAGGCGTTACCTTCTTTTACTACGAGAGCCTGTGGGACTATGCCCCTGAACCGCCCGCAGAACGGCAAGCCGGATTTCAAGCCCTGTTCTACGCTCCAGCGATGCGCTACCGTGCTCCTGCCCTTTAGGACACCGGCTCAGCCGCACCCTGAGCAATCGGTAGAGATTCGTCCGCAGTACCGTAGACTAGAATCTGCATGAGAATTTAGCCAGATGCTATTGACGCTATGCCTGCTGCAGTCTGCCTGCAAAATGTTCACAAGGTTTACAACAATGTCTCGGTGGTGGATGACTTGTCCCTAACCATTGAGCCTGGAGAAATTTTTGGCTTGCTAGGTCCCAACGGGGCTGGGAAATCGACGACGATTCGGATGCTGACAACCCTGACTAGACCCACCCAAGGCGATATCGTGGTGGCAGGTTACGACGTGATCCGGCAACCCTTTGGCGTCAAAACCCAGATCGGCGTTGTGTTGCAGCAAACCAGCGTTGATATGGATCTGACCGTCTGGGAAAACATGGAATTCCATGGGCGAATGCACCACATTCCCAATCGACGGCGGCAGCAAGAAATTGACCGCTGGCTGAATTATGTGGAGCTGAGCGATCGCCGCAATGATCTCGTCAAAACCCTCTCGGGTGGCATGAAGCGCCGTCTGCAGATTGCCCGTGCCCTGCTGCATCAGCCGCAAATTCTGTTCCTTGATGAACCCACGGTTGGGCTTGATCCCCAAACACGCCGCCGCCTCTGGGAAATCATCAAAGGACTGAATCAGCAGGGGATGACGATTCTGCTGACGACCCACTACATGGAAGAAGCTGAATATCTGTGCAACCGCATCGGCATCATGGATAGCGGCAAATTAATCGAGCTGGGCACGCTAGAGGAACTGCGACGACGCCATGGGGAGGGGTTGCTGATGGTTCAGGATGGCGACCGCTGGGAGTACAAGTTCTTCCCGTCTCTAGAAGAAGCCAAATCGTTTCTGGATCACCAGTCAGATAAGACCGGCATGATGGTGCGCCCAGCGAACCTGGAAGATATTTTTGTGGAGCTAACCGGCAGGAATTTGGATTGAGTTGCCCTCATTTCCCCAAGCACGTGGCTTGGTTGGTATTCCGACAGCTTGGATAGGATGAAAAGAGTTGATACGCGCTAGAGGAAAGATCGTGAACCAGGCAGAATTTCGAGGGCTACGAGCCATCCGGCTGCTGGCAAGTTGGATAGTGGGGTTGGTGGTTAGCGTTGGCGTTGTTCTGGGAGGAGTCAGGAGCGCGGCTGCCTTACCTATGACGATGCCATCTGCTCAAATCGCTCAGGTATTTCTACTGACGCCAATCACGGTGTATCGCGATCCAAACTGCCGCTGCTGCGAAGGCTGGATGGAGCATTTGACGTCCCAAGGCTTTCAGCCCCAGATGCTCTCTACGCCAGATATCGATGCGATCAAGCAGCAGTATGGCGTGCCGCAATCGCTATCTTCTTGTCACACGGCTTTCGTCAACGGCTATGTGATTGAAGGGCATGTGCCCGCCAGCGATATCCAGCGATTGCTCAGCGAACGTTCCCGCATCCAAGGAATCACAGTGCCAGGAATGCCGGTGGGTACGCCGGGGATGGAAATGGGTGACCGGCAAGACGATTTTGCGGTTCTTTCGTTTGATCAGCAGGGCAACACGGCAGAATTTAATCGGTATTCCTTCTAACGTCCTGACTGGCAGATGGAGCACCCCCAGCAACAGAAAACCGAATGGAGCGGACGCCATGCAGCCAAAGATGCCGTGCGGGCGGAGGTGTGGTCTCGGCTGAAGCAGCAGCGGGTTGTCCTGAGAGACCCGGTCGGGCATATTCCCCATTTTCTCGGGGCGGCTGAGGCGGCAGAGCAGTTGGCGGCGTTGCCCATCTGGCAGCAGGCTCAGGTAATCAAGTGCAACCCCGATGCTCCACAGGCGGCAGTGCGGCTGCGGGCCTTGCAAGACGGTAAACGGCTGTATATGGCAGTGCCGCGTTTGTCGCGCCGTCGTTGCTTTGTGGAGTTAACGGCGGCTGACTTAGAACAGCAGCAGATTCCGCTAGAAGTCGCAGCCACGATGCGGCAGGCCCTGATCCACGGGCGGTTAGTCAGTTTTGAAGAGATGCAGCCAATCGATCTGGTGGTGGTGGGCTGTGTAGCGGCAGCGAGTGATGGGGGTCGCACCGGCAAGGGAGCAGGCTTTGCCGATCTGGAGCTGGCGATGCTGCGAGAATTTGAACTGGTGCAGCCGCAAACGCCGATTGTGACAACGGTGCATCCGCTGCAGCTTGTAGCCGATCAGCGCTTACCAATGCAGTCTCACGATTGGCCGTTGGACTGGATTGTAACGCCTGAGGGCGTCATCGAGACCCAGACGCGCTATCCCCGACCAACCGGACTTGACTGGACAACCCTCCGTCCCGAACAGATTCAAACTATCCCTATCCTGCGAGCACTGCAGCAGCGCACCTTGTGAAGTGGCGGTGATGTGAAGTGGCGGTGAGCTATTCGTCAGGACACCGACCTGCATTGCAGCACGGCGGATTTGATCCTGTTTTGATTGAGTAATGCAGCTTCTCTTTCCCTACCGCTTCTATCCGCGATGCCATTCCGTGATACCACCAGGCTTATCGACCAATATCACGCCCTGCCCCTTCAGTTCCTCACGAATCCGGTCTGCTTCAGCAAAGTTTTTAGCCGCTTTGGCCTCGCGGCGCTGGTTGATTTTCGCCTCAATCTCGGCCTCGCTCAGTCCACTGATCGGCGTCTCGGTTTCGGGTTGGGTTTCCAGCCCTAGAACCTGTGCCAGCACCACTAGCGTTTGCCACTGCTCACGGAGTAGCTGCGAATCGGTAGTCGTCTTGCCTTCATGGGTAAGGATGTTGCCTTCTCGCCGCAGATCCTTGGCTAGCTCGAACAGGACGGCTAGAGCGGCTGGGGTGTTGATATCGTCATCCATTGCCGTCCGAAACTTCTGCACCGCCTCGCTCTCGTCAGGGATCCGCATCGAATCCGGCTGCCCAAAGGAGGCATCGGCGGTATCCGTCCAGCCCAGCACATTGCCGAACTTATAGCCAAACAGCAGCCCGTCCTTCAGCGTCTCCCAGCTCTGTTCTGCCGATGCCATCGCTTCAGCCGTAAAGTCGATCGGCTTGCGGTAGTGGGCTTGCAGCACAAACAGTCGTAGGGCCATCGGGTGCGGGGCATTGGGAGCGTTCAAAAGCTGCCGGATGGTGGTGAAGTTGCCCAGCGATTTGGACATCTTCTCGCCACCTACGTTAACCATGCCGTTGTGCAGCCAGTAGTTGGCTAGGGGTTTGCGGGTTGCCGCTTCCGATTGGGCGATCTCATTCTCGTGATGCGGAAACACCAGATCGCCGCCGCCCGTATGGATATCAATTGTGTCTCCTAGCCGCGCCCGAATCATGGCCGAGCATTCGATGTGCCAGCCGGGGCGTCCTGGACCCCAAGGAGACTCCCACGCTGGTTCGCCGGGTTTGGCGGCTTTCCAGAGGGCAAAGTCAAAGGGATGCTGCTTGCGGCTGCTCTCTGGATCGCTGGCATCAACCCGTCCACTAGCTCCTGCCTGCATTTGGTCGAGCTGTCGCCCGGAAAGCTTGCCGTAAGAAGGAAATCGCTGCACTCGGTAATAAACATCGCCGCCTGCTGGATAGGCATAGTCGAGTTCAATCAGCGTTTTGATGATCTGCTGGATCTCGTCGATGTGCTCGGTGGCGCGGGGATATTCGACCGCATCCAGAACGTTGAGGCGGCGCATGTCTTCAAAGTATGCGGCAATGTTGCGCTCGGCAACTTCGGTCATCGTGCTGCCTTCAGCGTTGGCTCGGTTGAGAATCTTATCGTCGATATCGGTAAAGTTCTGGATGTAGCGCACCTGATAGCCGAGCCACATCAAATAGCGCCGCACCGTGTCCCAGACAATGTAGGAGCGAGCATGACCCAAGTGGCAGTAGTCGTACACTGTCACGCCGCAGCAGTACATCGCCACCTTACCGGGTTCCAAGGGTTCAAAGGGCTGTTTACGACGAGTCAGCGTGTTATAGAAAGTCAGTGTCATAGCCTATGGCGCTCAAAACTAGAAATCTGCCTGCACATCAACGCTCAAAACATAAAGCTGGAAAGGAAGCGACCGGGTGTTGGTCTTTTCCAGAATATCTCAGCGACATCGCTGCCATTGAGCAGCATGCCCTTGTCTAGAGCAAATGAAGCGAGTGGAGTGCATCAGCATGGCGGCTTTGGGCGCTTTGTCAATAGGGTTTTGTCGATGGGTTCTCGTCAACGGGTCCTCAAGCAACGAACGCGCAACCCAGAAGCAGATACGCAATAATTAGGAAGAACCTACAGCGGTAAATTCGCCTATTTCAGAGCAACTCTGCCGCTGTTCCTCTACAGTACGATATTTTGCAGCGTTAAGTAGCGGACTATGACCTCAGCAGTGACTTCCACCTCGCCCTCCCGAATGGATGATGCCAAGCATGGGCTTCCCGTCACCATCATTACCGGCTTCTTGGGCAGCGGCAAAACAACTCTTCTGAATCACATCCTTACTAATCAAGAGGGCCTGAAAACCGCCGTATTGGTGAATGAGTTTGGCGAGATCGGCATCGACAATGATCTGCTGGTGACGGTCGAAGGCTCGGACGATACGATGGTCGAATTGAGTAACGGCTGCATTTGCTGCACGATCAATAACGATTTGGTAGAGGCTGTCTATCGCGTGTTGGAGCGGCAAGATCAAATCGATTATCTTGTGGTAGAAACGACTGGATTGGCCGATCCGCTGCCGATTGCCCTAACTTTTCTGGGCACAGAACTGCGCGACATGACCCGCCTCGACTCGATTGTGACGCTGGTCGACGCGGAAAACTACAGCCTCGATCTGTTTAACAGTCAAGCCGCCTATAACCAGATCCTCTACGGCGATATCATCCTGCTGAACAAAACCGACCTCGTCTCCCCGGCTCGCGCCGATGAACTTGAAGCCAAGATCCGCGAAGTCAAAGAAGGAGCGCGGATTTTGCGTACCCAGCAATCGCAGGTTCCTCTGCCGCTGATCCTGAGCGTTGGCTTGTTCGAGTCGGACCAGTATTTTAATCCCGAAGAATCCCACGGGCACGCGCATCACCACGATCATCATGACCATACGCACCACGATCATGAGCACGATCATCCCGATCATTCCGCCTGCGACCACGATCATGGGCACTGCTTGCACGATCATGACCACGCTCATGCACATCACCACCACTCAAATCATCTTGAGATGGATGGCTTCACGTCTGTCTCCTTCCAGAGTGAGCGCCCCTTTGCGATCAAGCGCTTCCAGCACTTTCTAGACAACCTGCTTCCCGAATCGGTATTTCGGGCTAAGGGTATCCTCTGGTTCGATGAAAGCCCTAAGCGGCATGTTTTTCACCTCAGCGGCAAACGCTTCTCCCTCGACGATGAGGAGTGGAAAGGGCAGCCCAAAAATCAACTGGTGCTGATCGGGCAAAATCTAGACCACGATACCTTGAAGCGGCAGCTCGAAGCCTGCCTCTGCCTTCCATCCACGAATCGCGGTAAGGGCTTTGGCAAGTAGCCGGTTACCTCTCTGTTCAGCTAGTGTTCCCCTTCTATGCGTGTTGTGCTGCAACGAGTTCGGTCGTCGCAAGTGACGGTTGCGGGAGAGGTGGTGGGTGCAATTGGCCGCGGCTTAAATCTGCTGGTAGGCATTGCCGAAACCGATACCGAAGCTGAGCTGGACTGGATGGCCAAAAAATGCCTGGAACTGCGGTTATTTCCAGGCGAGACGGGTGACCGGTTTGACCGCTCGGTGCAGGAGATTGGCGGCGAGCTGTTGGTCATCAGCCAATTCACGCTCTATGGCGACTGCCGTAAGGGGCGGCGTCCTTCCTTTGACCGGGCGGCGGCTCCAGCGATGGCAGAGCAGCGCTACGAGCAGTTTGTCGCCAAACTTCGGCATAGTGGTCTCAAGGTAGAAACAGGTCGATTTGGTGCCATGATGCAGGTGATGATTGAAAACGATGGACCTGTAACCATGGTGCTGGAGCGTGGGTAAACTTAGCAGCAAATGGTATGCAGTACCCTTGCGCTCGTCTCTGGGGTCGAGTCCGATATTCTTTGCATAAAAATTTCTGATACTGAGCTTTCTTTTGAGCGTTGACGACTTATCGCTCTGGTTGTTAATGTTAATAAACATTTCACTCTGCAAATCTTAAGTAAATTTTTATGGATGCCGCGCTCGGCGTAGTTTCCTTATCGTGTCCACGTCCGACCTCTTCAGCTGCTGCCCTGACGATCTTCTGTGATTTCGACGGGCCCATTGTCGATGTGTCGGAGCGATACTACAGTACCTACCAACTGGGACTGGCTGAAGTGCAAGCGACCTATAAAACGCAGGGAATCAATCTACCACTGCACTGCCTCAGCAAAGCGCAGTTCTGGCAAATGAAGCAAGAGCGCACACCGGATCCCGAAATTGCTATGCGGTCTGGATTGCAGGGCGACCAGATCGATTTGTTTCTGGAGCGCGTCAGCGAAATTGTGAACCAGCCAGTACTGCTGCAGTACGATCGGTTGCAACCGGGCGTTTGCTGGGCGTTGGCGCTGCTGCATGCGCAAGGTGCTCGACTTGTGCTAGTAACACTGCGCTGTCAAGCTCAAGCAGTTCAGATTCTGCAACACTACAATCTTGCTAATCTGTTTAGTCAAGTTTGGGGAGCGAGTGATTGTCACGCTGCCTATGCCAACCACGTCGATCACAAAACGCAGTTGCTAAGTGATGCAGTGGCAGCCTGTGGTTCGCATCTCCAAGCGGCGTGGATGATTGGTGATACCGAGGCAGATATTCTAGCAGGACAAACCCTTGGCGTTCCCACGATTGCCCTTACCTGCGGTATTCGCAGCCAATCCTACCTGCAAAGATATGCTCCAACCTACATCAAGACGGATTTGTTGTCGGCTGCCCATGACTTGGTGAACTCTCAGCCTGCTCTCGCTTGCTAGACACTAGCCGTTCAGCGTTGGAACCGCTTGACGACCAGTAGCCCTCGTTTCTAGTGCTGTCCTAACTATCCTAAAGTTGGGGCTGTTCAATATCTTGCAGCTGTTCCCACCAGCGATTTAAGGGATAGTAGAGCACAGGTGCCCACAAACTGCTGAGAATGGCTGAGCACAGCGCGACTTGCTGGTGGTAGAGCCAAATGCTGCCCAATTCCCGTGAGGCAGAATTATCACTGAGACTCTGCCAGCTAAATTGCAGTGCCATGATGGTTTCTGCTACAACCGCCATCCCAAAGACAATCAGGGCGATCGAAATAAAATCTTCTTTGATGTATCGCTGTTTCTGCAACCGGGCCGTCATTACTCCCACAACGACTAAACTAAGGGCATGGGATGGATCGGGGGCCGTCATGCCATCCTGAATCAAACCCAACGCCAAACCAGCGATTGCCCCTTGAAATACTGTTCGTTTGACGCTCCACGCCACGACCCAAATCAACAGCCAATTAGGGCCAGTGTTGAGTAGCTCCATACCTGGCAGACGAGTTGGCAAAATCAACAGACAGAGCAGCACTGAACCGGCAATCACTGCCCAGTTCAAGGCTTGCCTCGTGTAAGGATGCCAGTCCGCCAAATCCCACATTACGGAGCGTCTCCTGTTGCTGAGTCTGTTGTTGCTTCATCTAGAGGTAGCGCCGCATTAGCAGATTGGCTAGGCAGCAGCGCCGCATCTGCTTTCGGGTTGGGCGTAACAATAACCCATTCTAGGTGGCTGATTGGTGCAGACAGAGCAATGACCGCTTCTGGAGCCGGACTTTTGTTCAAATTCACGGACTCCACCGTGCCCACCGGCAAGCCAGGCGGAAACAGCCGACTATAGGATGAGGTAGCAACAACATCCCCTGGGCGCACATCTGGCACCTTATCAAAGAATTCCATAATAACCCGGTTGGCCGCCTGACCTCGAATGTAGCCCATATTACGAGAGCGGCTAATGGTTACGCCGACTTGGCTGGTGGGGTCACTAATCAGCAGCACACGACTGGTATTGCTAGTCACATGGGTTACTCGTCCTACGATTCCGCCATCGCCCGACACAATGGCACCCACCTGGATTCCATCGTGGCTGCCTCGCCCCAAAATTACCTGCTGCCACCAGTGATCAGCACTGCGACCAATCACCGGTGCAACCACACCCTGGCTGGGACGGTCCTGCACATACCCTAATAGTTCTTGTAACTGGCGATTTTGGCTTTCGAGTTCTACTAGACGCTGTTCTAGCTCTCGCACTCGCGGGTCTGGGGCAGGTTCAGCAGGCTCCACTGGAGATCCGACAAATGGGCGAGTCAGAAAACGGTATATCTCATACACGGCTGCCCCCTGAGTTTCTCGGACCACCCAAGCACTCCCCAAAGCCAGGGCAATTAAACCGAGGCGAATCCCATTGCGATCCCACCAACGACGTAGTGCGTACATCTAGTCCTATGCGTCTGTTTACCTAGCTATCTAACCACTAACTAACCGCTAACTATCCAATTGTTTACCAGACCATATGGCGATAAGAGCCGCCAAGTCTCGCGACGTCTGCTCTAACGGCTATCCTACTCCCAGTTCAGCCCAGATTTCACCACCGCAGCAATTTCCCTAGCTTAGTTTAAGCTGAGTCCAATTCGCTGCAAAATGTAGAACTGAGTAAACTCTATAACCCAGTCTCGACTTACCAGTCTCGACTTATAGGTTACGAGAACGACCGCTAAAGACGCGCTCCAACTGTTTAAAGTTTTCCAGTACACGACCAGTTCCCAACACGACGCAACTAAGGGGATCTGCCGCGACATGCACTACAATGCCGGTTTCGTGGCTGATGAGCGTATCCAGCCCGTGCAGCAGGGCACCCCCTCCTGCCAGCATAATGCCGCGATCGATGATGTCGGCAGCCAGTTCTGGCGGCGTGCGCTCCAAGGTTCGCTTCACAGCCTCAATAATCACCGAAAGCGGTTCAGACATTGCCTCGCGAATTTCCGGACCTTTAACCGTTACCGTCCGAGGCAGCCCCGACAGCAAGTGCAAGCCCCGTACATCCATCAGCGGCTCATCCTCATCGTTCATGGGATAGGCAGAGCCAATCGTGATTTTGATCTCTTCAGCCGTGCGTTCCCCAATCACCAGGTTGTGCACTTTCTTCATGTACTGCATGATGGCTTCGCTCAGCTCATCGCCTGCCACCCGCACCGATTCACTCAGCACGGTACCCTGCAGGCTGAGGACGGCTACTTCGGTCGTGCCCCCACCAATGTCAATAATCATGTTGCCGGTTGGCTCAGCCACGGGCAGACCTGCACCAATCGCAGCCGCCACAGGTTCGTCGATTAGATAGACATCCCGAGCACCTGCCTGTGATGCTGCTTCCATGACGGCTCGCCGCTCAACTCCAGTAACACCGCTAGGAATGCCGATCACAATTCGAGGAGCGATCAACCCGGAGCGACCTTCATGAACCCGCTGAATGAAGTGCTTCAGCATCAGTTCTGCTGTGTCGAAGTCTGCAATCACGCCGTCTCGCAGGGGACGCAACGCCACAACATTGCCTGGAGTTCGCCCCAGCATTTTCTTAGCATCTTCTCCGACAGCTAGGGGTACCTTGTCTTCCTGATCGATGGCTACTACAGACGGTTCCTGTAGCACAATTCCTTTACCAGAGACATATACCAGCGTATTGGCGGTACCTAGGTCGATACCCATGTCCCGTGAGAATGAGAAGCGATTGAAGAAACCCACTAACGTTCTAAGCCCCCAAATTTTAGATGCGCTTAATTTGTCACCGCATGACGACCAAATTACATGGTGGATTCTATTACGTTTTCAACACAGAGTCCAGTCGTCTGATTAGACCCAACAATGAACCGTCTCTGAACACACTCTGAACCTATTTTGAACCGGCGTTGGTAGTTCACTCTAGTCGCTTGTCTTTGGCTCAGGCCTTTGGTGGAGGAACGTTTAGTTCTAGGCTTGGCATGAAACATCGCCCCATTCCACCGCCTCACTGTTCCTTGGCACTGGTGCTAATAATACGATTCAGCCAGACTTCAGACAAGTATAGATTTGCCTATCCAATCTTAGGCTGAATTGGCCAATCCTGACCTCAGCATGTCCTAAAGTTTTCTCTAGATCGCGAAAACTACCAGAAGTTGCTCGGTTGCTAGCAAGAAAAGACCCAGAATGAGACATTTGATAACAGGATATTAAGAGTCTCTCATTTGATTGATGCCGTTGAGGTGCAGCTAGCAGAGCCGAAATTCTTGTGCAAGTACAAAAATCAAACTACTGCGTCTCCGTAGCAATTGGGGCAAAACTCGGCAGGGCAGATCCGGATTGCGTTAAAAACCTGAGAAAACGACCTCACACCACACGATAGTTACGCCATACATTAATGCTGCGTCTTGATGTTGCGTCATCTATTTGCGTCATCCACTCGTGGAGCTAAGGCGATACAGAACAGTTTAGGAAACGGTTTAGAAAGGAAAAGACGCTATAAAATGGCAGAAATCCAGAGAATGAAGTACCCTTGTACTATTATGTCTTTGGCCTAAGTTTCTATCTATCTACTGATACTGGCTATCGGTGATAGTGGTGCTGTCGTTTGGGAGGCAAATAAAGTAATGAGTCTGAATGTTGTCACGTTGGTAGGACGAGTCGGGGGCGATCCAGATGTCAAGTATTTTGAGTCGGGTGCTGTCAAATGTAGTCTCACTCTGGCAGTTAAGCGCCTGAGCCGCAACAGCGACGAGCCAGATTGGTTCAATCTAGAGCTATGGGGCAAACCTGCCGAAACGGCTGCTAACTATGTCCGCAAGGGTAGCTTGATTGGCATCAGCGGCGCCTTAAAGTTCGATCATTGGCAGGATCGCAACACTGGAGCAAATCGCTCGCGGCCGATCATTCGAGTGGATCGGCTAGACCTACTCGGCTCTAAGCGAGATAACGACGCCGCCAGCGAGATGGCGTATGCGAACGATGAATTTTAGCAGAGGCTAGAAGATAGTTCTGGTGCGAGGGTGGTCTCAGGGCAGCTTGCCTGTCTTAAACCGCTGGATGTCAATCCAGGAAGTGACAGAGCAGGAGTGTGCTTTTGCGTCAGTTGCGGTTGGCTAGGGTTCAACGTTGTAGCTTACCGTAGCTTACTGACTACCGTTTTCTGTCGCGCTAGCACGTTTACTTCGCGGAATCTTCCAGTCTGCGTTTTCACCGCCGATGATCAGCCGCTCGATCGTGACGTAATCTTTGCTGAGCTGCTCTAACGCATTGATCAGCACATCTAGGGCAATGGCGTCGGTGGTGCCTAAGTCAAACCAGCAGCGTGCCCAGTTGCCCTGATAATCAAACTCGCTCATATTGTGCATCAATGCCATGAAACTGTTGCTGGCAGCCTCGTGATCGTATTCTAGATAGCTAATGTCTAGCCCGGTCTCTTGCACCTGAATGTTTTCAGCGTTAAAGCCGCCCAGCTTGCCTAGGAGAAACCAAGAGCTGAATACCTCTTCGACGTATTGCCGCTCCATATCGACGGGTGGAGTCGAGAATTCCAGCCAGATCCAGAGATCAAAAAAATCGCACTCGCGAAATTCTACTTTCATGTCTTTCTCCTTGTGCTGCTTATGCAGTGTGGTCTAGCCCAACGGCCTGCGCAATCGTGGTTAGCCCGCGAGACTCCAACCGCTGCACCAAGCCCTGCAAAATTCGTCGCACCATCCAGGGACCTTCGTAGATCCAGCCGGTGTAGACCTGCAGCAAGCTGGCTCCGGCGGTAATCTTTTCCCAGGCATCCTCTGGGGTAAAAATGCCCCCTACGCCAATAATGGGCAGACGGCCGTGGGTCTGACGATAGATGAACCGAACGACTTCGGTGGAACGCTGTCGCAGCGGTGCGCCGCTGATGCCGCCCGCTTCCTCGCTGACCAAGTTTCCGGTGGCAGTAATCCGTTGAGTCTTGAGTTGATCGCGACGAATAGTTGTATTGGTGGCGATGATACCAGCCAGATGGTAGGTTGTGGCTAGCTCCAGAATTGCTGCAATCTCATCCCATTCCAGATCAGGAGCAATCTTGATCAGCAGGGGTTTCCGGGCTGCGTTTTCTTGCTGCAGGGTCTCTAGGATAGGCGCGAGCTGTTCAGAGGCTTGCAAGGAGCGCAGTCCAGGGGTATTAGGCGAAGAGACATTGATCACAAAAAAGTCTCCCCATTCCTTAAGCAGGCGAAAGCTGCCTAGATAGTCAGCGGCGGCCTCGTCTAGAGGCGTCAGCTTCGACTTACCCAGGTTGACCCCTATTGGGATCGGGAAAGCTGAACCCGCGACTGCCCCAGGTGAGGAAGCTCGTTGGGCTTTAAGCCGCGCGGCTAGAGCTGCTGCCCCCTGGTTATTAAACCCCATGCGGTTGAGCACGGCCTGATCGGGAACTAGCCTAAACAGTCGCGGTGCGGGGTTGCCAGGCTGAGGATGCAGCGTCACCGTACCCACCTCGGTGAAACCAAAGCCTAGATCGGACCAAACCCCCAATGCCACACCGTCTTTATCAAAACCGGCAGCCAAGCCCAACGGATTGGAAAAGGGCAAATCCCAGAGCAATTGAGATAACGCTGGATGGGAGAAACAGCACGACCGATGAATCTGCTGCCGCAGCCAAGGGCTAATCTTTTGATCTTCAGACAGCCAGTTTAGCAAATCTAGACTTTGACGATGAGCAAATTCTGGATCAACCTTGAGTCCAGAGAACAACAGCGGGCGAATAGCAGACCGATAAATGTCCAAGGGGGCATCATGAAGAGAGCAGCGCGTCTATTCTAGCAATGGTTTTTTTAGCAGTGGTTTTTAGGCGTAATCCGGTTCAGCAAAAGCTTGGAGGACACACAACGACGGAGCAGGAAAAGACAGAAAACAATAGAAGCTAATAGAAGCGAATTGATCCGCGCCATTGGGACATCTGTCCAGATTCACTAAGAATTCCCTGGAGAGTTAAGTAGCCGCTTCGATAGCAGACTCCGATTCTTGGGGAACTCTAGAGGGGCACGAGGGGGATGACCCTACGCCGCCGCGTTGTTGGTATGGGTAGAGGTCGGGCTGTCCTGAACCGCGTATCCGCATCGTCAGCCGCCTGTGGACGCAGGAGTTCAATTGGCATGTTGCAAAAAGAGCCGTCGAATTATGAACGACAATTAGTTGCCCTGGGACGTGCTCTTCAAGCTCTACGCGAAGAGAAGACCGCCGATGCAGTGGTCAAGGCTACCTTAGATTACCTGCAAGCAGAGTTTGACTATGCCCTCATTTGGCTGGGGTTGTATGATCGCGTCGAACATCGCCTCATGGGTAAAGGAGGTGTTTGTCCCCAAGGCGACGCATCGCTATTGAAGCAGCGCATCAGTCTCAATCCGGGTGATTTGCTCGAGCAGGTCGTGATTCAGCAGCGGCCGCTAGGCATCCCCGATCTGCGTGACGAACCCCGAGCCGGGGACTGGCGACGAGTCGCTCAAAAGCACAATATACAAGGGGCAGTGCTGTTTCCAATCCGCTACAAAGATCGCTGCTTTGGCGTCGTGCTGCTTGGGTCATTGCTATGGGGCACTTCACCCCATGCGGAAGAAAAAGCACGCTTGTCAATGATTTTAGGCACGCTGGCAGAGACCCTTTATCAGCTAGAGACCGAGCAGCAGCGGCAGCAAGCCAAACGTCCCGATCAGCCACTGCTCAGCTTGTTGCATAAGCTGCGTGCCTTACCTTCTCTATCCAAGCGGCTAGAGGCAGTCGTAGAAGAAACCCACCACTTTATTGCGCCCCACCGCACAAACGTCTACTGGTACGAACCGGAACAGCGCTACTTCTGGCGGCGGGTTGGCCATCGCGACAAAACAGCCCACTCAGCCGAAGCCGACGAGAACAGCATTTGGATGCAGGAGGTAGGCGGATTTTATCAGGCGTTGAGCGCCGATCAGCTCGTTGCGATTGGCGAAGCCCGCAGTTCCTTAAAGGCCGATGTCACCGAGCGGCTGATGCAGCAAATTCAAGCGCGGTCCCTAATTGCTGCGCCGATTCTGTATCAAGGAGAACTCCTAGGCTTTCTCACCGTGGAAGGCAATGAAGCTCGCATCTGGCTAGAAGAAGAAAAAAACTATGTGCGCGGTGCGGCTCAGCTAATTGCCCTAACGGCTCCTCTTGAGGTTCTAGAAACAACGATTCAGCAGGTGAGAGGCGATCAAGCACTGACAGCCGAGGTAACCCACGCTTTATACAGCGAAGACGACTGGCGAACTACCCTGAGACGCTGTGCGGAGCAGGTGTTGCAGCGGTTCAAGGCTGAACGATTTCTGGTGCTGCTCCACAATCCTAACCAGAAGACATTCACAATCTACTACCAGCATCAGGTAGGGCAACGTCGTCCTGTCGCGGCAGCGTTAGACCCACTCAATCCGGTCGATTGGCAGATGTTAGAGCGGAGCACCGAAGCTGTTGGTATTGAAAATTTGCAAGATGATTTAAAACTGATGGCGTGGCGGTCGGTTTTCCTGGATCTGGAACTGCGCTCGCTGCTGGTCTGCAGCACATCAATTGGCAAGCCCCTAGAGGGATTGCTAGTGGTAGGCCATGAGGCAACCCGGAGCTGGAGCCGTGCCGAACGGGAGCTACTCAAGGTAGTAAGTCAGCAAATCGGCTTACTGCTGCATCAACTGCAACTGCAACTGCAAACTGCCCATCTGCAAACGAATTACCAATCGCTACAGTGGGGGTTGACTACTCTACGGCAGATTCAGCAGCTAGAGCCACTAGAACGCACCTCGACGCAGCAGATTGCCCATCTCCTGCAGGCACCACTCGTGGCGCTGTTGACGTGGCGGGCAGGTCAGACGGTCGCCCAGATTACTGCACCGGTAGTAGCGAAGTCGACGTTTGCGGTAGCCACTGATGTAGACATTTCACTGTTTGCCGATCCGCTGCTGCAGGAAGCGCTGCACCACGATGGGCTGCTGATAGTACGAAGCGAGCAGCTCACTCCCGAAACACGGCAATGGCTTACTGGTTCTGAAATTGGACAAGTGCTGGTTTTTCCACTGCATACTGCTCCCGAGCACGAGCCGACGGGCATAGTATTGGCGGCCGATCACGCTGAACGAGTCTGGAGCGAGCAGCAGCTCAACACCCTCGGCATGTTGATTCAGCAACTATCCTGGAGTCGTCGCTACCTCATGACCCGCGATACGCTCCTAGAACAGCGCACTCAGCTAGAACAGCTCAACTGGTATAAGCAGCGTCATTTAGAGGAGTCCTATCGCATCCTGAGTGGAGGTGTGCGGCGTCTCAATGAACTGAGCCATCAAAAAGATGCCTTCTCCACCTTACGCTGCCATCAGGTGCTCCGTCATCTAAGCAGCACTCTGAGCAGCGGTGCCTCAACTTTAAAGCAGGAGCAATGGCAGTTGCAAAGCGAGTATGAAACAATCTCTTTAGCCAGCCTGTTGAAGCGAGGGTTGGAGCGCCTCGATGGGCTGATTAAGCAACGGCAACTTTGGTCCCAAGTGCATAATGATGCCAACGTCTGCATCGGCGGGGATGTCGTCAAAATTGAGTTTATTCTGTATGAGATCCTGATGGCGGCTTGTCAGCGCTCGCCTGTGGGGGCACGCTTAGATATCTGGTGCCGCCAGATGGATGCACGGTGGCTGGAGTTGTCTATTACCGACAATGGAGTTATCGAGCCGCAGCTTATGGAAGCACTGGAAACGGGGCGCTCGGGCGATCTGCTGGCTCCTTCAGTGCTGGATCATCCTCCAGGGCTACATTTAGCCATCTGTCAGTCCTTGATGCAGCACCTTGGCGGGGAATGCACGTTTTGTTTCCTGGAGGACGGACGGGTTCTGAGCCGTTTGATGCTCCCCATTGCAGTTAGTCCGCCGGTACGACAATCCCCTCGTAAGGCAACCGAACTGACCAGTGGTTTCTTCTGAAGGGTGACTCAGCAGATCTATCTTGTGGGGAGTTCTCAATGCCTGTCCTCTGTAGCAACCTGGGAATTATAAAAAAGTGTGTTCCTCGATAAATTAATCAAAAACCCCGAAAGATATTTACGGGAGCTTGAAATAATTTTGCCTATAATCGAACTGGTTCCCTTTGGGAAGGCTAAATCAGGCGCGTTTTTGGTCGTTCCAGTCTAGTAGGGTACGCCATACGGCTTGCAGTTCATCCTTGCCTCAAAGTCGCTACCCCGAGGGTGCTACTGCGTTGTTTAAGCGTACGTTGGTCTTGGTTCGCTGTAGTCGGCGTTGGGGTTTCATCCATCCTTTCCCAGCTAATTCTCTTCTTCGGTTAACTATGCACTCTAACATCAAAGTCATCCAACCCAGTGGAATCCTGGACAGCACTCAAACCCATGAGTTACGTCGGTGCATTACTGAAGCGGTCGAGCATGGTGCTACTCTGATTTTGGTTGATCTCAAGCAAGTCACATTCATGGATAGCTCTGGATTAGGAGCGTTGGTGACGGCGCTGAAAGCAGTGCGGGCTGCCGGAGGGCAACTCTGCGTTTGCTCAATTAATGAGCAGGTCAAGATTTTGTTTGAACTCACCAGTATGGATCGAGTCTTTGATATTTTCCCAGACTGTGAAGCGTTTCTGGACCAGTGCCGCCGTACAGAGAGCGATTTCGAGGAACCTGTGTATAGCCACGTCTAGTAGGGTATCCAGCTGCATCATGAGCTAAGGGTGGCTTTAGGGCAGCCGCGCAACTCAGCGACCTCTTCTGCACCTCTCTGCTGGATCACCAGTGGAGTACTAAGCTGCAGGCTCAGCTAAAGTGAACCCGCAAGAGCGACACGTCGTCGTTGAAAGCAGCCGCGCCGTTGCAGCCCTGCACCCGCTCCAGCATGTGATCGAGTGCCTTATCGCCATAGGCTGCCTCAGACTGGGTCAAGGTTTCAATAAATGCATCTAGTCCCCAACTGGTCTTCAGGGCCGGATTGAGCTCATAGATGCCGTCGCTAAAAATATAGAGCGTGCTGTTTTCAGGAATGTAGCATCGGTCGCTTGTGAAGGTCACCTCGGGTAGCATACCAATGGGCAAGCTGGGAGTACGCAACCGTTGCACGGATGGGGATGCAGCGAGGCACGGCGGTTCAATCAACACAGCAGGAGGATGCCCGGCTGTAGCATAGGTTAGCTGCCGTTTCACGCGATTATAGACACCATACCAGATCGTGAAGTACTTTTCATTCTGGTTGCTCATTTGAAAGGTATCATTCAGTCCCTGCAGCACGTCGTTTGGCTGATAGAAATTAATATTGGGCAGCGAGTGGGAGCGTAGCAGATTCAGCACGAGAATTGAGGGCAAGGCAGCTCCGAGTCCATGACCAGAGACATCGAGCAGGTGGAGCACGAGATAGTCTGGATCGAGCCAGAAATAGTCGAAGCAATCGCCGCCGAGCTGCCGAGACGGGACAAATCGAGCGTCAATGCTGACCTCTCCCCGTAGCGGCTGGGGTAAGAGTGCCTGTACATAGGCAGCCGCCTCCGCTAGTTCTGCTTCAAGCAGCTGCTTTTGGACCTGCAGATCTCGACTGAGCTGATGCAGCCGCAGCCCTGCCCGCACCCGAGCCTGCAGTTCCGCAACTTCAATCGGTTTGGACAGGAAATCGTCTGCTCCGGTATTCAGCCCCTGAATGCGATCATCTACCCCGACCCGGGAGGTGAGCAGCACAAAGAAGGTCGTGGATAGGTTCGGATCAGCGCGCACACGCCGACAGACCTCTAGCCCGTCTACGCCAGGCATCATCCAATCACAAATGATCAAGGCGGGTTGAATTTGGGCGATTTGCTCTAGTCCTTCCTCTCCATCGCTGGCCAGCGCCACCTCATGCCCCTGATGCTGCAAGGCTCGCTGAATCACCGTGCGAATGGCTGGGTCATCATCAATCACCACAATTCTAGACATACGTCACTTAGCTTCATTCAGTCCAGGATAACGCTGAGGGCAGGGGGCTGCCTCCTCATCGGGTACTCGGCATGTTTCCGCCCATCTTAGAAGGAATTACTCCTACCTCTGTTGTTTTACGTGTTTCACGAGTTTCACGACATCTTTGCCTCGGCTGCCGCAAGTGCAAAACCAGCGTTATCCCGGATTGCAGCATTAATCGCGATATTAAATTTTTAGTAAACTGAAGTAAAGCCGCACTATACATTAGGTCTCAGTAGTGAGTGGTTTCCTGGCATACTAAACGCTCTCAAACCATCCGCACTCAAGTCAACACCGATCTGAGCCAGTTAGCGCAAGTCCTTGCCTGGTTTAATCAGATTGATCACGCTGCTGTTCCCCGCTTTATCTGGCTTCAGTGCGAACTTGCCTTGGCAGAGGGGTTTACCAATGCGGTTCGTCATGCCCACCATAATTTGCCCGTTGAAACGCCGATTGAGATCGAACTGACTCTGTATGATCAGGCGATTGAGCTGCGTATCTGGGATTATGGAGCCGGCTTTGACTTAGAAAAATCCTTACAGGCTTTGCCCTGGCCCAATGAACTGGAAGCAGGCGGGCGAGGTCTCAAAATCATTGCCCAAACCGCCGATGTGTTTCACTATATTCCGGTTGAGCAGCAGCGGAACTGCCTGCTGATGATTAAAACGTACGGTAGGTGAACGCTTCCCCACGGGCTTGAATGGACTGAACCTAAGTCTCCGACATGAGTAAAGTGTCTAGGTTCAGGATAGGCTGATATGTTGCAGAGTTTGATGGTTTAGATAGTCTTACAGTCAAGCTTTATAGGAAAGCTTGGATATGGTGCAGCGCTCGATCTAACTGGGCTACAAAACTGCTTGTATCCTGAAGTTGATGGACATGAGCAATTTGCTCAATCTCTTCAGCGATTTGTTGAATGAGGTAAGCTCCTATACTGGCGCTTGCCCCCTTGATGTGATGAGCAATCTGTTCTGCAGCGGAGGCATCGGCAGATGCAATGGCCTGGCGCAGTTTCTCGAGGTGGCGGCGAGTATCGTCCATAAACAAGGCTAGCAGTTCCAACTCAAACTCAGGATTGTTATCTGAAAGCAGATGGAGATGCTCTAGATCGAGATGGAGTTCTAAGCCGTCGGCAGGTAAAAGCGAGTCGGCATCTGATGCCCGCAGCAGTACAGGGTTCTGGCTGTCTAGGAACTTGTTGCGGGGTGGATTGAAAGAGTGCTCAACTGCTAGATTCTGGCTCCAGCGCTGTAGGGTGGCGGCTAGCATTTCTCGGCGCACAGGCTTGTGAAGGTAATCATCCATCCCAACTGCCATTGCCTTAGCTTGATCTTGAGGCAGATCGCTAGCGGTCATTGCAATGATAATTAGTTTCTTGTGGGGCGCTGTATACTGCTCACGCTGACGAATCAGCTGAGTGGCGCTAAAACCGTCGAGGACTGGCAGCCGGCAGTCCATGAAGACAATATCGTAGGGTGACTGCTCGATGGCATGCAACGCCGCCTGCCCATCGGCAGCTAAGTCGGCAGAATATCCCAGCGTTTGTAACTGCTTGAGAATCACGTTCTGATTCGTCAAGTTGTCTTCAACGATGAGAATTTTCAAATCTAACGGCTCTTGTGCAGTCACCAACCCTTGATCTCCAGTGTGATCGCCTATGGGCTGCGGTCGTTCAATCTTCATAAACCCTACTATGAAACCATTCTAGCCACAAATGCGTGTTTTCTTAGAGTTCCCTGGATGCACTCTACTACCAACGAAATTCTAGTACTCCCGAATAATACTTCTTGGCAAACGCAGCTAGATAGCTTGCGACACCAGAAATACAACTCACAAGTATCTTAATGACCCAACTACTAAACCGCAGGTGATCGCTGGTGGATTGACTTGAAAGAAGGCATTTAAGGATCACTCATCAACCAGGATGCAAGACCTAGAACAGTTAGCAGCATCAACCAGTGAGGAAGACGCAGCGACAGCAAAATATCAACAGGAATAATTACCCCAAGGGTAATGAACAAACAAAGCGTAAGAATGATTACCGCAAGTATGGTAGACATCAGAAATCATCCTTCATATTCACTGGTGATTTCCACAGTTAAGGTGTCTACATCGATATGAAGCCACAGCAAATTGGGTCGGCAGCAGACTTGACAATCTTCAACATAGGACTGCTGTTCCCCAGCACTGAAGTCCACAAAGGTCAAATTGGACTCCCCGCAATAAGCGCAAATATACTCGGCTGTGGTTTGCATCAAGGTTCCACCTTATAGGTTTGAATCACCTGCAAACTACCACCAGCATAAAGCAGGCGTCTCGTTTGCCGAAACCCGACTCGAACGAGGAGATCGGCAACATCGGTTTTTAGGAACTGCCGAGCTGTTTCGGTTTCAAACAGTAGAATGAACAATCCCAAGCTAACATTGAACAGCGGATGGAAAGGGGGATGAAAATCAACAAAGGTGAACACACCGCCTGGCTTCAGCACTCGATGCACCTCTTGCAAGGTTCGCCAGAGCTGAACAGGCTGCAACTCGTGTAGCGCTACACTGGCATGGACGACATCAAACCGTTGCTCGGGAAACGGCATTGATTCTGCCCAACCTTCAATGTATTTAGCGTCGGGGGCCACCTGCTGAGCGCGGGAAATGGCCAGCGGAGATGCATCTAGCCCAGTCACTTTGGAGGAGTGTTGCACTAGATATCGGGTAGCTTGTCCATTACCGCAGCACAGGTCCAACACTTCCATATCTGAGGTCATTTCGATGTCCGTCAGGGCAAGCTGGCGAAAACGTTGCTCACCACCAACGCTGAGAGCGGCCAACCACGAAATAGCATTATAGAACCAGGGATAACGGTAGCTCCATTCCCTCAAAATTGTTGCCACGGCTGAAATGCCTCAACATCAACAGGCCCATTTACCCAATTTAAGCATCTAATTGAGTGGTGAGACTGTTCTATGAGTTCCGTTTATTCAAGGATTTTCAAAAGCGGCGGCAGGAGCTTTAAGGGGATTGCGGCTAAGGGCTGATTGCACCGCCTGCTGCTGATCACGGCGGGTTAGCCAGCGGTGGTAGGTGCGCGTGTGGATGGTGACAGAGTGCCCCATCATGCGGGCAGCGACGGCATCGGGTAACCCAAAGTGAATTGTACGCACTGCCCAAGCATGGCGAAGACCATAGGGCGAGAAAGGCACCTGGTAGCGACGAAATTGACGGGTGACCTGTTGCCCGATCTGCCGTAGTGTCGTGCGGGTGAGGTCGGTTGTGATTGGCGGCAACTGAGGATGGCGTAACTGGAAGTGCTCAACCCATTCTGGGTAGAACGGCCACACCTGATGAGCACCCGTTTTCGTGGTATCCAGCACCTCAATCATCGCGTCTGGGTCGCCTTGCTCTAGCTGGCGGTAGTCCACAAAAAAGACTTCGTGGTTGCGCAAGCCATAGGTGGCCATCATGCCATAGACAAAGCGCCAGGCTGGATTAGGAATTTGCTCATACACTGCCACAATTTCCTGATCGGAAGGCAGTTCCCGAAACTGAGTTTTGCTGGGGCTATAGGTGCCCCAAAAGGTTTTGAGGTCGATGGGCAGATCGAGGTGCAGAAATTCGGCCAGTGCCTTCAGCGTGGTACAGCAAATCTGGCGGCTGCGGGAATCTGCGGGAAACGACTGTACCGTGGCATAGATGGCTTCTGCTAGGCTAAGTTGCCCACGGGATTGAGCGACGCGGGTCAGCTTGCGCAAATAGGGTTCGTAGGCAGCATCCCACGTAGTGCGCACCGAGGCTAGAGAACGGGTTTTGCTAGCTTCAGCAAAGAAGTGCAGTTGAAAAGCGTGGAGCTTTTGTGACAAGTCCATCTGATGCAGCCGCCCACCCCCGGCGACAGGTAGGTAAGGACGCCAATCGAAGGTGTTTTGAATCAACTGAGCTGCGATGATTTTGGCTTCCTGCTCAGCTTGCTTCAGTCCGGCTAGGGTGGCCGGCAGGTTGAGGCTAATCCGCTGCTGATGAGAGCGCAAACGGGGGCTACCTGGGCGAGGCGGTAACGTGCCGCGCAAGCTGAGCTTCCGACCGCGTTGCTCAATCTGAAATCCGAGCTGAGCTGCTTTTAAGCGTTGATTGACTTGGGCAAGGTGAGCCGCGAAGGCATCCACATCGGTAGAGGAGGGAGTTTGCATGGTCAATCCTGACTCACAATCTTGACTCAAATTTTGACTCAATAGATGGATGGACAGAAACGAGGGTCATCCTTACTCTAAATGAAGACTCTGATGAAAACTCACAGATGTTCAGTGACAGACGCTCAGTGAAGTGGGCGAACGGCTGCGCTGGAGAGCGATGCTGTTCTGAATTCGAGTGACTGCAGTATTGCTAATATTTAGCAACTAGAAGCGATGCTTGAGTCTTCTGACTAACAGGCAAATCCTTGAGTTCAGCTCTAGTTTAATCTCTAGTGAAAGGAAGAACCCGCTTTATTTCGTTAAGGTAGATTAAGTCAAATTCCAATAAAAGCGGAAATAGGAAAAACTTTATTGTTAAAATCGGTAACAAATATGAAGGGCAAGGAACTGTAGGAATCATGGGTCGTGTTGGTGTCTTATTGCTAAATTTAGGCGGGCCAGACCAGTTAGAGGATGTCCGTCCGTTCCTGTTTAATTTATTTTCTGACCCAGAAATTATCCGCCTGCCCTTTGCGTGGCTGCAAAAGCCGCTGGCCTGGCTAATTTCGACCACGCGCGCTCGTAAATCTCAGGAAAACTACAAGGTTATCGGAGGCGGCTCACCGCTGCGACGGATCACCGAAGAGCAGGCTCAAGCTCTACAAGACTCGCTGCGTCGGAAAGGCGAAGATGCCCAGGTCTATATTGGCATGCGCTACTGGCACCCCTTCACCGAGGAGGCCATGGCCCGCATCAAGCGCGACGGCATCGAGAAACTGGTGATTCTACCCCTCTATCCGCAGTTCTCGATTAGCACCAGCGGCTCTAGCTTTCGGCTGCTGGAAAAGCTGTGGCAGGAAGACCCGTCGCTGCACTCGATTGACTATACGGTGATTCCTTCCTGGTACAAGCGCCCCGGCTACCTGAAGGCAATGGCTCAACTAATCGCTAACGAACTCGACCAGTTTGCCGATCCCGACCAGGTGCATATTTTCTTTAGTGCTCACGGTGTGCCGGTTAGCTATGTCGAAGAAGCTGGCGATCCCTATCAGCAGGAAATCGAAGAATGCACTGAGCTGATTATGCGCACCCTCAACCGTCCAAATGCGCACACGCTAGCCTACCAAAGCCGGGTAGGGCCGGTGGAATGGCTGAAGCCCTATACCGAAGAAGCAATTCCCAAGTTGGCAGCTCAAGGCGTTCAGGATTTGCTGGTAGTGCCGATTAGCTTCGTTTCAGAGCATATCGAAACGCTGCAAGAGATTGATGTAGAGTACCGGGAGTTGGCAGAAGCAGCCGGAATTCATCACTTCCAGCGAGTGCCGGCACTGAACACGCATCCGGTCTTCATTGACGACCTGGCCGAGCTAGTGATTAGCGCTATGCACTCCCCTAGCCTGAACCTGGCCGAAGTAACGCAAATGCGCAAGCAGGTCAAAATGTATCCGCAAGAAAGCTGGGAGTGGGGCTTGACCACCTCTGCTGAGGTTTGGAACGGTCGCATTGCTATGATTGGTTTTCTGGCACTGCTGCTAGAACTAATCAGCGGCCGAGGACCGTTGCACTTTGTGGGTTTGCTTTGAAATTGCCCGAGTAACCTAGGACGGCAGCAGCGGCAGCAGCAGCGTTACAAAGTAGTACACCAGCGGCGCAATAAACACGTAACTATCGGTGCGGTCGAGAATGCCGCCGTGACCGGGAATGAGCTGTCCCGAGTCTTTGACGCCAGCGTCGCGCTTCATCATGGACTCTGTGAGGTCGCCCAGCAGACTGGCAATGCCGATTAGCAGCCCCAGCGCCATGCCGCTCAGGGGCGAGCCTGCCCAGTCCAGATACCAGGAGCCTACAGTAGCCACGGCAACGCTGCCCAATACGCCAAACACGGCTCCTTCCACCGTTTTCTTAGGGCTAATATCGGTGAGGCGCGTTTTGCCAAACAGTTTGCCGACAATGTAAGCCCCAATATCCGCCGCCCAAATGCAGGCAAAAGCCAGCAGCGTCACCGTTAACCCCTGGGGCAGGGTTGATAACTCGGGTAGCGGCCAGTCGGGCAGGTAGCCTCCCAGGGGCAAATTGCTGACTTCGGCATCCAGCGATCGTAGCCGCACCCAGTAGCTTGGCAAATAGCCGCCGTAAAACAGTCCCAAGATGGATGAGGAAATGTCGGCAATGGTTGCTAGCTTTGGCTGAAACAAGAGGTAGAAACAGATTAGGGTGCCAGCTACCGGCATAACGGCATCGACCAGCGATGGCGAGAGGTTTGCCGTCACCAGCAGCACCAAGCTGACCACAATTGTAGTTTTGGCAGCGGGGGCAATACCCGTGGCTCGCACCAGTCCAAAATATTCTTGCAGCCCCAGATAAACAATGACGCCAAAGCAGACAGTAAAGTACCACCCGCCGAGGACAATCATCCCCAAGGCTAGGAGAATTGCAACGATAGCACTGAGGATACGAGGCAGCGGCATAGGTCAAACCGGGTAGTACTGAAGGCGTGCAGAATGCAGTTAATCCATCTTTTCACCACTGAGGACAAAAATGGGATCCACCGCTGCAAAAACCTGATGGTTGCCCCGGGTTTCTAGTCGATTCACCGCGGACTGCACGACATCGACATTGCGGGCTTGCAGTTCTGCCAACCCTTCCGAAATGGCATACAAACTCTCGAAATTGGTTGCCGTGGCCACAATCCGCCCTCCCGGCTGCAAGCGTTGCCACACCGTCTGCAGAATTGCTTTAATCGGACGGCCCCCTTCCAGACAAACACAGTCGGGAGTGTCTGCCAGATCCTTTAAGCAGTCCGGGGCGCTCCCTTCGATGATGTCTACATTTTGTACGCCAAAACGCTCACAGTTGCGGCGAATCAGGCTGGCCACCTCTTCATCACGCTCAATAGCAATTACTCGTCCCTGCGGGCAGAGTAACCCTGCTTCGACGGGAATGGTGCCCGTGCCAGCCCCAATATCCCATAGGGTTGAGTTGGATTTCAAACGCAGATGAGAGAGCAGTAGAATTCGCACCTCACGTTTGCTGAGGGGAATGCCAGGCAGTCGCTCGAACAGGTGATCAGGGATGCCGGGCGTCACGTATGGCCATAGCGAAGAAGACATAGCAGGGCAACTCAGGAAGGAAAATTCGAACCAAGCAAGTATCAGGCTCTCTCGGTAATGCTAACGAAGTTTGAGCCGCGGAACCATCCTCAGGACCGTCGCTCTTCTGCGGGGGCAAGGCTGCAGTTCGTCTGAGATTAAGCTGTAATGACCCTGAAGAATTCCAGAGTGGCGTCAGCACAGCCGGTGATGTTGCCTCCTAAGGCTCGCACCTGCTGGAGATAGGCTACTGCTTCGGCGGTAATCACTTCCCCGGGAAACAGCAGCGGAATTCCAGGAGGATAGGGACAAATTAGCTCGGCGCTGACCTGTCCAATGGCTTGGGCGATCGGGACTGCCTGAGCAGGAGCGAAGAAGGCATCTCGGGGTGTGAGCGCCGTGATCGGGCGGGGAGGGGGCGCAATCGGGCAGGGAGGCAGAGGAGACAGCGGTCGAGCGGCCAAGGTGCGACAAGTCTGGATCAGGGTCTCGATATCGGCTGCGGTATTGCCGAGGCTCAGGACAAAGGTAAGGTGGGTGCGGCAGGGCAGTTCCGCCGTGACGTTCAGGGTTTGGTGCAGGATTGTGTCTGCCTCGAAGCCGGTTAGTCCCAGCTGGGTAAAATCGAGGGTGAGGCGGGTAGGATCAAGAGTAAAGCCTGCTGTGGCAGAGCCAGCGTTGCTCAACTCGAATAGAGCTAGCCCGCTAATCTGGTGAATTTCATGACGGGCATAAGCTGCTAATGCCAGCGTTTGGCTAAGGCACTCCTGACCTGTAAGGGCCATTTGCTGCCGCGCCGCATCGAGAGACGCCAGCAACAGATAACTAGGGCTAGTAGACTGCACGAGCTGCAGGGCTTTGCTGAGGCGCTGGCGGTTGATTCGGGATCCCTGGACATGCAGCATCGCCGCCTGAGTGAGGGCCGACAACGTCTTATGAATTGACTGCACCGCCAGATCGGCTCCTGCTGCCAATGCCGATTCGGGAAACCCAGGATGAAACGCAAAATGGGATCCATGGGCTTCATCGACGAGCAGCGGCAGGTGGTGCTCATGGGTGAGCCGAGCAAGCGTCGCAATATCACTGCCGACGCCGTAGTAAGTGGGAGAGACAATCAACACGGCTTTGGCATCAGCATGTTCGCTCAAGGCGGTCTTTAAAGCGTCTGGCGTAATGCCGTGGGCCATGTCCCAAGTGGCGTCGTACACCGGTTCTACGACGATCGGCACAGCCCCCGACAAAATCAGCGCTGCTATTGCAGACTGGTGGGCATTGCGCGGCAGAATGAGCTTGTCGCCAGGATTGCAGGTAGCAAGGACGGCCGCCTCGATGCCGCAGGTGGAGCCGTTGGCTAAGAACCAAGTTTGCTCAGCACCAAAGGCCGCAGCAGCGAGTTCCTGCGCCTGTTGAATGACGCCCTCTGGAGCAAACAATGTGTCTAGCTCAGGCAGTTCCGGCAAATCGGCACGGAATACCTCAGCTCCCAGTAGCTCACGCAGAGCAACAGGGGCGCTTTGCCCTTGCTTATGCCCAGGAGTATGAAAGGCAGCCCGTGACCGTAGAGCAACGGCACGCAAGGTATCGAGCAGGGGCGCTTGGGTCTGGTTCAAGGTGGGATGGGCAGGAGTCACATTGTGGCAGAAGGTTGGCAGTATGCTGTTGACCGATATTAGCCCAGTAATATTAGCCCAGTAATATTAGCCCAGTAATATTAGCCCCAGTAAGCCACCATCGAGAGGGCGTCTCGACGCTGAGCCTACGCCCCGCCAGAAAAAATTGACAGATCTTCCTAGGGTAGGCATAATAGAGATCGCGCCTTTTGCAGGGGGCGAACTGAGGGACCGTAGTTCAATTGGTTAGAGCACCGCCCTGTCACGGCGGAAGTTGCGGGTTCGAGCCCCGTCGGTCCCGTCCCAGCGATAAGCTAAGAAAAAGTAAGCCAAAAAGCGCTAGAAAAGGTGCCAATCTTAGCCACTTTGGCGACTCTAGAGGTCATGGGGGAATGGCGAATAGAGGCGAGACCGTATTTACTCTACAGCGAGATTGACGAGGATCTGAAACGGCAAAGTTCGGCTGACGTTCCGCTGAAAGTCGTGTCTAGATGTATTTGAGACAGCATTCGCATTGGCAAGACCTGCTATAGGCTAGGGATAGACTTTGTGTTTTCTTAAGACTTGAGCAGTGCCCTTGCAAATTTGGGGCAGTAGTTGCGCTGCCTATTGATTAAGATTGCCCCTTGGTCATCATGGTCAAATTGTTCAGATGCTAGGAGGAACTAGAGCGGATGTCCCAAGCTCCCGTGAACCCCAAACAGGTAGAGAAGGCAATCGAGAAAGGCGTCAAAAAAGTGATTGCCGAAAGTGAGATCCATCCTTCGACGCGCAAAGGCAACAAAGAATTGAGTCACTTGATCAAGCGCCTTGCCAATCAGCCCTTCAGCAGTATGGCGGCCGCTACGCAGTTTGGCGAGGCATTGGGACGACGTATTGTGTCACTTTCGCAGCAAATGAACCGCCCCAATCTCGATCAGGGTGTGATTCAGCAGCTGGTGCTGCGTAAACAGATTCCCGACATCTCTGAAGTGTCAGTTGAAATTGCACCTCCTGTGAAATCGGTTCCTCAGACCAGCACAGCAGTTGCTCCATCGGTTGCGAAAAGGCCGACAATTGAGCCATTGCCCGACGCACCTGCTTCGGGAGATGAGATGAGTGAAACGGCTGCGACTGAATCAACTGCGATTAAGTCAACCAAGGAGATTGAGGCAGCGTCAGTAGTTTCTTCGGCATCTAGCCCTTCGACATCTGCAACCGCGCCTTTGCCTCTAGAAGAAGCCACTGCAGATGAAGAAGACGAAGCTACAGAAGGGAGAGCTGCGGAAGAAGCCGCTGTAGTAACTGAAGAGAATGATCTTGAACAAACGGAAGCAGACGAAGAACTAGCCGTAGTAGCTAAAGAAGTTGAAGAAATCGAAGAGTTCGAAGAAGACGAAATTGAGGAAAGCGAGATTGTTGAAGAAATTGAGGAAAACAACGAACTAGCTGTCGCGGATGAAGAAATCGAAGAAGATGAGGACATTGAAACTGAAGAAGATGAAGATGAAGATGAGGAAGAACTAGTTATAGCCATTGAAGAAATCGAGGAAGATGAGAACCTTGAAGAAGTAAAGGACGAAGCCGAGGAAGATCTTGGCGAGGATGCCGTCGCAGTCGTGTTAGATGAAGAGAAAGCTGATGAAGCGGACATCCTCACATCTTCAGTTGATGAAGAGGAAGTCATCCCTGCAGAGATCACGGTGGGCATAGAAGACGAAGAAATATCAGCAATTGAGACATCACCTGTCGCCGAGGATGAGAATGGGAACGATGAAGAGACTGGTCAGGTGGAAGTACCAAAGGCCATGTCCTTAGCTGATGAAGATAGCAATCAAGATGAGAGCGAAGACAGCGAAGACAATAGTGATGCAGAAATCCTAGAAGCCGATTCTTTAGATGGTAAAGAAGAGGCTGAAGAAGCCGAGGACGTGGTAGCGGTTGCCGCAGATGAAGAGGACGACGATAAAATCCTGATAGCAGTCACCGCAAATGATGAAGAGGAGGGAGAGAATAACGAAGCGGCTGCTCCTGCCGGCGATGAGGACGGGACTGAAGACGCAGATGCGGAACTCTTGGCAGCCGACATCTCTACGAGTGAAAAGGAAACTGAAGTTTCCGGGGTTGCCCCTACCCTGGAGCAGCCCACTCCGGTAGACACACTGCCTGAAGCAGAGGCAGCCGAAGAGGTCGAGAAAGTGTGAGAGGTCTGGACAACTGTGGATTCCGGGTGAGCACAGTTCATTCACGTCCGTATTTCCATAACAAAGCTAGACAGATCCCGACCGAACAAACCCTCCCTAAGAGAGACATACTGGAGCTGGAGGTCATTGAAAATTTTGATAAAATAGTTGCATAAGGCACGGAAAAAGATTCGGACATACCCTTGCTTTGGCGAGTAAGGCAGTGTGGTGACAGGTTTTAAGGTGCCTCCTAAACCGTGTTAACGAGGGAGGTTCACAATGACAGACTCAATCCATCCATTAGGGAGCGATCCGAACCATTATCGTAATTGGTCTTTTTACAAAAAGCTGGAGCTGCTATCGGACTCAACCCCAGATGCAGATGTTCGGTTTTTGCTGGGGCTGCGACCACTGTGGCAGCGCTGGCTGGATGAGCGGAGAACACAACGGCAGACACATCACCCCTTAGAGCATCTGGAGCGCTGCTGGTTGCGCGATGAACTGGGTAGGCTGTCGCAACCACTAGTTGGTTTGCCACTAAATACTCTATGGACGCTGATTAGCTAATCGCAGCGCCCTCGACTTTGAAGTAAAGGCATCAAAACAGAAACACCACAAAACACTAGAACAGAAAGCAAAAAAGCGAAAGACAAGCTGCAGAAAAGAGGGGCACGCTTCGATGCCCCTGCGGTGTGAGGATAGTTTACGTTAGCGGTGATTAGAAGCGGAAAGTGGTGCGCAGTACCCCTTGAATCGCATCATCGTTGCTGTTGTCGTGGTTGGGGGCAGTCAGCCAGATGATGCCTGGCGTAATATCAATGCGATCGTTGAGCATGATCCGGTAGAAGGCTTCGATGTGGACGCCAACGTCAGGATCCGAGCGACGCCCAATTCGTTCGCCCAAATTAGGGCTTGTGCCCGTCAAGCGCGGCTGCATTCCCACGATGATGCCGCCGAGATTGCCCTGCCCGCCCAAGTCGGGAAAGGCCAGCGTGACGGCATAGTTCCAGACATCAGCATCGCCTACACCGATGGCTCGAATATCAGAAAGACCGACCCAACCGCCGAGCTGAAAGCCGGGGAACAGCCTCAGATTGGCTGTAACGCCATAGGAGTTGGCAATGACCGGTCGATCGACATCTACCCGAGCATTACGGCTCCCAACGCCAAAGGGAACGCCGGCCGTAATTCCTGTAGAGGTGACCGAGGTGCCCGTGTAAGCATTGACATAGGTCAAGGCAATATCTAGTACATCAAAGATGTTGCGAGCTGTTAATTGTCCGAGCAGTCCATAGTTGCCGTTAAATAAGCCGCTACCGGGATTAGGGTCCGAAGCCTCCCCAGCGAGATAGCCAACTTGCAAGCTTAATCCTTCGGTGAGGAACAGATTGACCGCTGCACCGGCAGAGGTGTTTGCCGTGCGGTAGACTGCGTTTCGCTGACCGAAGCGAGAAATGGCGCTGCGAGCTGGGTTATCGAGTGGATTGATCGTATTGCCGAAGGTGATGTCATCTAAACCAGTAGCATTGGCGTAGATGCCTACGGTAGCGATGTCGTCCAGGGGAAAAATATAGCTAACGTTATCCATCACAACATTGCTGCTGGTATTGGCGAAGGCTCCATACCCCAAGTCAAATCCTGGTTGAGTAAAGGGCTGCAGCGTCCCGGCTTGCAAACGTGCCCGCAGTTGATCTCGACCGTTGAAGCTTGTGTCGAAGTTTAGGCGGACGCGGTATTGAAAGTTTGTGACGTTGTCTTCGCCGATCTCATCACCAAACACATCGCTAACAAAAAATAGCGTTTCACCCGCCAGCTTCGTAGTGGTTGAAAACTGGTTGGCCTCCATCTCGGCAATGCGCCCATCCAGCGAATCCACCTGCTCTCGCAGTGCGGCCAACTCCGCCGCAAACTCTTCTTGTAGTCGCTGCAGTGCGGCCAGATCTTCTCTGGTCGCCAAATCGGCTGTGCTGGCTGCCAGCAGTTCGCTGATGCGGTCGAGACAAGCGTTTAAGCCTGCCGCAAACTCGAACCGCGTCAATGCTCGATTGCCTCGATAGGTACCGTCTGGATAGCCGACGATACAGCCATAGCGCTCGACTAGTGATTGCAACGCCTGATAAGCCCAATCCGTAGGCTGCACATCCGAGAGCTGCGTAATGGACGTGACTTGACTCAGGCTTTGATCGTCACGGGTGTATTGCTGCACCTGTTGCAGCATCTCTGCACTCGTCAGGCTATCGGCATCGAGATCAGAATCAAGATCAAAATCAGGATCAGCAGCGATCTCTCTGGAATCTCCATCACGATTTGTGTCAATAGTTGAGCTGTTAGTTGCAGCGTTCTGCTCAGCCACATTCTCGGCAGACATGATAGAGACACCTGCATCGAGAGCAGGCTGTAGCGACGCTTGTGACGTTGAAGATGGGTTTGAATCCACTGCTTCTGTAGAAGCAGCGACAAGCTGTTCTGGGGGAGTAACAGAACCCCTAGAGGCAGAAATTGCTTCAGCGCTCGAAGATGGAGCAACAAATGTTAATACCAGCGTTAACGCAGACGGTATTGCCAACCCGGTCCGCCACAGCATGAAATCGTTCATTTCCTCACACTCTTGCCACTAAAAAGTCTGGTAATTAATAAAGAAAGACAAATGATAATCTTGAAAGAAAAATTATACTAAAATTCTCATGATTTTTGTAATGCAAAGAACAATACATTAATGTCAAGATAAAAAGAACAGTAAATTGAATTAATTTAATAAAACTATTACACCGAAATTTTATCGACTTGCTTACGTTTTTGCCCATGTTTTGAACAAACACCTGCCAGAAAGAATGTCAGAATAAATCAGAAAAGTTATCAGCACAGCTAAACTCCATTGAAACTGAAAAAGCCTGCTTCAAGCAGGCTATCAGCACCTCCAGATCTGAATTATCTCAATTTTTCAGTGAACCTGTCGGTAGAATCCTAATGCTGGAGTGAGGACCTAAAAAGATCAACAGAGATCAACCTAGCTCTGCCAACCGTTCAAAGCGGGGAAGAGGGAATATCAACATTAAGCTTCTTCCAGTTCTGTTGCCGGTCGCGATTGGGTGCCCACATTGTGAGGCAGCAACCAGTTCAACAGCAGCGCAGTCAAACCACCGGTTGAGATGCCCGACGAGAATACATTTTTGATAACGGTTGGCATGTTGTCGAGAATTTCCGGCACGTAGACTACGCCTAGCCCTAAAGCCAGCGAAACCCCGATAATAATCAAAGAGCGGCGGTCCAAATCGACCGAAGAGACGATGTTGATACCAGCGACGGCAATTGCGCCAAACATAACAATAGTGGCACCGCCAAGAACCGGCTGAGGCAATGCTTGAAAAATACCGCCAACAACTGGCATTAACCCCAGAAGAGCGAAAATTCCAGCAATATAAAATCCTACATAGCGGCTTCCCACACCTGTCATCTGAATGACGCCATTGTTTTGGCTGAAGGTGGTATTAGGAAAAGTATTAAAGACTGCTGCCAGCAGTGAATTCACTCCATCACCGAGCACCCCACCTTTGATGCGTCGCATATATACCGGACCTCGAACCGGCTCTTTGGAAACCGCAGAGGTTGCCGTTAAGTCACCCACGGTTTCGATAGCCGTTAGCAGGTAGAGCAGGATAAACGGAATGAAAGCCGCGAAATCAAAACTCATGCCATAGCGGAAGGGAATAGGAACGCTGACGAGCGGCAATTCACTTAAAACGCCGAAATTAACCAGCCCCAACATTGCCGAAACAACGTAACCCACAGCTAAGCCAATGGCAATCGCCCCCATACGCAAGAAGCGATTCCGCGACATGCTGAGAATAATGATAATGACCAATACCATCAGGCTCAGTCCTAGGTTGAGCGGGCTGCCAAAGGTACCGTTTTGCTTAGCGGCGACACCACCCGCCATGCTCGTAATGCCGGTTTTGATCAGGCTCAAGCCGATGATCATCACTACAGTTCCCGAAACGACTGGAGTAATGATCTTTTGGGCTAGATGCAGAAACCGGCTGAGGAAAATCTCGACGAAGGCACCAAAGAAACACACACCAAAGATCAGTGCTAGAGCTTCAGTGGGTGTGCGCCCTGCCTGCACGGCTGCCGTGCCTACGCCAATAATCGAAGGCAGAAAGGAGAAGCTCGTCCCCTGCAAGCTTAGGAGTCCTGATCCAATCGGGCCAAGTCGTTTGACCTGAATAAACGTAGATACTCCCGAGATGAAGAGTGACATGCTGACGATATAGCTAGTATCTGTTGCAGGTAGCTGTAGCGCATTACAAATAATTAGCGGCGGCGTGATGATACCGACAAAGGCAGCGAGGACATGCTGCAGCGCCACAATCAGCGACTCAGCAACAGGCGGACGATCGTTTAGACCATAGATCAGATCTGCCGCCACACGAGGTTGCTCGGTGGATTCAAGTTGCTGAGAGCTATCAAATATTTCTTGGTTGGCTTGTGACATGGGGGTGGATTCAAGTCTGAATAAAATTATGCTGCTCAAACTATCAAGAAACCGTCGGGCGCACTGTATCACAGTGTGCAGATGACAGAACCTGTATCTCATTCAACCTGCAAGCAGACGACACCTCAGTAGAAGCACCGTTCAGCAGTTGCGGCTTCGATTTATCGTATACAGTATGCAAAAATCCTTTCGTTATCCTGCTGGATCTGGCCCCGAGAAACTGTGTTGTAGGGCACAAATTTTTGATGAATCCACGTATGGCTCTAGGTTTGGATATGTCTAGGTTGAGATATTCTAGATTCTGTGATCAAGATCCGGGGTGAAGCGGGAGGGCTGAGGGAACAGCGGCTGCCACCCCAAGCTGAATCATAGCAACTAACGGCCGTTGTAAACCCAATCACACTCTTCTCTAAGCGCCTGTGGTTGCATAGATCCAATCCTACTGCTGCCATCTCAATTATCCGATTCATCCTCGGTTCATCCTCAATGGTCTAGGCAACGGGGACGCCTACCGAATGGATACAATAGACCGAATGAAGCAGACCGAATGAAGCAGACCGAATGAAGACGCAGCAACTGCCTTGATCAAAGACTCGGATGCACTAGGACATAGGCTTCTGCAGAGACCTAATTGGGTGAAATAACATGTTTAGCGTTAATTCTTCGGAAGTGCTCTTGGACGGCTTCCAGGTTTCAGGATGCCATGCCCCGTTATTGGGCTGGCCCCCTTTACTCAACCAGCCACTGCTAGCCACGGCAGACGCAGGCAGTGAATCGTTGGTGTTGGCAGGGGTGATGCTCAGCTTAGCCGTCGTCTATTTGGCAAGCAAACTCGGGGGTGAGGTTTGCAGCCGAGTTGATCTGCCTCCGGTGCTGGGAGAACTGTTGGGCGGTGTGCTAGTAGGGGTGTCGGCGCTGCACTTGCTGGTGTTTCCGGAAGCCGGTGAACCGGTCAGTCGTTCGGTGATTATGGACGTGCTGCAGTTCAGTGAACCGATGAGCTTGGGCACTTTGTCGCGGGTATTTGAGTCCCAGAGCGAGGTGATTTCGGTCCTGGCCGAGATTGGTGTTGTGGTGCTGCTGTTTGAAATTGGTCTAGAGTCGGATCTAAATGAGCTGCTGCGCGTGGGACTACAGTCTACGGTGGTGGCGGTGCTTGGTGTCGTGACGCCCTTCGTTCTGGGTACAGTTGGGCTGATGCTGCTGTTTCACGTGCCCGCCATTCCAGCCATTTTTGCAGGAGCTGCACTGACGGCAACTAGTATCGGTATTACGGCCAAGGTATTGACCGAAATTGGGCGGTTAAATACTCGCGAGGGGCAAATTATCGTGGGTGCTGCTGTAATTGACGATGTGCTGGGGATCATCGTCCTGGCTGTGGTAGCCGGTCTGGCGCGCGATGGACAGGTCGAAATCAAAGATGTTCTCTATTTAATTTTTAGTGCTGCTGCCTTTTTTATCGGTGCGATTGGGGTAGGACGCCTCCTCAACCCCTTCTTTGTGCAGTTGGTGGATCAAATGCAGACGCGGGGGCAGGTGCTGTTGTCGGCTCTCTTCTTTGCGCTGATTTTGTCGTATGTATCCAGCGTGATTCATCTGGAGGCGATTCTAGGGGCCTTCGCTGCCGGTCTAGTCCTGGCAGAAACCGAAAAACGCCAGGAGTTGCAGGCTCAAATTGCGCCGATTGCCGATGTGGTCGTGCCGATCTTCTTTATTGTGGTTGGGGCGCGAACCGATGTCAGCGTGCTCAATCCATTTGAACCGGCAAATTGGGAAGGGCTGATCATCGCGGCGTTTTTGATCGTGATTGCAATTTGTGGCAAATTGGCCACCGGTCTCGGCGTATTTGGGCAACCGGGCATCAATCGGATAGCGATTGGCATCGGCATGATTCCCCGTGGCGAGGTGGGGCTGGTCTTTGCAGCAATTGGGGCGGCAACAGGGGTACTGAGTGACTCGCTCAACGCTGCCATTATTGTCATGGTGATCTTAACCACATTTCTGGCTCCGCCGCTGTTGCGCTGGGCTTTCTCGCTGTCGCCGTCGGTCCGTGAGGCATCCGCGACGATGACCGAAGCCATACTGCAGCCCGAACTGCTTGAAACCGAAAAATCTTAGTGCATTAGTGCACCTGACGGGTTTGCCTGACGGGTTCGTCTGACTGAGCGAGTGCACAGGTAAGAGCCTGGGGAGAGACACAGAATACAATCCAGGTCAATGCCTGTCCTGGTTCCCAACAACCCCGATTAAGCAGCAAGACAGCAGATACTCCCCTTATCGACAATGCAGTGGCTTCACTTTGAAAAGAGTGTTAATAATCGCTGATGCAGTGTAGGGTTGAGCTAAATTGAAGAGTGTTACTATCGGGACAGAGAACCCGGAGGCTATATCGCTGCTGTCGGCAAGCTGAAGATTGTCCAGCTTCTCAACTCTCTGGAACGCCGCGTCGGTCGATTCAGACTAGCAAAGCGAGCAGACTCCACGGCTCTGATCCTGCTCATCTCCGATTGCGTTGATGTGATAGCGTCAACATTGAGTTCAACGGCTTCTACGGACGGTTCATTCATCTCTCATTGCTGCCTGTGCACTCTCAAAAAGTTCAAAAAATCGATTTAAATAGCGAGTATCCCTGTCCCTGTCGCCGCCGAGGCCGACTGACCCCGATCGCGCTTACGGAAGCGTTTGGCTGCAATCGCTGCCAGCAAATTTTCGTGGTGCAAGAAAACGGCTATGTGATTGAACAGCTTTCCACAACCTACCCCTACAAGCGGGCTTGGCGCTGGACGGGGCATCAATGGAACATTGCCCACTCCACCTTAACGCGGGGCTATTTCCCGCTGACGTTGGTGATCATTTTCGGGCTTGTGTTTTTACTGCTGCTAACAACACTGCAATCGCCTTTGAGCGCTAGTGTAACCTTCCGGGTCATTGCGGCCTTGGTGCTGTCGATGATGCTAGTCTTAATGCTATGGCTGGCTTGTAGACGTTAGTCAGGGCAGAGACTTCCTTGAACGCTTTTCCCGCTCTCACTTCTATTGCTCTCCGTGCTCAGCAGTCTGCCCTGAGGTTGGCTGCCCTTAAGGGGAGTGAGCGCAGTCGTGCCCTCCATACCATGGCAGAGGCTTTACTGGAGCGACAGGACGACATCCTAGAAGCCAATACCCTAGATTTAGAAGTAAGCCGCGAAATGGCCGTTCCCGAACTGGTCGTGGATTGGCTGAAACTCACGCCCGAGCGGCTACAAACCGCAGGACAGATTTTGCAGCGTCTGGCTGAACTGTCGGATCCCATCCAGCCGGTGCTGAATATTCCCTCGTTTCAGGTCGATCAGTGCCAAACCTACTACCAGTTGATGCCGTTAGGGGTGATTGCCTTTGTTTATGAGGCTTTCCCTGAGCTAGCTGCCATTGCGGCCGGGCTGTGCATCCGCTCGGGCAATAGCTTGATCTTACGGGGCAGCACCGAAGCCAGCCACTCCAACCAAGCCATTGCGGAGACGTTAATTTTAGCCATCGAAGATGCCGGATTGCCTGACCATTGCTTGCAGCTATTGCCCTCGGATCAGGGCGATTTAATTCGCGAGCTGGTCACGCTGGATCAGTATGTGAACTTGGTCATTCCCTACGGTCGTTCTAGTCTAGTGCAGCAAGTGGTGCGACAGGCAACAGCTCCCGTTCTGCGGACTGCCATCGGCAACTGCTATCTCTATTGGTCGCCCTCAGGAAGCCTTGATATTGCTCGCTGGATGATTCTCGATAGCCACCAGAGCGAGCCAGACCCGGTTAACGCCATTGAGAAAGTATTGATCCATCGCCATCACAGCTCTACGGCTCTAACGATGCTCTGGAGCAGCCTGAAGGAGAAAGGCTTCCATCTGCGAGGAGATAGGGAGCTAGCGGCAGAATTTCCAGAGCTGTTTTCGGTAGTTGCAGACACTGCCGAGTGGAGCCAAGCCTACCTCAATAACACCATTGCCTTCAAGGTTGTTGAAAGTTTGGAGACTGCGATTAACTGGATCAACCACTACAGCAGTGGGCATGCAGACTGTCTGGCGACCGAGTCCTATCAGGAGAGCCGTCAATTTGCCCTTGGCGTTAACAGCGCCATGACTTACATCAATGCTTCGCCGCGCTTCTCCCGCAATCCCAGACCGGGCAGCCCCATTGTGCTGGGAATGTGCAACCAGAAAGGCTATCGTCGTGGATTGATTAGCCTGGAAACCCTAACGACCGTCAAGCATATTGTGCAGGGGAGTGGTGCGCTCTAGAATGTCCTGTCTCAATAAAGGTCTTGTCTCAATAACTCAAAATTGCTCGGCTGACCAGGAGAATGTTGTCTTCACTGGAACGACCGCCTGAGCAAGCAATGCTAGCCGAAAAAACGAATTTGGATTGAGACTCGTCTTGAAGTTAGTCTTGAAATCTTGAGCTGTTGCTATCTATCCGCATCTACGGATCTATCCGCATCTACGGATGAGAACAAGCCTCCAGATATGAGGGTCCCGCTTAGCGAGGCGTTCACATCTAGAGACTTGCGCTAAAAACAATGGCATGCCAAGCAGCTGCATTCCACAAACGTCTACAACCTCTGACCGCTCTGGTGGAGGGTTTAGCCTCCCGTTGGTTGTAACAAGGTGGAGGAAGCGACAAAAACTCCACGCCGTTTGAGTCGGTATTTATAAGCACTGTCTGAATCTCTGACGTCGCTCTCCTTCGAGACTCAGCAAGGGACCACTGCGGTATAACGTCCTTACCAGTGCGTTTTTCTATGAGTTCACTGTATCAGCTCTCATTGGGAGTTCTGACCCTCCCCAAGTCAGAAAGGTCTTTCTGACTGCTGATAGAATTGCGGCAGAGTCTTACCTATCCTGCGATACAGCGCATTTCTGTTGCTGGTTCGGCAAGGGCTGGTCTGGCAAAACCCCTCGTTCGGTTCCCTCTGCCGGATGTCTGGCAGTTGGTCTGGTCACTAGCCACACGCCGATGACCCAAGCAACGGATGCCATCCAGCCTGCGGCAATATCACTGGGATAGTGAACCCCGAGATACAGCCGCGTCCAGGCCACCGTACTCACAAACAAACCACCCACCGCCACTACCCACCAGCGCCAGCGACTCTGCCAGCTCAAAACTACCAGCGCTGCCACTAGCCCCATACTAGCCATGGCATGACCGCTAGGAAAGCCGTAGTCAAACTCAGGTGCAGGGGATTCCCAAAGCTGCGGACGAACCCGTTGCAGCAAACCTTTAGTAACACGATTAATCAAGCCATTACCAATCAGGGCAATCAGGAAAAAGGTCAACCGCCGCCATCGCCGCCCCATCAGCAGCCCCAGAGCAATCAGCGTTGCCATCAATGTCACGCCCCAAAAGCCGCCGAGCCGCGTTAGAGCAGAGGCTAGAGCATCAAGCTGTGGTCGAGCATAGGCATGGATAAACAGCAGAAGCGGCTTATCCCAGCTAAATCCATCCTCTTTTTCCCAGATGTCTTCAGCCAGTTCGCCAAATCCATAGAGCGGCAGCAATACCCCCAATAGCAGCAAGGTCAAACTGCTGCGATGCGTCCAAGCAAACCTCAGAGATTTTGCGCCTCCAGTTTTAACCCGTTCTATGAACTGCTGCATAGGCGTTGCCCTTTTTTAGACCATTTCCCAGGCAGACTGAAAAAAATCTAGCTCGCACTGCATGGCATAACGATAGGTAGACTGCACCAGGGGTGAAGCGGTCGCGTAGCGGTCTGCCAGATCAGCCAACTGCTGAACCAAAGGCGCAAATTCGTCGCTGCTATAGGTGCGAATCCAGTCGCTATAGGTATGTTCTGGAATGCCATTGACTGCCAAAGATTGCCCTAGGAAGGCATAGAGCTTCATGCAGGGCAGCATTGCGGCTGTCGTCACTCCCACATCCTGGCTCCAGGCAGTTGCTAGTAGAAAATCAGTATAGCGCCGGGTAGCAGCACTGGGATGAACCTGCCGCAGATCGACCTGCCAAGCAACCGCGTAATGCTGGTGTAGTCTGAGTTCCTGCAACACTCCTCCAGCTAGCTCATGGAATACCGCAAACCCTTGCCAATCGGGGGCTTTCGCAGCAGCTACACTGTAGGCGCGGGCAAAAGACTCCAGGAAAAAGGCGTCTTGACCTACATAATGGGCAAAGGTTGCCTTGGGTAACGTTCCGTCTTCCAGTCCCAGCACAAACGGGTGATTGCGACAGGCAAGGGCAAGATCCTGATTCGCCTGCCACAGTTCCGCCGCCAGTGACTTTTGAACCGGGTGTTCAGCACTTGCCTCACCCATAAATTTAACCTCCAAGAAGACCTAACAGGACCCCTGAAACCCACCTTGAAACCCAAAAGTATTTTTATAAGAACAAGGGGCATTGCTCGGCAACACCCCAAATTATCTCTAAAGACTAGCAAATTAAAGACTATCAAACCTGACCATTCGGGCTTACAGATCGGGCTTACAGGCTATGCGCTTTGTCACTAGTTACGAACGGCCTTAGCCGCTAGCTTCGCCTCACCGCCCACGAGCCGCTCATAGGTAGCCCGCATCTTGAGACCGACTAGCACCTGAAACAGACCGGTTCCATTCGTCGAACCCGGATATTCCCGATGTTGCAGCAGCAGTTCGGTCATTTCGCCGTAGAACTTAGTCGAGGTGTTGCTGAGGTGGCTTTCCAGGTAGATTACCTCCTCGAGGCGGTCAAACTGCCCATCGACTTCCAGCACCGAAACGCTGTTGCCATAGTAAGTATCGGGACCGTAGAACATGCGGATGCCGGGATAGGAACAGGTGAGCTTGCGGCCACAGGGGATCCACTCAATCGTAGAGCCTTCGTCGAACAGATAAACTGGATCAAAGCCCTCGACGCCATCCTTTTGCACTAGCCGCACCCGCAGCACTTTCCGCTCAGTGTCGTTGGGGATCAGCTTCGTGGGCAGCACTTGAATCAGAGCATCGGCGTACTGCTTTTGCGGGTCGATGTATGCCTCGAAGTCTGGGCGGCGAGAGTTGATCTGCGCCAGCACATCTTCATAGGTGTGTCCTCGCTCTGCCATGTCGCGCTGGATCTTCCAGGCAATCTTGACTTCGTCGTCAATGTCGAGATAGACACTAAAGTCGAGCAAAGCGCGCACTCGCTCGTCGTACATGGGGTGCAACCCTTCGATCACCACAATCGGCGTCGGCACGATGCGCTCGGGGGGATCAATCATGCCGGTCTCGTGGTTATAGATCGGCTTCATAATCTCTTTGCCCTCTTTCAGCGCCTTGATCTGCTCAGCCATCAGATCAAAGTTGTTGGCCTTGGGGTTAAGCGCGGTGATACCTAGCTCCTTGCGCTGCTTGCGGTCCAGACTGTGGTAATCATCCAGGCAGATCACCGTCATCAACTCTTCGCCAAACAGATCCTTCAGGCGACGCAGAAACGTTGATTTACCGCATCCGGAGTCTCCGGCAACACCGATTAAAACCACACGGTCTGGCTTACTGGTCATAGATTTCCTCTAAAAAAGTAGAACAACTGCATTAATCACCATTGAGCAAACTGCTCCTCCGTTCTGAAGCCACCCTAACGATTCCTGAACAGATGCCAATCTCCGGGAACTCAGCATCTGGCTACGGCTCTCGCATGAAGTAACTCCCCGCCACAGAATCAGAGCAACCTAGATCAGTTGGGCTGCCAGTCATCCGAATGGATTCAAACCTGATTCAGGAGGTTATCTAGGTATTTAGTACTACCCACTATTTCTGGATTCTACCAAAATGCGATCCCCACTACAAGGTAAAAGTCGAGGGGAATTGGCTGATCCGGAATCGATCGCTGAGAAACAGACTGAGGATAGGCTGCTAGACGGACTACATAGACAAGCTATTGGGTTAACAGACAAGCTATATAGACTCAGCGACCCATACCTATGCTAAGGGTAATCCTGCTCCAAAAAACACAGATATTGCCTAGACTTCCAATAGACTTTGCGAAACATTTGGGTGGGGCAGACTGCTCTGGCGACACCAACGCTTAGGCTCTGTTCCGGGGACAGCACTTGCCCTGTGACCGGTTCGTGGTACTGATGATCCTGAAACTTTAAACTCATGCGGCGAGCAAGAGACTCGGTGTTGCCCAGGACACCACTCCTCACCAATGCTGAAATTAATCTGAAATTCTGGAAAATGCTGCCTTTAGAACATTCTTTCTCAAGAGGCAGCCGTTATGGTGATCAGGAGCGTTAGGCAAGATTTCTGTCAAACCTAACCTTCGTGTGTCTGAGGATTCCTTTGCAATGCTACGCTAGTACACGTTGGTTTTAATCTGGCGGGCTACGCTCGCTTGATTGGTTCCAATGCTGTAATCATCTGTAATCACAAGGAATGGCGCGTGATCGCTACTTGTCGTTCGCGTGTTGATTAGGAAGGGTTAGGAGAATAGTCGATTAGCAATGTACAATCCAAGCGCAGCGGGTGGTGGCTCAAATACAGCCTACGGTAGCCGCCTCTTTATCTATGAAGTGGAAGGTCTACGCCAAAACGAAGAGACTGACAAAATGGGGTACCCGATTCGTCGGAGTGGCAGCGTCTTCATCACTGTGCCTTACTCTCGCATGAATCAGGAGATGCAGCGGATCACCCGCATGGGGGGCAGGATTGTCAGCATTCGTCCCTATGATGGAACTAGCGTAGCCAATGGTAAAGTCTCTTCCGACACTGAACTTCAGCCCGTTCAGTCAGCAGGAGAAACGCAGCCCATGACTCAAGCTCAAGAAAAGCCCGCCAAGAAAGAAAAGGCGGATGTCCCGGTTAATATCTATCGCCCTAACAACCCCTTCATCGGCAAATGTCTGTCGAATGAAGAGCTAGTGGGTGAGGGCGGCATCGGTACCGTCCGTCACATCAAGTTTGATCTGCGCGGTGGCGACCTTCACTATCTTGAAGGGCAAAGCATTGGCATTATTCCCGACGGCACTGATGACAAAGGCAAGCCGCACAAGATCCGTCTTTACTCGATCGCCTCGACTCGCCATGGCGATGACATGGACGACAAAACGGTCTCCCTGTGCGTGCGTCAGCTTGAATACAAGCATCCTGAAACCGGCGAAACCGTCTACGGCGTGTGCTCTACCTTCCTCTGCCACTTGCAACCCGGAGCCGATGTCAAGATCACTGGTCCTGTTGGCAAGGAAATGCTGTTGCCGCCCGATGAAGATGCCAACATCATCATGATGGCAACGGGCACCGGCATTGCTCCCTTCCGGGCCTATCTGTGGCGTATGTTCAAAGATGCCGAGAGGGCGGCCAATCCCGACTATCAGTTTAGGGGCTTTGCCTGGCTAATCTTTGGGATCCCCACCACCCCCAACATTCTCTACAGAGAAGAGCTGGAAGAGCTGCAAGCCAAGTATCCCGACCACTTCCGCATTACCTACGCCATTAGCCGCGAGCAGAAGAACCCAGAAGGCGGCCGGATGTATATCCAACATCGTGTGGCCGAACATGCCGACGAGCTGTGGAATCTGGTGAAGCAGGAAAAAACCCACACCTATATTTGCGGTCTCAAGGGCATGGAAGATGGCATCGATGAAGCTATGACCGCCGCTGCTGCGAAAGAAGGCGTGAATTGGAAGGAGTATCAGCGCTCGATCAAAGAACGCTGGCACGTGGAAACCTACTAGAACCCTGGCGAGGTAGAGGGCCATGTTTCCTTCTTGACTGCTAATTGCAGCCTAATGGCGTATTTGTTTGAAATGAACCAGGAGTCGATTTGTTCTCCTGGTTTTTTTGCTGTTGCGGCTTCTCAAGTCTTGTCATGTCCCTGCTGACCTTCGCTCAATACACGGTTTTGATGATCAGCTATGGTGGGCTGGCCCTCGGCTATTTGCCCGGACTGCGCATGAACCGGGCTACGATTGCGCTGGTGGGGTCGGCATTGCTAATTGGCTTGGGGGTGCTAACGCTTGAAGAAGCCTGGCAGGCCATCGACGCCGAAACCATTGTGTTCCTGCTTAGCATGATGGTCGTGAATGCTAACCTGGCTTACGCGGGCTTTTTTGAGCTGATGCTGGCTCAACTGCTGCGACGCACGAAGAGTCCATTGGGGCTGCTGATCGTGCTAACCCTAGGCAGCGGTTTACTTTCTGCATTTCTCCTCAACGATACGATTGCGATTGTGTTTACACCCCTGGTGCTGAAACTGGCGCTCTCGCTGCAACTCAATCCGATTCCCTATCTGTTGACTTTGGCCGCCGCGACGAACATTGGCTCTGTCGCCACGATCAACGGCAATCCCCAGAATATTTTGATCGGCTCTTTCTCGCAGATGTCTTACCTCAACTTTGCAGCGGCTCTGACTCCGGTTGCGGTACTGAGTCTGATGATGCAAATTGGGCTGCTGCTCTGGCTGTATCCAGAGGTGCGCTCCTGGAAGCCCGTGGCTGGAACAGCAGACATGATTCCACAGCCGCGTATCTACAGACCCCTCTTCTTGAAATCCGTTACCGTAACGGTGGCTCTATTCGCGGCGTTTGTGATCGGGCTACCGCTGGCAGAGTCTGCGTTTGTAGCGGCTGCCCTGTTGCTGATTACCCGCCGGATCAAACCCGAGCGCGTGTTGCGATATGTGGAGTGGGATCTGCTGGTGATGTTTTCAGGGCTATTCATTTTGACGCGCTGCACCCAAACGCTGAATTTGCTGGAGCTGGTTGGCGGATGGGTGAGTAGCTCGCTGGGCTTGGTCGGCGTCACCACCCTCCTCGCGAACGTGATCTCAAATGTACCCGCGGTGCTGCTGTTGGGGCCGCTAATTCAGCCCGAAGATACCCAATCCTGGCTGCTGCTAGCCATGAGTTCAACGCTGGCAGGCAATTTAACGTTGTTTGGGGCAGTCGCTAATTTAATCGTGGTGGAAGCGGCCAAAAGCCAAGGATACTCCTTAACTTTCTGGGAGCACTTCCGATTTGGCTTCCCCCTGACCCTGCTAACAATTGCCCTTGGAACCGCAATGATTGTTCTGCGATAGCGGGCAGCGGTGCTGGGTTATTCGCTCCGCAAATAGCGCACTAGTACGCTCATCACCTGACCTGGCGTGTTGGTTGGCTGGAAACGGCTCCAAGATCCGGGATCGGCATAGCCGAGCTGATGCAAGTGCAGGATGGTGCGGCGCACGGCAGTGGGAGAGCCAAACAACAGATGGCGAATAGGTTCCCGATCTGGAACGGCAGGTGGCGAACCAGGGGGTAGCGCATTGGTAGCAACATCAGGCAAAAATTCTGGCGGCATGGTGGCAAATGCGTTCCTCTTGTCAGTAATACTAAAATACTACTGACATAATATTGTCTAGCTAATAATTTGTCAATTTATTGCTGGGAAGCACCATCTGCCTGCCCGTAGGGAAATCCGCAACCCTCAGCAACCCGACTCAGATATTTGGAGGTGGCTCGTGTCGGCTGGTAGACATTGTTCTCCCACTGGCTGACTGTGGCTTGATTCACCCCCAGCAGCTCGGCAAACTCAGTTTGCGACAACTTGAGGTGCTTGCGAAAGGCTTTAATTAGCTCGCCATTCCAGAACACCGTGTCGCCTCGCTGCTCGACGTGGTAGAGTCTAGGCGGCTTGCTAAAGGTGACCTGCTCGTTCGCCAGATCAACGGACTTCACCAGGTAATCCGCCTGCATCCAGGCTTTGGACTGCAACCCTCCGCTGCTGCGATTGCTCCACCAGGCTTTTTGCTGGCGGGCTGAAGTAGGCAGCGGCTCCTGCATTAGCGCTTCGATCTCGGCAAAGGAAAGCGTAATGACCTGCTGATCGCTGCGCCGCAGGTAGTCTTGCAGGGGTTGATATTTGCTGCCGCTTCTCATGTCGGTCGGAAAGAACCAGAAGAAATGCCTGAATGCAGGTTTCGCCAGAAATCCAACTGCGTCAGTACTTGCGCTCCTGCGGCTGAAACAGCGTAATCGTCACCGGGCGGTAGCGCAGCTCGATGCCTGCAGGCGAGTAGTAAGCCATGGTGTGCTTCAGGAAGTGAACATCGTCACGATCGGGGAAGTCTTCCCGCGCATGAGCACCCCGACTTTCCTGGCGGTTCAGCGCCCCGGTGAGGATAATTTCGCCGACTACCAGTAGGCTTTGCAGCTCCAGCGCTTCCACCAGCTCGCTGTTCCAGAGGCGCTCCTTATCGTCGAGGTAGATCTGCTGCGCCTGTTGCCGGATCATTTGCAGCTTTTCCAGCCCCTGCTGCATCAAGCTCTCGCTGCGAAAGACGCCGCAATACTCGGTCATGCAATCCTGAAAGGCTTGGCGCACTTGGGCAATGCGGTACTGCCCTGGCTGGTCTAGCAACGCCTGCAGCTGCTGTTCGGCTTCTTGGCGATAGCGCTGCTCATCTACCTCAGGCAGGCGGCGCTTTTGGACATATTCAGCTATCGTAGCTCCAGTGCGACGCCCGTAAACCACGCACTCCAGCAGTGAGTTGCTGCCCAAGCGGTTGGCCCCATGCACCGAAACGCAGGCCGTTTCTCCCGCCGCAAAAAATCCTTCCACCAGACCATCGGGGCTGCTCCGCACCTGACCATCAATATTGGTCGGAATACCGCCCATCGAGTAATGCACCGTAGGGCGTACCGGAATCGGCTGATGCACCGCGTCTACGCCAACCAGCCGATGCGCCTCCTCCCAGCAGAAAGGAACGCGGCTCATGATTTTCTCTTGCCCCATGTGCCGCAAATCGAGATAGACAAAGGGACCACCAGCACTGCCATCGGGATGAATCCCTCGTCCGGCGCGGATTTCTCTGGAGATGGCGCGGGAGGTAATATCGCGAGGAGCCAGTTCCATGCGGCTTGGGGCATAGCGTTCCATGAAGCGCTCGCCGTCGCTGTTGATTAGGTAAGCACCTTCGCCACGCACCGCCTCCGAGATCAGCACGCCCACCGGATAGAGACCCGTCGGGTGAAACTGCACGAATTCCATGTCTTCTAGGGGCAAGCCGGCCACCGCCGTCATCGCCAAGCCGTCGCCGGTGGAGGCATAGTCGTTTGAGGTGGTGTTGAAGACACGCCCGTAGCCGCCGGTGGCAAACATCACTGCCTTAGCCCGCACCACCTCAATCCGAGCATCCCGGATGCGATACATGACAATGCCCTTTGCCTGTCCGTCTTCTAGGATCAGCCGCATCACATACCATTCGTCGTAAATCTCGACCCCATAGCGGCGCAGATTATTTACCAGCTCGTGCAGAATCGCGTGGCCGGTTTTGTCGGCCGCGTAGCAGGTGCGCTTATGCGAATGACCGCCAAAGGCCCGCTGAGCAATGCGGCCATCCGGCAAACGCGAGAACAGCACCCCCATGTGCTCTAAGTCAATCACCACATCCGGTGCTTCTCGGGTAAGGATTTCCACGGCGTCCTGATCCGCCAGATAGTCAGAGCCTTTCACCGTATCGAAGGCGTGGGCTTCCCAGGTGTCTTGGTCGTCAACGTTTTTTAGCGTGGCTGCAATGCCGCCCTGAGCGGCCACCGAATGCGAGCGAATGGGATGGGTCTTGGCGACAACCGCGACGCTCAACCGAGGATCGGTACGGGCAATTTCGACGGCGGCACGCGATCCTGCTAGTCCTCCACCCACAATGACCACATCATGCTCAATCATGCGTTTTACATACCTAGTGTTCTGCTCTGCTTTCTATCCTGACGCAGATGCCAAAGCGCAGGGCAGAAACCGAGGAAGTTCTTTAGAAATCGAGCGAAATTGCGGCTGCTGCCGGTTGAACCAGTTAAACGGACAAGCGCGACTTGAATTCCTTGAGTAGGCGAGTCAGCCACTTTGGGTAGCCATAGGAGTCTTTACCTTTCAGCAACGGCGCATCTGAGCCGCTGAACACCGCCTGCGTCACCTGCATTAGGGTTTCGCCGAGGTGGTCCTCGGGTCCAGAGGCTTCCAACCCCAGGCTATACCACTGCTGCTCTGCCAGCCAGAGGTTGGTCAGCTCTAGGGTACAGCTCTGCTCAGCCGTTTCCGAGTCCGCCATTGCCGTAACTGTGCCATCTGGCAGTACTCCATAGCGCTTGAGCTGCCGCGATTTTTGGATGGTGATCCAAGTTCCCGGCGGCAGGGTCAGATTAGGCTGCGATTGCTGCCCATCGAGCGGAAAACTCCACTTCACCCATTGTTCGACTTGCCCTTTTATGCCTTTAGTGAGCCGCTGCACCTTGCCTTTGGCAATCCGCTGCTTGATCTCAATCGCGTCCTGACGTTGCTTGATGCCCAGAGTCGCTAGCGGCAGGCTAAGGTAGCGGTCTTCACGGTTAGCTTCGTTTGTTTCTGCTCCCTCGATGGACTGAAACCAATTCTGGATTGACTCAGGTGGGGGGCCGGGCAAAAACCAGCGCAATTCCATTGTGGGATACATGATGTTGAACCTGTGTTGAACCTCGGCATCAGAGGAACTTGAGTTGTCCTTATCTCCAGCCTGAAGCACTCGGGTTCTGCCCTGACTCACTCTCAAGACGGAACCTCTAGACCACGCGAAACACCCGACCTGTGAGTGCTCCCTCCACGCTTTTGATGTAGGCTAGGGCTACACGAGCGACCGGCACTGGCTCATGTCCTCGGAAAAATTCACCGATGGACTCCATTGACTCCTGCACAATGCCCGGACTGACCGCATTGATGCGGATGCCGCGCGGCATTTCGATCGCTGCCCCCGTTACAAAGCCGTCAATCGCCGCGTTTACCAGACTGGCTGAAGAACCAAACCGGATCGGGTCATGACTGAGCACGCCGCTAGTGAGAGTAAAGGAACCGTAATCCTGGATGTACTCTCGCCCGATGAGCACGAGGTTGATCTGCCCCATTAGCTTGCTGCGAATGCCAACGTAGTAGTCGTTCTCGGTCATCTCGGCAAAAGGTCCAAAGTGGACTTTACCTGTGGCGGATACCAGGGCATCAAAGGAACCAATTTGCTCAAACATCTGACGAATCGAATCGGTCGAGGTGATATCTACCTGCACCTCGCCGCCTTGATAGCCCACTGGAATGACGTCATGCCGCGCATGGAGTTCGCGGGCGACTACTTTGCCAATTGTCCCTGTGCCGCCGACCACAATCACTTTCATGCGGTGCCTCCGAATCTTGTCCACCTATAGCTCTGCAAGAGGACTATTATGCCGCCTTTTTGCGATTCCTTCAGCCCCAGAGGCGGCGGCGGGGTTCGCCGTTCAGCCGGTCGTGGGTGTCGCGCAGCAAGCGGGGAATATCGAGCTGTTCGGGGCAGCGGGGCAGACAGTCGCCGCAGTCGGTGCAGCGTGAGGCTTTGGTGCCAGGAAACCAGTGACCGGCGTTTTCAAACATGCGGTAGCGGTATTGCCCAAAGGCAGTCATATCATAGGCAACTGCCAAATTGCGCAGCCGCAGCACCTCGGGGATGTGGATCGCTTCTGGGCAGGGTAGGCACTGGTAGCACTGGCTGCATTGGTCACTGCCTAGAACCCGCTGTTGATGTAGCTGCAATTGCTCCAGGATCGCCTGTTCCTCGGGCTGGAGGGGGTCGGTGCGATCTGTGAGCGGCAGCAGGGCATCTAGCTCTCTGGGATGGGCAGCTCCGACGCTGAGGGTGGTAACGCGGCGATCGCTGAGCAGAAAGCGGTAGGTGATCTGCAGCGGCGAAAAGGGGCGACACAGGTCCTCTAGGAGAGGCGGCGGTGTGTGCAGCATGCCTCCCTTATCGGCAGGCGAGATGATGAACACGCCCATATCGCGAGCGTGAGCCAAGGCGACGGCCGCCGCATTGCGTTGGTTGAAGTAGTAGTAGTGCAAATTCACGAACTCAAACCAGCCGGTGTTGATTGCCCGATGAATCAGCGCTAGCGATCCGTGGCTGGAGAATCCTAAGTGACGCACCTTGCCCTCAGCGACGGCTTGCTGAGCGGCCCGCAGACCGCCAGCTGCCAGTTCGGTTAGGTGCTCTTCGGTATTCAGCCCGTGGATTGCCAGGCAGTCCAGATAGTCAACACCTAGGCGAGTCAGCGATTCATCGATTGCTCGCGCCATGCCGTCAACGTCAGCGGTCGGAGAAATTTTGCTGGTGAGGTAAAGGTGCTCTCGCGGCAGGGCTAGCTCAGTCAAGGCTCGCCTCAAGTAAACTTCGCTATTGCCGTAGCCTCGTGCCGTCTCGATGTGGTTAATGCCCAGCTCGATTGCCTGCTGCACAGTTTGGATCGCATTTTCCTCGGAAGCTAGGTAGCGCATCGTGCCCAAGCTAAACACCGACAGCCAGAGATTGGTCTGCCCAAAGCGACGGTACTGCACAGAACTCCTTAGCTTTCGTCTCGCTTGCTAAATCGCCCGCCCTGCTTGAAGTCATCGGGACGCAGATTGGAAAGGAAGTCGCGGAAGGCTTTACGCTCAGCTTCGTCAGCATCGCGATCCACCGGCATCGAGGCATCAGCAACGACTTCTTCCATCACCCAGATGGGGCTGCGCGTCCGCAGGGCGATGGCAATAGCGTCGCTGGGGCGAGCGTCAATCTCTTTGCGGGTTTCACCCTGGCGCACCATCAGCACCGCATAGAAGGTATTGTCTTGCAACGAGTGAATCACCACCCGCTCTAGGGTCATGTCCCACTCCTCCATCAGGTTGACCATCAGGTCGTGGGTGAGGGGGCGAGGCGGCGTGTGGTTCTCCAGAACGCTGATGATTGCTCGTGCCTGATCTTGACCAATGTAGATGGGTAACTGGCGTCGCTCTGAGGCATCCCTCAGCAGCACAATTGGACTGCGAGATACCGCATCCAAAGCAATTCCAGCGACTTTCATCTCAATCATGGCTTAGCCTCTAGAACCCGTTACGAGGAGAGTTGGAATCAAAGAGCAGGCTGAACTCATATCGATCTAGACACGGATATAGCGTAGCACTTGAAGCAAGGAACCAGGCAAACACACCTGATATTTTCAAGATCCATTCAAGATCCATTATCTTCCATCTTCGAGATCCATCGCAGACGAGACCTCAACCAGAAAATCAGCATTCCAGCCAAGACTCCATTCATCCGCAAGGTGCCTTCTACTTCGCTCTTTAACTATGACGATGCTCTTTAGATGATTGGAACCAAGAGTGACTCGAACAGGATGTGAATTTGACTGACTTCAGTATGCCTCGATCTGACGCCAGATCGACGTTTCCCTCTGGAAAGATCTGTGTAGAAACATGACTGTATGGGGAGGTGGCAGGATCAGCAGCATCACACCCAACTCATGCCTCTCATTCCGCTCATGCAGTCTTGCTCCAGGCAATGTAGGGCAGCCGCGCCGCCGTTTCTTGGATCAGCGCTGCCTGAGCCACAAGCTGACCACAGGCATCCCAGGTGCCGCTGAGGAACATATTGCGCGAACCTTCCCCAATCGAAACGGTAATCGCCTGATTGCCAAACCGCACCTGTAGGGCTTCTAGATCAAGCGTGATCGGGAATTGAGGGTTATCCGCTAGCCAAGTTTGCAGCATATGCACATCTGCTGGTGCAGCCGTGACGCAGGGAATCCCCATTGCCACACAGTTGCCAAAGAAAATCTCGGCAAAGCTTTCGCCCACCAATGCTTTGATGCCCCACTTGGCAATCGCCTGCGGCGCGTGTTCCCGCGAAGAACCACAGCCAAAGTTGCGATTCACCACTAGCAGCTCAGCTCCCTGATACTGCGGCTGATCAAACGGATGCTGCCCCTGGGACTGGCTGCGATCGTCGGCAAACACCTGCGCCCCCAACCCGTCAAAGGTCACACAGCGCAAAAACCGCGCCGGAATAATCCGGTCCGTATCGATATCGTTGCCGACTAAGGGAATTCCCCGACCTACAACTGCTTTGACCTGACTCATCGTGAATGAACCTCTTTTCTACGGGTAAACTTTATTGAACTTTTGTTGAACTTTCTAGGGCTGAATCTAGTTACCAAAGGGCTTTTGCACGCCCTCGCTAAAGGGCTTGTTCAAGGTCCCCAAAGCCCGATCCAGCGCTCGTAAGAACTCTGGGTTCGGAGTGCCTCCCTGCCCCTCGGGGCGATTGGCAAACGACCGCACTGCCTCCACGCTCTCTGCAGGTGGAATCAGCACAATGTGGTTAAGGTTGGCATTATCGCTTGTTTCCAGCACCTGAATCAGATTCTCTAGGGTCAGCACTTCGATGGTGATCTGAGCAGCCAAGTTGGGACGAGATTGCTGCAAGCGGTTCAGCAGTGGTGTCAGGGTTTCGCGCTCAAAAAACAGCGGAATGATCTCCTGACTGTCCTGATAAACCTCTTCAGCCGCAATCGCATGGCGTAGGACATAAGCTTAGACTGACCGACTCTACAGTCTGGCTCTACAGTCTGACTCTACAGCAGCTCTCGCACATCCGTCACCTCGCCGGCAATCGCCGCCGCCGCTACCATGGCCGGACTCATCAGCAGCGTCCGTCCGGAAGCCGAACCCTGCCGTCCTTTAAAGTTGCGGTTCGACGACGAGGCACTGATCTGTCGCCCTTCTAGCTTGTCGGGGTTCATCGCCAGGCACATCGAGCAGCCCGGCTCTCGCCACTCAAAGCCGGCCGCCTTGAAAATCTCGTGTAGCCCCTCGGCTTCGGCTTCCTGCTTAACCCGCTCGGACCCCGGCACCACAAACGCCTTGATGCCTGCCGCCACCTGCCGCCCCTGAGCAATTTTGGCTGCCTCCCGCAGATCGCTGATTCGTCCGTTTGTACAGCTGCCGATAAAGCAGACATCCACTTTGGTGCCCTTAATCGGTTTGCCCGGCTGCAAATCCATATAGCGATAGGCTTCTTCAGCAATGCTTCGCTCTTTCTCGGGCAGTTCCTCCGGCGTTGGCACCTGCTGATCCACGGCAATGCCTTGACCGGGTGTAATTCCCCAGGTGACTGTCGGCGGAATCTCGGCGGCATCAAACACGACCACATCATCGTATTCGGCGTCGGCATCGCTGCGAATGCTCTGCCACCAAGCTACGGCTTGATCCCACTCGGCTCCCTTAGGCGCAAAATCGCGACCCTTGAGGTACTCGAAGGTAACAGCATCCGGGTTGATGTAGCCGCAGCGAGCACCGCCCTCAATCGCCATATTGCAGACGGTCATCCGCTCTTCCATGCTCATCTGCTCGAAGGTAGTGCCGGCATATTCATAGGCAAAGCCGACACCTCCAGTGACGCCTAGCTTGCGAATGATATGCAGAATCACGTCTTTAGCGTAGACACCTGTAGGCAGGGTGCCGTTCACCTCGACCTTGCGCACCTTCAGCTTTGAAAGCGCCAGAGTTTGAGATGCCAGCACATCTCGTACTTGGCTGGTGCCAATTCCGAAAGCAATAGCACCAAAAGCGCCGTGGGTTGAAGTGTGGCTGTCACCGCAGGCGATCGTCATGCCGGGCTGCGTCAGGCCCTGTTCGGGGGCAATAACATGCACAATGCCCTGGTTGCCGGAGCCGATGTTATAGAAGCGGATGCCGTTGTCTTTGCAGTTTTGCTCCAGCGCCTGCATCATCTCTTCCGCCAGACTATCAACGAAAGGACGCGCCTGATTTGTTGTCGGTACGATGTGATCCACTGTTGCCACCGTCCGCTCGGGGAACATCACCTTCAATCCCCGCTCCCGCAGCATGGCAAAGGCCTGAGGACTAGTGACTTCATGAATCAGGTGCAGCCCGATAAAGAGCTGCGTCTGCCCAGAAGGCAGGGTGCCCACGGTATGCAAATCCCAGACTTTGTCGAATAAAGTACCTTTGCTCATAGGTGCGGAAGAGTGTTCAACGCTCAAGGATGGAAAAGATGGAGAATAGTGTGAACCGATCCAGCTAGCATATAGCTCTGGATCCATTCGCAGATCTTTGATTTTAGCGAAAAGGCATCCCCCACGAGCCGGATCTTGGCTTGAACTACGGCTCTACTGCGCCCTGCCTTTTCCTCTACCGATCCACTGCTTCTTACAGTAGGAGACGGTAATTCATCATGTCCAATATATTTTTGTTGAGAGACTAATATGCCAGAAATATTAGAACTGGCCTCCGATTATCAATTGGCTGCTTTATAGACACCTGTGCCTCAACCTAAAGAATTTAGAGTTAGGGGGTCTGGAGCTTCTCTGCATATCCAATCTTCATGTAAGCTGCGGGTTTGTCGCGCTGTAGCTCTAGCTATCCTCGTTGGCATTGAGAGCAGGCGTAGCACTAGCGTCAAAATACAGCTCGTATTCGGAGTCCGCTTGCTCGATTTCAACTTCGTAGAATGTCCCTTGAGGCGTCTGCTCAATCTCGTATTTGGTAATGGTGTAACCTGGATACTCTCGCTGAATACGCTCTAGCACCGTTCGAGAAAAAGCCGCTGCGCTCACCTCATGCTCGGTCTCTAACCAGTGCCCATCGGCAGAGAATTCTGCTTCATACTCTATCCCGTTGTGGTGAAAGGTCGCCTCATATCCGTAGGGCTTTGATTCCCAAGTGGCAGCAGTATTAGGGTAGCGAGCAGCAAACGCTTGAGACACAGCCTCTGGAGGTTTCAGTGATGAAGTACTACAACCGTTGAGCAAGAGGACCATGGCAGCTATAAGTGTCGTAGGATGCCGTAAGATGCTGACTACAAAACCTTGGGGATGGCAGTTTAGATAAAACATTGGGGATCAGAACATGGAGTGAGAGGACAATCTAAACTTCTCTGCACCCAAGCTAACAGACCCATTGAGCCCCTGACGGCAGTATTTCTTCTAACTCACGGAAAGTTTTGTAAAAAAGCCTTCATTAAAAGGCATCTTTGAAGTCTTTGAAGTCTTTAAAGCCGTAGCCCAAACACTTCGATGAGTCCAATCAGAATCAGGTAAATTGCTACAATTAGGTTCAGCAGACGCGGCACGGCCAGGATCAAAATTCCGGCGAGCAGCGCAATCACTCCATTCAGCCGAAAGCCGATCTGCACTGCTTCTTGTGCCAGCAGCATATGATACAGCGTTATATTGAGCATCATCCTACCTCCAGTTACAGCTTGCCGTTACAATACTTTAGAACGACAGTTAAGGGCTATACCCAAAGGCAGAATTGTTTGAGGATGTTGGAAAAGTAGTCAGGAGCAGCAACAGAAAGAAAAGAGATAGCAAAGAGATAGCAAAGCTTCCTGAGGATGAGGCTGAATCTGAAGAACTCACAGCCTCTAGGCACGCCATGACTTTAGCCTATATCAGCGAACTCATCATCGCACTCGTTTGAAGGCGTTAGCGGAGCTTCTCCTTAGAGGTCCGCCTGTTAACTATTCCGCTGTTGATCCTTCAGCGTTTATTGGAATCAGGGATTGACTGCATCTTGAATAGATTGCTTCACATTATCGGGAATGAATACAGAGTACATGCCGCGTAGATCGCCCACATGAAAGTTATAGGCTAAATCTTGGGGATAGTTATCTTTAACAAATTGCGGACGATTCTCTTTTGCTCCATGACAGACTAAACAGGTCGCTTCTACGTTGATGCGGCGATAGTAGCGAGTTCCTAGCTGTTCGTCTATCGTCTCTCGATCCCAGAACCCAACTAGCTCTGGATTTTGTTCAAACCTTGCTAAAGCGATCCGGGACTGTAAATTATCAGGTGCATGGGCAGGGTTGCGATATTTCTTCGCAATCTGTTTTACCTGCCAACCATTCTCCTGACTGAGCTGCATCGCCCGCATTCCCACCGGACGACAGACTTCCTGCATGGTTTGCAGCGTGGGTTCTTCTGTGCGCCCCTCCAGAGAAGCGGCTAGTCCAGAGCGCATGGCATCTAGATTTTCAATTTCCTGAACTGCGCGGGATAATTCACCTGGATTGGGAATGTTGGGAGCGGCTAGCGCCGTTGCAGGTTGCCAACTGAACAGCAATACACTGAAACTAATCGGGATAACTACTTTGAATACAGGACTGATTACATGCTGGTAAGAGTTCTGTATCGATTTCTGAATCAGCTTCAACATAGGGTTCTCCTGGTTCATGTCCTGATGGAGTGCAAGCGGTTTTGGTACAACGCCAGCAGCAGAGAATTTGCGGATCGATCACGCGATAGTAGTGGTAGTAGCTGCGTTGCTCGCAGGCGATCGCCCCAATTTCGCGCAGTACTCGTAGGTGTTTGGAGACGTTGGACTGTTTGTAGCCTGTGCGATCGCAAATATCTTGGACGCTTAATTCCTGTTCCCCTAATACCGCCAGAATGCGCAGACGAGTCGGGTCAGACATCACCCGAAACCGATCCGCCATGTATTCCAATCGCTTGAGGTTCGTTGTCCAATCCATTGCGACTGCCTCAACAAGACGTTCCACGTAAGCAATCACTAGACGACGAGATAGACGAGATAGCTGTTGGTTCCACCAGCGATAAACCAACGCCTCTAAGGGCAAGCCGCTCAAACCAGGGAACGGCTGCGCCTAATCGCATCTTAGCGAGAAAATACTGCTCAAATGCGGTTTTTGCCCAGCCGACCCACGCGCCTTGGAGAGCGATTGCCCGTCGTCGTTTACCGGTTGCCGGATCGGGCAGCACCGGATCTGCCAAAAACAAAATGCCAGTATTGCCAAAATCCGCAAAACAAATGGCTTCCAGGGTGGGTGTAACGGGTTGAGCAGACCTTTCACCGAAGGCAATGGTGCTCCGCACCGCCCGGAGGGCGATGGCAATGTTGTGGGCCACTGCTATGCCCATTGCCTCTGTCATCTGCCCTGTTTTCGGCACGCCCACTGGCAACGGGGTGACTTCCGGAGGCTGAAGCTGAACAATTACACCCACAGCATAAATTGAGGGATAGCTAAGGTGCTGATAGGTGGGCAAGACTGGAATAAAGCCTCTTGCATCGGTCAGTCCTGGAACATTCTGCAAAAAACGGGGACCGCGAAAAGCAGGCAATAGCATCGAGTAGGCAAAGGGCAGAGCGCGCCCATCGGCAAGCCGGATCTGGTCAGGTTCTACTGCGGTCACCGCTGCATTCTCGATAACTTCTATCCCCCGTTCTGCCATCAAGGTGGTTACTAGCTTCGCTGAATTAGCCATACCGCCAATGCCCAAGTGACCGGCATAAGGTTCAGGGGTCACAAAGGTAATTGGGACGCGATCGCGCAAGCCCCGTTTTCGCAATTCGTGATCGGCTAACAGTGCAAACTCGTAAGCCGGACCAAAACAACTCGCTCCTGGCACCGCACCCACGACCAACGGCCCAGGCTGTGCTAAAAACTGTTGCCATGCTTGCTGTGCCAGATGAGCATGGTGCGGATTACACACCGATTGGGTGTAGCCAGTATCTGGACCCAAACCTGGTACAGCATCTAAAGCGAGTTCTGCGCCGGTTGCAACCACTAGGTAATCGTAGGAAAGCGGTTCTTGATTCACCACCAGCTGTCGGGTATCTGGATCGATCCCTTCCACTCGCCCTTGCACCCAATGAATGCCACGCGGTTCAAGGCGGTTGAGTAACTGCACCTGAATTGATTCCAGAGTTTTTAATCCTAATGCCACCCAGGGCAGTGAGGGCAGAAACGTAAACTGGGGTGTATCTGAGATCAACGTAACCTGATGCTGATGAGGTAAACGATGCCGAAGTTCGTAGGCAGTGGGCAGACCACCCAAGCCCGCGCCGATCACAACGATGTGAGCCATATGAGGAGCCTCCAAAAGTCTGCAATCCGGTCAGCCGAACCTTTTAATCCCACTCAGATTGCAGGGCTGTATAGGAATTCATTGAATGTCAAAGTAAGGGCAAATCAGGTTTTATTGATATTTTATTGACGTTTTTATATTGTATAACTATATGGTAGTATAAACTTGCCGTCAAGCGCTAAACAAATAAATTGACACAACCCCTTGCATCATTGCCCAGCAGTTTCAGGCAGGAACTTTGGACATTCCTACCTGAAAACGCTTAATCGTCTCATGATGGTCTTTAGCTTCCACTTGTGCTCGGGATTTCCGCACGTTTGGATAGCCTCAACCTTTGATTACCTGATGATTTGGTGGAGGTTACACTTAGAAACCCCGCGCAGCGCTTTGTGCTTGGACGGTGCGCAGGTCATAGCGATCGAGGTTCATCACCTTGTCCCATGCCGCCACAAAGTCATTCACAAACTTCTGCTGCGAGTC
>JACYLU010000029.1 GCA_015272325.1 Synechococcales cyanobacterium C42_A2020_086 | reverse complement strand
AGACGACAATGATTTACACCCATGTCCTAAACCGAGGTGGACGAGGGGTGAGAAGTCCGCTAGATGGTTGAGCTGGCAGGAGGCTCTCCAGCCCAGGGCAATCGTTTCAGGTTCTATACAGTTTTTTATAAGTTTTTTATAAGTTTTTTACACAGTGGCGCGATGCTTGAATCACCTCGACGAGCAGTTTCTGTCAGTAGACTCTGGATATGAAACAGCCATTAAAAAGGCGCATGGGGCTGCGCCTGAGAGGAGCTAGATTGATTGACCACTATTGTCTACAGTCGTTCGTGAGGGGTTTACGGAAAGAGTGGCAAAAAGATTAGGGAGAGGGGGATGGTGAAGGACTCGCTGTCGGCGACTGGCGAGGTGAGGGACTGGGAGATTTCTCGGCGGTGGCGGGCTGCTTCCATTCCTCAAGGGGGCGATTGACCGCGTTCTCGAAGTTGGGGGAGACGAGAAGCACCGATAGCTCCTGGGCGTCGCTGGCGGGATCGGCCTGGGCGTAGAGGAAGCTGCGGTTGAAGTCATATTCGCCCAGAATCAGCCGGTGGGTTTGCTGATTGCTGAGCGTTACTTCGATTGTGGCTAGGGGCTGATGGAAGCCAAACTGCTGGCGGTCGCTGGCGGGAGCGGTCAGGGTGCGCTGGGTTTTGCCGGTTGCCATCAGGTCGAGCAAGAAGGCAATCGAGGGGGTGCTAGCAGTTGTTTGCTCTGGTTCCAGCATCTGCCACTGGTTATCTCCGACGCGCTTAAATTTAAGAGTGCGGAGTTGGGTTTGCACCGTGAGCTGCTGCACATCGGCTTCCTGAAAATCAAAAATGCGCTCTGGCTCTGAGGCGACCTGCCCGGACGGATCTGGCGGGGGGGGTGCCGGCTGCTGCTGCACAACCAAAGCGACGCCACCCAGCACGGCGGCTGCCACGAGCAAAACCAAAGTGGAGGACTTGATCTTCATCGTTGATGGACCTCCTAGCGGCGTTTCCACCAGATCACGGCAGCGGTGCCAAACCCCAACAGCGGCAGGATTGCCAGCGCCAGCAGTCCAGCGCTCATCTGTTGCTGCCAAGACATAACAATGCGACGATTGGTGACTTCCTTCGGACGAATGGCCAGCACCTGATCATCTTGCTGGCTCAACCAGCTCACCGCATTTAGGAAAACATCGCCGTTGAGCTGCTGCTCGAACAAGCCGTCCGTGGCAAAGCTAGAGCTGCCAATGACCACCAGCCGCGCTTCGGGGGTGTTTTCTTCCGCATCTTCTTCGGCTGCCGGAGACGGGCTGGGGCTAGCTTGGGGAGATGGCGAAGGGCTAGGAGACGGGCTAGGGCTAGCTTGGGGAGACGGCGAAGGGCTAGGAGAGGGTGTGGGTTGGCTCTCCACCGTGCGGCTAAAGGCAGCCCCGATGTCGAAAGGTCCTTGAGGATCGGTAGCAGGGTCTACCTGCAGCTCGCCGTTTTCCCCGATGCGCTGAGCTTGGGTGCGGTCGCTGGTAATCAGCAGCGGCACGGCTTGTACGCCCTCAACGGGGGCAATTTGCAGCGGGCGCACCAGCGGGAAGAAGGAAATGCCATTGCCAAAACCGCGCGTAATGGGATGATCGCCGTACTGGTTGACGATCACCACGCCCGGCCCGAGTCCGGAAGTTTGCCCAGCGGGGTCAGTGACCAGTCGATCGCTAACGGTAACGCCCCAGGGTTGCAGCAGGCTATCGAGCTGCGGGTTGGTTTGCGGGTCGATCAGCAGCAGCAGTCCACTCTGGCGCTTCAGGTAGTTTTGTAGGGCAGTGAGTTCCGCGGGCAGCAGCGGACGTTGAGGTCCAGCCAGAATCAGCGTTCTGGCGTCATCGGGTATCTGAGGATTTGCTGCCAAATTCAACGGCTCGGCCACAATGCCCTCTTCACTCAAGCGGCTGACCGCCTGCGACATGCCCCCCTGACCCGGATCGAGGCTGCGTTCGCCGTGCCCTTGCAGGAAGTAGGCCTTCTGGGGCTGCTCGGCAGTGATTTGGGCCAGACCATTGGTTAAACGTCGTTCGGACAGGCGCTCCTGCGGCGACAGCGTTTGGATGTAGCGGCGGGTCTGCCCGGCTTCTAGGTAGACTTCGCCGATAGACTGAACGCCAAACTCCCGCGCCACGCCAGGACGAGCCTGAGGATCGACAAACTCATAGCTAAACTGGTTGCTCTGCCGCCGGTAGTTGTCGAGCAATTGCTGATCGGCAGGGTTGGGGTTCGGCGAAAAGATCCAGACCTTCACCGGCTGCTCTAGGGTGCTGACGATTTCTTGCGTCTGCGGAGCCAAGGTGAAAATCTGGTTTTCTGTCAAGTCAAGGCGCGAGGTGTAGCGAGCCGCCAAAAAATTAATCACGCCCAGAATCGTCAACACTGCCAGCGTAGCCAGCAGCGCATTCGTGCCAACCTGAGTGGAGCGGCGATTCCAGAACTGCGGCTGTGTAGCAGCCAGAACTATGAGCCAGCCGATCAGCAGCACTCCGCCCGCGACCAGCAGCGCCAGGGGCACTCCGCTCCAGCTTCCCGAGACAACGCCCGCCGTCAGCCCCATAAGCAGCAGAATGGGAGCCAGCCAGAACAGATACTTCGCGGATTTTTGCCAGGATTGCCAGCTATCGAAGGAGAGTTTCATGGCGATTCGCAGAAAAGACGTCAGAAGCAGCGGCGACGCGAGTCGATCCACGCCGGTGAATCACAGGTGAATTCCATTAGGAGCGTTGGAAGCGGAAGGCTTCGATGGATTGAGCCGTCAAGAAGATCCCGAGCAGAATGTAGCTGAGGAAGACGATCAGGCTGCTGGTGTCGAGAATGCCCTGGGTGAGGGTGGTGTAGTTTTTAATCAGCGATAGATGCCCGAGAGCATCGCCCAGCCCGCCACCAATGCTAGTCGCAACCAGATCGACCACCCAGAGCAGCAAGATGAGTCCAAAGGTGAGAATTGCCGCCAGGATCGTACTGTCGGTCAGCGACGAGATAAACATCCCCAGCGACAAAATTGCCGCCGCCATTAGAATCAAGCCCGCATGGCCCAGCAGCATCACGGTGATCGGAGCGGGCGGATTGGCAGCACTAAGGGCAATTGCCTGGTAGATCAGCAGCGGCAGCACCATCGTCAGAAAAAACGTCACCACGCCCAGCAGCTTCCCCAAGGCGACGACCCAGTTGGTGAGCGGTGAGGTGGCTAGCAGCTCTAGGGTGCCGCGCTTGCGCTCTTCGGCATACAGCCCCATCGACAGCATCGGCAGAATGAACAGTGCCAGCGACCCGAGAATGCCGAGGAAATAGCTGAGGAACTGGTAGGCGACATCCACCGGCGGCGTCGTGATGCCCATCTGGTCGCGCAGGGCAGCTTGGGCAATCAGTCCTTCCGGTCCCATGAGAATAGCGACGAAGAAAAACCCGCTCAGCAGCCAAAACACGCCAGCAATGATATAGGCAAAGGGTGAGGCAAAGTAGCTCTGCAGTTCGCGCCGGTAGATGGCAATCACATTGGCAATAATCGTTTTAATCGAGTTCATGCGGCTTCACCTCCCGGTGAGTCTGGGGCAGCATCGGTATTGTTGGCATCAGAGGACGGGGCGGCAGTCGAGCCGTCCATCGCTTTTTCTTCGGTGGTTAGCTCCAGGAAGACATCTTCTAGGCTGACCCGCACCCGGCGCATTTCGTAGAGTCCCAGTCCCGAACCGACGACGGTGGCGGCAATCTCGCGTCCCGGATCCATACCCGGCTCCAGCGTCAGCCGCACTTGGGAGCGGGATTTGGGTAGCCCCTCTCCAGAGCCGATCTCCACAGTTCTGATGCCTGGCAGCCGGTGTAGCCGCGCAGCTAGGGCAGCCGTGTCACCTTCGACTTCGAGTTCGTAGCCAGAGCCGCCAGCGAGTTGGGCCATGAGCTGCTCGGGGGTATTGGTAGCCACAACGCGACCGCGATTAATGATCGCCACGCGGCTGCAAGTCATGCTGACTTCCGGCAAAATATGCGTCGAAAGAATAATGGTGTGGTCGCCGGCCAAGCTTTTGATCAGATTCCGCACCTCAATAATTTGGCGCGGATCGAGTCCAACGGTCGGCTCATCGAGAATAATTGCCGGCGGGTCATGAACGATGGCCTGCGCAATGCCAACCCGTTGCCGAAACCCCTTTGACAGCTTGCGAATCAACACCTGCCGCTTTTCCAAAATATTGCAGCGCCGCATTGCCAACTCAACGCGCTTGGAGCGATCGCCTGCCGCTACGCCCTTAATCCGCGCCACGAAATGCAGAAACCCTTCAACGGTCATGTCGCCATAGAGCGGCGGCGTCTCGGGCAGGTAGCCAATCCGCTTGCGCACGGCCATCGAGTCTTCGTGGACATCAAAGCCGGCAATTCTAGCAGTGCCGCTGGTGGCAGGCAAATAGCCGGTGAGGATCCGCATCGTCGTCGTTTTGCCAGCTCCGTTGGGTCCCAAAAAGCCGAGAATTTCTCCAGCTTCCACAGAAAAGGTCACATCCTGGATCGCCGGAGTGGAGCCATAGAGTTTGCTCAGTTGTTCGACTTCGATCATGGCAAGGAATTAGGGGGAAAGAGACAAACCGGACAGGAAGCAGCAAAAATCCTCGTGCTGTTGCCGTTATATCCGAACTTGAACGATCTGGCGCAGTCGGGGCATTAAAAGTTCCAAGGGCAAATTGTAACTAAAACTCGACCTCGGTTGCTGCGGCTCGTTCTTCACAACTTCTTCACCGCTATCGTCTGACAGCCTCCGTAAAATCAAGATCGCCACCAGCAGCCACACAGAGTGGTCTTTCTGTCATGACACCCGGATTTCGACGCGGCACCCTGATCCACTGGAACGATGAACGGGGCTTTGGGTTCATTCAGCCTGTGGACGGCAGCCGCGAGGTGTTTCTGCATATCACTGCGCTGAAGCAATCCACTCGCCGCCCTCAGCTCGGGGATGTGATCTACTACTATCTCAGCTCTAGCGCGGACGGAAAAATCAGCGCTCGCGATGCGTTCATTTTGGGAGCGCGGGACAAATCTGCCGCAGCACCGCCGGAACGCCGTGCAACTGGATTAGTGGGCGAGAAAATGCGGCAGCACCCTCCGCCCAACACGCAACCGCAATCCAGACACAGCTCTGTGCCCGCCACCTCCCCTTGGTTGGACCTGCTGCTGCTCACCGTACCGATTCTCGGAGCCGCTAATTTCGCCTGGACCACGGGCAATTGGCTGCCGCTGCTGTTTTATCCTCTGATGAGCGTGTTGACTTATGCACTCTATGCCGAAGACAAAAATCGCGCTCAGCGGAACCAGTGGCGAGTATCCGAGAAGACGTTGCATTTATTCGAGTTGGCCGGCGGCTGGGGAGGAGCCTTTCTGGCTCAGCAAACGCTGCGTCACAAAACTCGCAAGCAGTCCTATCAATTTAGCTTCTGGTGCATTGTGATTCTGCATATATCGGGTTGGGTAGTTTGGTTGATCTGGGGTCCGATGCTGCTGTAATCCAAACGTTCAGCGGTTAGCAGCATTCAAACTGTAACCGTCAACTTGGCAGACAGCAGGCAGAATGGGAATAAACTGCCCTGCGCTTCTCAAATGCTATGACTTCGACTCATGTGCTGGATCGGGCCCGTGCAGGAGACGCTAGTGCGCTGGCCCTGCTCTTGGGGGAGGCCCTGCAAACCCAAGGCATTGAGGTAACGAGCGACCGGCAGGGAGACTGCCTAAATCTGCGGTTTCGCGCCACCGGCAGACTCAACCCCGAGCGCTTGATAGCTTTTGTGCAGCAGAGTTTGCGAACGCTCCAGGTGGAATGCATTACCGCAGTCCAGGTGTTTGCCTATCGCCACGATGAGCCAGATCCCCTATGGAGCCAAACCGTCGAGTGGTCGCTAGACTCGGGCGATCAGCCGCCCCCTGAGGCTGAACTCTCTCCTGAGGCTGGATTGCAGGAGCCAGAACCAGAAAATTCAGCAGAGACATCCGAGGTCAGCGCTCAGCTCGTCGATCGGTTTATTGTTTGCGGCTTGGGCAGCCTAGGGCAGTATTGCGTGTTGAACCTGAAGCGATTTGCCCTGCGCGCCTTCGAGATCCACGTCACGGCAGTTGACCAAGTAACGCCGAGCGAGTGGGAAATTCCTGATTTACCTAGTCTACTGGAAAACGAACTGATCTTAGGAGACTGCCGCGACGAGGAGGTGCTGCTGCGGGCGGGGATTCACCATTGTCGGTCGGTGCTGCTCGTTACCAGCAATGAAAGTGTCAATGTGGAGGCAGCGATGGTGGCGCGGCGTTTAAATCCACAGGTGCGATTGATTGTGCGCTCGTCGCGGCAGAATCTGAATCAGCTTCTCAAGCAGCAGCTCGGTAATTTTATTGCCTTCGAGCCGACAGAGCTACCCGCTACCGCCTTTGCCCTCGCCGGTTTGGGGGCTGGGATTTTGGGCTATTTCAACATTGGGGAGTGTCAATTGCAGGTCGTAGAGCAGGTGGTGCAGCCCAAAGATTTCCGCTTTGATGGTGCCATCGCTGGCTCACTGCACAAGCGCTCCTATCGGTTGCTAAGCTACCATGCAGCCGCCTCCAGCACCGAATTAACTGCTGCCTCAGAACGGGCCTTTCATCAGTGGCAACCCGAAACCCGAGTGCGAGCCGGCGACCGGATTGCCTATGTAGAAGTGGTAGGCTCTAGCCCAGCGCGGCTTCCCGCCAGCAACGCCCCCTCCTTGTCTCAGCTGCAACCAGAAAGCCAGTCCTCCTGGCTGCACCGGCTGAAGGCGATTGCTCGCGGCGAAGGACGACCCAAAATCAGCGAATTCTGGCGCTGGATGCAGGCCCAGCCGAATCGACGGGCGATTGGCATCGGGTTGTTGGTAGCATTCTGCCTCTGGGCGCTAGCCTCCATCTTGCTGAAAATCTACGCCGACATTACCTGGGTGCGGGCCTTCTCATTGGGTATGATTCTGCTGCTGGGGGGCTACGGCGATGTGTTTGGCGGCATCGACCCCGAAGATGCAGTGGATATTCCAGCCTGGGTGAGTTTGTTTTGTTTGCTGGTGACGCTGATCAGCGTGCTGTTTATCTTGGGCGTGTTTGGCTTCATTGCCGATAGCCTGCTCACCTCCCGGTTCGATTTTCTGCGGCGGCGACCGCCCATTCCCAAACAAAACCATGTCGTGATTGTTGGCTTTGGGCGGATCGGACAACGGGTAGCAATGCTGCTGCGAGCCTTTCGTCAGCCGGTGGTGGCCATCACAGAAAACCTGGAAAATGCCAAGCTGCTGACCCAGGTGCCGCTGGTGTTGGGCGATGCTGCTACGGAACTGGCCAAGGTGAACTTGCCAACGGCCAAGAGTCTGCTGGTGCTCACCGATGACCAGATGCTAAATTTGGAAATTGCCCTCACAGCCCGGGAACTAGCGCGACAGTTCAAGCGGGAATTGGGACTAGTGATTCGCACCTACAATCAGCGCTTTAGCGACAACCTGAGTCAGCTCTTGCCCGATGCCAAGGCGCTAGCAGCCTATGCCCTCTCAGCCGAAGCCTTTGCGGGAGCAGCGTTTGGAGAAAATATTCTGGGTCTGTTTCGCCTCAATCAGCGCTCAATTCTGGTCACGGAATACATGATTACCGCCGAAGATACGCTGGTAGGCAAACTGTTGTCGGAAATTACTTACGGCTATGGGGTCGTGCCGATTTTCCACCAGAAGAGCAGCCAGTTCTACATTCAGGATACGGCGGAGTTTCTCATGCCTTCGGATGATGTACAGCTTCAGGCAGGCGACCGGCTCGTGGTCTTAGCATCGCTCAACGGGCTGCGACGCATCGAGCATGGCGAGCGGGTGGCACCCCGGCACTGGCGACTGGAAGCCCAACAACCGCTGAACCCAGGTGGGCTGCTCGATGCCGGCTCGATTTTGCACCGCATCTCTGGCTGCCACCTCGACACCGCCCGCAATTTTATGAACAGCCTGCCGAACAGGCTAGACTTGCCGCTTTACGACCATCAGGCATACCGCTTGCAGCAAGAGCTAAGCCGCTATCTGCGGGTGAAATTGACGCCAGTAGCGGAGACCTGAGTAGCCGCTCAACCGTCGGTAGTCACCAGCACTTCGCCCTTCAGCATTCGCTGGGCTGCATCCAGCAGCATTTCTTCCAAATAAGGCTTGGTGAAGTAGCCTTTAGCCCCAAGCTGCACAGCCATCTGGCGGTGGCGGTCGGCTCCCCGAGAGGTGAGCATGGCGATCGGCAGATGATTGAGATTGGCGTCTTGCTGCAGGCGCGACAGTAGCTCTAGCCCGTCCATGCGCGGCATCTCAATATCACAAAACACCAGGTCACAGGGCAAGCCCGAGCGCAGTTTTTCCCAGGCTTCTTGACCATCGCGAGCCTGCTCCACGCGATAGCCGACTTTACTGAAGGTCATCGATAGCAGTTCTCGTACCGTGATCGAGTCGTCTACAATCAGCACTGTGGGTTCGGTCTTGACGGCGCTATCGGGCGGCAAGGCTTCTCTGCTGTCCCACAGTGAGGTGCCTGCCTCGCGGCGAATCCGTCCTTGCCAGAGGTCGATCAGCTCTAGGACATCGGCAATCGGCATAATTCGCCCATCCCCCAAGACGGTGGCTCCCGCCACGCCCAGCGGCTTTGGGACTGGCCCTTCGAGCTGCTTGATCACAATCTCCTGCTCGCCGAGAACCTGATCCACCTCTAGCGCCAGGAAATTGCCAGCACTGCGCAGCACCACAATCGAGATCACGTCTTCTTCTTGGTTACCGCCATAGACACTACCCCGCCCCAAGGTGCGGTTGTAGCGCAGCAGGTCCGACAGCGGCTGGAACGGCAGCAGCGTATCGCGCCACTGAATGCAGCTCCGTCCCTGCTCATCAGTTTGAATGCGTTCTTTGGGGACGTCTAGCATGTCTTCCACCCCGTCCATGGGGAAAGCGATGCGGGCCCGGTTGCTGATGCAGCACAGCGCCTTGGAGATGCTAAGAGTCAGCGGCAGGCGGATTGTAAAGGTCGTCCCTTTGCCTACCGTCGAGTCGATGCTAATCGTGCCGCGAATGTCGTTGAGGTTGCTGCGCACCACATCCAGCCCAACGCCGCGCCCCCGCAAATCGTCCACCTGATCGACCGTGCTAAAGCCATGGTGGAACAGCAGGTCGTAGGTGTCGAGCCGCGATAGATTGCGAGCCGCTTCCGTAGAGATCAACCCCTTGGCTAGCGCTTTCGCCCGCACCTTTTCGGGGTTAATGCCGGCACCATCGTCGCTTACAGAAATCACCGTCTGGTTACCCTGATGGAACGCCCGAATGGTAATGCGGCCCATCGGAGATTTACCCGCGGCAATCCGCTCTTCGGGGGTTTCAATGCCGTGGGCAATGGCGTTGTTCACCAGATGGGTCATTGGGTCATAGAGCTGCTCCACAATCATCTTGTCGATCAGCGTATCCCGCCCCTCGATTACCAGTTCTGCCTGCTTGCCATACTTCAACGAGTTGTCGCGTACCCCCCGAGGCAAACGGTCTGCCGTCTGGGCAAAGGGCACCATCCGCGAGCGGGTCAGTCCTTCTTGCAGTTGGGTGGTAATCTGGCGGAAGTTGCGCGTCACCTGATCCGATTCTTCCACCACAAAATCCACATCGGAGGCCGATTCCCGCACCCGCACAATCAGCTCGATCATTTCCTGCGACAACGTATGGAAGCCGGTGAAGCGATCCATCTCTAGCGCATCAAAGCTAACCCCAGTCGCATGGCTCGACTGAGCAGCGCCAGAAGTGCCTCCGTGGGTGGAAAGCTGATAATTCCGCCGACTCGACAACAGCGAGCTTTCCAGCAACGACCGTTCATACAGGTCGCGCATCCGCTGCCCCACCTCACTGAGTTCCTGCACTTGATGGAGCAAATTATCGAGAAACTGCCGCAGCCGCTCCTGGGCCTGCTCTAGGCTATTGCGGTTAACCACCATTTCCCCAACGAGGTTGTTCAGATTGTCGAGGTGCTTGACCGTAACCCGCATGGTTTGCTCATTCAGTCCCCCCCGACGACTCGAGCGGCGGCTAGCTGTTCCGGCCGGGTTGCGTACCGGGGAGGAACCAACCCCTAGCGTTTGATCGGCATCTTTCAGCAGCGCTTCTAAATCATCAAACTCGTCCTCTGTGCTTTCTGAGCTGGTCAAAGGCAGCACACTGACCGATTCTGCTGCCAAGGGAACCTCTTCCACCGGGGATGCTTCCAGCAGCGCTTCCAAATCGGCAAAGGTATCCTCGCTGGGCTGAGTAGCCGCATCGGCCTGTGGATCGGGCTGGAGAACTTGGGCTGGAGTTTCAGGCTGTCCGTCCGGTTGATCAGCAGAGAATTGATCGGCAGATGGATCAGCAGATCGATCGAGCGGACTTGACCCATCGGCCGCCAATTCATTGGTCAAGCCGTTGGTTCGCTCGTCAGACAGCATTGCCTCCAGATCAAGGTCCTCTCCCTCGGGTAGGGGCGGTGCAGTCTCAAACAGCTCGGAAAACGTATCTGGTAGTTCGTTTGTAGATCCGGTCGCTGATTCTGGGAGAGAAGACGCCTCTGCATCCGACCACTCTGGCAGTTCCAGGTTCAGATCATCCCATCCAGTGCTCTCGGTTTCGGGTGCAGCGGCTGCTAGTGCCTCGGGTTCCCTTTCCTGCGGTTCTGGGTAATCAGGGGCTGACTCATCCAGCTCGCCGGCAGTAACGGCAAGATCCGTCAGGTCGGGCAATGCCTCCTCCGAGAGACTCGTCCAGTCCAGATCGTGGGTGGGAGGGTCAGGTAGCTTATTGAGTAATCCGTTGACATCCTCAGGGGTCGTGCTGGCGACGTCACTAGACTCATCGAAAGACTCATCGAACAGGTCAAGGGTCGGTTCGGCAAAGAAATCCACGGAATCATCCACCGGAAAAGCCAGTAACCCATCGCCAGCAAATAGGTCTTCCAAGTCCAAATCTGGATCGGTAGAGGGATCAGATGGCTCCTCAGCCGCAGCGAGCACCTGCGATTCTAGGAAGAAGGGGTCAGGCTTATCAGGCTCAATCGTGAGAGTCTCTGCGGTTTCTCGGTCGGCTTCTGGGGCACTAGGCACCTCAGGCAACTCAGCAGCAGATTCGTCAATGGGTGCATTGGCTACCCCGTCCCAAAGATCGGCAGTCAACTCTTCATTGCTCAGCTGTGACCCGGTGAAGTCTAGCAATTCTGCCGCCTCAGCAGTCTCGGGTGGCGCTGCATCGGAAGGCGTATCGCTGGTCAATGCCTGTTCATCTAGCGAGAAATCTGAGTAGCGATCCGCTTCGAGCAGAAAGTCGGGTAGCTCGATACGGTCTTCCGTTCCTGGCTCCTGAGGGGCATCAAGGGGGGCATCAAACAAAGCAGCAAAGGCATCAGAGGCATCGAGATCGGCGTCTGTTGCTGAGTCCTCCGATGTTGAGTCCTCCGGGAAGGTGGAATCCACCTCGTCGTTGAATTCAGCAAATAGCTGATCAAGATTGGCAAATTCACTGGAGGTTGCAGCCGGATTGCCAGGCAAGTCAGGCAAGGATATTGGTTCTTCGGCGTTGGTTAGGGTTTCCAGCCCCAACCAGTCTTCGTCCGCAGCTGGCTCCCCATCCATTGGAGGATCCATTGGAGGCCCCATACTCAGCAGTCCTGAGAGATCCTCCTCTTCGTCTAAAACGAGTTCTTCGTCTAAGGTTACGTCCTCTTCTAGGACGAGTTCTTCGTCTAAGGTCAAATCTTCTGAGTGTGTCGCCAGCAGGTTCGAGGAATCGCCATCGGCATCGAGGGAGGAGGATTCCGTTTGTTCTGGCGAGAGCGGTTCAGGCGGTCCAATCAGCAGTTCTTCCTGCCAGTCCAGTTCCAGGCTGGGTTCTTCTCCTTCAAAGAGATCGGCCAAGCTATTGAGTTCTGCTATACCCATCTCGGGACCGCCGACGTTTCCAAAGAGGGATGCTTCCAGCTCCTCAGCATCGTCGAGGTCCGGCAGGTCTAGGAGCAAGTCCGCTTGATCCGATTGATCTGAACTCGCCTCCGACTCATGGCTGACGGTATCTAGATCATCTAGATCGGCTAAATCGGCCGCCATTGGCTCAACCGCCAGCATCTCTTCGCGGTGAGATTCCTCGGGTTTGCTATCCAGCTCGAAGGTCAACTCACTGTCCGACTCGCCCGTCAACTCGTTATTGGCAAACAGGGCAGCCAGTTCACTATCGGTCAGGTCGGTTGAGGCAGGAGTCAAGGCATCAGCAGGCAGTAGCGCTAGTAGCTGCTCGCTAGCGACAATGGCGTCTTCTTGTCCGGCAAGAACCTGTTCCTGCGCTCGCTTCAAGTCTTTGATCACAACCGGAGCCAGCATCCGGTAGCTGTTCTCGGGATGGGTGATTGCCAGTTGCGTCAGAGCTAGCAAGTCGCACCAGTTCGGCAAATCTAGCTGCTCTCCAGGTTGAGCCAAAACTCGGCACAAGTCCTGGAGTTGCTGGCGCGTTTCGGGGGTATCGGCTTGCTTAAAGAGCTGCAGCATCTCTCGCAGTTGCGCCGGTACATCGTTTTGAAATAGAAGGCGCAACGCGCTTACTTCCGAAGAGACGCTAATTGAGGCAGGCTTGGCAGCAACACTGGGCTGAACCACAGCTGCGGGCGGAGCAGCGGCCGTTAAATTCACATCGGCTGGGGGAGCCACTCCCGCTTGACTCACAAGCCGATTGAGGTGCTGATTCAATTCTGTAAACACCGGCTCCACTGCAGCCATAGCGGCATCGGATTTGTCGTCCGTCAAGCCAAAGGGACCTTGTAATTGCTCTAGCAGGTCTTGCAGCGTATCAAACACCCGCAGCAGCAGTGTTTCTAAGGTCTGATCAATCCGCAGCGGGCATTCCTTGAGGACTTTAAAGTAATCTTCTAACCGGTGAGCCGTGAGCTGAATGCTAGTCAACCCGAGCATAGCAGCACCACCTTTCACCGAATGAGCTGCTCGGAACACTTCATGCACCATCTCTGGGTCTTCAATCGTGGCTTGCAGATTTAGCAAACCTTGCTCGATCGTATTGAGGTGGTCCTTCGCCTCCTCGATGAAGTAGCCCATGATCCGCTGTTGTTGTTCCGACAGCATATGCAATAGTCCTCTTGAGTTCTAGGCCATCATTCCTAATTGAAGCTCCCGATGAAGCTGGTGAACCAGCATTCAACCCAATCGCGGTTCAGCCCTGGATGGCTGCCAATCTCCAGCAAATCTAAGGCGAAATGAGTACCGACTGAAACCGCAACGGAAAACACCCCTGATGTCCAGGTTAGTCAGCAATGGATTTAATGTACCCGATTCCCCTAAGATCCAGATCAAATTTGCTTCTGTCCCTGATGCCCTTGTCCTGATGTCTACGGGGTTCCAGTCCACTCTGCTACCCTGTTCACTGATCCGTTCATCGGTACTGCTCGCTTCCTATGGGCACAGCCAGCGCTCATGAGCCACCCTCAGCCCTCTTTCTCGGCTTGCCAATCATCGCAGTATTCGCCTTCAACACCATACGGATGCATCCCGCAAATTAACTGATGCCCGCCGTAGACTCGCCCGTGGTAATGCTGACAGCCGCGACAGGCCGGAGGAACGGGCGGCGTGGACTGCAACCGCCGCTGATTCATTTGTCGCAGCAGTTCTAAATAGGCTTCAGCACTCTCGGTTCTGTATTTAGACGTCCGTCTTCGCTCCAACACAAGAGCTGTCGCTGTGTAGCCCAAAAAGCAGGAGCCTACCACAGCAGCGCCGGCTTGAACCATTTCATCCTGTGCTTGCACGGCAACTGCAATAGCCAAGCTGGCACAGATTCCACCAAGTGCGACTCTCCCAATCATGGTTTAACCCTTGCAGAGGCAGAGGAATATGAAGAGACCGAACCGTCAGAGAGCGAGCCGGCTTCAAAGACAGACTGTTGAACAGACGGCTCAACGGGTGACTGCACTGTGGATTGCACTATTGATCGCACTATGCCCCTCCATCGCTGAATCGTATTCCTGGGTGGAACCAACCGCATTCAGAGGCTACAGCCCAATGCTAAGCCAGACGTTCACAGACTCCATGTTCAGTATGATGCAGTCACAGGTCAAATTGCGAGCTATCCCCCTGGATTTCCTTTGAAGTTTTCATAAACTTGCGACCTGCTTCAGGATAATGTGGCAGGTTGAGGTGGCGGCCCTTTGCACCCCACCAACGACTTAGGTCGCTAGCTTGGGGGAAGCGACTGCAAGATAGGTGCCAACTCTTGCTGATAGCTCGACCAGGACGCGAGGGCTGCCGGATCTGGGGTCGCCCGCCGCTGCAACAGCACCACGCCATCCTGAAAGGCGATTAGCCCATACTGACGATTCATCAAATCATTGACCCGCTCCACATTCACCTTGAGGCTCTTGCGGTAGTCAGCAAAAGCGCTTTGATACTGCTGTAGATACCAGAGGTCGGCGATTGCATAGCTGACCCGGATCACCTCATCGGCATCGTTGCGCAGGCGGATCATTGGAAAGCGCAGTGCTTCTCGCCGCCCTGAAAGATGGGCCACGATGTGATCGGTAGCGGTGATGCTAGCAGTGGGCGGAATTTGGGCGAGCAGCGAGCGAATGGCGGCACTGTGCTGGTTTTGACGAACAGGCGACACATACACCCAGGGCTGAAACGAATCGGGAATCGCGAAGGACAGCACCCGATTGGGATTCGACGTCACGGTAAAGAACAGCGACAGTCCGATACAGAGTGCCCAAAACTGGCGAAAGCGGCGACGGTGCAGCAACGTTGGATGCTGGGTCCACCAGAGAATCGCTCCATAGAATAGCCCCGGCACCAAGGACATGGCATAGCGCAGATGCAGCGACAGCGAAGTAATGTCTTCTCGCTGGATCAAGATTTTCAGCATTGGAAAGCCCGACACCGCCCAAGCACTGGGGGAAAGCACCGTCACAAATGCTAGCGGCAACCACTGCCCCAGCAGGTAGCGCAGGGTCCGGTTGAACGGTGTCAGCAGCTCTACAATCAGCCGTACTGGATTACTCAGAATCCCCCAGAGCACGTCTAGCGTTGAGGCCGATTCGCTATCTACAAACTGCCCAAACTGTTCGATCATGAAGCGCTCCGAGATGTCGTCGGAAAACAGCGGCATGATTAGATTTGTCAAGATCACCATGTAGGCAAAGCTGAGAACGCATAGCCCAATCCCCAAGCGAGGAAACCGCCGACTAGCCGCCAGATAGAACCCGACGCCAAACAGAATCACGCCGCTATCTTCCCGAACCGCCAGCGTCAGCAGCGCAAACAGCCCTACTAGCCACCAGACGCGCTTTTCCAGCGCTAGGAGCAGGCTGAAAATATAGAGCGGAATCTGGCAAATATCGTGAAAGTTAGCAACCGTCGGGCTGATGACGGCGGTGGCAGCATAGAAGCTCACCGTGATCCAGGCTGAGAGCTGCGGCGGGTGATAGTGGCGGGCGAGGGCATAGAGCACAAACCCGGCGATCGTCACCAGCGTGACTTGCAACACCGACAGCCCAGCCGGCGAGGGCAAGAGCGCATAGAAAGGCAACCACAGCAGCAGTGCCGGGGTGAAATGCTGCCCCAAACGCCGGTAGGAAACATCGGGAACGTCGCCCTGCATCACCAGGCTCGATTCCGTGGAAGACAGCGAGCTTTCAAACCAGCGCCCGTGCAAATTGTTCCAAAACACCTGATTAAAGATGCCTTGATCGAACGACACGTAGGTGGGGTAGAAGTTGTAATACCGCTGCAACACCAGCAAACAGCACACAATCCAAAACAGCGCCGCTGCTCCCAGCACCCAGCGAAACTCGGGAGATTTGGAAGCCACCCGCAACGGAGTTGGCATCCAGGTCATTGTCCTTGCCATCGCACACCACTATCTCGTTCTGTATTGCTTCAGTCATCACAAGTATGACAGGACCGGAGTGCCTCACTCTGATGAATAGACCGGCAGCAAGACGCTGAAGATCGACCCTTCTCCGGGTTTGCTTTTGACCGAGATAGAGCCTCCGCAGCGCAGCAAGAGCTGTTGCACCATGGCTAAGCCCAACCCCACGCCGGCCGGATCGTTGCCCGTTCCTGACCGCACCCGATAAAAGCGATCAAAAATGCGGGGAATATCGCTAGGGGCAATACCAATGCCAGTATCGCGGAATTCTAGCTGCACTACATCCCCTTGGGCACGGGCGCGAACCCACACTTGACCGCCACTGGGCGTGAATTTGATGCCGTTATGGAGCAGGTTGATCACAATTTGCCGCAGCCACGGCGCGAGGCAGGCTACCGGCGGCAGATCCTCCGCTACGGTGTAGGCTAGCATCACCCCTTTTTCTTGGGCTAGCGGTTGATAAGTACTGACAACACCCGGCACAATATCTGAGAGCCGCAGTGCTTCCATCGGCAAGGGTTCGCTGCCTTCTAGCTGCACTAAATCCAGAACGCCAGTGATCACCGAGCTTTGCCGATCGCACTCCTGACTCAGCATCTCCATGTAGCGTTGGCGCTGCTGCGGCCGCAGGTTAGAAGAATTGAGCAACGACAGCGCCGTTTTCATGCTGGTTAGGGGGGTGCGCAGCTCCTGTCCTAGGGTTTTAATAAAATCATCGCGTAGGCGCAGAGCTTGCAGCAGCTCCGCATTTTCCTGTTGCAGGCTGTCTACCGCTTCGGCTTGCCGCCGATACATCGCACTACTTCGCCAGAGATCTTCCTGGCGCTGAAGCTGTTGAGTCAGCAGTTCTCCTAGCAATACCGGGTCTTGGGCAATAATTCGATGCTGCCGCTGTAGGTCTTCCCAACTCAGCAGCAGGTCCTGCATTACGTCACTGGCTTGGGTGTCGGGTTGCCCAAAACAAATGGCTCGGTTGATTCCTGCCTCTAAAACAGACCGCATCACCGTCGGATCAAATGAACAAACGCCCAACAGGGGATGCTTACGTTCTAGGCTCTCCTCGGCTAGGGGCAGTTTGGCATCCGCTTTGACGGTATCGGCTTTAACCGCCCGACTCGATCGCGGCCGATGGGCCAGGACCAGCCCCTGAAATTGCGGCGATGTCACCAGCAGAAAATACTCTCGCTTCAGTTGGCTCTCGGCTGCCAGAGGCAAGGTCCAGATCCGCGATCCCTCAACGACGGCGCTGGTCAGGTTGTTGGAATCGTGAAAAGCGGCATCATCAACACTCAGGTCGGGTAGCTCAGAGGCATCAGGATCTTGCCAAGCTAGGAGGTCGGAGGCAGCAGTGGTCTGTACATCTGTAGTCCGTTCGCTAGCGGCGTTCAACGGCACCGGCGGAGTCTCCGGTTTGGCATAGGTTTGGAGACTGTAGAGCGAGAAGGGAGCGGTGGCGGATTGGCAAAACCGATCAACTTCTGCCTGCCAGACCTCGCCTCGGGGCAGCTTCAGCCAGAGCGTTGCTGGCAACTCCTGTTTGATCAGGAAATCCAAAAACAAGCCGACGATCGATTTAAAGGTCGTCGGGCTGATCTGCAGAGGCTGAGGTGGCTGCTCACACTGGCTAGCGAGTTCATACAGAGACACATCAGGCAAACGTAGTGCTTTCATGAGCGTGATGAACAACAGATGAGTAAAGAGACGTAGAAACTAAAACGAGTAGTAACTGTCACCAAAGGTTAAACGCCGCGTTGAGGTGATGAATGACGGAGGACTTTGTGCCAGATGGGTAGCTGGTCTAGTAGCCGGTTTCAGAGTAGCGCCTCTAGGAGTTGCTCGGCTTGAAGCAAGCCAGCTCTATCTCATTGAGAATCTCCTTTGAGAGATCTTTGAGAGATCAGAGAGATCAGATCTCATTAAGACAAGAATAGTCTGCTCGTTGTCACTTGCCTCTGGAAAATTTGCCAATTTAGCTACTGGTTTGCTCCATTCGCCTCAGTTTGCCCTGATGAGCGCTGAACTGCTCGGTTAGGAGCTATAGCGTTCAGTGAGGGCGGCTCGGGCTTGTTCCCGGTCGTCAAAATGCACTTTTTCGGTGCCCAAAATCTGATAATCTTCATGACCTTTGCCAGCAATCAGTACGCCATCGCCGGGTTGTGCCTGCAGAATTGCTGTGCGAATGGCTTCAGCTCGATCCGCCATTACAGTGGGCGTCACCGCATCGGGGATGCCAGTGAGAATATCCTGCAAAATCCGCTGCGGATCTTCAGTGCGCGGATTGTCTGAGGTGACGACAACCCAATCGGCCAACTCGGCGGCAATATGGCCCATTTTGGGGCGCTTAGTGCGGTCACGGTCCCCACCACAGCCAAAGACACAGATCATCCGACCTTCAATGAAGGGGCGAGCAGCTCGCAGCAAGTTCTCTAAACTATCGGGTGTATGGGCATAGTCCACAATCACGCTGATGTCTTGATTGGGCTGAATCTGCACCCGCTCCATGCGCCCTGGCACACCCGGAAAGTGAGGCAACGCCTGAACAATCTCGTCTAGCGTTAGCCCTAGCTGCAAGGCCGCACCCACGGCAGCCAGAAGATTGGCAATATTAAACTGCCCCACTAGCGGCGAGCGAAACTCTACTTCACCTTGGGGAGTGTGCAGCCACCCACGTACGCCTTCCGGCTCGTAAACCAAATCCCTCGTCCTCAGATCGGCTGTGACATCCCGAACACTGTAGGACCAGACTTGGTCTTTTGGCAGCATCTGGAGCAATCGTTGACCGTAGGGATCATCGCGATTGATGATGGCGTGTCCCTGCAAATAGGTAGGACTGAACAGCAGTGCCTTGGCAGCAAAATAGTCATCTAGATCCTTGTGGTAATCCAGGTGATCCTGGGTCAGATTAGTGAACACGGCGCAATCGAACTCACAGCCGAGCACCCGTCCTTGGGCGAGGGCATGCGAGCTGACCTCCATAACGGCATACTGGCACCCCGCAGCCACGGCAGACGCCAACTGCTGCTGTAGCTCGACGGCGAAGGGCGTCGTGTGTACGGCTGTCTGCTGATAGCCCGGCCAACGAGCATAGAGCGTTCCCAACAACGCCGTCTGCCGATGCGCCTGCAGCAGCAAAAACTCAATCAGATGGGTGGTGGTCGTTTTGCCATTGGTGCCGGTGACCCCAATTAAGTTCAGTTTTTGGCTCGGCGACCCATAGAATGCAGCCGCCAACTGAGCGCAAGCTTGAGTCATATTTGGGTGAGCAATGACGCAGGCGTTTGCCAGGCTAGAGGAGGGAGCAGGCTTCTGGGCAGCCGCCGGCGACACCAAGGCAGCAATGGCTCCGGCGTTGATGGCGCTAGACCAAAACTCGCCCCCATCCACTCGAGTTCCAGGCATGCCAATAAACAAGTCTCCCGGTTGGCAGGCATGGGAATTTGTCGCCAGCCCCTTCACCTCGGCATCGAGGGCAGTATGGGGAGGCAGGGGAATCTCCAGCGTGGTTAGCAATTCTCTAAGCTTCATATCCACAACTCCTGACGCCGTTTTGCGTGGCCTTACAATCGATTGCGCTTATTCTGCCTTATTTTCAGAATTTGCCAATAGGTACTTCTGTAATACCTGCTCGATTTGGGGCACCGAGGCTCGTGGCGACATGCGAGGGAGAGGGATTAGACGAGGAGGGTCTACTGCAGCAGTGGCTTGCTGTAGGTACAGCACGGGAACGTCATACTGATAGGCTTGAAACCACTCGTCACGGGTGGTAATATCGCGCACCTCTAGCTCCAGGGGCAATCGCACTTGCAGCAGCTTTTCGTGCAACCCTTCACAGAGATGACAGCCAGGCTTGCTATAGAGCACTAATCGCATGCTAACCTCGCTACGCTGACCTGCCTCTAGAATCCTATTCTTCCGATTTTCGGCTTTCTAGCGGTAAAAAGATCGTCAGGGTTTCCCCTTCTTGGGGATGCTCACGGACAATCAGCTTGCCACCCAATGCCTGAAACAGATTTTTGGTCACCGCCATGTTGAGACTAAGGTTACCGGTTTCCGGTTGGAACATCAGCAGTTGCCCGATGGATTTCACAGCCGGCGCAAAGCCCATTTTCACCTTGCCTTCCTTGCCCGATGCATCAGGTTGCGGGCGAGATTCAAATTGCAGTTTTAGCTGATGCCCGGCCGGTGTCACCTTCACTTGAATATGGCTGCCGGGCGGCAGGCGGTGGGTAATTCGATCGATCAAGCCAGTCAACACCTGATCCAGCATCGTAGGATCGGTGACAATCATCGGCAGTTTCTGCGGCAGCAAGATATCCAGCGTGTGGCTATATTGGCTGGCCTGCTGCTGCCAACGGGCCAAGTTCTGCTGGATGACCTGAACCAGTGAAATTGGGGCGAGCGACATCAGCGGATGTTTCGTGGGGGCTGTTTCCAGCTCGGCAGCGCGGAAGATCAGGCTAAAGCGATCAATCTGCTCAGTGCACTCGCGGTCAATGACCTCCAGCCGTTTGATCACGTCGGGGTTGAGGTCTTTGCGCTTCAGTAGCAGTCGGGTCAAGGTGCGAATCGTCGTCAGGGGTGTTCGCACTTCATGGGCAAGAGCCTGCAGTAGCTCTGTATCGGAGCTGGTTTCGCCGTGCATTTCCGAACGCGACTCCGATGCCGAACCAGACGCACCAGAACGCCCCTTAGACGCGGTGGATTTTACTTTCTGCCATGTTGTCGCCCCTTGGTCGACCGAAGCCGGCAACGGCTCCGAGTCCGGATCTGCCGAACGCTTTCCTTCCCATTCGAGAGGCTGCGACAGAGCTGAGAGCATCAGCCGACTGAACTGCGTCACCAGCCGATAGTCTGGCACAACGGGCTGAAACGAGGCAACGGCTGCCTCCACCGAGGGCAGCAAATGTGGCGCTGCCAACTTAATCCGCGCCTGCAACGAGCGCCAGGCCTGCCACGCGACCTCCGGTTCAAAAGAGTACAAGAATGCCGGAGCACCCGTTGAGGTTTCTCCAAGGGTCATCACCAAGCTAAATTCAGAGGTCAGCGTTAAACAAAAGGGTTCAGCCGCCAGCGGATCCTTAGACAGCAGTGGTAAGGTCGGAATCGATTGCCAAGGGAACGCTGTGGTATTGCCGGCAGCTGGGAGCTGTAACACCTCGCCGGTCGAGCCAACCGTAAAAATCCAAGTAGCCACGGTGTCTTCCCAGTCGGTTCGCTCTAGTACTGGAAAGGGCCCCGACAGCAGCACGCCCTGCAGAGAGTGGGTCGTCTCTGACGCTGCCCCATTCCACACCGTTGGTTCCGACAGCATTTGCTGCAGCAGTTGATTGAGTGCCTTGACAGCTGCTCCCCACTCGCGTTCAGCATTCAGCCGCTGTTGCGCCAACGATTGCGGCGAGGACGGCACCCGTGCTGCTTCCCAGTCTCGGTCCGCTCCGCTCAAATTCAAAATTTCGCTAAAGACGGGAAGATACCACTTATACACAGATTTTGAACGACACGAAGACATAAATCCCGAGTGGCAGTCTGGATCGACCTCTATTCAGCAGACTGCATCTACCTACGACGATACCGGCATCGGCCAACGAGAAACAACCTTAAAACCGAACCAACTGATTCGCAATCTCCTCCTGGGGGCTGCTGCCGAATCGTCCTATCCGCTTATCCAGACGCTGATTCTAAACAAATGCGTTCATTTCGCCTGCACGCGCAGATTTTGATCGAGGTTGTCGTAGCCGGACAGGAAGCCGTTCTTGAGCCGAACGGAGCTGTTGCCGTAATAAAGGGTTTCCGTACAGGTGGCATTGTCTAGCACAATCTGAGTCGGCGTTCCCTGGACCTGAAACACCTGCTCGCGAGAAGAGTCTAGCGTCCATACAGAAGAGCGGGTGCCTGAGGGCAGAATCGGCGCAATATAGACCTTGAGATTGCCCATCGCGTTGTTGTAGCCAATGACGCGACCGCGATCGAGGTCAATGGTGCTATCGCCGTAGTAGAGCAATTCTCGTTCGGAGTAGTCGTAGGTCACAACCCGCGTAGGAGTGCCCTGAATATTGAACACCTCGGCTTTAGTTGAGCCTAGCCCCCAGGACGAGGATTTGGGCACCACAGACGGCGTCGAAGCATTGTCGGCAGCCGCCTTGAGATTGCGGTCAAAGTCTTCGTAGGTGACAACCAAACCATTGCTCAACTGCACGCTGCTCTTGCCGTAATGCAGCACTTCCTTGCACATCGAATCGAAGCGCTCGGTGCGGGTCGGGGTGCCCTGCAGTTGAATAACCTCTGCCCGCCGTGAACCGATGCCCCAAAGATTAGGAGCCGTCATCACGGGATTGGTTTCGCGCTGAACTTGACCCTGAGCATAAGCCAGATTGCGCTCATACTCTAGAACCTTGGCTTGGGCAATCTCGTAGTTGGGGTGAGAAGCTGGCACCATCTGCATCAGCTTGATCGCTTCCTGCCACCAAGACACGACCCGCTGCCACTCTTCTCGAGAGGCAGCCGTCTGCGTTAATTCAGCAGCACTCATTGCCCGATTGACGGCCCAGCGGAAGGCTTCTGCTTGGGCAGTGGGGCTGGGAGGTGTGGCGGCAGGAGGCTCATGCAGCAGCAGCGCAATCCCCAATAGCACAAACAGACAGAGTACCGTCAGTGGCAGGATCGGCAGAGGGCGCCGGGCAGTATAAGCTCTAGGAGGCGGGATTCGCTTAATTTCAACGAGTGAATAAGGACCTTTGCCATTCGTATGGGCCTTTCCGTTTCGGTCTGCTTCAGGTCGTTGATCCATGCCAGCCACCATTCTGCAACGTCTTCACCAGTATACTGGACGGATTTTGAGGTTCAAGAAATTTGCGCAGCTGTCGGTGTAGTTACAGGATTAAGCCATTTTTTAGTTATTACTCCAGCAATGAAATAGTTATTACTCCAGCAATGAAATAGAGGCACAAAGAGGTCGGTTATAGACAAGCTAGATGCCCGACACCTAACGATTGAAACCCAGAACTATCTGCGGCAGCATGCGATTCGACTGCGGCAACAAGGAAAGCGGGTCAATGAAATTAGCCAGTATTTAGGCGTGCATCACAACACGGTTAGCGAATGGTGGTGGGAGTATAAACACTACGGAGAAACCGCTTTATTCCAACACGTGCCAGGGCAGCAGGTTGGAGAAGGGCGAACGCTGGAAGATTGGGAAGAAACAGCGGTACAAACGGCGATGGAGGGACATTTTCCTGAGAACTATAGAGATTAAGCACAACCTGTAGACTCGCCGAGCAGTGCAAGCATTGATTGAGCAGGTGTGTGGGGTGGCGATGCCGATTCGGACTGTGGGAGAATACCTGAAGCGGTGGGGGTACATGCCAAAGGAACCGTTTCAGCGAGCGTATAAGCAAGACCCCAAAGCGGTGAAGATGTGGCTTGAGCAGAAGTATCCGAAGCTCGAGCGGCGTGCCCAACAGGAGCGGGCGGAAATCGCCTAGGGCAATGAATCAGGTTTAACTTCGATAGAGTATGGCAGACGGGGATATGCTTCGATTGGTGAGAAGTCAGAGGTGCGTCCCAGGTCGCTCTGTGGTTAATTGGCTCAATTGAAACAATTAGTTTTCAACTCGCCTCCTGGCAATTCTACTGTCATACACTGAATCTTGAGCTGTTTACCGTTCAGTGAATGGGCATGAACTCATCCTGGAGGGTAGCGTGATGTGTGCGTTTAGTGAAATGTGCTGAGTTTGATGCGATCGACGCAACTTGTCAATGCAATGGTCAATGCAATGGTCGCTATGCCGTAACATCCTCAGATTTCAGGAGTTTCTATGATAGAAAAAATTTTGTTAGCTGATTCGGGCACTGGGCAAACTGAAGAAATGCTCAAGATGCTAATGGATATTCCCCTAATTCAGCGAGCAAAGGTGACGGTTCTGCATGTGGTGCCGCCTCAAGTTACAGCCGAAGGCATGACCGAGAAATGGGAAGAGGGTGGCAAAACTCTAGCGCGAGCCATTCAGACGCTCAAGCTTGATCCCAGCCACGTTACTGCCATGCTGCGAGAAGGTGACCCTAAAGATGTGGTGTGCCGAGTCGCTGAAGAGATTGACACTGACCTGATCATCATGGGGTCGCGGGGCTTGAAGCGGATTCAGTCGATTTTGGAGAATTCCGTCAGCCAGTATGTCTTCCAACTCTCGTCTCGCCCGATGCTGTTGGTCAAAGACGATATTTACGTCCGCAAGATCAACCGCATTATGGTGGCGATGGATAAATCTGAGTCAGCGCAGCAGGGCTTAAAGCTTGCTCTTGCCCTTCTGCGAGACATCAAAAATGGACAGCTCATCCTGGTGCATACCAATCCCGATCTGAAGCTAAAACCCGGCGAAATTTCTGCCAACCCCAATGAAGACCCGGTGCTGATTCCAGCGGCCAACGAAGCCAAAAAGCTGGGTATTAGCTACAAGTGCGTTGCCCCCGAAGGCAAACCTGGCGAGCGGATCTGCCAAGTAGCGGAGGAGCTAAACGTTGACTTGCTGATCCTCGGCTCTCCCGATCGTCGTCCTTCGATTGCTCGCGGTCTTCCCGATCTCGATCGACTCTTAGGACAGTCGCTTTCAGACTATGTGCGCGTTTATGCAAACTGTCCTGTTCTGCTGGTTCGCTCTCCTGCTGCCTAGGCTATAGATAGCCAAGAGAGGATTGCGTCTACTGCCCGACAAGCGAAAAGCGCCGAGAGGAACCCGGCGCTACTTCGTCTATGCCTGTGTAGGACAATCCCGCTTAACCATTCGGCACCTTCACCCTGCCGGCAATGCTGCAACCTAGAGTGTCCTCTCAAGTCATGCCTTATAAGACCGTGTGAGGATTTAGGTCGAGGGTGAACTGCATCGGTTAGAACTCCGTTTAGGACTTCGTTCCTTCCCGGCTCGCGGTTTGGATGTAAAGAATGATTAGAAAGACCGAAGGAACCAGAACAAACAAAATGGTGGCAACAAATCCAAGCTCATTAACTTGCATAATACCCCGCCCCTATAACAACAGCTTCAATAAAGGACTATAGGATTAGAATACACCTCAACTCGATCAAAACGAGTGCTGAAGCTCACTTGCCGGGTTTGGTAACGACACTCACAGGTCCATGAACCAGTGTTTGACAGGCAAGGCGATAGCTGTCGGGGCGCTTTTTCAGCTTGCGGTTTTCGGCTTCAGTGCGGGGCGAAAGGTTTTCCATACCTTCGACGATTTCTACAATGCAGGTACCGCACTGTCCGTAGCCGCCGCAGTTCATCATTTTGCCCATCAGGGTATAGAGGTCAATCCCGTTTTCCAAGGCTTTGAACCGCAGATTCGCTCCGTTAGCGGCCACCACGAGCCGATCTTCTTTAACAAACTTAATGTTTGCAGGTTGCCAGGAGTTCTCTTGGGCTTGGTTTTCTACATCAGTTTGCGTCTCACTGGCAGTGGATGGGGCTAATGGATTGTCGGCTGCGGCAGCGACGGTTATTTGTTCTTCAGAGCCTGTCTGCATAGCGCTTGCATTCACCTCTCACTCTGGTTACACTTCTTTATACACTTTCATTTTTACAAGCTTATTGTCAAACTGTCTAAGGTTGCATAAGTTCCACTGCCCTGCTCCAAATAGAGCTTGGAAGTGGGGCGGCAGTAAGCGATCGCTGCTGTATGGTGCCCGTGATCTGGTAGTCTTACCAGTATTAAGCACCTTAATAAAAGGCTGAAGGAAGCGTTGAAACTATAGGAGGAGAGTAGTCGATGGGACTACCCTGGTATCGAGTCCACACAGTCGTCCTCAATGATCCAGGACGATTGATTGCGGTACACCTGATGCATACTGCCCTTGTGGCAGGTTGGGCTGGCTCGATGGCTTTGTACGAGTTAGCCATTTTTGATCCGAGCGATCCAGTCCTTAACCCCATGTGGCGGCAGGGCATGTTCGTACTGCCCTTTATGGCTCGCCTTGGCGTGACCGGCTCTTGGGGCGGTTGGAGCGTGACCGGTGAAACGGGCGTTGATCCGGGTTTTTGGTCGTTTGAAGGTGTTGCGGCTGCCCATATTATCCTGTCAGGTTTGCTGTTTTTGGCGGCCTGCTGGCACTGGGTCTACTGGGATCTGGAGCTATTCAGAGACCCCCGCACTGGCGAACCGGCGCTGGATTTACCCAAAATGTTTGGGATTCACTTATTCTTGTCTGGGTTGCTCTGCTTTGGCTTTGGTGCCTTCCACCTGACGGGACTGTTCGGTCCGGGCATGTGGGTGTCTGATCCCTACGGTCTAACGGGCAGTGTACAGCCTGTGGCACCATCTTGGGGTCCGGAAGGGTTTGATCCATTCAACCCTGGCGGTGTCGTTGCGCATCACATTGCTGCAGGCATTGTAGGTATTATTGCGGGTCTATTCCACCTAACGGTTCGTCCTCCCGAGCGGCTCTATCGGGCATTACGGATGGGGAACATCGAGACGGTATTGTCTAGCAGTATTGCAGCGGTGTTCTTTGCGGCGTTTGTGGTAGCAGGCACTATGTGGTACGGCAGCGCTACAACGCCTGTTGAGCTGTTTGGCCCTACCCGCTACCAATGGGATAGCGGCTACTATCAGCAGGAGATCGAGCGTCGAGTTCAGGCTAGTTTGGCCGAGGGTGCCAGTTTGTCTGAAGCGTGGTCTGCTATTCCTGATAAGCTCGCCTTTTATGATTACATCGGCAACAGCCCAGCCAAGGGCGGTTTGTTCCGCACTGGTCCGATGGTGAAGGGCGATGGCATTGCCGAAAACTGGTTAGGACACGCGGTCTTTAAAGATGCTGAGGGTCGTGAACTTTCGGTTCGCCGCATGCCCAACTTCTTTGAGACCTTCCCGGTGATCTTGACCGATCGGGATGGTATTGTGCGGGCTGACATTCCATTCCGTCGTGCCGAATCGAAGTACAGCTTTGAGCAAGTTGGAGTTACCGTTAGTTTCTATGGCGGTAAGCTCGATGGTCAGACCTTTACTGATCCGGCTGTTGTTAAGCGGTATGCCCGTAAAGCTCAACTTGGTGAAGCGTTTGAATTCGACACTGAGACGCTGAACTCGGATGGCGTGTTCCGGACGAGTCCTCGCGGCTGGTTTACCTTTGGTCATGCTTGCTTTGCCTTGCTCTTCTTCTTTGGGCACATTTGGCACGGTTCCAGAACGCTGTTCCGCGATGTGTTTGCTGGAATTGATCCGGATCTCTCGGAAGAGCAAGTGGAATGGGGTTACTTCCAGAAAGTGGGCGACAAGACCACTCGTCGGAAGGAAGCCGTCTAGCGACATCAATGGGTCATGGTCTAGCGGCCTGGTAATCTGCTAGACCACTGTCTGACATCTAATTGTCTGGCATTTAACTGTAGACTAGAGATGGCTGGTTAGCCTGAGGAATTTGACCTATGGAAAGTGTTGCTTACATCCTGGTTCTTACCCTTGCTATTGGAGTGCTCTTCTTTGCGGTTGCCTTCCGTGAGCCTCCTCGGATTAGTAAAGATTAGTTGTATCGAGCCAGGAGAGGAATCTACGACTCTTTTGTCTTGATCACCTGTCCTTCAAATCTCTAATCTGTCTTTCAAGACTGAGCAGCTGCGTTAACTTCTGGTTAATTTCGTTGACCAGAGTGAATTAATTCAGTTGCTCAGTTTTTTGCATCGGTAATTGCAGTATGATGGCAGTGTTAGGGTTGCAACCTGCCCTCCGTGCCCAGCATTCTTCCTGTCTAGTTCTCCTGGAGGACGTTCGTTATGCGCTGCCCATTCTGTCAGTTTCCAGACAATCGGGTCTTGGAGTCGCGTTCGGCAGAATCCGGGCACAGCGTGAGACGACGACGGGAATGTTTGCGATGTGGGCGTCGCTTCACAACCTATGAGCGCATTGAATTTGTTCCAGTTGTCGTTTTGAAACGAAGTGGCGAGCGGGAATCGTTTGATCGGTCCAAGCTCCTTCAGGGCATTGTCACTGCCTGTGAGAAAACCGGGATTGCCCATGCGCAACTAGAAGCCTTAGTCGACGAAATTGAAGCAGAACTTCAGCAACGCTCGGTGCGGGAAGTCTCTAGCAATGAAATTGGTGAATTAGTATTAAAGCATTTGCAAACTCTGAATGAAGTGGCCTACATTCGGTTTGCCTCTGTCCATCGACAATTTCAAGGAATTCGAGATTTTGTAGAAACGCTGAATCACCTTCAGCAGGTGGCTCAGTCGTCCGGTTCTGCCTCAAATTCAACGGAACAAGCGCAGCAGACTGACCATCGGACAGTAGACACTAATTCTGAAACTAAGCCTCTAGAGGCGAGTGAGCCTTCAATGAGCCACTCCTAACCATTCCTAGCATTGGTGTAGTGCTAGTGATTGCGAAACCATTATCGCTTATATTGCTTTGAGCCGAATCTTGTTGTTTCGACCATGGACACAGGTACGGATTGGTCTGCAGAGGCAAACCGACCGTGTGGTGCTTGTTCACGCAGCAACCCGAACCAGAAACGGCGTGACTATGGTGTGACTGTACAGAAACTTCGTTAGCGGGGACTGTGCTTAAGCCTCAAACTAGGCTATGATGGTTTGTCTATGGTCTAACATCATCGAGACGTCGATCTCTTACAATAAAAGTATCAAGCTCTCAGTCAAGGTTCGTTAGAGCAACCTGCTCCTAGAAGGTTCTGCTTGAGGGTTAGGTTTTGTGCGTAGACCACTACATATTCTTACGGAGATACCCACCAGGAAACACATCGCATGGTCAATCAGGAAGTGACGAGTATCGGCTTTACTCACGAGGATTTTGCTGCTCTCCTCGACAAATATGACTATCATTTCAGCCCTGGCGATATTGTGGCTGGAACAGTATTCAGCATCGAGCCAAGAGGAGCTCTGATTGACATCGGCGCTAAGACGGCAGCGTATATCCCTATTCAGGAAATGTCGATCAATCGGATTGATAGTCCTGAGGAAGTGCTGCAATCCAACGAAACGCGTGAATTTTTCATCCTCACTGACGAGAATGAAGACGGGCAGCTCACCCTCTCAATTCGCCGCATCGAGTACATGCGTGCTTGGGAACGGGTGCGACAACTGCAGGCAGAAGATGCAACCGTTCGCTCCGCTGTATTTGCGACTAACCGAGGTGGAGCACTAGTGCGAATTGAAGGACTGCGAGGCTTCATTCCTGGCTCTCACATCAGCACGCGCAAACCTAAGGAAGACTTGGTGGGTGAAGAGCTGCCGCTCAAATTCCTGGAAGTGGACGAAGATCGCAACCGTTTGGTTCTGAGTCATCGTCGCGCTCTGGTAGAACGCAAGATGAATCGCCTAGAGGTGGGTGAGGTCGTTACGGGCACCGTTCGTGGACTCAAGCCCTATGGCGCGTTCATCGATATTGGCGGTGTCAGTGGGCTGCTGCACATTTCGGAAATTTCCCATGATCATATCGACACCCCTCACAGCGTCTTCAATGTAAACGATGAAGTGAAGGTCATGATTATTGATCTCGATGCAGAGCGAGGTCGGATCTCGTTGTCCACCAAACAGTTAGAGCCTGAGCCAGGTGACATGGTGAAGAATCCGCAGGTCGTTTACGATAAAGCTGAAGAAATGGCAGCAAAATATCGCGAACGGATGCTGCAGCCAGCTCAGCCTGCGATCTCAGCGGTTGAAGAAGAACCCTTGGTTGAGGAAGAACTACTCTCTGCGGAAGAGTAGTGCTCTCTCAGCCTCTAATTCATTAGCATCCTATCGACAATCATCAGACCAGCAAGCCGGCTCTGTCCACATTGCTGGTTTTTGTTTGTACTGTACCAGAAGCTGGTAGTTCCTGCGATCAATCTGTTTCTTGGGGCGCAAATGGTCAAATGTTGCGGTTGCTATTGAACTTGAGGGAACGTTGTGCTAGGAGAGTAAATTGTTTTGGCTACTATTTGCTGCAACGGAGCAGTCTTTAACTCAATTGAAGCCGTCATTTTTGATAAAGACGGTACGCTGGCTAATTCTGAGCAGTACCTACGGACATTAGCACAGCGCCGCGCTCAGTTAATTGATGCTCAGATTCCAGGCGTGCAAGAGCCATTACTACTCGCGTTTGGACTAGACAGCCACTGTCTCCAACCTACCGGATTGATGGCTGTAGGCACTCGCCTAGAGAATGAAATTGCTGCTGCTGCCTATATTGCTGAGACGGGGTGCGGTTGGATGGAAGCATTAGAAATAGCCCGCTCAGCGTTTGCTGAAGCAGACGTATCCCTATCACATAAAGCGCGTTATACCCCACTGTTGGCAGGAGCGGAGGACTTGCTGCATCGCCTACGAGCAGTTGGCATCAAAATCGGGTTGCTGTCCTCAGATACGCTAGAGAATGTAGAAACGTTTGTGCAGCACTATCAGCTGTCTTCTCTCATTCAAGGCTATTTAGGAGTTCACGGCCCTTTTCTGACTAAAACCAGCCCAGGACTGATCGAGCACCTTTTGACCGTCTTGGAGGTCTCGCCTCAGCAGACGCTAATGATTGGAGATGCGCTGAGCGATGTTCAGGTTGCTCGTCAAGCCCGCTTGGCAGGTTGCGTCGCTATGCTTGGAGGCTGGAGCACTACAATCACCCTGCCCCAAGCAGACGGATTTATTCTCAGCCTGCAAGAGATACAGGTTAGTTCTATGTTTAGCTCCATGTTTAGCTAGAGGGAATCATCGAAGATGACTTATGAATTGTCTCTATAGATAACTACTTCTTCAGAAGACATAGTCTGCCAAGCTTGGGCAACTTCCAGACTGGTCAGGCTGAAACGATACGCAGATGGCAATGACTCATCCATAGAGCGCACTTTATTTCTTGATCGCAAATTGGTTTCAATTTAGATTTAACCAGGAGTTATCAAAGCTTCTGCTAGGGAACAAGAGTTTGTGAAGCGTCCCTAAGGAAAGAAGAAGTATGATATTCTCCATGACTAATTAGACACATTCTGTCCAATTTAGCCGTTTAGCATACAGAGGGGATATTTCCATTGTCGCGCCGTTATCTCTTCACGTCGGAATCCGTTACAGAAGGTCATCCTGACAAGATCTGTGATCAAATTTCAGATACTATTCTTGACGCTTTGCTGTCTCAAGATCCCACAAGCCGAGTGGCTGCTGAGGTGGTTGTCAACACTGGCTTGGTGCTAGTGACGGGCGAAATTACCTCCAAAGCTCTCGTTAATTATGTGGATTTAGTGCGGAAGAAAATAGCCGAGATTGGTTACACAGATGCCATGAACGGTTTCTCCGCTAATAGCTGCGCTGTGCTAGTCGCTCTCGATGAACAGTCACCCGATATTGCTCAGGGGGTAGACCAAGCCCATGAAACGCGGGAGCAGTCCAGCGATGAGCAGTGGGATACCATTGGAGCAGGAGACCAGGGACTGATGTTCGGGTTTGCTTGCAATGAAACTCCCGAACTGATGCCTCTTCCAATCTGCCTGGCTCATCGAATCTCCCGCAAACTGGCAGCTGTTCGTAAAACAGGGCAACTTCCTTACCTGCGCCCCGATGGCAAAACTCAGGTTACCGTAGCTTATGAAGATGGTCGCCCTATAGGAATTGATACCATTTTGGTCTCTACCCAGCACACGGCAACAATTGGGGATATTACCGATCCGGCGGCTGTTCAGGCAAAGATCAAAGAGGACCTCTGGGCACTTGTCGTCCAGCCCATCTTTGAAGACATCGATATCAAGCCCGATCAACAGACGCGCTTCCTGGTCAACCCCACTGGTAAGTTTGTAATCGGTGGTCCGCAGGGCGATTCTGGTTTAACAGGACGTAAAATTATTGTCGATACCTATGGGGGGTACTCTCGCCATGGTGGAGGTGCCTTCTCGGGGAAAGATCCGACAAAAGTGGATCGTAGCGCCGCTTATGCCTGTCGCTATGTCGCCAAAAATATTGTGGCGGCAGGTCTAGCTGAAAAGTGTGAAGTGCAGCTCAGTTATGCCATCGGAGTGGCTCGCCCTGTCAGCATCATGGTTGAAACCTTTGGCACGGGCAAAATCGACGATGCTCGCTTATTAGAACTGATCAAACAGCACTTCGAGTTGCGCCCGGCTGGAATCATTCGCACCTTCAACTTAGATCATTTGCCTGCAGAGCGAGGAGGGCGCTTTTATCAAGATGTAGCTGCCTATGGTCACTTTGGACGGCAAGATTTGGAACTGCCGTGGGAGCAGACGGACAAAGCTGCTCTCTTGCAAGAAGCGGCCCGCCAGTTTGCACCTGCCATTGTTTGATTGAGCTTGATTGAGCGTGCAAGCCTGAATCGAAAACCAATTAAAATCCCCCAGAACTGCTCCGGGGGTTTTTGTTTAGGTCAGGGACTCCAAATAGTCGCGTACCCGATTCCGTCGCTTGGGCTGCCTCAGCTTCTGCAATGCCTTCGCTTCAATTTGCCGAACTCGCTCCCGCGAAAGGTCTAAAGCACGACCGATTTCGGCTAGCGAGTAGGGTTGACCATCGCCTAAGCCAAACCGCATTTGAATGACATCTCGTTCACGGCTGGTGAGGTCGGTCAGTAGCTGCTGTAGATCTCGCTGCAGGGCTTCCCGCATCAGCATTTCTTCGGGCGAAACATCTTTGGTTTCCAGCAGATCTCCCAACTCCGTATCTTGCTCTTTGCCAACCTTGGTCTCTAAGGAAACTGCACGAGGTACTCGCAGCAACACTTCTCGTACCTGAGGTGGAGTCATTTCTAGCTCTGCAGCGATATCCTCAATGGTAGGCGTCCGCCCCTTCTCCTGAGAAATTTTACGCTGCGCTTTCTTGATTTTGTTCAGCTTCTCGGTGATATGCACTGGCAACCGAATCGCGCGGCTTTGAGTGGCAATAGCTCGCGTGATCCCTTGGCGAATCCACCAATAGGCGTAGGTGCTAAAGCGGTAGCCTTTCGTCGGATCAAACTTTTCCACCGCTCGCTCTAGACCCAACGTTCCTTCCTGGATCAAGTCCAGCAGTTCCAGACCGCGATTCTGATATTTCTTGGCAACAGAGACCACCAAACGCAGATTAGCTTTGATCATGTGATCTTTGGCTTTGATGCCGGCTGCAATAATCTGCTCTAGTTCGGGTAGCGAGAGGCGGGTCACCTCTGCCCAGCGGCGTTTTCCGGCTGCCTGAATGGGTTTGAGGTCTTGTGTGCCTACACCTGCTTCGGCTGCCCAACGCTCCCATGATGGGCGATGTCCTAGGTTAGAGGTAAGACGGTCATGGGCTTCGAGCAACTGAACATATTTCTGGATATCGCTATCTTCGGCAGCAGCCTCATTTCGCAACTCCACCAAACGCATATAGCGCTGAACCTTCTGAGCTTCTGAAACCTCTTCATCTCTGCCTAGGAGACGCACCCGCCCGATTTCCTGGAGGTAGAGTCGGACTAAATCGGTAGTGCGACGCCCTGATGGTCTGCCCAGACGTGCAGCTTCTGCATAATCCACCTCAAAACTCTCAAGCTGCTCCATATCTACTTCTGGACGTCCATCTTCATCGGTTAGCTGAAAATGAACATTACTGGGTGCTTCATCGTAATCAGCATCAGCGTAGAAAGGTCTTGCTGGCATAGTGCTTATCTCGTTGCTCCAGGTAATAAGGGGGCCATTGTGTTGCCTGCCGTTAGGATTCCCACAATCTGGAAACAATTACCAAGACTCAACAAAAACGCTGAGGGTTTCCAAATGGGAATGATCAGAATGATCTAGCCGCCTGCAGGGTGACCTGACCCGAGTTGAAATGAATGTTCTGATGCGTCAAAACCCATCATCAGAGCATAGTTGAGCGCTCAAAACAGTGGCAGAAAAGGAACTAAAACAAGTGAGTCAAGAATTGACCGATGGGGATCTTCTGGATCAGGTAACACAATCTTCTACATCACTTGTATCGTCAATTCCTGACAGAGTTCTTGAATTATTGATAGGGGGTTTATCAAGCTGCAGTAAAGTTTTACCCCAAGCTAGGTTTGTTCAGGTTTTGCTTCCACGCTGTGTTTTTGAGACTCAGTTAAGGGCTTGACAACTCGAGCAACGGCCTCTTGCACAAAGTCCTTCATAAATTCATCGCGGCGATTCAGCTGAAATTGCTGCTGAACAACCTCGGTGATTCCGCCATCCCCCCAATCTTGGTTTTGCCGAAAGTACTCAATAAAGCTCTTGCCGGCAATCCGCGTTAGGTAGGCTGCGGTGACGCCCTGAATACCTCGACCGACCAAAAACGTGCCTACGTTGGTTTGCAGCGCAACTGAAAAAATCTCTAGCGCACCCCGCACTACGCCTAGGCTAACCAAAGTTTTTGCTAGCGAAATGGCCAACTCGCGCCCTTGATTGAGGTTCATTTCGCAGCCATACACTCGACCAATTTCTACTACCATCTGCGCGTTGATCACGGCTGTTGCGAGGAGATCGACAACTGGCAGAGGTGTCGCTGCCACAACACCGGCTCCAATCCACTGGAAGCGCTCGACAATGTTTTCAGCTTGTTGGCGGCGCTGGTCGTCAATTAACTGGCGGGCTTCCTCACTCAAGCGTTGGGATTGCAGCAGAATATTGTCTGCGACGAGATCTTCTCCTTCAGCGCGTAGAACGGCAGCCATCCGACGCAGTAAAGGCAGGATGTCGGGTTCCGGTTGAATCCATTCGCCCGACTCGAGTTGTAGTGGTGGCGGATTAGCGGACACGGACAGAATGTCATCTGGTGATAGCAGCCCTCGAAGGCGCTGCTGAATGCGAGCCACAATTTGCTGGCGCTCGTCTTCCAGGTAAAGATCAGCCTTGTTGAAGACTAGCAGCGATCGCTTCCCGATTTCTGCCAGGGCTTGAAAGGCAGCATACTCGGTTTGGCGCAAATCATTATCGACCACAAACAGGAGCAAATCTGCTTCAGCAGCGAGTTGCCGAGCTAGGCGTTCATGCTCGGTTCCCTGAATGCCGGCTTCAAAAATGCCTGGGGTGTCCATGAGGCGGATGTCTCGCTGTAATCCTCGCAACCGCAGCGTGTAGATTTCGCCAAGCGTAGTGGTCCCCATCGGTGCTCCGACCTGCCCCACAACTTGCCCCAAAATGGCGTTAATTAACGAGGTTTTGCCGGCCGAGCCTGTACCAAAGACAACGACGGTGAGATCCCGTTCAGAGAGATTAGCCTCAATTTCTTCAGCTCGCTGCCGGAGTGCCTGTCGAGCGACCTCGTCCTGGATGTAGGTCACCTGTCGCTGCACGGCCTTCAGCGTTTCTCGAGCCACAGCGGATTTCTCAGCAGGAAGCTGGGGAGGCAGGGGTTGCCGTCGCTGCGGACGGCGAAACAGCAAGGTGTAATACACTAGGGCAACTACTAGCCCAACGAGCAGCGTCAACAGTAGAACGAGCAACACGCTTCCCAGCAGGGGAGAGATCCATGCCACGCTGAGATAGAGCCGCTGCAGCGCGTCTAGCAGCCAAGCTGTCAGCCCTAGGATCAGGACTATACCGACGACCAGTAGCAGCAGGCGTGACCAAGACATGGCAGAAACAAACTGGGCGATTAGCAGAGAACCACTCAGCAGGTAGAGGGTTCAGATTTCCAGCTTACAGTGCTCCAACCGACTCAGCCAAGCTATTCCATCACAAATTGCCCGAGCGCAGCAGGAGAACCAACAGATCTCCCACCCAAGCGACGGGTTCCGCCTTGGGAAAACCTATAACATCTCTAGATGACCTCTAGTTGAGGAAGTGACTACCCTCTAGCAGGGTTGCTGCTCCGACGATTGCCTCCGCCCGCTTCCCGAGGCTTGGCTTTATTGACTCGGATTTCTCGGCCGAGCCACTCTGCACCATCGAGATCTTGAATGGCTTGATCTTCTTGAGCCTCATCCTCCATTTCAACAAATGCAAAACCTCGCTTTCTGCCAGTTTCGCGATCTGTGGGTAGGCTGACCCGGCTCACTTTGCCATACTCAGCGAAGACTTCCCGTAAATCTTCCTCAGTAGCCTGAAAAGACAGGTTGCCAATGTAAATAGTCACGATCCTCTCCAAACCATTCGACACGGGGGGCAGTTCGGAGAGAGCTTCAAGAAATGCATATGCGTATACTTTTCAGTCTGCTGCCGAATACTGCTTTGGAGGTGATCATAGCCGATCTGTCAGGCAATGACAGCAAAATGAGAAACATCTTTCTGCAAAAATCAACGGACGACTCGAATTCAGGAGGTCTACCGAAGAACCTGCCGCATGTAGTCTCCCCAGAGCTGAGCTGCATCACCGCTACTGCCTGCTGTGGGGGTATTGTCATCATTGCCTAGCCAGATGCCGGTTACTAGTGCCCGACTGGGCACAAAGCCAACAAACCACAGATCGACATAGTCATTAGTGGTGCCTGTTTTGCCGGCTTCGCCATAGCCTAAAAAAGCGCTTTGTCCCGTTCCAGCTTCTACAACCCCCTGCAGCAAAGTGGTTAGAGTGTTGGCGACCTGAGGCTGCAGCACCGGCACATTCATTTCTGGATCCTGTTCGGCGTCGTAGATCACACGGCAGGTGGTGCGATCGTCCAGATTGGTACAATCACTGCTGTCTAGAATACGAGTGATTGTGTGAGGGCGATGGCGCACCCCTCCATTGGCCACAACGGCATAGGCGCTCGTCAGCTCAAGTACAGTTACCTCATTTTGACCGAGAACCATGCCGGGCACCGGATCGAGAGTGGATCGGATCCCCAAGCGGCGAGCGGTTTGCACTACGGCATCGAGTCCGACGGCTTGAGCAATGCGCAGAGCGGTCACATTTTCAGAGCGCGCTAGTCCGCTGTACATATCTAGACTGCCGCTTCCCGACCGGCACCCTTCAAAGAATTGCCCTTGCCAATTGAGAGGAGCACAGGAATAGGTTGTTCCGGGAGAAATACCCTGTTCGATTGCCGCCGCATAGGGAAAGAGTTTAAAGGTTGAACCTGGCTGCCGCAGCGCCTGGGTAGCCCGATTGAACTGGCTCTGATTAAAATCGAGTCCACCCACCATAGCTAGCACTTCACCTGTATTAGCATCGAGCGTGACCAACGCTCCCTGAGAAAACCCCCGGGCTGCTCCAGTGGTGGCAATCGAGTTCTGCAAGGCTGCTTCCGCTTGGGCTTGGGTCCGCAGATCCAGGCTGCTCTCGACGATGAAATTACCCTCTTGCGCCAGCTGCTCACCCAGCAGAGCTTCGAGTTCTGCAAAAACTTCTGCATAGAAATAGGGAGCAATGGTGCTTTCGAGTTGCTCGATGGCTTGAGGATTGATCTCAATTCGCGATCGGCGGGCGCGTTGCGCTTCTTCAGAGCTGACCATGCCTAGCACCACCATGCGATTCAGAACCCGATCCCGCAGTTCAACGGCTGTTTCGTAATCCTGCACCGGGTTGAAGGCATTGGGAGCTGGGAGAATTCCCACGAGGGTTGCCGCCTCAGACAGGGTGAGATCTTTAGCAGACTTACCAAAATAGAACTGAGCCGCATCCTCGAAACCATAGTTCCCACTGCCGAGATACACGCGGTTGAGGTAGGTCAGCATCAAGAAATCTTTGCTGTAGAAGGTTTCCAGTTTCAGGGCTACTACGGCCTCTCGCAGCTTTCGTCCTGCCGAATCTTGGGTTCCTACATAGTCCCGAAAGATGCTGCGCGCCAGCTGTTGCGTGACTGTACTGCCGCCCTCGCGAATTTCTCCACCGCGTACATTAGTCACCAAAGCCCGCAGCACTCCTAGGGGATCAACCCCAAGGTGCCAGTAAAAGCGAGAATCCTCGGAAGCAACGACTGCTTTGGCAAGGTAGGGCGAAAAATCGGAGAGGTGTTTTAACTCAACGTGGGGACGAGTTTCTACGGCGCGCAGCGGTGTTTCCTGATCCCGGGCATAGACCACAACGGGACCCTGCACGGAGTTTGGTAAGGGGCGCACCGAAAAGCGCTGCCACTCAATGCCAATCCAAGCAGCAGCCAGAGCGGTCAATCCGGTAAAGCCATACAGCCCATAGCGAGCCGTTTTCACATACCAGGGGGGTGGATTGTGGTATTGCAACCGGACTGCCGCAGCCAGTTCAGGAGGTCCCAGAGTAAGCACATCGCCATGCCGCAGCGTTAGCTTCGTGAGTCGGCGTTTACCTCGATAGATGCCGTTTGTAGAGTTTTCATCCCGCAGCACAAATGGTGAATTGCGCTGTCGTTGATCCCGCGTTAGGGATAGGTGCACCTGACTCACGACGGGGTTGCGCACTACAATGTCGCAGGATTTGGAGCTGCGTCCTAATAGATACCGTTCTCCCAACAAAGGGTATATTTCCGCTTGGCTGGCATCGGCGTCTTGAACCCACAGCTCTGGTACTTTGGCGTTGGGTTTGAGGATCAGCCGAGAAAAATCGACTTTTGCTTGCACCGTGCGAACGGCCTGCGTCAGTGCCCCCAGGATTGTCTTCGGTTGAGGCTGTGGCGGCGATGGCTCTGGGGTTGGATTAGGAGATGGATTCGGAGGAGAAGGTGGTGTCATGCACAGCTAACGCCAGGGTTTTGGAGGAGTGACTACACTCGGATGATCGAGAGTTCCTGAAAAAAGATCAAATTTAGTTTACCGATTGCTACAGCCTATTGTACTGAGGGAAGCCGAAGCGGTCGTTAGGGGTTGTGAAAAGATACGGAGGTGCCTGACTCCAGAACGGTGAAGGTTCGCTAACCTAGGGAACTGGTATTCAATGGCAGCACGTCCTGGATACAGAATCGGGTCATCAAGATCCTAACCAACACGGCGATCAGCAGCCTTAGCCACCAACGGCATAGACAACGATATAGACGATATATCCACGACAGAAGTGGCAATGCTGAAATGAGAAGCAATAGTACCTAGAAGCCCGAGCAGCGCGAGGAGAAGTTGTATGACAGTTGGTTTTTCAAGCGGTGTGGAGCGCAATCTCAGCTCCACTGATCTCAGCAGTATATTCAAGAACCTGGTTGGCAGCTCCATCTTGGACAACGTAACGCTGAGCCAATTCTGGAATCTAATCGGCACTAGCACCAACGATAAGCTTGACATTGGTGACGTCTTCAACGGGTTGACAGGGCTGATTGGATCAATCGGATCAGATGACAATTCCTGGACTAATTGGCTCAATCAGGTGTTAGGCTCTGGGCTGGGCAGCAGTTCCTCACTGGAAGCAGTACTCAAGGAGATTAGCTCTGCCTTGACGGGCGTGAATGTTTCTAGTTTTTCTAATGTATTAGGAGATATATTGGGCGGGCTGGACCAGAATTACTACTCGCTATTGGACGGCATTTCCCTAGATGACTTTCTGAGCGGACTGGACCGCTGGTCCTCCAACGTCCTGCCCAATCTAGGGTCCGATTTAGGCTCAATCGATGTCCTAGATAGCTTAGGGGATATTCTGAATCAGCTTGGTAGAAGCCGCTTACTGAACGGGATTACGCTCAATGGCCTGATCCGTGGGGATGGAGCTGCCAACGTGTTGAACGGTCTGAGCACGAACGATTTGCTACTCGGGCTTGCCGGTGATGATCGCTTATTGGGCAATCGAGGAGCAGACTTGCTGAACGGCGGTGCTGGTGCAGATGTGGTACAGGGCTGGCATGGCAACGATATTCTGGTTGGACTGGTTGACCGAGATGACCTGCATGGCGGCGGAGGCAGCGATATTCTCTGGGGTGGGTTGAATGCCGATCGATATGTAGGCGGTCGTGGAGCCGATTATTTTGTGCTGGACTACAAAACCGGGCTAGACACGATCCTTGATTTCACAGCCGCCGATGTCCTGGTGCTTCCTAAACAGCTTGGCGATTTGCGAATCAGCGAACGCGGCAACGATACGCTGCTCAGCGTGGGCAGGACTGCCATTGCGCTGCTGAAGGGAGTGGCAGCGAATGATTTATCTAGCATTAACGTGATCAGCCTTGATCAGGGAATTGGCTAGGGTACAACTCCTGATTGAGTTGCTTGGCTTGAGCAGTAATTGCTTGCCATTCAACGAGGGTCAGCGGTTGCTCATTGAACTCTACTCCAAACCAACGTCCTGCTGCAGCAATCAATGCCTCGACAATGTCCGCTCTCCTGTCCTCTGTAGCTATACCCTGAGGCAGCGAAAGCGGCTCTAGCGGTATGCCAAAGATCTGCTGAAATAGCTCAGGATCAGTTGCAAGACGCATCGAGCCATGCTGCAGCAAGCTCAACTCTCGTCGCAATTGGGCGCTGCCAATGAGTTTTGCTCCCTCAGGTGTCACTAGGTCCGCTCCGGTAGCCGTACCAAAGCAGTTGGGGTTGTGAATGTAGCCTCGACCGGCTGACCCATAGTGAAGCTCGACTCCTAGGGACCGCCAGCCTTGAATCAAAAATTCACAGATAAACTGATACGACTCTCGCCGCGAGCCTGGCAGTCCTGACGCAATAACGGCATAGGTGAGGTCGCCTTGATGCAACACTGCTCGACCACCACTGGGTCGCCGCACCAAATCGATAGAAGTGCCTTGCCACGTTAGGTGCTGCCAAAATTCTGGATAGTGGCGCTGATGAAAGCCTAGGGAAATCGCTGGAGGAGACCACGTGTAGAAGCGCAAAACGGGCGGTTGCAAGCCAGCTCGATGCTGCTCCAGCAGCCACAAATCAATTGCCATCTGCACCTGCCCGGAAGCCTGCAGCAGGGGAATCAACCGCCAGCGAGGAGTCTGCCTCAGAGTAGGTCTCAGTTAACTTGCTCCAAACTCAGCCTTTAGCCCTTCATCGTTGTCGTCAGCAATGGTGGCCACAATAGTGATATTGCGAGACACTTCAGCAGGAGACAGCTCTGCCAGCGTACGTTGGGCACAAACGACTACTTCATTCCCGACGAGGGCAAAGCGAGCCTCAAAGGTGCTAGACCAGTTCATCTCCATTAGCTTCCGCAGCAGTTCTGCTTCCCTTTGAGCCGGAAGCTTGAGAACAGAAGCCCAGACGGTGAGCGTGTCTTCATCGGTCGTTCCTGGAAGCTGCACAAACACTTCCACAGTCCCATATTTGAACTTCCACAGGTGGCCCTCATCTGTATGGCTCACCATGGCGCTCTGATCTTCCTGCAGGCTAGAAATCACCGTTTCAATGACTTCAATGTAGTTGATGGTGACAGTGGTTTCACCTGAGGTGCTGAGGTCTGAAGCGGGTTCAAGCTCAAGTTCGTAGGCAGACATAACATTTTCCTGGGGAAACTTTGGATAAACAGATAAACAAGAGGGAGTAAACAAGAGGGAAGTGTTCGCCTACCCCAACTCTAGCTTGTGACGGTTCAATCCTTGTGTAGTGTCGAGTTTTTTTTAGGTTTAAGATTGCATAGATTGGCATCTGAAGGAAAACTCGCTGCACCTCTGAGGGGTCGTGCGTGTAGTCAATGGTCGAGTCAATCAAGTCGAGCCAATCAAATCGAGTCAATCAAGTCGAGTCAATCAAGTCGAGTCAGTCAATGAGTCAACCCTAGTGGGGTAACCCAAAAACAAACAGGGAAAACCTCGGTTCCCCCTGCTTGCCTGCTGTTCTGATAGTGATTGTGTTCTGACCGTGATTGCACGACTGTTGCAGGTTGATTGCCTACGGTATTGCACTGATTACACCGTGCATCAACGCAACAAGGGCAAACCCGACTTTAAAGGAGCTTTAAAGAACCTGTTCTACTTCCGCGATTTCTGGAATAAACTCGCGCAGCCTGCGCTCAATCCCCATCCGCAGCGTCATGGTAGAGCTAGGGCAAGAGCCACAGGCCCCTTGCAGTCGCAGCTTCACGACAGGTCCGTCAATTTCTACGAGTTCCACATTGCCGCCGTCTGACATCAAGTAGGGGCGCAATTCATCTAGCACCGCCTCGACATTGTCAGCCGTTAGTTCCATTGTTTGCATAGTTCACCTTAGAGTTCGCGTGAAAGTTCACTGGGCGGAAAATTGCGTTGACTCCATTGTAGGAGAAGCGATTACTGAATGTAAGCCAATCATCATTAGCGTTCAACCCGTCGCAGATCGCAATTGTTCTATCATTTAGCCATCATTTGGCTAGATAACTGGGGCAAAATCACGAGGGCAAGGCAGCAAAAGATGGGATGGCGGTAACTGAGCAGAGTCCGCTGGCACTGTCTAGCTATCTCGCGAGCTATCTCGGTCATTTAGGCGACTGTGGCAGGTTGAAGTAGCTTGATGTTGGAAAAGCTGAACTCGCTTGTGATTTCCCGACCATCCAGCGTTGAGCAGATGGTGCGTTGCGTCAGGATATAGTACTTCCCGACTTTCTCGTAGAGGTCTTCGAAGTCGCTAATCCCGCCTTTTTGCTCGCCGGTCTTGGGATCGTGGTACACCGAATCGTAGCGGTGCGACAGATAGCCTTCTTCCGTTTGGTGACTACTAAACGTGTTGATTGTGACAACCACACCGTGAATATGGCGATGCACCATGCAGACTTCGTTATTGCGAATTTTATAGCGATCTCCCTCGGCTTTGCCGCCCACTAAAATCTCTACTGCACCGGTTTCGTCGGTAGCGCCATAGGAAAACGTATTGGCTGCGTGGGTCTTTTCAAATGGATGTCGCACCCGATGCACTGCAATTTCCCAAACCTGATTCTGAATCGCTTTTTTGCCGGTCTCATCTTCAATATCTGTCACTTCATAGGAGAGATCGGCGTTAATCCGCACTTTGCCGGTATAGGTTTGTTCACCCTCTCGATAGGTGACATCGGCAGTGTATCCCGGAAAGTCGGCATCCCAGGTGTAACGATTTTCGTAAGCTGCCCGGAACAAGTCACGAGCCTCAAGTTTTTCGGTCATCTAAGCTTCTCCTGACGTCAGTTTCTAGTGTAACGGCAAGGAGCGAGGAAACGGGCAACAGGGACTTAAGGTGCTGCCAACCATGGGGCAAAGGCAGGTAAGCCATAGGCGAGCAGAGCACCTCCGAGAAATCCAAACAAATGCCCTTCCCAAGAAACCCGCTGCTGCGGCAACAGTCCGGGCAGCAAATTCCAGTAGAAGGTGCCGACGATCAGCGAAGACATCAGGGCTAGAGGATGGCTATCAAAAAAGCTGTTCAACAGCAAAAAACCGAGATATCCGAAGATCACGCCACTGGCACCCATATGCACGCTGTCGATGACATAGAGTGGGCTAGCGACGGAGTATCGTCCACGTCCCAGCAGCCAAACTCCAAATCCACTGGTGAGCAGGGTTGTGAAGGTTACCAGCCAAAATACAGGGATGCCCCGCAGCAGCAAAATCCAGCCGAAGACAATAAATGCCAGGGTATTGCCAAACAGGTGAGAAACCGTGCTGTGAATCAAGGGAGCAAACCCGATCCCCAGTAACCCGATCCAGGTGCGAGGACGAATGCCCAACCAGTCGAGGGCGCGTCCCAGAACTGTCCAGTTGAGCAGATTCAGTCCCCAAGTCATCACCACCAGATCCTGCAAGATCCGGGCACGAGTTTGCCAGTCCGTGTCCACTGCACTCTATCTGCACTCCGTCTGCTGAATAGTGTCTCTGATTGTTGTTTTACTGTTGAGACTGTGGTTGAGATTGCCTCCCTAATTTTGCTGATCGGACCCCTTGACTCATTTGGCTATAATCGAGCTATTTTCCCTGAGCTGCTCGCTGTCGCAGCTCTAAAATCTGACTATCGTTAGGTCGCAGTTGCAAGGCTTTATCCAAAGCGGTCACTGCCGCATCATAGCGATTGAGCGTCAGCAAGGCTTCGCCTTTGGTAATCCAAGCCTCCGCTGAGTTGCGCTGTAGCTGAATGCCCTGATCGAGCGCGTCTAGCGCCTCCGCCGATCGTCCCAACTCCTGTAGAGCTACCCCTCGCTTTACCCAGCCCTCGGCAAAGTCAGGTTTCAAGTACGTGACATCCTCGTAAAGCTTGAGCGCATCGTAAGGACGGTTTTGCAGTAATCGAGCGTTGCCTTGACTCCAGAGGGCTTCTGGGTAGTTGGGCTTGTAGGCCAAGGCGTCGTTGCAGGAAACAATTGCTTCTTCGGGGCGCTTGAGCTGATTGAGCGTCTCACAGCGTCCGGCATAGGCTTCAGCATAATCAGAGCGGAGGGCAATAGCCTGATCGTAGACCGCTAAGGCCTCTTCATACTGCTCAGCCTGTCGTAGCTTATCGGCTTTCGCTAAAAGCTCGGCTGCTTGCTGCTGAGGATCCGGTGAAGGGGAAACCGTGACTGGGGATTCCCGCATAGCTTGATCATTGAGCGTCGTATCCGTCAATTGCGGCAGCACTATCTGCATCATCACCCCGATCATTCCCAAGGTCAGCAACCCTGCCCAGGCCCAAGGGTATATGACTCGCCGCGTTAGCGCCGTCCAGGTAGAGGCGGGGGTAGCCGTAGCAGAGGAGCCTGTATAGGGACGACCAACCGCGTGAGTCAAATCCGTAGGCAGATCCGACGGGGTAGACATTGAGTTGGACATAGGTTGAGTCAGCGCATCGGCATGGACCCAAATCGCCGTTGAAACCGGCTCCTCATCGGCCAAGTTTAAATCCATCGAGCTAGTTGGCTCCAGATTCACCATCGCCGCCTGACCACTCATTTGAGCTAGAGACCCCCCAGATGCAACAGCAACAGGCTCTGCCGTCGGTTCCACCTTAGCTTCCTTGAGCCGCAGGGCATCAGGGATGGCAGCATAGTCTTCTGCCGGATTGCAAATGTCTTCTGGCAAGGCATCTAAAGCGGCTAAAGCATCGGCCGCGTTGAGGTAGCGTTCGCGGAAATCATAGCGCACCATATGGTCGATCACAGCCATCAATTCAGGGCTAACCTGCGGCGCGTGATCATGCCAGGCTACTTCTCCCGTAGTTACATCGTCATCGAGGTGTCGCGGATGAATGCCGGTCAACATTTGGATGCCCAGGATGCCAACCGCATAGACATCGCTGCTGAAGCGCGGCTTACCGGCAAGTTGCTCGTTGGGCATGTAGCCTTGTGTTCCAATCGAGATTGTCAGATTTGTCAGCCCAGTATCGGGATCAAAGGCTTGACTTCCTACCTGCTTCACCGCACCAAAGTCGATCAATACAATCTTGCCATCGCGCTGCCGTCGAATTAAGTTGGACGGCTTGAGGTCACGATGAATGACCTGCTGCTGATGCACAAAAGTCAGGACTCGCAAAATGTCCTTCAATAGGAGCACAACTCGCCCCTGCGCCCAGGCTCGCCCCTCCACCAATTCCTGAGTCAGGGGTTCTCCTTCAATAAATTCTTGTGCTAGATAAAATTCCTGCCCCTCCTCGAAGTGAGCTAGCAACTGCGGGATCTGGTCGTGACTTCCTAGACGATAAAGCACCTGGGCTTCAGTATTAAAACAGCGACGCGCCATTTGCAGAGTGTCGTCACTCTTGATCTGTGGCTTCAAATGCTTGATTACACAGCGAGGATGCCCAGGCAAGTGCAGATCCTGGGCTAGGAACGTGCGACCAAACCCACCTACGCCCAACTGACTGATGATCTTGTATCGTCCGCCCAGGGGTTTATCTGGACTAATTCGGGGGAATGAGCGACTCATGTTCACATTCGCTTAGTCGAAGTTCAGCCACATACCAGAGTCTGAGAACACCTCATGCTATTTAGTTTTGTTTCTGTGAGTGCAACTCAGCAGCTCGATGAGGTATCAAGCCATTCAAGCCATGTCACTGTAGATGCTTAAACCCAACGCTATGTGGCTGCAAAAGGCGTTGCTGAGGAACTAAACCGCCTATGCCGTTCGCAAGCAACCCCTATAATGCCAGCTCCACTCTCTCAGAATCGACCACCAGTAGTGTTCACGGTTGGCGACCTTGCTTTTTATACTCAATCCTACATCGTAATCTCTAACGTTAGCGGGATACCCACCGAAACAGATTAACAGTGTACCGCACCCTATAGAAGCCAGAAGGCAGAACCGGCAAGAGCTTAACCTCTGTGGAACTGTTTTCTACGCTAACATTAACGCCTGCAAAGAAAAACTAATTTCTCCGCAAAACCCCGCTTGTGTAGGCAAGCAAACTACTGCTGCTAACGTGACTACGTTCATCCTAAAAGGAATTTCCCTCAACGTGATCCGTACGGATTTCCACTTCAACGGTATTGATTTGAAAGCAGTGCTCTGCCCCTTCCTAGTATTGCATCGTACCGCATCCTTTTGTCGATTCAGCGCTAGTCTGCTTTACCCTACGATCCGGTTCCAGTAATTCTGTCTTGCTTCGCCATAAGAAGCACATCCTCAGGAGCATCGAAGGGATGATGGAAGCGGATGATAGCACGCCGAAGACCTTTCTGGTTCAGCCTGAGAGCGCTCTGGAGCAGAATTCTTACAGAAATCTATCAATCACTCTCCGTTTGCAGAACAGAACGATAGACTAGCTCCTATCCAGAACCAGTGTGTGGTAAGCTGGCTGTTCTCAACTACTATCTGTTCCTCACTGACATCCGCAATTAGGTTGATCAACTAGGTTAATCTGACGTCTCGCCGCACATTCTAGACTGTATGCAGGATGACATCTCTCATGGTTTACGGCGGGTTTAAGCAGCAACACGTGTCTTGCTCCTCTGGTTGTCGATTCCCTATGACTACTCAGCGCTGTTGATCTCAATTGACATGAGTCTGAGTAGACTCATTAAGTGGACTTAATTTATAGATGGACACAGATGGACAGGGATTGGATTTGTGTTTCATTGACTTGAGTTTTATTGAACAGTGCTATGTCTTTTGTTTGCCAACCACAAGTTTCTTTATCACGAAAGGGTCTAGCGATGTGGGGGCGTTTAATCTCTGCTCTCGTGATCGCCTGTCTCGGTTTCACAGCTGTAGGGTTGCCCATGCCTGTGGCTCATGCGGCGGGCTGTACCCTAACAGCAATTGTTTGGGAAGGCTACACCGATCCCTCCTTCACGAAAACCTTTGAAGCAGAGACCGGTTGCACTGTAAAAGCCACCTACGCCGGCTCTAGTGACGAAATGTTCGCCAAATTTCGGGCAGGTGGCGGTCGTACCTATGATCTGATTTCTGCTTCGGGCGATATCACAGAACGGCTGTATAAGGCTGGGCTAGTTCGTCCTATTGATACCAGCAAGCTGCAAAACTACAGCGCTGTGTTTGAATCCTTTCAAGGCGGTAAGTGGAACACCTTTGATGGCAAACCCTATGGTGTTACTTTTGCCTGGGGTCCAAATGTTTTGGTCTACAACACAAAAGCGGTCAAAACGGCTCCCGCCTCTTGGGATATTCTCTATGATCCCGCCTACGCCGGCAAAATTGCTCTGCCCGACAATCCCATGACCATTGCCGATGTCGCTCTGTGGCTGGGCAAGTCCGATCCTTACAATCTCACCGAAGCTGACCTCGCTGAGGTCAAAGACAAGCTGCTAGAGCTGCGCCCAAGTATTCGTAAATTCTGGACCACTGCCGGCGAGTTGGCTAATTTGTTCCAGTCGGGTGAGGTGGTTTTAGCCCATGCCTGGCCTCTCACCTATACCCAGCTGCACGACGCCGGATTCCCCATCGGCTCCGTTAGCCCCAAAGGTAAGCTGACCGGCTGGACAGATTCCTGGATGATCTCCAAGAAGTCGCCTAACCCCGATGCTGCTTACGCCTGGATTGATTTTATTCTCAGTGGCGAAGGTCAGAAAGGCATCATGGATGTCACGGGTTACTCTGGAGCCACAACCCTAGGTGTAGCAGCCGTAGGACCAGAGCGCGCCCATCAACTCTTCATGGACGACCTCTCGCTGCACTCGCAAATCAATATGTGGCAAAGCGTCAAAAACTACGATCGGTGGGTGCAGCTCTGGAATGAGATCCGCAGCTAATCTGGCTCAAAGCCGTGCTGTGATCAAGCTATCTGTGATCAAGCTATCAATTCAATCAGCCCCCTTAACGCCCCTAGGGAAGGTGTGAGGGGGTTCGTTGAGATAACTATACTGGCCTTACTAGCCTCGCGTGAAGCTCGCACCCTAGGGCACCCGCAAACCGCGACTCAAATTTCTAAAAATCGCGTCTAAAAATCGCGAATCACTAGATAAGGTACATCGTTGTTGAGGGTATGAACGGCGTCGCCCGACACGTAAACAATGCCAGGGCTGCTGCCGCGAGCTACAATCGCTGAGAAACTCTCTTGCAATCCTCGCAGCACCGTTCTTGCTTCCTCGCGATTTTGCACCGTCAATACTAGTCCATTGGGGGCACAAACTCCCTGTTGGGCATCTCCAACATTCTGAGCCGCACAAACCACGGGCTGCCCATTGAGACGACCTGCCGTCAGCGCTAGCGTACCAGCTCCATGCAAAGTGCTCAGCCGCTCGGAAACCAAAGCACAGCGCTCGCTGGGAGTGTAGGGTGGTGGCGCCCAATTCGAGGTCCAGTGGATCAGAGGACTCTCTGTTCCGGTGCGCCGCGATCGAGCCATCGTGATCGGAACACTACCCGACGTGTTGCAGAAGTAGCGCGGCAATGCTGTGGTGGTTGTTCCGTTAGAACCAGGTTGTGGGGTAGGCCCTAAAGCTCCCCCTATCGTAGCTTGCAGCCTGTAGCTGCCTGTAGACCAGCCAGCAAATGAGTTAGCCAAGATGGTGTAGGTTCCTGTCATGGGAAGCTCTATCACAATTTCGGCATCTGCTCCACCACCGCTATTATCGTCTTGCACTAAGCTATTGCCGTTTGGATCGAGCAAAATCAGATAAGCGTCAATTTCCTGACTGGACATGGTAATGCGAATCTGCTGCCCTGCTTGTCCTTGGAATGTGTAGCTATCGTAGTAGCTACCATCCTCCTGCAGCTGATCATCCTCAGAGGTTAGGCTCTCTTCAATAGGCGAACCATTCAGCGTCAGCGTGTAGGTTCCTGCCTGAGCCATGCGTGGGATTCCAAGTGCCAGTAAAGCAGAAGTCACCCCAACTGCAAGGGCAGCTGAGAACTTCGAGTGCTTCATAGTTTTACCTCAATACAAGTTTCTGTAAGATTTCGCCTATTGAGCCGGGCTAACTAACAAACTGGCTCTGGATTTAACCGGTGCATCGATACGTTGGGTCTAAATCCCTCCGTCTAGCACTATAGCTTACCCATTTTGGGTTCACCAAGACCAACCCACGATTTTTAACGAAATCTAATCATTCCGCCTACTTCAGCCCCTATTTCGGCTGTAGCACTTGAATATCCTGCCATGAATCCTGGCGGCAGTTTTGCATCCACTAGCGATCCCCCGTGTTTTGATGGGGCCATTAGATGGGGCCATTAAAAGTCAGGAACGATGATGTAGTCAGGACCTTCAGGGGCAGCCGGGACGGGTGCTGGCAGGGGAGCAGGTGCCGGCAGAGGCGCAGGGGCTGGTATCGGGTCATAAACGGGTGGCAGTGGAGCGGGTGCTGGCTCAATAATCGGCACTGGATCCGGTGCTGGCACTGGGTCATAAACAGGTGGTGGGGGAGCAGGTGCCGGAGCAGGGGTTGGATCAGGTGTCGGAGCAGGGCGCGGCGTTGGAGAAGGTGAAGGGCGAGGGGTGGGAGTTGGCGATGGGCTAGGTTGAGGTGTGGGGGTTGGGCTAGCCTCAGGAGATGGCGTTGGCACCAGAATTGTGGGGGCAGGCTGAGGGTCTTGATCGGGAGCGAAGAGCAGGACATAGGCAACCCCAGCGACCGTCAGCAACAGCAGCACGCCTCCTCCTAGCAGCAGCCACTTGTTGAGCAGCGGCTGGTCTCGGTTCACCGCTGTTGGGTCACTCATCAGCGCTGGAGCAGGAAGTGCCGCTCCGGAGGGAGTTGCCTGATTCACGGTTTCCAGATTGACAACCGTTGGCAACCCCATAGGCACAGGTAAGGGACTGGGTGCCGGCTCGGGGGAAACTGCAGGCACAGAGGAGACTGCAGGCACAACGGTAGATGGAACTACCGGATGACCCGGATGATCTGGCGGTGGCGCTGCTTCTACCGGCAGGTTAGCAGCAGGGTTGGGGGGCGGCAGCTGAATTTCGGTTGGTGGTGGCAGGATCGGTGCCGCTGTTGGCGCGACGATAAGAGTCGGTTCATTGATCTGGCGCAGCGCATCTAGTGCCTCTGCTGCCGACTGATAGCGATGTTTGAAGTAGTGCCGCACCATTTTTGAAAGAACGGCAGCCAAACCATCGCTAACCTCAGCATAATCTAGCCAGATCAGCTCGCCGTTTTCGTCCTCATCGAGATGGGTGGGGGGCATGCCGGTCAGAGCTTGGATCCCGACCATGCCTAGAGCATAGATATCGCTGCTAAAGCGAGGCTTGCCACTCGACTGCTCGGTGGGCATATAGCCCGGTGTACCAATAGCGACGGTGACACTGGCTTGCCCGACGGCAGTGGGCTGCTGCACGCGCAGTTGCTTCACCGCTCCGAAGTCGATCAGCACCAGCCTGCCATCCGTTTTACGACGGATGATGTTGTCGGGCTTAATGTCGCGATGGATCACATTTTGCCCATGCACAAAGACCAAAACCGAGAGGATTTCGTCCAGTAGCTGCACCACCCGGGCTTCTGGCCATCGCTCCCCAAAGGGCAACTCTTGCCGCAACGGGTGACCTTCAATAAATTCTTGGACTAAAAAAAATTCTTGATCTTGCTCGAAGTAAGCCAACAATCGCGGAATCTGCGGGTGATTGCCCAGGTGTTCTAGGGTTTCGGCTTCGGTATTAAAAAGCCGCCGAGCGATTTCTAGAAATTGCGGCGCGTTGCTGGCGGGCTGGAGTTGCTTGACGACACACTTGGGATAGCCTGGGCGCAGCATATCCTGAGCGATATAGGTCCGCCCCATACCCCCTTCACCCAGCGTCTCGCTAATTCTGTAACGACCAACCAGCAGATCACCAATCATGACAGCCCATGACAGCGGCAGTGACACCAAAGCCAGTTCAGCTACGGCCGGTGTTGCAGATATCCTAGTCGATAGCCTTCCTGTCCAGCAAGTTGAAAAGAAACGCAAAAAAAGCTAGGACTGACACAGGAATGAGTAGAGTAATGGAAGACTATGCTCTAATTATTATCTGTACTAATCGTTGTCTGTAAAACTTGGAGGGCCAGCCGAGTTCCGCTAGATTGGAAGCAACAAGCGTCTTTCACTTGGGTATCAAGTCTGGGTATTGAGTCTAGATATTTGGATCTAGCGTCTAGAGTTCAGTCTGACTGGGAGTGGGCAAATGACCCGAAGTACAACAATTCACCTCCGCCATCAGCTGCAATCGGGACTGGTTTTAGCGGCGACTGCACTGGGACTGACGGCATTCAGCACAATTGCTCCGGTCTTCAGGGTACCCCTACTTGCAGATTGGCTGCCTCTGGGTCGAGCCGTCGCTCTGGAACCGCCAGAAATTTATCGTAAAGTCAGCCCTGCGGTCGTATCCATTGAAACTGATACTGGCAATGGCAGCGGCAGTATTATTGACCCCAACGGCTTGATCTTGACTAACGCTCATGTGGTCCGCGATGCCCAAACCATTCGGGTCATTCTCTCTGACGGCGACAATGAGCGAACGTTAACGGGTGAAGTCGTCGCCTTTGGTGAAGATGGCTTGGATTTGGCGGTGGTGCGGGTCGAGGGGCGCAATCTGCCAACGGTGGAGCTTGCCAATCCCGATTCGGTCGAGGTTGGGCAAACCGTGTATGCCCTCGGCAATCCTTTTGGTCAATTCCGCAACACCTTTATTCCGGGATTCATCAGCCGCATTGACCGTCGAGAAAGGTTGATCCAGATCAATGCGGATATCCAACGCGGCAACTCGGGCGGCCCCCTCGTCAACGACAACGGAGAGATGATTGGCGTCAATACCTCCATCTTTACGCCTCGCGAAGATGCGACCAGTGTAGGAATCGGCTTTGCTATTCCCGTTGAGCGGATCCAGCCTTTTCTGGTAGCGGTCCGAGAAGGGCGAGGCAATGCCAACACAGCCGCTGTTCCTCCTCCCACTCCCTTCTCGCCTGAGAACATTCGCTTTGAGAATATTGTGCTTAATGGGCAGCCTGTGCAGGGCACGCTAGACAGCAACAGCAATGTCTTTCCAGCTGATAACAGCTACTTCAACATCTACACCTTTCAGGGCAATGCTGGGCAGCAGGTCGTCTTGGAAATGACGAGCACTGAAGTAGACTCCTACCTGATCTTGCTCTCGCCTAGCGGGGCGTCGCTTGCCCAAGACAACGACAGTGCTGGCGGCAATAATTCTCGACTCAGCGTTACGCTCCCAACGACTGGCACCTACATTATCTTGGCTAACACCAATACCGCTGGAGAAACGGGGCGCTATAGTCTTCTGGCCGCTACCAGTGGCACGATCGGAACTTCATCAACGTCAGGAACGCCCTCATCTCAACCGGCCGCAACCGGAACGACTCCCTCAACTCGTCCGAGTTCGGGTCCGCTACTGCAAGCACGGGGCAGTCTCGGTCCAGGATCTGCCGTGCTGGAAGCCGATGGCAGCTTCTATGAGGAGCATACCTTCGAGGGAACGGCCGGCCAGCGGGTCACGATTTCCCTTGAAAGCCGCGACTTTGACCCCTACTTAATTTTGATTGGTCCTGATGGACAAGTCATCGAGGAGAATGACGATGCCTCACCGACTAACCTGAACGCAAGACTGACCGTGACGCTTCCTCAGACCGGTACCTACCGCGTCTATGCCAATACCTATGACAGTAGCGGGCGCGGCAACTACACGCTGGTCGTTCGCTAGCGCTCGGCAACCCGGCTCCATGCTAACTAGAGCCGTACTCTATGAGCAGGACTAACTAGTACAAAATTACTCCCAAAGACAGGGAGATCAGTCAGTATATAAAAAGGGAGGGGTAAGTTGCCTGCTTACCTCGCTCAGATTAATTTTTTCTATTTTTCGTATTTTTCTTCTAAGCAGACCTTAATTGGTCTTCATTATGCCAGAAATTCGATGCCCTGAGCATCCGCTTTTCTCTTCACAAGCATCTCCAGAATCCATGGAGGCAGCCCTGCTGGATCCCTCTAGCCTGCGCACTGTGCTGGAGATGTTGACCGTGATCGACTCCGTTGAAGAGTTGGCCATGCTGGAAACGCTGACCCCAGCGCAAAAGCGACAGGTATGGGACGCGACTCCCGAGTCCACCAAAGTCCGGGTTAGGCAGATTCGGCGAAATGCTATTTTAGCCTCGTCTGGTGACGGTGCTCAGGCTTCGTTTGCGCCGCAAGCGGTTCACCCGATCCAGCCGCAACTTGCAACAACCGAGGTTGAGTTTGAACTTGAGTGCGATGTCGATAGCTTGATGGAACCCATAGCGGATCGAGTCGCTGCCAGTGACCGTGAGCTAGGGCATGGCACAGCAACGCCGACAAACCCAGCCGCTAGACTAAGCACCCCAGCTGAACTCACGTCTGGCGCTGCTTCCACCCTAACGGTCGGTGACTGGGTCGTGCTGAAGGGCGTTCCTCAATTGACCCCAGCTGAACTACAGGCGATTTGGGAAGTCACCGCTGTGCAGGAAAATGATGCTCAGATTGTTGCCAAAGGGCTAGGCACACGCACTTACCCGCTAACCTGGCTGCTAGCCTATCCAAAGCCCGTTTAGGCGAAACCCACAAGATGCATTGATTAGGCGTATGGCGCAAAGACTATACCCGTGTGCTTTCCACAACCGCAGTCGGTGCAGGTTGCTCCGACGCCACATGCATTGGCTGTAAGCTATATCCCACAACCGGAACTCCCCGACAGAAAAAACCCTGTTTGGGGCGCATTTCAAAGGCAGGCTCGCTGCCGCGATGCCACTCAGCCTCAGTGACAATTTTGAAGCCCTTTTCAAAGGCAACAAGTTGTACCGGCGTTTGCCGAGATCGTGAAACCAGAAGATGAGTTGGATTGAACATAAATTGACCCTCTTTTCAGATCCTAATTTTCAGAGTGTTGATTTTTCGACGAGTGTCGATGGACAATTACCGCTGTAGGTTCCGCCAGCCAAGCTCCAGCCAAGGTGGAGTGCCGCAGAGCTGCATACACTCCCGCGGCTTTCTCACTCCAGACCTGAAGACCAAGCCTTTGGCGTATTACCTACCAGGCGCTCGACAGCTACAGCGATAGAATTGATGTCTTGCTGATGTCTTGAACCGCCTGCTCTACCGGTCAGCCGGCTCAACTCAGCGTAGGAATGGTGCTGAGGTCAACTACCATCGGGCAAACAGAATCAAGCAGGACAGCCTAACCTGTCGAGCGACTCAGTTAGTCAAGGAACTAGGGATGGCAAAAAGTGGGGCCAGCCATCCCAAAGCAGCATTGCCAGCTCGTTAAACATCAGCAGTCGCCGCATTTCTGAACTTTCTGAACTAGGATGCTCAAGAGCCGGTCCAGCAATGCAGAATTCATTTAAGACAGTAGCAAATGAAAAAATCCGTGGCAGTGGGTGAAGTAAGAACAACAGGTGCGGGTAGCCGTACTCAGCGACTTCAACCGACGCGGAAGCACTTCTGAATCCTCCATAACAAACCAATAACAAACAAAAAGACGCGACGAGCGCGCCTGTTCATCCTAGTGTTTTGGCTTATGCTTTGAGGGTTCAGACCAGCTGACTACCTGCATTCAAAAGGGGTTCAGAGATAGGCCCAACGATCAGCCGGGAGGTTGAATCTATCCTCACTCTAGAGATCATCAGAGATCGCTTCCCGTTAAGCCATAGGCCCGCTGAGCTTCTGTGATAGCACTTTGCGTTGCAGCATCATAAATGCCGTTAATCTCGCCTGGATTAAAGCCATTCGCCCGCAGACGTCGCTGTAGCTCTGCCACACTAAAACGCCCTTGCTGCCGCGGCTGATAGGCTGCGGATTGAGCGGGCCCAGAGCTGGATTGGGGTAGGGATGGCTGAGCCAACGGTGGTGGAACGGTCGGTTGGGGGATAGCGGGCTGTCCGGAGGGCTGGGCAGGCTGAGACCCCTGGGGAATAGATTGCAGATCTGGGACGCTGACTTGACCTGATGTCTGACCTGGAGTTTGTCCTGGGGTAGGTCCTGGAGTCGGGGCTTCCCCGGGGACAACAGGGGTGCTGTTGGCAGCAGGTGAGACGGGCTGAACTGGGGTGGCGGGGGAACTGTCTGCTGAGGGCGCTGCCGAGGGCGTGGTAGGTTGGACCGCAGCCTGTAAGGCAGACGCAACCTGTGGGCCTGCAATGCCATCCGTGGCTAGCCCCTGTGCTTGCTGAAAGGCTATCAGGGCTGCTTCGGTCTGTTCGCCAAAACTGCCATTGATTGGACCATGGTAATAACCCAGATCGCGCAGACGAGTTTGCAGATCGCTGACGCCAGTTCCGGTATCTCCGAGGCGCAGCAACCCGTCCGAGGATGGAGCGGCAGAGTCTACCGCAGACCCTGCTGACGACTCAACCGCTTGGCGCAGGGCTGTGCCAGTCGCGTTGCCAACAATACCATCCGGACGCAAACCGTAAGCCTGCTGAAATCCGACGACTGCCGCTTGAGTGGCCTCATCAAACATCCCTGAAATTGGTCCGGTGTAGTAACCTAGGGCCGCTAACTGCTGCTGCAATTCCGAAACTTCTGTACCCGACTGATTGAGCTGCAGATACGGCGGCGCTGATGCAGTGCTGGGATAAGCATAAGGGTCAACGAATCCCGGCGACATAGCGGTGGGTGCTGCTCCACTGCCATAGAGAGCGCCCTCTGTCCTGACCCCTACAATGCCATCCGGAACTAAGCCGTTGTCACGCTGAAATTGAATGACCGCCTGCTGAGTTGTCGCATCAAAGGAGCCGCTAATTGGACCAGTATAGTAGCCTAGCTCGGCCAGGCGTTGCTGTACGCTAGCTACCGAACTGCCCGACATGCCGGGTGCGGCAGAATAATAACCTCTGCTACTAGAAGGGGCTGGATAGGAGGGCGGATAGCTGCCCGGATAAGCCCCAGAATGACCATAACTGCCTGGATAGCCAGCCGGTCCTTGGGGATAGGAGGGCGAATTGCCTGGAGCCGGATAGCTCCCAGAATGACCTCGTGGTGTCGGATAAGCTTGAGCGAGCAATGGCGTATCGTCAGCCGGATCTAATTCTGCTGGAGTCGCTAGCGCATTGCCAACACTGCTCAACACGGCAGTAGATGTAGTAAACAGGAGAAAATGAACTAGCTTAAATGAGTGCTTACGACGTGGGTGTCTCTGAAGGCGATTCATAGGCAGGTTACCGCTCAAGCGTCGTGAATCGGACAGAGATACTGATGAATTTGAATCGTATGGACTTAAATCGTTCGATTCATAGAACCAGAGATAGGCTATACCGTCGTTCATGATGCTGCTGTATTGCCTCCTTACATTCAATCGCACAGAGCAACCCTTTATCTGTTGTATCTCCATGGATAGAGCTGAAACCGCTAAATTATAGTTGAACTCCTCCAGATGTGGCACCCCCATCAAGCTGAATTGTTGAAGAATTGTTTTGTTTGCAGCTCTGTTGATGGGTCTGTTGGCTGGAGTTGACTGGATCGGTGGTGCTTCTAGTCTGCTTTCTAGAGCAAGAGTCTAATCCAAGACTCTAATCGTTTACCGTGATGTAGACAGCGTTGCCCTCAAACGTAAATCCCAAACGCGAATCCCAAGCCTCAGAGAAGCTTGGGATCCAACGAAACGATAAAGAACAATGCAGAAGAACAATTCAGCGACTAGGCTGAGCGACTAAGCAGATTCTGGCTTCGGCAGCGAGGAAGGGTGCATGAGCAGCTCTGCAGTTGAGCGTTTCTCGACCATTTCACGGGTAATGGCACAGCGCGTCACATCTTTGCGCGACGGCAATTCGTACATCACGTCTAGCATCAGCTCTTCGACAATGCTGCGCAGTGCTCGCGCTCCAGTCTTGCGACGATAGGCTTCTTTGGCGATAGCCCGCACGGCATCGGACTTGAACTCGAGGTGCACATTGTCCATGCGCATTAGCTTTTGGTACTGCTTCACGAGTGCGTTCTTGGGTTCCGTCAAAATAGCAGACAGCGCTTCCTCATCCAACGGATCAACAACGGCAACGACGGGCACTCGTCCAATGAATTCTGGGATCATGCCGAACTTCACTAGATCATCCGGCTCTAGATGGCGCAGAATGTCAGCGGCTCGTTTTTCTTTGGACTGGTTTTCGCCCGGCTGAATAAAGCCCATGGTCTTCTTGCCGATCCGCTGCTCTACGGCTTTATCAAGACCTACGAAGGCACCGCCACAAATAAAGAGGATGTTGCTGGTATCAATCTGGATGCAGTCTTGATAGGGATGCTTACGCCCTCCCTGGGGTGGCACATTGGCGATGGTGCCTTCCAACATCTTCAGCAGGGCTTGCTGCACCCCTTCACCCGAGACATCTCGGGTAATTGAAGGATTTTCGCTCTTGCGGGCAATCTTATCGATCTCGTCAATGTAGATGATGCCGCGCTGCGCTGCCTCGACGTCCAGATCAGCCACCTGCAACAGCCGCAGCAGAATATTCTCCACATCTTCACCGACGTAGCCTGCCTCAGTCAGCGTTGTGGCATCAGCTACCGCAAAGGGGACATCTAGCATTTCTGCCAAGGTTTGGGCTAGCAACGTTTTGCCGCAGCCCGTGGGACCAATCAGCAGAATATTGGACTTTTGCAGCTCAATCGCATCGTCCTTACCCGACCCTTTAGACTGGACATAGCTAAGCCGCTTGTAGTGGTTGTACACCGCCACCGAGAGGATCTTCTTCGCGTCTTCCTGCCCGATCACATGCTCATCGAGATGCTTTTTGATTTCTCTCGGCTTGGGAATCTGGTTCATCGAAAAGCCTGAAGACCGCACCGGACGTCGCTCAGGGGCATGGTGTTCTCGTCTGGCTGAGGGTTGGGGAACGGCAGCACCCGAGTCGAATAACTCCTCATCCAAGATCTCGTTGCACAAGTCAACGCATTCGTCGCAAATGTAGACTCCGGGCCCAGCAATTAGCTTGCGAACCTGCTCCTGCGATTTACCACAGAACGAACACTTCAGATGGGAGTCGTACTTAGACATAGTTGCCCCTTACTTGACTGCGGTAATGGACTCACCTGGCATTGGCAGATTTTGACGCGAAATAACCCGATCAATTAGACCATAGTTCTTTGCTTCTTCTGCCGACATGAAGAAATCGCGCTCGGTATCTGCCTCAATCTTTTCGATTGGCTGTCCTGTATGATAAGCCAACAATTCATTCAGGGTACGTTTGTGATACAGAATTTCTTTGGCTTGAATTTCAATATCCACCGCCTGACCCTGGGCACCTCCCAGAGGCTGATGAATCATGATGCGGGAACTCGGCAAGGAAAGGCGTTTTCCTTTAGCTCCACTCGCGAGGAGAAATGCCCCCATGCTCGCTGCCAAGCCGTAACAAATTGTAATGACATCAGGACGAACCTGCTGCATCGTATCGTAAATTGCCATCCCCGCTGTCACTGAACCGCCGGGAGAATTGATGTAGAGCTGAATGTCTTTTTCGGGATCCTCAGCATCCAGAAACAGCAGTTGCGCCACGATAGAATCGGCAACTGTATCGTCCACTTGAGTTCCTAGAAACACAATTCGTTCCCGCAACAGTCGAGAGTAGATATCAAATGCCCGCTCGCCTCGTCCAGACTGTTCAACTACCATTGGGATGACCCCCTCTCCAGCAGCATGAACCTTAAGCTGACGGGTAGAACGAATGTCAGAAGGACTAAGGCTGGTAAACGAAACAGCGGATTGGGAATGAATCATAGAACTGAAGACAGACCTAGAAAATGAACCATGTCGAGAGAGAGATCAATCCACAGAGGCAGTTGAAATGCATTGAGACTAACGACTCTCTATCCGACATTATGCCTTAACTAGTTGAGACTGGTAGGAACAGAGGCAAATCCTCATCAAAGTGTAAGATTTGCCCCTCTCATCAGAACTTAAATTCTTGGTTTGATTCTTGGATTTACTAGGGTCGTTGAGCAGAGCGCAAATGACTAGGCCGTCAATCTTACAGGCAATGGCGTCCCTCCAGCGGAGCACAGCAATCCGCCCCTCACAGCGAATTAGGGTGCCATGGGGGTGTTAAGAATCAGTTGAAGAATCAGCTGAGATTGCTGAGAGGCTATTTAGCGGCAGACTTGCCGGATTTCCCTTTCTTAGAGCTGGTCTTTTTCGCCTCAGAAGCAGCCGGTTTCTCAGTCACCTCTGGACTTGCTTCCGCAGGTGCTGCATCTGATGCCACCGTTTCTGCTGCAACTTCGACCGTGGTTGCTTCGGTCGTGGTCACATCGCTTACTGGTGTGGCGATTGGCGCTTCAGCCGCCTCTACCCCAGATACTTCTGTTGCCTCTACTGCTTCCACTGCCTCTAGTTCCAAAGTTTCCGAAGGCGTCTCGTCTGGAACTGCTTCTGCCGTAGGCGCTACATCCTCAGGTTCCTTGGGTAAAGTTCCTTCAGGCACTAGCTCCACCGTATTGTGGGCTTCCAACCACTCGAAAATTTTCTCTTGCAGCAGCTCTTCCTCTACCACCTCGCGCAGCCGCTGTTCGTCCACATCCTGCTGATCGCTGTAGCTTTCCAGCACCTCCTGCATACGGGCTTGTACCGCCTCAGCATCTACCTGAATTGACTCTCGTTTAGCAACCTCGCCCAAGGCCATGGTGCGCTTCAGGCGGCCGATCGCTTCTGGACGAGCTTGCTGCCGCAGCATCGATACAACGTCGCGGGTGAAGGTTTTCTTGATGTCCATCCCTTGCTGCCCAAAGCGAATCGCGGTTTGGGTAATGGCATAATCAACCTCCTGACGGATGAGGCTTTCTGGTAGCTCCACCTCCAAATGCTGCACAAGCTCTTTGAGCAGTGCCTCTTGCTTACTGTTCTTTGTCTTTTGCTCCGCTTCTTTTTGAAAACGAGCTTCCAGGGATTCGCGTAGCGCTGCTAAGGTCTCAAATTCGCTGATTTCCTGAGCAAAATCATCGTCTAGCTCGGGAAGCTCCCGCTCCTTCAGCTCCTTCAGCGTAATGGTAAAAACTGCAGGTTTACCCGCGAGATCGGCTTGGGGATATTCCTCAGGAAAGGTGACTGCGACCTCTTTGGTTTCTCCGGGCTGCATACCCACGATGCCGTCGATGAACCCGGGGATAAAGCGCCCTTCTGCTAGCTCAATTTCAAAATCCTCAGCGCTGGCACCCGGTATATCGGCAGTTTCCCCCTCCGCGACTTCGGTCAGTCGTCCACTGAAATCGACTGTTGCCACATCTCCCATCTGTGCGGGACGATCTTCTACTGGCACCAGGGTGGCCGAGCGTTTGCGGTAGTCTTCCAACATCTGATCAACGCGGCTTGGGTCGTACTTAAACTCCTCTGCCTTGACCTCTAGCCCGGTATACTGATTCAGCTTGACCTCGGGCGGCACATCCACAGAAGCCGAGAAAGTTAGGGCAGTTCCTGGCTTGTATTGCTCAACTAGTTCCTCAAACGACGAACGCAGCTCTGGGCTACCAATGGCTTCAATCTTTTCTTGCTCTAGCGCCTGTCGCAAACTAGTTTGGATCAAGTCTTCCACCACCGCAGCTTTGATACGGGTTAGCCCAAACCGCTGAATGAGCACCTGCCGCGGGACTTTTCCCTTACGGAACCCAGGAATATTGAGCGACCGAGTAAAATCTTGCAGGGTTTTGTCGTACGCCTGCTGCGTCATTTCCGGCGTGATTTCGATCTCTAAACCAATCTGGCTGGCTGGCAGTTTTTCCTGGGTTACTTTCATCGCATCTCTCATGACAGTATGCTGGAGCGCTGATCTCATCAGCGTTGCTGCAATAAGCTATGGTAACTGATCCTGACTCAGACTGTGGGGAAATAGCGGGAATTGTAGTATAACTATCCTTGACGGTTAACTAAAATAATCTCTGCCGGATAAGGTCCTGCCGGAAAGGTATTACTCCACTGTTCACTGTCGGGAGACTTGGGAGTTTTGACTAGAGTCGACTGGAGAGGCATCTGCCCTACTGTCTCACTAGGCATCTCACTAGGTGTTGCCAAGCATCAACAATGGAGTAACAGCCAGGAACCTCACTGGAAAAGCCAGCTGTGATCTGCTTGTGAGAATTGTGAGCGAGCTAGAAAAGATTGTCGATAGCTGCCAAATCGCATTTGGTGAGTTTAAGCGTTGTAAAGGGTTTCTGTCGCAACTCTCTAGAATTTAAGGTTTCTTTTCCACACTTCGTGCCAAGCTGTTAGGTAAGATGCATTTCACCCGTTGCTCGCTTAGCCCAATTAAACTGAATCCAGTGAATTCAGTTTGACGAGTACCCGTTTTCCTGGTCTAATTCTGTCTACTCTCATTATTCATGATTCATAGGCATGCCGTTCCACGAGGCGATGAATTAAAGATTCTGTTTTAGTTGCTTTTGTGCAATTCACCTGAGCTTTAGGAGGAGTTTAATTTGCCCCAGTCTTATCGAGTTGCCATTTTGGGTGCAACAGGTGCGGTCGGAACTGAGCTTCTGGAACTGCTAGCGCAGCGAAATTTTCCTGTGGCAGGGCTGCGGCTTTTGGCCTCTCCTCGTTCGGCAGGGCAATCCTTAGTTTTCCAGGGCGAGTCGTTGCAGGTGGAAGCTGTCAATGAGCAGTCCTTTGAGGGTGTCGATCTGGTACTGGCTTCGGCGGGTGGCTCCATCTCCAAAGCATGGGCCCCGAAAGCGGTAGCGGCAGGAGCGGTTGTGATTGATAATTCCAGCGCCTTCCGGATGGATCCGGCTGTGCCGTTGGTGGTTCCCGAGGTCAACCCGCAGACAGCCGCCGCTCATCAAGGCATTATTGCCAATCCCAACTGCACAACCATCCTGATGGTGGTGGCGGTTTATCCGCTGCATCGAGTGCAGCCTGTTCAGCGAATTGTAGCCGCTACTTACCAATCCGCTAGTGGAGCGGGTGCTCGGGCAATGGAAGAAGTCAAGACGCAGTCTCTAGCCATTCTGAACGGGCAGGCACCGCAACCGGAGGTATTTCCTTACCCCTTAGCGTTCAATCTGTTTCCTCACAATTCTGCCCTCAACGACTTAGGCTACTGTGAGGAAGAGATGAAGATGGTGAACGAGACGCGCAAGATTTTGGGTGCGCCTGATTTGCGAATTACGGCAACCTGTGTTCGGGTTCCCGTCCTGCGGGCCCACTCGGAAGCGATTAATCTGGAGTTTGCCCGTCCATTCAGTGTGGCTGAGGCGCGAGAGATCTTAACTCAGGCCGCTGGAGTCAAACTAGTGGAGAATTGGCAGACAAACTATTTCCCCATGCCTATCGATGCGAGTGGTCAAGATGATGTGCTGGTGGGGCGGATCCGCCAGGATATTTCGAACCCAAACGGACTGGAGCTGTGGCTCAGCGGTGACCAGATTCGCAAGGGTGCAGCCCTGAATGCGGTGCAGATTGCTGAGCTTTTAGTGGAACAGGACCTGATTCGTCCTACCCTGACAGCAGCCATTGCTGGGACGTAGGTTCCCCAAGCGACATGATGGGACTTGAGTTGGGACTTGAATATCAATCAGGACAATTCGGTCTGTGAATTGGATTGCTGAAGAGCGTCCATCTCGCCTCATTATGAGTTAAGGTATTTGTACTCAACATCATTGCTGCCGGTGCTAGCCTCGTGGATACCCCTTTTGTTGAATGCTGCCCCAGATAGAGGAGATCGCAGAGCGTGACCATTTTCGGACGGGTTATAACAGCGATGATCACGCCGTTTCGGGAAGACGGACGGGTTGATTATGCTGTTGCCGAGTCGCTTGCCGTCTATTTAGCTGAACAGGGTTCAGATACCCTGGTTGTCTGTGGTACAACAGGAGAGTCGCCAACCCTAACCTGGGACGAAGAATATGAGCTGTTTCAGGTGGTGCAGCGTGCCGTGGCTGGTCAAGCCAAGGTCATTGCTGGTACCGGGTCCAATTCAACCGAGGAGGCGATTGCTGCTACTCAGAAGGCCGATAAGCTAGGATTAGATGGGACGCTGCAAGTGGTTCCCTACTACAATAAACCGCCGCAAGAAGGGTTATTCCAGCACTTCCGGGCCATCGCTCAGTCTAGTCCTGACTTACCCCTCGTGCTGTACAACATTCCTGGGCGAACAGGGCAAAATTTGTTGCCAGAAACCGTGGTTCGCTTGAGCGAAATCTCCAACATTGTGGCCATTAAGGAAGCGAGCGGTAACTTGGACCAAGTTAGTCAGATTCGGCGCATGACTTCAGCCGAGTTTGCCATTTACTCGGGCGATGACTCCTTAACCTTGCCGATGCTGGCGGTGGGGGCACAGGGTGTGATTAGCGTAGCCAGCCATCTTGTGGGTCAGCAGGTGCAGCAGATGATCCAGAGCTTTGAGCAGGGGCAGACACAGCTCGCGACTCAAATTCATCTGCGGCTCTTTCCGTTATTTAAGGCGCTATTTGTCAGCACGAACCCAATTCCCATTAAGGCTGCTCTGCGGCTGCGAGGGTGGCCCGTTGGTCATACTCGCCTGCCTCTGGTTGAGCAATCCTCTACTCTAGAGCACACCTTGCGAACGGCAATGGCAGAACTGGGATTGCTAGAAGCAGGATGAGTGCAGCGCTAATCTCTGCCCGCGGCTATCTACCAGATTTTTGACAACTAAATACGGAAATTGACTGGTTCTGCGGATTCTGTGGGGTTAGACGTTAGCGCCGAGAATCCACCAGAACAGTACTTATGGTATGCCTGAGCTACTTTCTGATCTCGCGATCTGGCTCACCTTGCTTTCCGCCCCAGCCTTCGCTTTTCTCCAAACCTATCCCTTTAGTTTAAGGATACTTATGAATCAAAACGATTCCTCAAACACTCTCAAAATCATTCCTCTGGGTGGCTTACATGAAATCGGCAAGAACACCTGTGTGTTTGAATACAACGACGAAATTGTCCTGCTCGATGCCGGCTTAGCCTTTCCCACTGATGGAATGCATGGAGTGAATGTGGTGTTACCCGATACCACGTATTTGCGGGAAAATCGTCACAAGATCAAAGGCATGATTGTGACCCACGGGCACGAAGACCATATTGGCGGTATCCCCTTCCACTTGAAGCAGTTCGATATCCCCGTGATCTATGGACCTCGCTTGGCGATGGCCCTATTACAGGACAAGTTAGAAGAGGCAGGCGTTGCCGATCGGACTGAGCTGCGTACGGTACAGCCGCGAGAAATGGTGCGCATCAGCCCCTCCTTCCTAGTTGAATATATTCGCAACACCCATTCGATTGCGGACAGCTTCAGCGTGGCAATTCATACGCCCCTCGGCGTCGTGATTCATACGGGAGATTTCAAAATTGACCATACTCCAGTAGACGGCGAGCGATTTGACCTGCAGCGCCTAGCAGAGCATGGGGAAAAGGGAGTGCTGTGCCTGATTAGCGATTCCACTAACTCGGAGGTTCCTGGCTTCACGCCGTCTGAGCGCTCGGTCTACCCAAATCTGGATCGCATCTTTGCACAGGCCCCAGGACGGTTAATTGTTACTACTTTTGCCTCCTCGGTGCACCGGGTCAATATGATTCTGGAGTTAGCCAAAAAGCATGGTCGGGTGGTCTCGGTGTTGGGTCGCTCGATGCTTAACGTGATTGCCCATGCGCGCACCTTGGGCTACATCAAATGCGAGGACGATCTGTTTGTGCCGCTGAATATGCTGAATAAAATCCCGGATGAGCATGTGGTGATTCTAACAACCGGCTCCCAGGGCGAGCCGATGGCGGCGATGACTCGCATTGCCAATCAGGCGCACCGACAGGTCAAGATTCGCGAAGGCGATACCGTTGTGTTTTCAGCAAATCCGATTCCGGGCAACACCATTGCCGTGGTCAACACTATTGACAAGCTGATGATGCAGGGAGCCAAGGTGGTGTATGGGCGCGACAAGGGCATTCATGTGTCGGGTCATGGCGCTCAGGAAGACCAGAAGCTGATGCTTGCCCTCACCCGGCCTAAATTCTTCCTGCCAGTGCATGGTGAGCACCGCATGCTGGTGAAACACGCTGAAACGGCGCAGAGTATGGGCGTTCCGGCTGAGAATATGGTGATCGTCAACAACGGTGACGTCGTGGGACTGACGACCGATGGTATCCGGATTATCGACAAGGTGCCCTCGGGGATTGAGCTAGTCGATTCTTCCCATGCTGGTGTGGTGCCGGATCGGGTGCTGAAGGAGCGGCAGCAGCTCGCTGAAGATGGCATTGTCACCGTTGCCACAGCAATTGGCTGGAGCGGTGAACTGATCGCTAAGCCAGAGGTTCACCTGCGGGGCGTAGCAACGCTCGTCGAGAAGGAAAAACTAGAGCAGTCGATTGTGCAGACCATCGAAACCGTGGTTGAAAATCGCTGGTCGGAATATACCCAAACCTTGGGCGGCAGCGTGGTGGAAGTTGCATGGACCCGTCTGCAAAGCGACATCGAGCTAGAACTGCGACGGTTGCTGCGGCGAGAGCTACAAAGCAATCCTACAGTGGTATTCCTGCTGCAAACTCCCCTGCAGCCACCAGTGACTACTGCCCGCCGCCAACGTTCGACGGCCAAGGTCGCTTCTTAGGACTTTGGCTGTGATCCTCCCTCGGGATCAGGCGTGAAATGATCTAAACTCTACACTTCAAACCGATCATCTGACTTCAGGCGATCGGTTTTGTTTATGGGCTTCAATCCGCCCATAACAATGTCTTTTGGAACCTTGCCTAGAAATTTCTATAGAACCAAACTTTAGGATTGGCAAATTTCGATACTTAATGTACGCGCAGAGATTGACAGAGCGCCGAACTCCCACGTACAGTTTCTGAGGCTCAACTTCTGTCTAAAGAAAAGTTGAGTAAGATTACCCACTAATCGTTACATTCTGATGGGCACAATCGGAGCTACGAGCCTGTAGAGACTTTCGAATATAGCCTGGCTGGTTTGACCACCCTACTTCATACCTTCATACAATTTCAATTTTGTCCGTGAAGTAGCCACTGCCCTTTGTAGAAGTCTGATAGAGAATACGTGGGCTTCCCTTCATTCACTTCCCCCATTGCAGATTGTTATGAACGCTTCCCAACCCAAATCTCCCCATCCTGTGCTGGTCACCTGGAGTTGGATTACGCACTCCCACGTCACTCCTGCTCCTATTCCGCCTCAACCTACCGTTGCACCGCTACGCCCCCTGCGCAATTGGCTCAATAACCTCTCTGTAGAAAACCCGTGGCTAGCTCATAAGTTGTGTCAGCTCATTCCAGCCCAATGCCCCTTTGAGCGCGATGTTAAGCTGGGAGGGCGCACCCTGTTCCATATTCCCCCCCTGTGTAAGCTCAATCCGCTGTACGAGGAGGTTGTGGGGCTGCGCTTCCGAGCGCTCTGCTATTTGGCCGATGTGTGCGGTGAAGATATTTCCCGTTACTGCTAGGGATCACCAAGAAGCAGCCTAAACAAAACTGGAGGGTCTTTCAGAGACAATTCACCCCATTGCCAAAGCGCTGCTATTGGGTAATAGTGTAGAGTTACCTGTCCGGGTTCTATTCTCGTACCTGAATGCCAGTGCTCCCATGGGGATGGACGTCAAGTCTGGTAGTAGGGCCGCCTATCCCCTCTCCGTATCTATAGGCTCAAGCATTGACCTTTGCAGACGACCGCGATCGACTCACCGCACCAACCCTGTCTCGGAAAGAACTGCGAGAACGGGTGCGGATGCAGCTTCAGGCTCTCTTGGAACAGAACAACCTGCAGGATGCCAAAACGCTGCTTCTGCCCGTGCGTCCAGCCGACATTGCCGAGGCTATTGGGGAACTGCCTGAAGCGATGCAGGTGATTGCCTTTCGCTTGTTGTCCAAGGGAGAGGCAATTGAAGTCTATGAATATCTCGATTCGGCGGTGCAACAGTCACTGCTCGAAGACTTCAAGCGACAAGATGTTCTAGACATCATGGACAACATGTCGCCGGATGATCGAGCGCGCCTGTTTGACGAACTCCCCGCTAAAGTGGTTAGTCGCCTCCTAGAACAGCTTAGTCCAGAGGAGCGTCAAGCAACGGCACTGCTGCTGGGCTACGAGGCAGGCACCGCTGGGCGGATCATGACGCCCGAGTATATCTCCCTTGAAGAGCACTGGACGATTGACCAGGCACTAGAGCGAATTCGACAGCTCGCGAACGCCAGCGAAACCATTTACTACCTGTATGTTACCGATGCGGCTCGCCACCTGACGGGAATTTTGTCGCTGCGCGCCCTAGTGACGGCTCAACCCGAACAAACCATTGGCGACATTATGGTTCGAGAAGTTGTCTATGTACAGACGGATACTCATCAAGAAGAAGTGGCCCGTTTGATTCAGCGGTATGACTTTTTGGCGGTGCCTGTAGTCGATACGGAAAAGCGACTGGTGGGCATTGTGACGGTAGATGATGTGATCGATATTTTGGAACAGGAAACTACGAAGGATATTTATACCTTGGGGGGCGGTGTGCAGGCAGGAGCGGACCGCTATTTCCAAATGGATCTGTTCACCGTGGCGCGGCGGCGCGTGATTTGGCTGTTGGTGCTACTGGTGACCAACACAGGAACCTCGGCTGTGATCCGCAGCCAGCAAGAAGTGCTGCAACAGGTAGTGGCGCTAGCGGCCTTTATCCCTCTATTGATTGGTACAGGTGGCAATGTGGGAGCACAGTCCTCAACAGTGGTGATTCGCGGTTTGAATACCGATGAGATTGACAACAATCAAGCCTTGTATGTAACCCGACGGGAAGCCGTTGCTGGCCTTCTACTTGGGGTGATGCTGGGAGCAGTTGTCTTGGTCTGGGCATATGTCTTGCAGGGTAACCTGCTCGTCTCTGCTGCCGTCGGCATTAGCTTGATTTCTATATCCATTCTGGCATCTATTGCAGGATCGATTTTGCCATTTCTGTTTCGCGCTTTTGGATTTGATCCCGCCCTGATGTCTGCCCCTTTTATCACCACCGTAGTGGATGTATTAGGGGTTTTCATCTATTTGAACGTTGCGCGTTTGATTCTCAATATGAATTGAATTGATGAATTGATCGATTGTGAGTTTGCTTGGGAATTCACTCACTATCGCTGGAATGGTAGCAATGGCTCTACAGAGAATGGATTGGCAAACGTCAGGTGAGTAGATGTCAATTATGCCATGCCAAAAGCCGCCACAAAGATTTTTGGAATGCCTTGGGTAGACCAGTGAATGCCAGAGTGGGCAACTCCATTTGGGATCGCCGTTTTCAAAAAATTAAGGAAATTTTGCACAATTTTGCTCGAAAATCCCTGAGATGTTTTAACCTATGAGGGGAGGAATTTTTGTAACACTCCTGTACTGAGACCTGTAGTGAGGGCGACGTTATCGAGCTGAACATTCCTGCTTAGCTCGAAAGCCTGAAGGTGATCAGCCTGTGCTTCCCTGTTTATCCTGTTGCAGTTTGTCTTGTCCAAACTTGTTGCAAGCAAGTTGATAGCAGTGCCTAGATGCAACTCGTCCTATCGACACTGCTTGCATCTTGATTTGCGTCCTGAAGTGTGAATCGTTGATGTTGTTCAGCCCGGCAGGATGTTCATCGGAGTTTGCCCGATTGCCTGCTGAAGCAGGTGGCTGCACGACTGTTTGCACCCTTTGCTGTATACATAGCATCTATGCTTATGAGACTTCCCTGCTCTGCTGCCCTTATTCTGATCGACGCTGCCGTTGCAGATTACCAGCACCTAGTGACTGCTGTCTTGCCCGAGGCAGATGTCGTTGTACTCGATCCGACCCAGGATGGAGTTGTGCAAATTAGCCAGGTGCTTGCGAGTCGGCGCGGCGTTGATAGCCTGCACATTCTTTGTCATGGTGCGCCTGGACAACTGCAACTTGGTTCAGCTCAGCTGAGCCTCGGCACCTTGGGTCGCTATGCAGCAATGATTCAGCACTGGGCAACTGCCTTGACAACCGAAGCCCAGATTTTGCTCTATGGCTGCCAAGTGGCTGCCAGTGAGACGGGCAAACAGTTGGTTCGCTATCTGCAGCGGTTGACCGGAACCGCGCTTGCTGCCGCCACTCAGCCGATTGGTCGGGGCTGTTGGCAACTCGAGTTTGCTGCTGCATCGAGCCAGACTGTTGCAGTTCCACTCCCAATGCGAGCGGAGGCGCTAGCAACCTATCCCCACACGCTGGCGGTGCTGTTGCGAGAAACTTTTACCGAAGCGGATGTCACCACCACACCCTGGATCTTTGGCACTGGCTCTGCTGGTTCAGCGAACCCCTTTTTGACGGCTCGGGCGACGACGGATCCGTCCGCGAATGGACTGCCCGGTAGCAGTACTGGTGTAGCTCTAGACCCCAGCGGTAGCGGCGTGCTGCGGCTAACCAACGCCAACTTTGACCAAGATGCGTTTGTTATCTACAACAGCCCGATTGCATCCAACGCCGGGTTGTCCATCACCTTTGACTTCTTTGCCTACGGCGGCACCACCCGCAATGCTACCGCTCCCGCTGGAGCCGACGGCATTAGTTTTTTCTTGATTGATGGCGCGGCTTCTCCCACACGGCCGGGCGCGTTTGGCGGTTCCCTAGGGTATGCCCAAAAACTCGCCGACGGTATTGCGGGCATTGAGGGTGGCTATATCGGCATTGGTCTTGATGAATTTGGCAATTTCTCCAATCCAACGGACGTTGGTCCTACAGGGCCACAGCAGCGAGTCGGTGGACCGGGTCGCATTCCCGATTCGGTGTCGGTACGGGGCAGCAGCGGTACAAATTATGCCTATCTGGGTGGGTCGGGCACTCTATCTCCTGGTATCGACAATGTTGGCGCAACCAATCGCAATGATGCCGCTCGCCGGGCCCGACTCGACATTACCCCGGCGGGACTGCTGACCGTGCGAGTGGACCTCAACAACGACGGTGATTTCCTGGACCCCGGCGAAGTTGCCCTGGCGAACTTTGATGCGGTTGTTAACAATGGGCCGATTCCTGCCAGCTTTAAGTTTGGCTTTGCCAGCTCTACTGGCGACTCTACCAATATCCATGAGGTGCGGAATGTCTCGATCACGACCTTTACCACACCGCCCACCACGGCAGATGCCAGCGCCACTGTTGCCCCCAACTCGATCGTCAACCTAACCGGACTCGGAGGCACCGACGCTGAAACCAGCGTTGCTTCTTTCACGATCCTGACCCTGCCGGATCCGTCTCAGGGGACGCTGTTTCTGGGCAATCCGCTGGCGGGGGGTGCTCCGGTGACCGTCGGGCAATCCCTGGATCCACTGCAGATTACTCAGCTGTTTTTCCAGGCGGCACCCGGCTATACCGGCGGTAGCTTCACCTATCGTGCCGTAGACAGCGACGGCGATTTTAGCCAAGTTCCCGGTACCGTGACTCTGAATTTGGGAGCTGGTTCGCCACCAAGTGTCAGCGATACCACGATTGAGGTGACGCCGGGCAGCCTTACCAATATTCCGCCGTTGCCAGCGGTCGATCCCGATGGTGACCCCATCGTTTCCTACACTATCGTGACGTTGCCGCCAGCTGATCAGGGCACGCTGTTTTTGGGGGATCCTACAGCAGGCGGTGTTCCGGTGGCGCCGGGGCAAGCCCTGACCCCTGATCAGGCGAATCAGCTCGTATTCCAGCCGTCCCCTAATTTCACTGGTGGTACCTTCACTTTCACCGCAACCGACTCCACCGGAGCAGTAGATGCCACGCCTGCTACCGCCACCCTCAGCCGAATCACCAACCTGCCGCCCGTGTTGCCCGACAATTCTACGACTCTCGTAGCGCCGGGTAGCGTCGTGAATCTGACGGGTTTGGAGGGTACTGATCCCGATGGTACGATCACCGGCTACGAAATCACCGCTGTGCCGCCGCCAAACCAAGGAACGGTGTTTTTGGGCAATCCGGCCCAGGGTGGCACCCCCGTTACGGTGGGTCAGTCGCTCACTCCCGAGCAAATCAATCAGCTATTTTTCCGTCCGGGTGCTGGCTTTAGAACCACCAGCTTCAGCTATGCAGCTGTCGATAACCGGGGAGCGTTGTCTAACCCGCGAACCCTCACTTTCTCGGTGACGGGTACCGGCGTCACGCCTGTTCTTCCCGTTGGTCCGGACGGTATTCCCACCGCAATCTCTCCCGATATTCCCAGTACGCCGGGCTGCGGTCCGGGGGTGAATCGGCGGGGCACGAGCGGCAATAATCGGTTGGTCGGGACTCCTGGCAACGACCGCCTGCGGGGTCTCAACGGCAACGACCGGATTCGCGGCCGGCAGTGCGACGATCGCCTCGAAGGAGGCAATGGCAACGACCGCCTCTTTGGTAATAACGACAACGACCGCCTCTTTGGTAATGCGGGCCGAGATCGGCTCGATGGCGGCAGAGGGATTGACCTGCTAAATGGTGGGCTGGGCAACGACATTGCTCGCGGCCGGCAGGGTAGTGACCGGCTGTTTGGGCGACGCGGCAACGATCGGCTCAACGGCGGAGCGGGCAATGATGGCATCGATGGTGGGCGCGGGCGCGATCAGATCATCGGCGGCGGCAACAATGACGTAATTCTAGGACGTCAGGGCAATGACCGCATTGACGGCGGCAAGGGCGATGATGCCATTAATGCCGGATTGCAAGCCGATCGAGTGAAGGGGCGATCTGGCAACGACATCATTGACGGCAAGCGCGGCAACGACCGATTACACGGCGGTGCCCAGGATGATCAGATTTTTGGCAGACGCGGCAGAGATCGATTGATTGGCGGCGGTGGTCGAGATATTCTGCAAGGCGGCAATGATCCAGACCGATTTATCTATCGCAATGTTAATCACGGCGGCGATACCATCCTTGACTTCAAGCGTGTGGATCGCATCGAGCTAAGGCGCATCTTTGAGAGAGGCAACTATAGTCGCTCCCCGAGATTTGAAAACTACGTGCGCTTGCAGCAGGTCGGGGCAGATACTATTGTGCGGCTTGACACCAACGGCGATGCCCGCGGCGGCTTCCGCGATTTCATTACCCTGCTGAACGTAGACGCCTCTCGCTTCGGTGCCCGGAACTTCATTGTTTAGAGCGTGTATTGAGAGTACGCATTGAGAGTAGGTCTGAACACCACCCTTACCTTAATCCCTCTCCCTCAGGGCAAGAGAGTTGAACAGGCTCATGTCTAGTGTCATACTCTAGTCTGCCGCCTTCACTCTCTCCCCAAACAAGGAGTGCTTCCAAGGAGCGCTACCGTAGGCAAGAGAAGCCGGTGCAGCCCCGAGTCAGGGTTGAGTTGGGCGGGTAATCGGGCAAGAAGAGAGGTGACGAACGTGCGTCATCGCAATTGGCTGCTGATGGGGCTAGGCATGATCTGTAGCCTGCTGCTCGCCCAGGGGCAGCCAGGACTGGCAACGCTGTCCTTCTGGTCATCGAGGCTGGTGGTTCAGGCACGCGACCCAATGGCGCTGGTGCAGCAGGGCAAAGCCCTCTTTGAGGCAGGGCAAGCGGTAGACGCCATTGCCGTTCTGCAGCGGGCTGCTCAGGCGTTTGAGGCCAGCGGTGACCGGCTGCGGCAGGGCATTACCCTGAGTAACCTGGCGCTGGTCTACCAGAGCCTCGGGCAATTTTCAGAAGCAAATCAGATGATCGCGGTCGGCGTTGAACTGGTGCTCTCCGGTTCACTGGTTGAACCAGTTGAGCATATTCGTGCTCAGGCGCAGGTATTCACCATTCAGGGGCGAATTCAGTTGGCGCAGGGGCAGGCTGAAGCAGCTCTAGCCACTTGGCAACAGGCCACCACTCTCTACGAGCAGATTGACGACACCCCTGGGCTGTGGCAGAGCCAATTGAACCAGGCTCAAGCCCTACAGGCGTTGGGGCTGTACCGTCGCGCCATCGAACTGCTGATGCCCTTGGCTCAGACGATGCAGCCGCAGCCCAATTCCCTGCTTAAGAGCACCGTACTGCGCAGTTGGGGAGAGGCACTCCAAATCGCTGGCGATCTGGCGCAGGCAGAGCCGATTCTGAAGCAAAGTCTGCGGGTTGCCGAGCAGCTCGATCCTTCCAGCCAGTCAGCAGAAGCAGTTGCGGCGGCCGCCCTCAGTTTGGGTAACCTTACCTGGGTGCAAGCACTGACGAACCTCAGCCTCAGCAATCTCACGCCCGCCGATGCCATTGCCCAACTCAGCAGTGCCCCGCCGCCCGCCGCTGATCTGGCAGCCGTTACTCTGGCGCAACGACGAACCGCCGCCGCTCAGGCCTTTGTGCAGGCTAGCCAGTCGGCCCGGCAGTGGTACCAGAGGGCAGAGCAGCAGGCAAGCCTTAGCACCACGCGAGTACAGTCGCGCATCAACCAATTACGGCTGCTGATTGCCGAACAGCAATGGCTCGCTGCTCAGAACTTGGCGTCACAACTCCAAACCGAACTAGCGACCTTGTCGGTAGATCGCACGAGTGTCAATCTGCGTATCGATCTAGCACTGAGCTGGATGGCGATCGGGGAGTCGGGTCTTGAGAGAACTGGAACATCAGCGATTCCCGAACTGCTAACAACGGCGATACAGCAAGCTACAAGCCTGGGAGACATCCGCACCCAGTCCTTTGCGACGGGCACACTAGCAGCCTGGCTAGAACCGCAGCAGCCAGCAGAGGCGACCTCCTTAACGCAGCAGGCCTTGCTGCTGGCGCAGTCGATTGATGCCAAAGATATTGCCTACCGCTGGCAGTGGCAGTTGGGGCGGCTACTGGCGGCTCAGGGCAATCGCGCTGGGGCTATTGCTGCTTACAGCGAAGCTATTCAGAGCTTGCAGGCACTGCGCAATGATTTGGTGGCGATCAACCGCGAGGTGCAGTTTTCGTTTCGCGATCAGGTGGAGCCAGCCTACCGGGAGCTGGTTAGCCTCTTGCTGCAAGCAGGCACAGAACCCAGCGCAGCGGAACTCGTGCAGGCGCGTCAGGTAATTGAAGGCTTGCAGATTGCTGAACTCGATAATTTCTTCCGGGAAGCCTGCCTCGAGACCCAGTTTGAGATCGATCGCGTGGTCGATCAGGCGAATCTGTCGGCCGCCATTTTCTACGCGATTGTCTTGCCGGATCGGCTAGAAGTAGTGCTGAAGCTGCCGCAGCAAGCCCTGCGCCACTACGAAGCCCGAGTTGCCCAGACCGAACTAGAGGTGACCGTAGATACGTTGCTAACGGAGCTGAAGCGTCCCTACACCTCGCAGCGTTTGCGCTCTACGGCTCAGCAGGTGTACGAGTGGCTGATTCGTCCAGCAGAGGCCGATTTAGCTGCTCAGCCCATTGAAACCCTGGTGTTTGTTCTGGATGGAGCGCTGCGCAGTATTCCGGTGGCCGCCCTCTACGACGGGCAGCACTACCTAATCGAGAACTACAGCGTTGCCCTCGCCCCCGGCTTGCAGCTTCCTGATCCTAAGCCATTGCGGCAGCGATTCCGCGCTCTGATCGCCGGCTTAAGCGAGGCTCGTGCCAATTTTGCCCCCCTTAACTATGTCGCAGAAGAGGTGCAGCAGATCGAGGCCGATATTCCCAGCACAGTGCTGTTGAACCAGAGCTTCACCCGCGAGAATTTCCGCCAGGAACTGAGCCGATCGCCCGTCTCGATCGTGCATGTTGCCACCCACGGGCAGTTCAGCTCTAATGCTGCCGAAACCTTCATTCTGGCATGGGATAGCCCAATCAACGTCAACGAACTCAGCCAGCTCTTGCAAGGACAGGAAGTGAGTAGCCCCGAGCCGATCGAGCTGCTCGTCCTAAGCGCCTGCCGCACCGCTGTTGGCGATCGCCGCGCCACCCTGGGCATGGCCGGAGTGGCAGTTCGTGCCGGGGCCCGCAGCACGATTGCTTCTCTCTGGAACGTAGACGATAATTCGGGAGCCACCCTAATGGGGAAATTCTACGAGGCGCTGGTTCAGAACCCGATTTCCAAGGCAGAGGCCCTGCGGCAGGCTCAGCGAGCGCTGTTAGCCGACCCGCTTTATACTGCTCCCCGCTACTGGGCACCGTTTGTGCTGTTGGGAAACTGGTTGTGAGGATGGGACCTAGAACCTTGGGCATTCCTTGGCTCACCTGGCTAGACCACCTTCATTTTGTTTAATTTGTCTATGCCATGTCAGGATCGAGCCATTCATTTTTGCGGTCGCGTTACCCTAGTGAGAGCAAGGACTCAATTTCACGCTGTATAGACAGGCTGTATAGACTAGGCGATATCGGCTGAACCCTCTCTGCCCTACACACTCTGCATAAACCCGAAATGACCTGAAATGATTTGTAAGACTTGCAGTCAAACCTCAAAAACTCTACCGCAGTCTTAAAACTTCCCTAAAAAATCCCTCCTTGAATTCATCTATACATACCGTAAGAAGTGAGATTGCTAGGGTTGATCCAGGCTTGAAAGATGTGTCCAGGAGAACACTGTGTTTGAGTATCTTCCGCCGCTAAACGACCACAATTTGCCCTATCCAGACACCATCCACCCAATTGTGGTTCATTTTGTGATCGCAATGGTGCTGTTTGCCGTTCTTTGCGATGTGATAGGTTACTTTACAAAGAATTCGCGCCTCTACGAAGTGAGCTGGTGGAACTTGTTCTTTGCCACGATTTCGATATTTATCGCCGTGATTTTTGGACAGATCGAGGCTGGGCTAGCCGAGCCTTATGCCGCTGCTGTATCCACCCTCAACCTGCATACTCTGCTTGGGTGGTCTCTGTCTGGAATTCTGGCGGGCGTGACCGGCTGGCGCTACGTGATCCGTTCCCAGAAAAAACCTCAGCTACCGATGCCCTACCTGCTAGTCAGTTTGTTGCTCGCGGGGCTGGTGCTCTTTCAAACCTATCTGGGCGACCTGCTGGTGTGGATCTATGGGCTGCATACGGTACCGGTTGTGGAGGCTACAAAGGCAGGAGAGTTGCTATGAGATCCGATCTCGTTAATCAACTCGGCGATCAGCTCGGGGCAAACAACCTCCCCTACCCGATCCCGATTCATCCCAATCTCGTGCATCTGACGCTGGGGCTATTCATCGTAGCTGTTGCCTTCGACCTTGTCGGAGCCTTATTTCCATTGGAAAAACCTCTCTTCAAGTACCTGGCGATCCCGGCAACGCGCTCTAGCTTTTTCGATGTTGGCTGGTATAACTTGCTGGCGTCGGCCATTGTCACCTTCTTCACGGTGGCGTCTGGCTTCTATGAGATCATGCTGGCGCAGCCTTTTGAAGAGGTGCGGAGCGCGTGGGGCTTGGGCGCGATGAGTACCATGCTCTGGCATGGGGTGGGCGGCGTGCTGCTGCTGCTGCTGATTGTGTTAATGACTGTATGGCGGGGGTTTCAGCGCTATGTGTGGCGTAAAGACATGGCTCGACAGGTACAGTGGAGTTATCTGGCGGTCGGTCTGGTGATTTTTGCCCTGATGTTTTTCCAAGGAACGCTGGGTGCTCATCTTGGCGGTGAATTTGGCGTTCATGTCACTGCTGATCAGCTCCTGAAAGTTGGTGAAGACCCAAATGTACGCCTGTAGCGCTGCTTTGCTTGCTGATCTTTTTGGTGGATTATGAAAACTCGTGCGATTGTGATCTTGACTGTCTATGCCCTCTTCGTAATCGCCGCAAGCTGGTGGATGGCACAGCAGTCCTATTCCTGGTTTCCGCCGGCGGCGGCAGCGGAGTCGAAGCTGATTGATAACCTGTTCAGCATCTTCACCGCGCTGGGCACGATGATCTTTTTGGGAGTCCTTGGTCCGCTGATCTACTCGCTGATCTTCCACCGAGCCGGCCGCTACGATTTTAGCGATGGTCCGCCGATTGAGGGCAGCACAACGCTAGAAGTGATCTGGACGGCAGTGCCGATTTTGCTCGTGGCGGGGCTGGTTACCGCTAGCTACCAAACCTACAGCAAAATGGCGATTCGTGGCCCGATGGAGTTGGTGCATCTGCACATGCCGGAAATGATTCAGCCTGCCTATGCTGACGAGCGTCTAGAACCTGAGGTGAATCTGATTGAAGAAACGGCGTCACAGCCCGTCGAAGAAATTGACGTGACGGCCCGCCAGTGGGCCTGGGTGTTTCATTACCCCCATGACGACGTGACGAGCACTGAACTGCATCTGCCAGTTGATCGCCGCGTGCGGCTGGTGCTGCGCTCCGAGGATGTGCTGCACGGGTTCTATGTGCCGGCCTTTCGCCTCAAACAGGATGTGGTGCCCAATCACACAATCGACTTCGAGTTTACTCCGATTCGGATTGGTACCTACCGCTTGCGCGATTCTCTGTATAGCGGCACCTACTTCGCAGCCAATCAAGCGGATGTCGTTGTGCAGTCCGAGGATGATTATCGGCAGTGGCTCGCTGCCGCCGCTGCTCAGCCCCCGTCGCCGGCCTACAATCAAGCTGCCTTCGAGTACGCCCGAGCTGGTGAACGCGCTATCGTGAGCGGCTGGAAAACCGTGCCACCAGCTCCGCCCCCTGTGGTCAACTACGCGCCAAAGCAAGAGCCGACGAGTCCGCCGTCCTAAAGAGCTGCCTGCGCCCCTGCAAACCCCCTATTGTCGCCCTACCGTTTTGCATTGCCGATACCCATGACCAATATTCCTATCGAAGCCATTGGCGAAACCCGCGCTCAGCCCTATCCGGGTGCGCCCGACAACTGGAAACGGTTTTTCACCTTTAGTACTGACCATAAAGTAATTGGTATTCAGTACATCGTTACGTCGTTTTTCTTTTTTCTGGTTGGTGGGCTGCTCTCGATGATTATGCGCGGCGAGCTGATTACGCCCGATGCCGACTTGATTGATCGCACCATCTACAATGCGCTGTTCACGATGCATGGCTCGATCATGCTATTTCTGTGGACATTCCCAGTGCTGGTGGGGCTGGCAAACTATCTGGTGCCGCTAATGATCGGAGCACCCGATATGGCCTTTCCTCGCCTGAATGCCGTTTCCTTCTGGTTGATTCCAGTAGTAGGCGTGCTGATGATTGCCAGCTTCTTTGTGCCGGGTGGACCGTCGCAGTCGGGCTGGTGGGCCTACCCGCCGGTGAGTTTGCAAAACCCCACAGGCAACTTGATCAATGGTCAGGTGCTGTGGCTGCTGGCGGTGGCGATCTCGGGCGTCTCGTCAATTATGGGCGGCGTCAATTTCGTTACGACAATTTTCAAGATGCGCGCCCCCGGCATGACCTGGTTTAAAACGCCTGCCTTTGTTTGGTCGGTGCTGGCTGCACAGCTCATTCAGCTCTACGGCTTACCCGCCCTCACGGCTGGAGCGGTAATGCTGCTATTTGATCTCACGGTAGGCACCAGCTTCTTTGCGCCAGAGCGTGGCGGCAACCCGATTCTGTATCAGCACTTCTTCTGGTTCTATTCCCATCCAGCGGTGTATGTCATGGTGTTGCCGGTGTTTGGCATCTTCTCGGAAGTGCTGCCAGTGCATGCCCGCAAGCCGCTGTTTGGTTATCGGGTGATCGCCGTTTCATCAGTGCTGATTACCGGCATCAGCGCCTTGGTTTGGGTACACCACATGTACGCCAGCGCTACTCCCGGCTGGATGCGCATCTTGTTCATGGTGACGACGATGATGGTGGGCGTGCCAACGGGTATCAAGGTGTTTGGCTGGGTCGCTACCGTTTGGGGCGGCAAAATTCGCCTGACGACGCCGATGCTGTTTGCCTTGGGGGCGATTGTTAACTTCGTATTCGCTGGCATTACCGGCATTATGCTGGGTTCTGTCCCCCTCGATATTCATGTGAATAACACCTACTTTGTGGTTGGTCACTTTCACTATGTGCTCTACGGCACAATTGTCATGGGGATCTATGCTGGGTTCTACCACTGGTTCCCCAAGGCAACCGGACGCATGTATTACGAAGGATTGGGCAAACTCCACTTTGTCTTGACCTTTGTGGGCACGGCACTGACATTTCTGCCGATGCATCCCGCTGGGCTAATGGGGATGCCGCGCCGCGTTGCCTCCTACGATCCAGAATTTGCCTACTGGAATGTGGTGGCGAGCTTGGGTGGGTTCCTGCTGGGCATGTCCACGCTGCCCTTTATCCTCAATATGGTTAGCTCCTGGATTCAGGGCAAGAAAGCGGGCGATAACCCGTGGCGAGCCATCGGCTTGGAATGGTTGACCACCTCGCCGCCCCCCGTTGAAAATTTTGAAGTCATTCCTACGGTGATTGCGCCTCCCTATGGTTACGGTAAAGACGAGCCACTGGTTGCCGCGACGGAGCCGTCTGCTGAAGCCACTTAACCTATGTCTGGACTCCTGCCCACCCTTTCTGCTAAGAGCCAATCATGACTACTGAAAGTTCGATCGCCAACGCCATTGAAGCCGATATCCGCCACGAGCAAGCCCATGATGCTGCGGGCAACAGCAAGTTTGGCTTTATTGTGTTCTTACTGTCGGAAAGCGTCATCTTTCTCAGTTTTTTCGCTGGCTATATTATCTACAAAACCACGGTTGCTGATTGGTACCCCTCTGGCGTCACTGGTCTGGAAACCCGCGATCCGGCAATTAATACTGTGGTGCTGGTGTCGAGTAGTTTTGTGATCTACGTCGCCGAGCGCTACCTGCACGACAAGAAACTCTGGGGCTTCCGCGTCTTTCTGCTGACCACGATGGCGATGGGCGGCTATTTCCTACTGGGTCAAGCGATGGAGTGGCGCAGTCTGCCCTTCGGTTTCACCGATGGCTTGTTCGGCGGCATGTTCTACCTGCTGACCGGCTTTCATGGACTACATGTACTCACCGGCATTCTGCTGCAGAGCCTGATGCTGGCGCGTTCCTTTGTGCCCGGCAACTACGACAATGGCTTCTTTGGGGTTGAAGCGACTTCTCTGTTTTGGCATTTTGTGGATGTAATCTGGATTATCCTGTTCATCTTGATTTACGTGTGGCAGTAATCTTTCGCCATGTTCTGGCTTGCGTTTCCAGCGTCCTATCTGGTTGTTGCACAACTGCTCTCTAAAGCATTGCTCAACCGCTGTCTAATTCTGCAATTGCCCGTTCCAAGGAGTCTCCCATGATTATTGATGACCAATATTATGACGTGATTATTGTTGGTACCGGCGCAGGCGGAGGCACGCTGGCTCGCAAGCTGGCTCCTAGCGGCAAAAAAATCCTGGTGCTGGAGCGAGGCGGCTACCTCGAGAAAGAAAGCTCCGAACTCGTGGATGTGGAAGTCTTCAAAAAGGAGCAGTATCATGCGCCTGAGCAGTGGTACGACAACGCTGGAGAGCCATTCTATCCTCAAACCAGCTACTCGGTGGGTGGCAACACCAAGGTCTGGAGCGGGGCACTGCTGCGGATGCGAGAACGCGACTTTACAGCTGTACCGCACCAGAATGGCATGTCTCCGGCTTGGGAGCTGACCTACGCCGACTTTGAACCCTACTACACCGAGGCAGAACAACTCTATCAAGTGCATGGCAAACTTGGGGATGATGCCACCGAGCCGCCCCACAGTGCCGATTATCCCTTTCCTGCCGTTGAGCACGAACCACAAATCGCCGCCCTCTGCGATTCCTTCAGCAAGCAGGGGCTACATCCGAGCCATTTGCCGTTGGGATTGGGCGATCAGGGGCGAACCGATTCGGAAGATAGCGGTATCACGCCTGCTCTGGCTTACAACAATGTCACGTTCAAGTCGAACGCAAAGGCAGTTTGCCTGCACACTAATCCTTCTGGAACGGCCGTCAAAGCGGTGGAGGCCGAGGTAGACGGGCAATCCTACCTGTTTTTGGGACATCTGGTGGTGTTGTCCTGTGGAGCCATTAACTCGGCCGTGCTGCTGCTGCGCTCTGCCAACGAAACCCACCCCAACGGCATCGCCAATCGCACCGGTTTAGTCGGATGCAACCTGATGAAGCAGCTGATGACGGTGATTGTGCAGCGCAGTGCCAATCCCAATTCCGGGCTATTTCAGCGCACTGTCTACTTCAACGATTTCTACTGGGGCAACGATAGTTTTCCCTACCCAATGGGACATATCCAAAACTCGGGCGGCATCCTACAGGACGTGATCTTTGCTGAAGCCCCGCCGCTGTTGTCTGTGCTGGCCAAGCTAATGCCCGGTTCCGGTTTGCGACAGTTGGCTACTCGTACAATTGGCTGGTGGCTGCAAACCGAGGATCTGCCCAATCCCAATAACCGCGTCAGTCTCTCGGGAGAAAAGATCACGCTGCACTACGAACCCAACAATCTAGAAGCCCACGACCGTTTGCTCTATCACTGGCAGGAAGCGCTGAAGGAGGTGGATAAGGCTATGGGTCAGTCCGTGTTTGCGCAAAACATCCACCCCCACGCCATGATGCCGGTGCAGGTGGTTGCCCATCAGTGCGGCACCTGTCGCTTTGGCAGCAATCCAGATACCTCCGTGCTTGATCTCAATTGCCGCACCCATGAGGTAGACAACCTGTATGTCGTAGACAGCAGCTTCTTCCCGTCGAGTTCTAGTACTAGCCCTGCACTGACGGTCATGGCGAATGCTCTGCGGGTGGGCGACCACCTGATCGAACGGCTGAAGTAATTTTGTTTGTTAGTGGCTAAAACCAGGGACCATCACACTCAAATTCTGGAGCAGCCAGTCTGGCAGCAGTGTTTCGCATCTGCCAATCCCGCAAGCTGGTGACTCCACCTCGATTTTCGTCTCGATCTCCTCATCCACGACCATCAGCACACTTTCCTGTTGAAACTGCTGCATGTATTGCGTCACAGTCTGGTTGATGGCAGCCTCATTGCGCTGGGTGTCGGGCAGCAGCAGGCTCACGACCTTAGAGTTTTCTTCGATAATAGTACTTGTGCGGTCTTGAAATTGACCGTCTGCATCAAATACCGTTATCGGGACAGATTGATGACTGAAGCGTGGCGCGATCACCTCATCCACAAAGTCTTGAAACTGTGCCTCGCTAACTTCGTCTCTACCTGCAATGTTGCGTCCAAAGAACAAATCAACCTGAATGATCTCGGGAACGCTATCGCTATCGATGAGCTGATCATCTGGACCAAAACGAACGGTGATCGCTTCGTTGACGGCTTGCAACACGCTTTCCTGCTGAAATTGCTGCACATAGTCGCCAACGATCTGATCAAGTGCTGCTTCGTTTTGTGGAGTGTCTTCCAGGATCAGGCTGACGGCTTGCGAAGGCTCTTTGATGATTGTGCCTGTCCTATCTTGAAATTGCCCACGAGCATCAATGACGGTCAAACCCTCGGGAAAGCGCGGCGTGATCGATTGATCGACAAACCTCTGAAACTGCTCCGGTGACACTTCCCCCATCCCTGCGATAGCGCGACCAAACAGCAGATCGACCTGAATGAGTTCGGGAACCGGATCGTTATCGATCAGATTCTCGCCAATGCCAAAACCCACCTTGAGTTCGTCGGTATTGGCAGCTTGCACCACCCTTGTTCCGGGGAAGCAGCGTTCATAGACGGTAACAATCTCGTTTACAGACGCCTCGCTAGTCGCTGTATCTTCTACAAACAGGCTGATAACCTGCGTGGAGGTAAGGGAACCGTTCTGGGCTTGCCCTTGGGCTTCATATAGCGTCAATCCGGCGGGGAAACGCGGCGTAATCACCTCGTTGATAAACGATTGAAACTGCTCCGGCGTCACCTGATCGCCATTTAGTAAGGTCTGGCTGAAGTAGAGATCGTGCTGAATCAAGGCAGGGGGTTGGGAGAGTGCAGCACTCATGATGAACCTCGTGGGTGAATGATAATGAGCGGCGGTCTTAGGGTGCAGCGGTCGCCATCTCGCCTAGGGTGTACTTCAGGGCGTGGGGTTCGGTGAACGCCAGATAGCGAGCGGCAAATTCCGGCGGCAGCAGTTCTAGCATTAGTTGATTTTCGAGCCAGAATTCAATGATTTCAAAGAAACCAGCGCGATTGCAGCGATTTACCTGCCAACCTTCGCGCTCACCAATGGCGCGGATCTCTGCCTCGCTCAGCGGTACCGAAATTGCCGCATGGGTGGCGCTATAGGGCGACTGCTGCGCCGTAGCCTCAGCAAACTGAACATATCCTTCGGTTTTGCCTGGTCTCAGCTCTGTCCCCTTAGGCAGCACTTCAATCATCGTGCCATAGAGATCAAAGGCGAGCGCTATATAGGATCCCGGATGATTGGGAAAGGGAATGACCTGACCTTGCCAGAGTTGAGCAATCACCTCGGCAACATGTTTGGGGTTATAAGCAGAAATCGAAATGTGATAAATCATAGAATCTCCAAATAATCCAAATGAATAGATCTGGATTTGCTTCTGCTTCTCTACCTTAATCAGCCTTATGAGGGTTGCCCGTAAGAAAAAGTGGAATAACGTGGGGTATTCAGTGAAGACTTCACACCTTTCTGCAGTCAGTGTCTGCGCAGGTGTCCTGAAAGAGCAGCTTGACCCGGGGTTAGCGGCATGAGGAGAGGGTGTTGTCTGGTGATCAATCGTGGATTACAGCATAGGAACGAGTATGACGGGAACGGCGACAACAATTTTGTGAATGCACAGGCACTGGCAGAACTGCGGCAGTTTCTGCGCTATCGATTTGAAGTCGCCCCTGTTACAGTCTCGCAGTTAACCTATTTCACCCTGGGGGTGGAGGCATTGCAGCAACTGAGTACGGTGCTGCGAACCGATGCGGGGTTGAACGGCTTCTATTAGGTAGATTAGAAAACGTGCGGATTGGCATTATGATGGCACTGCCACAGCAGCCTTTGTGCAGCAGCGCGATCCCAATGCCCAAATTGTCGAGCTTTTGGCAGCCACACGGCGGGCCATGATGATTCAAGCCCTTGGCACAAATTTGAGCGCCACACCATTCATGCAATAGCGCTGACCCGTGGGTGCCGGACCATCATTGAACACATGCCCCAAATGCCCACCGCAGCGTCGGCAGTGAACTTCAATGCGCGTCATGAACAGCGAGCGGTCCACCGACGTTTCTACCGCATTGTCGAGGGGCGCGTAGAAGCTGGGCCAACCTGTGCCGCTGTTGAATTTGGTGTCGGAGGAGAACAGCGGTAGGCCGCAGCCGGCGCACTCATAGATGCCCGCATCGTAGAGTTTATCCAACGGGCTAGTACCAGCGCGTTCTGTGCCATGCTTACGCAGGACGTAGAACTGTTCCGGCGTTAGACTCTCGCGCCATTCTGCTTCAGATTTGCTGATCTCGAATTCCTGATTGGTGGATGCCATAACTGCTACGTGCTCCTCTTTTATCCTCTTGATCTGCTTTTTGATCGGCTTTCAAGTGTTCTAAACCACTTTTCCTAGATGGGCAAAACTAGGATTAGAAGCTTAGACCCCTTGATTTAAATCCGTAGACCCTGCGATGCCGTTGCTAAGGTAACTCCCTAGATACTCACTTTATACTAGCGGTCATAGAGCGTGGGCGGGCATTGCGAGAACGGACGGAACTGAGAACAGCCGAAAATTAGCACTGCGGTTAGTTTGCCCAAAGCTCGCTAGAATCAACGAGTAAAGCTGAGATTCCCGGCTAGATCTGTCCTCACTCTTGCTTATCCTCTGCTTATCCTCGCGCATCTTAATCATGATCAAGCAGCAAACATACGCATGGTTCGGGTTCATACTGGCTCTTGTGGGGTGCCCCGCGGCTGCCGCTCCTCAGCAAGGGCTGCCGGACCAGTCACCGAGGCAGCGGTTTGCCGACTGGTGTGAGCAACGGCAAGCTTTATCGCCGGATGCCCGCTACACAGTTGAAACGCTGCTGCAAATCAGCGGCACCTCGGACTGCGAAACGGCAGATCGGCTTCTATCCAGTGCGCCCGCCCTCGATCTGAGTCGGCTCAATTTGGTGGATATCAGCCCGCTGGCGGTTTTTGATCAGTTACAGTGGCTTTCTCTCAACGTCAATCACATTTCTGATCTCCGTCCTCTAGCCTCTCTCTCCCAGCTGACGGCCCTCTACATCGACAGCAACCAAGTCTCCGATCTGACGCCTCTGTCTGGACTCACGAATTTATCGGTGTTGTCGTTGTTTGATAACCAGATTAGTGACCTGCGCCCCCTCAGCTCGCTGACCCGCCTAACAACTCTGTCCCTATCAGACAATCAAATTAGCGATGTGCGGCCGCTCAGTTCGCTCACCGATCTCACTCTGCTTTCGCTGCTCAGCAACCAAGTTGCTGATATCACCCCCTTGACGACCCTCACCAACCTCACTTGGCTGTCTCTGGGCAGCAATGAAATCACAGACATTCGCCCTCTGTCCACGCTAACCAACCTGCGTTGGCTAGCTCTGTTTGATAACCAGATTAGCGATATCAGCCCCTTGGCGGCTCTAACGAATTTGAACAAGTTGACCATAGGCAACAATCAAATTGCCAATGTGGAATCGCTGCAGCCCCTAACTAACTTAACGGAGCTGCTGCTGTTTAATAACCAAATTGAGGATGTCAGTCCCCTAATGGTTCTGACTAACTTGACTTGGCTGGATCTGTACAATAATCGTGTGGTCGATGTCAGCATGTTAAAATCGCTGTCGCGTCTGACCTGGTTGGATCTGCGCGGCAACCCCCTGAATCTGCTGACCTGTCCGGTGCAACCCGAAACCATTTGCCGCTTTTCTCCCGATCTGTCCGCCGATTCCTCTCCTACGCCATTTGAGTGATCCCCTAGCCCTTCTCCATGACCTATTCGATCGCCGCCCTGAATGCCATGAGTCAGTCTGAATTTACGGCTGCCTTGGAGACGGTCTTTGAAGATACGCCTGAAGTTGCAAGACGAGTTTGGCAGCGGCGCCCGTTCCGGGATGTAGCAGATCTGCATCAGCAAATGGTGACGGTGGTGCAGGCGATGACTCCTGATGAGCAGCTCGCTCTGATTCGCGCCCATCCCGACTTGGGCACGCGGGCGAAAATGGCAGATGCCTCTGTGCAAGAGCAGGCTGGAGCGGGATTAAATCGTCTTAGCCCCGAGGAATATGAGCGCTTTCAGCAGCTCAATCATACCTACTGGGCAACCTTTGGCTTTCCGTTCATTGTAGCGGTGAAAAACCATACAAAAGAGAGCATTCTCAGCGAGTTCGAGCGCCGGCTCCGTAACAGCATCAGGGATGAACAAAACCAGGCGCTTGCCGAAATTAATCAGATCGCCTGGTTCCGCTTGCTAGATTTAGTAGATAGATCGCAGCCTTAAAGCGCTAACCGTTGACGACTTCGCCTCCATTGGGGTGGAGAATTTGTCCCGACATATAGGACGAGTCATCCGATGCTAGAAACACGTAGCTGGGCGCTATTTCTTCTGGCTGTCCAGCTCGCTGCATTGGAACTTGCTGCCCAAAGCTAGCTACCTTCTCAGCCGGGAAGGTTGCTGGAATCAAGGGAGTCCAAATCGGCCCCGGAGCAACTCCATTGACGCGGATACCCTTCTCAACGAGTGCTTGCGACAGAGAGCGGGTAAAGGCAACAATGGCTCCCTTGGTGGTTGAATAGTCTAAGAGTTGCGGGTTGCCCTTATAGGCTGTAACCGAGGTGGTATTGATAATCGTGCTGCCTTCTTTGAGATGGGGCAGTGCCGCCTTGGTGAGATAGAACATAGAGAAAATATTGGTGCGGAAGGTCCGCTCGAGTTGCTCGGCGCTAATCTGCTCGATGCTCTCCTGGGGATGCTGTTCAGCGGCATTATTGACCAGAATATCCAGCTTTCCAAATGCCTTTACGGTATCTTGTACCAGCTTTTGGCAAAACGATTCATCGCCAATGTCACCTGCCATAAGAATGCAGCGCCGCCCTTCGTGCTCCACTCGCCGCTTGGTCTCTTCGGCATCTTGATGTTCGTTCAGATAGGCAACGGCAACATCAGCTCCTTCCTTAGCAAATACAATCGCAACGGCACGCCCAATGCCGCTATCACCGCCGGTAATTAGCGCGACCTTGCCTTTGAGCTTGTCACTACCACGATAGTTGGAGTCTTCTGCTTTGGGTGCCGGCGTCATTTCGGTCTCTAAGCCCGGCTGCTGACTCTGCTCTTGGGGTGGTTGCAGATGTTCTTTCGTTTGAGTCATGCTTGTGTCTCCCAGTTTATAGGCTGCTGTTTGCAGGCTGCTATGGCGTTGGCTTTAGCCTAATCGCATCCCTTGCCAGTCTGAACAGTGCGTCTTAACCTGCAATAGGCAGGATTGAAAAGAACGCGGGCGAGAGGCACTCTATACCCCTGCCCGCGCTGGTTCAACCTACTTCATGGAAGCAGATAGACGATCTTGCAGTTCTCGCTTTGCGGTCTTGAACTGAGTAGCCAACTGCTCTTTCTGCTCATCGCTGCAATTGTTACGGATGGCAGCAAACATGGTGCTCTCTTCCTGCCGCACGTGATCCATCACTATGTCTTTCAAACGCTTGATCTCTTGCTTGAACTGAGGCGAGGTAGGATTCATCGACTTCAGCGAATCCAGAATCACCTTCATTTCAGCCTGTTCGTCGTACAGCTCTTGGGTGTCGTGCTCGCCATAGAAGGGGCGCACCGCTGGGTAAACCACCTGTTCTTCCGCTTCCGCATGGACTGTCAGGTCTTTGTAGAGTTGACCAAAGTACTCCTGGATCTCCTGCGGATCATCAGTGCTTTCGATCTGCCCGAACAGCACGTTCACCTTCTGATGATCCATCCGGATAATATCCTGGATGTTCATCTCGTCATCGGTGCGGCTGATCACGCTACCTGCCACACCCGAGAGAGCCGCAACTGCGTCTTGCACTCGGGCCCAGATTCCTTGATCGGCATCTTTACCAGTCAACTCGCGAACACCAATGACTTCCAGAATTCCTTTTAGCTGTTCTTGATGCGCCCGGTTCTCGAAGTTCACTGTATTCAGCGGCGTAATTGCAGCCTCGATGTCGGCACCCACGACCTGAGCCGCTTTGTGGATCAACAGCCCACTCATAGTTTGACCATGCTTCAACAGCTCAAACTGAGCAAACTTTTCGTAGAGAGACAGCTCAGATCCTTGCATCAAGCTCTGCACTTTCTGCATCATTTCTCGAGTCGTGGACTTAGGCTCGCCTTTCACCCCATACTGTACGATAACCGTATCGAGAATCCCCATGTTCTTTTGGTCATCGTCGAGCATCTTCTGTAAACGCTCACGAATATCAGCATCATTACAAGCAGACATCAGCGATTGCTCAGTGGCAATGAGTAGATTCTGCACAAGTTTCATATCTTCTAGCTTGGAAGCAATTGCTGTCCGCTTTGCGTCATCAAGGCTCGTTACCATTGTGTTCTCCTCTCGTTGTCTAGTTGTGTCTTGAATACAACTAGCTAGTAAGGTGACATATCTAGAATCGGTTTCTCATCTCTCAAGAGAGGGATCAATATCCGAGCGTGTTCTCAGATTTGGCTCAATTCTTGAGCGTGGCTCTCTATAGCCTCAATGCAACTCTGTACAGGGAAAATTCCTCTGAGTGCTATCCAATAGAGCAATAGCTACCGTTCTGTGGTGGGTTCAGCTCGATGGCATAGATAATCTGATGCGACTTATCACGGATACTTTATACTGATAATTCCTTTTCTCTAAAGATCTTGTAAAGAAGATCTTGTAAAGACCTTATAAATTCGTTTATTAAACCATTTATTAAACTTGAGTTATGCCATCCAGAATTTTAATTTTCAATTTCTCTAATGAACGAATCTCATGAATGAAAATGAATTCTGAAGCATACAGGCGGAATGCAGCGATTGCAACAGGTTAATGCCTGATAAACAACCAGCCGGTGTTTCTTAACCTGATACCGCTTCTCTACGACTTCTCTCTTTAGACAGATATCAAGACCTGTGGGGATCAGTACCGTTTGAAACATAACGTTACATTCGTTAGACCTCACGCTAGACCACAGGAGAACTGTCCATGGAAACGCAAAATCCTACTAATCTGCCTCCCGTTGCTCAAGAGTTTAACGGCCGTGATCGGAACGCTTTTTTGTTTGGCTTCACTCCGCAAGCTGAGATTTGGAATGGTCGTCTGGCGATGATCGGTTTCTTGGCTTATCTACTGTGGGATATTGCTGGTTACAGTGTTGTCCGCGACATTCTGCACCTGTTGCCTTATGCTCGCTAGGATCTGTCTAAACTAGCTAAACTAGCAATTGACCATCGATTGCTTAAGGCAAATGCTTAAGGCAGACTAATCGCGACAGATAGATTAGAATGCTTAGTAGTAAACTGGCGGGCTGCTTGAGCGAAGAGGTGTCTCCTCTTGCTGAGGCATTCCGTCAGTTTTTTCAGTTTCTAGGAAGATGCTTTGCTATAGAAGCTGCGTTATAATATCCTGTTTCTTACACTTTAGAATTTTCTTTGTAGTTCAAACCTATTTGCCAATAGCGTACTTTATAGTGTTCCCCATTCTGCTTGTGCTGCTCTTGTGATCTGCAGGACTCGAACTATCTTGAGAACTATCTTGAATATTAAGGTATTGAATATTCCAAAGCCCCCAACTTGGTAGGCCATTGTAATCTATGCCCTCTACTCGATTGCGTACAGCCATCAACGCAATTTCATGCACCAAGTGAATCACGGGCAGTTGTTCCTGGGCGATTTGTTGAAAACGATCGTAATACGGCTTGCGTAGAGCTGGGTCAAACTGTCGCGCCCCTGCCTGGAACAAGCGATCAATTTCTTGCTCCCAATCGGATACAACCCAGTCTGTCATGGCGGGTTGTCCGGGCTGCGGTCCCAGATTGAATAGATGTGAGCTGCCGTTACTCATCCAGAGATTGGCTCCTGCGTGGGGTTCAACGCCGCCTGTGAAACCGAGTAAAACGCAGTCCCAATCGCGGGTATCACTCGTTTTGCCGATTAGAGTGTTGAAATTGATTGGCCTGAAGTTAACGCGAATGCCGATCTGAGCTAAGTCCTCGCGAATTTGGGTACCCATTGCTTCTCGAATCTTGTTGCCGGCGTTTGTGTGCAGTGTGAATTCTACTGGGTTGCCTTCGGCATCGCGCAACTCGCCAGTGGCGCTGTAGCGAAACCCTACCGACTGCAAGAGCTGCTTGGCTCGATCGGGGTTGTAGTCATATACACGCAGCCCCTGCTCAGGGGGCAAATAATAGGGACTTTGCACCGAAATTGGGGAATTTTGCAGTTCGCTGATGCCGCGATAGATATTGTTGATGATCCGCGGACGGTTGATTGCATAGGCAATTGCCTGACGAAATTCCAGTGTGTTAAACCAGCGCGACTTCACCGGATTCACAAACGGTTGTCCTTTGGCGTTTTTGCCTTGATTGAGGTTAAAGGTAATGAATGTGGTGCCTGACCACGGACCGCCGACATAGATGGTAAACCGACCGCGTTCTTCCTCCCGCTTCAGCAGCGAAAAATACTCGGGGCGCAGTGGGCGGACATCCCCCATCACATCTAGATCGCCGGAACGAAAGGATAGGAGCTGGCTATCCGTTGATTCAGCAATCTGCCAAATAATTCGCTCCACGTATGGCAAGGGCTGGCCTTGGGCGTCGCGCTCCCAGTAGTAGGGATTGCGGCGATAGATTACCCGCTCACCGGGACGATAGGATTCGATCTGGTAAGGACCGTTGACGACAATCTGCCGCGGATCAGTATTGGTGCCCCAGGTCGAGAGAAATAGAGGGTTGCCATTGGCATCGAGGGTCTGCACCGAGGATTCCAGCACATGCTTGGGCAGAATCACAATGTCGGTGGGGGGGCCTGCTGTTGCGGCTAGAAACGGTGCAAAGGGTTCTGCCAGCAGAAATTCCACGCGCCGCTCGTCGAGTTTGCGCACCTCGGGCAGTGTGCGGCTGTCGCCAATTCGCAGCACCTCCTGAGCTTCTGCCGGAATTTTGGGGTTGAAAATGACATCGCGATAGGTGAAAACCACATCATCGGCGGTAAGGGGTTGCCCATCCGACCATCGCAGCCCATCTCGCAATGTGAAAACAATCCGCCGCTGGTCGGGCGAGATCTGCCACGACTCCGCTAGATCGGGTTGCAGTTCCCCGGTGGTGCCTTCTTCGCGAGTCAGTCCGCGAAAGCAAAACAGGAAAATACTGGGAAACTCCTGATTCAACGCAAAGTTAAAGGTTTTGGGATCCTGCAAGGTCGTGAGAACGAGCTGTGGCACTGCCGCTGCTTCTGTTTTGAAGCCTGTCGGTCGGCAGCCGCTTAGCCCGAGCAGCAAGACCACAAGACACACCCAAACTCCAAGTACCCAACGTCGCATGCCGTTCATTTACCGTCCATCACCTTCTGCACTATCGATTATCGATTTCCTCAGCATAGGGGAACTTCCGGCTGGTGACTCAATCGGTACGGATCGCAAACTCAAGTTAAGCTATCCAATATCAACACCGTCAGGAAAACCCGGGATGGACCTCATCCTATGCCACACGACCGCCGACTTTGACACGCTGGGAGCCGCCGTTGGCTTGGCTCGCCTCAAACCGGGTGCCAGAATTGTTCTCACTGGAGGTGCTCACCCGGCCGTGCGCGATTTTTTGGCACTGCACCGCGATGAGTATGCGCTGATCGAGCGTCGCTCGGTGAATCCGGCCCAAATCCGCAGTATTAGCATCGTGGATACGCAATCACGCGAGCGGTTAGGCAAAGCTGCCGAATGGCTCGATTTACCCGGTGTAGACATTACGATTTACGACCATCACCTTGAAGCAAACAGCGACATTGCTGCAACTCAGGTGATCACAGAAGCCGTGGGTGCCGTGACGACCCTGATCGTCGAGCAACTGCAAGCCCAATCGCTCGATCTCACTGCCTCAGAAGCAACGGTGATGGCGCTGGGCATCCATGTGGATACAGGGTCTCTCACCTTTGACCATACAACAGTGCGCGATGCAGCCGCCCTGACTTGGTTGATGCAGCAGGGAGCGAGTCTACGGGCCATTGCCGAATATGTGGAGCCAGGGCTGTCGGCACCCTTACAGGATTTGCTTACCCTCGCCCTTGATAAGCTGCATACCGAAGTTGTGCGGGGCTATGTGCTGGCCTGGGTGCTGCTGCCGGTGGAATCCTACATGCCAGGACTTTCTAGCTTAGCGGCCCGTCTGCTCAGCCTGACCGAGGCGGACATACTGCTGCTGGCAGTCCGCTATGGTGGCGAGTCGTCCGAGGAGCGGCTGACAGTGATTGGGCGCTCGCGGGGTAGTGCTGGAGCCGCTTCTACCGAAGGGATTAATCTGGGAGAGCTGTTTCAGGCTTGGGGGGGCGGTGGCCATCCCAAGGCAGCTGCTCTGACGGTGCGTAGCCTGGATCCGCCGCTGGTCCTAGAGCAGATTTTGACCCAGCTGCGGCAGCAGATTCCTCAGCCGCCCACCGCCCGCGAACTCATGTCATCGCCGGTGCGCACCATCCGCCCCGAAACCACGATTGCCGAAGCACAACGGATTCTGCTGCGCTATGGGCATTCGGGATTGTCGGTCGTAGACGCTCAAGGGCAGCTTGTGGGTGTCATTTCCCGCCGCGATCTCGATATTGCCTTGCACCACGGGTTTAGCCACGCGCCAGTCAAGGGCTACATGGCAACGAATCTCAAAACAATCACGCCAGCGACGCCACTGCCTGAGATCGAGTCACTAATGATGACCTTTAACATTGGACGGTTACCTGTGTTGGAGGAGGGGCAACTCGTGGGTATTGTCACCCGGACCGACGTACTGCGGCAGCTACATCAGCAGGGCATCCGCAACCATTCCGACTGGACTGACTGGCCCGAGGATGACGCTGCCCGTGCCTCATCGCTGCGGGAACGCTGCTTGCTGCCGGAGGTGGTCGGGCATGTGCTGCAAACACGGCTGGTTCCACCGCTCTGGGACGTGCTCATGCAGGCGGCTCAGCAGGCAGAAGAGCGCGGCTGGCAGCTTTATTTAGTCGGGGGAGCGGTACGGGATCTGCTGCTGACTCCTCCCCACGAATCTCTGTTGATTGACGATATTGATCTGGTGGTGGACGGCTTCCATAGGGCGGCCGATCAAGGAGCGGGGGTTGAGCTGGCGCGGGCCTTACAGTCGCTTTATCCTGCGGCACGGCTGCAAGTTCACGGGCGCTTTCAAACCGCGGCCTTACTGTGGCACCACGATCCGGAGCTGGATTCGCTGTGGATTGACATCGCTACAGCCCGCACTGAGTTTTATCCCTATCCAGCTGCGAATCCCGAAGTCGAAGCTAGCTCGATTCGTCAGGACCTCTACCGGCGAGACTTTACCATCAATGCCCTGGCGATCCGGCTAACCTCTCCACGCGCCTGGGAAATGCTCGACTTCTTCGGTGGCTTGCTCGATCTCGAGTTGCGGCAAATTCGGGTGCTGCACGCCAATAGTTTTATTGAAGACCCAACGCGCATCTACCGAGCGGTGCGGTTTGCCGTGCGGCTGAATTTTCAGATCGACCCCCAAACTGAGGGCTACATTCGTCATGCGATTGCCAGCGGCATCTATCACCGCATTCAAGACGAAATGGCAAAAACGCCAGCCCTGCAAACCCGGCTGCGGCAGGAACTCAAGTACATCCTGGAGGCAGACTACTGGCGACCGGCGCTCAAGCTACTAGCCGATCTAGGGGCCCTCTGCTGCATTCATCCCAGCCTAGACATGACCGAAACCCTCTGGTGGCAGTTGCGGCTCATTGATCGCAGCCTGAGGCGCTTTGATCCTAATCAAACCGTTCCCCATTGGCTCATGTTGCTAGAGCTGATCCTCAGCCATCTCGACCCCGAAGCCCGGCTGCATGTTGCTACTAGCTTTCAACTGCCGGCCGATAGCCTCAACCGGCTGCGGGATCTCAACGAGGCTCAAGCAGACCTGATCCAAACGCTGCCGCAGTGCCAACGGCCCAGTCAGGTGGCGCAACAGCTCAGCGCTTACGATCTGCCGATGCTGATTTTGCTGGCAGCTACTAGCTCGCGTTTTGTGCGGCGGCAAATCTGGCGTTACTTGACGCAGTGGGCAGCGGTGAAAGCACCTCTAGATGGCAACGACCTGAAGCGCCTAGGCTACAAACCTGGTCGCCAATACAAGTCAATCCTAGCAGCCCTGCTGGCCGCTACGTTGGATGGCGAGATCCACAATCCAGCTGAGGCTGAGGCGTTTCTGCAGCAGCGGTTCCCGCTACGTGGTTAGGATGCAAAACGGTGCATGCCGCCGCTTCAATGCCTCAGTGATGGCTGCTAGGAAAGCACCTGAACGAAGAGGCATTCAACTGGCTCGCTAATAGACGGCTGATAGACGACGGGTAGACAAGGGCACCCATTAATGGATCGGTCAGATTATCGGTCCGATTCATCTGAAACACGGAAATACCTGGAAAATACCCTTTAAAACCACAAAGAGGAGAACTCGTCTCCTCTCGGGCGGGGTTTAGCTTGAGGTTTAGCAGCTTCAGGCGATCCGTCGTTGGGTTTCAGCCTTTGGCGCAGGGCTTTCAGCTGCTTCTGCTTCTGGCGCTGCCGGGCACTGCCGCCTCTGCCTTTGTCGTTTCTGCCTTCTCTGCGGGGTGATTCCCAGCGTTTCAGTCGTTGGCTCATTGTCTGACCTATCTGCCTTGTATCTAGCTTGTGTCTATTTCGTAATCTTGAATTCGTAATCACACTTTTCATTGTAACGAGATCAACTTCACGCGCCGAGTGGGCAATTCCGTACTGAACGGCAGGAGTGACCTCGGCAGCACGAACGGTGATCTTGAGGTACAATCAAGCGTCGCTCAGAAATCAAGATGAGAGCCAATTCCCCCACTCTAGTCAAAAGTCCGCTGCGCTACCCCGGTGGCAAATCGAAAGCACTGGATAAAATCCTGCCTCACATTCCGCTGACGATTGGCGAATATAGAGAGCCGTTTGTCGGCGGTGGATCGGTGTTGCTGGCAGTGAAGCAGTTGTTTGGCAACCGCATCCAACGGTACTGGATCAACGACTTGAATAGCGATCTCTGCTGCTTCTGGACCTACGCCCAAACCGATACCGAGCGGCTCGCCAATGAAGTCGAGACCATCCGGCGGAAATACAGCGATGGCCGAGCGCTGTTTCAGCATTTCACCCGCGACGATCTGAAGCTAAACGATTTTGAGCGGGCCGTGCGGTTCTTTGTTCTCAACCGTATTACATTCTCAGGCACTGTCGATTCTGGCGGCTATTCTCAGCAGGCATTTGAGCGCCGATTTACTGCTTCCTCGATTGAGCGTTTACGCAATCTTTCGGGTTTCCTGACGTCGGTTCAGATTACAAACGGCGACTACGAAGAGCTGCTGTTCAAAGATGGGGAGAACGTGTTTATTTTTCTCGATCCGCCCTATCTTAGCGCCACAAAATCGAAGCTGTATGGCTTGAAGGGGAATCTGCATACGGTATTTGATCATGAGCGATTTGCTCAGGCGATGCGTCGCTGTCCCCATCGATGGCTTATCACCTACGACGACTCTCCCGAAATCCGCAGGCTATTCAGCTTCGCCACCATTACAGAGTGGACTCTACAGTATGGCATGAACAATTACAAACAACCTGGTGCAGCCCTAGGGCAAGAGCTGCTGATCCAGAATTACTGAAATCACTGAAATACTGATTCCAGAATGTCCGAGTCGGAATGTCCGGTGTGGAGTGACCAAATCGAGGATGTCTCGGCAGAGCAATCAAACCGATCGACCTCAAGCTTTCTGGAAAATTTATATTTTCTATTCAAATCTCCATTTCATCACTGCTCAGTTGCTACACTCGAAGCATAAGTTGCTTCAGCACTTTAGCTTCACCCATTTAGTAGAAGATCGTGTCTCTGGATTACTGCAAAGTTGTTCTTATTCCTAGCCTAGCCCTTTCAAAAATAAAGGAAAACTTAGCCTGCAGTGCTTCTTCCTATGAGGATATAAGATTTAGGACAGAAGATTTAGGACAGAAGTCAACCTTGATGCTTTTCTAAGCATTAATCTAAAATCAACCGAACATAGCTTAACTATATTTATCAAAACTCTACTTGACGATTGACTGCTGTCGCTTAATGTTTACGTGTTGTGGCTGAAATACAGTGATTTTCTTGCTCTCACTGACCCTCCAGAATAATCATCCGGTGCCATCATGCTCGCTTTCAGGAATTTGGAGGTTGAGTCTGGTGGGGATGTAGCAACTTATCCGCTCTGGGTCGGTCGGGAACTTGCCATCAGAATCTTGGCGTCTGCAGGTCTAGCTGGACTGTTACTTAGCAGGCGAGCTGTGCTGAGCCTTTACCGCGAGATAGTCCGTCTATGGCCACAGAAGTTACAAGCCAACGAGTTCGTTACGAATAGTTACGTATGAAGGAGTGTGCTCGGTTATGTCCGTTCGTTTTAATTCAGCAACCACGTTTCCGGTCAGTCGGAATTCTAATTCGGTCGCAATTGCCGATCTCGATGGCGATGGCAATCTTGATATTTTGACTGGCGGCCCCACGGTTGGCTCGCCGACACCCGGGTTGACGGCCTTACTGGGCAATGGCGCTGGGCAGTTTGGTGCTCCCATTGTCTCGTCAGGGCAGGTGGGTGCTGCCAACGCCCTAGCTGTCGGAGACTTCAACAATGACCGTCGCCTAGATGTGATCACGGTTGGTAGCTTCTTCTCGGCTAGTGATGTGTTTGTTTCCTTGGGGGACGGCCGCGGTCGGTTTACCCCTACTACCAGCATTGCTGTCGGCAATAACCCGCAGTCGCTGGCTGTGGGCGACATCAACCGCGACAATCGGCTCGATGCAGTGACGGCAAATAGCGGCGGTCGGACGATTTCGGTGCTGCTAGGCGATGGCCGCGGCGGCTTCTCGGTGAGCACCATTCCGCTGGATAGTAGCCCCAAGGCCGTGGAGTTGCGCGATTTTAATGGCGACGGTCAGCTTGATATTGCAGCGGTTACGGTCACCGAAACCCCTGGAGTGTTGGCAGGAACCGCCAAACTGTCGGTGCTGCTGGGCAACGGCACAGGGGTATTCACGCCGGTCACCGCAGTCGATCTGGGAGAGGTGTTTCCCTCTGCCGCCGACATGACGGTTGCTGACTTCAATGGCGATGGACGAGTGGACATTGCAGCGTTGATTGGCGGCAACATCTCGATTCTGCTATCCGATCCAGTGCAGTTGTTCCGCCTCAGCTACCGGACGCCCCAAACCGCTAGCTCTCTGACGACCGGCGACTTCAACGGCGATGGGCGACTCGATCTTGCCACTAATGCCTTTGGCAGCGATTTCACAGCTCAGGCTACTGTGTTGTTGGGCAACGGAAGTGGTGGCTTCAGTCGTCCCGTTCCTTTTCCGGTCACCAGCGGCAGTTTTATTCTCGGCGGTTCGGATTCCATCACTGCGGCGGACCTGAACAAAGACAACAAGCTGGATCTGGTCTCCGTGACGCCCGCCTTCACGGATGTGTCGGTTTTGTTCAATACTACGACCGGCACTGACGCCCTTGCCCTAGGAGAAACCTTTGTCGATGCCTCAAGCGAACTGGGCGGCTCAGTTCGAGTGGATCTGCGGCGCAATACCTTGACTTTGCGCGGTGCGACTCCCCTCAACCTGCGGCTGACGGATGCCGTTGTCGATGTGGTGGGTACCGTTCAGAATGACCAAATCCGGGGAGACCAGCGCCGAAACCTGCTGAATGGGTCAGCCGGTAATGATACGCTCTTGGGTTTCAACGGCAACGACCGTTTAGTAGGAGGCGCAGGCAACGACCGGCTCGAGGGTGGCCGTGGCCGAGACCGCTTTATCTTTAGCGCTACGCCCAACTACCCAGAAGGCTTAAACATTCCCTTCAGCCGTGACGCCATGGGGATCGATCGCATCGTCGATTTCGAGCGGGGACGCGACAAGATCGTTCTCGATGCTGGTACCTTTACCGCCCTAGAAGCGGGTAGACGAGTCAGCTTTGCGACCGTAAATGGCTTTACTGCCGCCAAACGTAGCTCCGCCCTGATTACCTATGTGCGGTCGTCTGGCAAGCTCTACTACAACCAGAATGGCTCGCGACCTGGCTTTGGCACTGGCGGCCAGTTTGCTGTCTTGACTGAAGGGTTAGCCCTGAGCGCTAGTGACTTTGCAGTGTTCGCCTGATACTGAGATTCAGACTGATACTGAAACCGAGTGGAAGGGTAGAGTAATAAATGGATCAGGCTTACCCCTCGGCTGGCGACTCCCCCTCCACCTCTCTCGAATCTGAGTTTTAGAATCCGGAAAGGGTTGTCTTTGAGTTGAAGGCTGGATTAGGTGCGCGCTTGTAACGCTCGCAGATTGTATTGTCGCTCGTTATTTCCCTTTATGAATGCACTTAGACCAATCAACGGAGCTTGCCTTTCCTGTGTATTGCTAATAACCGGGATCTCTACTTTGCCGCTACTGCCGCCAGCGGTTGCTCAAGATGTTCAGTTGGCTCAAGCACAGCGCCAAGGCCGGCTGCGAATTGCCGTGCTGGATTTCGATTATGCCAGTACCGGCGCAGACTATTGGTGGTATGGCAACCGCGATGTCGCCCAGGGCGTCAGTGATTTGTTGACCAATAAGCTGGTGCAGGATGGGACCTACACGCTGATTGAACGCAGCCGCATTGCCGAAGTGCTGCAAGAACAAAACCTAGCCCAAGCAGGACGGATTGACCCCAGTACCGCCGCTCAAATTGGTCGCATCCTGGGAGCAGATGCCGTGGTTCTAGGCTCGGTGACTCGGTTCAACCTCGACGAGAGAGGCGGTGGCGGCTCCTTCTTCGGGTTTGGCGGCAGTGGCAGAACTCGTACCGCTGAGGTGGAGCTGACGGCGCGAATTGTCAATACCACCACAGCTGAAATCATCACCGCAGCTCAAGGATCGGGAACCTCCGAACAGGGCACAGGCGGTGTGTCGATTCCGTTTTTTGGCAGTGTGGGTACGAATGCCAGCAACGATGATGCGCTATTGAGCAATGCAGCCGATGCTGCCGTCACTCAGCTTGCCCAACAGCTCTCGGCAGCTGCGTCGCGGCTCGCGGCCCTGCCGCAGGTGGTGCCGGTAATTGATGCCACGGTTGCGGATGTCTCTGGCAATACAGTGATCATTAACCGAGGCTCGCAGGATGGATTTCGCACAGGCATGGTGCTGTCGATTGAACGAGTTGAGCGGGAAGTGACTGATCCAGAAACCGGCGAAGTGCTGCGCACCGTCACTTCACCCGTGGGCCGTATCGAGCTGACAGAAGTAGACACCCGTTCTGGAGTGGGTCGAATTGTCAGCGGCAGTGGTTTTCAGGTGGGTGATAAAGCCCGAGCCATAGAATAGGCGCGAACAGAGTAACCGTGAACTCTGGATGTTGCTTTCCCAATTTTGTTCAGCTTAATCCGCTTAAAATGTAGAAAATGTAGAAAAGGCGCAAAGATCTAACTTCCCGCGCCTTTTGACAGTTTTGTAGCACTCTACAATAACTTGCTATCAGCCAAGCCTCGGTCTGCCAATAAGACATTTGACAGACACGATAAAGCTAGGACAACGAAGTTGATGCCATCCTAAATTTCTACTGTCATATTAAATCCATCCTGCCTTATGAGGCTCCAACTTCTTCAGTCAGTGAATTGGTACGTTTGTTCATGAAGCAGGTTTTTGAACCACTCCAGGAGCGAAATGGTCTGAGCGGTCAATCTATTTCGATCTCTACATTCGTTGGTTTGCGTAGGTAGAAACCAGTTGCAGGGGTTCGTTGGGAATTGTGAAATTTTTACCCCAATCCTACCCCAATGGTTGCCCCAAATCGCTCCAAAACTACTGCTCCGAAAATACCTGATAAAAAATAAAAAAGCTACAAGCCCCTGTTTGAGAGGCTTGTAAAGCTTAAAATTGTGATGGCTCAGGCGGGATTTGAACCTGCGACCTTGGGCTTATGAGTCCCCTGCTCTAACCACTGAGCTACTGAGCCATGACGCTACCATAACTGTGCTACAGTCACAGCAAAAGATGCCTTCGAGCCTTGCTGGCAGCTTTATTAATGTAGCACAACCTGAGCGTCAGTCACCAGTGACCCGATTCTAAAAAAATGAATATTCTCGAAGAGATGCAGCGTTGAGGATGACTTCCTGGCTGCGTCCTTTCTGCCACTGGTCGAGTGGTTGAGATCGGACAGGACAGTGCTCATGGGCTGTACTGCATCAGCTTGTCGGCTTTCAGCGCTTGAGACTGAATGGCTGTAATCGCCACGGTATTGACAATATCCGTCACGGTGCAGCCGCGGCTGAGATCGTTAACTGGCTTGCGGAGGCCCTGCAACACGGGGCCAATGGCAACAGCGTTGGCTGAGCGCTGCACAGCTTTGTAGGTGTTGTTGCCGGTGTTGAGATCCGGAAAGATAAACACTGTGGCATGACCAGCGACTTGGCTACCGGGCAGCTTAGTGCGGGCAACCCCTTCATCGATTGCAGCATCGTATTGAATGGGTCCTTCGATTTTTAGATCAGGGCGCAACTGACGAACAATTTGAGTCGCTTGCTTCACTTTCTCGACATCTTCGCCACCGCCCGATTCACCAGTGGAATAGGACAACATCGCCACCCGAGGCTCAATGCCAAACATCTGAGCCGTCATGGCCGAGCTGATGGCAATATCGGCAAGTTGCCGCGGATCGGGGTTGGGGTTCACTGCACAGTCGCCGTAGACCAGCACCCGATCGTCTAATCCCATGAAAAATACGCTGGACACAATCGAACAGCCGGGCTGAGTGCGGATGAACTCAAGGGCGGGACGAATCGTGTGGGCTGTGGTATGCACTGCTCCTGAGACCATGCCGTCCGCGACATCTTTGTAGACCATCATGGTACCGAAATAGCTGACGTCGTGCATCACATCATGGGCATAGTCTTCGGTAATGCCTTTGTGTTTGCGCAGGCTGTAGTAGGTGGCGACGTAGTCTTCATACCAGGGAGACTGCAGCGGGTCCACAATCGGGATGCCATCGAGGTCAAGCCCTAGCGTATCAATGTGCTGGCGAATCTCCTGCTCGTTGCCTAGCAGCGTCAGGTCTACTACGCCGCGCCGCATTAAGATCTCGCTGGCCCGCAGGATGCGCTCTTCGTTGCCCTCGGGGAGAACGATATGCTGCCGCGAGGCTTTAGCACGCTCGATCAGTTCGTACTCGAACATAAGCGGCGTCATTCGGGTAGAGCGCGAAACGGCAATCCGCTCGCTCAGTTTAGCGACATCGAGATGAGCTTCAAAGGTGCCCAGTGCCGAGGCAATTTTGCGCGGGTTGTCGGCGGTGATCTCGGCTCGTACCGAGCTGATGCGGGTGGCGGTTTCGTAGGTGTCGGTGTTGACGCTAAAGATGGGAACCGTCCAGCGCGTGCCGTGGATCAGCTTTTGAATTTGAGGGGCTAGCGGCAACCCACCCGTGAGGATGATGCCAGCAACCGTCGGATAATGCTCGGAGAACGTGGTTGCCAGACAGCTCAAAATCACGTCGGCTCGATCACCGGGAGTGATAATTAAGCTGCCTTCCTGCAATCGCTCCAGAAAGTTGGGCACCTGCATGGCTGCGGCCTTGATGCTAAGCACCTCACGGTTGAGGCGATCGGCAGAGCCGTGGATCAGCGTACCATTGAGTGCCTTGGCAATCTCGGCAATGGTGGGTTTAGCGAGAATATCTGCCTCCGGCAGCACAAACACGGGATCATCGGCAGTCCAGACGCGGTCGAGCTGCTGGCGAATCTGCTCAAGCTGATCGGGGGCAACTCGATTCACAATAGTGGCAATGATGGCACAGTTTTCCTGAATGAAGGCTTCGCGTTCGGTGCGTACAGCACTAACCACCTGATCGGGGGTTTTGCCATCGCCGTTGGCCACCAAGAGAATCGGAGCGGCCAGATGGTTGGCAACCCGGCTATCAAAATTATCGACAAGAGCAGAATCAATATGGGTGGAATCAATGCCTTCACAGACGACAAAGTCACACTGCGCCTCTAGCAGCTTATACTTCTGAATGATTTGCTTGAGCAGTTCATCAAACTGCCCGTCGGCAATTAGCCGCAGCGCTGCGTCATGGGTTAAGCCATACTGAGCATCGTAGGAACTCTGCAAGTGATAACGGCTGCGCACGAGTTCAATATCGCAGTCATGTTCGCTGCCGCTATGAATGACCGGGCGAAAGAAGCCCAGCCGGCGAACCCGCTTCGAGAGCAGTTCCATGATTCCTAGCAGTACGAGGGATTTGCCACTGCCTGGTTCAATAGCTGCAATGTACAGATTCTTTAGCATGATTTAACGCTAGCGTAGAAGCGACAGATCAGCCCTTTGATAGCAAGGCTAGTTGGGCGACCGCAACTCCGCACGAAGCAGATTGCCCCAGAGAGCATTGTAGGGATGCACCTGCCCCACCTGCTGCTGCTGGCGATACACCGGATAACCGGCATTAGCCCACTCAAAGATTGAGCCTTCCAGATTCCACACCTGCTGAAACCCGTGCTGTCGCAACTGGTTGGCCAAGACGGCCGAGCGGTAGCCAACTGAGCAGTAGGTCACAATCGGCTGGGTCGGGCAAATTGTTGGTTGCCAGTTGCTTAGATTGGCAGGAGCAAGTTGAGCATTAGGCAAATGGCTGACCTGATATTCCATCGGGCTGCGGGCATCCAGCAGCAGTGGCGGGGGTGACTGATTCAACCACGCAGCCAGTTCTGCGACGGTCAACGATTTTACCTGCGGAAAGCGGACCCGAATCAGCAGCTTGAGGGTCGCCCAGCTTAGGGTATGCAGCAGAGACACAGAAGCAACCTCTTAGAAGCCACGTTCAATGTTCAATGACAAAAAATCGGGCAGCCTTGCGACTACCCGACTTTAGAAGAGATTTAGAAGAGAACACCTTCACAACGGCAGTGGTTTACACGCCTACCGCTTTCTTGGCAACCTGAGCCAGTTCACCCTTGGCGTACTTGGCCGCATACTCTTCGAGGGTCACTTGCTTGATCTTGCTCGCTTGACCAGCCGCCCAGAACTGCTGATAGCGATCGGCACACACTTTCTGCATGTACTTGATCGACGGCTTCAGGAAGTGGCGCGGGTCAAATTCTTTGGGGCTAGCAGCCAGCGCTTCCCGCACGGCAGCCGTGATTGCCAAGCGGTTGTCGGTGTCAATATTGACCTTACGCACCCCGCTCTTGATGCCTTTCTGAATTTCTTCCACGGGCACACCGTAGGTTTCGGGAATAGCACCGCCGTACTGGTTGATCAGGGCGATTAGATCTTCGGGGACCGAAGAGGAACCGTGCATCACCAGATGGGTGTTGGGCAAGCGGCTGTGGATTTCCTCAATGCGGCTGATAGCCAGGATTTCGCCGGTTGGCTTGCGGGTGAACTTGTAGGCACCGTGGCTAGTTCCAATCGCCACTGCCAGGGCATCTACCTGAGTCCGCTCCACGAAGTCCACGGCTTGATCCGGGTCGGTTAGCAACATGGAGTGATCCAGTGCGCCTTCAAACCCGTGACCATCTTCGGCTTCACCCTTACCGGTTTCCAGAGAGCCGAGGCAGCCTAGTTCTCCTTCCACCGAAACCCCAATAGCATGAGCCACTTTCACGACTTCGCTGGTCACCGAGACGTTGTAGTCATAGCTGGCGGGCGTTTTAGCATCGGCTTCCAACGAACCATCCATCATGACGCTGGTGAAGCCATTCTTCATGGCCGAGTAGCAGGTGGCAGGCTCGTTACCGTGGTCCTGGTGCATGACGATGGGGATATGCGGATAGGTTTCAACCGCAGCCAGGATCAGGTGGCGGAGGAAGTTTTCGCCAGCATACTTGCGAGCACCACGAGAAGCCTGCAGAATCACGGGGCTGTCGGTTTCATGGGCAGCCTGCATAATTGCCTGAATCTGCTCCATGTTGTTGACGTTGAATGCGGGGATGCCATAGCCATTCTCGGCCGCGTGATCCAGCAGCAGTCGCATTGGCACAAGCGCCATAGGGAGTCCTCCTAAGTTGGTGTGATCAGCTAATTATGGGTGTAAGTCAAACAAATGCTTACGACAATCTTAAGATACTTTTCCCTTTGCGGTGAATTGTATCTAGCAAGTTCAAGTTCCGCTGTGCTCGAAATGACGTTGCTCCAACTCAGAGACTGGAACAACCTGAGGTCACTAAGTCAATCAAGCGTCAACGCGAAACCTGCTTATCTTTAAGTATAAATGCTCAAGTGTTACTTTCTGCAAGCTGCGTTTTCAGAAAAGCAGGATGGCTGCCTTAGGTCAGGCGGAAGGGGGGCTATCTTTAACTGCTGAAGCCGCAGCACCTCAGCGGTCACATCCTGTCAACCTGGTAAGAAGAACTTGCAATTGTTTGCTGGGCTGCTTACTCCATTATTAGTTGTCATTTAGATGTCATAATACCTTGGGTTTGTCGCTTGCTCTGGATCGGTCGATCCGTTTCTGAAGCGAGATTAGCGTCGCAAAATTAGCCATTTTACGATAGAGCAGGGAATGCTGTGCTGCCACTGTAAGCGATATCGGCAAAGATTATCGAACCGCGTTGATGAGTTCCATTATTAAAATCTGTAACTCAATAGAATTTGTATCAGGAATAAGTTGCAATAAGCATAAAATAATTAAGTTGGACGATTTCGGCAGCTTTCGGCGGTGACGCTGGCTGTCGATTCACCACTTAGCAACTGGACTGCATAACTGCCTACGAGGGAGCAAAGCAACATGAACAAAATGACTCGGCGCACTTTTTTGGGCGCGGGTGCCGCTGCCGCTACGGTAGCCATGGGACTAGGGAAAGCCAAAGCTACGGCGCAACCCTCACCGACGATTCGCATTGCCCAGGCCGATCGGGTCGTCAACCTCTATTCCTCTCGCCACTACGATACAGACAATGCCCTCTATGAGGGGTTTAGGGCGGAAACCGGGATTCAGGTGAACCTGATTGAAGCAGAAGCCGATCCCCTAATCGAACGGATCAAGAGTGAGGGAGCCAATAGCCCCGCTGATGTTTTGATGACCGTGGACGCTGGACGGCTCTGGCGTGCTGAGCAAGAGGGCTTGTTTCAGCCGGTGAATTCGCAAGTGCTGAACCAGGCGATTCCCTCTAGCCTGCGGCATCCCAATGGGATGTGGTTTGGTTTCTCGAAGCGGGCACGGGTGATCATGTACGACACATCGAAGGTGAACCCTGCCGATCTGTCTACCTACGAAGCGCTGACCGATCCGCAATGGCAAGGGCAGATCCTGACCCGCAGCTCGACGAATATCTATAACGTGTCGCTGGTCTCGTCGCTGATCGAAGTGCACGGCGCGCCCGAAACGGAAACCTGGGTTCGGGGTCTAGTGGCAAACTTTGCCCGCCCGCCCGAAGGCAACGATACGGCACAAATTCAGGCTTGTGCGGCGGGTGTGGGCAGCTTGGCGATCGCCAACAGCTATTACTTGATTCGCCTAGCAAAATCGGATAACCCCGCCGATCGGGAGGTAGCAGAAAAGGTCAGCATTTTCTTCCCCAACCAGCGAGATCGCGGCACCCACGTCAACATCAGTGGGGCAGGTGTGGTGAGGACCGCCAAGAACCAGGAGGCGGCGATTCGCTTCTTGGAGTATCTCGCTGGACCCGAAGCCCAAGCCATCTTTGCCAATGGGAATAACGAGTATCCCGTCGTAGAGGGTGTGCCCCTCGATCCTGTGCTGGCTAGCTACGGCAGCTTCAAGTCCGATCCGATGAATGCGTCGGTGTTTGGTAAGAACAGTGCGGAGGCTCTGCGCATTACCGATCGGGCAGGCTGGACGTAGGCTGGTCAGTATAGGCTGGTGAGTAAAAGGGGTAGGGAATAGGGGGGTGGATGAGTTAGTGAAGGAAAATCTATCTACTCCTCCACTTCCTACCCCATGCCCCCTAATATCCCTCAACATATTGCTTGAGTTCTCGTGCCATGCGGCGAAGCCCCTGCTGCTCATCCTGACGCAGAAACGACAGAAATAGATGGGTTATGACCCCCGACAGTTTTTCTTGATGGACATATTTAGTCCGAGTGCGGCCGATGTCTTGCAGCTCAAAACTATGTTCGCTGCGAAAACCAGGAACCGCGTATACCCAGCACAGGCACGCTTCCGGCTGCAGCAACGTAACCCGCGGCTCAAATTCAGTTTCGCTCTCTTCACGCAACCGACGCAGAGAGAGCTGCACCACCCGCCCTTGCTCAAACGGTTGGTCTGGGTTGCGGTCATAGAGAAATGTATTCCACATTAGCCATTTCTCCTTTTGGATCAGGGCTTGCCATACGGCTGACTTTGCGGCGTTAATTTCAATTTCAGCGTAGAGCGTTGGCATAACCGCAATCCAAAATGAGGCATCAAGACACCTAAGATCAAAACGGGATCGGTGTGGCTCAGCACAATTAAGCGCTGATGGCTCCCTTACACTAGCGAAGACACCGGCTATGATCAGTAAGTTTGCCGAAGTTTGCCGTGATTCGATCGTGCCGAAGGAGAGCAATCGCAAGCGTATGGTTAATTTGACCCCCAATCCCAGTTTCAGTTTAACGATTCGGATTCAACTTCCCAACCAGGCCGGGATGCTAGCCCACGTAACGCAAGCCATTGCCTCTGCAGGCGGTAGCATCGGTCAAATTAACCTGCTAGAGCAGTCGCGCAAGACGCTTGTGCGAGACATTACGGTAGATGCCTCTAGTACCGAACACGCCGAGACGATTGTAGATGCGGTCAAAGCCCTGAGCAACATTAAAGTTCTGAATGTGTATGACCGCACGTTTAACCTGCATCGGGGCGGCAAGATCAGCGTCCAGAGCAAAATTCCCCTCAAGAGCCAGGACCAGCTTGCCATGGCCTACACGCCGGGCGTTGGGCGGATTTGCATGGCGATTGCCGAGGACCCGTCGCAGGTGCATAACCTGACGATCAAGAGCAACACCGTGGCAATTGTCACCGACGGCAGTGCCGTGCTGGGGTTAGGCAATCTGGGACCGGCGGGGGCGCTGCCGGTGATGGAGGGCAAGGCCATGCTGTTCAAGGAGTTTGCCGGCGTCGATGCCTTTCCAATCTGCTTGGCGACCCAAGACACTGACGCCATTGTTGAAACCGTCAAAAACATCGCGCCGGTATTTGGTGGCGTCAATTTAGAGGATATTAGTGCCCCTCGTTGCTTTGAGATCGAGGCGCGGCTGCAGCGAGAACTCGACATCCCCGTCTTCCATGATGACCAGCACGGCACGGCCATTGTCTCCTTAGCAGCACTGCTCAACGCTTTGAAGCTGGTAAAGAAATCGCTTGATCAGGTGCGGATTGTGATCAATGGGGCAGGAGCAGCAGGTGTAGCCATTGCGCGGTTGCTGCAAAAAGCCGGAGCCCAAACCATTGTGCTCTGCGATTCCCGCGGTATTCTTTCGACGAGCCGCAGCGACCTCAACGACCAGAAGCGCAGCTTTGCCGTAACCCAAAGTGGAAGTCTGGCTGACGCCATGGTAGGAGCCGATGTGTTTATGGGGGTGAGTGCGCCGGGAGTGGTAACCCCGGAAATGGTGAAGTCGATGGCCGCCGATCCAATTGTGTTTGCGATGTCGAACCCAATTCCCGAAATCCAGCCGGAGCTGGTAGCAGACGATGTGGCAGTGATGGCGACCGGCCGCAGCGATTACCCAAACCAGATCAACAATGTGCTAGCCTTTCCGGGCATCTTTCGGGGGGCCCTCGACTGTCGCGCCCAAACGATGACAACCACCATGTTCCTGGAGGCAGCGGAGGCGATTGCTTCGCTGATCAAACCTGCCGATCTCGATCGGGAACACATCATTCCTTCCGTGTTTGATGAGCGTGTCGCGTCTACTGTGGCGGCAGCAGTGCAGCACGCAGCCCGAGCCGAAGGCATCGCAGGCAACTGAAGGCACCTAAATCCTAAAAAAGAAAACCTAAAAACTAAAAAATAGATCCCGCAACTAGCTGCGGCGAATGTTTAAGCAAGCCCAGTCCTGCCGTCGCCATAGGGTGGCCACTACCCAACCGTGTTGCTCCAGGGTGTCGGCAATGGGCTTCACCTGATCGAGCAACAGCCCGCTCAAAATGCCCCAAGTGCTGCTGTGGGCAATCTCCCCCATTTGAGGAATCAGATCAAGGATTACTTCCGCCAAAATATTGCAGACAAAGCCATCGACGGGTCGAGGCAGCAGGTGAATTAGCTCGCTGAGGCTGCCTTCTGCCACGATTAGCCGCTCTGCCGGAATGCCATTGAGATCGCGATTACTGATCGTCGAAAGCACGGCCAATGGATCGATATCCACCGCATAGGCTTGTTTAGCACCCAGCAGCAGCGCCCCAATCGACAGAATACCTGAGCCGCAGCCAATATCGGCTACCGTCACATCGGCATCAGGATCGCTGAGGCGCATCTCTAGGGATTCCAAGCAGAGTTGGGTTGTGGCATGGTTGCCTGTGCCAAAGGCAACACCTGGATCCAGCCTAATCACCAAGCGGTCGGTATCGGCAGGCAGAGGCAGCCACGCCGGATTGATCAAAAAGCGATCGCCAATCGGTTCGGGATGCCAGTGCTGCTTCCAACTGCTCGACCAGTCTTCTTCGTCGATCAACTGCCACTGGACGTTGGGGATAGGCAACCCGCTGCAGAGGCAGTCTTGCCGTAACAGCAGTGCCAAGGCTGCTAAATCGAGCTGTTGGGCTTTGATCTGAGGCAAATAGGCGCGGATTAAATAAGAATGACCCCGCACCTCGCTGGAAGTGCCGCGACAGCCAAAGTCCTCTAGCCGCCAGAATACTAGCTCCTCTGCGGCTGGATCTGCTATGACTTGAATTTCCCACCAGCTATTCGCCAATTCTGCCTGCTCCACCCGCTAGACAATTTGCCTATTTAATCTATCTCACCTATTGCCCAATAAAAACAGGCTGCACTGAACGATGAGATGAAGCACTGCATATTTGTCGATCAGCGTCGATTCGATTGGTGTCGATCAATTAGCGGCTGACCATACCAGCTTAGGGACCAGCAACTCCTCCGCCTGTGAGAGCACCCGCTGTCCAATTCCTAGAAACGCTCCGCTCTGCTGATGGACTCGGCAAACGCCAGCCTCCGGTTCCTGGGCAGACAGGGCAGCAAGGTCGGCGCCAACGATTCGTTGACCCTGGCTCCAGCGTTTAGCCTGCTCAGGCGACAGCAAAACCAAGGGTAAGGGTTGCAGCGCCACCTCCGGCGGGATGGGCTGGAAAGTGCCTGCCTGGACTTGGGTCAACAACGCATCAAGACTGAGGCTGTCTTTCAACTGAAAGCCGCTGCTCGCCGTACGCAGCAACCCTGCCAACGTAGCGCCCGTCTGCACCGCTTCCCCCAGATCCCGAGCAATGGCACGAATGTAGGTACCGCTGCCACAGGTAATATCGACATCGAGTTCCGCAGACTCACCGGGTCGCCAATCCAAAATGTGGATCGCCTCCACCTGCACCGACCGCACCGGCACCTCAACCGCCACTCCAGCCCGAGCCAAGTCATAGAGCCGTTTGCCGTCAACTTGAATGGCGCTATAGCGCGGTGGAATCTGCTGAATGGTGCCAATGAACTGCGGCAGACAGGACTGAATCTGCGCTAGTGTCAGCTCGGATGTGGGCTGGCTGCTGAGGATCTCCCCTTGCAAATCGTCGGTGGTGGTGCGGACGCCAAACCGAATTGTGGCGCGGTAGGCTTTTCCCGAGGGCAGATATTGCAGCAGCCGCGTTGCTTTGCCAATGGCGATAGGCAGAACCCCCGTTGCAGCCGGATCGAGTGTGCCACCGTGCCCAACTCGCTGAGTTTTCAAGAGACGCCGCACTTGCGCCACGCAATCATGAGATGTCAGTCCGGCAGGCTTATCCAGATTGAGAAAACCATTCATACCGTTGCCCTGCTGCGAGAGGTCTGCTGGCTCTTGTTCCAGCCTATTCACTCTTGGAATCAGGTTTTTGAGACTAGCACAAATTCAGGATCTCCCTCAGAATGGATGGAGATGCGGTAAACCGAGCATTCGCTGATGGAACCTATTGCATTCAAGGCGATCTAGGAGGGCACGATGCGACTATTACACACCATGCTGCGAGTCGGCAATCTGGCAAAATCCCTTCAGTTTTACTGTGAGGTATTGGGCATGAAGCTGCTGCGCCAGAAAGACTACCCTGGCGGCAGGTTTACTCTGGCGTTTGTGGGCTACGGCGATGAAGCTGATCATACTGTGCTAGAGCTGACCTATAACTGGGATACCGATCATTACACACTAGGGGATGCCTACGGGCACATCGCTATTGGTGTAGACGATATTTATGCAACCTGCGAGCGGATCAAAGCCCAAGGCGGCAACGTCGTTCGTGAACCAGGTCCGATGAAACATGGCTCTACGGTGATTGCCTTTGTTGAAGATCCCGATGGTTACAAAGTTGAATTGATCCAACTTGGCACCCAAGACACGGTTAACCAGAAGCAAGAGGCGGCTCAACCGGTCTCTGCTTAGGTGCTCAGGTAGAAAAAAGTCAGAGTGGATTCCTTATGCCTTGTGGAATAGAGCCATCGTTGGTAGCCGGCGGTGGCTTTTTTGCGTCTCTTTGTTGGGTGACTGTATCTCTAGCCGATGGGTGATTTGCCGTCACAGCATCCATCTGCAAACAGCAACAAGTCAGCGTTTGCTTAAATTTTCTTAACACAACTACATATATTGACTAGAATCGGTACAGTGGATCAAATTGGATATCTCCCAACTCATGCCGTTGAAACTCACTGATTCTAGAGCTTCCTCCATCCTGCTGCTGATTGCGCCCTTCTTTCTCTGGGGCACCGCGATGGTAGCAATGAAGGGCACAGTTGCCCATACCTCGCCACTGTTTATGGCGGGGGTGCGGCTGGCACCTGCGGGACTGCTGATCTTGCTGGCAGCGCGATGGATGGGACGCCCCCAACCCCAAGGCTGGCTGGCTTGGCTGTGGATTGGGCTATTTGCGCTGGTGGACGGTACCCTGTTTCAAGGCTTCTTAGCGGAAGGGCTGATGCGAACCGGAGCTGGTCTCGGCTCGGTCATGATTGATTCCCAACCGCTGGCAGTAGCGCTGATGGCGCGGCTGCTGTTTGGCGAGCAGGTGGGAGTCTGGGGCTGGCTAGGGCTGGGGTTCGGTGTTGTGGGCATTAGTTTACTGGGTATCCCGCAAGACTGGATTCTGGGATTCGTTCAGGGCGGCATGGCGGTCGAACCGTTCACCTTAGGGGAAGGCGTGGCGCAGCTATTTCAGAGCGGCGAATGGCTGATGCTGCTGGCCTCCCTGTCAATGGCCGTGGGAACGGTAATGGTGCGTTATGTTTGTCGTTATGCTGATCCCGTGTCTGCAACTGGCTGGCATATGCTGCTGGGGGGGGTGCCGCTGTTCATTGGCTCTGCTGTTTGGGAATCACAGCAGTGGCAGCAGCTGCAATGGGCAGACTGGATGGCTCTGTCTTACTCCACGATCTTCGGCAGTGCTGTTGCCTACGGGCTGTTTTTCTACTTTGCCTCCAGTGGCAACCTCACAAGCTTTAGCTCCCTCACGTTCCTGACGCCCGTGTTTGCCCTGCTGTTTGGCAATGTGTTTCTGGGAGAAGTCCTGAATTCAGTGCAGTGGTTGGGAGTCAGTTTAACCCTGGTCAGTATCTATTTAATTAATCAGCGGGTACAGCTAGCCGAGAAAGTGGCCGCTTGGCGAGCGCAAGCCCTAAATTCGCTAGCAGCAGAGACGGTCACTGAGTCGCTGCGCCCCCTGTTGGCAGAAGAGTCTATGGAGCGTTCGTCGGTGCAGCCGCTGGCAGTGGAAGCCGAAACCGAGATTACACGGTAGCAATTGCCTAGCCAATGGGTACTCTCTAGAGAAGAGTTTCCTACTAGGCTGAAACCCGACGTTGTGCGGTGACAGCCATGACCAAGGCCTGGGTTGTTGTATCGTGCTGACTATGTCTTATTTCAAACTCCTGCTAATCGTCTGCTGGTTTGGCTTGGGAGCTTCTTCGGCGGCGGCTCCTGCCAGGTTCCCTGCTCGGCCGGCGGCTACACCACCCACTCTGCTGGCGAAGTCTGCCTCCCAGACCAGTGGACTAGAAGCTATCCCTGAATGGGCTTGGTGGGGTGCCCTGACGCTCGTGCCGGCAGGAATTGTTGGCGGTGTTCTCTACAAGGTACAGCACAGAGTGCAGCATGGCATGCAGCCTGGAGTGCGCAGTCACCTGAACTTGACGGCTCAGAACTCTTTGTTGCCGGCGGCTGAAGCAGCTCAATTCCCGTTGCTGGCAATGCCTTCCGGCGAGCCTACAGAAACCTCTCCGGTTGGGTCTGCTCTTAGTCCTTCTCAGGCAGGGGAAGGGTCGCTGAGGACCGAGCACAACGAGAACTGCTGCCAGACGAGGCAATCTACAGCTTTAATTCCTGAAGCGGTCCCTCCTCAGCCGAGTCAGGATTTTGCCCAGGGGTCGCAACTGCCCTCGGTGACTCGGGTAGCAAAAACCGATCGAGTTGTGGAACTCGTTCGCGACCTGCATCATACCGAAGCTAGTTATCGCCGCAAAGCTATTTGGGAACTCGGGCAGCAGGGAGATTCGCGGGCGATTCAGCCCTTGGTGGATCTGCTAATTGATTCTGACTCGCAGCAGCGCAGCCTAATCCTGGCGGCCGTGTCAGAAATTGCCGTGCGCTCGCTTAAACCACTGCATCGGGCACTGTTGGTGTCTCTGCAAGACGACAGTACCGACGTACGCAAGAATGCTATCCGCGATGTGGCTCGCGTTTACGACGGAATCGCGCCATTGAGCCAGCGCTTGCAGTATGCCACCAGCGACAGCGACAGCGAAGTGCGGGAAACGGCACAGTGGGCATTAGCACAGCTCAATCGCCTGCGGGGGGTGTCTGTTGAAGAGCGGTCGTTCACGGCTGCGGTGACCGCTCACCCCGCGGACAGTTCCCTAACTAACGAGCCGGAGTCAAGAAGCGATTTGCAAACTTAAAGACATCTCCCAAATCCACATCTTGGTCATTGTCACTGTCGAGAAATGTCCTCAGCAGCGGGTTATCGCCAATGCCCCCTCCCGATGTGCTGTTGCCCATTTTCAGTAAATTCATCACGACCGGGATTAGAGTCGGCAGCATTCCCTCTAACGTTCCGGCGCTAATGCCTGTTTTCTGAGCTATCCCCTGCACAAGCTGCTGTTGCATCTGCGGCGGAAGGAACGATGACAGTGCCCCCAGTCCACCACTAGCACCGGTTAGCTGCCCCATCAAGTTCTCTAGAGAGCCACCTCCTCTCGCCTGTTGCTGCATGGCTGGGCGCAGTGCACTTCCCAACCCCGATAGCACCGTCTGCATTGTTGATGGTTCAATTCCACGACTTGCAGCGAGCTGTTGAACTGTGTTGGTGATGCTGCTGAGTTGGTCAACACTAGCCTGTTGATTAGGATTATTAATGGCACTGAGAACTTCAAAGAAGAGACCCATGGGTTACACCTCACAATCAAAAAATAGGGTGGTTTTGATGGCAACTGCCCAACTAGTCAAGCTCACTCTTACCATACTTTCAGGGCTGTGGCTAGAATTTAATTTTTTCTCAAACTGAAAAGAGTGTTAGCCATACTACAACGAGAACTGAAGCTACCTAGAAGTAGAAAGATCAGCATCGCTCATATCCTGTCACTAGCAAAACTCAGAATCCAATCAAGACAACCTGTGGAATGAGTCTAGATAGGGTTGTGTTCCCGAGTCCACCATGGAATGAGCAGTACACGGTGAAACTGGCGTGATTTCGTAGAATGGCAATCTATGGGCTGAGCTTTGGCGCTGTTACAGGGCAGGAATTTAGTGGAATTCTCAATTAGAGCTGTTCTACAAGTGGTTGAGGTAGTTTTTAGAGTTTAGGGTTTAGGTGTTCGATGAATCCTAGATCAACCCGTCTGTCGATCGATATTTACCGATATTTACCATTATTCTTTTATCAGCCTTTCATCCGCGTCCCTGTTGCATCCAGGTTCACTTCTTGCGCCCGCTATGGTCCTTGCTGCTTTCGATTTCTGCCCAGATCCGCCATTCTTGCAAAGCCTGATTGAGTCCATAGCGATTCCCATCGGTGTGAAAGATCGGCAACATCGTTGGCTCCTGCTAAACAGCGCCTTGGCTCAACTGTTGGGTTGCTCAGTTGAGGAGGTGTTGGGGCAAACTGAGCGTTCTCTGCTTTCTCAGGCTGAGCCAAGCTGGGCAGCAGAAGAGCAGGTTTTTACAGCAGGCGGGACTTGCCTCCAGAATGAGGTCTGGACCATCGCAACGGGCAGGTCCTACGAGCTAACGGTGCGCCGCTCGCTGGTGCGTGATGCCGCAGAAGTTCCCTATGTGATAGTGACCATCGAAGAAATCCAGCCTTGGGTGGCGAAGGGGGGACCTCAGCCTGCCGCCGCTGCTCCTAGAACCGAGGCCGAACCTGCTACGAAACCTGCTGTCTTTGCCGCCTCAACAGCCAGTGGACGGTTGCTGGCTGAGCGTCTGCAGCGGCTCACGGTAGCTCTAGATGCGGCCAATGAAGGAATCGCGATTGTGCAGCAGGGGCGCTATTGCTACCTCAATCGTGCCTATGGTCATAAGTTGGGATATGCTGAACCGGCTGAATTACTGGGGCAGCCCTGGTACGTAGTCTATGAGCCAGCAGAACGCCAGCGGCTAGAGCGGGATGTTTTGCCACTGTTGACCACCGATCAGCCTTGGCAGGGAGAAGCAGTAGCTCGGTGTAAAGATGGTCGTCCACTGTCCCAAGAGGTTGGACTGACCCCAGCGGAAGATGGCAGTGTCATCCTGACCTATCGAGATGTCACAGCTCATAAACAAATTGAAGCGACGCTGCATGAGCTAAATGAACAATTAGAAAAACGAGTTGAGGAACGTACTACTCAAATGAACCAACTCGTGGCTCGATTCAAACAAGAAATCAATGATCGCAAACAAACCGAAGCAATTTTGCGAGAAAGTGAAGCCTTGTTTCGCAGCATTGTTGAGAGTGCCGACGATCTCATTTATATGATTTCTCCAGAGGGGATTTTCTCCTATGTCAGCCCTCAATGGGCAACTATTTTGGGACATGAACCCAGAACTATTATTGAACAAAGCTTTGTCCCTTTTGTGCATCCAGAGGACTTGCCCTCTTGCTTTGAGGTGTTGAAGCAGGTTGCCAGCGGCGAGAAAGGTCGTCTGAGTGAGTTTCGCGCCTTTCATCAAAACGGCAGTCAACGGTGGCTAACGGCAAATCTGTCGCCCGTGAAGGATGCTCAAGGACGGGTGCTGTACTGCTTGGGCATTGCCCGCGATATCACCGAACAAAAGCAGGCAGAAGCCGTTTTGCAGGAACAAGAGCAATTTCTACGCAGTATTTACGATGGCGTCGATCATTCTATCTTTGTGGTCGATGTTTTGGACGATGGCGATCTGCGCTATGCAGGCTGGAATGTCGTTACAGAGCGCCTTTCCGGTATCTCCAGCTTGGCAGGAATGCATCAAACCCCGGAAGCCATTCACGGACTAGTGAAGGGGGCACAAGTTCGTCAGCGCTACCAGGAGTGCGTTGCAGCTGGCACATCGATTACCTATGAAGAATGCCTAACGCTACACAATCAGGAAAATTGGTGGCTCACTACTTTGAATCCACTGCGCGATGCCACCGGACGCATCTTTCGAATTGTGGGAACTACATTTACCATTACTGACCGGAAGCGGGCCGAAGAAGAGCGAGATCGATTCTTTAATTTATCGGCAGATATTCTTGCCGTGACGGGATTTGATGGCTACTTTAAGCGGGTGAACCCAGCGTTTGAACGTATTTTGGGTTTAAGCGCCACTGAGCTGCTAGCCCATCCCTTTCTTAGTTTTGTGCATCCAGATGACCAAGCTGCAACAGCTGCCGAAGCCGCCAAGATTCGCCAAGGTGCGACCACAATTGCTTTTGAGAATCGCTATCGTTGCAGCGATGGTTCCTATCGCTGGTTATCTTGGACGGCAGTGCCCTTCATTCAAGATGGTGTCATGTATGTTACGGCTCGAGATGTCACTGAACGCAAGCAAGCGGAGGAGCTGTTGCGACGGCAAGCGGAGGATCTGGAGGTGGCGCTGAAAACGCTGCAGCGAACCCAAATGCAAATGGTGCAGAGCGAAAAGATGTCGAGCCTTGGGCAACTGGTGGCGGGTGTGGCGCATGAAATCAACAACCCCGTCAGCTTTATCTACGGCAATCTTGTTCACGCCGATGACTACAGCCGAGATTTGTTGGCGCTGCTCAAGCTTTATCAAGTTCACTACCCGGACCCAGTTGCGGCAATTCAAGCCAAGGCAGAAGCCATCGATCTAGAGTTCTTGATGACCGACTTACCGAAGCTGTTGGATTCGATGAAAATGGGGGCAGAGCGGATTCAGAAGATTGTTGCCTCGCTGCGCACCTTCTCGCGTATGGATGAGGCTGAAATGAAAGCGGTAGATCTCCATGACGGTATTGATAGCACACTGCTCATTCTACAAAATCGTCTGAAAGCGAAGGGGCGGTGTCCAGAGATCCAAGTAGATAAATCCTATGGGGAACTGCCGCTCGTAGAGTGCTATGCAGGACAGTTGAACCAGGTATTTATGAATGTGCTGAGTAACGCCATTGATGCCTTGGAAGAGCGGGCGGAGCGCGAACCGCACTTTACCCCGCTGCTGAGCATTTGCACTAGCGTGTCTCAAAATCAAGTGGCCATTCAGATTCGGGATAATGGCCCCGGTATGACCGTCGAGGTGCAGCAACAGCTTTTTAATCCTTTCTTTACAACCAAGCCAGTCGGCAAGGGCACTGGCATGGGCTTGTCGATCAGCTACCAGATTGTTACCGAGAAGCACGGCGGCACCCTCCGCTGCAGTTCGGCTCCAGGACAGGGCACCGAGTTCACTATCGAAATTCCAATTGTGCCGCCAGTTGTGCTTCAGACAACATCTCCAGCCAACATTCCAGACAACGATTGAGATGAGCCGCCGCAGATTACTCTAGATGCTCACAGATATAGCGATTCTAAATGAGTTGTGAGAAGCGGCCATAAGTGAAGAGCTTAGGGAAATCAAAGATTTGGCGATGAGTCACAAACTCAAATAGGAACTTGGTCACATCAAACGAGGTACACAAGTGATAGTACTCCCTAATGAACCGCTTCGCCTGTAACCAAATATCCTCATATTGGATTCTGCTTCGGGTCGTTGGCAGCAAAGCGAATACAGGTAATCTTTTGGCTCGTTAGCGATAGGAACCTCAATGCGTTCGTCAGTCTTGCCCCACACATAGCCGCAGAGGTCTCCCCATAGCAGATGGCACTCGTCTTCGAAAAACACCGCTAACTCTCCAGAGCATAGTTCATCTCGATGGGCTGCAAGCCAGGTGCTAATTTCCTGTTTTTTTTCGACCGCCTCTAGGGCTGTCTTGGGATTGCGCTTCTGGGTCTTCCTCCAACTGATCCCCGCTTGCTCGAACAGACTGTAGTAACTCTGCTTAGACTCAAACACAACGCCATACGCCTGCTCAACATGCTCCTGCAACTCCGCCAGATGCCAATAATTCTTGCTCCTCAGCCAAGCAATAATGGCTTGAGTTGTTCATCTGTAAGATAGCCAACCAAGCCAGGGTAGGCGAGGTGCAAGCCTGACACCCCAAATGCTTCGTAGCGCTGAGTCCACTTGCTGATGAAGGCTGAATTGACCCCTAAACTCTCACCGATCTCTCGGTGCTTGTAGCCGTTCAGGAACATCTGGACTGCAACAGCCCGTTTCAGTTCGCGTGCATCGGGATTGGAGTGGATGAAGGTATTGAGGTCCTCTAGCATGGAGCAATTTTCAAATGCACTGTAACCCCTCTAGATTCTCACATCTGATTTGGGACTGCTATAACCTCTCAACAGTCGGCTCCTAACTCCTGCGGAGAGGCTACGCCAACGATTTGTTATCTCGCTTGGAAAGTACATTTCGTTTGCTCTCTAATCATCTTCTTCGTGACAGTTCCTCTTTTGGAGAAATTACAAGCGTGTCAGACTGGCTGATTGCGGATCGTATCGAAACTGGTTGATTGTTCCTTCCTTAACTTTTTCAATCGCCTCCTCAATTGCCTCTAGTGGAACCAGAAACCATTCTCTGGGTTTTACGGCGATGCCAAAGCGATCCTGCAACTGGACATCTAATCGAGTATGGTCAAAAAAATTGTGAAGAACTGTCTCAAGTTTTTTTCGATTGATATTTGCCAGTTTGAAGGTTGCGACGATTTCCACGTCTGCAAGCAGATAGGTTGGGTCTTGCTTAGCATTAGCAATTCGTTTTTTGATATCGCCACCTGTCACACCGATTTTATGAATGACTGACCGATTCTCGGCAATGAAGGGATCATCGGATTGGCTTCTGAGTACGTAAATATAGCCAGTCGGCAAGTCATCTTCTGCTTCAACATGCGAAAATAGGGGTCCGAAATCTGTTTCAGGTTTGGTAATACGGCGGCTGGTTTTGTCTTTGTTCAATGCCCGCTGGAGCGATCGCAGCAGTAAATCACTCTCAGTCCCGTTGTCATACACCACCCGCAGGCGACAGTTAGGGACACCATAATCGCTGATGAAGGGTTCTCCCATCTCCGCCACGAGTACTTTTTGTCCATCAAGGATAAATAGATCGCCGGGGTTGACGACCGCATTGTCTTGATATTTGACGGTTTGCCGTGCCCCGGTCTGCAAATCCTGCTGCACTTGGTCAAAGATGGATTTGAATTGATCAAAGTCTTTGCAGGGTGTGCGCTGGGCGATTTCTTCAGCCGCTCTGATTTCCCGGCGCGAACGACTTTTGTCGCGCAAGCTACGCACATGGGTCAGTTGAGTGATGTCATTTTCTGAAGTGGCATCAATGCCCAGAGAGGCGAGCAATGCTTCATCGGTCAAAACCTCTGCTGAGGTCAGACTCTCTGCTTCAGCGTCGAGGAGTCCACGGGAATCGAAGGGTTTTAAGATAGCCCGACATTCCTCCGATTCCCGCAGGCGATCGAGCCGCACGGCATAAAGCCGCTCGAAAATATCATGGGTATCCCCGTGTTGGGGTAGTCTGCCCTTTTCCTCTACAAATCGCTCAATTTCCTCGAAGCCTGCAATGATTCGTTCTTCTCTAGCAGAGCGCTGGCTGGAGGGTTCGGGAGCCAAGTCCACTCCCAACTCATCGAGCAATTCTAAATCTTCATCGGTGGTGTATTTAGGCATCGCGCTCCTCCTTAACTTTGCGGGTTAGGAAGGCTACCCCTTCTGCCATGCGTTTTTCCCAGGGATCGGTTGCGGTGAGAGAAGGCAACCGACCTCTCTCCTCCTTAAATCGCTTTGCCCGCTTGGCCAGTTCTCGCGCTTCCTCTACCGTTAGGCTGACCCGCTTGGCGGCAATGACTTCTGCGACCTGCTTAAGCCGTTCTTCGCTCATGGATTTGGCGAGGATGGCGTAGGCTTCGCCAAAGGGGTTGATGCGATCGATCAAATCCATATCCAACTCGGTAACGGAAAGAGCAAACTGCCGGACTCCGTCGATAAGGGCCGTATTTTTCGTGGTTCCGCTGTCACTGGAACTAGTGGGGCTGGGGGTTGTAATACTAGGATTGCTCGCATCAGGATTGGTGTTGTAAGTTCCAGTCGCTTCGTTCACCTGTTGCTTGGCTTGTTGCACTAGGTTGATGGCAGCGATCGCATGTTGGCGGACAGCTTCCTGATCTTCTTCGTCTAAATTTGGGAATTTTTCTTTGACGATTTTGCCCATACGGACTTGGGTGAGTTCTTCGGGGACGAGTTCCTCATCGAAGAGACCGCGTTCGAGGGAGGGCTTGTCTTGCACAAACGCCGTCACTAGCTCAGTCAAATCTTCGCGGCAGATGCGGGTGGCTTCTGGACTCTTGGGTTCAGCGAGTCCCTTGATTTCCAGTTGGATTTGCCCTGTTTCAGGATTCACCCCGACGTTGCACTTATTGGGATCGTAGCCGCCCTCACCATAGTCAAAGCCGGGAGTGGGCTGATTATCGGGGCGCTTGGGTTTGAACTCGAAGCGGGGGGCGAGGACTTGTTCCATCAGCAGGCTGGCGGCGATCGCCTTGAGGGTATCATTCACCGCCTCGGTAACGGCTTCCTCGCTGGCATCGGGTTCAGCGATCAAGTTGGTGAAGCGGGCGCGGGTTTTGCCGGGGGCATCGCGGGTAGCGCGTCCGATGATCTGGATAATCTCCGTCAGGCTGGAGCGGTAGCCCACGGTGAGGGCGTGTTCACACCAGATCCAGTCGAAGCCTTCCTTGGCCATACCGAGGGCAATGATGATATCCACATGGTCGCGGTTGTTTTTCTGGGCGGGGTCTTTGAGGGCGGCAACGACGCGATCGCGCTTGCTGGGGTCATCGTCTACCAGGTCGGCAATTTTGAGTACCTTGCCGTCAGCCGTTTTGACCCGTTGAAACCCGGTTTGGGGGTCGGTGCCCTGCCATTCCCCCAGTTCTTCGATGATGTGTTCGACTTCACGGATTTTGTCCTTAGTGCTTTCGCGGGAGTTGACGTTGGGAATGTGCAGAATGGTCTTTTCGTTGGGGTTAAGCACCTGCATGATTTCGTCGCTGTAGCGACCAGAATAAAAGTAGTAGCCAATATCCAGTTGCTTCAGGTATTGGTAGCCGTTGAGTTGTTCGTAGTAGGTGTAGGTGACAGTTTCAAAGCGGGCTTCGTCGTCGGGGTGCAGCACGGCTTCGGCATCGCCGCGAAAGTAGGAACCGGTCATGGCGACAATGTGGGTTTTGTCGCGGGCCATGAGTTGGCGAATGTGGTCGCCGAGTTTGTTATCAGGGTTGGCGGAAACATGGTGGAATTCGTCTACGGCAATGAGGCGATCGTCCAACATCTCCACCCCAAACTTGTCTACGGCAAAGCGAAAGGTGGCATGGGTGCAGACCAGCACTTTGGCATCGCTTTCTAGGAATTTTTTCACCGCATCGACTTTGCCGCCGTTATCGCCGCCAGGAGCATCACAAAGGTTCCAGCAGGGTTCGACGACCCAATCTGCCCAAAAGCCATACTTGCTCAGGAGTTCGTTGTGAAAGCTAGCCCCGATCGATTTTTCTGGTACCACAATGATCGCCTGTTTGAGTCCCTGGTTTTCCAGTTTGTCGAGGGCGATGAACATCAGTGCCCGACTTTTGCCGGAGGCGGGGGGTGATTTGATCAGCAGGTATTGTTCGCCGCGCTTTTGGTAGGCGCGTTCCTGCATGGGGCGCATCCCTAGAGCGTTGGCTTTGGTGGAGGTGCCATCCTAGGCGTAGGTGACGGAAACGGAAGGAATTGCGATCGGGTTGCTCATGGATTGGGAAGCCATTGTTTTGGGGTGAGAGCAAGGAAATTATAGTGGCGGTAATTGTGTGATTACCAGTGATATAGCGGAAATCATGGTAGGTTTACGGAAATAGCGATCGGCTGTTGACCACCGATGTAGTTGTGTTTGTTGCTCAATTTTCAGGAGGGATCTGCGCCTTCAGTTCCTCAATCAAGTGCGGTATCTCAGACTGAACCACCTCCCAGACGATATTGAGGTTGACATCATCATAGTCATGCACTAAGCGATTGCGCATTCCATTGATTTCTTGCCAAGAAATGTTAGATAAGGTTTGTCGAGTTGTTTCTGAAACTCGCCTTGCAGCTTCGGCAATCACCAATAGTCGTCGAATCACTGCATCTTGAAGCTGCACATTGCTAATGAACTGCTCCTTTTCACATTGAGTCGTATAGGTCATGATCAGTTCTGCGGATTGCAGCATATCAAGCAGAAATTGCAGATCCCGTTGCATAAATTACTTGGGCTGAGGAAAGAATTGCGTGGCGACGGAGGTAATTCCGGCTGGATTCAATACCTTGACGAGTAATCAGATCAACATCGCGATGAAAAATCGTTTTGAGTTCTGTTTCCATCTGGTCGAGGGTACTGAATTTTGGGTGAGCATCGGGATGAAACTTGACCATGACATCAATATCACTATCGGGGCGGAAGTCATCGCGTAAGACAGAACCAAATAACGCGAATTCTATGACCTGCCATTTTTGACAAAATTCAGCGATTTGCTCCATTGGCAAATTGAGTTGAATTTGAATCATGATTAACCTCCGCTGGATTGACGTTTGGCTGATTTTTCCCTCACCCTCAATTCCTCTCCCACGTTGGGAAGGGACTTGAAAATCCGGCTCCCCTTCTCCCGACTTGGGAGCAGGGACTGGGGGATGCGGGCGTATTGGCGATGCACCTATCACTTTCCTCCTTGGGTTTTCCGTTTTCCTGACTTCTTGCTTGTACCCTGCTGACGGGTCATCTTGACGTACATCTCAAACAGTTTCTCTAGCCGTTCCGTGTCGTTTTTGAACCGTCGCCCGATGTAGATGCGCTCTAGGGTTTCGTCGTTGCGTTCATGAGCTTCGCGCACCAGGGGAAACTCGGTATCCATGCGGGCTGGGTCGTACATTTCGGCAATGGTGGCGGGGAAGTAGTGTTCGCGGGCGAGCAGGATGTCTTCGGCGCAGCGGGTGAGGTCGGCTTTGTTTTGCTCGGTGAGGGTGGGCACGGGGAAGGTGTTCCAGCCTAGGGTGTTGGAGTAGCGAAAGTCGGTTTTGAGTTTGCCGCAGACGGTGGCGATCCAAACCAGGTGCAGCCGCGAGGCGATCAGCGCCATGTTCCACAGCGGGGCATCGTAGAGGGCAAAGGCAAGGTTACTGACAATCGTTCCTGAATTGCAATACCCTACAGGCAAGTATTCGCGACTTTCCGATGAAACGCTCGGCACAATAACTACCTTTTCGGTTCCAGTTTGGCGTACTTCACCAAATCTAAAGGGTACTTTAGAGCTTGTTTTCAAAGAGATATTAAGTAGATGAAGCGGGGAAAACAGCAGAAGC
>JACYLU010000022.1 GCA_015272325.1 Synechococcales cyanobacterium C42_A2020_086 | reverse complement strand
TGGCTTCCCTCGACCGCTTTATCAATATAGCGACTCCTCCCTCAATGTGTCAACTCCTAGGAGAATTTTTTTCGGAAAAAGGCTGTAAAGCAGATAGGGAGAGGATTAGAGAGATCTAGGTTTTTGAGGGGAAGCAAAAGCTCCTTCGTGACAACTCAATTTTATAGCTGCCCTTGCTTTTGAAGCGGTTAGCCTATCCAGTGTTGAGATTGAGCCAAGGCACTGACTAGCTTGTAGAGAATACGCGCACCGACGTTACCATCCCAGTCGTCTTCGCCAGGAGCCACTTCGCAGAGATCGAAGCCGATGATCTGTTTATCCGACCTCGCTACCTGCGTTAACAGATAGGCTGCCTCCTCAAATCGCAACCCTCCTGGAACTGGCGTGCCCGTATGGGGGCAGAAGGAGGGGTCGAGTCCATCAATGTCGAAGCTAATGTAAACCTTAGAGGAAAGTGCAGCGAGAATCTCCTCGCAGGTTTGGTGCCAGGGTTGCCCTGTAAACTGACGTGACTTTAGTTCCCAGTCGTGGAAGGCAATAATTCGATGATTGGACTGCTCGATGCGCTCTGCTTCGGCTGGGCAAAGGTCTCGAATCCCGACTTGGACGATGCGGCTGATTTGGGGAATTTTAAGGGCATTGTCCATGATCGAGGCGTGAGAGAAGGTGAATCCCTCATAGGCAACTCGCAGATCGGCATGGGCATCGATATGGAGAATGCTGTACTCGGGATGATGCTGAGCCAACGCCTGCATTAATCCCAGGGGAGAGCTGTGGTCGCCCCCGATTACGCCAACGAATTGTCCAGCAGACAGGTACTTGAGCGCTTCCGCTTTCAGCCAGGCATTCAGTTCAACTGAGGCTTGATTGATGTTGTCTATGACGGTTGTCCATCGCTTTGCCTCCTCAAGGGGATTCTCGCTTTCCTCGAGAGCAGCAATGTAGTCTGCTGCCTGTTGCCGCAGCCGATTATTCCGCTGTTGCCAGACGTCTGAAATAGGCGGCATAAATACCCCTACTTCCCAAATTTTTACTCCTTCAGGATCATACAGATCGAGCTGAGTTGAAGCATCGAGAATGGCGGCAGGTCCCTTCGCGGTTCCTGCTCCGTAGGATACGGTCACCTCCCAGGGAACAGGAAGGATGATGATTCTAGAGTTTTCATCATTAGACGGTAGTCCAAACAGATTTGCTGACTTACTGCCAACACCGTTGGGATCGTAATCCGCGAGTACAGAGGGTGCATCAGATCCTGTAGACAAAGAGAAGTTAGCCATAGCAGTAGATTTAAGACAGCGTTTGCAGGGAGGTAGCCCAAGGGCAATCCACCCTACCATAGCAATCCTGTTGAAACCAAACTCACAGGAATGCTAATGGAGCAACAGAGGAACTATAGAGGAACTGCCGCATGGATGAGCGGCTAGGTTGTGGGGCGCAGATGTTCCAGTTTATTGCGTAGTTCTGCCCAATGCACACCAGACAGATTAGGCAAGACAATGTGAGCCATACCAACGCGCTCCTGGGGACCAATGCCAATCGTCCACATACCGGCAGCAAGGGCAGCTTCCACGCCAGACGTAGCATCTTCAACCACAACACAGGATTCGGGCGGCAACCCAAGCTGCTGTGCGGCATGCAAAAACAGATCGGGAGCGGGCTTGGAGCGTTCGACACTGTAGCCGTCTGAAATAGCATCAACCCGGTCGGCAATGCCGAGGCGTTCAATCACGGTGCGGGCGTTCTTGCTGGCAGAACCGATGGCAATTTTGATACCGGCAGCTCGCAGTTCATCAAGCAGTTCGCTGGCTCCGGTGAGCAAATTATCCGGCGTAATTTCTTCAATGAACTGCTGATAGTAGCGATTTTTGCGCTCCATCATTTCTTGAAGCTGAGCTTCCGAGTAGGAGCGGTTGCCTACGATTCGCAGCAGAGAGTCGCGACGAGAGACGCCACGAAGCGCTTCGTTAGCTTGGCGGTCGAAGGGCAATCCTTCTTCGTCAGCTAGCCGCTGCCAGCCTTGGTAGTGAAATTCTGCAGTGTCAGTGAGAACACCATCGAGATCGAAAATGACACCCCGAATTGTTGAGGCGGCAGGGGTGACCTCTGCTGAAGTGAGGTCGAACTCGTACCACTGTCCTTGCCAGTGAATCTTGAACTTCAGACGCGCCCAGTGGGGCGGCAGTTGCGAATGAGTCTGGGGCCCCGATTCGGTTAGGTGCAAGCCGCCAAAACCAAACACAACTGCCTGCCAGACACCGCCAGCACAGGCACCGTGGATACCTTCTGCTGTATTGCCGCGCAAATCTTCTAGATCAACCAAAGCGGACTGTAGGAAATAATGGTAGGCATCGCCGACCTTCCCTACGTCTGCCGCCAAAATTGCGTGAATCGCCGGAGCCAGCGAAGAACCATAGGTGATGTCGGTACGGGGAGCGTAGTAGTCCCAATTTGCCTGCAAGTGTGCTTTGCTGTAGGGAAACTCCTGATATTGCCGCATTAAGTAGAGCATCATCAGCACGTCGGGCTGCTTTAGCACTTGCCGTTGGTTGGTGCCCTCGATACCCAGAATAGTCTGCATCGATTGAGTACGGGGTTCGTAGCTCTGGAGGTCAATGTCTTCTAGCTTAAAGAAGCCATCAAACTGCTCAATCAGACCAGTATCAGCATTGTAGGGAATCCATAGGTTCGCAGCGATATCCTGCCAGCGGCTCAACTGTTTGGGAGTTAGTTGCAACCGCTGTTCTAGCTCGCTTGCCCGTTCCGGATAGGTATCGCTCAGCCATTCATAGAGGTGCAATGCTTTTTCGAGATGCCACTGAGCCAAACGATTCGTAAAGGCATTGTTGCTGACGTATTCATGATATTCATCAGGACCAATCACATCATGGATCTCATAGCGTTCTGCTTTCACGTTTAGCTCAACGCGGCTGCTCCAGAACACAGCGCCTTCTAAGATCACTTCGGCACCATAGTCGCGCAGCCAAGCATCATCGCCGGTTGCCAGCCAGTACTGCCAGACCGCGTAGGCAATCATGGCGCTGATGTGGATTTCCCGATCGCGGCACCAGATGCGGATATCTTCGGCATAGGGGTCATTAGGAATAGCCCAGCGAGGAGTAACTTCGTCGCCGGTGTCGGCGCTTTCCCAAGCGAACATGGCTCCCCTATAGCCATAGTTTTTGGCTTTGCGACGGGCGCCTTCTAGGGTGTGATAGCGATAGGTTAGCAAGTTGCGGGCAATAGTCGGCTGCGTCCAGATGAAAAATGGCAGGATAAAAATTTCCGTGTCCCAAAAAATATGCCCCCGATAGCCAAAGCCAGACAGAGTTTTGGCAGGAATACTGACCCGGTCATCCTGACGAGGTGCACAAATCAACAGCTGAAATAGACTGTAGCGGACAGCAGTCTGAGCTTTGGGATCGCCGGTAATTTGGATATCACTTTGGTGCCACATCTGCTCCCAAGCATGCTCGTGGTCGTGGAGCAACTCGCTGTAGCCCGGCAGCGACAACAGCTTCTCGCGGGCTGCCTGCGTCGGCTGTACCTGATCGCGGGAAGTAAAGACGGTAACGAGTTTCTCGAAGGTAATGGTTTGCCCTAGCGACGCGGTGCAGGTGGTTTCCACGGTTGGGTAGCCAGGGGTGCTAGCCGTTTCCAGGGCAGCATCGGTTCCGACAATCCGCAGCCCGAAGGCCATACCCAACTCAATATGAGAACTGCGTGTCCGCATGTTTAGCCAGACGCCGTGATCCACTTCGCCTTGGTCAAGCCACTCCCAGTGGTTAAATCCCTGATTTTCAGCGTAGCCATTCAGGCTTGCTTGCATTTTAATGGTGCCAGCAAAGTTGACCGGCGTAATCTGGCAGCGCAATCCCAGGACATGAACATCTGCCAAACTTGTAAACCGCTCAAAGGTCAGATCTACCGTTTTACCGCTCGGGCTACGCCAGCGCAGCTTACGACTCAGCACCGCCCGCCGTAGATCCAGCACGCGCTCGTAGCTCAACAGCTCACCCCGATCGAGGCGGAAGCGTTCGCCGTCAATGGTTAAGCTCAGGGGCAGCCAGTCGGGACAGTTCGCCAGCTCAGTATAGACAATGGGCACCGAGTCGTAGACGCCATGGATCAGTGTCATTGCCCAAGCGCGGTTGAAGCCTTCTTCAAAGCTACCCCGGGTAGACAGGTAGCCATTGCCCACGGTGAAGATGGTTTCGCGGGCATGCAAACGTTCGGGGTCGAACTGGGGTTCAATGACTGTCCAGTCTGTGTAAACCAGTGGAGCAGAACGGGCAGTGGATTTCATCGCCGTCAAATTGCAGGAGTCGAGAGGACAAAGTGACGAAAACAGAGAATGGGTAGAGGCAGTGGGTTGAAACTGGGAGCAGGTAGAAGCATAGCAAACGCAAGTCTCATTTCAACGCTGCTGATGCTCGCGCAGCAACGCCTCGGCTCGAGGTTTGAAGATCAGATAATATAGGGCTTCTAGATAGCGAAGCAATGCTTCTCGCGGGTCGCGGTAGACATAGCTCCAAAAGCTTTCAATTTTAGAGCAGCAGAGCAATTGCTGGACATGAAGCTGCCAATTGTAGGCGGTGTGAACCCGCTCAATTGCCCGCTGGGAAAAAAGCTGCCAATAGGAGGGATCGCGATCGCACTGTTCAACGAAATTCAACAGCTTCTGGGCTGTCTCTTCTAGGTTCATCGGGTTAATGTGGAAGCCATTTTCACCATCTTGAATCAACTCCGCCGGACCGCCAAACTGCGTCGCAAAGGTGGGCAGCCCTGAGATCATCGCCTCTAGCAAAGTTAAGCCGAAGGCTTCGAACCGAGCTGGCTGCACAAAGATGCCGCGTCGATCGGCCACCGATCGGTAGACTTCTCCTAGAGCAGCTCGGCTGAGCCGCATGCCGATCCAGCGAAACTGCCCCTTGAGCTGATACTGATCGAGCAACTGGTACAGCCGTTCAATCTCGCGAATTTCGTCAGGGCTGGCAGCAGGACCAGGCTGCAGCTTGTTCGTCACCATGATCAGATTGCAGCGATTGCGCAGAGCCGCACTGCGACCAAAACATTCGATAAAGCCGCTGGGGTTTTTGATGGAGTTGATCGAGGTCATCATCAGCAGTGGACGTTTCTGCGGATCATCCAAATAGCCCAGAATCTGAGGACCAGTCCGGGTGAATAATAGCTGCTCGATGCGCTGCCGGTCGTGCGCTGGACGGTCGGCATCGTCGCTGTAGGGGAAGAACAAGTGCTCGTTGACGCCGGGCGGAATGACATTGAACCGGGGACTAAACAGATCAACACCATCCACAACGTGGTAAAGCTGCGGCATCGAGAAGCATTTATAGGACTCGTACTGACCAACGGTATCCGGCGTGCCCACAATCTCATGGCAAGAGGAGGACAACACAAAATCTGCTGCGTTCATGCTGATCAAATCTGCGGTGAACTGCATGGAGAAATGGTACTCCGGTTCCAAATCCTGCCAGTACAAATCGCTAAACAGATGTTTGGGCTTTTCCAGGGAGTGAGCAATGCTGCCAAAGCTAGTCTTGAGCCGCCGCGACAGCAAAAAGGCGACTAGATTGCCATCGCTGTAGTTGCCCAGAATCAAATTGGGGGGACCTTGCAACTGTGCCAAAAGCTGAGCCTCAGCATCCAAGGCAAAGTCTTCTAGATAAGCCCAAATTTCGGAACGCGGCATCCAATTCTGCGTCATCTTGGGGTTGCCTTCCCGGAAAGGAACGCGCAAAATCCAGCCATTGCGGGTGCCGTGGAGTTGCTCCAGGCGCAGGTTGCAGGAGGTCCCTTCGCAGTTAGGAATCAGGCGCGTCAGGATCACCACCTGTGGCTGAATTCCCAAAAATTCTAGCCCCGCTAGCCGAATTTCTCGCTGTAGCTGGTTCTCCAGATTGCGGGCTTGGTCCAGCACATAGACAACCTGCCCCATTGTTTCCGAGCGTCCCAGAATGCCCTCCTGTGCCACCCAGCCGTGGATCGACACCAGCACCACGCGAAAGATAATTGGCAGTCGTGCTACGAAGGCTTCTAGCAGCGATGGATTGGGCATATCGGTAAAGCGAGTCAGCAGTTCCAGGGTTTCTCGCACTCGCCCAGCGGTGTTGCCCCAGCCTGGCTCAAAGCCGAGTTCTTGCATCTTCCAGTGCAATTGCGCGTAGGGGATATCGGGTGAAGTGTGGCTAAGCCAGTGTAGCGCCTGATCAACTTGGACGAGAAACTCGCTAGCCGAACGAATTTGCTGATTAATCAGCAACTGGATACCGTCATAGCGTTGCCCGCGCAATGCGTTAAAGATTTGCTCTTGCCAGTAGTCGGGTTCGGTAAACAGCTCGTTGCAGAGATAGCGATTCAGGAACTCAAAGCCTTTGCCAATGCTACGGGGGTCCTGGATTTTGGGAAACGCAGCGTGGAAGGGGCGTAGATCAATTTCTAACAACTGCGGCTGATAGCGCTGCACCAAGCGATCGCGCAGATCCAGCAATGCCTGCGGCGTCATCGGTTCGACGTGGGTTAAATCCATCTGGAGTCGCAGCACCTCCTGACTAGCAACCTGCGTCCGTACTAAAAACCAAACAGAGTCTGCTTCCAACAGCAGCTCATGGGTGGCATGCATCAACTTACCCACAAGTGACACATGGTAGAAATGGGGCGGTTTGAAAGACTGTGCGCAGTAGGTACTAAACCCTTCCAGAATTTCGTTGCGCAGAAAAAAGGGTTTAGCTTGGGCGCGAAACTCATTTAAAAGATGCTGTAAATCTGCCTTTTCTTCACTGTTTAGAATGGCATGAATCGTATCGTACATGACTGTCATAGCCGTGCCCCTCACCTGCGGGATGAACTGGAGCCTATCATCACGCTAGTGTAGCAAGCTCTCCACACCTCTCGAATCTGGCGTCTGATAGACTCAAGCGCGGCAAGCAATAGCGGCCGATCCAATTGCCCCCGACTCTAGCAAAGACTGACACGGTCGTCATGCCAGAGTTATTTTGCCGGTCGTGAAGCCGACTGCGGCAGAAATTGCTTCAGGATTTCCGAGGGCGGGCGGTCCCAAGTATCAATGTGCTCGTAGATTCTGCCTTCCGCGTTGAGCCGGTAGGTAGATTCGCCGTTAAACCGCAGTTCGGGTCGCCAGGGCAAGCGCAGGATGCCGCGCACGGTCCAAGTAGCATGGATAATCTCGGGGCTGGGATGTTCGATGCTGTGCAGATCGAAGGCAATCGAGGTGAAAAACAAGCGAGCATGAAACCGCAGCGTCCAGAAAATGATGCGGTAGTTAAACTTACCCTTGAAGGTGTTGACCGGATCGCGGAAATAAATATCGCGGGTGTAGATGTCGTAGGAGAGATCGCGCTCAAATAAGAATGGCAACTCAACCCGCAACGTTGCTATTGCCTGTTCGATCTGAGTTTCAGCTTCAATCTGGCTCATCTGAATCTTGATCTGGAATGAAATTGCAATATGGGAATGAGTTCTCAGCAGAGCCTCTCATCCTGCCCATACACGCTCATAAGCCTATCGGGTTATTGTTGCCACCTGCAAGAAGCAGAAAAATAGGGGCAGCTCAAGCTTGCCCCACTGAACATGATTCAAATCTGAAAAGTCAGCATTTATCCCTGTGGATGACGATAGTCACCCCTAGGAGATTAACTCCTCATCGTCTGCGACCGCCAATCCGGGGAGCTCGTCGGGCACCGCCGCTGCCAAAGCCACCTGTGCGAGGACGTGCCTTCGTGGGGTTCGAGGTAGGCGAGCGACGTAACGTACTGCCTCCATAGCCAGACCCTGTAGCCCGATTGCCGGGAGTTGGCTGGGTAGGGCGAGTTGTGGTGCCTGTGCTGGGCGAACGGCGGATTTGCCCGGTGGTGCGGAAGGTTTGCCGGTTGCGAACTTCGGCTGGCGGTGTTCGGTAGCGAGACTGGTAGCTGCTCACAGCCTGGTCATAACTGCGCCCATAGCCACCGTAGCCAGTCAGCACCACACCTGGACGATACACCGGCGGCATGTAGTAGTGAGGCGTAAACAGCAGACTACCAAGGGCCTGTCCAGCCAACGCTCCAGCAAAGGGCGTCCAGAAGCTTGGTTCTTGCCGCACAACCACCACTTCCTGCTGCCCTGTCTGGGGGTTAACTTGAGTTTCAGTGACGTTGTGGATGTATTCAATGCGAAAATCTTCGGTGAGGTATAGCACCGGCTGGCCGTTTTCTACCTTCAGGTAGCTTTTCACCCCGGACTGAATCTGTTCGTCTGTTAGGCGAGCCATTTGCAAGTTACTGGCTCGGTAGAGTGATTCACCAGGAGCCGTATTCAGTAACATCAGCGTGTATTCGCCTGTGCCATCATCATAGGTTGCCTGCTGCACAGGGTATTCTCCATCACGAATGGTGGTCGATACAGGAGCCGGAGCAGCTTCCTGAACAGGCGCAGAACGCGAAATGACATCGGTAGGGTATTCTAGTGACTCACTGGCACAAGCAAAACTTGTCAGCCCTAGCCCTAGCGCCATGGAAAAAATCAGGAATTTGCGAATCATGGTTTTATACATACAACTGTGAATCTTGCAGACTAAAGAGGAATCAATTCGGGGAAATTAAGAATCAGCTGTTCTTGAGTTAACATATCACCCAAACGAGCCGGTGAAAAATGCACCTGAATCGCCCGCAGCTTATTGTCATAGTGCAGATTGATGATTGCTTTTAATCCTGCCTTGAGAGCACTGATGCTGGCAAGATCGGTTTCCAGGGCAGGCACTTCCCCTTCGTAGGCAACGGTGAGGATCACCACCAGATTTTGCGTCACCGGCAGCGAGAACTCGCCGTCTGCGGTATCGCTCTCTAGCTCCAAAGCGGTGCCATAACGCTGAGCCGAGTCGGTAAACAGCTCCGAAACATAGTCTCCAGCATCTGCTTCATCCCAGAACACATCGCCCTCATTGGCGGCTGACTGCCAATAGAGATCGGATTGCAGCAATGCCTCGCAAATTTCGACTAGCCCTTCGCCCAAGACCTGCATTTCTCCCTCGGCATCAATAGCTTCCCGCGCCGCCCGATTGAGCACACCTAGCAGTGGAGCAACCTCGTTCCCTGCCAAGTGAACAAAAATGCGGCAGACCGCAAATCGGGTTTTGCCACCCATTCGATTCAGGCGATCGCGCCAAGAACTCATGACAACTCCTTTGGATCCAGGTTCACCCTTACTGTACCCTACTCTTTTCGTCCTTTTGTCTATACCTAGGTTTACCCAATTTTCGAGGTAGCGGGGATGCGGATCTCCTCCCTCTACTGTATTCGGCTCAAGACTGTATTCGGCTCAGGTGTACTCAACTCAGATCGCAGAGAGCCTTAGCGTCCAAACACCTGGAGACAAGTCAACAGATCGGCTTGCTCTGCGGTTGTGAAGGCTCGTTCTCGCCGCTGGTAGTTGCTCACATCTAGCCAGTCTGCCTGAAAATCCCAATTGGAATCGGGCTGATAGGGTGGAAAAATCCGCGTCACGTTTAGCAGGCGATTGCCCTCAGCAAATCCACGAAAGCAAAGCTGCGCCATACCCCTTCGCCGATTCACCCCAATGACCGTCCGCCCTACTTTATGCAGCAGCAGAGTGTTATCTTGACGTTCCGGCAAAGCCAACCCATCAGGATTGGGTTCAACCTGGAGGTAATCATACTGTCCGGGTGGCAGTGCTTCTAGCGTCATGATTGGCCCTGCCGCTAGCTGAGCACCAGTCAGCAGATCGCCTGCCGTTAGCATCATCGCACTCACCAGAGCGGCTGCCCAACCCGTGAGCCAGCCAAGTTCACCAGGACCATTCATCGCTTCTTTCCCTGTTCGCTATTTGTCCGCCTATCTCCACTGCAACCTCAAAAATCAACCTCAAAAATAAGGGGCACAGTCCAACTGTACCCCCTCGTTCTAGAACTGCGGATTAGCAATGGGCAATCTACTCGCAGTGAGCGTCAGCCGCGCTAGCCGCTAGAGCCTTTAGGAAACCAAAGCGTCTCCCTTCTTGAGGATCTCCTTCAGGAACCAGCGGTGCTTCTGATGAGTTTGCACCAGACGGGTATAGAGGTCAGCAGTACCGATATCACCGGCCTTATCTGCCACTTCAGCATCCTCATGCATTTCTTTGATGATCAGTTCATGAGTGGCAATGGCTTCTTCCACCATTTCCCGTACCGACAGTTTGCCCACGGAAGGCCGCACCGTAGCCGTAGGCAGGTAGTCGCTGGGGTCTGCCACTGGTGCTCCATCTAGCATCAGGCTGCGCTCTGCCAATTCATCGATCATGGCAAACACTTCGCCACCTTGCTCTTCAAATAGCAGGTGCAGATCGCGAAACAGCGGACCAAAAGTGAGCCAATGATATTTCTTGTAGTTGAGGTAAGCCACTAGTGCGTTTGCTTGTTGGCGATTCAACGTTTCAACCACAGATTGTTGAGTTTGTAATGTCGCAGTCATCGTGGTCATAACTCCCTTAACTTCCTTTTTACTTGTACACCTTGTCTTGCAGGGTCTGCAATTAAACCCAATACCAACAGCATTAAGCTTTGGGTTTTCTTCTGATTTGCCAATTCGCTCGCCATCGGGAACGGGTCGTGAGATGGTAAGGCTCTAAAGCCGCGTAGTCATAAGGTAACGGCGCTAAGGTATGAGCCATTAGAATCCTCCAAGTTCAATTCCAAGTCAGTCGCCACGATTGCATCCATTCCCATCGCTATAGCAAGCACCAGCAATCGCCCAACGTTTGGGGTGACCCTAGACCGGGCTAACCCGGATCAATGTCCCCGAGGTCATCACCCACTCTTAAATCATACTCATTATGACTACAAGTTGCAACGAATGAAGCCAATTTCTATCGTTAGAGAGAGTAAGCTACAGGGTCAGGTCATTGTTGCTTTTCGGCTTTTGGTTGCCCGAAATCAAGGCTTCTGAGGGCTGCCCTGTGGTGCCTCAAGGAGTTAGGTGGCTTGTCTAAGATGGAAGAGTTGTCCTATTAAGACTCCGAATAGTTCATGCTGGAAGTAAGCCTTCTGGTTCCCTGGTTGCTGTTGGTTCTGCTAGTTCTGTTGCTGGTTGCCCTACTCCCTCACTTGCGCTCACCACGAATGGGGAGGCGTTCTCGCCATGGTCGTAGTGGTCAGGCTCGGCGTCGGGCAGGCCTGCCGAGTCGCACTGGCCCGTTGCGCAGTCGGCTGCTGCGAGAACTGCGGGGCGATCGGGGAGCGGCAGAGCGGTTGTTGTCCCATGCTCGCCTGAGCTATCCCGGTCAATCTGAGCAGTGGTATTACGAGAAAGTGATCTATGACCTGGAGCGAGATCGACGACCATAGCCAAATATTGAATGAATATTGAATAAGGCTTTTTGAATAAAGCTTTTTGAATAAAGCTTTCTTTAATGTGAAGCTCTGGGTGTGTGGGAACGAGCCAGGAGGGCAGGGGAATGGTGACACTGAAGCCGTGGCAGTGGGTGGTGTTGGCACTGCCGCTTGTGATCGTGATCGGATTTCTGCTCGTTGCGGCTGCCTCGCAAATCCATGCGTGGGGGTTGAACTGGATCTGGGCGGTGTTCACCCTGATGTTTGTGGGCTGGCGCTGGCTGCTGGTGCGCTGGACTCAGCCGGTCATCAAGCAGGTGGAGGCAGTGGTTCAAGAAGTCAGCCAAGAGTTGGAAGCCACGAATGAAGCGCTGGAGCAACCTGGAGCACCGCTGCCGGGAACTCCGCTGCAGCAGGCCGAAGCTACCCTGCACTCCCTGTTGGAAGCCACACAGTCCGATCCGCCGATTTGGGAGGATTGGGGCCAGTTCTGGACGCGCTGCAAAGAGCTGGTGGTTGCCATTGCCCAGATCTATCACCCCGAAATCAAATACCCACTGCTGAATATCTACATTCCCCAAGCATACCGGCTAATTCGGGGCACCGTAGACGACATGGATCTGTGGATGCAGAAGCTGTCGCCGGCTTTGAACCAGGTGACCGTTGGCCAAGCCTACCAAGCCTACGAAGTCTATCAACAGCTCGAACCTTCAGCCCGCAAGCTCTGGAAGGCATGGACTTGGGTGCAGTGGCTGCTAAATCCGGCGGCAGCTCTAGCTCGACAAGCCACCATCCGCTCCAGCGACCGCGCAACCCAGCAGTTGTTGGTGAACCTGAGTCAGCTCTTGCGGGAGGTGGCGTTGCGGAACCTAGCGCAACAGGCGATTGCCCTCTATAGCGGCAGCAGCTTCCCTGAAGCCATCCCTGCTCTACCGTCGCCGCCTGCCAAAACCCAAACCTTGCAGCACATTCTCACCCAAGCCCAACCCGTCGAAGCGGTGACGCAGCAGCCGGTCAACTTGCTGCTCATTGGGCGCACTGGTGCCGGCAAAAGCAGCCTGATCAATACTCTGTTTCAATCCGAGCAGGCGGAGGTGGATGTGCTGCCCAGCACCGATGCCATTCAAAGCTACCAGTGGCAGTCAGACAATGGCGAAACTCTGAATCTTTGGGACACGCCGGGTTACGAGCAAGCTGAGCGAGCTGATTTTCGGCAGGCTGTGCTCGACTGTGCCGCAACGGCGGACCTGCTGCTGCTGGTAACGCCTGCCCTCGATCCGGCCCTGCAAATGGATGTGGATATGCTGCAAACCATCCGTGCTGCCGAAGCCGAACTGCCTGCCATTGCAGTGGTAACCCAGGTGGATCGCTTACGCCCCATGCGAGAATGGCAGCCACCCTACGACTGGCAGTGGGGTGAACGTCCCAAGGAAAAGGCAATCCGCGATGCCACCGCCTATCGTGCCGAGCGACTCGGCGAGTTTTGCGACCGGGTGCTGCCCATCGTCACGAGCGATACTGCAACTCACCGCGATGCCTGGGGAGCCGATACCCTGTCTCTAGCGATTCTGGATGCTTTGGCGCCGGCGAAGCAACTGCGGCTAGCCCGCTGGCTGCGCAACCTAGATGCCCGCACGCTGGCAGCTGCCAAAATTATTGACCACTACACGTTCCAGATGACCACCACCCAGGGATTAACCGCGCTCTTGAAAAGCCCAGTGCTGCAATTTATTGCCACCCTGACCACTGGATCTCCAACCCTCGCCTACCTTCTGGCAGAGCAAATTCCCATCGAGCAATTGCCCGTCGTGATTGGCAAACTGCAAATGGCTTACGACCTGTTCTCGTTGCTGCAGCCGAGCCGCGAGTTTGAACTATTGGCGCTCTGGCCGCTGCTGCTCGACAATGCTGCTGCTCCCGAGCGCAACGCCTGGGCCTTTGGTCATGCCTTGGTAGAGTACTGGACGCAGCCGTCAATGACGGTTGAGCAACTGCGGCAACGAGTAGAGTATTATTTGGGGCAAACCCCGGACTGATTTCCCCCCACTGCTGCCATCAAGAACATCAAAAATGGGGCTAAGGATCCACTGTTCCTCAGTCCCACTCGTTGCTCTGCCTCACACCCTGATGCAAACCCTGGTAATCGGGAAGATTTGGGGTTCAATGCTAAATTTCGGCCACAGCCCGTTCGATCAGCCGCCGCGCCAGCGTTTGGATGCCGGTGTGACGGTAGTATTTCACCGATACATCCAGAAACGCGCCTAGGTAGTCGAGCTTGTCGCTGGAGAACTCAACAAACTTCGAGAGGTTATTCACTAGCCCCTGCTGAGTCAGACCTTTGGAGGCCACAAACTCATCCATCCAACCCTTCGTGGACTCAAAGCTCTCGGTGATAAATGCTTGTTTGCCCGCATCGTTGCCGCCCGGAATCAGATCTTGAACACCCTTGAAGGTTTGATTGTGGCTCAGCTCAGAGGGACTCATGCCCTTGATCATCGACAGTGCTTTATCTGTAAAGCCTGCCCCTAGAGGAATCAACCCGTCGAAGGAGACTAGGGCGACCATCCGCATCAGCGATTCGCCGCTATAGTCCTTGAGGGCCGCCAGAAAGTCGCCAATACTGTCGCCGGGAATTCCGTTGATTTGGCAGAAGGCGACAAGTTCCGTCACTAGCTTGACGCAGAGGTCAATGCTTTGGGCCCGCTCGGGTTTGGGCGTCAGGTTTTTGAGAAATCCCAGAAACGTATCCTGCCCGATGCGGTTCATCAGGGCGGCAGTTCCCAACAACCCCGAGGCCGAATCCACCGTATCGTAGAGCCACAGTGCTCGCTGATAGCCCTGGGACTTGTCGTTGAATAGCGTCACTGCGCGTTCACCGATCTGCTGAATCAGCGCCTCGTCTGTTTCTCCGGTGACAGCTCGAATCGTATTGTCAAAGCCAACTAGATTATTCCACTGCCCCGGCACCACAAAATCCAGCGATTTAAGAGCGGATACAGTGATCCCCCCTTTAGGCAGATTATCAACGATTTCATAGATTGCTTTGCTCACGGTTATCTCCTTATCCTAAATCGTGCAAAACGGGCGTTTCATCAACACCGTTTAACCAACATCGTTAGCGGCAAGGGCTATTCCGGCAGGGGGTCAGGTTGCCGGTTGAGGTGTCAGTGTTGGGGCGCGTTTTGGCGAAGTTGCAGTGTTGGGTAGCGACTTCTGAGCAGGCGTTGTGGCGGTCTTGGGTCCTTCGAGTTTAGCTAAGCCGCGCAGATCGAATTTTTGTAGCCATGCCACTCGGTCTTCCTGGGTAAAGGAGGGATCTCGAGACAGGACTTTAACCTGGTAGCGGTCGTTAATCAAGATGCCCGTAGCGGTTGTGCCTTGGTTGACAGCTGGATAGCCTGCAATGGTTTCGGTGCTGTTGCGGTATTTGACGGCCGCCGTGGGCAGGCTAGTAGTATCGCTCACCGACAGCATAGCAACGGTTTTGCCATCTTTATTGAGCTTGTATTCAGCAAAGCCCTTTTTCTCTTGGGCGGGAACGACTTCGTAGGTGCCTGTGGAGTTGGGGAAGAACTTGTTGAAAGTAGATCCCTGCTCGGCTGCCTTGGCCACCGCAGTAGGAGCACCGCGGCGAGTGGTGTCCTTTTGAACCTGCGAATAACGAGATTCGGGCTTGGCACAAGCGGTCACAAACAGCAGCAGGCTAAGGAAGATCGGGGCAAAGACCCTAAGCCAGCGGGCGGAAATCATGGGCTTCTCCTGAAAATGCAGAAAAAATGCAGAACACTTGAATCTTAACGGAAGGTCCTTATTCAGCAACCAAGTTCGCAAAACAATGCAACTGTTGAGCGAGCGATGGAGAGATAAGGGCTAGATAGCAAGGGCGGTCTTAATTTTTGCGAGGGCAGCCGCCTCTTTGTCACTGACCTTGGGATTACCCGAACCAAAGAGGCCGCTTCCAGCTGCATTTGCGACCGCATCGCCGCAAGCATAGAGAAATTCTTTAAATTCACGGATCTCTTCGGGTGTAGCTTTGCCTTCGACAACGCTTAGCGCCTGATGCGCCGCAGCAATAGCCTGATCAACAATTGCACCCGACTCAACATCTTCGGGTTTGAGGTTGGGCTTTTCCAGTTTGACAGCGCCGCTCTTGAGCACCTCTTGAGCAAACACAGATTGAATGATTGAATTGCTGGGATATTTCTCAGCCGCCCCAGCGATTTGCTTTGACATGGCTGCTGCCTCAATGGCGGTAGAGACAATGCCGATATCTGCCATCGCCACTGCCATGCCAATCATCATCGGGGCTTCAGCAATGGTGCTCAGTTCTGGATTGGTATAGGTTGCCATGACATTACCGTCCTTATACTTGATTTGAACTATGGAGAACTATACGCAGCCTGCGGCAGGATTGAGTACTAAATGGGTGACAAACGACGAGCGTGCTACCAGTGGGCAACACTCGCACTAGAGAACGGGGCGTAGCTAGACGGGACTCTATGGAGCAGGCAGGCTAGACAAAACAGCCCTCAAAGGGCGAGTTGCCTAGATGAAGCCTAACGCCACCGAACGAATATTGAACGCTGTTGGGAGTTCTGCTACTGAGCACGGCTGATAAGGCGCTAAGGACCCCATATCCCATGCAGGGCTATGCTCTACCAGCATAGAAGTTAAAACGAATGAAAACCATCGCGCTGCGGCAAACTTTTCAAAGAATATCAGATTTTCTTCACCTATCCAAGATTTTGACATGCATTATTCTAGCTATCTTGTACACTGCTTCTCTTCAGATATATGAATACATATATAGGAATAGGTTAGTTGTGCGTTAACAGATTCTTAATCAAAGATGCTTTCATTCGCCACTCCTGTTTTCTATCGCAAGATAGTGCTCTTTTGCCCTGAAGTTATAGTAAACTGCGCTACACAGAATGCAGCAGACCTTGATTGAGTGGAGGGTTAGTTGAGGGCAGTCTTGCACTACCGCAGAGTTTGCTATTACTTTGCCATTACACAGTGAACGATAAATTGGTGTAGCGTACCCAACGATAAAAAAAGATAAAAAACCACCTCTCACAGGCTCAAATCAATGAACTCGGAGAGGTGGGAATGCGGTTTTAACTTGGTTCAGTAAACTGAGCTCCTCACGTAAAGCATAGAAGACTTCCCCATGCCTTACATCCGCCATGGCATCGATCAAATTAGCGAGCAACCATAGATAAAAACTATAAATATATGCGCCATACAGCGTACGATTTTAAGCTTATTGGCAGTTGACTATTATGCAGTCTTTGTGCATGTCGAACCCGAAAAAGGGAATGCCCGTTTAGCAACAGCAGCTCAACGCAGTGAGCAATCCCTGGCAAGCAATCACTAGATGGACGGTCGGATGTATAGAAGATCGCTGTACGACTACGCTCTCATCGACCTCTGCAATGGCATTGGAACCAACTGGGTCACAGAATGATCCCCGATGCTGGGCACAGAATAGCAAACATTGGCAGCAGCATTGATGGGCTGTATCTAACGTGGCGTCGGCACTGGTAGCCTCTATGGCGGTTGATGGGGCAGTCAGCAATCGATTTAGCCAAGCAGCGCATCACGGACTGCTCTGCCTCACTAGGCAACCCCTCGCAGTCGGGCTGCTGTCGTAGAGGCGTTGGTTCCATTCACAGATGGGCAATGAACTCATTAGCAGAACTATCGCAACCCATATCGGTGAGGTGCCGGTTATAGCCCTGCCGCCCAACCAGATTACCGTGGACAGCGACGAATGTTAGCTAAATCTGTTTCTCTACCAGATCAGCCAAAACCGCAACGCCGACTGGGTAGAACCAACCGAAAGACAGCCGCACCGTTTCTGAAATCAATTGTGTTTTCATTCTATTATAATTTCAATTTATCTTTTAGATTTCATTCTATATACCGTTCATCATCTTCAGCTCTGAACTTACATCACCGCTCTCAAGCATGTCGCAGAGCCTCTATCTCCGGTGTCTTATTGCAGGTGCTCTCTGGGCGGTTGATTGCTGACCTGATTGATACATCCCCCAATTCGTAGGGGGTCGGAAACAGGAACTTCTCTGACCTGGAAAACCGATCCCTTTGACCTGAACTAAAGTCTATACTTTTCTTACAGGTCCTACAGGCTGGTTCTCTCAGCATCAAAGGCATCAAAGTTGGATGTTCAACTCTAGTCATACCGTTAGGCGTAACTACAAGCAATCCACATTGAGTGTGTAGTGTTGACTTGAGCCTGCAACACGAAAAATCGTTGAAACTTTGACATGATGGAGGATACTGACGATGGCAAAAGTCGTTGGGATTGACTTAGGAACGACCAATTCCTGTGTGGCT
>JACYLU010000017.1 GCA_015272325.1 Synechococcales cyanobacterium C42_A2020_086 | reverse complement strand
ATGACCTCAGCCTTTGCCAACCCCCCAGAAAAGTGCGTCTCTGCGGCTTTCAAAGCAAACTAGGCATTGGACTTGGAGGTGATGCATTCGCCGAACTGCCCGATACACCACTCATATTCATTTGGTCGAGGTGTCCATGGCTGCAACCGATTTCAAAGACTACTATGAAATCCTGGGAGTCAGTAAAACCGCAACGCCGGAGGAAATTAAGAAAGCCTACCGGAAACTGGCGCGCAAGTACCATCCCGATTTGAATCCAGGCGACAAACAGGCAGAAGCCCGGTTCAAAGAAATCAATGAAGCCCACGAAGTCCTGTCTGATCCAGAAAAGCGTCAGAAATATGACCAGTTTGGGCAGTACTGGAAGCAGACAGCGGCGGGTGCGCCTCCTCCGAGTGGAACTGGCTTTGAAGGGATGGACTTCGGGCAGTACAGCAGCTTTGATGACTTTATTAACGAACTACTGGGACGCTTCGGGCGCGGTGGTCCTGCTGGGCGACGGGTGTATACCTACCGAACCACAACGGGACCGGAAGGATTCCGAGAATATGTGGAATTTGGCGAAGATCCCTTTAGCCGCTTTGTGGAAATGCCTGTCCAGGATACCGAAGCGGCGATTGCCCTCACGTTGTCTGAAGCCTTTCACGGTACCCAAAAACGATTGCAAGTCGGCGATGAAACCGTTACGATTCGCATTCCAGCCGGGGCAAAGCCGGGTAGCCGCATTCGGGTGAAAGGCAAGGGACAAATCAGTCCCTTTAGTCAGCAACGGGGAGATCTGTACCTCACCATTGAGTTACTGCCTCATTCTTTCTACAGATTTGAAGGCAATAATTTAATTTGTGAAGTCCCAATCAGTCCAGAAGAAGCTGTACTCGGCGCACAGATCGAAGTTCCAACGCCCGATGGCAAGGTGACGATGACCCTTCCACCTGGGGTGGACTCTGGACAAACCTTGAGATTACGCGGCAAAGGCTGGCGCGATCCTAAGGGAAATCGAACCGATTTGTTGGTGCGGCTGAAAATTGTCACGCCCAAAGAACTGAGTGTTCAGGAAAAAGAATGCTATGAAAAACTGCGACAAGTCAGCAGCTTCAATCCTCGCAAAGCGATAGCGGAGGTACACCTATGACCACTAGCGTGGGGTTGTCGCGAATTGTCTGGTCTGATGCGGGCGATCGCCTCTACAGCTTTGAGCAAGCGGCCTACTTTACTCAAACCTCAGTGCCGCTAATTGAGCGGTTTGTCACCTTGGGTTTGGTTGAACCAACGGGCACGATGCTGCGCCGCCAAGATTTAGTTCGTGTGGTCCAAATTCAACGTCTACGCCGTGATCTAGGACTTAACCTGATTGGTGCTGCAATGGTGCTGGATATGGCAGCCGAAATTGCTCAACTCAAAGCGCAATTGCGTGCCTATCAAGCATAGTAATCAACTAGTAATGAACTCAAATTGCCGTTTAGATTAGGAGGAACAGCTACTATGACTACCAATCCTGAATCAGAGTCTCAAGTTGCCGTTAGCCCTGAAACAGATGCCCTGGTTGAACAAGAAATGGCAGGACAAGATGTGGATTTGAAGCGAGAAACCAAAGCTCTCATCGAAGCCATCAAAAAACGCGCTCAATCTGAGATTCAAGCTGCACGAGATCTGACTCGTGAAGCCTATCTAGCGGCTGTGCGACGTGCTAGAGAATCCATTGAAGAAACGAAATTGATTGATCCCGATCGCCTCGAACAATCGGTGCAACTCATCCAGCAAGAAGCCCAGAAAAACTGGCAATCGATTGCGGATGAGATTCCTCGTTGGGGCGATCGCCTGACCGAGGCCGCCAAAGCTGCCTGGACAGTCCTCACCCAATCTCAGCAGTCTCAATCGGATAATTCTGATTCCTAGGTATCTTTTCAATTGCAACCCATAGATTACCTCTCATGAATCAGCAGTTAATGCATCTCGATGTTAGATCGTCTTCTTCGAGGCGTTCACTAGGCATTCTGTCATTGACCACACTTTTAGTTTGCGCCCAATATGGATTGGGATTCATTTTGGGCACAGCTGAACAGTCTGTTGAAGTCGGTGCGGCAGGAAGTCTCTATGCCGTTTCCCTGAGCGTTGGTTTTCTGGCACTACTTTTTCTGGTCAAATTTTATTGGCAATCGGTTGATCAGATTTGGACGCTATTAGGCAATCGATACGGCAATCCGGTTAAAGTTGGCATTGCCTTAATGTCTTGGGTTTCTTTAATTGGAATCACTGCCGTGCAAATGATTGCGGCGGCGGCTGTTTTAAGCGTTGTCGGTTTTGCTAACAAGTTAACCATGATAGGATTAACGATTGCCATATGTTTGCTGTCCCTTACTCCGGTTGAACGTGCTAGCCAAGTTTTTCGGGGCTTACTGCTGTTCAATATTGGAGCTTTAATTTATACGCTTTGGCAACTGCATAGCCTATCAGAACTCGAGTTGGCACCGCTGCAATTTTTCCCCGATCTCTATCAAGTAGACTGGTGTCACGAGCTGGGAATTTCAATGGCTGCTATTCTCATGGTCTTGATTGATATGAAATGCCAACAGTTTATTGTTCAGGCTAAAACAGTTCACGTTGCCTACTGGGGATGTATCTTAGCTGCAATTGCACTGTTTGGACTTGCATTTTTGCCGACCGCAGTCGTTTTGGCCGGACAGCATCAAGGAATTGTTCCAGAAGCGCTGCCCAGCAAAGAAATACTTCCCTATATCTTGTCCTGGATCGGTGGAGGACCTAAGCACTGGCAAGGGATTTTATTAGTCCTTTCCCTCATTGTTCCGGCTTTGGGAATTGGCAGCAACATTCTCCGTATTCAAACTAAAACCCTTCTGGATCTAGAGATCATTCCTCGCTTACCTCATCGTCAAGTTTGGTTCACAATCCTAAATGCCTTACTTGCTTTTGGTATTGCCCTTAGAGGTGGAGAGATCGTTAGTTTGATCCTTGATTTTTATGCTGCCTATTTATCCAGTATATGGATTCCTTTTGGAGCCTACCTTCTCACTCAAGCTAACCGTTATGTTTTCTCTCAATGGAGTGTTCAGTCCGCTCTGCTAGCTGGTGCAATCGCTTCCATTATAACATTAGGAATCATCTTGTTAAATTCTCAAGCTACATTATTCAATAGTAGCGAACTAACCATTCTACTCATTGGTATGGGAACCAGTTGCGTTACTTTACTATTAACTCAACTACTTCTCCAAGCATTGACAGCCTATCGCATCAGATACCCTCACCAAGAGGAGGTGTAACTTTATGATTGCAGAAATTGGCAAAACGCTAGTGGCAGTTGGGGCTGGTATCCTCCTGCTAGGAGGCTTACTCTGGCTAAGCAGTGGAACTTTTAAGTATTTCCCGATTGGTCGCCTACCGGGAGATATTCTGGTTCAAAATGAACACTTCACCTTCTACCTCCCTTTAGCAACTTCGATCCTGCTCAGTATTGGTTTGAGCTTATTCATATGGATCTGGCAATCTTTTATGCGTTAAGAACCCTTGTTGCCGGCAAGGCAGAACAGCTACTCAAGCAGAACTTTGAGGAGATTATGGGTTGATTGCGATGGTAAGTATATGAATACAAAAGATAACACGGAAGAACTCACCCTGGAGAATTATCACGATAGAACGTCGTCCTCTCCACCAGCTCGATGCTGGAAATCCTGGTTTCAACGAGAAACCGTCGTCCGAAACCTGGAGATCTTCCAGAACTTTATTGTGGTATCCCTATGCATTGGCATATTTTGTGTAATGCTTATTCGCTTAGGGGAAATGTTCCTTTCTTTGTTAGAGACGATTAATTTTCAGACTATTACATCCGATATATTATTTATTCTAATTTTGGTCGAGATCTTTCGTCTGCTGATCATCTATTTGCAAGAACAGAGAATTTCTATTGGTGCAGCCGTTGAGGTGTCTTTGGTGTCTGCATTGCGAGAAGTAATTTTGCAAGGAGTTTTGGATATTCCCATCAACCAATTGCTGGGTGTCTGTGGATTTCTAGTTGTATTAGGTGGATTGTTGGCTTTACGAGTCTGGATGTTTCAACGTTTTGATATCATCAAACAATCAAGGAACGAAGAGTTTCTAAGTCGCCAAAGCTCTAAACCTGATTATTTTAGTTCTATCGAGCAATATCCTTTTTAACGTCAACTCTAATCGCATTCTATCTAGATGATTTACCTTCCTGTTACATTTGCACTTTTCTTGCTTTTCTTACTCCTGTTTCCATTCATTTGGCTTACGATCGCCTTGGATGTAGTGGAAGTTGCAGTTGCTAAACTGGGTTTCTCTCCCAGTACTGCATTCCTGTTGTTTACGGCCGTAATTTTAGGAAGCACAATCAATATTCCACTATATGAACGAGTTTCACATGTGCCGATTATTCCAGACTTTGCCGACCTCTGGATAGCTCGATTTTGGGGCATTCCCCTACGCAAGATTGAGCAGAAGACGATTGTAGCACTCAATGTAGGGGGCGGTTTAATTCCTACCTTACTAGCTCTTTACGAATTCACACGTTCCGATCCATTAGCTATTTTAGTTGTCACTTTGGTTGTCACATTCATGAGTTACTTTTCAGCCCAAGTTGTTCCGGGAATTGGCATCCAAATGAATGCACTTGTTGCTCCACTAACAGCTTCTCTCATGGCATTGTTGATAGTTGGAAACGGTGCTGCACCTGTAGCCTTTGCAGGTGGTGTTTTAGGAACGTTAATCGGTGCTGATCTACTGCATCTACCCGAACTTGAGAAGATGTCAGCAGGGGTTTTGAGTATTGGTGGAGCAGGCGTATTTGATGGTATTGCCCTGTGCGGACTTTTTGCCTTGCTACTCACTTAAGCCTACTAATCACTGAAAAACCGAAAAAAGTTTGGTTTATTTCTGGAGAGTGAAGTTATGTTCAACGTTATTCGTCGTAGTCAGATGATTGGGTTGACGGCAATGGATAGCAGCACTGCGACTCGCCTTGGTGGTGTCGAAGAAGTTTGGGTGGATGATCGGGGACGAGTGGTTTACTTTGGCAGTCATGCAGGCTATACTCCCCTGGAACAAGTTTCGATCATCGGTCCAGATGCCGTTCTCACCTACTCTGGTTTGGCGATGGAGCCACCAACGTCACTGCGCCGTTTGTATCGTATGGCAGTGCGTACTCCGTCAGTTTCTGATGCATTAGGTTGGGTAGAGGACTTTCTATTCGACTGGGAAACAGGAGATATTGTAGCCTATATTCTAGGTGGAGATATTGCTGCACCTTTTGGTGGACGAGCAGTTCTATTTCCAGAGGATATAGAGGTGATTGATGCGGAAGTAGTGGTGATTAAAGAAGACGCTAAGAATCGACTGAAGACTGAATCGGAAGGATTAAAAGGCTTTTTGAGTGAGAAATCGCAGCAGGTAAAGAATCTGGTGAAGCAAATGGGCGATCGCCTCAAATCCTTGGTATCGCCTCAAGATAAACCGGATGTGGTACGGGTCAAAATTAGAGAGGTTCACAGTGAGTTGGCAGCAACAGGCCAACACGATAGGAATGCGCTGCAAGAAGCTGCCGATTTCCTAGAAGATAAGTGGGATGACTTCCAACAGAGTCTTAATCGTGCAGGTCAGCGAATGAAACAGGCTATTGACTCCGCTTGGCAACGATTGACTCGCGGCTCTTAAGTTACTTTGCTTTTTCGTATTATTTCATCATTTCAAATTGAGCAAGTACTTCATTCACATTGATGTAGTAGGTAGAGCTTTTGATCGCAGCCAATCCTTCAGGATTAGAGCGCAAACGACAAATCTAGACGCCCCAGCTGAATCGATGACCAATACAGTGGAGGGATCGATCAATGTCTTTCATGAAAACAACAAACCCAACCGTACGACAAGTCGGCACTATTGCAGGAACGATTTTGGGCAGCGTTGTGCTCACTTTAGGCATCTTGCATATTTTTCCACAAATCATTGCTGTTGATAATCCTACTGTTATTAATACAACAACAGAACCTGCGAATCTCAGTAGTTTCTCCTCGAATCTAGAACGCAGTTTCGTTACAGCTGCGGTAGAGCGAGTTGGGCCTGCTGTCGTACGCATTGACACAGAGCGCACGGTTGCTGTTAGTCCAACTCCCTTCTTTGACGATCCTTTCTTCCAGGAATTCTTCGGGAGAGACGTTTTTCCCAGACTGCCACAGGAATTTCGTCAGCATGGGCAAGGGTCTGGGTTTATCACAGATCGTGATGGATTGATTCTCACCAATGCTCATGTCGTGAGTGGAGCCAATGAAGTCATTGTAACCCTGCGGGATGGGCGAACATTTACAGGCAAAGTACAAGGCGTAGATGAGCCATCTGACTTAGCTGTAGTCAAAATCAATGGATCAAATTTACCAGTCGCGCCCCTAGGAAGTTCTGCCAATGTGCAGGTCGGAGATTGGGCAATTGCCGTCGGCAATCCTTTGGGCTTAGATAATACGGTGACTTTAGGAATTATCAGCACCCTCAACCGCACCAGTTCCCAAGTTGGTATTCCTGATAAGCGTCTTGATTTTCTACAAACTGATGCTGCCATTAATCCAGGTAACTCAGGGGGACCTTTACTGAATCAGCGAGGGGAAGTCATTGGAATTAACACCGCCATTCGTGCTGATGCTCAAGGAATTGGGTTCGCTATTCCCATTGACAAGGCAAAGCAAATTAAAGATATCTTGGCGCGTGGTGAAAGAGTTCCCCATCCCTACATTGGCATTCGCATGGTTACGCTGACTCCAGAGATTGCCAGACAGTTTAATGAAAATCCAAATTCTCCTGTAACAGCTCCTGAAATGAACGGTGTATTGGTCATTCAGGTAGTACCAGAGAGTCCAGCAGCCAAAGGTGGAATTCGTCGGGGCGATGTAATTACAGCAGCGAATGATAAGCCGATTAACACAGCAGAACAGCTGCAAGATGCGGTAGAGGCGGCAAAAATTAACCAACCCCTGCGTCTCAAAATACGCCGAGGAGAGCAAACCCAGGAGATCACCGTGCGTCCCTCAGAACTGCAAGATGCAGCAGGATAAACAGTAGGGTGGACGTTGCCAGCTGTACGTTGACAATGTGCCATCATGTATACTGACCTACGTCTATTGGCTAATGCTGGGTAAAGCCATGACTACAACACCGCGTCAACCCCGCTCTTTGCCAGCGAACTTCATCATCCGCCTAGGACGATGGGCATGGACGACAATGTGGCATCTCATGATGTCGCAGATGGCACCCCGCAGTCCATCCGGTGAGTATGTGCGGCCCGAGAGCGCCTTTCGCTCTGAAATCAAGTCCCATCAGGATAGTCCTTACCCTGCGGCGGCGGGGCGCTATCGTTTGATTGTAGGGATGGGGTGTCCGTGGGCACACCGGACGCTAGTGGTCCGAGCTTTAAAGGGACTCGAGGACGCGATTGCCGTGACGCGGGTGGTGCCGGCTCCAGAAGCGGGCGGCTGGGTATTTGAGCAGCCCGAGGAGGGATGTTCGTCGCTGCGGCAGTTTTATCAGCAGCTTCATCCGGGCTATCAAGGACGCTGTACGGTGCCGGTACTGTGGGATACGGAAACCAGGACAATTGTGAATAATGAAAGTGCCGAAATTATCGTAATGCTGAACGCTGAGTTCAATGCATTTGCTCAGCGACCAGACTTAGATCTCTATCCTGCCGAATTACAGACCCAGATCGAACAATGGAATCAAAAAATTTATCCAGCGGTGAACAATGGCGTTTATCGCTGTGGGTTCGCCCAAACGCAGGCCGCGTATGTGCAAGCCTGTCAGGAACTATTTGCCGTGTTAGACGAAATTGAAACGACGCTGTCTCAAACTCGCTATCTCTGTGGTGATCAGGTGATGCTTGCGGATGTGCGGCTCTTTACGACGCTGTTCCGATTTGATACGGTTTACTACGGTCTATTTAAGTGCAATCGGCGTCGCATTCAAGATTACCCTCATCTCTCCGGCTACCTGCGCGACCTATATCAGCTTCCGGGGGTAGCAGACACGTGCGACCTAGAAGCCGTCAAGCGAGAGTACTACAGCACCTTATTTCCGCTGAATCCAGGTGGTATTGTGCCAATAGGCCCGGAACTGGATCTACAAGCACCGCACGGACGAGAAACGGCTGCTGAAATTCACTATGCTTGAAAGAGTCTTTGAAGCAGTCTTTGAAATAATTTCTGAGACTGTCCTTGAGTAATTTGCCCTAGCTGCGAAGCTGCGGGAACTGGAGGTTGGTCCTGAGACTTGACTTAACAGGTTGCTCTGAAGCCAATCCGAACGAACCAGAGCGGCTAAAAAAGCCCCCTCTCCATGTGAAGAGGGGGTTGCACAGGGGTTGCCTGCTGCCATTACGCCGCCATTACATTGTCACGAGTTCGACGGGTAGGCGCTTGAAGGCCAACCGTTCGTTCTCGACATCGACAAAGATAGTGTCGCCATCGTGAAACTCGCCCCGCAGAATGGCCTTGGCAATTTGCGTTTCCAACTCGCGCTGGATCGCTCGCTTCAGCGGTCGGGCACCAAACACCGGGTCATAACCCACTTCTGCCAAGAAGTCGAGGGCGGTATCCGAAAGCCGGAGCCCGATCTTGCGATCAGACAAGCGCTGCGCCAAGCGGTTGACCTGAAGCTGCACAATCTGCCGCAGTTCAGACTTCTGCAAGCCGTGGAAGATAATTACTTCGTCGATGCGGTTGAGGAACTCGGGGCGGAAGTTGGCCCGCATGGCTTCCATCACTCGAGAGCGCATTTCTTCGTAGCGCTCATCATCACCCGCTACGTCCAAAATGTATTGCGAACCAATGTTGCTGGTCATGATGATTACCGTATTCTTAAAGTCTACAGTGCGACCCTGAGAATCGGTGACGCGACCATCATCAAGGATTTGCAGCATGATGTTAAAGACATCGGGATGGGCTTTTTCGATCTCGTCGAATAGAATCACCGCGTAGGGACGGCGACGAATCGCTTCGGTGAGCTGACCGCCTTCCTCGTAACCGACATAGCCCGGAGGCGCACCAATTAGGCGAGACACGGCATGCTTCTCCATGTATTCCGACATGTCGATCCGCACCATGGCTTCTTCGGTATCGAACAGGTAGGCTGCCAAGGCCTTCGCCAGCTCGGTCTTACCGACGCCCGTTGGTCCCAGGAAGATAAAGCTGGCAATGGGTCGGTTGGGATCTGCGAGTCCGGCTCGCGAGCGTTGAATGGCGTCTGCCACGGCTGTCACAGCTTCATCTTGACCAACAACCCGACGATGCAGCTCATCTTCGAGGTGCAGCAGCTTCTGCATTTCCGACTCCACGAGCTTGCTGACCGGAATCCCCGTCCACTTGGAGATAATTTCGGCAATGTCAGACTCGGTGACTTCCTCACGCAGCAACGTCTTGCCGCTAGTTTGGGTTTGCGCCAGTTTCTTTTCAGCGTCTTGCACTTTACGCTGCAAATCCGTGAGTTTGCCGAACTTCAGCTCGGCAGCACGGTTGAGGTCATAGTCGCGCTCAGCCTGCTGGATCTCGATATTGACGCGATCGATTTCCTCCTTCAGCTTCTGGATTTCCACGATCATGTCTTTCTCGGCTTGCCATTGGGCATTGAGGCTGCTCTGCACTTCCTTGAGGTCAGCCAGCTCTTTTTCCAGGCGATCCAGCCGCTCACGAGAGGCAATGTCGCTTTCTTTTTGCAGCGACAGCTTCTCCATCTCCAATTGCAGGATCTTGCGATCGACTTCGTCGAGTTCCTCAGGTTTAGAGGTAATCTCCATCTTCAGCTTGGCGGCCGCTTCGTCTACGAGGTCAATGGCCTTGTCTGGCAGGAAGCGATCGCTGATGTAGCGATTGGATAAAGTTGCCGCCGCCACGAGGGCACTGTCGGAGATCTTGACGCCGTGGTGCACCTCATAGCGCTCCTTGAGACCGCGCAGAATCGAGATCGTATCTTCGACGCTGGGCTGATCGACATACACCTGCTGGAAGCGCCGCTCTAACGCCGCGTCTTTTTCGATGTACTTGCGGTACTCATCCAACGTCGTAGCTCCGATACAGCGCAGTTCGCCCCGCGCCAGCATTGGCTTCAGCAAGTTGCCAGCATCCATTGCACCCTGGGTAGCCCCTGCACCAACTACTGTATGGATCTCATCAATAAACAGAATAATTTGCCCTTTCGAGTCAGTGACTTCCTTGAGGACTGCCTTCAGCCGCTCCTCGAATTCACCGCGATACTTGGCTCCAGCGATCAATGCTCCCATATCGAGGGCAATCAGGCGGCGATCCTTTAGCGATTGCGGCACGTCACCGCTAACAATCCGCTGCGCCAATCCTTCGGCAATCGCGGTTTTACCCACGCCCGGCTCCCCGATCAGGACTGGGTTGTTCTTGGTGCGGCGCGACAAAATCTGAATTGTGCGACGAATTTCGTCATCCCGCCCAATCACCGGATCTAGCTTGCCCTGCCGCGCAAACTCGGTGAGGTCGCGGCCGTATTTCTCCAGGGCTTCGTACTTGCCTTCCGGATTTTGATCTGTAACTTTTTGATTCCCTCTAATCTGTTCCACTGCGTTCCTTAATTTAGTTTCATCTAGTTTAAGTTCTTGAAATAAGCCGCGCCCAAAGCGGTCGTCCTTAGGATAGGCCAGCAGCAAGTGCTCGACGGAAATATAGTCATCTCCTAGATCTTTGCGAGCCGCTTCTGCCCGATCGAGGAGCGTATCCAGCGCCCGTCCTAGATACACAGCACTGCCTGCCCCCGACACCTGTGGCTGCCGCCGAATCACATCTTCGGTATAGTCGCGCACGCGCTGCACGTTCACCCCAAGCTTATTGAAAATGCTGGTGGCCAGTCCTTCGGGCTGCTCAAGCAGGGCTAGCATCAGATGCTCTGGCTCAATCTGCTGGTGTTGCGCCTGCTTGGCAATGTCCGGCGTGCGAGCAATGGCTTCCCAGGCTTTCTCGGTAAATTGATTGGGATTGGTTGGCTGCATAGTTCTCGCTCCTCCCTCTTAGGCCTTATTTCTCATACTCCTTCTCTTGATCATTGTAGGGATCATGCTTGATCAGGAAGGTCGGTGTTCACACCTCGCAAATTACGCTTCTCCGAAAAATTTTGGCTGCTTTATTTGCTGCCTTAGCTGCCTTATAAGCAGTAGGATGACACATTTCGCAGCGCCTCACGAAAACTGCCGTTTAGGGTTTTGCCTTCTGGGTCGAGGGCATGCTCGCAGCGGGCGGTGTAGGCCATTGAATAGTGCAGTGCGGCCGCAATGATGGCGCGATCGGCGGCGGTGAAGGGTTGACCTCTAGCCATTTCGTAGTCCTGAACGAACTGCTGCACATCACTGGGGGTGGGTACGAGCGTCGCGACGGGAACATACCACGTCACCAGAAATCCTTTGGCAGCATTGCCAACGACCACCCGTTCATCCTCAAGGCGCAGGCTGTCCCAATCATAAACTGCGCTGAGCTGCTGCCCGGCAACCCGCATGTTTTTGGCGCTCCAGTCCATGTGTCCCACAACCAGAGCCGTGGTGGAATTAGCATAAATGGCTTTGGCCGCTGCGGCGATGGCATCGATCCATTCTGCTCCGGCAGCGGTGCGTTCAAAGTCAAACAGGGCATTGTGCGGCTTTTCCCACTGCGGATGATGAAAGCGGCTGCGCGGCAGGTGAGGCAGATTGATCCACGGCTGGGCCATTTGCAGCAATTGAGCCAATCCGGTCGCCATGGCACGCCGCACGGTCGGATCATGAGCATTGCAGTGTTCGCCTGCGTCCAGCAATGCCTCGATCGTCACATAGCAGGAACGATGCTGCACTGGATGTTGGATGATCCGAGGGCAGGGAAAGCCTTGATTTGCTAGCCCCTGCTGTACCTGACACACCGCCTGCAAGGTTTCTAGGGTGATGTTTTGGGGGCTGCGGCATTTAACCACGACTCGCTCTCCATTCGCCAGCGTTAGCCCGGCCGTGAAGCTGACGCTAACTTCCCAAAATTCGCAGTGGCTGATCGCCTGTCCGAGATACTGACGGCAAATATCTGCCACCGTCTGCGACAAGAATTCTGGCTCAGCGCTGCCCAAAATCGACACCAGCAGCGACTGATCAGCAGCATCCATTGGCGGCAAGCGGTGGGCGAGGTGCAGTTCGGGCGCTTTATCTGGCGTCATGGGCAGGTCTCCTAATCCGGTGCGGCTGTAGGGAAATCCGAACTCCTACGAGCGGAACCCCCTCTGCTTAGAATAGAGAGCAATCGCGTAGCGTGTTTTTAAGCTGGGCAACATTGGCTCAGGGTGGGCGGCAGTTAGGCATCTGCATTGCCCCATCAAAGGTTTCACTGTTTAAGCGTTCTTCTATTCCCCCGTGAAGTAGACCCATGACAACCATTCTGGAACAGGGCAATATCAGTATCCATACTGAGAATATTTTTCCAATTATCAAAAAATGGCTGTATTCGGATCACGAAATTTTCCTGCGGGAATTAATTTCTAACGCCGTAGATGCCATCCAGAAGCTACGGATGGTGTCTCGCTCGGGCGACTTTAGCGGCGAGATGGCAGAACCGGAGATCGTGATCACGATTGATAAGGACAATAAGAAGCTGTCGGTTTCAGATACCGGCATTGGCATGACCGCCGACGAGGTCAAGAAATACATCAACCAAGTTGCCTTCTCTAGCGCTGAAGAATTCGTCGAGAAGTACAAAAACAGCGGCGATCAGCAGATCATCGGGCATTTTGGACTGGGCTTCTACTCGTCCTTTATGGTAGCGTCGCGGGTCGAGATTGATACCCTATCCTACCAACCTGGAGCGCAGGCAGTGCATTGGTCCTGCGACGGCTCGACCCAGTTTGAGATCAGCGAGTCGGAGCGGTCGAGCATTGGCACCACTGTTACCCTCACCTTGATGGACGAGGAGTTGGACTATCTGGAGCCGTACCGCATCCGGCAGCTTGTCAAGAAGTACTGCGACTTCATGCCCTTCCCGATCAAGCTAGACGGCGAGCAGATCAACAAGCAAAAAGCGCCCTGGAAAGAATCGCCTAGCAGCCTCAGCAGCGATGACTATCTAGAGTTCTATCGCTATCTCTATCCGTTCCAAGAAGACCCGCTGCTCTGGGTACACCTCAACACCGATTATCCGTTTGTCGTCAACGGCATTTTGTACTTCCCCAAGCTGAAGCCGGATGTCGATGTCACCAAGGGGCAGATCAAACTCTTCTGCAACCAGGTGTTCGTCAGCGATAACTGCGAAGAGATAATTCCCCGCTTCTTGCTGCCGCTGCGCGGCGTCATTGACAGCAGCGACATTCCGCTCAACGTCTCCCGCAGCTTCTTGCAGAATGATCGCACCGTACGCAAGATTGCCGACTACATCGCCAAGAAAGTCGGCGACCGGCTGAAGGAGCTATATCGCGATGACCGGGCGCAATACATTCGCTGCTGGCAAGACCTCGGCACCTTCGTCAAGTTCGGCTCAATGAACGACGACAAGTTCAAGAAGCAGGTTGAGGATATCCTGATCTTCCGCACCACGGCCGACTTAGGAACCCCGTCCGCTGCAGTGGAGGTGCAATCCGGCGAAGGTGATGTCTGGCAGGACGTTTCAACCTCCAGCGAGCAAAGCAACGTCTTGGACGGCAAATCCTACACGACGCTGAAAGATTATCTAGAGCGCAACCAGTCGCGCCACAAGAACCGCGTTTACTACTGCACCGATGCGGCCGCGCAAGCTACCTACGTCGAGCTGCACAAGAGCCAAGGCTTGGAAGTGCTGTTTATGGATTCCTTCATTGACTCGCACTTCATCAGCTTTTTGGAACGGGAGCATTCCGACGTCAAATTCTCTCGCGTCGATGCCGACCTCGACGACACCCTGATCGACAAAGACAAAGCCAGCGAAATTGTTGATCCGACAACAAACAAAACCCGCAGCGAGCTGATCAAAGAGCTGTTTGAGCGGGCGCTCAACAAGCCCAAGGTGACAATTCGCACCGAAGCGCTGAAGTCAGACAATGCCGAAGCTGCTCCGCCTGCCATGGTGCTGTTACCAGAAGCAATGCGCCGGCTTCAGGAGATGAATGCTCTCTTGTCGCAGCAGGCAGTCGAGTTCCCCGAGGAGCATACGCTGCTAGTCAACACAACGCACCCGCTAATCCAAAATCTCGTCAATATTAGCCAGGGCAGCATTATCACTGAAGGATCGTCTCCTTCGGCGGAGTTGGCAACGCTGATCTGTCAACATGTCTATGATCTGGCGCTAATGGCACAGAAAGGCTTCGACGCCGACGGCATGAAGGCCTTTGTGGAGCGCTCGAATCAGGTCTTGACCCGCCTGACGGGACACTAAACCTCTAGCGCTGCAGCCATCACACCAGCCATTACACATAGAGGGAACAGCAGAGACCCATAGCAACTGACAATAGAGAGGGGAGCCTAGTTATAGCCGCGGCTCTCTTCTCAACCGTATTCTTCTTCGATAATCTGCCAACTCACCGCGCTGACCCCCGTTTCCAAGCTCAGACGGCTAACAATCGTCTCTAAAAATGCATCGTCCCGTTCTTGGGTGACCAGATCAGCCTCTACTTCAACCTTGTCAGGAGTTGATTCTAGATCTTCACTGTGTAGCGCTCGCAGCCTCATCCGACTTGGGTTCACCGCTTGTAGTAGCAAAGCTCGGATATGGGCTTCATGCTTGCTGCTGCAAATCACACTGCAGCGATAGCACAATTCAACCTCTGTGCCTTTGAGCGGCTGCTGATTGATCCTGTAGCCAATCGGGCGCAGCAAAATATTGGCAACCAGGATAACCAACGTTCCAATGAATGCCTGTGTGAACCATCCTGAACCAGCAAGGCAGCCAATTGCAGCAGCACACCAGATGGTTGCAGCGGTATTCAGCCCACGGACGTTGGCTCCTTCGCGCAGGATCACCCCACCTGCCAGAAAGCCAATTCCAGAAACCACCTGAGCAGCAATGCGGGTTGGGCTGGCCTCTTCTGGCGTCATGACTGATAGCAGCACAAACAAAGCCGCTCCAGTTGATACCAAAGCGCTAGTGCGTAATCCCGCCATGCGTTGTCGCCATTGACGCTCCAGTCCTACGACTGAACCCAGCAGGAGAGCAACACCCAGCCGAAGGGTAAATTCAATCCAGGACATGTTTTACCTCAGTGGTGATCTGTTGATGATTCAATGCCAGATTCCTGAGCTGATGCGATTGCGGCAATGTTTGCCTGTAGAGTAGAACACACCCACTGCTGCCGAGCAGTTTGGATAATCGAAAAGGTTGTACTCTAACCTCGCCCGCCTTGGATTATGCTACCGCACTCTTCGGAACTGACGCCCTCCGCCCAGCCCTCTCGTCAGGCTCGCCGAGCAGCGGGTAAGGAATTGCGACAGAAAGTGCCCCGATCCCATCACAGCCACTGGCAACCCCCAGTTGATCGCCCTGATCCCATTGCCCTGATCGAACAATCGAACCAGCAGCGCATTGATCATCTAATTCCCATCCGGCACTATCGCATGATGCAGTCTCCCTTCACGCTTCTGCGCGGGAGTGCCGTGATTATGGCAGCCGATCTAGCAACCACTCCCACTACCGGCATTCGAGTGCAAGCCTGTGGAGATTGTCATCTGCTCAATTTTGGCGGCTTTGCCACTCCAGAGCGGAATCTTATTTTTGACGTGAATGATTTTGATGAAACCCTAGTTGCCCCCTGGGAATGGGATCTGAAACGCCTAGTAACTAGTATTGCGGTTGCCGGACACGATCTGTCTCTGCCAAAGCAAGCAACTTCTGATGCTGTCCTAGCGGCTGCCCAAGCTTACCGAATGGCGATTACCCAATACAGCCAGATGCGAACGCTAGAAGTCTGGTATGCTCGGCTAGACGCAAGCTTGCTGATTGAACATGCCCCGGACGAAGACACACGCCAGCAGTGGACTCAGATGGCCGCTAGGGCGTTCAGCCGCACGTCGGATCGAGCGGTAGCTCAGTTGACCGAGCGGGTGGATGGACAGTACCGCTTGATCGATAATCCGCCCCTACTCTATCATCCGCCCAATCAACCCGAGTACTTTGAGAGCATTCAGGCGGTGTTTGAGCAATATCGAGACACCCTTCAGGTCGATCGCCAGTTTTTGCTCGATCGCTACCGCTTAGTAGACGCGGCACTGAAGGTGGTCGGCGTGGGCAGTGTGGGCACTCATTGTGGTGTGGTTCTGCTGCTAGACGATAATGAAGATCCTCTTTTGTTGCAGTACAAGGAGGCACGACCCTCGGTGTTGGAACCCTATGTAGGGACCAGTCCTTACTCCCATGAGGGAGAGCGCATCGTGAGCGGACAGCGCTTAATGCAGGCTGCTAGCGATATTTTTTTGGGATGGACTAGTAATCAGCAAGGGCAAGACTTCTATTTCCGCCAACTCAAAGACATGAAAACTTCGATCAAGGTCAAGGGCATGTCTGCTCGGCGATTGGAAGACTATGCCGAAATCTGTGGCGCTGCGTTGGCCCGTGCCCATGCTCGGACTGGTGATGCAGCGATGATTAGCGGCTACCTAGGGCAGAGTAATAAGTTTGATCTGGCTATAACGGCGTTCGCCATGACCTATGCTCAGCAGGTGGAGCAAGATTACCATGCCCTAGTGACAGCGATCCAGTCGGGACGGTTAGCCGCAGAGCCAGGGTAATGAGGTAGCAGCCGCGATGCGGATTATGCCTGAATGCCCAGCAGCCAACTCACCAAGTAGAAGTAAAGCAGCAAGCCGGTGAAATCCTTGATCGTAGTTACAAATGGGTCAGCCGCTGGTCCATGATCAAAGCCTAGTTTGAGCAAGAGCCAGGGCAATAGGGCACCCAAAACGGCAGCTAGCGTAACAACCGCAAACAAGGAAAGCCCGACTGCTAGCCCCAGTTGAGGGATGCCATTTGGAACGCCCTGCCAGACATAGGCAATGGTTCCGCCAGTCGCTCCTAGAATCAACCCCATGATCAGACCAATGCGAAGCTCTCGAAACAGATACGTTCCATAATGCCGGACATCGATATGCTGCCATGCTAGCCCCCGTGCAAAAACCGTAGTAGATTGCGTACCGACATTGCCTCCCATATCCATCACGACTGGAATGAAAATGGCGACTACAACAACCGCTTCCAGGATTTCTTCAAAGCTTTGAATTACCCCACCCACCAGCATGCCGCCAATCAGAGTAATGATTAAACAGGCGATTCGGAGCTGAACTGCGTAGCGGATGGGTCCTCGAACTAGTTTCTCACTCCAAGCTTGGTCGCGACCCAGCAGATTACCGACTCCCGCTTGAGCAAGGGCAGCAGCTGATGCTTCTTCTTCAATCAAATCAATCACATCATCAAAGGCAATATCGCCCACGAGTCGGCCTTCACTATCCACCACAGGAATAGCAGGCAGATCATAGTCTTTAAGCAGACGGACTGCTTGCATTTCAGGTGCTGTAGCAGGGATGGCAATGTCTCTACCATCAATGAGCTGTGCAATGGGCAGGTCAGGGTCGGCTTTCATCAAACGCACCGTGCGAACGAAGCCGCGATAGAACCGTTGCTGATCAATCACAAAGATCATGTCCAGTTCATTGTCTCGCAGGCAGGATTCCCGCACCAAAGCGAGTACCGCATCCACGGCGGTTGTTTCTCGGACTGCTAGATAACGCAGACTCATACGGCGTCCAGCGCTACCTTCGGGATAACCTAGCAGCAAATCAACTGCCTGGTGAGAGTCAGGGCTGAGTTGACTCATCAAGCGCTTAGTCACTTTAGCCGGCAGCTCTTCAAACAACCGCACTCGCTGATCGGGTTCAAGCGCTTCCAGAAATACTAAAATTTCCGGATCAGTCATACCCTGGATTAAAGTAGCTTGTTCATCAGGATAGAGGGCATCGAACACGGCAATCGCTTTCTCTTTCTCTAGCAGCCGGAACGCCAACACTCGCTTATGGGGATCGATTTCGCGGAGTGACCGCAGTAATTCAGAGATGCTGAGCTGATTTGCAGTGAGTTTAGCAGCTCCCAATGCTTTGGGATACGCCAGCAGATCGTTCAAAGGATTGATAGCCATTGGTCTTCTCCTGAAATAACAGTAAATGAACAGTAAATGACAGAACAGTATTGAATTGCAGAGCTGTGAAAGCGCAATCAACGAATAATCAATACTGGGCAGATTTCTAAGTAAGTCTTTGAGACAATTCTGAAAAAAGGTAGCCCAATGGGTCAGGTCAAACGTCCGAATGCAATCATCGGAGGTCGGCCTATTTCAGCATCAGAGATTTCGGCATCAGAAACGGATGCCTAGCAGGAAAGATTAGGGAGGAATGATGAGAAATTACAAGGAAACCGAATGACAATCAGGCTGTCACTTCACGATAAAACGAAAGCGACTAAGCATAGAGAAACAGAAATAATTCATTCCTATGCTCAATCCTTCGCTGTTTTTCAAATCAAACTCCTCACAGCCTTGATGAACCGTGAGCAAAAAGCGAATACAAACAAAGAGCTTGCACAGCGCACGTTCACAGCTCACTGGCGGCAAATGATCTTGTCGATCTTGCGATAGAAATGCAGCTACGTAAAATCTTTCATGGGTTCATCTCCTTCTCGATACAATCGCCCTGCCCAGAGGCGATCGGAGATGAATCGTGGACCCCTACATAGAGTCGTATTGGGCAGATTCATCAAAGCATTTGCACAAACGCAGAATGCAGTTCCGTTCGCCTCAAGCTAGCAGGATGAGGGTCAGGATCGTCGTCAAATCCAACAGAGTCCTGGGAATTTGCAAGTGGGCAACTACTACTAGAAGCCTCCATGAATTGCTCTCCCTAAAAAACAAATAGCAAGGTGACGGCTTTTCAGCTTTTAACCACCGTTTCTAACGGTAGCTCTGAAAAACCGATGTGTCAAGGAATTGAATGCAAATATCTGGAATGCTAACCATGCATTTTCTGATTGGTGAATCCATTGGTGCAGGCTACCAAGCTGCCCGCTCCAATCTCTACCAATACTTAACTCATACTTAACTCATACTTGACTCGTTTGCCTGAGATTATGAGAGCCAATTGCTGGGTATCTCAATTGCTGAATATTTAATGTATTGAGGCATACCAGCTAACTTTATAGATTGCATATTCTCTGACATTACGTCTGCAACTTCCTCTTAGCTAGGACTCTCTGCTACTTCTCGAACTAAAACTGTCGTCTGCATCACTCTATTGCTTTCAAAAAATTGTGTACTGTTAATAATCGTGATGCATTGAGTACTTGGGTAAAGATGTTTGAACTAGAAGCTCTGTTGTTGGGAATCGAGCCGATTACTGCGCTAGCGGTTGGGGTTGGGGCAGTCCTGTTAGCACCAGTCGTGGATACGGTGGGCAATTGGGTGAAAGAAGACGAGAAGCTGAATGGAGTAGGAGAATCGGTTTCCCAGTCGGCACGGGAGGCGACAAAAAGTGCTTTGATCTGGGGAATGGATGTGATTGAAGGGATACAGTCTACCTTTGCAGACGCGCAAGAATCCTTTAATGATCTCGTGGCTGAGGCGAAGGATGAGCATCGAGCAGCCCGAGCAAAGGTGCAAGAGCAACCCACTCCGCCGAGAGCCGTTGAAATTATTTCCGAGTAGGACAGGTTCCCTTGCCCACTTGCAGTGGTGGGTTGGCACCGATGGGATTAGCCGAACCAGTAGCGCCTGTTGCCAAATTAGATCGGCCGAATTAGTTGGATAACTCTTCCGAGCTGTTGGAGCAGATCAGCCACCGCCTGAACGGATGCGGTTAGGCGCTAGCCCGTTGCCTTGCATTTGTCTCGCCCTCCACAGGTATGTTCTCTAATAGCCATACGGTCATCCACCATTGGCCCATCCCGAGGAAAATGGTCTCTGACGCTTCTGAATCTCAACCCTTGGTAGCAGTTGCTTCCAAGCTAGGTTCTTCTATGCAACTTGACAACCATTTTGAGGTCTCACCATCTCTGGTTGAATACCTAGTTGAGTATAGGATTGTTCATCGCACCACGCATCGCATTCGTATTCGCATTCCTCGACTGCGGAATGACCCGGAATATGCCGAGACACTGCGCAGCCTGATTCAAGGCTTTGAGGGGATAGATCAAATTCGAATGAATGCCTTTGCAGAGTCGATTGTGGTGGAATATCGCCCCGAGATCAGTCCAGAGGCAGTTGCAGCCGTTGAGGTTCAGATTGTTCAAGCCATTCAGCGAGCATCCGAGGTCAGCTTAGAGGCCGTTCTGGCTCTAAATCCAGAGTCCCAGGATGAATCCGAGTCTGAAGGGGTGGATGTATGGGAGCGGTTGGGCTTACCGGGATTGGGTTTGCTATTGGGCTTTGCGGCGATGATCGAAGTGCCGCTGCCTGCTCTCATGGTTGGAGCGGTCATTCTAATTGCAGCTCGTCCAGTGTACGATCGAGCCTTTTCTGCTCTCTTCCGCGATCGAGAACTGTCAATTGATCTGTTAGATGGTCTAGCCATTACTCTACATACGATTCAGGGCAGCTTCTTTGCACCCGCCTTGATGCTAGGGATGGTAGAAGGTGGGGAGGTCATTCGAGACATTACTGCTCGCAGCAGCAACCGCGCTTCTTTGGACCTGCTGAGCTGTTTGGGAACCGAGGCGATTGTGGAGCGGGATGGGCGTGAGTTGCACGTTCCCATCGACCAAGTGATTGTGGGCGACCGCGTGATAGTTTACCCAGGGGACCTGATTCCAGTGGATGGCACGATTGTGCGGGGAGCAGGACTAGTGGATCAGTGCAAACTCACTGGGGAATCCATCCCTGTGACGCGAGTAAAAGGGGAAGAGGTCTTCGCTTCCACGATCCTGGTAGACGGTCATCTGTGTATTGTCGCGGAACGCATTGGAGCCAATACCCGAGCGGGGGTGATTGCCAATCTTATGCAGTCTGCTCCAGTTCACGATACGCGCGTTTCTAACTTTGCGACGAGAATTGCTAACCAGCTCGTTGCTCCGACGCTGCTGCTCTCGGCGATAGTCGGCACGGTTAGTGGCGATGTCGGTCGCGCTATTTCACTTCTGACACTCGATGTGGGCACCGGGATTCGCATCTCCGTGCCAACCACTGTACTGTCTGCTCTCACCTATGCCGCTCGCAACGGTATTCTGATTCGCACCGGACGCACAATCGAACTGCTGTGCGATGTCGATGTGATTGTCTTTGACAAAACCGGCACCCTGACTCAAGGACAAGCCGGCGTGACTGGCATCAAGCTGCTGAGATCGGATGTCTCTGAAACTCACCTCCTAACAATGGCAGCAACCGCCGAGCAAGGTTTGACGCATCCAGTAGCAGAGGCAATCATTCGCCATGCTCGCAACCTGCAGCTATCTTTGCGATCGTGCGATGAATGGGAGTATCACGTCGGGCTAGGGGTCAAAGCGCACATTGATGGGCGCACAGTGCTAGTTGGCAGCCATCGGATGATGACCACATGGCAGATCCCAGTACAAGAACTGCACAATCGCTATCCGGATTTGGAATCCGGGCCGCACTCGCTAGTTTATGTCGCCATTGATGGTGACTTGATGGGGGTAATTCTATATAGCGATCCGCTGCGAGCGGAAAGCCGCACTGTGGTACAAGCCCTACAGGCACGCGGCATTGAGGTCTACATCCTGAGTGGCGATGAAGCCCGCATTGCCAATGCGATTGCGGACGATTTAGGCATTCCCAGAGGCAACGTCTATGCAGAGGCGTTCCCAGAGCGCAAAGTAGAGGTGGTGCAAGCCCTGCATGAGAGTGGCAAGACCGTTGCCTTTTGTGGAGATGGCATCAACGACTCCGCCGCTCTAGCATATGCCGATGTTTCTATTTCCTTTGCGGCCGCCAGCGGCATTGCCCGAGAAACAGCCGATGTGGTGCTAATGGACGACCGGCTGACGCAACTGCTTCAGGCTCTGCACATTGCCGAACATGCAATGGAAATCGTTACTCAGAACATTGCGATGGTGATTGTGCCGAACTTGAGTGCGGTGCTGGCAGGAGTCCTCTTTGCGCTCAATCCTGTTCTGGCTATCTTGATCAATAATGGGTCAGCCATTCTGGCAGAACTCAACGGTCTCCGCCCACTCTTGGGACCCAGTCAAGTGACGATGGATGGGTTCAGCTCGATGATAGCATCACAACCGGCGGTCATCTCTCTCACGACAACCGATCAAGAGCAATCCTTTCAATCGGAATGGGGCGAGGTTCAGACAGCAAAAGACCGACCCCGGACACCTACCATATCTGCATCCGCGATTCAGGCAGTTTCGCTTCCTGTCTCCCGACTCGATACCTTGATCCAGAAAGAGCTGGCCACTCGACTAGGAACTTCGCCCCAAACCATCTCTCGCCGCAAACAGCAGCAGAACTTTGGCCAGTGGAGCCGTGACCGTGATCCGGACGGTGTCGCCTGGACCTATGAAGCGTCTTCTCAGGTCTTTCGTCCGATACGAGCTAAACCCATTCCTGTACATACTTTTCCTGCACGGCGCGCTGGAGAGGCCTGGCAGGCACGGCGCAGGGAAGCGTAGACAAGCATGAAGAGGCAGCACTCTACTTTGCTTTTCCTTGCTGGGGCTGCCGGTCGGGAAGCAATGTTTTAGACCTTCTCAATTGGAGAAATCACCATGGATTGTGTACTCAACGCATTTCGCAAAGCTGCACTGCTCACGGTAGGTACGATCAGTTTTGGAATAGGTGTGCTAGGCCTGATTTTGCCGTTTTTTCCAGGTACACCCTTCCTGATATTGTCTGCCATCTGCTTCAAGCTGGCTCTAGTGGACTGAGGATTGACCATTTTAATGAGCGGCGAGATCCAGATTGTTCACCAGATCCCGGGACGCTTACGACTGAGAATTGCTGGGATGCGGCATGCGTCTGGTTGGGCGGAGGCGGTGCAAACGCATCTGCTTGCTCATCCTGGGTTCAGGCAAATTCGAGTCAACTATCCGGCTTGCTCTCTGATTATTGAATACACACCGGCTCAATCCACAGCAACGGCTATCCTGGCGCAGGTGCAGCAGTTTATGAAGCAGGTTCCGCTAGAAGGGCCATTGCCGCCCCCTCCTGACCCTGCGAAGCCGTCGAGCAAACCATCAGAACTCGAGTTGCTCCAGCGAATTGCTCTACCTGCATTGGGCTTGGGTTTGGCCGTCCTGGCAGGAGCGATGGAATTGGCAATTCCTCCCATAGTCTTAGGGATGGTTACTCTAGTGGCGGCTTTTCCAGTTCTAGAGCGCACTCGTCAGGATTTAGCTCAAGGGAAAGTGGATGAAGAAATTTTGGAATCCCTCTGGACGATTTTTCACGGGTTGACTGGAGATTTTGTCGCACCCAATCTGGATCTGGTTCTCGCTGAAACCGGCGACTGGCTCCAGGAGTCGACCTACGAGAGGGCACCAGCCATACCCTCAACTAGCCTCCTTCCCGATGTACAGCGAGTGCGGCTGATCCGAGAGGGACAACCGCAAGTGCTGCCACTGTCCGAGTTGGGCCCCGGCGACCAAATTCTGCTGATTGCAGAGGATACTTGTCCCGTCGATGGTTTCATTTTGGAAGGAGAAGCCTGGTTAGATTTCAGCATCCTGACGGGTGAACCGGCTCCCTTACCCGTAGGCATGGGCAACCCGATTCCAGCAGGCTGTACGGTCATGGATGGACAGATCCGGGTACGGGTAGAGTCTCTGGGCGATCAGACGCAATATGCTCAGGAGGTGCTGTTGGCAGAGGCGGCTCCCCTGCACCAAACGCAGCTGAGTGACTACGCCAAAATCGTCGGTGAGACTCTGATTTTGCCGACTTTAGCGCTTTCGGGCGGTTTATTGTTATGGACCCAGAACCTGGAACGGGCGTTAGCCCCCCTCCAATTGGATCTGGTGACCGGGGTGCGACTCTCTGCGCCCACAGCTATTCTTTCTATGATGCTCTATGCTCAGCAGCAAAATATCTACATCCGCTCGGGGCGAGTGTTTGAGCTATTGACCCAAGCCGATACGGTGGTATTTGCACGAACAGGCAACCTAACTGGCAAAGAGCTATCGGTGGTGGCGATTGAGATCCTTCACTCAGACCTTCACTCAAACATGCCCATCTCTTCCCCAGGCTCCGACCCAGCAAACTGGCTATTGGCACTAGCGGCAGCAGCGGGGCAGTGTGAAGCCAAATTTCAGCATCCGGTGTTCCAAGCCATTACAGCCTACGCCCAACAGCGAGGGTTGACCATTCCGCTCAGCCAAGCCTGTGCACTTCAAACAAGTCAAGGTCTGGGGATTTCCGCTCAGGTCAATGGTTACTGGGTTCTTGTAGGTAGCTGTAGTTATTTGAATCAGGCTGGCATTGCTTTTCCTGACGCGGTCGCCCCTCCCTCTCAAGCCCGAGATGGAGAGTATCAAGGCTATTGGTACATCTACATCGCTGTAGACGGGCAGCTCATGGGTCAGATCATCTGCTGTGCCAGCGTCCATCCCGACAGTCGAGCGGTATTGTCTTACCTACAGCAGCGCGGATTGACGGTGTATGTTGTTACGGGGGGTGCCTCCGACGTGGCAGCCGCGATTGCTTCTCAAGTTGGGCTAGACCCCAGTGCCGTTTTCGCCGAACTCACCCCGGAAGACAAAAAAGCCTTTGTTTGCCGTCTTCAGGAGCAGGGGCATACGGTGGTCTACATGGGCGAAGGTATGGATGACTATCCTGCCCTCTGCTATGCGGATATCGCTGTAGGCAGGCATCACTCTTGCCCGTCGATTCAGCGCATCGCAGACATTCGACTGCCCTACGGAAATCTCCTGACGTTAGTGACGGCGTTCAACATCGCCGATGAAGCAATGGCCCTAGTGCAACAAAATATTGCCCTGATTACCTTGCCGCACCTAGGGGCAACGACCTTGGGAATATTGCTGATTCTCGATCCAATTCTAGTGGTCGTGATCAACAACGCCGTGAATTTACTCGCGGTTTTAAACGCTCTGCGCCCCTTCTGGTTTGCTCCAGACCCTCATCTGCATGATTCACTAAGCACTCTCCAGCAGCAGTAAGCAAGCTTGCTCCTTGGGTTCCTCGGGTTCTGAATTTGCCACACCAATGACTCCAGCAAAAATCAGCAGTCCCCCTAGCCAAGTCCACAGATCAGGCACTTCTTGGAACAGCACAAAGCCCAAGACACTCGCCCAAACAAACTGAGCAAAATCCGCAGGCAATACGGTAGTGGCATCTGCTTGTTCTAGCGCCTGAAACATACAGATTTGACCCACTAAACCCAGGGCAGCCGCCGCGGTCAATAGAGCTAGTTCCCCTAGCGTGGGAACAGTCCACACCCAGAGTGCTGGAATAAAGGTCAGGGGGGTAAGCAGAAGGGCGTTGTAGGCAATGATCGTCAGGCTGGAATCTGTGCGAGACAGAACCTTGAGCAGCAGCACCACCCCTGCAAACGCGATCGAGCCACCCAATGTCAGCAGTGCACCTAGACCCATTCCGGCTAAACCGGGACGCACAATCACCAGCATCCCAACCATTCCCAGCAGGAGAGAAATCCACCGTTGGGGGCGTAAGGCTTCTCCCAAAACGAGAGAGGCACCCATCATCGCAAACAGGGGGGTGGTGGCGCCCAAGGCATTGACCTGGGCTAGGGGCAGCAAACTCAGCCCCGATACCAACAGTAACGACGCTCCCGCATCCAGAATTGCTCGTAGCCCATGGAGCGGCAGTTTGGTGGTGCTCAGACCATCAACAGTCAACACGGGCAGCAGCAACCCAACTGCAAACAGATTGTTTAAGAACACAATTTGAAAGGGGTGGAGGCTCCCAGCAATCAAGCGAATGGTTGCCTGCAAAGTAGCGTAGCTACCCGTTGCCAGGAGGACCCAACCAATAGCTGGCCATGCTCCTGAGGCAGACAGTTCTACTTCAGATTCCCAGGAGTGTGAGGGCAGTTGCCCCGACAGGGAGAGGGTAGCCGCCCGCTTTGTAGCCTCCGTGATCCGGGAGTGCAGGTCTGCAATTCGTACACTAGGCTCATGATGCACAATCAGGGATCGAGCTAGGGAATTGACTCGTGCGGCAGTGATGCCTGCTAGGGCATAGGTTTGCTGGAGTAGATGGGCTATAAACACTGGATCTTCGGCTAGGCGAGGAATGCGAAACCGAGAGCGACTGGCAGTGGTATGAACCACAATGACGGACAGGGTAGTATCATCGCGCATGGGGTGTTGCCGCAGAATGCAATGAGTCAAAAACGCGAGCAAGAAACTCGCAGGTTCGGGTGCTCAGGGGTCTAGGTAACGTCACTTGTTTATTCTTGCAACGGGTTGTGCAACGGGTTCAATGAGTGAACTGCTCAAACCCCCGTCTAAACCCAAACGAAACCCATTAGGAGTAATGTAAACAAGAAGCAGTGCAATGATTGTACTGAGTTAGGCAAGATTCAGGAAGCGGGTTACAGCCAGGCTTTAAATCGGCGGATGTACGCCATTTTGACTATCTGGGTCAGCAGGCCATAACCAACCAGAATCACTATCAGCCAGGGGAAATAGATCGCCGGCAGTGGCACTAACCCCAGAGTGGCTCCCAGAGAGGTAAAGGGCAGCAACAGGGCAATCACCATGACCAGTCCGGTCATGACCAATACCGGCAGCGTTGCTGTGCTCTGCAGGAAGGGAATTTTCTCGGTTCGCAGCAGGTGAATAATCAGGGTTTGGGAGAGCAAGCCTTGCACAAACCAGCCAGACTGGAACAAAGCAGCATTGGCGTCGGTAGTTGCTCCCAAGCCAAACCAGAGTAGAGCAAAGGTGGCATAGTCAAATACAGAACTGACAGGCCCCAAATGCAGCATAAAGCGGCGCAGATCCGATGCAGACCAGGCTTGCGGCTTGGCGAGATAGGTCGCATCCACTCGGTCGAAGGGGATAGCAATTTGCGACAGGTCATACAGCAGGTTTTGCACCAGAAGTTGCAGGGGCAGCATCGGTAGAAACGGAAGGAATGCACTGGCTCCCACGACGCTAAAGACGTTGCCAAAGTTGGAGCTGGTTGCCATCTTGAGATATTTGGTTAGGTTACCAAAGGTGCGGCGACCTTCCATGATTCCCTGCTCCAACACCATCAAACTCTTTTCCAGCAGAATGATGTCGGCCGATTCTTTGGCAACATCAGCAGCCGTATCGACGGAAATACCAACATCGGCATCGCGCAGGGCTAGAGCATCATTAATGCCATCGCCCAAGTAGCCCACTGCGTGTCCTGCCTGCTTGAGAATGCGGATCACGCGAGCTTTCTGAGCAGGCGACATGCGGGCAAAGATGGTCGCTTCTTCCACCGCATCCGCGAGTTCGGCGTCTGTCATCCGCTCAACGCTAGCACCCAGGTAGACCTGCTGCACCGCAACTCCTACCTCCTGGCAAATCCGCCGGGTAATGGTTTCCTCATCGCCCGTGATCACTTTGACGGCCACTCCGTGCTCTTGCAATGCTGTGATCGCTGCTTTGGCACTGGTTTTGGGGGGGTCAAGAAACGTGACATAGCCTACTAAGGTCAGGTCAACCTCATCGTCTGGGCTATACCTTTCTTTGGGTGCCGAGAAGCGGCGATAGGCAACAGCCAGCACCCGCAGTCCATCTGCCTGAAGCTGACGGACCCGTTGCAGCGTTTCTTGATACAAAGTCGGTGCTAGGGGAACCACTTGCCCCTGCCATTGGGCGGTTGTGCAAAGGGTGATCACTTCTGCCACTGCGCCTTTGCAAATCAACCAGGGCACTCCATCCTGCTCTACAACAACTGACAATCGGCGTCGCACAAAGTCAAAGGGAATTTCTCCTAACTTGGCATGAGCGGTTTCCGGATTCAACTCAGCGGGCAACGCTCTGCATTCCAAGATGGCGGCATCTAATGCATTGCGGATCCCGGTCTGGTGATAGCTATTGAGATAGGCATATCGCAGCGGCTCTTCTGTTACCGTCCCGTCAATTCCTACGGGTTCCATCAGGGAAATATGATTTTGGGTCAGGGTGCCGGTCTTATCGGTACAGAGGATATCGACTGCGCCTAAATTCTGCATGGCATCCAGCCGTTTTACCAGCACGTTTTGCTTAGACAGGGCCGTGGCGCCCCGTACTAAGTTAGCACTCACCACCAGAGGCAACATCTCTGGCACCAGACCCACCGCAACCGCAATCGCAAACAGGAAGGACTCATTCCAATCGTCATAATTGATGCTGTTAATCAGCAGCACAATCGGCACCAGAACCGCGATAAACCCTAACAGCAGCCCGGTGACTCGATTAATTCCCATTTCAAAACTTGTGCGCGCCCGTTTACCGGCAATAGCCTGAGACAGAGATCCCAAATAAGTTTGGTTACCTGTAGCCACCACAACGGCTTTGGCCCGACCTCCAATCACGGTTGTTCCCATGAAACAGACCGTCGGGGTCTGGAAGGGATCATTGGTTTGGTGATACCGAATCGCCATTTTCTCGACTCGACTGCCCAACGTATCGTGCTTTTGCACTGGGTTGGATTCTCCGGTCAAGATGGCTTGACTGACAAATAAATGTTCTGCTTGAAGCAGCCGCACATCAGCAGGGACCATATCGCCCGCTGACAAATGCACAATATCTCCAGGCACTAGCTTGCGAATTGGCACTCGCTGTTGCCGTTCCCGCGGGACAAGATCGTCATAGCGGCTAATCAGGGCAGTGGCTCCAGCAATCGCCCATAGTTTTGCTGCGGCTTGGGTCGAGCGGTATTCCTGAATAAAGCGCAACACTCCGCTCAAGAAAACCATTCCCAGCAGCACCAGGGTTTCTGGAAGTTGCCGGGTCAAGCTCGCGGCAATGGCCAATCCTAGTAGCAAATAGACAAAGGGGTTGTTGAAGGACTTGAGAAATTGCCGATACCACGGCAGCGGGGCTTCATGGGTCACATCATTCCAGCCATATCGCTTGAGTCGCCGACGGGACTCGGCTGCGGTCAATCCATAGCGATAGGTATCTAATTTAGTCAGCAGCGTTCCCAGTTCAGTTTCAGCCTCCTCTACCACACGCAACGAAAACTGCATTGAGGAAACCGCCGGAGCGACACGATTGAACCTAGGAAAGGGAAACGCCATGAATCACCTAATCTTCGGAAGCGGATGTAGTCGGGCTACCCTTGCTGCCCTTACTGAACTTACTGAAGATGATATTGAGTTTTTGCGAACCTATAAAGTTGCCAGAATACGCTCCTGATACCGTACCCTGCATCCTCATTATGGATGCCTGGCAAATGGGTTTCCTGTCTCTGATTCCTATCTCTGAACTGGTTCTGAGCGCAGGGGGCAACCATTTTGCGTTTCGTTACAGTGAGTGGGTCTAAAGACCGGTTGATTGCCGATTCGGTATAGGCTAGATCCGGAGTGTGGTTTGACTGACCGTTGACTTCTGTTGATGACAGATTGTTAACTAGTTGAAAATTTAACTATTTGAAATTCGGTTGGCATCCCTCAAGAACCCACTCCTGGACTAGATGGCGCTGAGCTTCTCTGGTCCAACATTTCTTCCCAAGTTTCTTGCCGATTTATCAAGGTTATGGTCAATACGTCTGTTCCTAGCACTGCATCCACTCCTTCTCTGCCACCGTCAGATTCGCGTGAGCGGGTTAGCACCTTTTTGAAGCAGCTCCAAGATCAGATTTGCCAAGGGCTAGAGCAGCTCGATGGTGCGGGCAAGTTTCAGGAAGATAGCTGGCAACGCGAAGAAGGCGGCGGCGGTCGCTCTCGGGTGATTAAAGCGGGTGGTGTATTCGAGCAAGGCGGCGTTAACTTTTCGGAAGTGTGGGGCAAAGACTTGCCTCCTTCGATTCTGGTGCAGCGACCCGAAGCCGCCGGTCATGGCTTTTATGCCACCGGCACGTCGATGGTGCTGCATCCGCGCAATCCCTATGTGCCCACGGTTCATCTCAACTATCGCTACTTTGAGGCGGGCCCAGTGTGGTGGTTTGGTGGCGGCATCGACTTAACGCCTTACTATCCGTTTGTGGAAGATGTGGTGCAGTTCCACCAAACCTTGAAAGATGCCTGCGATGCTCACCATCCCGAGTACTACCCCACCTTTAAACGCTGGTGCGATGAATATTTTTACTTGAAACATCGCCAAGAAACCCGCGGCGTCGGCGGCATTTTCTTCGATTATCAAGATGGCAAGCTCGGCAAACTCTATCACGGTCCCGATGCTCAAGGCCCGGCTGCTCAATACAGCAACAGCGTTGGGGACGTCGGACCTCGGAGTTGGGAAGACTTGTTTGCCTTTGTGCAGACTTGCGGCAACGCCTTTCTGCCAGCCTATGGGCCAATTGTCGAGCGTCGCCAAGGTACTGAATGGGGCGATCGAGAGCGGCAATTCCAGCTCTATCGCCGTGGCCGCTATGTGGAGTTCAACCTGATCTACGATCGCGGTACCATTTTTGGGCTGCAAACTAACGGCCGCACTGAGTCCATTCTTATGTCCCTGCCGCCGCTAGTGCGTTGGGAATATAGCTACCAACCGGAACCCGGAACGCGGGAAGCGGCTCTCTATGAAACTTTCTTGAAGCCGCAGGACTGGCTGAGCGGCTCATATTCGCAACCAGCAAGCTAAGACAGCAAGCAGAGAAACAGCCAGCAGAGAACAGGTTAACCCCTACATCAAAGAGGGCGGGAGCTAAGTCATGAGCCAGCTTCCGGACCCTCTTTGCAGCTTTGAAGGCTCTTGCGGAGCCAGATCGCTAGGAAGTCACTCGGATCAGAGGATCAGAGAATGAGAGAACCGGGCAACCTGATCTAACTCAACTCCGCTATCCACATCTTCTGCTGTTTGCAAGCGTGAGAAATGGACTTCTCCAGGGCAATCTAGCTTAGGTTAAGCTATGCCAATAACCGTCAGTTCACTGTCAGTGATGTGGCCCCTAACCGGGATCGGTGGCGATGCCGTGTCTACAGACTGTCTGTTCGCCTGAAAGATGACTTCAGCAGCAACGGTCAACTGGGCACAGTCCTAGACGTTTGAGTTAGAAGGCAACATTAGATGAACGAGCACAAGGCGATGTCCTAGGAGAGGGTAGGCAATCTTGATGGAGCAAACAATTCACATAACTCAAGATGGCAAAACTGTAGTCGTTCTCACCCCAACGGGGCGACTCGATATCACAACAGCGTGGCAGTTTCGCCTCAAGTTGCAAGAGTGTATTGCAAAGGTAAGCCCCCATGTTGTGGTGAATCTAGGTCAAGTGAATTTTATCGATAGCTCTGGTTTGACATCTCTAGTAGCAGGAATGCGGGACGCCGATAAGGTGAAGGGCAGCTTTCGGATTTGTAAAGTGCATCCCGAAGCCAAGCTAGTGTTTGAAGTAACGATGATGGATTCAGTCTTCGAAATTTTCGATACTGAAGAAGAAGCCCTAGAAGGGGTTTCTCGCGAAATTCCCACCTAGCCTCGATCTCTCTCGATCTCTAGCCTAATGGCACGTGGAGACCATAGCTCTTAGCGTTACTCAAACGTTCCCAAGCACTACTCAAAAAATTGAAAAAGATGAAAAAAGGAAGTGGATCAGAGCACTTCCTTATTTTTTGAAGCCACTGAAGAGAGTAGATAAGAACACACGATTTAATCTTCGTGGTCTTCAAAGGGATCGCTCAGTTCCTTCGAGGGTGGACCAAACGAGGTGTAAATCGACAGCCCAGTAATCGCCAGCAGAAAAGCGGCAATCGCCAGAATGACGACTGTGGCAGGCTCCATGTCTTGAATGCTAAGAACTGTTGCAGGCAGCATAGTCTTACGGATCACAAATAGTATTATCCTTATAATATTACGGATCATTAAAAACTTTAGAGCAATAAAAAGGTCACTCATGGCACAGCGGACTCGCTTGGGAGATGTTCTCAAACCCCTCAACTCCGAATATGGAAAAGTTGCCCCTGGCTGGGGAACAACACCGCTCATGGCGGTTTTCATGGGTCTGTTTTTTGTTTTTCTGCTGATCATCCTGCAAATCTACAATTCCTCGCTGATCCTGAATGGCGTGAATGTAGACTGGTCTAGCCTAGGCGGTTAAGCTGAAATTCGCTTTAAGCTTTATGACGAGAAGTCCCCGAGTAGCTGGGGACTTTTTGTTGTGGTTTGCTGGGCTTGGTTTGTTAGGGTGGGGAGCAATGGGTGGAGGATTGGCAGCCGTTTAGGCGCTTTAGGCCATCTGGCAACCGATGGCTCCTACACTAGAGGGAGAAGATTATCTATCGCGGAGAACAGTCGCATGAATATTTTTGGGATTGGCCTACCCGAAATGGCGCTGATTATGATTCTGGCGCTGCTGATTTTTGGTCCCAAGAAGCTGCCTGAGATTGGTCGTAGTTTGGGTAAGGCGCTAAAAGGGTTTCAAGAAGCGTCCAAAGAATTTGAAACTGAATTTAAGCGCGAAGCCGAGCGACTCGAGAAAGTCGTGAATGAGCCGATGAAGGCAACTCTGGAACCGCAGCCTCCGAAGGCTCTCTCTTCCACCCCTGCCGAATCGGCCGCATCCGAGGCAACCCCAGAGCCTGAAGTGCATACCGCCGAAGTGGTTACGGAATCGGAGGCAGCTCGTTCAACGCAGCAGGGCTAAGCGGCGGGTTCGTTGGCAATAAACCATGGCAGACGCAATCTCGGACCTCGTGACTCCTCAGCTGATTGTGGGACTAGGCAACCCCGGCGCTAAATACGAGCAAACGCGCCACAATATCGGCTTTGCTGTCATCGATTTGCTAGCCCAGCAGTGGCAGATCAGCCTCTCGGAGCAGCGGAAATTTCAAGGCATCTTGGGCGAAGGCTGGGGACCCAAAGGCAAGGTACGCCTGCTAAAACCGCTGACCTACATGAATTTGTCGGGGCAGTCCGTGCGGGCAGTTCTCGACTGGTATAAGCTGCCACCACAAGCGGTGTTTGTCATCTACGACGAAATGGATCTGCCGCTCGGTAGGCTGCGGCTCCGCCAGTCGGGATCGGCCGGCGGCCATAACGGCATGAAGTCGATCATCAGCCACTTGGGCTGCCAAGACTTTCCCCGCCTTCGTATTGGTATTGGTAGCCCCAAGCAAAAGACTGGTAACGGCGAAGTAGTTTCCCATGTATTGGGGCGGTTTTCGGCAGCCGAAACGCAAGTGATGCAAGAAGTGCTGCAACTTGCCGTGGATGCTGTGGAAATGAGCATCAAGCAAGGCATCCCGAAAGCCATGAGTCTTTACAATAATCGAGTGATCGGTTCAGAATCACCAGCGAGCTAAAGACGCCTATTCGGCTCTCTGCCTTCTACCTCTTTGTAACTGCACCTGTAAAACACTCAATAAAAAAGCATTAAATAAAAACTGAATGAAAAAAGCAAAAAGCCCTACCGTCGAGTAGGACTTTGTAGACGCTCAGAGGGTTGACGCTTGCGCCGACGATTGCGACTTCAAGCGGGTTGTTCTGTTAGTTCGTTAGGGGAGCCACTCCAGCACCGCTTCTTCCTTGGTGTTGGTTCGGCGCTCCGGTGTCTCCCGATTGAACTTGAGGTGGATGGAGCGAGTTTGCTCGCCGTCGGCTGCCACTGCCATGATCGGGAAGTCGATTAATCCATCCTGGAACGACATTTGGAAGCGGAACGTGCCGTCTGGATTGAGCTTGACGGGTCGGCCGCCAATCGTGACCGTGGCATCCGGTTCGGTTGCTCCATACACAATCAGCTCTGCATCGGCAATTAACCAGAACTGGCGCGGCCGAATCGGCGGCATCGAGGCGGAGAAACCCACACCCGACATACCCATACCGGACATGGTGTACATGCCCACGCCCGATTCGCTATACAAACCCATACCGGACATGGTGTACAGACCGACGCCCGATTCGCTGTACCTGCCCACTCCAGACATGGTGTACATGCCCAGGCCCGATTCGCTATACAGACCAACCCCAGACATCATGCCAATCCCCGACATGCCGGTAACACCTACACCAGACATGGTGTACATGCCCACTCCGGACTCACTGTATAGACCGACGCCCGACTCGCTGTACCTGCCCACTCCAGACATGGTGTACATGCCCACGCCCGACATACCAGCAACGCCCATGCCAATTCCCGACATGCCGGTAATGCCCACGCCAGACATCATGCCAATCCCCGACATGCCGGTAATGCCCACGCCAGACATCATGCCAATCCCCGACATGCCGGTAACACCTACACCAGACATGGTGTACATGCCCACTCCGGACTCACTGTATAGACCGACGCCCGACTCGCTGTACCTGCCCACCCCGGACTCGCTGTACAGACCGACGCCTGACATTCTGCCCACACCCGACATGCCGGTGACAGCCATGCCTACGCCCGACATCATGCCTACGCCCGACTCCGTCGATGCCCATTTGCCAACTCCCGACGGAAACACATAGGAGCTGATTGCTTCTTCAGGCACCTGCTGTACTGAGCCAAAGACTGAGCCAGCGACCCGTTGCGCTTCGGCCACCTGAGCCAGTTCAAACACCTGATCGTAGAGCGGACCTGTCCGAGCAGCCGCAGACTTTCCAGGTTGGCTCAACTCCAAGAAAATCTTGCTGCGCAGCTCGTCGTCCCAACCTACCGTGATGAACTGATCATCGATCCAATCAGAGGGGTAAACTGGCGGGATGCGAACCGCTGCCGATCGTGCTAGCAGCAGCCAGCGCCCGTCCCCTGTAATGTAGCCGATTTCGATCACATAGTCGCGATCGCTGACCGGAATGGGCAGATACCATTCACGGGCTAGCTCATCGCATTCATACTGCTGTAAGCTGTGCGGTCGCTGAACTTCTATATTGATATCGGTGACGTCGTAGAAGCGCAGAGCCAACCGGATACCGCCCTGACGCCGCAATGCTTCTTTAGCTTCATTGGACACATCCCAATAGGCATAGGCCCACTGGGGATCACGCGGCAGGAGAACAATTCGGCTTTCTCCATAACCGTCTGGCAAATCCGGAAGTCCCTCATCCACGATGGCGAGGGAACCGCCGCTGCGATCCGTCTGCCCGACATCAAACTTTGCTGCTGCCACTTCTGCTTGGGCCTCCAATGTACGAGATGGACTAGGCGTATAACGATTTCGTTGAGCCTCTTTGATCGCCTCCAGGAGTTGCTCCTTCCGCATCCGGCTGTAGCGGGAAACCCCATATTCGCTGGCAACTCGACGCAGTTGTCGGAGGGTCATTTCTTCTAAGGGTGGGCGTTCGGTTGACATAAGAGTGCTCCTCTAGTGATTGAGATGGGCAAATCTGGCTAATGCCAATGCATGAGCCGAGTCAGTTTCGTTAAAAGCTTGTGGAACCGTTGAAAGTCGATCGCTTCCTGGACAATCCAGGAGGCTGGGAAACCATAGAACTGCACGCTGAGGAATGACATTCAGTAAAACCAAGTCTTCAGGGGGACATCAACCTTCTTGCCCATGGTCGCTTCTGCTGAACGGGTATCCAGCCCGTTTCCAGGTCAACGCCCCTATGGCTGCTCAGAAACCAGTCTAGGGAAAACTGCAGATTGTTTTTGGGATCATGGGGATCAGAGGTTAGCGTCTATAGTGCAGAAAATCTCTGAAGGAATCAAGAGGGAGATGCACCGATCCTACTGGATTTCACGAAGTTACAGGTCGTCTGGGGATCGAAAAGTCAAGAATTCTTGACATTAGCCGCAACCGGGATCAATAGATCTAGCCGCTATTGTCAGAATTTCATGACAAATTCTTGAATGCCAATGGCAGCTGGTTGTTTCGAGCAGTAATTCGCAAGCACCCCTCCCAAGGAGGGCCCTCAGCAGCCTACAATCACTAGCGGTGAGCTAGTTGCCTGCTTCAGCTCGCTTGCTGCAAAAACCATTACTTTCTCTACTGTTTCTCCTATGCTTGGGCAGCCCGACCCTTCTGATTTCTCTCTATCGGATCACCATCCCGAAGCCGGCGGCCAGCTGATTAGTCGAGTGCTGTCGCCTGCGGTGCGGCTCTGGTTGCGCTCTCAAGTTGAGTCCGTCGCTCGTCTGGAGGTGCAAATTCAGGGCAGCAATCGCCAGATCCTGCAAGGACGCATTCCTCAGGTTGCAGTGATCGCTCAGCAGGTGGTGTATCAGGGGTTGCATCTACACCATTTGGAGTTGGCCGCAGAACAGATTCATGTCAACCTGGGGCAGGTCGTGAAGGGGAAACCCCTGCGACTGATGGAGATCGTCCCAGTATCGGGAGTGCTGCGGCTGCAACAGTCCGATCTCAATGCGTCTGTGTCTGCGCCGCTGTTGGCAAATGCTCTCACCGAAGTCGTGCTGCTGCTACTGCGCCAAGCCCCTAACCCCCTGCCCAAGGAGATCGCAGCCGCATTGCAGACTAGCGACCTGCGGATCGAGCATCCCCAGATACAGCTAGCAACCCAGCAGTTGCTTTTTAACGCCTACCTCTCAACGCCTGTTCGCCGACTGCCCGTTGTTCTACAGACCCAAGTTCAACTTGTTGGGGGGGCGCGGATTCAGCTGCTTCAGCCTCAGCTCTGCCAAAACGACGGACCCAATTCCTGTTGCCTTGTTGCGCTCAATCAGGTGGAGATCGATCTCGGCCCTGAGGTTGTGATTCAAGAGCTGATCCTAGAACCAGGTCACTTAAGCTGTCGAGGCAAGGCAAACGTGATTCCAGCTTAGTGCCGTAGGAAAGAAGCCGGACTTCAGGAGGGTAAATTCAGAAGAGCTTCGAATTCCACTCGCAGCGCATTGAGGTCAGCCAAACGCGCAATCAGCAGGTTTTCAGTTCCGGCATCTTCTAGTCGCCGCTGCCAGTGATGCACCTCATCAGGGTGGTTCAACCAGAAATGGATGACGCTCTCTACCGCCTGATCCAGGTTCCAGCGTTGCCGTGTTGGCATCGTCTCTAGCGATTCCAGAAACGCATCGAGAGAACAGCGCGAGGTGGCAAGGTACTCCGCCCCTCTTGAGTTCGGCTGCGTTTGATGCTGGTAGGTAAAAAAAGCTAAGAGTGGAGATACACCCACGATTTCAAATGTGTATTCCATACAAGCTCCTATTCGATTGTGTGAACGCAACAATTAGGACAATTGAGCAACGATGATTCAAGAATTAATACACTTTCTGAAGTATTTGAGTCTGAAGTATTTGAGTCATGCTAACAAACGGTGTCCTGCAATCCTGAGTTCCTTAAGTTTTAATTTTTAATTGCTGGATCTGCAGCCTAGGCAGCAGCTATTCTGAGGGAACCTGACGTCACAGCACTGTCGAGCATGACTCAGCCCGATGTATTTCAACTGGCTCAACGGGGTGATTCGGCCGCAATTGCGCGTTGGCTGAATCGGAGTCTGCAACCCCGAGGCGTCAGCGCCAAGGTTTTGTTGCGAGACAACTGCCTGAAAATTCTGCTCATTTCATCTCGTCCTCTGGATCAAACCGCCTTTGTGCAATTGATTCAACGGCAAATCAATCTGTTGGGACTCAGCGCCGTCAAGCTGGTGAAAGTCTACAGCCAAGAGACGAGTGCTAGTGTGCCGACTTGGTTTTGTGAATTTGTACCGGTTGCCCAGCGCCATTCCCAAACCGCTGTGTCGTCTCCTGACGTACCTTCCCCGACGACTGGAGCAATAGTGAAGTACAAACCGGAAGCTGCCGACTTCTGGCAAACCCTACGCACCTTTCAGTTGGACTCGGTTTTTCCCTACCGCGATGTGTTCAGCCGCGAGCTATACCGCAGCAACATGGTGCGGCTACTGCTGTTTCTGGGAGTATTTCCGCTCTTAGTCAACCTGCTGGCAGAGCAAGCCAGTCTGGCTCAAGTTGCTTGGCTGATTGGGATTTACTATGCCTGCATTTGGGGGATTGTACTTTACTACTTGATCAGGCCAGTCGAGTTCTCCTGGCGCAACACGCTGCAGTGTGTGCTGTTCACCACCTTTATTGGCATTCCGCTGCTGCTCCTTTTTCAACGGGTGCCACCGTTCAATACGCTGTATCATGCGCTCAGTGGCGGCATTCTATTTCGGCTTGTTGGGTTTATCTTTGGCGTAGGGGTGCTCGAAGAAATTTGCAAGGCCCTGCCAGTGTATCTGCTACTAGTGCGCCCTCAGAAAATCAAAGATCCCCTGACGGCAGCCTTCTATGGAGCAATGTCCGGCTTGGGCTTTGCTATTGCCGAGGGTGCAGCCTACTCACTGCGCTACGCCTTTGGTTTATCACGAGGTCAATTAGGGTTGGGGTCTTATGTGGCAGCAAACACAATTCGCTTTGTGTCGCTACCCCTGTTTCATGCCATTTTAGCGGGAATTGTCGGCTATTTCATGGGGCTGGCCGTGATCAACCCCTCGCGGCGGAATGCCATTCTCTTCATTGGAGTGGCAATTGCAGCCATACTGCACGGACTCTACAACACCTTTGCTGGCGGCATCCCAGCACTGCTAATTGTGGGGTTCACCATCGTGCTGTTTGTGTCCTACCTGCGGCGTAGCCAGCAACTCGTGGATGAAATGCATCGAGCTGAGCAGCGTTTCCGCTCGGTCAAGGGCAATTAGCTGGCTGGCGTTACGCGGGCTGGAAAAACCCGAGTGCCAGAGATAGCAGCAGGCTGGCGCCAAAAGCCAAGCGATACCAGACAAATACCCAGGTGTTTTGCCGCTGCAGATAGCGCAGTAGCCAAGCAATCGATAGATAGGAAAAAACAAATGTAGAGAGGATTCCTGCCAACAACACAAGCACACCATCCACGTTACCCAAGGCCTTTCCCGACTGGTAGAGGGTGGCAATGGTAAGGGTTGGAATTCCCAGCAGAAACGAAAAGCGAGCAGCGGACTGTCGTTCTAGTCCTAGAAACAGGGCCGCTGTCAGGGTCGATCCCGATCGCGAGGCTCCTGGCAGCAGCGAAATCATTTGCCCCAAACCAACCAAAATCCCGTCTTTAATCGTCAGATCGGCAAATCCTCGCTTACGGTTACCAATCTGCTCGGCCAGACCCAGCAGCAGCGCCATTGTAATCGACATCATGCCAATGACCAAAACGCCATCGGGCAGGACATCTCTGATGAGAAAGCCACCCAACAGAGCGGGAAGGGTTCCTACCATGATGCCGACAAGCAGCTTCCACTCTTCGCGTTGCCAATCACGCTGCTGCAAAGCTAGCCCTGCCCCTCGTAGAATTTGATTAATATCTGACCAGAAGTACAGCACTACAGCAATGACGCTGCCAAACTGGATGGCATCTACATAATATTTTTGCCCAACACTGGACCAGCCTAACGCTTTAGTAAAGACGAGCAGATGAGCAGTGCTGCTGATCGGCAAAAACTCTGTGATGCCCTGCACAATCCCCAGGACAACGGCTCGAAATAAGTCTTGAATCAAATTCACGACACTACCTAGCTTGTTACCGTAGAAATCTTAGCGGCTTGACTGTCCCTTGAACGCTCTTGCCTAACACTGGTCTTAAAGAAGCCAGATGACCCTAGCCAAAGGACAGGGCACGCGCTCCTTAGCAGGCTCTACCCAGCAAACCGCCGGCAGAACAAATCTTTTACAGCTTAGAAGCTGAGAACTTGGACGGCTGTAGATCGGCGCAGTTCTTCAAAGAAGTTTCATAGTCTTGGACCAATCATCAAGTTGACTCTAGGATCAGAATTCAAAATATGCCCCCCTGGGGGATATTTCTGTGGTATGTTAAAAAAGTTGAATTAAATTATTAAAAAATCCATTGTCGTTCTACACCCCCTCCTCTCATAAACTTTATTCAACTTCTTTAAGTGGCTCCCTATCGGAACTGCCTAGTGCCACAAGTCTGCGTCAGACTTGGCTGCTCATGGGCGCGGCAGCATTTCTGGTTTCTGTACCGGTTTTCATCCAGGCACCCCTAGTGCGGCTGGTTCCGGAGTTGAGCCTGCTGTTGACTGTAGGATGGCTCTGGCTCAGCTTGAGGCTGCGACGACGTCCCGCTACAGTAGTTTGGGGAGATTTGCTGCTGGGCTTCACCTGGACGTGGTTGGCTGGGTCAGTGTATTGGGGCTGGCTGCGCTGGGAACCGCTCTGGCACTTGCCGGTAGAAGCAATGGGTCTACCGTTTGCCGTCTGGGGACTCGCTCGCGGCTGGGGCAGAATCGGCCATTGGTTCTACCTCGGTTCCCTATTCGGCACCGTGATGACGGACGTGTATTTTTATTTGGTCAACCTTATTCCCTATTGGCGGCAGTTGATGCGGGTTGAGCCAAGTTTGGCAGGGTCGGTGCTGCACCAGGCAGTGGCTCAGATGCAAACGCCTTGGGGACTAGGGTGGGCAGTGGTGCTGATTGCGCTGCTGCTGCTGGTGGGCAGTGTGCCGCTGCGGTCAACAGAACTGCACTGGTGGACCTTTGGTGGGGCGGTATTGAGTACGCTCTTGGTAGACGGGTTGTTTTGGCTGGCTGCTACGACGGCTTAAGCAAAGATTAGGATTGGAAGTATCCTGACCTAGATTAGAAGACTTGCAGAAGTGAGGGGGTAGAGGATCCGTCTCTGCTCCTGTCTGACACCTCAAGACTCATGGCGTTGCTCAACATCTGTCATGACAGCGAATGAACCGCTACAGACAGATTTTGAGAAAGTTAATGATTACTTCGGAGTCCATTGTGGGCAAAGGCTCTCTATAATCTTGTCTTTGGAAGCATTCCCCAACGCTCAGTATGGGCAGGTTTCAGGATGCCTAGGGAAACACCATCGTTTCTTAGTTTGTGGTGACTACACAACCCGTTCCTCACCTTATCCTCCGCACCGATTCAGGCAATCGTTATCTTTCGTTGATTGGCAGTAGCTGCTGGACTGTCGGTCGAGGAGATGACAACAATTTCGTCCTGCCCGATCGCTGGATCTCGCGCAACCACGCAATGTTGCAGCGCATGGAAACCGGAGAATTTTACTTGATCGACCTCGGCAGTCGGAATGGTTCCTTTGTCAATGGGCGACGAGTCAGCGTTCCCGTGACGCTGCAGAGCGGCGACCGGCTGACCTTTGGGCAAACCGAGCTAGAGTTTTATGCGCCTGATATTGATCCCCTAACGGACGTTTCAGTGGGAGCCGACTCCCAGGAATTTACCGCTACAGCCACCTTGCATGTGCGGCGACTGATTTCAGTATTGGTGGTAGATATCCGTAATTTCACGGGGATGACGCGACAAATTGATGAGAAGGTTCTGTCCGAGGTGATCGGCACTTGGTTTCGCTGTGCAGGCGATATCATTCGCGAGTATGGGAGCTGGGTCGATAAATATATCGGCGATGCGGTCATGGCCGTGTGGATCCACGGGGCACAGGGCGTTAACCCCGAAGAAATGATTCGGATTGCTCAAGCGCTCAGCTCGCTCCATAAAATGACAAGCCAATTGCACGAGCATTACCCCTTGCCCTTTCCCCTGCGAATTGGGGCGGGGCTAAATACGGGATACGCGATGGTTGGCAACACGGGTACGGGCGATCGCCCCGATTACACTGCCCTTGGGGATACGGTCAATGCAGCCTTTCGGCTAGAGTCTTCTACCAAACAAATTGGTTTAGATATTGCCTTGGGTGAAGCGACCTATCAGTATTTGGCAGAGGCGGGGATCGATCCGGCCCTGTTTAAGCAGCACACCGTCACCCTCAAAGGCTTCGATATTCCGACCATTACCTACGCCGGATCCTTTGATGATCTCGACGAATTTTTGATATCTACCGAAGGCTAATTTCAGCAGCAATGACCTGATGGCAGCAGCTATCAACTTGCCATGCAAAACAGCAGAGGACAAGTTGATCAGCCCCCTGCTGCCAATAGGATTGATTAAGCTTTGTTAGCTCGATGTATTAGTTAACTGATTCAGGTTAATTGATTCAGTAATTCAGTCATATGCTATCTCAAGCGGTTTCAACGCTTGCTGCAACCGGATAGACGCTCACCTTCTTGCGAGTTTTACCTTTACGCTCAAAGGTGACAACGCCATCAACTAGAGCAAACAGCGTATCATCCGAGCCACGACCAACGTTGACCCCCGGATGCAGCTTGGTGCCCCGCTGCCGCACAAGGATATTGCCTGCTTTCACAACCTCCCCGCCATAGCGTTTTACGCCAAGACGCTGAGCATTAGAGTCGCGACCGTTGCGAGTACTGCCTGTTCCTTTCTTGTGAGCCATCTCTGCTTCTACCTCTCTGCTACCTTGGTACTGTTGTACTTTCTCTGTGCTGCCTGTTTCTTGTAGATTGCCTTACGCTTGCTATGACCTGCTTCTTCGCCAGCTTTTACCTCAGCTTGCTTAAAACCTAGCCCAGCCCGATCTTGGGGGTTTACTCTGCGTCTGCGGCAATCGTGGATTCAGCTGTGGGAGCTGCCTCGGAAGTCGTTTCCGCTTCAGGTTCCGTTTCGGGAGCGGTTGCTGCGGCCTCACCTAGCACCTGCCCATTCAGAGTAATTGCATCAATCATCAGGCGAGTCAACTCTTGGCGGTGTCCCTGTTTCTTGCGGGTTTTCTTTTTAGGACGCATCTTATAAACAATGATCTTGCGTCCGCGCAGGTGCCGCATCACTGTCCCTTCTACTGTTGCACCCGCAACCAAGGGCTGACCTACTGAGATCTCGCCGTTGTGTTCCACAAAGAGGACGCGATCGATCGTCACGCTGCCCGCTTCGTCAACTGGAAGTCGCTCTACATCATAAAAGCGGCCAGGCTCAACCCGAAGCTGCTTACCACCTGTCTCAACAATTGCGTACGTCATGAATTTGCCTCACTAGAAGCCGTACAGGTAGGGTCAGCCAAAACATCTGGCAACAGACTAGCTAGAGCCGATATCTATGCCAGATGGAGCAACCCTTTAGAAACCTGGTCCGAGCTAAACAAGCTGAATAAATAGCCAAGAGACCATTGTGACGAATAATCAGGGCAAGTGTCAACCTGGGATGAGCTAGGTCAGCCAGTAGGTTAGAACCCAACCGGGTGGAGAACCCGCGTTGATTAACTCCGCCGCTCTCACACCACAAAGCTCATGGCTTCTCCCTGCGATGCCTGCCAGCTCCGAGCATCGTAATACAGATCTTCTAACGTGATGCCGTACAGCGCCTCTTTTAGCTTTTGATGGAGTTGATGCCACAGGGTAAAAGTCACCCAATCTTCGGCCTGTGCTGCTTCAGGCATATGTCCCGACAGTGGTTCGATGGTTTCACCAACAGCCTCTAGGATTTGCCCTAATGAAATCTGAGCTGGTGTCCGGGCAAGACGGTAGCCGCCTTGCGCTCCCCGAACCGATTCCACAAGTCCTGCTCGCCGCAGCTCAATTAGCAGCTTTTCTAAGTAAGGAGCGGGTAAGTCTTGCCGTTGAGCAATGGCCTTGACGGAGGTGAGTCGCTGTTTCGGTTGAAGCGCTAAATCCAAAAGAGCTTTGACGCTATAGTGTCCACGGGTCGTGAGTTTCATGGGACTTCTGAACAGGTCTGCGGCGTTGTGGTAACCCGTTGTAGTAACCTTGGCTACGCTTCTTAAGCCTAACCGAAAGCAGGGGTTGCTCTGGATCTGACGGCTGGTTCCCTGATCATAGGGTTAAGGCTGGGGTTAAGGCTGAATTGTACCAATCTGTAGAACATCTGTAGAAAATCTGTAGCTTAACCCTCAGCCACCGGAGCCAGCCATAGCGCCAGATATAGTCGGTGTGTAGATATCATCTGGAAAGTGGCGTGACACATCCGGATCCGGATTTTTGCTGTGAAAGTAGTGGGCGGCTCCAATGTCGCTGAGATTACAGAGCGAAGAGCCGAGATCTTGGTGATCGCGGGTGAGCAACAGCCCGCTGCCTTGCTGTCGGAAGCGCATGATAGCGGCACACTCCTCGTCGGCAATGCCGTCACCCACATCCACAGCAAAAAGCCAAAGTTCGTCGAAGGTGGAGCGGTCGAGAGATTTGAGGACCGGATCGTTGCCGGCTGCATCATTCTCGCGATCGCGAGCCGTCACTGCGTAGAGGGGATTGCCCGCCTCGTCACAAAGAGATGCGAGATAGCGGTGCAGCAGCGAAAACCGAGCAATGCTCCAGTCATCCTCAGTGGTAGGAATTGTGGTCTGCAGCAAAATTCGGACCGGCGGCTTCATGATTCGAAGGCTCCTCAACAGCGCATCCGAACCCATCATCTCAGATTAAGAACCATTCAGGGCGACCGATGGGAATCGAACCCACGTATAGAAGAGCCACAATCTTCTGCCTTACCACTTGGCGACGGTCGCCATCGCGTTTCTTACTATAGCATTTCGTGAAGCGGTTGATCTAGCCTGAAGAACTGACGATGCTGCTGGGACTGTTCTTTAGCAGCTCTTTGGCGGCATTTATCGTGACGGTCTGCTTGCCACCCGATGCACTGGTCTCCATCTCAGAAAGTACTTAGAAAAGTACTTAGAAATTTAATGTTTAGAAACTAATGGCTCATCCGCAAAGTCTGTTGACTAGAGTGGAGATCAAAGTGCAGTTCAGCTAGCAGGCGATGAGCGTGCTTTTTCTTGCGAGTAGCGGGTGTCGATGATTGGCTGATTCTCCTTGCAGCTTACTGTGAATAGCTGGGTTGAAATAGTTGGGTGACAGTGGGTCAGATTATGAAATCAGTCAAAGTTGGTGCGTTCTTAACGGCGATGGCAGTGGTGGGTCTGGGGGGGGCGATGGCGGCCACGAATCCTGATCCAGCCGCCTACAACGCCTTTGCGGCTCAGCGATTGGCGCAGTATTTGCAAGACGAGGAATGCGTCAAGCTAGATGCAAATATCCGGGGGGTTTGCGATGTCCTCGATCAACCCCAAGGGCAAGACCTGATCAAGCGATTGGTCGATACCAATACCCAGCGGCAGAACTACGGGGTACTCAGCATCTACAAAACCAATCTATCGACGGCGAGTCTGCTGCCGGATTTCCTCAGCGGTTTGCTCTCGGTGCCGTCGGTGTCCTATCAGGTGGAAACGGTAGGCGTATTCAACCAGTTTTATATCTACAGAGCAGAACGGCAGAACGAGTGAGCTGCCGCCGAGCCTTCGATAGGACCTTAGTCACGCAAAACCAGGCGATGGGCGGTCCAGCCCACCAGCGTAATCACCAGCAGCAGTGGCGTCAACCAGTTACCCAGGTGGACGTAGAGGGTGCGGGTTTGGCGGCGGTAGATTTGATGAGCGTGGGTTTCAAAGGTTCTGAAGCCAGAGAGCCATCGCGTGTAGCCGTGGGGATCTACAATTCCCGATAGTCCAGTGTTGGTAGCGCGCACCGCCCAGCGATCGGTTTCAATGGCCCGCATCACGTCTTGGGCATGGTGCTGAGCCATCATGGCGGCGTCGTAGGGGTCGTTGTTTGAGGCGGTGAGAATGAACTGCCCGCCGCTAGCAGCTTGCCGCCGAAACAGTTCGGGGAAGGCCGACTCGTAGCAAATACCGCCGATTGCTTGCCCAAAGGGAGTATGCAGCCGCTGGTTTGGGCTGCCGGGCAGCATGGACGCTCCCACAGGAGAAAGGCGATTGATCCAGCCCCCGATCACCGACTCAAAGGGAATATACTCCCCTAGGGGCACCAGCTTGACTTTGTCGTAGCGCCCGACGATCTCCCCACTGCCACTGATCGTAAACAGGGTTTGGGTGATTCTACCCTGTCGCAGCCCGACGGTGCCGACCCAGGCAGTAACACCGCGATCGAGAATTGTGCGATACAGCGGATTTTGCATCGGGTTATCGAGCCAGTACCAGGGCAGCGCTCCTTCCGGCATCAGCACGGCATCCACGCCTTGATTCACTAGTGCTTCGTAGCCGCGCGTGTAGTTTTCCAACGATAGCCGCAGCCCTTCCTCAAAAAGCTTGATTCGCGTGGGAATATTGCCCTGTACCAGTCCCACATTCAGCGCAGCAGAGTTGATGAGTGGCTGCCGGTATAGCCCCCATCCCAGCAGATGCACCAGCAGCACAAATATCAAGTTCAACAGCAGCAGTTGCCGGGCTGAGCGAGGCTGGTGAAACCGCCTCCACCGCATCCCCGCTTCGGCCAGCAAGGCATTGCAGGCCACAATCGCCGCTGTTACGGTTAACGGTCCAGACCAGCGACCAAGATGCAGAATCAGCAGGTTATGGGGGCTTTGAGTGTAAGACAGCGAGGTCCAATACAAAGCCCCGTAACCCCAAAGAGCCTCTAGCCCACACCAGATCGCTGTTCCGCTGATCACTCGCAGAGCTAAGGGTAGGGGAGATCCTGCTGCCGTATTGAGCCGATGAAACAGCCAGGACCACAGCACCACTAGACCTGCACCCCAGAGGGTAATAAACAGCCAGCAGAAGCCAGTAATCGCAATACTAGCCAGCCAAGGAATGCCCATCCAGGTTAGGGGATGCAGTCCCCGAATCCAAGACAACGCTAGCCCGTGATAGCCGATGCCCCAGATCAAAGCCCAGCGAAATGGCACGGGTTTAGCCGGGGCACCAGCCTCGTTGGCAAACGAATCCAACACCACAATCCACAGCGGCGCTAAGGCAACCCATGCCAAGAACCAGGCGTTACCGGGTGCTGGCGCTAATCCCATAAGCAGTCCGCTGATTAACCCCAGCACCGGCCAACCCCGAGGACTCCAGTTCCATCGGGTCCAGAAGGAACGTCCCATAGAAGCACCGGGCTTAAGCATCGATCCGTGAGGTGACATACCAAGACGCATTTCGTGAGGGTGATAGCACAGAGGCACTTTGCCCAGCATAAAGGATTCTGATAGGCAAGGGTGGGGTCAAGGGCTGTACCTGCTCCATCCCTCGTGCTAAACCAGAATCAGCACTCGGCTATGTCAAGAGTCATGATCAAACCAAAAGGATGGGCGATTGCGGCTTTACTGATGCTGATAGGCAGTGGTTGCCGAGGGAGCAATGGAACCCCAATACCGCTGGAAAAGGGAATGGCAGGGTTGCGGCAGTGGCAGGAGTGGTTGAGTGTGCCTCCAGTTTCCACTCAGCCAGTGGCGCTGCTGCCGGCGAAAACCTCGGCTCAACTGCAGACGGCTCTACAAGACCACGTCCGCACTTGGAATTTGCCGGGGGCAGTGCTGTATGTGGCTTCGTCCGACGGCGATTGGATGCGGGCGGTTGGGCAGTCTGACCTCAATGCCAAAACACTGCTCAAGCCGACCGATCGCTTCCGCACGGGCGATGTCAGCGAGCTGTTTATGGGAATCGTCTGTTTGCGGTTAATTGATGCGGGGGTGCTAACGCTGAATGCGCCCATTACCAACTGGCTGCCCACCGACCTCACCGAACGACTGCCCCACGGCGATCAGATCACGCTGCGGCAGTTGCTCAACCACACAAGTGGTCTACCGGCCATTGACGTCGATGCCTTCCAGCAAGCGGTGTTGGTCAATCCTAGCCATCGCTGGTCACCTCAGGAAATAGTTGGTTTTGTGCTCGATCGTCCAGAGGCGGTTCCACGGGGCACCTTTCGGCACTCCCGAGCCAACTACCTGCTGCTGCAGCTGATTGTCGAGCGAGCAACGGGACAACCCTTTGCCGAGGTTTTACAACAGCAGATCCTGCAGCCGCTTCAGCTCAAAGACACCTTTTTGGAGTTGAGTCAGCCCGACGAGGCTGGAGAGTTTGTGCAGGGCTATCAAGATTGGAATCGCGACAATTCGCCTGAGAACGTTACCCAACCCCTGATCAATACTGGCTTAGGGCTGGGGGATCAGGGCATTATCTCTAGTGCACCCGATTTGGTACGGCTGATGCGGGCGCTGTTTTTGGAGGATACCTTACTGAGTGCTACCTCTCGCAAGCACCTATTGACGCTGATCGAAAACAACGAGGGCGGCTATGGCTTGGGCATCGCTCATACTTTAACGAAATGGGGAGAAGTTTGGGGACAGGCAGGGGAAACTACAGGCTTCCGCTCAGTGATAGCGTATTTACCTGTGCATGATCTCATTTTGGTGGCTTGGACGAACAGCGGCGATCGCAATTTCGGTCATCCAACGCGGCTCGCCGAAAAAAGCCTGGAAATAATTCTGGGCGATACTTATCTATTCACTCGTCGGGCAATTCGTTAGAACCGTCTGCTGAGGTGGGATCGCTCGGGGCGGGACTTGCCTCAAAGAACTCATCGTCCGATTCTGCTTCCCCTGCTGCTTCTACTGCGTCGGTGGCGGATTGGGCTGCTGTCTCCTCCACACCAGCCGCTTCTGCCTCCTCAGGAGCTATTGTGACTTCGACGACCTCTGCCACCTCGACACCATCAACATTCTTGCTCTCTGCCGGCAAGGAGTCGCTCACCGGTTGAGACGCGGTGACCTGTTCCTGGGAGTTGATGATTTCAGCTTCCAGTATCATTTCATCAGAGGCATCCTCGAAGGCAGCCTCCTGAGACACCGCAGGGAAAGGATTGACAAGCGACGAGGAATCGGATGGCTCCATCGAGCTGGGTGCTACGATCTCAGAGTCGCTGGTTTGAGAGTCGCCGGCTTCAGGGAGGTGAGAAGATTCAGCCGATGCAACTGATTCTCCAGATGCTATGCCTTCTCCATCTTCTCCGTCTTCTCTGTCTTCTATAGGTTCCCCTGCGTCGGGCAGTGCTTCCACTACCCCAGCCGAGATCCCGTTTAAGGTCACTTCAGGCGTTGCAGTGGGCGAGGCACCGGGAACCACATCAGTCACTTCTGCTCCTAGTTCTGCCACCATGTCTGTCTCAGGCATCTGAGTGCTAGGAATGGCGGAGAAATCACCAACCTGAAGCATGGGCAAAATGTGCTTGACCCGAAAGCCCGGTGTCGTAAAATGTGCTTCGATTTGCTCAACCGGATAGGCAGGCGTGGCTGCTAGTGCCGAGTCGCTAAGCAGCAAAACCTGCAGCACACTCAGCGGCACCTGAACAAACAAATTGCTACCTAGAAAAGCCGCCATGGCCAGCAGCAGCCCTCCTAACCAGCCGCCGGGCAACCGAGCGACTGAAGTGACCAGCGGCGCAAGCGGGTAGAGCTGCCACAAAACTGCCAACAGCAGTCCCGCAGCAGCAACCGCCACTCCCTTGGCCAGTGGTGTCTGGAAGCGACTCAGGATCCGCCGCTGGGTCTCGCTCAGCTCGCTGGGCTTCAGCGCCAAAATCAGCACGCTAAAGATATTGAACGGACGTTGCCATTGCATCCATAAAATTGGCAGACTGCCGGCCGCTCCCACTAAACCCAGCACGAGCCAAGCGGGTAGCACCGAGCTGGTTGCGGCTAACCCCAGTAAGCATAACTCTAGAAAAATGGGCACGACGGCTAGCCCAGCTAGATGCACCCACAGGTAGGGATCAGACCAAAAAGAACGCATAATACCCCCTCAAGGCACTACAGCGATCGTAATACTGTCCGGCAAAATCGCTGCTTAGCATTCATGTTTCGTAGAGAGCTGCTCAGAATACAGAAGATTCCTGCCAGCTATCGCTCTAGTCACAACACTCGTTTGAGAGCCTTACCCAATTTTGAAAACAGCTTTTTACGGATAGCCCGTGGCAGCGGCTGAATAGAGAAAGCGAGTGTCCCTGAAATTGCTTGCGAAATCGTTTCAGGCTCGCCGAGGCGGGCACGTCCGAATTGCCTCTCAGTTGTCCCCCCTTTTGGCAAGAAGCATCTCATGGGTAATCTCAGCAAAGCGGGTTTAACCAGAATTTTGAATGTCATGCTGATCATTGCCATCGCCCTTTCTGGATTAGGGTTTGTGGCTGATCTGAACAATACGCTAACCTATGGCGGTATTGATCTCAGGAATCGTGTGGTCGGCGCACGACTGCTAGCGAGCGGCAAGGATCCCTACTTTTTTCGCTGGCAACCAGGAGATGACGAGCGATTCCTCGACCCCCTAGATAAGCCCGAGATTCCCGTCTCGCGTGTCACCGTTCCACCAACAGCACTGCTGCTGTATCGGCCGTTTGAAGCGCTACCCTATCGCCAGCAGCGACTCATCTGGCTAGGGCTGCAATGGCTAGCACTGCTCATTCCTTTAGCCATCATGACTCGCGTTCCCGCGTCTGTCATGCGCAGTAAATTTCTAGCTGTCAATGGCTGGTTGTTGTTTGCAGCCAGCAACTTTTGGCGCGTTCACGTTGAGCGGGGTCAGATCTACATTTTCTATGTGTTAGGGCTGGCCGTGGCGTATTGGGTAGCGCAGCGCAAATGGAATCAGCGAGACATTTGCAGCGGACTCCTAATCGGCATGACTGCCAGTATGAGGTTTCCCTTAATCATCATGACGCTGCCAATGCTGCTGTTTCGGCGGTTTCGGCTGCTGGTGGCGACGTGGGTCGGGTTCATCGGCAGTTTAGTCGGCTCCGTTTTATTGATGGGCGACGCCGTCTGGAAAAGTTATGGCTCGGCAATGCAAAGCTTTGCGGCCCTCAGCGCCAATGATCTCAGCTCCATTCGGCAGGATGTAGCCATTGTCTTCCCAGACATCGTTGAAGGCATGGATAATCTGACCTCAAAGGTGAAGATGCCCGGCATTAACTCATCACTGCAATCTACGGTGGAAGAGATTTTGGGAATTTCCCTGAGTACCAGTCATTTGATTGCGGGTTTGGCTGGGGTAGTGCTGCTGCTGTCGCTGGTGCTACTGTCCTGCTCGCGTGCGGTTCGGCAGCAGCTCGGGCTGGATCTGATCTTTCTCAGCGGCGGGGTGATGATTTTAATAGCCGATTTCTTCATTCCGGCACCTCGCTACTCCTACAACGACGTACAGTTTCTTATTCCCCTGCTGCTACTGCTGAAGTACCTAAAATTGTCCGACTCTCGTGGCGTGCTGCTCTACCTGTTCTGGCTGATCAGTTGGTTGATTGCTAGCAGCACCTTCATCTGGCTGCCGCGGGAAGTGGCGCTGGGTGCCTACTACATGATGCTAGTCACGCTGGTCATGATGATTCTGATCGTCAGGGGAACGCTCTTGAATAACTTGTTAAGCAATACATTCGATGATTCTTTGAACGATCAATTGAATGACTCCTTGAACAGTATCCTAAGCAAAACTGGCACCAGCTTCAGGGAATAGCCCGAGAACTAAAGCGCGGCTCGCGGGGTAGAGCTACTCGGTCGGATGCCTCATCGAGTTGGGATTTGCCGCCCAGCAGCAGCATCCACACAGACAGCACCAGCCAATGCACGCAGGTGATTGTCCAGAGGGAACCCGTCAGCCGATAGACCACAGTACAGCTCCAGCCGAGTAGGGTGATCAGCACCAGAAACACCGGATGGGTGAAGATGGGAGCATAGCGGGGACGAAGCCAGCGAGTCGATCCATACATCAGGACCTGCAACCCTAGCGCAATCATCGCCCAGCCCCACCAGGTGAGTTCGGGAACCCATCCTTTGGGATAGGGAATGGGCAGCACCCGAAACAGCAGCGATTGCAGCAGGGCTGACAGCAGCAGTAGCCCCAGCCACCCCAGTTGGCAATACCAGGGAGCAACCCACGGCCGCCAAACTAGAAACCCACGGGAGTATCCAAGCGGCAGTGCAATGGCAGCAAAGCCCAACAGGGCAGCTAGGGTTAGCCGCCAGTCACTGCCATTGGGAATCGTCAGGCTACCAAACAGTCGCTGCACAAACCACGACAGCAGGGGAATTTGGGTGAACGGCAGCGTCCACTCGCCCATGATCAGCGTTGGCGCAATTGGAGCAATGTCCGGATCGTAGCCGCCAATTTGGTTGGTGCGTAGAAACCAGAGCTGCCCGCCGTAGCGCAGGAAGATCATCGACAGCTCATCATGGACTTGACGCGGCAAAGCAGTCCGCCAGCTCAGCAGCATGGCAGCCAGATTTCGCCAGTTGAGCTGGTCGTTGCTGATAAACGCCCGATTGGAGGGAACGCCGGTCAAAATCTCGGTGTTGCTGGCCCAATCCGGACGCACTACGCCCATCGGCGTGAGTTGAGATTCCAGGTCGCGACCGAGCCGAACGAGCTGCTGAAACCGGCGGCTGGTGGGATCATCCGGATGCTGCTGGAGCCACGCCAGAATTTGCGGATTGGCATTGACCTGATTCTGCACCCGGCGAATGGTGGCAAACAGAGCCTGCGCCGAATCCTGAACGCAGGAGGTAGCCGGGGTCACGGTCGCGCCGCCGGTGCCATCCCCAATTCGGTAGCGGGCCGCCATTAGATGCAGGTCGTTTAGCAACTCGTCTAAAGGCGACAATGGAATGCCGCCAAAGTCGTAGTCTTGGGTGAGGGCATCTAGCCTAACCAGAACGTCCGAGACCGGACGAGTTCCCATCCAGCCGCGCTGCAAATTACCCATGTAGTTGGCCCAAGTGGTATCACCCGACAGAATGCCCTCAACGTTGCGAGCGTAGATCTGGACGTAATCCACTTGCCATCGCAGTTCTTCGGTAAACGGGTCGCGAATCACCTCAGCGACACCAAAGGAAAAGTGCCCAGTATAGGTACCCAATACCGCCGATTCGGCTGTAGGCTGAGTGCCGCCTCGACCGCCAAACAAGTGTAGAACCAATGCTCGCTCGCCGATGGTCCAACTGGCAGAACCATCAGTCTGCGCTGAACTCGTCTCCGGAGTCACCAGAACCGATTGGATTGTGCCTTTGCGAGCCGGCGTATTCTTCCAATTTTCAAAGTTGATATACCGCAAACCCCGTCTAAAGCCGGTAATTTGCTGCGGCGAGAGCTGTAGTAGCAATCGGGGCTGCATGGCCTGCACGGTAAACCGACCAGCAGCATCAGCAGCACCATAGATGTACCAGCCTGCTTCGCCTGCCGCAGAGGTTGCCAGATCGCGGGTGGTCATGTTGAAAACGCCGATCCAGTCGGGTGGCTGCTGCGGAATCCGAATGATTTCCGTCGGGCCATCAAATTGCCTAGTGGCAGGGTTGTAATGCTGCACCCGCATGAATTCACTAGCGCAGGGCGACTCTCCCGGGCATTGTTCTGGCAACTGAGCAGGCGGTTCTGGTGGCACTGGCTCTAGAAATTTGACGAGCGCGTAGAAACGCCCGGTTTCCTGGATTGGCTCGCGGCGAATCCTCAAGGTTGCTGCCGTGGTAGGAATGGCTAAGGCAGCATTTGCTGCAGTGAAGTCACCGGGTTCTGGCTGCACCGTTCCGGATAACACCACCGTGACATCATCAAAGGGACGTCCCCCTGCTAGTGATTGCAACGGCCCAACCTGACTACGCCCATCGAGCCGCTCGGGGTGAATGTTGCCGCGAGCGACGCTGCTGAGCACCTCTGGCGTGAACTGCACGTCCCGCGTGGCGAGCCGGACGTAGGACTGGACCTCGGGATCGGAACTCCACGCTAGCCGCACCATCTTGCCAATCCAGTTCTGGGCAGCGGGGGGTGCCACCGTCACTTCCAACCAAGCCCAATCGGTTTCCTGGATGTCCTGATACACCTGCTGATACTGCGCTTCGGTTGGCAAAATCAGCCGTCCTACCCACTCCCCGACTGGACGATACTGCGGCGAAGGCGGCGACGAGACCATGGGAAAGGCCGCTGGCTGATTGAACGCAGCCCGCATCGTAGAGGAATACTGTGAAGGCGGCAACTCAGTCGCGGCAGGCTGAGCCGGCAGCTTGGAAGCGCAGAGGAGTAGCATCGCCACAGTGGTGATCAGCAACAAGCCGAATCGTAAGCAGCGGAGCCAGCAAGAATGAAGAGGTAACAGAAGGCGCAACGGAATAGTGAACAGCCGCATAGCGGGGAATGGGGGAATGGATGATAAAGGGGGCTGCAGGTAGTTTAGCGGGGGTTTCTTGGGATTGGGTAGCGGCTCCCTGCGCATCTGCGGACTCAAGGAGTACGCTACACTGATTGGTTGAGTAATTGGGCAATACAGACATGTCTCAAGAATTGCTGCAATCGTTAGTCTGGATGGACTATCGGTTAGCCGTTGTGTTTACCGTGATCCTGCCGTTGATCTTGCTAGTTTGGGCGCTGTTCCAGCGAGCAGAAGCAATGCAGCGATTGATGATTATCTACTGGCGCGTGGCTAGCCTGCTGGCCATCACGGTGTATCTGATGATTGGCAATTTGCCCATTAGCTTTATGACCGGCGTGCTGGCGCGAATTTTGATTCCCCTCAGCCTCTGGTTTTGGGTCGATCTCAATGAAGAAATTGACGAGCAGCCGCGCAGCCGCCTAAAGTTCGTGTTCAATTCCTGGCGTTGGGCAGTCAGCCTCTATTGTGTGCTGGGAGCGCTTGCCTCGCTGCCCTTCCTCTCCTGTGCCCTGTCGCGGCAAACCTTCGCAACTCCCTTCTGCCAGGTTTGGCTGGACCCACCCCTAGGCTTCAAGAACATCGTCCACCCCGGCTATAGACCTGAATTTCTGGGGTTTTTGGCGATTGTGGCCTTGGTCATCTATGTGCTGTACTTTGGCTATTTTGTGCTGGTGCGACTAGGGCGACAGGGCCGTTCCGCCATGGAGCAGTAAGCTGCTGGGAGCTAAGTTGCATCAGTCCTATAGCATCAGTCTTACATTAATCTCAGTTGAAGTGTAGCCGAGTTCTAGCAAGGGACAACCCGCTTTCTAGCGGTCCTTCTCTTCGATGCCGTGACTCTTGCCGATCACCCAATGGCGGCGGAAGAAGCGCGATAAGCTAGATTCTTCTAGCGACAGATAGATTGGGCGGCCGTGGGGGCAGGTATGCGGATGGCGAGTGCGCTGCCATTGGTCAAGCAATTGCTGCATTGCGTCTAGCGACAGCGGCATCCCGTTGCGGATCGCTGTGCGGCAGGCAGTTGCTACCAGTGCGGCGTCCAGATTGCCCCCCAAACTGAGTTCTAGCAGGGCATCGGTACAGTCGTCGCGGCTCGCTAACGCCTCTGGGGCCGTGCGGACGATCCAAAGCTGTTCGCCAAAGGCTTCCACGTTCAGACCGATTCGCTGTAGCTGCTCTACCTGATGACTTGAGAGAGCCTCAAGCACAATCGGCGGCTCTAGCGGCACAACCTGCCAGTGATCTGCCAGCTGTTCGTAGAGCACACGCTCATGGGCGATGTGTTGTTCCACAAGCCACATGCCGCTAGGATGTTCTGCCAAAATGTACCGCTGGTGAACTTGCGCTACGGCTTTCAACGGAATCAGCGGTGCTACTGTTGCTGGGGTGTCTTCGGTTGCTGGCGACTCCGACGACTCTGGGTGTGCAGGGTCGCTACTAGGCTGAACAGCACGAGGCGTCCGATAGATGCCACCAGACTCAGCTGCTTTTAAGAGTTGCCCGACCCGCGGAGCCGCGGCCGCATCCGAGAAGTAGGTGGTACTGAGCTGCAAAGCACCGGCAATGGCTTCTGCGACTTGGGTTTGCCAGCGGTCGAGCTGGTGCAGATAAATTTCGGCCTTGGCAGGATGGCGGTTCCAATCCACCTGCTGCGAGGGAACCCGCAAATGCAGGAAGCAAACGGGATGCCGCTCGCGGGGCAGCGTTCGCCGAAAGGAAGCCAGAATGGTTTGTTCGAGTTCGGGCAGTTTAACAACGCGCCCATTCACCGCTACACGCACCCAGTCGGGGCGATGGCGATGGCAGCGATCGGGCAAACCAATGACCCCATACAGCGACGCATCGGCACCGGAGTTTGAGACCCAGGCTATGCGGTGCTGCCAGTCTTGTAGGTCCTGTGGCTGAATCTCCCGCACCAACTGCGGCACAATCTGCTTGGCCGAGGCACTGCCCCAGATGGCAAACCAAGGATGGTCGTTTTGCTCAACCTGCCAAGTAATGCCCGGATGACAAAGGGCGAGTTGCTGCAGAGTGAGCTGGATCGCGCGTAGCTGCTGCGCCGGCGGTGGCAAACTTTCGCGACGCGGTAGCCAAGTATCGAACAGGTGGCTGGCCGTCACCACTGTACCAATGGCCATGGCCACAGTTTCCCGATATTGGGGCTGCCCCTGGCGATCATAGGTCAAGCGCCAGCCAGCATCCGACTCGACGGAGCGGCTGCAAATCTCGAGATGGGCCAGCTGAGCCAAGCTGTGCAGGGCTTCCCCTCGAAAACCGAGACTAGCAATCTTCCAGAGATCCTGACTGTCCCGAATTTTGCTGGTGCTGTGGGGCAAAGCCGCCTGTTCTAGGTCAGCAAGGGTCATGCCGCTGCCATTATCTGTGAGTCGAACTCGCCACTGGTCTGTCCACAACGAGACCGTAATTCGGGTCGCTCCTGCATCAATGGCATTCTCTGCTAACTCCCGGACGACAGCCGCCAGAGAGTCGATGACTTCTCCAGCAGCCATGAGGTGGATCACGTCGGTCGGCAGCGGTTGAATACAGGCGGTCATGCCCTCAGTGTAGTACGTCTACCTGGAGTCTGATGCAGCCTCTGCGGTTTGCTGCCAGACTACGTTGGATTAAGCCAATCGGTCGATTTGCCTCTGCCTTCTTCACCCAGATAGCTCCTCCTCAAGTAGGAGAGCAGATGCTACCTAGGGATGACCATGCAGGTGTCAAGAAGTACTAGCATGGACGAACTCAAGAATACCTGAATAGGCTATATAAAAGGTCGAAGGCTGGTTTGATCAGAAATCCTACAGTAGGGTTGAAGATTCGTTTATACCTACTCAGGAGAGCCATGCTACCGATTCCGCGGCGATCTAGCATTGCCGTTTCTGCTCAAACCCAGGGCAACCATCGAGAAGTTCAGTGGGAGCCGCTCATCACTCGGGACTGCGCTAGCCCGCAAACGGTTCCATTGCTGGCGACTAGCCCCCGTTGCCTAGCTCATTGCTGGCTAGATGACGAGCAACGCGATCAGGGGCAGCGCTGCTTAGTGGCCTGCTGGCAGAGTGATTATCAGAGCACGGATAGGGATGGTTCTAGTAATGTTACGAAGCTAACTGATCTACCTGGTCTGACTAGTCCTACCGATCCTGATCGAGCTGAATCAGACAGAGCACTAGACGAAGCACTCGCTTGTCTCAAATGCCGTTTAGCCGCAGAAACACCGCGCCTTGAGAGCCATCCTTGCCAGTGCCATAGCTGCTGATCATCACCGATTGCAGACTATCCAGGAACGGCTTGGGCAAATGAGACAGGGCAGCGAGCGATTCCTGTTGCAGCAGCCGTCTCAGCGTTGATCGGTCGAGGTAAAAGTAGCCATTGTTCGGAAATCTTAGCGTTGCCACTGCCTGCTGAAATTCAGTAGATTCGGTGGATGGGGCCTGTAGCGCTTGCTCTATAGCTTCCAAGGAGGTGGCAAATAGGGTATACCCATCTCGGTGAGTGCGGACTCCCTGCACTTCGGCTTGCAGCGACGCTACGCCCGACTGAGCACGATTGCGGGTTGTCAGCTTAGTCCAGGCAAAGAGGGTGGCATCTTTGAAGGGGAATGAGCCGACACTGACGCCCTGCTGCTGTGCTAACGCATCCAGATGAGCCAGTCCAGCAGCAGAGTCGGGAGAGTCTTGCACCACAAATAGCCAGTCGGAACGGGAGTGATCGGATCGCGGCACTTGGGCCAGGGCATATTCTCCTGGCATCCAGGGAAATAGGTCTTCGCTGAGGGTTAGCTGCCACTGCTGCTCTAGATCGCTAAGCGGTCGCTGCACCAAAGTTTGGAAGGGTTCGTACGCAGCAAGGTTCGCTTCCAATGATCGCCAAGTCTGCGGCAAGTCTTGACCGGCCGCTACGAGTGTACTGGTTGGTGGCACAAACCGCAGTGCATCCACTGGCGCAGACAGCACCGGAGTGCTCGGCTCCAACGATTGACCTTCAGCCGGCAACAGCACTGCTTCGGCTAAGATCCCATGCCGATTTGGCTCTAGGGTAGCAATTAGCGCTTCGTAGGGTGAGTCCTTGCTAAACAGCGGCGATGTCTGAGGTTGCCGAGGCAAGTTGGGCTGATCGGCCAACCAGGCGGCAAACTGCGGCAAATTCACGAAAACTAAGCCGAGGCGCTGCCCTTCTAGCCGCTCCAAGGCCTGCTGATAGGCGGCGTTCTGGCTGAGGTTCAGGTCTGTGACTTGGGCATTGTTGATCGCATCGCGCAGCACTTTGGGTGAGTTTGCAAATAGGACATAGTTGCCAACCACCGCGCTCGTCAGGGCGGGCGGCAAATCGTCCCGTTCGCTGGCTTGGGCCTGCGTCGCATGCACTAACTGCACACCTGCAAAGGGTTCAAACACCAGCTTCATGCCGCGGGCTGCCCGCTGCTGCCAAAAGGACTGCAGCGATTCCTGCGCGAGTTCTGGCTTGGCGGCCTCCAGCACCATCAAATAGCCGGGTTGCTTGCCGTTGCTCGAATCGCGATCGACATCGGTACTAGTGACAGCAAAGGTCAACTCGTTGCCCAGCCACGGTTTTACATCTTGGTCGTAATTCAACGGCGTGTCCGCCCAAACACTGCGCTGCAGGCGATTTAGTTCGGCTTGCACCGATCGCCGCTTTCGTGGCTCGGCCTTAGCCAGCCAGAACGACTCCAGCCGTTCGGGGTTGACCAGCAGCGACAGCATTGCCGGCGATTGTCGCGACACAAACATGGCAGCAGCCGGATTGGCAATATCGCCCTCGCGCAGTAGCGTAAGCGGGCTATGGGCAGCCAACCAGTAGGCACCCCCTGCCCCCAGGAGCAGCAGTACTACCACGATGGTAGCCAAGGTATAGAAAAAGGACCGCAGCTTCATGACAAGACCCGTAACAAAACCGAGCCAGCACCCAGAGTGCTATCCCCTTCAGTTTAGACTGGGAAGCGCCCCTCCCCGCGAATTTGCCCCGTGATTCCCCCGAATGCACCCAATCAGATCACTCCGATCACAACGTTCACCCAGATTGTGATCTGTCCCGGAGTTCACGCTCCTGAACTCACTCAAGGCTTTCTCGACGGTCTCGACCTCTTCTTCTCCGTCCGACCGACCGCAATCCTGTTTCCGGCTGAGCGGCTGCCGCCCTACTCGGGGCCGCATCTTTTGGCGTTTCTCATCCACTACCTGAGTTCGTCCCCATCGCTATTTTCTGAAGTGCCTGGACTATCTAAACCATCTGCTTTGCCTGACTCACTGCGTTGGCTAGCATCAGCTTGCAATCCTCAACAGGTGCAGCAGGCAATCCAGACGCCGCTTCTGTTTATTAGCTTTAGTGCCGGCGTGGTAGGAGCAATTGCCGCCGCTCAAATGTGGCAAGGGCTGGGCGGGCAGGTGCGGGCATTTCTGGCGTTGGATGGCTGGGGTGTACCGCTCTGGGGTTCGTTTCCAATTCACCGAGTGAGTCACGATGCTTTCACCCATTGGAGTTCGGCGCTACTCGGTGGCGGCAGCGAGAGTTTCTATGCTGATCCGGCCGTATCGCATTTAGACCTGTGGCGCGCACCACAAACCGCTCGGGGATGGCAAATACAGAATACCGGCAAAACGGCAACGACAGCCGCTGAATTTGTGGGGTGCCTGCTGCGGTGGTATGGCAATGGTACGTGCTCGAATGGTTTACTACGCGCTGGTTGGCGAATTTACGATCGGGACACGAAGCAACCAAGTTGAACGATTAGCTGAAATACGACTGCAACACACGATTCTGACGCAACGAAGCTGAATCTTATTCGTCCCACAAATCGCTTTCAAACTACAGCCTTCCGCTACAAATGAGATCGTGGTGTTGGTATCGAGGTTAATCACGCTTTGAATGAAACAAGATCTTGCTAGTCAAGCATCTCACAAGAATAAGTAATTAACCTCGATCATGCGCTTCTAAATTGTTTTATTTTTTCTAACCACCTTTCAAATCCTCCTGCACACAGTTTTACAACTTCGTACAGTAAAACACAACCCAGAAAAGCTATGACATTTGAATTGCTAAACCGTTGATTCCCCAGTGTCTTCTTTCATGTTGACCTGTCATAGAATTGCTGCTTGAACTTTGGCATCAAAATCAGGGCCGTCCACAGTTGCAATGACCTCGTGCGGACGTTTGTTGACTCTAATCAAATAAGCTTGCAAAGCTGCTTTATTGTCACAGTGGTCTAAAAAATATTGCTTTAGCTCCTGATCAGTCATAGCACCGTATTCATTCTTACTCATCATAAAACCTCCCCATCCGGGGTGACCTGAAGTTCAATATTCTCGTTCTTCCCTGCCAAAATAAATATGTTCTGAGTGTGTTCTGAGTGCGGTCATCGATACAAATTAGATAAAGATAAATTGGGATGTTTGAGAAGATAGGCACCAAAGATGCTGCCCCGCTCGTGCTGCCAATCCTGGAACTGCTCAATCGCACCCTCGACATTCCTTTGCCACAAACCCGGTTCAACTGCATCTAAGCAATGCGGTGAGCCACCCACCTTGCCCAAGGTCTCGACCAGGTGATACCAATCTCAAATCTCATGTCTTTGAGCCGGAGCACCAATCTGGTCGTAGAGTTTAGCTGGCGTTTGCCCATGATAAGCCCAGTGGCGAGAATTGGGTGATTGTCAGTGATGAACCCACAAATGTGCCAACCTTTGCCCAATATCGTCTGAGGTTTCAGGTAGAGGAATCGTTTTTGGATCTCAAATCTCATGGCTTTAGCCTGGAGGCTGCCCGCTTGCATGATCAATTCGCCCCGACTCAGTTAACGCTGGGTTTCACGGAGCTGCTGTCGGGCGAGTTGGCGGCGGCGTTTTTCCGGGGTAAGGTTCTCGACGCAGTAGGGACAGGAGATACCGGCTTCGTAAGCCGGAGAGGCTTTGTCAGCTTCAGAAATCGGACGGCCGCAACTGAGGCACATCTCGTAGGTTCCTGGCTCTAGCCCCTGCTGCACGGCAACCCGCTCGTCAAAGACAAAGCATTCGCCCTGCCAGAGGCTCGACTCGGCCGGAACCGTCTCCAGGTATTTCAGGATGCCGCCCTTAAGGTGATACACCTCCTGAAAGCCTTGCGTCAGCAGAAAGGCAGAGGCTTTCTCGCAGCGAATGCCACCGGTGCAGAACATTGCGATCTTTTTGTGCTGGTTGGGGTCGAGGTGCTGCTGCACATACTCGGGAAACTGGCGAAAGGAGTCAGTGCCAGGATTAACAGCTCCCTGGAAGCTACCAATCGTCACCTCATACTGGTTGCGGGTGTCGATTACCAGCACCTCGGGGTCTAAAATTAGAGCATTCCAGTCCTGCGGCTCAACATAGATGCCCACTCGTTGACTGGGATCGGCTTCGGGGCGTCCCAAGGTGACGATCTCCGGCTTGATCCGCACCTTCAGCCGTTGGAACGGCATCACCTCTGTCTGGGAGCGCTTGAATTCTAGATCCGCGAATTGCGACACGCTGCGTAGATACTCGATCGTCACCTCAATTGCTTCTGGGGAACCGGCTAGCGTCCCGTTGATGCCTTCGGTCGCCAGCAAAATCGTGCCTTTGATGCCGTGGGTAGCGCAATGATCGAGTAGTCGCGCTTGCAGAGCGGGTAACTCTGACAACGTCACAAATTTATAAAACGTGATCACACTCCACCCTGCCATAGGCCGCATATGCCGCAAACCGATTCCCCCATATCGTTCATCCTCTACCCTAGCGAAATTCTGCTTTATTGCACATCGGTGGTGCCCAAGCCTCATTGGGCTAGAAGTGGGGGCTAGGAGTGGTTAGACATCCCGGTGAAGTTCAAGCATGCAGATGCTGGCTCAGAACAGGCAGGATTCAATAAGGCGGCTCGTCGGGTGCTCCCAAGCCTGGACGCGGCAACAGCGGAACTGGCCGGGACAGCCGTCGCAGCCAGAAGCCGCCCAGCACTGCCACAATCAAGGATATCCAGCCCGTGAAGGATTGCAGCAACAAAAATCCGCCCAGGGTGAACATGGCACCAAACAGCAGCAGGCAGGCTGCCACCACCTTCAGTAGTTCCCGTCCCAGATTTTGAGCCGGCAATACCCCAGTCCGCAATTGCTGTCGTTGCCAGCCAGGGCCACCCGGACGAATTTTGCAGTAGAAGGCATCGAGGGTAGCGTCAGACTCGGGTGGGGTTAAGAACATCACCGTCAGCCAAATTGCCGCCGCGAGTAGCGACGTAACTATCAACCGCCAACCAAAGTCCTCAATTGTAAACAGCGGCACCACGCTGGTAAACAGACCGATAAAAAAACCTGCCAGCATCGCTGCCAGCTCGGCCGCGGCATTGACCCGCCACCAAAACCAGCGCAAAATCAGCACCAATCCAGGACCTGTGCCGATGGCAATCACCAATCGAAACACCGTGGTAATGTCTTGGGAATAAAAAGCAGCCACCGCGCCTAGAGCCGTGACAAGCACCGAGGCAACCCGTCCGGCGGCTACTAACTCGGCTTGGCTGGCCGTCGGCCGCATAAATCGCCCATACAGGTCGTTCGTTAAATAGGACGCGCCCCAGTTGATCAGTGTGGAAACAGTGCTCATGAAAGCCGCCAGCAGCGACGCCACCACCAACCCCAGCAACACCGGAGGCAGGAAATCGAGCATCAGCTTTGGGTAGCCCAACTCGCGATCCTCCAGGGTAGGGTAAAGGGCAACGGCCGCCAGCGCCACCACCACCCAAGGCCAAGTGCGAATCACGTAATGGAGAATATTGAAAAACCAGGCGGCTCGCTCAGCTTCTTGCTCATGTTTGGCGGCGGCCAGGCGCTGAATGAACTCTCCACCACCATCGCTGCGGCGAAACGACCACCACTGCACAAAAGTATAGGCGGCGAAGGTACTGAGGGTAATGCCGGCTGTATCACTCCAGGTCAACCCGCTGCTGGTTACACGGAAAGGCACTAAGGACAAGGCATCAATCGAGGTGGCTTGCTGCGCCTGCTGCAATACATTTCCCATGCCGCCCAGCTCATTGACCGCTGCTACCGCCACAATCAACGCCCCAATCAGCGCCAGAAAAAACTGAAAGAAGTCAGTAATCACCACGCCCCACAGCCCGGAAAAGCCGGAGTAGATCAGCACAAAGCCGCTGACACCAACCACGGTCCACAGCTTCAGATTATCGGTTGCCGGAATGCCTAAGCTGGGCCAAATTTGCAGCGCGTCAATCACTTTCACCATTGCCAGCATGGCGTAACCAATGCCGATACAGTTGATTGGCACGGCAAACAGAAACGCTTTAGTCGCCCGCAAAATCGCCGCCATGCGCCCGCCGTAGCGCAACTCGATTAGCTCAGCATCGGTGACAATCTCTGAGCGCCGCCACAGTCGGGCAAACACATAGATCATCACGATGTGGGCAATGCCAAAGCTCCACCATTCCCAGTTGCCAGCAATGCCGCGATTGCCGACAATACCGGCCACATACAGCGGTGTATCAATCGAGAAGGTGGTGGCAGCCATACTGGTACCCGCGAGCCACCAGGGTAGCGCTCGCCCCGAGACAAAAAAATCCACCATGCTGCCAGAGGCTTTGCGCGTCAGGTAAAGCCCCAACGCCATGCTGAACACGAGATACAGCATTACGATTAGCCAATCAATCCATTGCATAGTGATCGTCCTTACGCGGCATTTCGTCATCTTCTCACATGGCGAAACGCTCGACCGCAATGCAAGTTAACCGTTTCGCCGCAGCGGATTTGGTATCATCATCTGCGCACCATGCAAAGCAGGGGATAGGCGGATGCGGCTACAACCATCTCACATGCGGGCAGCCCTTAGGCTATCGGCAGCCATCGACCGCATGACCGACCAAGTGGGTAAACTCGCGAATTGGATTGTGATTTTTACCGTGGCTATCGGCTTTTATAACGTGATGGCTCGCTACATCGGGCGATTCATTGGCATGAAGCTGTCGTCGAATGCCCTGATTGAACTGCAATGGTACCTGTTTTCGCTCATGTTTTTCTTCGGGTTTGCCTACATCCTGAAGCATGGAGCCAACGTGCGGGTGGATTTTCTCTATAGCACCTGGAGCATTAAGCGTCGTGCCTGGGTGGATTTGCTGGGCACGCTACTGTTTCTGATTCCTTTCTGTATTTTGGGCATCTGGGTCACATTCCATCCGGTGCTGCTATCGTGGGGGCGTTTACCCGACGGTTCTTGGGGAACGTGGGAAGTTTCTCCCGATGCCGACGGCTTGCCACGAGCACCAATCAAAAGCATGATCATCGTGTCCTTTGGGCTGCTGCTGCTGCAGGCAATTTCTCAAGTCATTAAGTATCTCGCTATTCTTCTGGGCTACACCCAGGTTGCGCAATCTCTGGCTGCCGATAGTGAGCAGGTACCTTTTGAATAAGGCTGGGGACTCGGATCTCGTTTATTTCTTTCTAATACTACAATTCCATTCCATATTTTATTCTAATCTTTTAACGAGAGTATTAATATATGGGCTATGAATGGTTAGCTATCGCCATGTTCGTTGGCTTTCTGCTCATCTTGATGACCGGCTATCCTGTAGCCTTTTCTTTCGCTGGAACTGCAATCATATTTGGATTGATTGGGCTGACCGTTGGTGCTTTTGATCTAAACCGGCTACTGCTGCTTTCCAATATTTGGTTCGGCACAATGTCCAATTTTACTCTGCTAGCGATTCCCTACTTCATTTTTTTAGGAGCCGTGTTTGAGAAATCTGGGCTAGCGGAGGAATTGCTGGAAACCATCGGCATCCTCATGGGGCCGCTGCGGGGAGGAGTCGCTCTGGCTGTGGTGATTGTGGGTACACTGCTGGCCGCCACCACTGGCGTTGTTGCTGCCACCGTGATCATGATGGGAATGCTGTCGCTGCCGATCATGCTGCGCTACGGCTACGACACGAAGCTGGCCACGGGTATCATTGTCGCTGCGGGTACTCTGGCGCAGCTGATTCCGCCGAGCTTGGTGCTGGTGGTGTTGAGCGATCAGATTGGCGTTTCCGTAGGCGACTTGTTTCTAGGGGCGCTGATCCCAGGCTTGATGCTAGCCGGTTCCTATGCTCTGTATGTGCTCGTTCTGGCGCTCGTGAGACCCGATGTGGCACCCGCGCTGCCAATCGATCGGCGAACCTTGAGCGGCGTGGCTCTAATGCGGCAGGTAATGCAAGCCGTGATCCCACCGCTGCTGCTCATTGTGGCGGTGCTAGGCAGTATCTTCTTCGGCGTTGCTACTCCTACGGAAGCCGGAGCTGTGGGAGCCGTGGGAGCCTGTTTGCTGGCGGCTCTCAACCGTCGCCTCACCTGGAATTTACTCTGGGATGCCGCCCACGCCACCGCTACGGTCACCGCGCTAGTGATCATGATTTTGTTCTGTTCAGCCTTCTTTAGCCTTGTGTTTGATGCGCTAGGGGGCAAAACGTTGATTACCAACCTACTAGTGAATTTGCCGGGCGGCACCCTCAGCTTTCTGATTGTCAGCAATATCGCCATTTTTCTGCTGGGTATATTCCTGGAGTTTGTGGAAATTTGCTTCATTGCCATGCCGCTATTTGTCCCTGCTGCTCAAGCTCTGGGCATCGATATGGTCTGGTTTGGTGTAGTGATGGCGATTAATCTGCAAACCGCATTCATTTCGCCGCCGGTAGGATTTTCGCTGTTTTATTTGCAGAGCGTTGCCCCCAAAGAGGTGCAAACCATTGATATTCACAAAAGTGCCTTACCCTTCATGGTGCTGCAGGTTGCCGTGCTGCTGCTGGTGATCGCCTTTCCTCAAACGGTGCGCTGGCTGGTGAATTTGTCTTCTGCGGTGAACGTCAGCTAACTGCAGACAACCGAAGCTGCGCAATCACCGATTCAATCGACCTTCTTTCCTGATCCTTCTCCCTGACAGCGTAATAAGTTTATGGGTGAACCAGACCTATGGGTGTAGAGCGTTGAAGATGGTTGAGCTGACGGTCACACAACGGTCAAACCAAGAGTTAAACGCTCAACGTCTTGGTTCGCGTGCTGTGAAATGCATAGGTGAGTGCATAGGAGGATCTTGGCCATGATCGAGGCTACTCTCGCTACCCTGCCACTGACCCAGGAAGGTCAATTGCAGCCTGTTGATGCCGCAACCCCTCCTGAGCCTCCAGAACCAGACAGGGAGAGAGCGGTGAAAACCTCCTATTTGCCTGGAATGCAGCGGCGAGTGGGCGTGGTTGCCGGTGTAGCCGTTGTAGTAACGACGGGCGTCACTGCCACGGTGATCAGCCAAGCTCCCGAATACGAAGGAAAATTTCAGTTAGCCATTGCGCCTGCTGCCTCCGAAACCGCCTCTGAAACCGCTACAGAGCCGGCAATTCCGCAGCCGCAAATTCAAGACATGAATCAGCGCATTGACCTGCCTTCCCCCGAAGTCCAAGCCAAGATCCTGAAAAGCCCAAGGTTTATCGATCCGACTCTAGAGCAACTGCGCCCCCACCTATCGGACTTAGATTACCAAACCCTGACTCAAAAGCTGCGAATTCGAGTCAATCCTGACCACACGGTGGATGTGCGCTACCGGGATGACGATCCGCAGCGGGTGCAGCTTGTGTTGGAGAAGCTCGCCCAAGTCTATGTTCAGTCCAGTCAGGATTGCCAGGATCGGACTTGCAAGGGAATTGCCCATATCGAGGCGCAGTTGCCGGCCGTGAAACAGCAAATTACCGATCTGCGGCAACAGGTGCGAGAGTTCCGACAGCAGCATAACCTGACCAATCAGGACGCCCAGATCCGCGAGTTTGCCAGCCGCACCGCCGAAATTGCCAAGCAGCGGGCTGAACTGGAAGGTAAACTCGCTGAAGCGCGAGACCACTACAGCGAACTACAACAGCGGATGGCTATGCAGCCCAATGAGTCGGTTGCAATGACCTTGCTCAGCAAAGACTCGCCGTATCTGAATGTCCTGCAGCAATTGCGAGCCATTGATACTGAGATTGCCCAGGAGTTGGGCCGGCTCGATATTGATCGCGATAAGGTGCAGCAGTTAGCTGTGCGCTATCAGGCTACCCAGAACCAGCTGTATCAGGAAGCGCCGATGGTCCTGCAGCGACACCTAACAAATCCCCAGTCCAATCTACAAGATCCCATCTTTCAGGACCCAACCTACCTGAACCTAATCCAGCAGTCGCTTAGTACCATTGCCTATGTGCAGACTTTGGATCATCGCTATCAGATGCTTTTGCAGACCGAGCAGACCATTCAGCAGCAAACCGAGAAGATTGCCGGCTTACTGAGGCAATATGCCGATCTACAGCAGCAGCTCCAAGCGGAAACTCGCAGCCTCCAGTCCTACTTTGACCAGTTGGAAATTCTGAAAGCAGAGGCAACTCCCCCTACGTTGGAATGGCAGTTGGCAGCTGCACCCACCCTGCGGGAAGATGCCCTTGGCAAACCAGCACCAATTATGCAGGACCTGAAGCGAGATATTCGCTCGGGTGCAATTTTGGGACTGGTCATGGGTGTTGGGGTAGCCGCTGCCCTAGAGCCTAAAAATCGCTGGAAGTCAAGTCCAGTCTAGGGATACGGTTCAGGCTGCAATGGTAGCTGCACTGTGAAGACAATTTTGCCAGCAGAGCTGTTGACCTGGATCGTGGCTCCCAAGCGCTCTGTCCATTTCTTGACGAGTGCCAGTCCCAGTCCAGTGCCTTCGTATCTCCAAGGATCATTGTTAGGAATGCGGTAGAACTTATCAAAAATGCGAGCCTGCTCGCTGAGCGGAATTTCAACTCCGGTATTGCTGATGCTAAGCTGCAAAGCCGACGAGGCAATCCGCGGTGGGGTGTCACTGGTTTCAGCGCAAGTTTCAGCGCAAGTTTCAGAGCTAGGACCATCGAGGTCTGTGGAAGGTGTGAGCAGACGCGCTGACAACGTGATGGTTTCCCCAGCTGGGCTGTATTTGTAGGCGTTGGTGAGTAGTTCAGTTAAGATCCGTTCTAGATCCGCGAAATCGGTGGTCAGCGGCGGCAGATCCGCTGGAATGTCCACGATCAGCTGTTGGTTGTGATGGCGAATTTGCACTAAAAATGGCTCTACTACATGCTGCAGCCAAATCTGCGGGTCGAGGGTTGACAGCACCAGTGGCTCGGTTTCGGCTTCTAGGCGAGAAAGCTCCAGCAGGCGGTTGATCAGCTCGATTTCGCGCTGGCTTTCTTGTTTGATCAAGTCTAAGGCTTGCGGCAAGGCTGCGGTGGCGTCATCGAGCAGCCCCAACCGCTGAAGCTGCAGTTCTAGCATTTGGGTGGCCATGCTGATGTGGGAGATCGGCGTGCGCAGTTCATGGGAGATCGTACAGAGGAAGTCATCTTTGAGCTGGTTTAGCCGCGCCAGCTCGATGACCTGAGCTTGGGTGGCATGATACAGCCGCGCCTGCCGGATTGCAATGGCGCATTGGGTCGCAACCTGCTGCACCAGCCTAATTTCGTCTTCCTGAAACCATTCATCACCGATACGGTAGAGCCAGAGGTCGCCCAAGACATCTTGATCGTCTACTAGGGGATGGACCAAGGCAGTGTAGTAGGTGCGAATACAGCGAATATTAAACTTTTCGGCACATTCGGGCGAACGCCAGCAGAAATGGAGCCACCGTCCCTGGAGAAGTGTTGGGTATAGTTCTGGGTAGTCGGCCATGGAGATGACTCGACCCTGCACTGGAACCACCCGGTCGGACCGGACATACTCATGGGCAATCGTGGACGTCTGCTGCTGCAAATCATAAATGCCCGTATCGCAGCTCTGCACTGCCAATCCCTCAGCCAGTTCTTGAACAGCAGTCTGCAAAATCTGGTGCTCATCCAGGCTATCGCGCACTTTCTCAGTAATTCGCTTTAGCATAGCTTCAAATTCAAAAGCTTGCCGTAATTGGGCGGTGCGCTGCAGAACTTGGGCTTCTAAATTGGCGTTGAGCTGCTGCACCTGCTGGTAGAGTTCCGACTGATGAATGGCAATCGCTAGGGGAGTGGCTAATTGCTGCAGCAGATCAATCTCCGTAGGTTGCCATTGGCGCGGTCCAGTACAGTCGTGGGCAATCAGCAAGCCCCAAAGGCGGTCGCGCTGCAAGATGGGCACCACTAAATTGGCATAAACCTGGAGATCAATCAGCATCTCGCGATAGCAAGACGAAGACACCGTCTCTCGATCGGCAATCATGCTAACCTGCCCCTGCAGGTAGGGTAAATGCCAGAGATGCTCCAGACACGGGTCATAGATGACTTTCCCCAGAATAGACGGACAGCCCCAACTCGTTGCCTCAACGACAACTTCCCCTCGCCAATCGGGCAGAAATTGGTAGATAACAACTCGATCGGCGCGCAGAAATTGCCGAACTTCCGCAACCGTTGTTGTCAGCATCTCCGACAAATCCAAAGACTGGTGGACGCGCTGAATCAGCATCCGCAGCCAGGACTCGTGAGCGGCCTGCTGCTGCCAATGGTGCATTTGCCGCGATACCGGCTCGGTGTCTGCCACAAGTTCGGCAGCGGCATAGTATAGCCCGTCTTCCCCGCGGCGGATTCGCCAGCTCAAAGTCTGACTGCTGCCATCGCCATGGCGCATGCGGTTTCTGAAGGTACAGCTCGCCACATCCGGCTGAGTCAGCAACTGCAACTGGGCATAGCTATAACGAATATCATCGGGGTGAACCCACAGCAGCCAGTCTTTAAGGATATGGCGCTCAATCTCCCAACCCATCACCTCGCTCCAAGCAGAGTTCAACAGCAAGAGGGTGCCATTGGGCTGAAGCACACACAGGAGATCGGGCATGAACCCAAACTGGGACTGAAGTTGCTGTTGGGTGTGGCTCAGTTGTTCAAGGAGTTGTTCCAGGTCGCGAAGGTTTTGCCCTGAAGCCATGACAGCGATCCTGCGGGGTTAAAAGGCGACGCTTATATCTTGCCCTATCTGCTTTAGAGTTCCCACATTCAGAGTTCCCAACCGCTTCAGGGTTGGATCATCGCGGTGGTTGTACTGATCGCTGCAGAGTGCTGAGGCCAATTTCTGCCAGCAAAGCCAGCAGCGCCACAGGAATAGCGCCCACCAGCAGGATGGCATTGTCGTAGAGGGCAAAGCCACGCACGATGAAGACTCCCAGGCCGCCCGCGCCGATAAAAGCAGCTAAGGTGGCGCTAGCAATGACTTCTACCGTAGCGATTTTGATGCCGGCAATGACGACGGGCAGAGCCAGTGGAATTTCGACCAGCCGCAGGACCTGCTTGTTGCTCATGCCCATGCCATAGGCTGCCTCACGAATCATCGGGTCGATGCTGCGGAAGGCGACATCGGTATTGATCAAAATCGGCGGCATCACCAATAGAGTCAGGGCAATCATTGCCGATTGAAAGCTCAATCCAAAGTAGGGAATAGCTAGAAACAAAATGGCTAAACTTGGCACCACTCGCAGCGCATTGAAGAGATTAATCATGACGGTGGAAACAAGGTGCGAGCGAGCGCTCCACAGGCCTAGTGGCAGCCCAAGCAACAGCCCAATTGCTAGCGGTATCAAAACCAGCAAGAAATGCTGCTGAAGGGCTTGCAGCAACGCTCCAAGATTACTAACCGCGTATTCATAGGCTCGAGCAAAAACGTCCACGCTGCCTCGTCTGCAAGGGATGATGGGATGAGGAGTTTCTTAGAGCATTGTACTGGGTACCAAGGGTGACGTGTTTCTCGGGTTGGCCGCTGCTAATTAAGCAATACCGGGGTGTAGCTGCAGTGCCACAGTATGGCTAGGCTGATGAATTCTGATGGATTCTAATGGGTTTTAAAGGTCTGAGGGAGTTTCAGGAGCAATCTCAATGCCACCCGTACGCAAGACGGTCTGCTGCTCGGTAATCAGGTCGCTGAGTTCGGTAATTTCGACACCAATTTCCTGGCAGGCCTGCTGCAACTTCCGCTGAAACGTTGGGATATCGTCCCCATAGCCGCACAACCGAGCTGCCACCTCCAGCCCTTGACTGGCATTGGCTTTGGCACAATCAATTAATTCAATGCCGTTGAGCGGTTGGGGTGAAGCCATAGCAATCAATGCCTCTGTCTAGTTCATCAAGGAATTCAGTACTTCATTCAATAGCCAATCAAGGAACAAACTGAGCACCTAACCCAGCATCCAGCATGCTTTCTGATTGTGCCTTAATCGTGCTTTCAGATTATAGTAGCGAAGCTGAGCCGATCCGGGTTCTGTCTAGCGGGAGAGCCAGTACTTATAGGCGGAATAAGCCATAGTGACCACCCCTGTCACAATCGCAGACTCATCCACATAAAACTGCGGGTGATGCAGCGGGTAGCTAGGTCTATCGGGGGCAGCCACCCCAAGGCGAAACATCGTACCAGGAGCATGCTCCAGATACAGCGAAAAGTCTTCCGCACCCAGCGACGGCTCTAGCAGGATCTGGACTCGATCGCTACCCCAGGCTTCTTCGGCGGCAGATTCGGTGATTTGGGTGAGGGCAGGGTCGTTTTGCACCGAGGGCACGCCGCGCCGGTAGTTCATGGCATACTTCGCGCCGTAGGTCTGACAGACATGGGCAACAATGCTTTCGATCCAGCTCGGTAGCGCTGCGCTTGTTTCTGGATGCAGCGAGCGTACGGTTCCCAAGAGCCGCACTTGATCGGCAATTACGTTGGGGGCGCGTCCACCTTGGATCTGCCCGATTGTCAACACCACCGGCCGCAGCGGATTTTGGGTGCGGCTAATTGCCTGTTGCAGCGTGGTGATCACCTGAGAGGCAATCCAGATGGCGTCAATGGCTTCGTGGGGGCGGGCCCCATGCCCAGACTCGCCAGTAATAACTAGCTCCAAATCATCAGCCGCAGCGGTCAGCGCTCCGTAGCGAATCCCCACCGAACCCGCCGCAATGCTCGGAAACACATGCACGCCTAGCACCGCATTGACCCCTTCCATGACGCCATCGCGAATCATCCAACCGGCCCCCTGAGCTGTTTCCTCAGCCGGCTGAAACAAAAAGCGGATTGTGCCTGGCAGCGGCTCGCCCAACTGCGACAGGACCATCGCTGTCCCCAGACCCACGGTGGTATGAACATCATGACCGCAGGCATGCATGATACCCGGCTGATGGGAAGCGTACTCTAGCCCCGTGCGCTCTTGAATCGGCAGGGCATCCATATCGGCCCGAATGGCCAACAGGCGAAGGTCTGTATTGGCACCGGGCAATTCGGCAACCACGCCAGTTTTACCAACGAGTTCCTGCACATGTAGCCCGCAGGAGGATAATACCCCGGCCACATAGGCGGCCGTTTGGTATTCCTGCCCGCTCAGTTCAGGATGGCTATGCAGATGGCGACGAATTTCAATTAAGCGAGGAGCAAGATTACTTGCAATGTCCTTAATCTGGCTCAGCATGGGTCAATCAGGTGAGGAAGGTTTTCCTCATCATACTCTTCCGTTAATGTTTCTTAAAACTGTTGGACAAGACTGAATGGGACCCCAATCGCTTGCCAGGGCTAAACTTGAACGTTTGCTAAGACCAGCAAAGATAGGAGCTTGGAAAAAATGGGCATCTGTTGCAATCAAGCGATGCCAAAGTTCAGGGTGTCAGTATACTAAGGAGCATTTAACGAGGCACGTTGATTCAGACGTCGGTTGTGGTGCCATTTGGAAGCCCTTAGCAGTGTCTTTCGAGATAAAACGCTATATATAGGAAGAACTAATCGAAATACAGTGGTCGAATTCCATATCTAGTGCCATTATATTAGCGTCATGCCCGACAGACCGCACCCACGGATTTCGGTTCGTGGGTGTTACCTCCCGGATGGCGTCCATCGTTCGGTATGGAAATGGTTCAGTATTGACACGGCCTGGTATTGAAACTGCTATGACTTACGTTCTCTCTGCGGCAAAATTACAAAGTTATTATCGTTGTCCTCGTGCCTATTATTTTCGCTACGAACGCAAGCTAGAGGGTGCCGCTTTCTTTGGTTCTGCGGCTTTAGGTACATCATTACATCAGGCGCTGGCGCAGATTTATCAGGACTGGCACTACCAAGAGCCAATTCCGCAGATCGAATGGATCGAATACTGCTGGAGCCAACAGACGAGTGACCTGACATCGAGCCAAATTGCTGAAGGGCGGACGATCCTGCGGCGCTATTATGAGACGTTTATTGCCAATCAGTCGGCCATGCGGCGTCCGGTTGCTGTTGAGGGTCGCATTCAGGGACTGCTGCGCATTGAAAATCTAGAATTTGTCCTCTCCGGGCGGTACGATCGCCTGGATTATTTAGACGACGGATTGGAATTGATTGATTATAAGTCGGCGCGGGAAGTGGAATCCTTGGAACCCGATGAAATCGATTTGCAGATTGGACTGTATTATCTGGCGCTCGAACAGCACTATCACCGGAGTTTGAAGCGGCTGAGTTTGCTGTATCTGCGTAGCGGCGAGAAAATTAGCTTTGATGCCACGCTGGATCACCGCCATCGCGTGGAGGAAGTGGTGAGCGATCTGGCCATAGAACTGCGCCGTGATCAGCGCTGGCTGCCGTTTCCGGGTGAACAGTGCGACCGTTGTGCCTATGCTCGCTATTGTCCGGCGATGCAGCCCGATCCCGATCCACTACCCGAAGATGCTAAACCCGAATCCGGCTTGCAGCTTGCTCTTAGCCTGTAGTGCTTGCTTGATCGCCATTCAGCGAATTGCTCCAGCGCATGCCCACCCTAAAGAACGGATGAAATTGCTGGATAAATTTGTCATACTCAGTCAGATTGCTCGAATAAGGGCGAGACTATGGCTAATTTAATCCTGCGTGTGCTTGAGAATACGGTATTTAAGCTGCGCCCGGAAGATACGTCTGAACTGAGACCCGAAGAACTGCACGCCGTGACTGCTGGCAGTAGCTATCCATTGCATTCCTATGCCTATGCCGATGCCCAGGGCGATTTTCGGGGTCATATCAAGTTTGCTCTGAAAAATATGGCGATTCGTGGCCTGAATACCTGGTTTGTGCAAAGCTCGCGGGCACAGGTCGAGTTGGATGGCAGAGTCGTGTATCCGCTGGAAGATCAAGAAGCAATACCCATTTTGCGGGTGACGCGAAACACGATCTTCAAGCAGCGGCCGGTGCAGTCTACACAATTGGCTGCCAACGAGCGCCACCCCGCTACTGCTGGGCAAAGCTTCGATCTGCATTCCTATGCCTATGCCGATGCCCAGGGCGATTTCAGTAGCCATATTAAGTTTGCCTTGCGCTACCGCAGCGACTATATCAACGGACTGAGCACCTGGTTTGTTTACGACCAGCACGCCCATATCGAGTTTGATGGCAAGATTGTCTACCCGCCAGAAGCGGTGAATATGCCAATTCTACGGGTCACCCAGAGCACGCTCTTTAAGCGCCGCCCGGTGCAGTCTACAGAACTAGCCGCCAGCGAACGCTTTCCGGTGCAGCAGGGTAGCCAGTGGAAGTTGCACTCCTTTGCCTTTGCCGATGCCCAAGGCCGGCGATTTAATGGGCATATTCGCTTCACGCTTCGATACGAGAAGGACTTTATCCAGCAATTTAGTACGTGGTATGTGTTCGAGCAACATGCGGTGGTAGAGCGCAATGGGGTTGTGGTGTATCCGCCGCCTCGCCCGACACCCACTCCCCGCCCAACGCCGACGCCTACCCCTCGCCCGACACCCACCCCCCCTCCAACGCCGGCTCCGTCTTTTCAAGGCATTGCCTTCAAGCTTCCGGGCAACGTCAGCACGTTTTACACCGATCAGCCAATCATTCCAGGCGGCAGCTTTACCTGGGGAGAAGCAACCAAAGATGCAACCCGCATTCCCAGCAGCGTCACGACGGTGAACAATATCATTGCTCTAGCGCGGCAGCTCCAGCGAGCAAGAGACCAAATTGGCAGACCGTTTCAGGTGAATTCCTGGTATCGACCGCCGGCCGTAAATCAAGCTGTAGGTGGCGTGCCTAATAGCCAGCATTTGTTTGGTAAGGCGGCCGATGTGCAGGTGCCAGGACTGAGCGGCCGGCGTGTTGCCAATGCCATCATGCTGTGGTGGCCGGGCGGCATTGGTATTTACAGCAATATTCCTGATATCGTTCACCTCGATATTGGTCCAAAGCGCACCTGGGGATTTTAAGCGAGCGACGCCCATGGCTAACTGGCGGCAGGATGGTATTCATCTAGTGTTTGGGTTTGTGATCACCCTGGCAATCTTTGGCAGCATTGCAGTCATTGCCGGGTTGCTGCTGCTGCTGTTGAGTGTTTTGGTGCCCATCGGAATTCAGACGGACTTGCAAGAGCGCATGGGGCGGTTGCAGCTCGGACTGCTGGCACTGGCACTGTTCGAGGCAGGACTGTGGCTGCTGCTGCTGCGGGTTGACTTTGTGTCTCGGCGCTGGGGGCAGCGGTTGGCAATAATTATGGGTGCCATTGCTCTGTTTCTGCTGATGACGGTTCTATTTTCTAGATGAGTGCTCCGGAAGCAACGAGAAATCATGAATTTACAGGAGCGGTTACTTCAGCATTTAGAGCACATCGTACGCGAGCGGGACCCGTTTTTTGCTAGCGCTGGACATTTCTATGTCAAGGCTTACATCCAAGAGCAGCTAGCGTCCTGGGGAACAGTAGAGACCCATCGCTTTGAATTTCGCGGCGATTCCTATGAGAATTTGATTTTGAATCTTCCGGGTCGCGATTCGGCTCGTCCTCCGATTTTGATTGGTGCCCATTACGATACGGTGCCGGGTTCTCCCGGAGCAGACGACAATGCCACGGGTGTAGCAATGCTGCTGGAGTTGGCGCAAACATTGACGGCTACACCTGCCCGTCATCCGGTGCGCCTTGTCGCTTTTGATCTGGAGGAATTTGGCTTGGTGGGAAGTCGCGCCTATGCGGCTGCGCTGCGGCAGCAAAATCAGAAACTGCGGCTGATGCTGTCGCTAGAAATGCTGGGCTACTGCGACTCAACTCCCGGTTCCCAGCACTATCCGCCGGGTCTGCGCTATTTCTATCCCAATCGGGGCAACTTTATTGGCTTGATCGGCAACTGGCAAACGCTCCCGGATTTAATTCACCTGAGTCGGCAGATGCAGCGCGTCGGTCAGGTGCCCTGCGAGTGGTTGCCAGCAGGACAGCGCGGCCAGATCGTGCCCGACACACGCCGGAGCGATCACGCGCCATTTTGGGATCAGGGCTACCGGGCGCTGATGGTAACTGACACAGCCAACCTGCGCAACCCCCACTACCACCAGAGCCATGATCGCCTCGAGACGCTGGATCTGAATTTTCTGACCGGCGTGTGTAACGGGCTGATTGCCGGCATTCGCTCGCTGTAGGATGATCAGAAAGTTCTATTTCAAGAATTTTCTCAATGCGCTTTCAACAGGGTGACCCCCTCGAGCTGCCGCCACTGCCCCCCTACGAAGCAGCCCTGCTATCGTCGCTAGCGTTTTTTCGCAAGCAAGAACGCAAAATTCAAGCCTTGAATTGCCTAACCATGTATCTGCGGCAGAGCGAAGCCCGCGTGTTGGGCGAACTCAAGTTCTACGCTCGCACTCTAAACATGGACCCCCAGGATTTGCTGCGGCTGATCCACCACGACCCGGTGCGAGCAGAAACCCTGCTACGCGAGCAGATGGAGCAAGCGGATGCCGAGTCAGCCGATTAATCGCCACCCATCCTTAGGGACAGACGAATCAGGACGGGCGAATCCGCTAGACCAGCAGCGCCAACGTTCCCGCTAGCAATTCCCTGAAGGAGTGCCACAATCACACCTTCGCCAAGGTCACGCGCTCGGTTTGATCTTGATACTTGCCGCGACGCGTTTCGTAGCTCACGGCACAAGGCATTCCTTCTAGGAACAGAAGTTGCACCACGCCTTCGTTGGCATAAATCCGGCAGTCTGCACTCGAAGAATTAGAAAATTCCAGCGTCAGATGACCGCGCCATCCAGCTTCAGCAGGGGTCAGGTTGGCGATCAAGCCGATGCGGGCGTAGGTGCTCTTGCCGATGCAGATCACGGTGATATTTTCCGGCACCTGCAACCGCTCCAAGGCAACACCCAAGCCATAGGAATGGGCGGGAATCACAAAATAGTCGCCGTCTTCATCGGACTGCAGCTGCACCGGCTCCAGATTGTGGGGATTAAACCGCTTGGGATTGACGACCGTACCCGGGACATGGCGAAACACTAAAAATTCCGCCGGCGATAGGCGAATATCGTACCCATAGGAGGACAGCCCATAGCTCACTACTCGGCGCGTTAGCCCATTGCCATCCAGCGACACCTCTCGCACTAAATGGGGTTCAAACGGTTCAATCATGCCTTGCTGAGCCTGCTCGATAATCCAGCGATCGTTCTTGATCATCGTTCTGTCCATCTGTTGTGAATGGGAAACCCCCAAATTATAGATAGAGAATTTAGATCAAGAATCGAAATTCACCCATAGCTGATTAACTCCAGCTCACTCACTGCGTAGCAAGGCAGTATTGCTCCAGCCGTAGGCAATCTCAAGCAACGGTTTGCCGCCAATCTCCAACGCGATGGTGTCCACCACGCATCGACATGGACCCAAGCTATCGCAGAGACATCGCTAAGGGTTGCCTCGCGCAGAACTATGGTTCTTGCACTTGGCCAAAAAACTAACTTGCCGCTGCTTCCGACTGGCGATAGCCAAAGAAATCAATGCTGTAGTTCGTAATCTTGACGCCGGTTTGCTGCTCCACGTAGCGAATTAGCTCCTCGGGCAACTCCACATGCACGTCCAGGATTTGATTGGTGTCCAGGCAGTTCACGTGACTGTGGGGGTCGCTGATGTTGCCATAGAGCCGCCCATCTGCGCGGTCAATGCATTCGATCACGCCCTGAGCCGAGAGAGCCTCCAAGTTTTGATACACCGAGGTGTGGCCAATCTCTTTGCCTTGCTGGTTGAGGCGATCATAGATCTCGCGAGCGGAAAGATGCTCTTTGTCCTGCCAGAGTAGCTCTAGAATAAAGCGACGCTGTTTACTAAGGCGCATGCCTAAAGACTGACAATGCTCCAGCGCGTCTTCTAGGGAGCGGATTGGTTTTTTATAAGCAGCATCTGGTTGCATAGCTGCCACCCTCGTTGGTTTGAATGAATTCACAAATTGAACCTATGTAGTCTATCTTAACGAGTTCATTTCGCATTAGGTGTTGCTTTTTTAACCACCTTATGAAAAGGCGGTATTGGATTGTAGCCATGCGAGAAGCATAATCCTGAAGCCAAAAACCTCTTGCCGACAGGAAAGTAGCTCACAACGCGGCATCAGTTAGGTTGCCTCATAGTCGTCTCGCGTCAGACAAACAACGGGTGCTTTTGCTGCCCCCATTCCTCCACGAAACCGCAGATCTACGGGGTCCCGGAGTAGCCAGTCTAGCTAGCATTGGCACCACCTGGGCAAGTGGCTGAGTTGCTAGGAAACGGTTTGCAGCGCTAAAACAAACTCACTACAACTTTAACTTAGAAATTGCAGAGCTGTCTACTGGCTGTTCGTTGGCTCTTATCGCGTGCCGTCGCTGAGGGATAACCTCTTGATTCAAACTTGATTCAAACGACCATCCCAGGTTCAAAATCCCAGTTTAGGATGGTTTAGGGTTCGAGGGTCAACACGAGCTTGCCCTGCATCGACCCCTGCTCTAGCAACCGATGGGCTGCTGCCGCCTGCTCTAGAGGAAAGGTCTGGGTGAGCTGAATCTTGAGCTGCCCTTGATCCATCAAGCGGGCACACTGTTGCAAGATTTTGGCTTGGTCCTGCAGGGCGCTGATTCGCTGTTGCAGCATCGGCGTTAGCATCAGCTCGAAGCTGATCCGCAGGTTGCGATCGCGGGCGGTTTTCCAGTCTGTTTGGGGATCTGCCGCCAGCAGCGTGACCACATCGCCGTAGATGGCCGTTGCCGCGATGCACTGAGATAGGGTCGCTCCACCTACCGTATCGAACGCCAGATCGACGCCTTCGCCGCCGGTCCACTCCATTACGCTCTGCACCACGTCTGTTTGGCGATAGAGAATCACGTGATCGGCACCGAGCTGGCGCACAAACTCAGCTTTTTCCGGGGAACTGACCGTCGTGCAGACCGTAGCCCCCGTCAACTTAGCAAGCTGGATTGCTACATGGCCAACCCCACCCGCACCGGCTTGAATCAACACCTTACGCCCCGCCTCCAATCGCCCCCGATCGTAGAGGGCTTCCCAGGCAGTAATTAGCACCAGTGGCGCGGCGGCCGCTTCCGCAAAACTGAGGTGTTTGGGCTTAGGAGCAACGTAGCGCTCATCGACAACGACATATTCGGCATAGGTGCCGGGATGACTGCCCAAACCACCGTAACAAAAATAAACTTCATCGCCCACCCGGAACTGCTGCACCGCCGACCCAATCGCTGCCACCACGCCGGCTCCGTCGCACCCCAGAATCGCAGGCATCTGGTCAGGGTAAAATGTACCGCGCTGGCGGAGCTTTGTATCAATTGGGTTAATGCCTGCTGCCTTGAGCCGAATTAGCAGATCGGTCTCTGATTGCAGCGTTGGTACCGGCACCTCCTGAACCTGAAGCACCTCTGCACTGCCCACGGCGGTCATCAGAACGGCTTTCACGGCTTTACTCCTATTCACCCACAATCCACGATGCATTTCAGCTATCACAGTTCAGCTATTAGCATAGCGAAGAGCGCAACAAGGCTAAAGCCGCGTCTTAAACAACCGTCTCTGTCGGGGTGTAGTCACAGTTTAGATGTAAAGCTCCGGGCGAGTCGCAGCTGCTAATTTTCCCTAAGGCTGCCGATACTGAGGGGCACCATCTCGCCGGTGCTGGTCCAGCCTAATAACATGGGTTCGTGGGGGCGAATCACGGTACCCGTCAGGGCGCAGCGTTCTTCACGGTTTGCTACCGCCTGTACGCTAGCTCGAATCTCATCTTGGGATTGCAGCGGATAATCTCCCGATTTCTGACGCACATAGTTCCACAGCACATCGCGAATCAATGCCTGATAGCCTTGGTTGCCGGCCAACTCCTTCAGCTTTTCCTTCAGCTCGCGCTCTAGGCGAATGCTGGTGACCTCCATGTCGGTTGTAGCGGTGCGATTCATCGTGTACATCACAATTCCTCCATTTCTAATCACGGTTCCAATCACGCTTGGGCAGAAAGCAAGAGGCAATCCTGCCCAGAAAGTCTAGACACTTCTGTATTACAAGTGTAGTATGATAACTGTGAGATGAAAATTCTACCTCTCGTGAGGTGAGCCATGATTCGATTTCTATCTGCCCAACGTTCATCGCTGATGACCCCGAGTTGCCCAAGCAACCTCGGACCCGTGGCGATGCTGAACGGGCGGGATTATGGCTTGCCTGATCCACTCCTACAGGGGCCAGACGGCGGCTTGGGCGAGCGGCCGGCAGGACTGTCAGAACTGGCAGCAACTGATGGAGTGCTATGCCGGGGCGGGCTGTCCTTCGATGGGTTTGTGGGACAGCAGCTAACGCAACAAATTCAGCGAATCCGGCAGCGAAGAAGCGGGAGGTACACATGCGCGACTGTACCGAGAGAGGACTAGCAAAACCAATTGCCTGGTTTTTTAGCCCCCGCTTCTGTCCAATAGAAGTGGGGGTCCTTGGCTGAATGCCTTGGCTGAATATGGGTTGATCCGACCTCTGTCTATCTATTGGAACCGGAACTCAGGCACGCGCTCCGTACTTCACCCAATAGTGACAAGACAATGGAGTCTCTCGGTCATGCTGAAAATTACTTACCTTGAGAGCGGCTTGTATTTAGAGCAACTACCGGAACCAATGGAGGACTGGCTGGCGCTGCGCATGGTATTAACCTTGCGTATGGGTCAGCGGCTTGTTGTGGAACCTAGCACGGCGTCGTTGCTCATTCCTGCCGCGTTAATTACCCGATCTCGCTTAGCGCGGCTGGCTCACACTACCGATGTGACCCTATCTCCGGTTGATGATGCCGATGTGGAAGTGGTCCTCAGTGGTGTTTGGCTGGCATCGGGGGGCAACGAGGAAGGGGTGTTTGTGGCGATGTTGCATCCGGCAATCGAGCAAATGCTGTTGCAGCTTTGGCAAGAGGCACAGCTACCCACCTCGATGAAGAGATAGACAAGAAATAGCCAACAAAATAGCCCGTCGGGATACCGCCCAATGACTGAACAATTAGCTGCGGGGACATCCGGAATCACTTGCAACCACTTGTAGTATAATTGTAGTATGACTTCCCAGCCTGTTCTGGTGTACTTGATGTACTTGATCCATCCTCTGGGCAATCCACCTCTGGGCAGTAGAACGCACTCTGAGCCGTCCGTTCAACATCGCAGAATTAACAGCAGAAGAAATTAACAGCAGAATCATATGTTGCTCATTCCGTAATGCTCTAGCAGTTGTGGGTAGTTCTATTTAATTCTGCTTCATGTTTTTGCTCTAGATCCTTGCATCGAGATTTTCGTTAGCCATTTCTTCAGATTTGCTACTTCGATCCTATTTTCTTCTGACAGCATTCTCTGATATTTTTTCTGATTGTTACCAACTGCAATTACTTTCAACTGTAATTCTTCTTGGCTACAGATCTCTTGATCTGGTTAATATTTGACCAAAATTCCCAATCTGCTGTTGATGATTTACTCACTGTTTTTCAAGCTATTTCCATCATTCACCTAGTTCTTCCATCATGTTGAGCTTTATCTTGGTCTACATTCCACTTTCTAAATCGTTTGGTCCGTTTCGTAGCTCTTCTCAAGAGTCTTCCAATCCAACGCTAAACCCAGCGTCCAATTCAGGTTCAGAATCTGGTTCCCCTCATCTTCGTTTGCATGCCCAAGCCTGGACTGAAAAGGCGGCTCATTTGCACAGCCGTTATTCCCTAGAGCGGCGTCTGTTCTGGTAATTAAAGCTGTACTGCCCCGAGAAAACAATAGAAAAAAATAGAAAGAAATAGAACATTAAGGAGATCCAGCTCTATGACCGTTCTCACCGTTCGCCCCTATGCCAGTGAGGTAGACCTGCCTCGCATTGCCGATTTTTTGAATGCCTGCGAAGCCGTCGATCGAGAAGATAGCTACTACTCGGTAATTGACCTGCAAACAGGGTTCGCCGAACCCGGCTTCGACCCAACACAAAATGTGCGGCTCTGGGAAGATGCAGCCGGTGAGTTAATCGCCTACGCCGAGCTGTGGATACCCGTTGAATTCACCGACACAGCAGACGGATTGTGCTGGTTTCGAGTGCGACCTGACGCCCGCCATCAGGGGTTAGAAACCAATATTCTGACTTGGGCAGAGACGCGAGTGCTGCAGGTTGCGGCGCAGACCGGTTTGCCACCCAGATTAGCGGTGGGCTGTCGCGATGACCAAACCGATCGCATTGCTCTGTATGAACGGCACGGCTTCGTCTACGAGCGCTGTTTTCTGAAAATGGAGCGGTCATTGGCAGAGCCGATTCCTGAACCGCAGTTACCGCAAGGCTTTCGGGTGGTGCCCCTCGGCGGCGTCGAGCATGCAGCCGCTTGGGTGGAAATGTGTAACCAGACCTTTATTGATCACTGGAATTTCCGTCCCTATACCGTCGAGGAACACCGTTATTGGCTCACAACACCCAAATATTGTCCGGAGCTAGATTTAGTAGCGGTCGCGCCCGATGGTACCTTTGCTGCCTTCTGCGTTGCCCATATTGATGCCGAAGAGAACCAGCACCTCAACCGTCAGGACGGCTGGATTTCTACCCTCGGGACGCGGCGGGGCTTTCGGCGGCAAGGGCTGGCGCGGGCAATGCTGCTGACCGGGCTACAGCGGCTTCAGGCGGCCGGCATGGACACGGCTCTGCTAGGCGTTGATACCGAAAATCCCAATAATGCCCAAACGCTGTATGAGTCGGTAGGATTCCGCAAGCGGCACGCCAATCTCTCCTATGCCAAACGTCAGTTCGAGGGTCAAGCCGTGTGACGGTCAAAGCATAACGAACTGTAACTGATTCTGGATAAGAAGGTTAAGCCGCAGCCATCGCTGAATATCCTCTGGTAGGGTTGGGGTTTAGGGCATAGGAGCACGGATTGAATCAAGGAGAATTCCATGACGCTACAACCCCCACCCCCTCCCTCGATTTCGCCTCGCCAGATGAATCTGCTGCGCGTCGTGGCGTCGATGGCTTGGTCAGATGGTTGTTTGTCCACTGAAGAAGTGGATGCCATGCTAGAGCGCTTTAGCAGCATCTTTGCCGCCGATGCGCCGCAACAGCAGTGGCTCCAGCAAGAACTACGAGATTACATGATGCAGAATATTCCCCTAGAAGAATTAATACCCAAGCTGCAAACCACCGAAGAGAAAGAGCTGGTACTGCGTTTGGGCTACGAGGTGATTCGCTCTAGCTCCCGCACTCCCGACGAAGCAGCGGTCAACGCCGAAGAAGCCACTGCCTTTCACAAGCTGGTAGAGTTGCTCGACTTGCCTAGCGAAACGGTAGAGCAGATCCGAACTGAAGTGGAATCGACAACCGAATCAAGCAATCTAGTGGATAGTTTAAGCCGCAAACTAGAAGAATTCATGCGTTAGCAATTAATGAATCGTCACTGGATAGATCAGGGAGAGAAGCTAGCTTTCCCTGATTTTTTTGTGAACCTTCTATCCTGAAAGAGGGGAGTGACTCAGGTTACGAAAGGATTATCGAGAAACATGATGGGACTCTATACACGCCGAATTCTACCTTATCTGCTGGATTGGGTTATGTCCGATCCCCAGTTTGCTCAGTATCGCCGGGAAGTGCTAGCGGAGGTCAGCGGTGATGTGCTGGAAATTGGGTTTGGCACCGGTCTGAATCTCTCCTATTATCCAGAGGAATTGCACCACCTCGTCGCTATTGATGCTAATCCAGGCATGCAGGCACTGGCGCAAAAGCGGGTGCAGGCATCGCGGATCACGGTAGACCATCAGGTGCTGAATGGCGAGAATCTGCCGATGTCCGATGCTTCCTTTGATAGCGTAGTCAGCACCTGGACGCTGTGCAGCATTCGGGATGTAGAGCGGGCGCTGCGCGAAATTCATCGCGTGCTGAAACCCGGAGGGCGCTTCTTTTTCATCGAGCATGGGTTAAGCCCCGACCCCGCTGTACAGATATGGCAGAACCGCCTGACGCCGATCCAAAAGGTAATTGCCGACGGCTGTCATCTCAATCGCAACATCCGGCAGCTTGTGGAAGCGCAATTTGAGCAGGTGACGATCCGCGAGTTCTATGCCGACAAGGAGCCTAAGATTGTCGGATACCTGTACAAAGGCGTTGCTACCAAAACACTGGTATAAAAAAGCAATTACTACCTAGGGATTCTACAGCAAAATCCGCTAGATAGCCAATGGCAAGTGCCACGAAACTCAGTATTCTCCGAATGTGAGAATGTTACGGTTTCCAACGCTATGATTCAGATTGATCGGGCAAATACGGTGAGTGTCGGTCTAGACCTATATACTGTTGCCGCGCGCCATCAAGATGCCCTGATAGATGCCCTCATTCAGCAGGTTAGAGCGTGGGCAACCCATGACTTCTTTGTGGCTGCCGCCGTTCATCAAAGCCTAGACGGGGTACGAATGTTTACCTACAGCCAGTGGCATCCCCGATTCGACTACCGCAGTCTGCCGACTCTGACACTGTTGAATGAATTCTTTCCTGCCGATCGGCACCTGCTGGAAGTGGTTGTGAGTCGCCCGCACGATCAGGAAATAACAATTGCTGCCGGCGAACACATTACTCATCTAGCCGAGTTCCGTATGCTGCCCTCTAACCAGCTAGAAATGATGCGGCGAGCCAACATCGAAATCGACCGGGCAATGGAGTCGCCGGGGCTGATTTCCGCGACCTTTCACCGCAGCCTAGACGGTACACGGATCTTCAACTACGGGCAGTGGCAGAGCCGAGACGCCTTTGAAGCCATTCTGCAGCAGCCCGGATTCAGCCTCAATCAGCCCTATTGGGAGGGGTTAGCCCGCAATGAGTTTCACCTCTACACAGTGATGCACACGTTTGAAAAGTAGAGCAAAAAGTAGTGCATCGCCACCTTATCTCTTAGAGAGCATCCGCTGAATCGCTGAGATGGGTTCTCAATCCGCTCGCTTGACAGCGCTAGGTGGCTAGACAACCCTCGGGAAGATAGCGCTTCTGGAGAGCAAGGGTAATGCTGTGCGTAGAAGAACTGTTGCAGCAGGAATTGTTCCAGTCCTTGCCCAAGACGCGGCTGGATTGAATCTGCGAACGAGCCACTGAGATTGAGCTGCCGGAAGGGGCTGTGCTGGTGGGCGAAGGTAGAGAACTGGCATTAGAACCGGCACTAAAACCGGCACCGGGGTCGATAAAATGAATGAGGCAGATGCCAGGGGATTGCTGGTACTGTTTTTCTTGATTTTTTTAGGCTGAGGACATCAAAGCGGCACGATGCGTATCTCTTTAAACTGGCTGCAAGAACTGGTCGATATCACCCTCACCCCGGAAGAGTTGGCAGATGCGCTGACGATGGCGGGTTTTGAAGTGGAAGACATTGAAGACCGCCGATCCTGGGCGGATGGGGTTGTGGTAGGGAAGGTGCTGACGCGGGAGAAGCATCCCAATGCCGATAAGCTCAGCGTTTGCACGGTAGATATCGGCGCGGCGGAACCTTCGACGATTGTTTGCGGGGCGGCAAATGTGCGGGCAGGCATCTATGTGCCAGTAGCGACGGTGGGGACTTTTCTGCCGCGAGCCGGGGACGAAGGGCTGAAGATTAAGCCGCGCAAGCTGCGGGATGTGCCGTCGCAGGGCATGATTTGCTCGCTGGCAGAGTTGGGACTGGCGAAGGAATCGGAAGGGATTCACATTTTTCCGCAGGAGAACCTGACGGTGGGCAGCGATGCTCGACCACTGCTGGGGTTAGATGATGTGATTCTGGATCTGACCTCAACGGCGAATCGAGCGGACGCCCTCAGCATGGTGGGGATTGCTCGCGAAGTGGCGGCAATTACCGGCAAGCCGCTGAAGCTGCCCGATGTCTCAGAAATGGCAATGCAGCAGGGCAACGATCTGGCCATCAAAATCGAAGCGGGCTGCCCAATTTATGTCGGGACGGTTATCCAGAATCTGAACTTGGGGGCGTCTCCGGTGTGGCTGCAGCGGCGGTTGCAGGCGGCAGGCACTCGCCCGATCAACAATATTGTGGACGTGACGAATTACGTGATGCTGGAGTGGGGGCAGCCTCTGCATGCGTTTGATCTGGATCGGCTGCGGGCGATGGCTCGTGACAAGACGCTGACAATCGGCGTACGGCTGGCTCGGTCTGGGGAAAAACTGACAACCCTTGATAGCCAAGAACGAACCCTACAGGAGCAAACACTGCTGATTACCGCCAACGATCAGCCGGTAGCGCTAGCAGGCATCATGGGTGGCGAATCGACCGAAGTCCACGATGGCACCCAGAATATCCTGCTAGAGGCAGCCGTATTCGATAGCGCGGCGATTCGGCGTTCGGCCCGCTCCCAGGGTATGCGCACCGAGGCCTCGGCTCGCTTTGAGCGCGGCGTTAATGCGGCAGAGCTGATGCTGGCTTGCCGGCGGGCACTCCACCTGATCACCGAACTGGCGGGCGGTGACCTCGGCACTCAGGCCATTGACGAGGTGCAGTCGGCTCAAGCGGCAACCCGCACGATCGAGCTGCGCCTAGAGCGGGTAAATCAAGTGCTGGGGCTGGTGATCGTCAATCCCGATGCTCGCAACGAAGGGGAATTGCGGGAGGAAGACATTGGCGAGCTGCAAGCCGAAGACGTGGAGCGCACCCTCACCGCCTTGGGCTGCGAGCTAGTTCCCACGGATCGACCCGGTGTTTGGAGTGTCACTGTGCCGCCCTACCGCTACCGCGATCTTGAGCGCGAGATTGACCTGATCGAAGAAGTAGCACGGCTCTACGGCTACAACAATTTCTGCGATACCCTACCCAACAAAACCGAAGCTGGCTATCTGCCCGATGAGCAGGTTGCCATCCGCACCATCCACGGGGCGCTGCGGGCTGTCGGCATGACGGAAGTCGTCCACTATTCGGTGGGCAAACCCGACGGCGAGGGGCAGATCCTGCTCGCCAACCCACTGTTTGCGGAATACTCGGCCCTGCGTACCGAACTGCTGACCGGGCTGATCGATGCCTTTCAATACAACCTAGAGCAAGGCAACGGGGCGCTAAACGCCTTCGAGATTGGGCGCGTGTTCTGGCGGGAGGAAGACGGCTTAAATGAAGAAGACCGCGTAGCCGGCATTCTCGGTGGCGATCCGGTGCGGGGACGCTGGGTGAATAGCGGCCGACCCCAGCCGATGACGTGGTATGAAGCCAAGGGCAAACTGGAAAGTGTCTTCACGCAGCTCGGGCTAGAGGTCGAGTATCAGCCCGACCGCCGCAATCCCCTGCTGCATCCAGGCCGCACCGCCTCGCTGTGGATCAACGGCGACCGACTGGGCACCTTTGGGCAGCTCCATCCCCAAGAGCGGCAGCGCCGCAGCCTACCAGACGAGGTTTATGCCTTTGAACTCAGCCTTGACGTGCTGCTGGACCACATGTTGCAGGAAGACAAACTGATTCCCATCTTCCAGCCTTTCTCGTCCTATCCCGCGTCCGATCGCGACATCGCTTTCTTTGCGCCAACCCAGTTCTCGGTGGCGGAAATCGAGCGGGTGATCCGGCAGTCCGGCGGCAAGCTGCTCGATTCGGTCGAACTCTTCGATCAATATCGGGGGCAGAACGTCCCCGAAGGACAGCGCAGCCTGGCATTCCGCCTGGTGTATCGCGCCCCAGATCGCACGCTTACCGATGAAGATATCGAACCCGTTCATCAGAAAGTGCGAGAAGCGTTGGAAGAACGTTTCCAAGCAATATTGCGGAGTTGATCTAGCTTGGGAATGACATAAGGTGACATTCCAGCAACAATTGTGTGAGTGCCGCCCTCACCTCTAGACAAAAAACTCAATGTAATTAGAACCCTGATCAGAGTGTTGTTCCTGTTTTCTCAGCCGTGACAGCACTCTTTTCCGTTTTCAGGCTCAATGATTCTGGTTCCCTGGCGGTTCTACACTCTATGAACAAAATTATGGAAGAGTATCAAATTAGAAACGATCACTTACAAAAGCAAGCTACATCATACAATGAGGATGATAGAAAAACCTGAGTCTTTGGTCGTCAATCTAGTTTCTCATAGCAGACTTTCCATTGCCTAGGGTACAGCAGTCCTTCATTTATATGGTGGGCACTGCACGGCTTGTTGTGGAGTTACGTTCGTACCACAGACTTTATTCGGTTTCAAAATCGATCTGCATAAAAATCAAATTAGTTTCAGATTCAACGCTTTGATCTAAATCCTTCCGACAGCAATCGGAGATAGCGCTGTCAACTAGTTTCAATTCTCTTTCAGAGAATCTTTGCATTACTTCTGAACTGATGTCTATTTCATTCTTACGATTGAAATAGATACCTTGTCGTATGGTTTGTTAACACGTTCTTAAATACTAGCGAAAATAGCACATTGGATCTTGTGGCTTTGGACCAGATAGAGTGCTGTTTGATTTTGCTGCTTTACGTAGTTCAACTGTGCTCTATCGCTGGAACCAAGGGCTGTGGACCGATGCCCAGGGCTGGGCAGACTTCGTGGCTGACGGAGGAACCGTGTCCCTCTGGATTGAGGATGGCGTCGGGCTAGAGGGCTAAAGCTGCCGCTCACCTCAGCTCAAGCATCCGAGCAGATCATTCCAATACTGAGAGGAAACCAATATGACCGCGAATACCTATTTTTGGCAGGGGGGCCGGCAGATTCCCATTGAAGCCGCTGACAGTGAAATTACGCTGCACGCCCCTACTGTAGAAGCAGCTCGGGCAGTAGCAGCCGAGGCGGGAGTTCCTTTAGAGGATGTAACTCAGGTTGGTCCCGAACTGATTCGAGCAACGACAGAAGGACCGTCTAGCCGTTCCGTGACTCAATTACGCCAGTCTGGAGCGGTTGTGCATCGGGTGTATCGCACTCCGGGTGAACCCGATTCTGAATATCTGATTACCGATACTTTCTTTATCCAATTCAAGCCGGAAACGCCGGCAGCAGCCATCGATCAGTTTATTCAGGATGAGCACCTGGAGATTGTTGAGAATTTGGGACACAACACGCTGCTGCTGCGAGTCACCACAGCCACTGGACGCAATCCGATCAAAACTGCCAACTTGGCTGCCACCCGAAGTGATGTGGAGTATGCCGAGCCTAACCTAGTTCGCCCCTTGCAGCGTTTCGCCTACATTCCCGCCGATGAGTGGTTCGCAAAGCAATGGCATCTCCATGCCCCCCAGGATGATACTGATCTGGTCGCCCGAGCCTGCATCGCCGCCCCCGATGCCTGGGAGATCACTCGCGGCTCCCGAGATATTGTGATTGCGGTGGCCGATGATGCTTTTGACTTAACTCATCCCGATTTTCAGGGACCTAATAAGATCGCCGGACGCCTGAATGCGTTTACAAGCAATGGCAGCGTTTTCTTTACCGAGGACGTGATGCCCAAGCCCGGAGACTATCACGGCACTCCCTGTGCTGGCGTGGCATTGGCAGAAATCAACGGACAGGGAACAGTAGGGGTGGCACCCGAATGCGCATTTCTAGCCGTCCGCTTTCCCCTAAGCTTTGACGATGCGGCCATGATTAAACTCTTTGAACGCATTTCCCGAGAAGCGGATGTGGTGTCTTGCTCCTGGGGCGTGGGACCAGCTGATGCACCGCTGAGTCGGGCATTTTCAGAAAAGCTTACGGCCCTGGCCCAAAGTGGAGGGCGACGGGGTAAGGGCTTGGTGATCTGTGTGGCGGCTGGTAACAACAACTGCCCCGTCAAAGATCTGAACAATACACGCACCTACGAATATATTGATGGCTGGGGAACTCGCCGACGTTACAGTGGACGGATTGATCGCTGGATTGCCGCCCACCCCCATGTGATTACCATCAGTGGCTGCACATCGCGCAAGACGCGGTCTGCCTATTCATCCTGGGGCAAAGAAATTTGCGTGTGCGCCCCAACCGACAACTGGCATGATCTCACGTTTGCCGTCCTGCCTGGTCGGGGAGTTGTCACCACCGATAACGAGGGGTTTGGAGCACGCACAGACTTCACTCCCGGTTCTCGCTATACCGAGCGGTTTGGCGGCACGTCTAGTGCTACCCCGACGGTGGCTGGAGTGTGTGGGCTGATCCTTTCCCGCAATCCTAATCTCACCGCTAAACAAGTCAAGGAGATCCTCCAGCAAACCGCTGATCAAGATTTGAAAATTGAATCAGATACCCCCGTTAATGAGCCAGGCGATTTCGTCAATGGGTTTAGTCTCTGGTACGGATACGGCAAAGTCAATGCCTTCAAAGCCGTGAAAGCCGCCATCATAGATTCAGAAGTTCTAGTTGATCAGACCCTTTCAGCCGCGTTAGACATTCCTGATGTAGGCAGCCCGGTGACCAGCGCTATCGACGTATCTCAGCAGGGCACCATTCGGGAAATTCGCATCGGTGTAGACATCACGCACACCTACATCGGCGATCTCCGCATCGACCTGATCGCTCCCGACGGCTCTTCTGTCACCCTTCACGATCATCAGGGCGGCTCCACGGACAACATCCGCAAGATTTACACCTCGTCTGAAGTGCCAGCATTGCGAGCTTTGATCGGTAAAGCCGTGCGGGGAACCTGGAAGCTGCGCGTGGTGGATACCTGGAGGATGGATATAGGGCGACTGAATTCTTGGCGTCTCATGGCCAAAGCCACAGCATCTTGAATATCTGAGCGATTGTTGAGCAATCTTTGAGTGATTATTGAATCACTTTTGAAACGAATAGCGGTGAAATCATAATTCAATTGAGCAAGATATCTCTTTGATACCGTTAGTTATCAGATTTGCTGAGTTGATTTGCTAAGTTCATGTTTCTAAAACTCTAATGGAGGTCTATGATGAGTAATGCACCGATGAACATCGATGAGTTTGTTCCGCTCGATAACAAAGCCGATAATGCGCCACCTACTGAATTGGTCGAGCTTCAGCAACGTTCACCGCTATACCTCACTGCCTTGAAGCCCGAAAAGGCTGAGATGCGGTTCACCGAACGGTTGAATCGGGTTCCAAATTCTAACCAAGGGGTTTGGGAACTCGATCTGGGGCAAGAATTCATTCTCGGACAACTTGGAGAGGATGGGGAAGCGATAGCCCGTTCCAAATCAGCGGAGCGAGAGGTCAAGTCTGTAAAACCCAACATTCCCAACTGGAGCGGCATTACCTACCATCCCAAACTGAGCGAACCCCGCTTTGTTCCCCCGTTTCGAGGCGCTAAGGGCAAGCGAGTCATTCCCCACTATGTGTTTGAACCCGACGAGCGGCAGGTGTACTATCCCGACAGTTATCCCTGGCGATGCATCGGCAAGATCTTAGTCTGGACCAATCCCAGCGGCGGCTATGCTTGGTCGGGAACAGGCGTTCTCGTGGGGCGAAACATTGTCCTGACCTGTAGCCACTTGTGTCCTTGGGGGGTCAGCCCCTGGATGATGCAGTTTATTCCAGCCTACTATGATGGCGTCTCCCTCCTGGGCAGCGGCGTTTATTCCTATGTGCAAACCTATCGAGGCTACCGAAACCATGGACAGGGTGATGATATGGCCGTTCTCAAGCTATACACGCCCCTGGGCGACAGTCTGGGCTGGTTTGGCTCCAAAACCTATGACGATGATTGGGAGGATGGTGCTTACTGGACCAAGTGTGGGTATCCGGGAGCCATAGCATCGGCTCAACGCCCCAGTCGAATCACCTGGTTCCCCATTATTGATGATGACAACGACGGCGCAGGCGTCGAACTGGAGTACCATGCCGATGCTAGCGATGGCGACTCGGGTGGGCCGGTCTTCGGCTGGTGGGATGACGGTCCTTATGTCATCGGCACCCATTCAGGAGGCGAAGAGGAATACCAATTCCCCTTTAGTATAGTCCGAAACAACGTAGCGGCTGGCGGCAGTGCGCTGCCCAATCTGATTATTTGGGCCCAGAATAACTGGTAGGACGCTGATTGGGACAAATAGCTGAGGACAATCGTTCACCAATGAATAGCCAGAGCGGTTGTCCTTCCACGACATTTCTGGATTAATTTATCCGAGCATCATTGATTGATGGCAACGATTATGCGTCTCGCACAGCACTGGACTATACCAAGGAGAATTCTTGATGAAAGGCACAGTTATTAAAAATATCCCGCTCAAGAAAGTTGTTGATGGTGACACTATCAAAGTCCTTCTCAACAATGAAGAAGAATCCCTTCGCTTTACCTGCTTAGACACCGAAGAAAGCCAGCGAGGTGGCAACAAACCCGTGACGCAAGCAGGGCTATTAGCCTCGAAATGGACGAAGCAGTATTTTGGGGCGGATGAGCAGGGTATTCCTAGCGGGGATGTGCGTGTTGATCTGGAATTTGACACCGACGATCCTGTTGAGGTTTGCTTGAATAAACATCGCGATAACTACGGGAGGCTGCTCTGCTATGTCTACAAAGCGGGAGAGCCAGAAAACTCGAATATCAGAATCGTGCGGGAAGGCTGGAGTCCTTATTTTGTGAAATACGGACGCTCGCGCCTTTATCATCATCAGTTTATGGAAGCAGAAGTAGAGGCACAGGCTCAAGGACGGGCAATCTGGAACCCAGCCACCAACGCAGGCGGACCGAGCAGAGACTACTCCACCCTAATTCCCTGGTGGCATTTGCGCGACAGTGTCGTTCAGGATTACCGCTATCTGGGGATTCAAGCTGGGGTGCTATCAGTACGTCTCGACTACGGGCATTTGCTAGACGCGGCCAGAGCCGGCAACACAGTTACCCTATTTTGCGACCTGCAAGCGGGCATCAACCAATGGACTGGCAATGGGGCTGTGATCTATGCCGGATCGAAATTTCAAAAGTTTAATCTCTGGATTCCCGATCGGGACTCGGAAGCGGCTCAAACGATTCTGCAGCTGATTGAAACGCGCTATGCCAATTCGGGTCGTGGCTATGTCTATGTTTCGGGAGTTGTCAGCTTGTATCCTCCCAGTGCCGAGGGGAAGCCTCAAATAGTGCTCACGGATGTTCGGCAGTTGGCTGATGTGCCGCCAGGAGAATAAATGTCGAAAGTATTTACCTGTGCCTTCCACAGTGTCGCGTCTCCACCGTTCAGAAACTGCAATCTCGCACCCATCTTTGGTACACTCTCAATCTTGATCCAGGCAATCCTTCAGTCGAGCGGAGTGTGAGATCTAAGCGGTTCGGGTGCAGCCGTTTGCTCTCGCAGCGTGATCAAGCGGTTTGTAGCCCTCTATACCCAATCTTGTGTAACCTAACCCTATAAACTCAAGACAAGATACATCTTCAGATATATTTTCAGATATATTGCGAGATAAGCAGCAAGACACGGATTACTCGAGCTAGGAGCAGCCAGATCACCATGACCCCAGAAGGAACCGCAGAGGCGCAACGACTTAAGGATACTCGTGCCGGACAGGTGGATTGGTATAAGTGGGGACCGTACCTAAGTGAGCGGCAGTGGGGCACGGTACGGGAAGACTACAGCGCCGATGGCAATGCCTGGAGTTATTTCCCCCATGATCACGCTCGCTCGCGGGCATACCGCTGGGGCGAAGACGGACTGGGCGGCATCACCGACAATCACAACCTGCTCTGCTTTGCGCTGGCCCTCTGGAATGGTCACGATCCGATTCTAAAAGAGCGACTGTTTGGCTTAACCAACAGCGAGGGAAACCACGGCGAAGATGTCAAGGAATATTACTTCTACCTCGACAGCACGCCCACCCACTCGTACATGAAGTATCTCTACAAATATCCCCAGGCGGCTTTTCCCTATGATGACCTGGTAAACACAAATCGCAATCGCAGCCGCTACGAACTGGAATATGAGCTGCTGGATACCGGCATTTTTGATGATGACCGCTACTTTGATGTGTTTGTAGAGTATGCCAAAGCCGACGCCGAGGATGTGCTGATCAAAATTAGCATTGCCAATCGCGGCCCGGAAGCCGCCCCGATCCATGTGCTGCCAACCCTGTGGTTTCGCAATACTTGGTCTTGGGCAGACGGAGGGGCTAAGCCGATCCTCACCAAAGTTGAGGGCACCGGCAACAGTGTGGTGCAGGCTCACATTACCGATACCCTGCTAGACCAATTTATCCGCGATTATTACTTCTACTGCGATGGTGTCACGCCACTGCTGTTCACTGAAAACGAAACAAACAACCAGCGAATTTTTGGTAGCGCCAATGCTAGCCCCTACGTGAAGGATGGCATCAATAATTATCTGCTGCACGGCCAGGTAGATGCGGTCAATCCCCATGGAATTGGCACTAAAGTCTCACCTCACTATCCGCTCACGGTGGCAGCCGGCGAAACGAAAGTGATCCGTCTGCGGCTTACCAATCAGGCTCCCGCTGAGCTGGGTGCTCCCTTTGATAGTCACTTTGATCAAATCTTTGCCCAGCGACTCCAAGAAGCCGACGAATTTTATGCCGCGGTGATTCCGCCGTCGGTGCTTGCCGATCCAGACCGCACGAACGTGATGCGGCAGGCCCTCGCCGGCATGATGTGGACAAAGCAGTACTTTTACTACGACCTCGATCAATGGCTACGAGAGCGCGGCATCACCCCCTGGACTCCACCTGCCCAGAGGAGGTATGTGCGGAACAGCGAGTGGTTCCACATGTACAACGACGACATTATCTCCATGCCAGACAAGTGGGAATATCCCTGGTATGCTGCTTGGGATCTGGCGTTTCATGTCATCCCAATTAGCCTGATCGACCCAGGTTTTGCTAAAGATCAGCTAATGCTCATGCTGCGGGAGGATTACCTGCACCCCAACGGGCAAATTCCCGCCTACGAGTGGAATTTTGGCGATGTCAATCCGCCGGTACATGCCTTTGCTACCTGGGAGATCTATGTCCGCGACCGTGAGCGCAATAATGGCGTTGGCGATATTGAATTCCTCAAGTACGCTTTTTCTAAGCTGCTGATTAACTTCACTTGGTGGGTGAATCGCAAAGATGAAGGCGGCAATAATGTCTTTCAAGGCGGCTTCCTAGGGCTAGACAACATTGGCGTCTTTGATCGCAGCTCTCCTCTGCCCACCGGCGGCTATATCGACCAGGCCGACGGCACTGCTTGGATGGTGTTCTTTAGCCAGCGCATGTTCCAGATTGCGGTCGAGCTAGCCCTCCACGATCCGCTCTACGAAGACTTTGCGATCAAGTTCTTTGAGCACACGATGTGGATTTCGGGCGCAATGGACCGGATCGGCGTCCACTGTGACGAGCTATGGGACGAGGAAGACGGCTTTTTCTATGATGTGCTGCAACTTCCCGACGGCAACGCCATTCGCCTGAAGGTGCGGTCGCTGGTAGGACTCCTGTCACTCATGGCCGTGGCGGTCTTTCCCAAGGAAGCCTTCGACAAGCTGCCCCACTTTAAGGAAGCGGCTCAGAAGTTTATCATGCAGCACCCCGAACTGACCCACAACGTTCATCTGCCGATTACCCCCGGAGAGCGCGGCCGCTTGATGCTGTCTATTTTGAATGCCGACAAACTGAAACGCATTCTTGCGCGCATGCTGGACGAGTCGGAATTTCTCAGCGACTACGGCATTCGCTCGCTGTCGCGCTATCACCTAGAAAACCCCTACTGTTTCTACCACGAAGGGCAGGAATATAAAGTTGGCTATGTGCCTGGTGATTCCACCTCGGGTATGTTTGGCGGCAATTCGAATTGGCGAGGGCCAATCTGGATGCCGGTAAATCTCTTGCTGCTGCGGGCACTGCTTCAGCTTTACAGCTACTACGGCGAGTCGTTTCAAGTGGAATATCCCACCGGATCAGGCAACTTTGTGTCTCTGTATGAGGTGACTCGCTGCATCAGCGAACGGCTCGTGAGCATTTTCCTCAAGGATGAGTCTGGTCGGCGGCCAGTCTATGGCGGTGCCGAGAAGTTCCAAACGGACCCCCACTGGCGGGATCTCATCTTGTTTTACGAGTATTTCCACGGCGACAACGGAGCGGGCGTAGGAGCGAGCCACCAAACCGGCTGGACCGGCTGCATCGCCCGCATCATTCAAGCCCTAGGTTACATTACTCCGAGCATAGTGTTGGATACAATGACTCCGGGAGATGTTGTCAAGTATCAGGCGTGACCGGCGTTGAGCTGGAATCGGGCAGACCTACTTGTGCTAACCCCACCTGTGATTGCTTGTATTGGTTAGAGAGCCATGAGCCAGTCGTCAATGCTATCCGTTCAGCCAGTGTTGGTTGCCCGAGCGCGCTTAGGCGAATGCCCGGTATGGGATGCCCAGCAGCAGCAGCTTTACTGGGTCGATGTCTACAACTATCGCGTCCACCAATTTACGCCTGCCACCGGGCAGGATCGCTATTTTGAGACCGGAGAGGTTGTGAGTGCCATTGCCTTGGCCGGTCCCCATCGCCTGCTGATTGCGCTGCGCCATCGCCTCGCGTTTCTCGATACTCAAACTGGCAACATGACGCCCGTCTGCCAAGTTGACTTTCCTCATCCCGATACGCGCTTCAACGATGGTAAATGCGATGCTCAAGGGCGCTTCTGGATTGGCTCGGTGAGCGAAGCAACTGGACAGGCAGAACTCTATCGCTATGACCCGGATGGCACCCTTCAGGTGATGGAAACCGGACTGACGATCTCGAATGGGCTAGGCTGGAGTCCCGATGGGTCCACGTTTTATTTAACCGACTCCGCTCCGGCCAAAACAATTTACGCCTATGACTTTGACGCCAAAGCGGGAACCCTTCACAACCGGCGCGTGCTGGTGGATCTCAGCCAGGAAGCCGTTGAACCCGATGGGCTGGCTATCGACCGGCAGGGCAACCTCTGGTCGGCTCTTTGGGATGGCTGGTGCGTCGCCTGTTTTAGCGCAGCGGGACAGGAAATCCAGCGGGTGAGGATGCCGGTGCAGCGTCCTACTTGCCCCACGTTTGGCGGTCCCGAGCTGAAGGATCTCTATGTCACCTCGGCTTCGGTTGGACTAAGCCAGCAGGAAATTCAGCAGGGAATTCTAGCGGGCGATCTGTTCCGAATTGCCATGCCGGTACCGGGAATGCCGACTTATACTTGGGACGCATCGAGCCAGTAGCCGCCCAGCCTGGAATATTGAAAATCCAATGACGATCCTTACCTGGAGCTAAACAGCGTTAGTTTTCGCTAATCGTTCAGTTAATGCTTGGTCTTCTTGCTCGTAGATTGCCTTCTCTGTTTGAATAAAGATGTTGGATAGAGCTTCATAAGCTTCAGCCCACGCCGCAATTACCTCATCGGTTGCAGCATCTTGCAAAACATCTTTCATCGCCTGCAAAAGCTTTTCGCCAATCAGCGGATACTGCTCAGGTAGGATGCGAGTCTCCACATGACGATGGGCAATTCGGTTTACCGCTGTAGCTAACTCATCTAGGCGATCAATATGAGTCGCGTAGGCATAAACGGCGGCAGATAACTTGTGTGCCTGCCCGCCCCCATCTAGATGCTGCATCCAAGTGTTTTCAAAGCCCCGTTTATAATCCGGTCGTTCGGCAAAGGTCAGTTGATACATTCGCCGAGTAATCTCTTCACCCTTTTCTTTAAGAATCGGTGCAGTTGCTTTGACAATTTCGATCGTTTTTTGACTCACCACGATTCAAATTTCTCCTCTTGCTAACAGCTTTATTTTTTAATAGGGCCATGCTACAGCCGTCCAGGTTAGGACGTAGACTAGTAAGGATGCTATCACTTCCTCCTTGTAATGACTCAACCCCTTTCGCGACTTTGTCAAAGTGCATGGGAATAAAACCCAGATGAAATGACCGAGTTATGGGACAGGCAGATCAGTCAGCGCGCGATGTTGAGGGCGAAATGCAGCGTATTGAGATAACAAGCCCAATGCGAGTGGGCCGTAATTACTGCTTCTGGTAGTAAGCAAAGGTGATCGGTGAAACCTGTATCAATTTCTTGGGTTTAGAGCAGTTCTAGGATTCCGTCCTGAATAATCTTAAAACAATCTTAAGAATTGGCGATGATCGGTCGAGTAGCACGGCATAGTACCTGAGCAGAATGACTGTGTAGCGAATTGGAACGAATCAATGAACAACTATTTACGGCATCACGATTTATGGCATTGGCGGGTCGCAAGTGGCATGATTGTTCTGGTGGCTGGGGCAAGCAGTATCACTCCATTACCTGCATTAGCTCAACCCACACCTCCTCCTGTATTTGATATGGCTCAATCCTCTGCTGCGCTCAGTGGTAGCTGGCGGCTTGCCAATATGACGACTGCCGGTTCACCCATGCCGATGGTTCCCTCTGCTGATCTCACCCTTGAGTTGTCCGGCGACCGCGTTGCGGGGTCGGGCGGCTGCAATCGGTTTATGGGTAGGTTTCAGACCGACGGCAATCAGTTGAGCATTAGTCCGCTAGCTTCTACGTTTAAGGCCTGCGAGCCGTCGGTGATGAACCAGGAGTCTACCTATCTGGCGGCTCTCCAGGGTGCCCAGCGTTACGAAATCGATGACCAGAACCAGCTCACGATTACCTATCAGACCGAGCAAGGCTCTGGCGTGTTGCGTTTTGTGCCCCTAGCGGTTCGGGGCTTGTGGTAGAACTCCATCAGCCCTTCCCAAAAAAGCATCGGCAGGAGTAGGATTTCTTTGTATCTTTTTACATGAATCGCCCTGCCGTTTTCTGAATCTTTTGAAATAAACTATTATGCTGTATGGCAACTGCATAGCAAACCTGTATGAAACCGATGTAAGCGATGTAGCTTGCCTATCACATTAGGCAATTGCAGATTTTGCGGTTGCTGCGACTGATAGTTCTCATCTTTACAATTCGCGATACATCATTGGCTTTTAGCTTTTGATATCTTTAAAGTTGCGAAGCTAATTGCAAAACTGAACTGCGGTTTAACCTGCTTCTCAACACCTTCTCAAAGGCACTGCCTCCAGAAGTGAGACCAAACACTGAGACCTCAAAATCCTGCTTCTCTCTGTTTACCCTCAAGCCGAGGAGACAGCAGATAGGGGAAGCCTATTGATTTGCCTTTGCTCAAACATTCGTGAGCCATCGTCCTCGCGGTAAATCTGTTGTTATTTCTGACTGCTTTTTGCTTTTTATCTGGACGGTTATATCGACTCTGAGCTGGGGTCTGTCCTTCAGTTCATAAATAAAACACACCAAGGTCTGACCGAGCAATCATTCTGGATGGAAGAGGTTATGAGAATTCTGTTAATAGAAGACGATCAATCCACGGGTGAATTCCTGTCCACGACGCTGTCGGCTCACCGTTATGCGGTAGATGTCGTTGCCGATGGAGCGGTCGGGCTAGAGCTAGCGGCCCACTGGCACTATGATCTGATCCTGCTCGACATTTTGCTGCCCACTCTCAACGGCATTGAGGTTTGCAGGCGTCTGCGGGATCAGGGCTGCCAAACGCCAATCTTGATGCTGACGACGCAAGACTCCAACGACGCGGTGATTACTGGACTCGATGCCGGCGCCGATGACTATGTCACCAAATCCTGTGATCCATCTCAGCTATTGGCGCGGGTGCGGGCTTTGCTGCGGCGCAGCGGGGCAGCAGCGACTACGCCTGTGTTGACTTGGGGACCACTTTGCCTAGATCCAGCCCTGACGCGGGTCACCTACAATGGGACAGAGCTAATGCTGCGTCCCAAAGAATATAGTTTGCTGGAGCTGTTTCTCCGCTATCCGCACCGGATTCTTAGCCGCAGTGCCATTATTGAGCACCTCTGGCCGATCGAGGAAACGCCCGTGGAAGGATCGGTGACGAACCTAATTAAAGATTTGCGATATCGCTTGAAGTCCGCCGGTATTCAAACTGACCCGATCGAAACCGTATATGGATTAGGCTATCGCTTAAAGACAGAGCCAGTTGCGGCTCAGCTTCCTGCCCGTACCCGCAGCGCAGACTATCCAAGCCGCGTTCAGTCGGCTGCTGCCCCCGACGAGACACGAGGACAACTAGCCATTCAGCAAATTGGCGAGCGGTTTCGCAGATCGGTTGAGCAACGGTTGGATCTTCTAGAGGCGGTCGCTCAGTCATTACAAACCGATCGATTCCATGTGCCGCAGCAGCGAGCAGCAAAACTAGAAGCGCACAAGCTGGCCGGCGGCTTAGGCACCTTTGGCTACATCCAGGCATCTCGCATTGCCCAAGCTATCGAGCATCTGCTCGAGCGGTTGTTAGAGGGTGACGTGACTCAGGAGTCGGAGGTGCCGGTAGCTGAACAATTCACTAAGCTGCTCACCGCATTGAAGCAAGCGCTGATGAAGTCACCAACGGATGAGCTGCGCTCCGATATTAGTCTGTCCCGACGATAATCCTGGCAATCATGCCAAGGACTTGCTCATCTTTCCCGCTCTTCCTCGGTTCACAATGGGAATCCCATTCTATCTGCAAGACTGGTCTAGTTGGCTAAGTCCCGTAGTTTTGGCTGATGCTTCTTGCTGCTACCCCCTGCTCTTGGCTGGGCTGCTCGGGCTGATCGTCCTGGTTGTCGTTGAAACCAGTCTTTTGGCCAGTATCGTGACCAGCTGGAGCCGCCGTCCGGCTGTTGCGCTGCCCAAACCCGAGCAGGATTACCTGTCAGACCCGACCTGTACCCAAACCCAAGAAGCTCTCAAACAGAGCGAGTCGTTCAATCGAGCGATTCTCAACGCCTTGCCAGACTTAATTCTGCGGCTGCGCGCCGATGGCACCTACCTCGATATCAAGCCCACCACTGCTTTTCCTACCTACTTTCCCAACCTCCGCGTGGGAGAGAATGTCCGTAATGTTCTGCCGCCACCTATCGCCCAACAGCGGCTGACGATGATTGCCACCGCCCTGCAAACTGGAGCAATGCAGGTTTACGAGTATCCGCTGACGGTGCAGGGGCAGCCCCTTTGGCAGGAGGCGCGAATCATGCCGCTCAACGCCGAGGAGGTGCTGGTGGTGGTGCGAGATTTGACCGAGCGCAAACGCATGGAAGAAGCGCTACGCCAAAGCGAAGCCCGTCTGGAACTGGCTCAGCAGGTGGCACAGGTGGGCTACTGGCAATTTGATGTCGAGCAGGGAACGCGCCTCTGGTCGGAGCTGACGTTTCGCCACCTGGGGCTAGACCCTACGCAGCCGGAACCAAGCTGGGACGAACTGCTGCAAATCGTCCATCTGAACGATCGCGCAACATTGCAAGCCAGTGCCGAGCGAGCAATTACCAACGGCATCCCTTACGCTCTCGATATTCGAGTGGTACATCCCGACGGCTCAATTCACTACCTAGAAGCTCGGGCAGAACCGCTGCTCAATGCTCAAGGGCAGGTCACTCAGCTCATTGGCACTTTACTCGACATTACCGACCGCAAGGGCACCGAAGCAGCCCTGCAAGAGCGGGAAGCCATGCTGCGGGCCATCGGCGACAATCTGCCCAAGGGCTATATTTATCAAATCGTCTATGAACCGGGCAAAGGGCGCTACTACACCTATCTCAGTGCTGGCATCGAGCGTTTACTGGGCTTAAAGCCGGAAGCCGTCCTTGCCAATCCCCAGCTTATGCGTCAGGTGGGGATTGCCGAGGATTTGGTCTATGCCGATCAGGTAGTGCAGGAGTCGCTGCAAAACCTGACGCCAATCGAGCTGCAAATGCGAAATCGCACGGCAGAGGGGCAGATTCAATGGTCGTCGATTCGCTCGGTGCCGCGCCGCTTGCCCGATGGTCGCATCGTGTGGGATGGTGTCGAAGTCGATATTACCGAGCTGAAGCAAATTGAGGCCGCTTTGCGCACCAGCGAAGAGCAGTTTCGCCGCGCCTTTGACGATGCGCCGATTGGGGTGTCTCTGGTTTTGCCGACAGGGCAGTTTATCAAAATGAATCGCCGCTACTGCGAGCTGATTGGCTACAGCGAAGCCGAATTGCTCGAGCTAACCTTTGCCGATGTCACCCATCCCGACGATCAGGCGGCAGACCTCGAGGGATTCCGGCAGCTCTTGGCTGGCGAAATTCAGGCGTTCCACATGGAGAAACGCTACATCACCAAACAAGGCGACATTGTGCCAGTGCTGCTCAATACCGCGATGGTGCGAGACGAACAAGGGCAACCGCTCTACAGCATTGGGCATGTGCAAGACATCCGCGAGCGGCGACAAATTGAACGCATGAAAGACGAGTTCATCTCGGTAGTCAGCCATGAGCTACGCACGCCACTGACCTCGATTCGCGGCGCTCTCGGCATCCTCGAATCTGGCGTCTTCAATACCCGCTCCGACAAAGCGCGGCATATGGTGCAGATTGCCCTCAACAACAGTGACCGTTTGGTGCGCCTCGTTAATGACATCCTCACTCTGGAACGTCTGCAATCGGGCAAGGTGGCGCTGGTGATGGAATCCTGCTCGGTGGCAGAGCTGATGAAGCAAGCGATTGAGAGTGTGCAGGCTCTCGCCGATGAAGCGGGCATCGGCTTGGTGTGGCAACCGTTGGTGGCGCAGGTGTGGGCAGCACCGGATTTGGTTGTACAAACCTTGACCAACCTGCTCGGTAACGCCATCAAGTTTTCGCCGTCGGGCGGCAGCGTTTGGCTGAGCGCCGAGATTCGCTCTGGCGACTGGAGAACTATTGGCAGCCCTCGGGGGACCGGCACGGGCCACTCTAACCTCCTCAACGACTCCGCCCCCCTGTCGGTCTCTACGGCTACGTCATGGGTTTGCTTTGCAGTGCAAGACCAAGGGCGGGGCATTCCGGACCACAAGCTAGAACTGATTTTTGAGCCGTTTCAGCAGGTGGATGTGTCGGATTCGCGCAAGAAGGGAGGCACCGGGCTAGGCTTGGCGATCTGCCGCAATATTGTGCAGCAGCACGGCGGGCGCATTTGGGTCGAGAGCACCTTGGGCAGCGGCAGTACCTTCTTCTTGACCTTGCCTTATCAGCCGGAGAGCAACAATGGAACTGCCTAAGCGAATTTTACCTAAGCGAATTTTAATTGTGGACGACGAAGAAGATATCCGCGATGTTGTGCAGGTCGCACTCGAGGAGTTTGTAGGCTGGCAGACCTGCGTAGCAACATCTGGACTGGAAGGCTTATACATCGCTCAACAGGAAACGCTAGATGCCATTCTTCTGGATATTTCAATGCCCGATATGGATGGATTTCAGCTCTGCGAGGCGTTGCAAGCAGACCCCACCACACAGCTGATTCCAATCATTGTGCTGACGGCGAACGTGCTGCCGCGCGACCACCGCCGCCTTGCCGACCTCAACGTAGCTGGGATCATCACCAAGCCGTTTAATCCCCTCACGATCGGGCAGCAGGTCGCAGAGCTGTTGGGCTGGACAGACTAGGCTGCGTCGCCGCCTAAACGCCACGATGCAGAATCGTAAGCTTTGGAACCGTTAGCAACGGTTAGAAACTGTATAGAGATGTTGCTCATATCAATGCTCATATCAATTTCATATCTTCCTGCTTTAAGCTTGGAGGAGCAAGTATCTCAGCCGCCTTCTGTCATGTTCGATGACGGGTTATCTAAAATCGACCGTGTTGAAGTAGCAACTCATGTTTTAACCCAAGCCCTACGAGCGTTATAGGCGCACAACTATGCGTCTGCACAAGTTGGGATGGCTCTTGCTAGGCAGATGTTAGACGAATTTCAGCTCGACTTTGACCTCCATTTTCAAGCCGAAGAACTGTTCAAACCGCTTCTCGGATAGACCCTTTAGTCCCGAGGCTATCTCCTAGCCCACAAGAACTCAGGTAAGGTGCTGTTCCCCTTGAAATCACAGAGGGGTGTTGTATATGTTTACTCGATCAATTCTATTGATTGAGCCTGAACCGAGTATTCGAGAGGTATTGCAAACCTGTCTCAGTGAACTTGGAGGATGGAGAGTGACCGTATCCCAGTCTATTCAAGAAGGAATTTCCCTTGCTTACGCAACTCGTCCTGATGCCATTTTGCTGGATGCTTCAACGTCTGAAACGGATGCGCTAATATTTATCGAGCAATTAAAGCAGCATGCTCTAACTCGCTCTGTGCCGATTCTGTTGATTACAGCCCGAGCAAGTTGGTTCACCGTCACGCAACTACAGCGTATAGGTTTTGCAGGAGCCATTGCTAAACCGTTTGATCCAGCAACGTTGCCTGCTCAGGTAACTCAGATGTTGGGATGGCATCCGCGAGAGTTGTGATTTGCTCATCTTCCATCGATATAGACAAACCGGTAGGATTGAAAGGGTTGTCGTCAAGCAAGATACTGCCCGATCAGACAACCATTACCCCATTGAAGGAGAAATACATGTCTACGTTAACCGTTTGGAAATTTAACACCGTCGATGGTGCCGAAAAAGCATTGGCAAAGCTAGAAAGCCTGCAAAAGCAGCAGCTTATTCAGGTGCTTGATGCTGCCATTGTTTCCTGGCCGCAGGGGCGGAAGCGTCCTAAGACCTACCAGGCGATCAATACGGTAGGGGTCGGGGCTTTGGGTGGAGCCTTTTGGGGAATGCTGTTTGGGCTAATTTTTTTCGTGCCGCTGCTCGGGCTGATCGTGGGCGCTACGGCGGGTGCTATTTCCGGCAAGTTCACCGACTACGGCATCAACGATGATTTCATCAAAGAGCTGCAAAACAAAGTCACTGAAGGCACCTCAGCGCTGTTTTTGCTCACCGGGCAAGTGACGTTGGATAAAGTGGAAGCTGCCTTCACGGCCGAGGAAAAAGGCGAACTGATTCAATCCAATCTCTCTGCTGAGCAGGAAGCCAAACTGCGGGAAGATTTTGGTGCTGAAATCTAGCTGAGTTTTTGCCTCCCATTCGCCGCGTCGTAGGCTCGATGGTGGGGGCAGGAATATTTACAGTGCCCTAATGAATTAACGAAGGAGGGGATTAACTATGACTGTCGTTACCACCCCTGCTACAAGTCAAAGCACCATCTCCTACGGCGTTCATTCCGAAGTGGGCAAGCTGCGAAAGGTGCTGGTTTGCTCGCCAGGATTGGCCCATAGTCGCCTGACGCCCAGCAACTGCGACGATCTGCTGTTTGATGATGTCATGTGGGTAGACATGGCCAAGCGCGACCATGCTGACTTTGTGCTGAAGATGCGCAGTCGCGGCATTGAGGTGATCGAAAAACACGAGATGCTGGCGGAAACCCTGGACATCCCCGAAGCCAAAAAATGGATCCTCGACCAGCAAATTGTGCCCAATGAGGTGGGGCTGGGCTTGGTGGATGAGATCCGCTCTTTTTTGGATGGTCTGAGTTCGCGACAGCTCGCCGAATACCTGCTGGGTGGACTGGCTGCCTACGATCTGCCGAGTGACTTTGGCAGCGAATGGCTGCGGATGGCGCAAGAGTCGAGCGGCATTACGGGTTACCTGCTGCCTCCCCTGCCGAATACGCTGTATACCCGCGATACCACCTGCTGGATCTACGGTGGTGTTACCCTGAATCCGCTCTACTGGCCCGCTCGCCACGAAGAAACGGTGCTGACGACTGCCATCTACAAGTTCCACCCCAGTTTTACTCAAGCCAAATTTGAAGTTTGGTGGGGCGATCCCACGCAGCATTTCGGCTCAGCCACCCTAGAGGGGGGCGACGTGATGCCCATCGGCAACGGCGTGGTCTTGATCGGCATGAGCGAACGCACTTCGCGGCAGGCGATCACGCAGGTGGCAGCCGCGCTGTTTGCCAAAGGCGGTGCGGAGCGGGTGATTGTGGCCGCAATGCCCAAACTCCGTGCTGCCATGCACCTCGACACCGTATTCACCTTCTGCGATCGCGATCTGGTTAGCCTGTATCCCGAAATCATGGATCAGGTGGTGACTTTCTCCTTGCGACCGAGCGACAAAGCACCAGGGTACGAGATCACCCGAGAGACGGAACCCTTCATTCAGGTGGTGGCGGCATCCCTAGGGCTGAAGACCCTGCGCGTGGTGGAAACCCAGGGCAATGCCTATGCTCGGCAGCGGCAGCAGTGGGACAGCGGCAATAATTTCGTTTGTTTGGAACCGGGTGTGGTGGTGGCCTATGACCGCAATACCCTGACCAACACAGCCCTCCGCAAAGAAGGCGTGGAAGTGGTGACCATTGTGGGGGCTGAACTCGGTCGTGGTCGCGGCGGTGGTCACTGCATGACCTGCCCCATCATCCGCGATGCTGTAGATTACTAGCGTAGTTGCCTATCTCTCCGGTTATTTTCGTTCATTTGTATCTTCATTTATTTCATTCATTTATCTTCATCTATCATCCCCGAGGCATGTATGTTCCTAGGTCCAGTTGAGATTGTCTGCATTCAGTTCCCGCGAACCTTCATTCAAGACGAGATTGTAGCGGCGCTGCGGGCACGGGTGGAATGCAGTTGCAGGCACTCGTCGAGTCTCAAACCGTTCGCATTTAACGCAATTGACGCAGCTCGCACAGCTCAAAGAGGCCGGTGCCCTAACGGAAGCTGAATTTCAGCAAGCTAAGGCTAAACTGCTTGCCTAACGAGCCGCTTGAATGAGGTGATCGAACAAGTCGATTTCAGGTCTAACCCCGTAAAGATGGTCGCGGTGCCTCTTTACCTCAACTCCACAACGTTGAGTGCCTCGCCGCTGAGCAAACAGGAGGATGCATAATGGAAACTCAATCCACGAAGGGACCGCTCGTGATTATTGGCGGCGCGGAAGATCGGCAAGGCGATTGTGTGGTCTTGCGTGAATTTGTGCGCTTAGCTGGCGGCATGAAGGCCCACATCGCCGTGATGACCGCTGCAACCAGTATGCCGAGAGAAGTAGGAGAAGACTACATCCACATTTTCGAGCGATTGGGAGCTGAGTCGGTGGAGGTGGTGGGCACCGAGTGCCGCGAGGATGCCAAGCGGGAAGACTCCCTGCGGATCATCGAAGCGGCAACGGGCATCTTCTTCACCGGTGGCGACCAGTCGCGGATTGTGGATTTCATCAAAGATACGCCCCTGGATCAAGCTATCCATCGACGCCATGAGCAAGGAGCGGTGATCGGCGGTACGAGTGCTGGAGCTGCCATGATGCCCGATGAAATGATTGTGGGCGGAGCATCGGTTTCCAATCCCAGCGTCGATGCCGTCTGCCTAGGTCCGGGGATGGGCTTTCTGCCGGGGATTGTGATTGATCAGCACTTTGCTCAGCGAGGACGCCTCGGTCGCTTGCTGGCGGCTCTCGTACTGCAACCCGCCGTATTGGGTCTGGGCATCGACGAAGACACCGCCATCGTGGTCAAGGATGACGAATTTGAAGTGGTCGGGCAAGGAGCCATTACCGTAGTCGATGAAACCACCGCTACCCACAATAATCTAGAAGGGCTGTTAAAGGATGAGCCAATTGCCTTGTGCGGTGTCAAACTGCACATTTTGCCCCACGGCTACCGCTTCAACCTCAAGACGCATCAACCGTTGGTGTAAGGTGGCGTACTGTAACGAAGCTCGGGAAATGGGTCGCATGGTCTACCACTCCCATGCCTCCGCTTAATCTGAATTGATCTGAAGCGGCATCGACCCAGCCATGAGAGATGAGTGGAATGAGACAAGTATGAGTTGAGCGTTCAGGAACTACATAGGAACAATTTAGGAACAACATAGGACAACTTAGGGATAACCATGCTGACTCCGGCAGAGAAAACGATCTACACAGGCGATACGCTGCAAGGCGTCCCCGTGATCAGCCAGTTGAGCGTCAAAGACCTCGCACCGGGTCAGCATCGCTTTTTCTTTCAGGGCGTACCGATGGGTACAGGTCAGCATTGGTATGTGCCGGTGGTGGTGATGCAGGGAGCGCAACCCGGCAAGCGATTGGTGCTAACGGCAGGTGTGCATGGCGATGAGCTGAACCCAGTGATGGCGGTACAGCAGATCATGTCTCAGTTGCACCCCACTCAAATGACCGGCACAGTGATGGCGGTTTACGACCTGTCGCGCCCTGCTAAAGAGTACACGCAGCGTCTCTGGCCGACCGGACAGAAGGGAGGGGCCCTGATCGATCTCAATCGCGTCTGGCCAGGCGATGAGATGGGTGATGATGCCCCAACGCGCCACGCAGGGTTGCTCTGGAACCGGCTGTTTCAATCCAACGTGGATGTAGCGCTGGACTACCACACCGCGTCTACGGGGGGTGAGTTCACGATGTTTATCTTTGCAGACTTTCGTAATCCCGAGATCCGACAGTTGGCAGAATTGTTTCCGGTCGAGCAAATCAAGAACGATCCAGGGGAGAGTGGTTCTTTGGAGATGGCCTTCGTCAAGGCGGGCATTCCGGTCATGACCATTGAGATCGGCGGTCCCCGTAGTTTCGATCGCCCCAAAATCGCAATGACCGTTGAGGGCAGCCTAAACGTACTCAAACACTACGGGGTCATTGCGGGACCTCTGGGTCGTACTGCCAAAGACGTGGGCACCTTTATTGGCGATAGCTTTGAGACGATTCGCTCTACCACCGGAGGTTATCTGGAACTGCTCGTTGACCTGCAGGACAGGGTAACGCCCGGACAAACCGTAGCTATCCAGCGCAATTCCTTTGGGGATGTAGTGGCGGAATACGCCGTTAGCGTGGCGGGGGAAGTCGCAACCCTCGCTCGGGATGCCGTCAGTGAACCCGGCTCGCGGGTGTTACAAATTCTGTACAACAGCAGCTCACCGCTCAGCGGAGGCAGTCATGTGTCTGGCGATGATTATTAGATTAATTTAGATTAATTGCGAGATTATAATTTATAACACTTCAGCCAAAATTAAGGGAATAAACTGCCGTAGAAACGGAGATTTGGGGAGTTGGGATAAATTTAATCAAAGTTGGGTCCTAGTCTAACATTGCAATAAATCGCTCCAGCACATGATCATTGAAGACCATACGCTTGTAACTTGTCGTTGAATGAGAGAAGTTTACAGCGCTGACGGATAATCATTAGTGTAACAGCTGCAGGAAGTTTACTGATTGCTAGATTACGAATTCTGAAAGCGTTCAGGATGATGCAGTTGGTATGGATAGTTTCAGCTGATTTTTTTATTTACTATTTATCTATACAATTCCTGTTTCTAAATTAGCAAGATTGAGAATGGCAAAGCACATTTATAAAACTTGCTTTACGATATTTGTTTTACAAAGATTTAACGTACAACTAGATATGAAAATCGCAATACATCATCTAGGCTGAGCAAGAGCAGCTCAACGAAGTCTCCTGAAGAGAACTGGAGCGAAGCAATTTGGAGATGTGTACTATTTCTGTACTATATAGCGGCGATAGAATAGCGGTGATAGAGGAGTTAGCGCAATCCAGAAAGCTGCGGACTCGTGGTGTCTGGGTTGGTGTTTTGATCGCCAAATCTCCAGAAAATCGTCACTGAGGTCTAACTCAATCCTTCCCCGATCTTGACTCAACCATCCCCCAAAGGTTCATTCAATATGCATCCCAAGCCGTTATCGAGTGCTCAAGCTCTGCGTCGTAGTTTGGCAATGGTGGTTCAGGCGGCTCCTCGGGAACTGCGCAATATCACGCTGCTGAATCTCGTTACCGGAATTGGTCCATCCGTATCGCTGGTGTTTAGCAAAATTGTGATTGATGAAGCGTCGCGGCTGCTAGCGCAAGGCGAAATTGAATCCCCCGCAGCGCTGATGTTGAATGAACCCAAGCTGCTGGGAAGTTTGGTGGTGAGCATTGTGCTAGGGTTAATGGTTGATTCGCTGAATGCAATCGATGTTGCTCTGTTTGGGGCACTGCGGGATCGGGTGCAGGGCTATGTGCAGGGGCAGGTGCTGCACAAGGTGGCGCATTTTAACGATATTGCCCTCTTTGAGACCCCTGAGCTGCTGAATTTGCTGGAGCTGACCGAGAAAGGGATTCAGCGGCTCCAGCGATTCTCGTTCATTGTGGCGGCGTCCATGATGGGGCTGTTTACCTTTGTACCCTCGGTGCTGCTGTCGGCGTCGATTACTTGGTGGGTACCGCTAGTGTTACTGTCGGCATCGGTTCCTTCGGTGTTTGTCGAGATCCGGCATCATCGCAAAAGCTGGCGAGTCGAGGAAACCCAGGCTGGCATCACCCGCGAAATGGACATTTATGCCAAGGTGCTCACTGGGGAAGCCTACGCTAAAGAAGTGCGGCTGTTTTCGCTGCAAACCATTTTGCTGCAGCGCTGGCAAGGATTGTTTGGTCGCATGTTCGGCACTATGGAGCAGGTGCGGCGCGAAGGCTCACTGTCGGTCATGCTGTGGGCAGTGATCGGTGGGTTAGGATCTGCCGTTCCCTACGTTTATGTCGTCATGGGCGTCTTGCAGGGCATTTACACCCTGGGGGATTTAGCGCTGTTTACCGGCATTATTTTGCAGGTGCGGCGCAGCCTCTATCTGCTGATTGGCAACGGCGGCGATATCTACGATGTGGCCCTGGCCACAATCCCGATTTTTCAGTTGCTCGATCTGGAGCCGGAACTACACAGTGGTTCTCGGTCGCTCCCTGCTGCTAATTCTTCTTTCGAGGTGTCGGGCATTCAGCTTCGTAACCTCTGTTTTGCCTATCCGGGCAGCAGCACCCAGATTCTAAGCAATATCAATCTCACGATTCGTCCTGGCGAAATGGTGGCGCTAGTAGGTGAAAATGGCGCGGGCAAAACGACGCTAGCTAAACTGCTTTGTCGCCTGTATGACCCGCAGCGCGGCAGCATCAACTGGCACGGGCACGATCTGCGCTCGCTCGATCTGGGCGAACTGCGCTCGCGGATTGGTGTTGTCATGCAGGACTACGCTCGCTTTCCGGCAACCGTGCGCGAAAATGTTGGCTGGGGCTACATGCCAAATCTATCGAATGACCGGGCTATTCATGGAGTACTGGCGGATGCTGGGATCGACCATGTGATTGCAGAATTGGCAGAGGGGCTAGAGACACCTCTAGGCAAGCAACTCGAAGGCGGGATTGATCTTTCGGGCGGTCAGTGGCAGCGTATCGCCATTGCTCGAGCATTGATGCGCCTCTCGGAAGTGGAACTGCTGGTGTTTGACGAACCGACGGCTGCCCTTGATCCTAAAAACGAACAGGAGATCTACCGCATTTTCCAAACCATTGCCCGCGGTCGCATGACGGTAATTGTCAGTCACCGCCTGGCCTTGGCTAAGCTAGCCGACCGGATTGTGGTGCTAGAGCACGGTGAGATTCTCGAAACCGGCACCCACAACGAGTTGATGATTCAGGGTGGCCGCTACCACACCATGTTTACTCGCCAGGCTAGCAGCTATCTTTGAATTGCCTGATTGCTATCCGATTGAGGCTAAAATCAAACTAACAAGACGCGACCGGTGACCCCCGAAGAGCAATGCCACTAGTCGCGCAGCCTGTACGCAGTGTATAGCGGTGTATATTTGATCGCTCGGTCCAATACGCCATTAAACTTTTGGATCGTTAGCATCCACTTCGGGCACAATATCCGGACGCTCCTTGTCTTCCCAGCCAGGAGGGCGCTTGGAGTTATACCACGCAATCGAGCCAATCGTCACGGCAGCAATGAAGCCAACAACATAAACCGCTGTGAATGCTAACGGAAATTGCGACCCTTCACCGGATGCCACTTGCAGCAATATGCTCATGCTGGATTTCGCTCCTTCTTTCAATATGCTTTGAACAGCTTGTAACATTAGTATTCACTCTACAGCAAAGCTCTAAGTCAAGAGTCTGTCTTTCTCAGGATTTTGCGGGTTGTTCCCTCTGTCGAGCTGCAGACTGAAACAGGGGAACAAGCAGGTACCTAACAGAGGGTCAGTTAGGGCAGTGTCGGGGTTGCAGCGGGCGGTGGAGCAGGTTCAGTAATAGGAGCAGGAGCAACCGGAGCAGCTACAGGGGGTGGCGGCTCTGAAATGGGCGGCTCTTCTACAAAGACAGGCGGCGGTTCCGATACTGGAGGGGCAGGCTCTGCGGGCAACGGTTCTGGGGATGGAGCGGCTCCGCTGCCCGCTGTCCTTGGCTCTGGCGGCGGTGGACTTTCTGGCGGTGGAGCTGGGCTTTCTGTATAGCTGTCTTCTGTATAGCTGTCTTGATCGCTCGACGAGGAGGAATCTTCGGAATAGCTATTCCAGGACCCCCCAGACGAGGAGCCACCCTCCTGCCAACTGCTTTCGGCATCGCTCCAGCCGTCACTAGATGCGCTCTGGCTAGCGGGCGTACTTGGATCATTGCTGGCAAACACCCGCTTGGGCTTCACTGGTTCTGCCTTGATCGTGCCTTCGTGGGTTTCTAAATTGGGTAGGTCAGGGAAATCCTCGGCGGGGATATCGTCCAGCAGCTCGACCATGTAGTCATACCACGTCAAGGCAGCGGTGCTGCTAAACCCAACGGTAGGGCTACTGTCGTCGTTTCCGAGCCATACTCCGGTAACGAGTTGCGGAATGTAGCCCACAAACCACAAATCGCGACGTTTCTCCGAAGTTCCCGTTTTGCCTGCCACTGGTCGGTCGGGTAGATAGGCATTTCTGCCGGTACCGCTCTCTACGGCTCCTTCCAGCATCCAGGTCATGATCGCAGCGCTGTCGGGGTCGAGGGCCTGTTGCGGCTGGAAGTCAGCCTCGTAGATTAACTTGCCAAAGCGGTTATAAATCCGAGTGATACCATGAACTTGCACATGCTTCCCTTGATTAGCCAGCGTGCCATAGGCGCTGGTTAGCTCTAGCAAATTCACCTCCGAGGTGCCGAGAGCCAATGAGTAGGCAGGCAGCAAATCGGACTGAATCCCCATACGCTGAGCCAACTCGATCACCGGGTCGAAACCAACATCCACCAAGGTCTTCACGGCCACAATATTCACAGACGACAGCAGCGCCTCGCGAATCGAGATGGTGCCCCGGTAGGTTTTACCGTAGTTTTGCGGTTCGTACCCATCCACGACATACTTGGCATCCATGTAAGTGCGGTAGGGAGAAAAGCCGGCCGCAATAGCCGCTGAGTAGACAAACGCTTTAAAGGTGGAACCCGGCTGCCGCTGAGCCTGAGTAGCGCGATTGAACTGGCTCTCAGTATATTCATTTCCGCCAACTAGGGCCCGGATCTCGCCGCTGCGAGGGTCAATCGACACCAGTGCCGCCTGCTCGAAGTCTTCTGCCGGACCGTAGTTCCGAATCGCGTAATTGACTGCATCCTGAGCCAGCTTTTGCCACTTTATGTTCAGCGTCGTTTCAACGGTTAATCCGCCCAATTCAATCTCTTCTTGAGAAATCACATTAGGCAATTGCTGCTGAATGTAGGACGTGAAGTAGGGCGCCTCGCTCTTGACATATTTCGGTGAACCTGGCTTGGGCGTAATGGGTTCCGCCATGGCAGCATCCGCCTCTGCCTTGGTAATAAAGCCCACATCGGTCATGCGTTTCAGCACAATATTGCGCCGTTGTCGAGCCAAATCGGGGTTGATCAGCGGCGAGTAGGCGCTGGGGGCAGGTGCCATGCCAGCAATCATCGCCATTTCGCTCAGCGTCAACTGATCGACCGTCTTACTGAAGTAGATCCAGGCGGCATCGGCAACGCCGTAGGCTCCCGAGCCTAAATACACCAAATTCAAGTATCGCTCTAGGATTTGCTCTTTAGTGAGGTCTTCCTCCATTTTTTGAGCCAGCAGCGCTTCCCGAATTTTGCGCCCGATGCTGCGCTCCTGATCGAGGAAAACAATTCGTGCTAGCTGTTGAGTAATGGTACTGCCGCCTTCTACTACCCCTCGAGCCAGCACATTCCGGATCATCGCCCGAGCGATCGCGTCATAGTCGATGCCGTTATGCTCATAGAAATCCTGATCCTCAGAGGCAATAAAGGCTTCTGGCAGATCTGCCGGCATCTGCTGTAGGGTCACTTTTTCCCGAGTTGCCGGACCCATTTGCTGCAAAACTGTACCATCTGCTGCTTTAATCGTCAGCGTGCCGGTGCGCACATAGGTCAATACATCCGCTGTATTGGGCAGATCGCGCTTCAGGGTTTGCATGGCTTGGTAGGCAGACACCGCCGCCCCACTCACTCCTAGCCCCAAGCCCACCAGCCCCCAGGCCCACCAGCACTGATAGAGCGGACGATGGGAACGCGGCTCCCGCAGCGGGTCTGGCTGAAAAAGTTTCCAGAAATTGCTGAAGCGGTAGGGGAACCGTACCGACCTGGAATGGCGACGACGCGAGCGACGGGGAGCAGCGGGCACCGGCTGAGTTGCAGGCACAGCGGAGCGGGGCAGCGATTCAGAGGCAGCCGTATCAGATTCAGGCTCCTTGGGGTTCTGCTGTCGATTTGCCTTGGAAATCGCCTTCAACCGGGTTAGAAAGTCTGTCACGTCAAATCCTCACAAACCACCATGCATCAAGGTTTTGATACCACATCCGCTGCTTCGTCGGCGTACCCACAATCGGAGATTGCCAAACCTTAACTGAGGCAAGATTATACTCCTGCTGCTTCAGCTGCTGTTTGTGGGTAAGGCAGCGCTGGATCCATTCTGGGAAGCAACGCCCTGAGAACCGCACCTTGATGGCAGTAGACCTTTGCAACAAAAGCAACCAACCTGGAATTCCGTTCAAGAATCTGTACTACTGCGATCAGTCCCCGGCAAGGACTGCACCGCGTTGATTCATCGTATCTTTATCTAACTTCATCCAAAGTTAGTCGCTTTTGTCCTAAAGCGCAACCGGAGACCAGCTTTTTCCACCGTAAATGGCACATCAAATGGCACATCACACCCCAGCATGGCCCAGCGCTAGTGCTGTAACCAGCATCCCAAACACCAAGAAGGGTTGAGCACTGGCTTGATATTTAACGTCATTTTTCAGCGGGTCGCGCAGAAAATACATATCTTGAAAGGTAATCTGGGGAATGATCAGCAAAATCAGCAGTACCGCATACAAATTCTGCTGAATCAGCATCAAATAGAGCGCCACCCCCGACTGAAACACATCGATCATCAGCACGCAGATCCAAGCTGCCGTCGTAATACCAAACATGACCGGCAGAGAGTTCAAGCCGAGTTGCCGATCGCCCTCAACACTCTTGAAATCATTCACGACGGCAATGCCCAGTCCTGCCAAGCTATAGAACAGCGTCAGCAGCACAATAGTCCAGTTGAGATTGCCAAACAGGGCGTGCCCCGTCCACCAAGGTAGGGCAATATAGCTAGCCCCCAGTGCGTAGTTACCTAGCCAGCCATTTTGCTTCAGCTTTAGGGGCGGAGCCGAATAGATATAAGCCAGAAATGCACCGCCGATCGCCAGCAGCGTAATGGTTGGAAACGGGTGCCCTGCCCAGCGATCGAGTCCATAGGCGAGCGCAATCCCCGCGCCCAGCAGCACTAGAATCTGAGTGATCACCTGAGGAATCGAAATCGCGCCGGAGGGAATCGGGCGATAGGGTTCGTTAATAGCGTCAATCTCGCGATCGTAAAAATCGTTTAGGGTTTGCGTGTAGCCCGTCATCAGCGGACCCGACAACAGCATACAAGCGGCTGAAATCAATACATTCTCTAGGGTCCAGACAAACTGACCAGACGACGCCGCACCACAGATGACCCCCCACATCAAGGGAATCCAGGTAATGGGCTTCATCAACTGCAGCCGAATTTTCCAAATCGACGTTTCTCCTGGCTGGGCACCCTTCATGCCTAGGAGCTGCCGTGCCTTAGCCGTGCGGGGAGAATCAGGGGCATCTGCCCCTTCTACGGCAGGAGTTGACGGTGAGGTAGACTCTGATTCTGGAAACGAGGAAGATGACGACTCAGACATAGCGGCAATCACTCACATGCGTCCAATTTTCTAGCCTACCGTATTGTTGTGAAAGATTGTGAAGCAGAAGCGATTGCTGTCCGCCTTAAAGTGGAGGGCTATGCTGAATTAGATTAATTTTTGTAAATCGAGTAACACACTGCCCAAGCTGCATTTTCTCACCCTATCAGCGGCGTTTTTTGTTTGCCTTGGGCTGAAAACCCTTTGTCTGAGAAGGGTTCACCCGTTCCCTGGTTGGTTCTTCTGGGTTGCTTTGGGTCGCCAAGTACTTGCGATTGCGTTCCCGCAGTTGCGCATCTTCATCACTGTAGAAGAAGGAGAGCAAGGCATAGCGGAATCCCTTCGTGACTGGCGTAACCTCATGCAGCAGCGAACACGAAAAGATCACCGCTTCGCCTGGATTAGGGCGATAGAGCTGCGTGCCATATTCGGGAAAGCGGAGACAGCCGCCCTCGTACTCGCCAGTATTCAAATTCAGCGTCATGGCAAAGCGACGATGGGCTGTGCCTTTGGTTGTGTTATCGCGATGACGATTAAAAAAGCCTTGATTTGCCGCGTCATAGCAGGCAATGATGTTGCGCTCAAAACGAGTGATCGAGAACTGAAACGCTTTTTCAATCTCGGGTTTTACCCGGCGCAGCACCAGTGCATTCACCCGTTCCTGCACGGTCGGCCAATCCGATAAATTGATATCGCGACGCTTTTTAAAGCCGGGGTCGAGAATTTCAACCGTCTTGCCGTTAATATCCCGCATGAATCCCGAGTCGCGCCCGCCATTGGACTGATAGAGCTGGATTAACTCCTGACAAAACTCTGGATCAAACACCTGCGGAATGAATAGCACTGGGGCTTGACGCCGGGCAAACTGTGGTGGCTCTAGTGCCGGCAGTTGAGTCACATACTCTAGAATTTGGGCGGCATAGTGCTCAGGCTGCTCCAGCGGAAACACTCGCAGCACATGCAGATTTTCATTGAGGACAAAGGTAGTTGGAGCGTATTGGGTTTGGTCTGAAGACTCTGGCGCACAAACGCCATATTGCCGACTCACCCGCTGCTCAAAATCCCAGAGAAATTTGCAATAGGTTGGCTCTTGAATCTGCTGGGCAAGGTGCTGATCGTTGGGGTCAATGCCGACGCCAAAAAAGGGCACGCCCAAGGCAGCAAGCTGAGGCTGCATATTGCAGAAATCCTGCAGGGCAGCGGCAGCTCGCTCGCTTTGGGTGCTTCCAAAGAAAAATAAAATGACGCGATAGCCACCAACGGTATCAAAGTGATAGTTAGGGTTTGAGGTAGAGGGCAACGTAAACCAGGGAACCGGATCGCCAGTGGTGAGAACAGCCATAGCCTCAAAAGGACATTGGATGAAGACATTAGAGTAACAGCATGCAGCAAGGAACGCAGCGTAAACGCAGCGTAGGATAGCGCCAAGCTTCCCTCATGCCTTGCCTTGATCTTTTCAGTCCACTTTAACGGCTATCCGGTCAAGCGCTCAATCAGAAGTCAAGAATCAGAACGAAATAATTAAATAGTTGTCTTGAAACTTGGCACCCGTGACCTGCTGACCCCTCAATTCTGGCGGTAAGAAAATGTTGCGGCGCTGGTCCCCTGCTTCAATCGTCACTTCAGGACCATACTGGGTCAGCTTCACCTGCTTTTTGTCGAATCCTGGTAGAAACAAGTAGACTTTGCGTTCCGCAACCTCAACGCGAATCGGACGGGGCACCTGGGTTGCCACTTGGGTAAAGTTCGGCATGGCCTGCATTAGAGGCTGCCAGTCCTCACCCACTTTCGAAGGAATATGGCTAACGCTCAGCGGGGCGAATTCAGTACGCAGGGCTTCATTCACCATCGATTCGTTGAGCAGTACGCCCCCCACGGTGAGTCCAGCTTGCTGAGCACTGCCCCAGAGATATTTGGCAGTCGCAACTGCATCAGTACTGGCGGTTGTCACGAGGTAAGCCAATACCCGATTCGGGTCGGCAACGGCGGCTTTCCCCTGCTCCAGTAAATCATTAACCTGATTGGCAGCCGGCTGAGCAAATAGATCGCCAGACCAGTTGACGTTTAAAACGGCGGCGGCAATCGGCTGAATGAACGGTGACAGTGTTCTGCCTAGGTCCGAGTCAGCAAACACTTGGCGAAACCGGCGAATATACCAACTCATACTTTCGGGGGCACCCATCAGCCGCACCGCCGATTGGTCGCCCGTACTATCGAAAACAATCACATCGTACTGACCGCTAGCATCGTATTCGCGAACGGCATTCAGGGCCAGTGCCTGATCCATCCCCGGCAACACACCTAGCTCTTGCCCATACACTGCCTTGAAGAACGGGGTCCGCAGATACTGAGCTTCCACTTTCTTGAGTTCTTCCCAACTGCGTTCGAGCAGCACGGCGGTTTGCAGCATCACCCCCTTGAGGTTGGGCCCTAGCTCGCACGGGTCTGCACTGAGAGGGGCACCCACCAGCACGGCAAGGGCAGGACTCGTATCCTGGCTAGCTAGCAGTACCCGCTTGCCTTGAGCAGCAAACTGCTTAGCGGCGGCAATTGCCATGGTGGTTCGTCCGGTGCCACCCTTCCCTAGAAACGTTAAAATCAATGCCATTGCTCAACTCTTCTTACCTATTTTCTTTGTCTATGGTAGCGATGGTAGCGATCGCTCAACGGGGAGGCGGTCTCATCCTGAGCTTGAACGTCAGGAAAAGGCGGCCTCCCCGCTAAAGTATGGATGAAAGATATGAATGGCAGTTTGGAGTAGTTGCCGCTACTGCAGGATTGACCCAGTGTTGCTGGACCCACCCGCAGCCACGGCTGTCATTGCGCTGGTTCTAATTCATCCTCAAAGAACCAAGTCGTGAAATTATCATCAAACCTCACGACCACACCTATGCCACTCCCATCGACCATTTTGAAAGATTTAATGACACCCGTTTTACCCAACCGCTCGATGACCTGCTTCGAAGAACGGTCGCGCAACCGCCGCACTCGCACCTTTTGACCTATTTCCATCTCCACTCCAAAGGATAGACCATGAACCAATATATCAGTGGTTGTCCGTATTTACGCTATTGTGGGAAGTTGGGCTGATTGACTGAACCTCTACCTTCCACTCTCCTTGAAAGCCATGCTTGCTAAACGTATTTTGCCCTGCCTCGATGTCAAAGCAGGACGGGTCGTTAAAGGAGTCAATTTTGTCGATCTGCGCGATGCCGGTGATCCAGTAGAGCTAGCTCAGCGCTACAACGAAGCTGGGGCCGATGAGCTGGTATTTCTCGACATCACCGCGACCCACGAAGACCGCGACATTATTTTTGACGTGGTCTATCGCACCGCCGAGCAGGTGTTCATTCCGCTGACCGTAGGTGGCGGTATTCAATCCTTAGAAACAATTAAAAAATTGTTAAGGGCTGGAGCCGATAAGGTGAGCCTCAACTCGGCGGCTGTGCGTGAGCCAGATTTAATCAACCGAGCTGCCGAGCGCTTTGGCAACCAGTGCATTGTTATCGCTATCGATGCGCGACGCCGTACCGATCCGGCAAATCCCGGCTGGGATGTCTACGTGCGCGGCGGACGAGACAATACAGGACTCGATGCGGTCGCTTGGGCGCAGGATGTCGAGCGGCGCGGGGCAGGTGAGCTGCTGCTGACCAGTATGGACGCCGATGGCACGCAGGCAGGCTACGATCTAGAGCTGACGCGGACGATCGCTGAGCGGGTGCAGATTCCAGTGATTGCCTCGGGCGGAGCGGGTACCTGTCAGCACATCTATGAAGCTCTCACAGTAGGCAAGGCAGAGGCGGCACTCCTCGCTTCCCTATTGCATTATGGGCAGCTCACGGTTGCCGAAATTAAGAGCCATTTAGCGCAACATCAGGTGTTGGTCCGGCGTTAGGCAGAAGTTAGGCTGAACATGGTTACTCTGCCTTTTGCTGAGACTTTTGCTGAGAAAAGCTATAGATGAGCTTTACAATTTGCCTGTGCTGTGGCTGAAAATGCGCTATACACTGTAGGCAAGGGCAAGGAAGTATTACGAACTCTACATCTAGGTGAGTGCTGATTCTACTTGAGAACAGTAAAGGGTAGGGTTATGGAACCTCTCAAATTCTTTTATGGGCTGAATAGCTGCTTGGGTAGGAAAACCTAGAGACAGTTCCCTGAGAGTTTGTTAATATGTGTAAATATTACGATTCTTAAAATATTTAAGAATGATTTTTATCTTGGTTGTGGTAATTGGCTTAGTCGCTTGGGCGCTGCACCTAATGCAGGAGGCAGTACAGCATCGGGAATTCTCTCTGATGCTGGCAGGTTTCCTGGTCTCTACCGCAGCAGCCGGGATGATGGCAGTTTACTTTTTGATGGGTCACTATCTGGGCTACATGTCCGAAATGGCTCAGCGCACTTATTTAAAAGAAAGCTATAGCCCAATTGAATGGTCGAGTCTCAGCGAAGACTGGTCGCGAACCGACCTGGAAAGGATGTCTCTCAGTGAATCCTTTGGACGGCTGGACTATCGTGCTAATTAGGTTTTGAATTGGGTTTACTGGACTGAATAGCGATTGAATATATTGAATATATGGATAGTGATGGGTAGAGTGATGCCGCTCAAACCGTTACTTGTCGACTATCACTGAGAAGGGCTGTCCCTGGGAAGAGTACCCCTCATACGTTACGATTAGATTCAAAGCGAGCGCGTGAGGAGGTTTCCAATGGTTACTTGTCTAGCTCAGCAGCCTAATCGGCTGAACCGCCATCGTTTCAGGAAGGGAGTCGTGCGGTTGAGAAGTCAATTTCTGAGAAGTCAATTTCAGCGACTGAGACAAGCTGAAACCTAGCATTACAGCACTCCAGAATTCTCAGGATCTAGCGTTGCCAAATTGAGATCCTGTGTTAAAAATATCTTCGGGTAGACGCGGTTAATCTCCATGTTGTGATCCATAAGAGTGAACAATACTCTTTCACAGCATGGGTTCCGCTTATATCAACCTCATGTCGGCGCTGCTGGCAAAAGATTTGCCTCAATGCAGTTGTCATGGCGCAGATTAGAACTGACTCATTCCCTAGTTCTTGGTTCCATCCGTTCTACACTCACTAGATTTTTTTCTGATGCCCCCTCAGTCCTACCATCTAGCTGCGTTTATTATCTCGGCTCTGGTCGTGCTCCTGACGACGCCGATTGTCAAAACGATTGGCTTACAGAGCGGCTATTATGACCCCCCAGGCGGGCGAAAAATTCATCAGCGCCCGATGGTCCGTCTCGGCGGTGTCTCAATTTTTTTGGGAACGCTGACGGCCCTGCTGGTGGTTTGGTGGGTAGGGGGCTTTGGCATCCTACCTCCTGATAAAGAATACGAAATTTGGGGTGTCACGATTGGTGGCCTTGCTTTCTTTTTGATTGGTTTGGCAGATGATTTGTTTAATCTGTCGCCGTTTCTGCGTCTATTTCTACAGGTGGCGGTGGCTAGCCTGGCCTGGCAAGCGGGCGTGCAGATTGAGTTCTTGACGGTTCCCTTGGTGGGCTTAGTTGTGTTGCCAGTTTGGATTAGCCTGCCGGTAACGGTGCTTTGGCTGGTTGGCATGACCAATGCCATTAACTGGATTGATGGCTTGGATGGACTGGCGGCGGGGGTATCGGGCATCGCCGCGGTGATTATGCTGATTGTCTGTCTGTTTATGAATCAGCCGGCCGCCGCTTTGATTGTGGCTGCTTTGGCCGGTGGAGCACTGGGCTTTTTGCGATACAACTTCAATCCAGCGCAGATCTTCATGGGCGATGGCGGTGCCTATTTCATGGGCTTTACCTTGGCTGGTGTAGGAGTGATTGGCTTGGTGAAGAGCGTCACCACGGTTGCGGTGCTGCTGCCGTTCCTGATTTTGGCAGTTCCCTTGTTGGACATGTCGGCTGTGATCTTGGATCGGCTGCGGCATGGCAAGTCTCCCTTTATCGCCGATAAGCGGCATTTGCACCATCGCCTTCTACAGGCCGGCTTGTCTCATCGGTTAACAGTGCTGTTTATCTACACTCTAACGCTGTGGGTGGGCAGTCTAGCTCTCGCCTTTTCAGGGATTCCTAGCGGGCTTGCCTACGCCATTGGCGCAACGATTTTGCTGAGCTACACCAGTTGGCAGGTTAGCAAACAGGCTCGGCAGCAGTAGCCAGCGCTAACCAGGTGATAGAGTAAACCCAGCAGAAGGGAGACTGCGTTTGCAATCTGTAGCGTCGATTGGGCGACCGTTCCATGGTCGGACCTTTGTTTCTCCCCCTTTCTGCATATGAGCACAATATGAGCGAAACCGATTCAGCCGAAATCATTTCTGTAGGCACTGAGCTACTGCTTGGCGAAATTCTCAACACCAATGCCCAGTTTCTTGCTCAAGAATTGGCGCGGCTGGGCATTCCCCATTATTACCAAACCGTTGTCGGCGATAACATTCTGCGCTTCCAAAAAGCCCTGGCTATTGCCTGCGAGCGTTCGCGACTGCTGATTTTTACCGGCGGTTTAGGCCCAACACCCGACGACTTAACCACCGAAGCCATCGCTGACTTTTTTCAAGTACCGCTGATTGAACGGGCGGAAATTCTGGACGATATTGCCCAAAAATATGCCCAGCGAGGGCGCGTTATGTCGCCTAGTAATCGCAAGCAAGCTCTGCTGCCTCAGGGAGCCGATATTTTGCCGAATCCAACCGGCAGTGCTCCGGGAATGTTATGGCAGCCTCGCCCTGGGTTAACCTTAATGACGTTTCCAGGGGTACCCAGCGAAATGAAAATCATGTGGCACCAAACAGCCGTCCCCTTTTTGCGTCGCCAAGGCTGGGGGCAAGCCACTATCCACAGCCGGACGTTGCGCTTCTGGGGTATTGCAGAATCCTCCTTGGCTGAAAAGGCAGCCGCCCAATTGCAGTTGACGAATCCTACGGTGGCTCCCTATGCGGGCAACGGTGAAGTCCGGCTGCGGATCTCGGCTAAGGCTGCCACCGAGGCGGAAGCGATGGCTCTGATTCAGCCGGTGGAGCAACAGCTGCGGGATCTCGCTGGTTTAGACTATTACGGTGCAAACGAGGATTCCCTCGCTTCGGTGCTGGGCGATTTACTAAAACAGCGCGGGCAAACGCTTGCCGTGGCAGAATCCTGTACTGGAGGCGGACTTGGGGAGCTGATCACAACCGTTCCCGGCAGTTCTGCCTACTTCAAAGGCGGCATCATCGCTTACGACAATCAAGTCAAGATCGATCTGCTGGGCGTTCGCGATGCAGACTTAGCCAGCCAAGGAGCGGTTAGCGATGCCGTAGCGCAGCAAATGGCCGCAGGAGTTCGCCAGCGACTCGGCACGACCTGGGGGCTAAGCATCACGGGCATTGCTGGCCCCGACGGCGGCACCGCCACCAAGCCCGTGGGTCTGGTTTACATTGGTCTGGCTGGACCGTCTGATCAGGTGGAAAGCCAGCGCTATCTATTTGGATCGCGAGGGCGTGAGCTGATCCGCTGGCTGAGCAGTTGCAGCGCTCTCGATTGGCTGCGGCGCAAACTGCTGTTGCTCAACCGATGATTTGGCTCTGGATGCCGCGTTGAGCGAGGAAGCAACGCCTATGCCGGCATTAGCTCCAGCCAACAGCGGCCGTGCGAACCACGGTTTTTAGATCTGGCGTAATTTCCAGCGTGTAGTCAAAGGGAGAATTGCCCGGCGTAGTCTGCGTCATTGGCTTACCATCGGGACGACGAGGTGCAAAGTAGGATTGGGCACTTACCACGATATTGCCTGCCTCGTTGACGGTTAGCCCAGTCACGGCCAAGCTATTGCTCCTGCCATTGCTGAGAATCGCCGACAGGTAGGCAGCTTCCGTCATTTCGCCGTTGGCCGGGTTGAGCCTGGCCAGCACCGCCACCTTCGCTCCACCGCCGCTGCCATAGCTGCGCAACCAAGCTTGACTGGCTCCACCGCTGACCCGGCGGAAGTCTTGGTCGGGGGTACCCTGGGTGCCGTCTACGCTAAATACACCATACAGGTGGCTGCCGCTCCAGAACAAACCATAGCCGCGCCCGTCGGTGCCAGTCACTTCATAGTTGGTGCGTACCCAGTTATTACTAGGGTTGCTGCTATCAAAGCTGGCAATAATCGGGTTTTGGTTGATGCTCGTCACCTGCTGAGTGCCGATGTAAATGGTCTGGCTGCCTAGCTGAATTCGCGCTGCGCCGGTAGCGGCAATGGCTGCTTCGCTGCTGTCAGGCGAAAACTTGATCGTCGTGGGGCTGATCGCCGCTACAGGCAGAATGGAGGGTGGTGTGGGATTAGGGGGCGCAACAGGAGCAGGAGGGGGAGCCGGGGAAGGAGGAGGAGGCAGCGCACCGCCAAAATCGGTCGGCTCAAGGCGGCTGCTGGGAATGCCTCGGAGCATCACTAGAATTTCGCCCGTTTGCTTGTTCTGGATCAGGGTGCTATTGGCTTGCGATCCGCTGCCCTGAACCATCTGCAAATTGTCGAAGCTCAGCCCACCTCCGAGCTGAATCACATCTTGACCCTTCGTAAAGTCGGTAATTTGGGTGATGGCGTTTGCTGCCCCGCTGGGGATACCACCCTGGATCACAAACCGATCGCGACCGTTGCCGCCCGTCAACCGATCGAAGCGGGCACCGCCGATCAGCACATCGTCGCCGTCGCCACCTAGCAACACATCACCCGTTCGTCTGGGAACCGCCCGCTGCCCTCGGTCCCTAGCTCGGGAACCGCCGCCGATCAGGATATCATTGCCCCTGCCACCTTCCAAAAGGTCGCGGCCAGCTTCGCCCCACAGTCGGTCGTTGCCGGACAGACCGCGCAGGATATCGTCACCTCCTCGACCTCGTAGCTGGTCATCGCCTGGCCCGCCAAGCAGCCGGTTAGCTTGATTAGTGCCCGTCAGTTGCAGACTGCGACGAGCGCCAGCCAAGGGAGTGGTGCCTAGCCCTGCCCGTGGTTGCCCAAAGGGAAGACCCGCCATGATACCGACTGGTGCCGGATTCAGGGCAGCGGTCTGACTGTCTACTCCGGAATGAATAGTTTGCGATACCTCAAAAACCATGGATGAAATCCTTGTGCAAAAGGGATGAAGTCAACAGCAAAGCAGTGGACTCTCATCAACAGGGAAGTTGAGGGGCAATCGAGGGCAGCAAAACTCGGGGCATCACCGATTGAGGGCTGCGGTGTGCCGGATGACTGCCTTTATTTCAACAATCAGCCTTGGCGAGCTGTGACCCGGATAAAATCTTGACGTTGGCTCATCCGTTGCTCAGACGTTGCCTCAAAGACTAATTCCAGCCGCAGGCAGATAACAGACTATTCAGACCAATCAGATATACCCTGTAAGACAAGCCATTGGGACTGCTGCGGTTGCCTGAGTCATGAGCCAGATCAGCCGCTCGCCAGCATAAACCTTGAATTTCTGTTGAATAAATTCCTGTTGGCAGATGAACTGGAGGTCGCTGCACTCGAGTTCCTATGCGGCACTCCATCCCTGATGAACCGATCCACCACGAGCACTGTCGCGTTCCCAAGCTGTGGACCGGCCTCACTTCCTGTCTTAGCGGCTGCTAGGTCTAGCAGCGTCCGCAGATTATCGGAATCTCGGCAGCAGGACAGCCAAATCTCCGTAGATCTCAGGGCTGCGGGTAAAACTCAAAACCCATTGAACCACTGCCATCTCTACTTCATGGCTCTCCCAACCCAGCAACAGACCCGTTAAATTTAAACGTTAAATTAAAACAAATTGCGATCTTCGCGAGGAAAGTCGATGGAATCGGGGGTGTCTGGTTTTTTGAACGGGCTGGGAGGACGATCGCTACTCCAGGCCCACCACGTAGTCTGGCACCGGCAGCGATAAAATTCTTGCCACTTGCGTCGGTGATCTTCAGTAAATACAGGGGAGCGACGGTTCACCCAAACCTGTTCGGCTTCAAGAGGCAGTGCCCGACAGGTAGGGCAGCAAAATTCCCGGGCGTGAACAGCAGTTTGAGTCCAGTCGGGAGGAGTCGGCGCAAATGCATCCATGCCACAACACTCAGCAAGGTAGTTATTCATATCCTACACACACTTGCGACTTGCAGCGGCAAGCTGGCAACTAGTTGATAACTGGCTGATAACTAGCTGACACCTGCTGCCAACTAGAGCTGTGTTTCGCCAACACCTAGGCTAGCAACATCATTGCGATAACCATTGCAACAAATATTTGTGCCGTGTTTTCGCCGATTCAGGGTTCAGACCTGATTTTTTAGGCTATTCTCTGTAGGTATAATATTATGCCCCTAGCTGCTGTGGGCTACCCCCTTTTGTGACATCCCTTGACCTATGAGCTTTCTCAATCTCATTTCTCTGATTGGAATTTTTGGGCTGTGTGCAATTGCCTGGCTCTGTTCAGAAAATCGCAATCCTAAATATTTCCCTTGGCGAGTCGTGATCTTGGGGATTGTGCTGCAGCTCCTGCTGGGGGTGCTGATCTTTGTAGTGCCGCGAACCCGAGACTGGCTGCAAGTACTGAGTGCGCTGCTCAATGTAGTCTTTGATGCTGCCGATGCTGGAGCACGATTTATCTTCGGTCCGATTCTAGTGCCTATTCCCGGACAGGAGTCGCTGCTGCTGGCTCCGCTAGCGGGAGGAGTATGCCCACCCACCACTGCCGGTGAAGTTGTGGCAGGCTTTTGTGGCATTCAGTTCGACTTTGTTTTTGCGATTCGAGCATTGCCGGCCGTGATTTTCTTTTCGGCGTTGGTGGGGCTGCTCTACAACCTAGGGATTCTGCAGGTGATCACCACTTTCTTCGCCAAGATTTTCTATAGCGTGATGCGGCTCAGTGGGGCTGAGTCCCTAAGCGGGGCAGCCAATATTTTTGTTGGCATTGAGTCGGCAATCGTAGTGCGTCCGTTTTTGTCTCGGATGACCCGCAGCGAGTTGTGCGCGATTCTCACCTGCTGTTTTGGAACTGCCGCATCCTCTACCCTAGCGATCTATACTGCGTTTCTCCGGCCGGTGTTTCCCAACATTCTGGGGCATTTGGTCTCAGCTTCGATTATGGCTATCCCTGCCTGTTTTGTGCTGTCCAAGATTCTAGTGCCCGAAACCGAGGTGCCACTGACAGCCGGAGGCATTCCCACCACAGAGAGTTTGGCGGCAGATGGACTAGGTGATGGCACCATCGAGGATCCCCTCACCCGTACCAATCCGATGGACGCCACTATTGCTGGTGCCCTCGACGGGCTGCGGATGGCTGCATCTATTGCGGCTGTACTGATTGCGGTGCTGGGGTTAGTCTATCTGGTGAACCAACTGTTTGTGGCGTTGGCAAGCTTGGCCGACTCAAACATTAATTTCCTGCGACCGATTGGCAATGTGTTTAGCGTAATAACTCTGCAAACGATTCTAGGGGCTTTGTTCTTACCGCTAACCCTGCTGAGCGGCGTGTCGCTGAATTGGGAAGAAGTGTGGCAGTCGTCGGTGCTGATCGGGCAACGGCTGTTTCAAACGGAGATTCCCTCCTACCAGGCGTTGGCGGTGGCCACTGCTCTGCCAGAGGGGGTCCGGGTGATTAGCGATCGAGCAATGCTGATGGTGAGCTATGCCCTGTCTGGCTTTGCTCATTTGGCATCGGTCGGTATCTTTGTAGGAGGCATCAGTGCCTTGGCACCCTCACGACGGCGGGAAATTGCTGCCCTCGGCTGGAAAGCTCTGTTTGCTGGCACTTTAGCGACCTACATGATTGCCTGTGTAGCCGGCGTATTTGACACTGGCAATCCCAGCATTTTGGGGCGTCCAGTTCAGCCGGCGATCACAGCTCCGACTCCTATCCCCGGATTGCCTAGCCCCGCTCAGCCGATCGCGCCAGAAACGCCCGCAGCACCCAGTCCCTAGGCGTTCGCAAAACTCAGCCCCAAAACCTTTGCCCCAAATGAATTACGGTGTGCGGTATCCCTTCTCTCGCTCCAGTGCGCGAAACCAATGCGAAACCGATAAAAAAGCAGGTCCAGACTGCTTCTGCTTGAGAGGCAATCGGCACCTGCCGTTCCAGGCTAAACGTTGTGATTAGACTAAAACCGAATTCGAGTTGGCTCAAGTGGAGCAGCTGGCATTAGGCAACTGTTGCCTTGGCATTGCTGGGCAGATAGCCCAGTTCTTCCAGAGCTGCAAGCACCTTGGCTACACTCTCATCTAGAGTTTCCAGGTCGGTGCGGCATTCTACCTCAGGATTGACTGGCGGTTCATAGGGATCGGAAATGCCGGTAAAGTTGGCGATTTCTCCGGCTCTGGCTCGTTTGTAAAGCCCCTTGACATCGCGCTCTTCACAGACCGCCAGAGGTGCATTCACAAACACTTCTACAAAATTACCAATCTTTTGGCGCACTTCTTCGCGCACCGCCCGATATGGAGAGATGGCCGACACCAATACAATGACCCCGTGGCGAGTCAGCAGTTGAGAGACAAAGCCAATCCGACGAATATTCTCGTCCCGGTCTTCTTTGCTGAAGCCCAGTCCTTTGGTCAGGTTCTCGCGCACAATGTCTCCATCCAAGATTTCTACGCCATACCCCATTGCGCGCAGCTTAGCCTCTACAGCGCGGGTAATGGTTGTCTTACCTGCACCACTCAATCCGGTAAACCAGAGTGTTACACCACGTTGTTGCATTGGTTTCCTCGTTTTCGCTGAACATTACTGAGTAAGGGGAAGACATTCCCCAGTGGACATCGATCCAGTATCCGACAAAGGACTCACATCGATCCCGTACTGAGCCAAGTTTACACCTCAACGGGAAGGCGCAAGGCTTTGGCGAGTTCTGCGGCGACCTCTGGACGGGAGA
>JACYLU010000014.1 GCA_015272325.1 Synechococcales cyanobacterium C42_A2020_086 | reverse complement strand
TCTCCCGTCCAGAGGTCGCCGCAGAACTCGCCAAAGCCTTGCGCCTTCCCGTTGAAGCCTAGTGGAAGATAGGGTTATGGCAGCTCGACGACCGGCTTGACGAGTGGCCAAATTACTCGGAGGCCAAATTCAACATTATGACACTAAAGCGACGGGCGTTTTTACAGCGATTGGCAGGGGCACTAGCTGCCTTGGGCATTAGTGAGTCTGGGCTAGCGTTGATGTCCGATCGCTACCAACAGGCGTTGGCTCAACCGACCCGCCGCAAGCTGGCCTTGCTCATTGGCATTAACCAATACCCAGAATCAGTGTGCGACTGCTCGCCTGCCCACGGTGCTGCACTCAACGGCTGCTTGACGGATGTGGAGCTTCAGCAGGAGCTACTGACCCACCGCTTTGGTTTTCAGCCCAACGATATTCTGGTCCTCACGGATCAGGCAGCGACCCGCCAGAACATTGAAGATGCGTTCATGGACCATCTAGTGAACCAAGCGCAGCCGGGGGATGTGGTGGTAGTGCATATAAGCGGCTTGGGCAGCCAAGTGCATCTCAGCAACGAGAATCGCCTGGTGTCGAGCGTGGTGCCGGTAGATGGTCTGCTGCCGTCCGCTGAAGCACCCGTCATCCATGATGTGTTAGAAGATACCTTACGGCTCCTGTTGCAGGCCGTATCCACCGAGCAGGTGGCGACAGTTCTCGATTTGGGGTTTATGCCGGTAGGCCGCACCATTCACGGCAATTTGCGGATTCGCTCCCGCCCGAATGCACCGAGCGGACAGATCAGTGCGGCTGAACTGGCGGTTCAAGAGCGGCTGCGCAGCCAAGTAGCTCGTTTGCCGCAGGTGCAGCACTCGCCAGAGTCTTTTCCGGGGCTAGTTTTGAGCGCTACCAGCGGTAACCACATTGCGGTCGAAGGGCAGTGGAATGGCTTCAGTGCTGGGCTGTTTACCTATGCCCTGACCCAGCGGCTTTGGTCCACGACACCCGCCACCACGCTACGGGTGGTCTTCAATCAAGTCATCGGCACGGTGAAGCAAATCGCTGGATTGGAGCAGCAGCCTGCTTTGAGTGGTCAAAAAGCCCAACGCCAGGGTCTGACGAGCAGCTACTTCAGCCCCATTGCAATGCCAAATGCGGATGGGGTCATTCGGTCTGTTGAAGACGACAAAGTGCAGCTTTGGCTAGGGGGGGTGCCGGCAACGGTGCTGGATAACTATGGGGCTTCGCTGTTGACTCTGGTCGCATCCGAGGGGATAGCCGTCCCACCGCTGCTGCAAGTCCGCTCGCGCGAGGGGTTGATTGGCAAAGCGCGGCTGCTGTCTGGCGAGGGTAGCTCACTGATGGCGGGTCAGCTTGTGCGGGAAGTCGTGCGGGTCCTGCCGCGCAACGTCGGGCTAACCGTCGCCCTCGACGCCAGCCTTGAGCGGATTGAGCGGGTCGATGCTATCAGTGCCTTCGCTCCTATTGCGCGAGTGACCCCGGTGATTGCTGGCGAGCAGCCGGCTGATGTTCTGTTTGGTCGGGCGTTACCCGCTCAAACTCTGACGGCATCGCTGTCACCGCAAACGTTGGTCAGCCCAGTTCCCACGGCGGCGGAAACTCCGGAACCAGCACCGCAACCGGGCAGTTATGGCTTGTTTTCCCTAGGGCGAGATGCCATTCCCAATACCTTAATCCCCGAAGCAGAGGCGGTGAAGACGGCAGTCAACCGAGTGACGCCGCAGCTCAAAACGCTGCTGGCCTTGAAACTGCTGCGGCTGACAGTAAATTCCGGTTCCTCTAGTTTGGGGGTGCGGGCAACGCTGGAAATGCTTGCTCCAGAAGAGCGGCTGATCCTGCAACAAGAAACAAGCCGCGCTCCTGGAAAACCGCCGACGAATAAAGTCACTAGCCTGCTGATTGAAGAAGCGGTCTCTACCCTACCGGTGGGCAGCCAGCTCCAATATCGGCTGCTGAACTATAGCAATCAGCCGGTTTATTTTTTGCTCTTGGGGCTAGACAGTAATGGCAGTGTCTTTGCCATCCACCCCTCCGATGCGTCTAGTCTGGCTCCAGATAACCATGCCCTGATTGCTCCAGGCGATACGGTAATCGTGCCCCCTGTGTCGGCTGCGGATTGGCTCGTTCAAGGACCTCCTGGACTGGCAGAAACCTATCTGGTATTTAGCCGTCAACCTTTTGAGCAAACCGAGCAAGCCTTGCAAGCCGAGCGTCCGTCCGCCGAAGTCCATCGGATGATGGCGGTACTCAACCCGCTCGATGTTGTGCAGGCGCTGCTTCAAGATCTGCACCAAGCCAGCAGTGGCAGCTTAGCCTCCAGCGAGGTGCCGGCCGACAGCTATCGACTGGATGTAAATGACTGGGCTACCCTCAGCTTCGTCTATCAGGTGGTTGCTGCCTAACCGCCCCATCGCATCTCTCTAACCGGTTCAGATTCCGAGTGAGTTGCGAGACGACAAATGACAAAATTGAGATTACAAGATTCAAGGTTACAGTTGATTTCTTGCTTTGAGCTGCAAGTAGCGGTCTACTAGCGGTTCAGTGATTTGATGGGCAGCAGCATCCAGAATCAAGACCCCTTTCTGCCGTAGCCTTTCCAGGGCAACCTGCCGTTGAGCCAGCAAATCTAGGGCCACGGCTCGGGTGTAGGCACTAGCTATCTCTTCACTGGGGGCCTCTGCTTGTCGATCAACTTGGGGGTCGCGCAGGGTAACGCAGAAGGGCAAATAGCGGGGCGTCAAGCGAGTCATTGCCGCGAGCAATTCAGCTGATGCCGTTGTATCGATCACGTCGGTCATTAGCACAATTAGGGCGCGACGCGACTGCTGCCGGGTCACGGCCGTTACCGCTCCCAGATAGTCTGGCTCTAGCAACACCGGCTGTAAGGGAGTAACGCGATCGAGCAGTTTGGCTAACTGCTGCTGCCCACGTTCCGGAGGCATCCAGGTGTGCAACTGTCGATCAAACACCCCCAACCCTACCCGGTCCCCGCGTTTCAGTCCGGCTAACGCTAAGGCTAGGGCAGCATTCAGCCCCCAATCAAACCGCGTCAGACCCTGCACCTGTCCTGTCATCAGGCGTCCACTATCCAGCAGGATAATTAGCGTCTGCTCTTGCTCCGGTTCTAGCACCCGCAGCAGTGGACGACTGCGGCGAGCGGTCGCTTTCCAATCAATCAAACGCGGATCATCTCCCAAGTTGTACTCCCGCAGTTCAGCAAACTCGGTGCCTAGTCCGATGCGGTTCACCCGTTTCAGGTTGCCAGCGGCTTGCAGCGTCAGCCGGACCGACAGCGCCCGCAGCCCGATTAGATCGGGATACACCTCAACCGTCTGAGCTTGGGGAACCTGCCAATCCTGCCAGGCAAGCCCCCAGCATCCCAACTGCCGCACCTGAATGGACTTCCAGGTATACTCACCCCGCTGTGCCGGAAAAACGGTATAGGTGAATTCCTGCGACTGCTGGGCTGGTAGGGTAATCTGTAATGTTTCGGGCGTTGCGGTAAAGGCTGCCGGATAGGCATCGCGGAGCAGCAACTGGGCTGGACGCTCCCCTGTTTGCACAATTAGCCGTACCGGATTGTCGCGCCCAATTGACAGTCGCTCTAGGGGAAGCCGTTGCACCGTTGCTCGCTGCTTCCAACCCCGCCGGCCGTCAATTAGGGTCAGCAGCAGCACGAGGAGATCGCCTGCCAATGTTAGCTCGATCGCCAGTCCGAGCCAACTAGACGGCGTGATATAGCTGCCCACCACAGCCACTCCCAAACCGAGAGCGGTCATCAGCAGCAGCAGCTCATACAGGCGACGAGAAGGAACCATAAAGCAGCAGACATGGCAGACATAGGAGGATTGCAGCCCCTATCGCGGCACCGGCACCTGCCCCAGCAGCGAGTGAATTACGCGATCAGGTTGCAGCCCATCTAGTTGGGCTTCGGGGCGCAAAATCAGGCGATGCCGCAGCAGAGGAAACGCCATAGCCTTGAGATCATCGGGCGTAACATAGTCGCGACCGGCGAGCCAGGCATGGGCTTTGCCCGCGTGTAGCCAGGCCACTGCCGAGCGAGGTGAGGCTCCTAGCATCAGATCAGGATGTTCGCGGGTGTGCTGCACCAGCGCCATCAAATAGTCCAGCAAGGGGTCGCTGACGCGGATTGCCCGAATAGCCTGCCGAGCTAGCAGCACCTGTTCGACCGTAGCAATCGGCTGAAGTTGAGCCAGGTCCAGACGTTTTGTTTGCAAGCCTGCCTGCGCATTCAGCAACATCTGCCGCTCGGATTGGGGGTCAGGGTAGTCCACGATTAGCTTAAACAGAAAGCGATCGAGCTGGGCTTCCGGTAGGGGATAGGTCCCTTCAAACTCCAGCGGATTTTGCGTCGCGATCACCCAAAATAAGTTTGGCAGGCTGAGGCTTTCTCCATCGAGAGTCACCTGCTGCTCTTCCATGGCTTCCAGCAGAGCTGCCTGAGTTTTGGGAGGGGTCCGGTTGATTTCGTCTGCCAGCAAGATCTCCGTGAATACAGGACCTTTCTTGAGTACGAAGCTGCGGCTGTCGAAATCAAAAATAGTCGTGCCCAGAATATCGGCGGGCAAGACATCGGGTGTCAATTGGATGCGGCGAAATTCTGCCTGCAGGAGTTGTGCCAGCGCTTTTACAGTCAAAGTCTTTCCGGTGCCTGGCACGCCTTCCAGGATTACATGCCCGCCAGCGAGTAGCGCCACCATCAACTGCTGAACGAGGGTGGGTTGACCCACGACAATCTGGCTCAGGGCCCGAGTCAGATGAGAAAAGACGGCGTTGGTTTCGTTCACGAGGGCTGGAAAAAGCGAAGACCCCACTACTCTAGCTGACGCCGCAGCGTTTGTATCTGTCTCAACCAAGTCAGCAGTTCCGCTTCACTTCGGGGCTGTGGCTGCAGCAAAGACTCTAGTTCTGCGGCCGAACGTCCGGTTTGCCGTTCCCAAGCAGCCGCCACGGCAGAGCACTCTAAGGGAGTTACTCCTAAGCCCAAGGCGCGCTGGAACCGTCGTTGCTCTGCTCTGCCAATGGTGATTGCGACAAACGTCCAGGCGTTCGCTTTCTGCAACACACGTGCCAAGGCCTGTATATAAGCTGTGCTGTTGTCGATTTTGGGTTCGGTTCGGGAAATTGGCGCTCCAAAGCGGCGGTTTTGTCCCCAAATCAGCAGCAGCAGCAGCACAACCGCCTGCATGATCAGCACTGCCAGCGGTGTGACTGCAAAATAGCGAGTGAGTCGCTGCCATGTCGGAGCATCAGCCGTAGCCTCACCGACGGGTGCCGGATCGCGGTAGCCGTGCAGATACTCATCAACCCAGAGGGAATGACCAGGTTCGGTCACGAGCTGTTCTAAAAATCGGAAGTTGCCCGGCTGGTCCTGGTAAGCGTTTGCCGCGAGGTAGGGCGTAGCAGCATAGATGACGCGCCCTTGCCCAATGCGCTCCTGCCATACCACTGCCCCGTAGGTATCACCGAGTCGGATCTCTATCACTGGTGCGGCTTGTCCAGGTTGTGGATCTGGAGCATAGCGACGGCTAGTTTCAATGGTGACATCTCCCGCAGGACTGGCAAGAGTCGAATGAAAGGCAGCCTCGGTCACCGGCGCGCGGATGCCGAGCAGCACCAACACATTGCCGCGACGAATCCAGTCTTTGTTGGGAACACCGAACCAACCGATATTGGGCTGGATCCGCAGCAGGGTGATGGGTGCCGCTTCTGGGGTCTGAACCAGCTCATCAAGCGGTCTGCGCCAGCGCTGTAACGGAGTCTGTTGTTGCTCCATGTAGGCAAACCAGGCACCATAGCCTGCCGGAGCACGGCTGTAGGTCGAGCCTTGCTGCAATTGAGAGGATTGCGGGGCTGCTACCCAGCTCAGCAGCAGCAGCACAAGCAGCGCTACCACCCCAATCCCCATTTGCCGTGTATTCAGCGTCATGCTCGTTCAATCTCCTGATACGCCTGCCAGCAACGCTCGTATACGGCTGGTGAAGCAGAGACCTGACCGAACCACAACCGCTCGTGGGTCTGAATCACAACTTGGTAAGGCGGTGGTAGGTTTAGGGTACGCATCAACGTCAGATACTCTCCGTCGGTGCGGCTCGCCTGCAGAGAAATCAGTTGCCGATCGCTGAGGTGCTGTAGTGTCGCCATATAAAGAGCACGACAGGCTTCCTGATCGTCACCTTGAGCATGGGCGCGGCGAGCCTGCTGCAGCCAATCGGTTGTGGATCGGGACACTGCCTCAGCCGCAGCCGGTAACCAAAGGCTATTCCGCCAGTAGGTTGCCCAGTAGGGACGTAGCCATCGGTAAAGTTGCCACCCAGCCCAAGCTGCCAGGGCAAGCACCAGCAGCCAAAACCCTGTCCATAGCACTCCATCGGGCACCGCTAGCGGAGCAGAGCGATTGTCTTGGTTGACGCTCAGCAGGCGCTCTAGCCACTCGCCTACTCGTCGGCTAAGCTGCTGAATCTGCCAACCCAGGCTATTTTTCTGGAAGGTGCCTGCTGCCACACTCCACCGTTTTGAATTCGGGTGATCTAGGTGATCTGAGTCAAGTTCACTGCCTCCTCACCCCCTGACTCCTAGGATCCGTGGGGCGAAGCAAACAGCAAGCTAGGCCATACTGTTTTCGATGGCCCAGCGAGCAAGCTCCGTGCGATTGTGCAGCCCCGTCTTGCCCAGCATATTGCTGACATGGCTTTCGATGGTTCGCTGGCTGACGTTCAGCTCCTCGGCAATTTCTCGGTTAGCCATTCCTCGGGCTACAAATTGCACCACCCGCAGCTCGGTTGGGGTTAGCTCCACATCAAACGGCACCTGAATCTTGGGCGCAGTTTCGGCAGTTTTGTCTTGGCGCTGAATGAGACGAGAGGCTTGCTTCAGCGACGATTCCACCTGAGCCACCAACTCTTCCGGTTCAAACGGCTTCACCATGTAGACATCAGCGCCAGTATTGAGCCCTTTCACCCGATCTTGACTTTGCCCCTTAGCGGAGAGAAACAGAACAGGAATCCAGCTCGTTCGCGGATTCTTGCGCACGTGCTCTACGAGCGAATAGCCATCCATTTGGGGCATCATCACATCGCAGATGATCATGTCTGGGGTGTCTTTGTCCAACACTTCCAGAGCTTCCTGACCATTATCTGCGGTGATGACCTCGTACCCTCGGAACTCCAGATAATCTTTCACCAACAAAATTAGGTTTGGATCGTCATCAATCAGCAATAGCCGCTTGTGCTCTCCTACACTAGTTTCTTTGCTCATGCTCAACTACTCGCCATGCTCAGAGTCAATAGCAAAACTTGCCAATCATGATATCCGGTAATTCTACATAACGCTGAAATTACTGAAACAAGTTCAGTAAACCTGCGTCGCCTGCAATCTCGACTTTTCTAAATGGGGCTGATACACAGTGGCTGATACACACATCGCTCGCCCAATTGGCTAAAGTGCAGATACCCGTTTGCGATGCACCAAGGATAGGTCGTAGAATCACTTAATCTTTACCCAGCTCCTAGAGTACCCATTGCAGGTGAAACGTTGACATTCTGCTTGATCGCTATCCTGGTATACGGGGCTATTGTATATGGTTTCCTTCCAAAGCGGGTAGCGTTTACACTCCTCTGCACATCAATCTCAACACGCGCCCACCGTCCACTGATGCAACTGATGCGACTGCCCCATCTTGAAGCCATCTCGAAGCAGGGTTCTCAGCAAGAGTCGTTTGTCGGCTGGGGCAGCGGATGGATCAAGAACGCATACTCTCGAACAATCTGGTTCCCCACTAAGTGTTCTTGAATGATGCGCTCGATCACTTCCGGTGTGGCGCTATGATACCAAACACCATCCGGATAGACGACAAGAATCGGACCTTGCTGACACACGCGCAGACAGTTGGCTTTTGTGCGGAACACACAAACAGGGCGAGCGTTGGTCGGGCGATCGAGTTGCAACTCCTGTAGGCGACGCTTCAGATAATTCCATGCGGCCAGACTCTCGGCCTTGCTACAGCATTTAGGCACCGTTTGATCAGCACAGAGGAACACGTGCCGATGGATCTGGGACAACCCCAACGCCTGGGCACAGGTTTGAAGCGAATCTGGAGCAAGGACACTGCAATCAGGAGCCATGAACGTTGCGAGACATACTCACCAAGAAACCGCAAAAGACCAGTGAATCGTGCCCACAAGCAACACCTTCACTGCACTCTCCTTACTCTTAACACTGTTTTTAGAATCTCGTCAATTGAGCATGAAGGTCACCTAGAACACGTTTGAAACGACTAGCCAAACTACACTGAGACAGTCATTAGCCAAGGCGCAAACTCCTCGCGGAAGCAATCGCGGAGAATCGCATCGCGGATCCGCTCTGTAAAGCGCACCAGCTCTGTAATATTGTGAATCGACAGCAGCGTATAGCCTAGAATTTCTTGGGCCCGCAGCAAATGGCTAATGTAGGCTCGTGTGAAGTGCTGGCAGACGTAGCAGGGGCATTCTACATCTAGCGGCGTGAAGTCTTCTTTGTAGCGGGCATTTTTCAGGTTCCAGCGTTCGCCCCGCACCAAGGCACTGCCATGCCGCGCCAAGCGAGTGGGAATCACACAATCGAACAGATCAACGCCGGCGGCAATAGCCTGCGCCATTTCGCGATAGGTCCCCACACCCATCAGGTAGCGCGGCTTATTCACCGGCAGCAAAGGTGTCGTTGCTTGAACAATGCGTTCAATCAGCTCTGCGGGTTCCCCTACGCTGACACCTCCAATGGCATAGCCTGGCAGGTCAAACTTAGCAAGTCGCAGGGCCGCCTGCCGCCGCAACTCGGGATATACCCCGCCTTGAACAATGCCAAATAGCGCCTGATCACGCCGCTGATGGGCATTGATGCAGCGTTCTAGCCAGCGTTCGGTGCGGTAGGTTGCTTCAGTGACCTGTTCACGGCTGGCCGGATAGGGAGGGCACTCATCGAAGGCCATGATCACATCGGCCCCTAAGGCATTTTGAATCTGAATTGACGTTTCGGGGGTTAAGTGGATGATCTGCCCATCGCGAGGAGAGCGAAACGTAACGCCCTGATCGCTAATCTCCCGTAGCTCGCTCAAACTAAACACCTGAAAGCCACCAGAATCGGTCAGGATGGGTCCGTCCCAGGCCATGAACCGGTGCAATCCACCTGCTCGCGCCACAATGTCTTCTCCCGGCTGTAGATGCAGGTGATAGGTATTTGCCAAAATCATTTGTGCGCCCGTTGCCTGCAATTGCGCTGGAGTCAGCGTTTTGACATTGGCTAACGTTCCTACGGGCATAAAACGAGGGGTTTCAACCACCCCATGGGGCGTGACAAACAGCCCGGCTCGCGCCTTGGTTTGGCTACAGTTCGCTATACACTGAAACGAAAAATCCACGCTTGACGCTCTACTTTCTCCCTAGCGGAGGAAACCCAACACCTAGGCTGACTAAACCTCAAAGGTTCCATCATAGTCAAGTGGCGACGGGTTGGGGAGTCGCCGCAAGGGTGCTCAGAGAAGTCATCGCTGCCATAAACCAGCCGTAAGTTCAGTATTGCAACCCCTTGGGCAGATTACATCGAAAAATTTTCGTCGTCATCGATGCGTACATCCCAACTCGCAGACAGCACTTCAGCAACAACTGCTTCTAGAGCAGCGGCATTCAGGCTGCGGGCACGCTGATCTTGCAACGGGTTCGAGAGTGGAATCAATCTCAGCTGGCGATTGTCTTGAACGAGATCGAAATAAGCCTGCTGCTCAGGCGATTGATGAAGCTCCAGATAGTCGAAGCTATAGACATTCAGATAAAGGGTATGATTCGCCACTAGGGTCGAGCGCTGAGGGTCAGCAAAGACTTCCACAACATAGCCTTCGTCCTCCGAAAGCAGCTTCTCGTCTTGAGTGTAGCGGTAGCAAACTCGGTTCAAATCGGAGAGTAGACGCTGCATATCCTGCTTGTTGATGATTGTGCCTGTATCCACAATGCAGGGAGCAGGAAGCTTGGCATTTCCAGAGAGTTGATCGTGACTCATACACATTGCCGCTAGGCGCAGACCTTAGGTGGATGACGAACCTGTCCTATCGGACCGTAGAGGCCAGGAGCTAGATGAATGACTCCCGATCTGCAAACCAATTATGACTTGAAACCAATTAAAACCAATTATGACTTGGCAGGTACACTGCATGCAGCACCATCTCGGGCTACAAACTCTGAAACTCGGCTCTTAGCGCCCCGAAGGTTTTAGCTCAGCTGAATACTGATTCTGAAACCGATTCTGAATCAATACTGAATCAATATCAGGACAGAAACAGAACCGGAGCGCTATGCCCCAGGTGAGGTGAATAAGGATGATGAGCCGATCTTATCCTGGAACTCCGCTAAAGCCCTTAGTGGAATTCACGGAACTTATTGACCCAGCCCCTTATTGACTTGGTTTCCTCTTCATTATTGCTGCAAGTCGAATTTGTAAATTCAGCCAGAGCGCTGAACCTTTACCCTGCCTGGAGTGGTATTATTCATGCCCAACGATGAGGGAGATTAGGGCTTGCCACGAAGGATAACCGCTTGCTTCAGGGACTTCGTCGCGGCGATTGCATTCTACACGGCGCTGCCTATTCCAGCCACATGGCAGCTTCCTTTTCAAGTGGTTGCCTGCTGGGCCCCTCTAATTGGGATAGTGATTGGGGGGGGGCTAGCGGTGCTGGACCAGGGACTATCCTTGCTGCCCCTGTCGCCTTTGGTGCGTTCGGTTGGGATTGTAGCTGTCTGGATAGCTCTAACGGGCGGACTGCATCTTGATGGCGCTATGGACACTGCGGATGGACTGGCAGTGACGGATCCCAAGCGTCGGTTAGAGGTTATGAGCGATAGTGCTACCGGTGCCTTCGGTGTGATGGCTGCCATTGTGATTCTGCTGCTGAAGGTAGCCGCATTAACCGAAATCCACACGTGGCGCTGGCTAGGGCTACCCTTGGCGGCGGGCTGGGGACGTTGGGGGCAGCAAGTGGCTATTGCCCGCTACCCGTACTTGAAGCCTAGGGGCAAAGGCGCGTTTCACAAGGCAGCTCTCCCATCGCTGAAACACACGATTCCAAGCTTGCTACTGATGCTGGGGTTGAGCGTTCTGCCGCTGGGAACGACACCGTCTGCTCCGCAACTAGCGCTGGGTATGGCACTGGGTGGAGTCAGCATCGCCTGTCTAACGGCGCACTGGTTTTATCGACGACTGGGCGGCCACACGGGCGATACCTATGGCGCAGTCGTAGAATGGACTGAAGCCCTCTTCCTGCTGCTGTTGGCGACTCTGTAGCAGTTCTAGACAGATCCACAGCCGGTGCCCCTACTACATACATCCTGACTGCATTCCTGGGTAATGTAATTTGGGTAATGTAATTGCCTGGATGTTTCCGACGAGGCGCGAGCGGACTTTCGAGCGGCTTCCCTGCTATCCTGGAAAAAGAGGTTAACGGAACTTAATAAAGTCGCTTCCCTATGAGATGCATCATTAATCGTCGGGCGCAGTTCTCGGCAAGTCATCGCTACTGGTTGCCCGAATTGAGTGAAGCAGAGAATGGGCGGCTGTTTGGTCGCTGTGCCCAGGCTCCAGGCCATGGTCACAACTATGTGCTATTCGTCTCAATGGAAGGCGAACTTGACGAGTACGGCATGGTGCTCAATCTATCAGACGTAAAGCACACGATTCAGCGGGAAGTCACCAGCCAACTCGATTTTTCCTACTTGAACGACACCTGGCCGGAGTTTCAACAGACCCTGCCAACCACTGAAAATATGGCGCGGGTGATCTGGCAGCGACTAGCGCCTCATCTGCCGTTGGTCCGTATCCAGTTATTTGAACATCCTGAACTCTGGGCAGAATACGAAGGAAATGCTATGGAAGCTTATTTGACAATCAGCACCCATTTTAGTGCCGCCCACCGATTGGCATTGCCGCATTTAACATTAGAGCAAAACTCAGAGATCTACGGCAAGTGCGCTCGCGTGAATGGTCATGGTCACAACTATCACTTAGAGGTCACCGTCAAAGGTGAAATTGATCCACGCACGGGTATGATTGCCGATTTGGGAGCGGTGCAGAAGGCAATCGATGACTACGTGGTAGAACCAATGGATCATACTTTCTTGAACAAGGATGTTCCTTACTTCGAGAAAGTGGTGCCCACGGCTGAGAATATTGCCGTTTATATTCGCGATGTTTTGCGGCAGCCAATTCAAGAGCTTGGGGCCCAGCTCCATAAGGTGAAGCTGATCGAAAGTCCCAACAATTCGGCGGAAGTGTACTGCACCCCTCTGGATCCGCCTGAATCGGTGGCGCACTATTCGGCACGGATGTTGGTGCAAGCGTAGAGGTACGCTTTAGATGTCCCTCAGTTGCCTGTTTCCGCAATGAATTCGACGGACCAAAACCGGAAAAGGCATCAGGAGTTTAATGAAACTGCTGAGCGCATTGAATCGTTGAAAGCTGGCATGGCGGCTGCCAGTCTGTTTGGGTTGCTGTTTCTGGTGCTGTGGGGGGTCGAGTCATGGGTTGGGTTGTCCCCACCAAGCGAGTTCTTGTCCCTTAGCCCACTTGCTATTCCGACTGAGCTGTTGCGAGCGGGAATTGCCCTACTCACCGGTTTCTTGTTTGGCGTCACTTACCGCTATATCCTGCGGCAGGATACCAATAGGCAACTCCAGGTTGGGGCAATTGTTGCCTTTGGGCTGATCCGGGGACTGGCACAGGTCGAACTTTTACTGGGGCAGGTTCCGCTAGCAGCATTGCGGTTGCTCGGCAATCTCCTAAGCTTTGCCGTTGTTGGCTTTGCGTTGAGTTGGATGATGCAGCAAGGGTGGGTTCAGCGTTGCCCGGATCGCCGCTAAAAAATCCCCCTTCGTAGACTGAAGAGGGAAACCAACTGGATTGAGCAATTGGTCAGGTAACGCTACGCCATTTCTGGAACACGCGGCACCTTCAAGCCCGCATTCTCTTGCGAATAGGCTTCCAAGCTGATCGGCGTTGGTTCTACATGCCAGATTTCGCGGCAGTAATCGGCAATCGTACGATCTGAAGAGAACTTGCCCATGCGCGCCACATTTAGGATCGACATGCGCGTCCAGTTCTCCTGATCGCGGAACGCCTGACTAACGCGCTCTTGGCAATCGATGTAGGATTGATAGTCAGCCAGCAGCATGTACTCGTCACCGTGCAGCAGTGCATCCACAATCGACATGAATAGTCCCGGCTCGCGAGGTGCAAAGAAGCTAGACGCCAACTGATCGATCACCTGCTTTAGCTCGGGGTTGCTGTTGTAGTAGTCGGTGGGGCGATAGCCCTTGGCTTTCAGATCCATAACTTCCTGAGCCGTTAAGCCAAACAGGAAGAAGTTTTCTGCTCCTACCTCTTCCCGGATCTCGACGTTAGCACCATCGAGGGTGCCGATCGTGAGCGCACCGTTGAGGGCAAATTTCATGTTGCCAGTTCCCGAAGCTTCCTTACCCGCCGTCGAGATCTGTTCAGACAAGTCTGCCGCCGGGTAGGCAAATTGCCCCAGCGACACCGAATAGTTTGCCAGAAACACCACCTTCAGACGGCCGTCCACGTCAGGGTCGTTATTCACCACCTCCGCGACCGAGTTAATCAGCTTCACCACCATTTTGGCCATGAAGTAGCCGGGAGCTGCCTTGCCGCCAAAGATAAAGGTGCGGGGCAGCATCTCCATATAGGGATTAGCTTTCAGGCGGTTATAGAGGGTGATGATGTGCATCACACAGAGCAACTGCCGCTTGTACTCGTGAATCCGCTTGATTTGGACATCGAACAGCGAGTTGACATCAACCTCAATCTCGTTATGACGCAGGATGTAGTCAGCTAGAGTGCGCTTGTTATTGTGCTTGATCTGTCGCCATTGCGCCCGGAATTGTGGGTCGTCCACGAAGGCTTCAATCCGACGCAGCTCATCGAGGTTTTTGATCCAGCCGTCGCCAATTTTCTCGGTAATCAGGTTAGATAGGGCAGGATTGCTCATCAGCAGCCAGCGACGGGGAGTGATGCCGTTGGTTTTGTTCTGAAACTTGTGCGGCCACAGCTCATAGAAATCCCGCATCAGATCTTGCTTGATCAGCTCGGTGTGCAAAGCGGCGACGCCGTTCACGGTGTGGCTGCCAACGCAGGCTAGATGAGCCATGCGGATTTGTTTTTCCTGTCCTTCTTCAATCAGCGACATGCGCGCCAGCTTAGCCGTGTTGCCAGGATAACGCTCACGGACTTCGTTCAAAAAGTTGAAGTTGATTTCGTAGATGATTTCCAGATGGCGAGGCAGCAGCCGCCCAAACAAACTCACCGGCCAGCGCTCTAGGGCTTCTGCCAGCAGAGTGTGGTTGGTGTAGGCGAAGGTGCGGCGAGTGAGATCCCAGGCTTTGTCCCAATCGAGCTGATAGTCGTCGATGAACAGCCGCATCAGTTCCGCTACGCCCACCGCTGGATGGGTGTCGTTGAGCTGAATCGCCACCTTGTCGGGGAAGGCATCAAAGCTGTCGTGCTGCCGCAGATATAGGCGGATGATGTCCTGCAGCGAGCAAGACACGAAGAAATACTGCTGCTGTAGCCGCAGTTCCTTGCCCTGGGGCGTGTTGTCGTTCGGATAGAGCACCTTAGAGATGTTCTCCGAGAAGGTCTTGGCGGCAACGGCTTGAGTGTAATCGCCGGCGTTGAACACGTGGAAGTCAAAATCTTCCCCAGCGCGGGCTGACCACAGCCTCAGGGTATTGACCGTGTTGTTGCCGTAGCCTGGTACTGGCGTATCGTAGGGGGTGCCAAAGACAGTGACGCGGGGCAACCAGCGCACCCGAGCTTGACCGCTAGCGTCGGTATAGGCTTCGGTGTGACCGCCGAATTTGACCTCTACCATGTAGTCAGGGCGAGGAATCTCCCAGGGGTTGCCGAAGCGCAGCCAGTTGTCAGGGTGTTCAACTTGCCACCCATCGCAGATGAGCTGATCAAAAATACCGAACTCGTAGCGGATGCCATAGCCAACCGCCGGAATTTCCAACGTCGAGAGGGAGTCCATAAAACAGGCCGCTAGCCGCCCCAAGCCACCGTTGCCCAGACCCGGTTCTTCTTCCCGCTCGATCAAATCATCTAAGTTCAGCCCGGCTTCCTCGAGAGCTTGGCGAACTGGCTCGTAGATGCCAAGATTGATCAAATTATTCAGCAGCAGACGCCCAATCAAAAATTCTGCTGAGAGGTAGTAGACGACTTTGCTATCTTTCTCGTAATACGTCTGGGCAGTTTTGATGCGACGATACACCATACGATCGCGCACAGTGTAGGCCAAAGCCATATAGTAATCGTAAAGATTAGCGAAGTGCTCGTCCTTGCCCTGAAGGTAGTAGAGGTTGTCGGCAATAGCCCGTTTCAGAGTAGAGACGGCGGTTCCTGTGCGATCATCCTCTACATGCACATGAACATCAATAGGCTGGCTGCTCATAAGCTCACACTTGGTTGATAGTCCACCTAAACTAATGCACACTACACCCGCCAACGGCAAGGATCCGTGTTGGACATTACAGTAGCCCTGACCTTAAGCATTCCTTAGGATTAGCAGGGGGAGTGTGAATCGGGGTTGAATGCCGCTGCAATCGAGACAGACAGCGGCCTAGAAGCAGACGAGACCAGAGAGATCGGCTCGCCGGTGTAGAGGCAACAGCGATCTCGTCCAGTATGCTTAGCGTGATAGAGCGCCTGATCAGCGGCTGCGATCAGGATGTCTGCTTCGAGTTCTAGCTCGGGTATCATGCTAGCGCCCCCTGCGCTCACAGTAACACAAGCCCCGACGCTGGAACTGTGATGCGGGATGTTGAGAGCCTTGATTTGAGCATTCATGCGTTCTGCGACACACAAGGCCCCTTTTCCATCGGTGTTGGGCAACAACACTGCAAACTCTTCGCCTCCATATCGAGCGACGAGATCACCAGGACGATGGGCTGTTGCTTTCAGCGCTTGAGCAACCTGTTGCAGGCAGCGGTCGCCCGCTTGATGCCCATAGGTGTCGTTGTAAGGTTTGAAGCAGTCAATGTCGCATAATAGCAGGGCTAGCTGCTGCTGCTGCTGCTGACAGCGCAACCATTCCTGGTTCAGCAGTTCGTCAAACTGACGACGATTCGCCACCTGGGTGAGTCCATCAACTGAGGCTAGGCGGCGTAACTCGCGATTGGCTGCTTCAAGTTGCTGCTGCAACTGCGACTGTTGGATCAGCCGACGGACCCGCTGCCGCAGCACCGCCCAATGTACCGGTTTAGTGACATAATCGGCGGCACCCACTGCAAACGCCCGATCGACGGAATCTTGATCATTTAAGCCGGTAATTATCAAGATGGGGATGTGTCGTCCTCGTGGCAGCGACTGCAGACGGACGCAGCACTCAAATCCATCGAGGCCTGGCATCAGGGCATCGAGAAGCACGATGTCTGGCTGGAGGTGCCCGTATATTGCTAATCCAGTGGTGCCATCGGGGGCTTCAGCAATCTCATAGCCTTCATTTTCCAGGCAAAGACGCAACTGCATCCGTGCCACGGGATCATCATCGACAACCAAAATCAGAGGGCTAATTCGATCCGAGGGGGTTGCCATCGGCTAATGACGCTCCTGTTGTAATGCCACCCCTGGGATCGCAACCTGCAAGGCTGCGGTAAAGCGCTTAAACTCGTCTTCGAGGTGCGATAGCTGGGGGATCACTGCATCTATCATTCCCCCACGCGCCAGCTCTTCTAGCTCTTCGCAGAGATGAAATAATGCCGTTGCTCCTAGGGATCGGCTGCTCGACTTGAGGGTGTGAACCGCTCGCCGCAGGGTATGGGCATCGGTTTGGGTCGCGGACTGATGGATCAGGTACAGCAAATTGGGCGCTTCAGCCAGGTAGCAATCAATCAACAGCGGCAGCGACGACTGATTGCCTATATCGCTGTTCAAGGTGTGTAGCAGGGTTAGATCGAGAGACGCCGTCACTGCTGCTGATTCCGTCAGGGCGGAAGACTGTTCGGACGCCGGCAGTTCGACTGAAGGGTCGCTGGCGTAGTCAGAATGACTCGGATTCGTCGCATCTGAGGGCAACGACGTGGTGGGGCGGCAGTTCCGCAACAGTGCAGCCAACTTTTCGAGCTGAACGGGTTTAGACAGATACCCATCTATTCCAGCGTCCTGGTAGGTGGCGCAATCCTCCACCAGCAAACTGGCAGTCATAGCAATCATCCGCGGGCATTGCTCGGGAGGCCACTGCTGCTTAATCTGTCGGGCGGTCTCTAGTCCGTCCATTTTGGGCATTTGCACATCCAGCAAGATCACGTCGTAGGGTTGCTGGTGCAGAGCGTTTAATACATCTAGACCACTGGTGACCACCTGTGCCCGATACCCGATTCGCTGCAGCATCAGCAAAGCAACTTTCTGGCTGACGAGATTATCTTCTGCTAACAGAATGCGCAGTGATGATGGCGGACCGGCAGCGGTTGTCGCTTGCAGCATACGCTTACCCCTGATTAAAATACCCCTGATTAAGGTCCACCCTTGCCGAACGGCTGTTTAAGGCAGTTTGAGGTCGCTAGGCTTCATCTCCTCGTACAGCTCGAAGGGCTGATGAATCCAAGGATTATCGCTCAAATAATCCACATAATAGTCTGGGACAATTGCGGAACATGCCTTATACCAAATCACAGCGCTGCGGATTTCATCGATGTAGAATCCGTAATGCCGATCTAGCCAAATTAGCGTGCGCTTCAGGCTCTCTCCGGAATCTACAAGGTCATCCACCAGCAACACATGGCTGCCTAGATTAGGCGTCGTCATGGTGAGATCGCGAGCAAACGTCAAAGAGCTTCTCGCCTGTTTCCCTGTGCCCCGATAGGACGACGTAGCCAGAATCGCCATCGGCAGATCAAAAATGCGCGATAGCACATCGCCGACCCGCAGCCCTCCCCGTGCAAGGCAAACAATTTGGTTAAACTCCCACTGAGAGTAGTAAATCTTGGCGGCAAGCTGCTCAATTTTTTCGTAGTATTCGGTCCAGGAAACGTAGAGATCGGACATAGCGGGTTGAACTCGGATGGGATGAAAAGCATCATATCAACCTCAACGTCGGTCGGCAGACTTCTCGTTGCCACCTCCATCGTTTTCTTGCCAAGGAACGCAGGGTGGTATAACGTTCATAAAGTTTCCGCCAGTATCTATCAGCAGAATCTACAGTCTGAATTCTGTAGTCTGAATTGAGATCGATTTAAATCGATTCGGGCGTTTGTTAGAGCTAGGCAATACACCAATGGGTCAATGGGCAACAGGGTCTATGAAAGCATTTATGGAAACATGGTTTCGGGATTGGGTTGTGCCAGGGATGCGGTGGACTCAGGTGCCACGGAGGGTGTGGCGCTTTCTGGGGCTGTTTAGCCTGTGTCTGCTGCTAACGGTTGGCTGTGGCGGTGGGTCGCAGACCTCTACTGCACCAGGATCGCCGACATCCGAGAACGGTCGAGTGACGATAGGCACCACCCTGTCTGCCCGCACGCTTGATCCGGCAGATGCCTATGAGCTATTCCCTGGGATTTTGCTCTACAACATGGGTGACCGGCTCTATACCTATAAGCCCGGTACAACGGAACTGGAACCGCAACTCGCCACCGCCCTACCGGAAGTGAGCAGCGACGGTCTGACCTACCGCATCCCGCTGCGGGAAGGCGTCACGTTCCACGACGGCGAACCCTTCAATGCCGAGGCCATGGCTTTCTCGATCCAGCGCTTCATGGAAAATGGCGGACGACCGGCTTTTCTGCTAGCTGACCGGATCGCCTCCGTCGAGGCAACCGACACGTATGAGCTGACAATTACCCTCAAGCAGCCCTTTGCCGCCTTTCCAGCTCTACTCGCCTTTTCTGGCGTCACGCCGGTTTCACCAAAAGCCTATCAGGTAGGTGCGGGTCAGTTTCAGCCCAATACCTTTGTGGGTACGGGTCCCTACAAGCTAGGGCAATTTGCTCCTGATGCCATTCGTCTCGATCCCAACCCCGACTATTGGGGCGAGAAGCCAGCTAATGAAGGCATTGATATTCAGATCATCAGCAGTCCAGCCAATTTGTACAACACCTTTCGCACCGGCGGTTTAGATATTGCCTACCAAACGCTGGACCCGGATCAAATCCGTCAACTGATTGAGAGCCAAGAGCAGGGCGGCTGGCAAGTGATTGAAGCCGGCACCAACGTTACGAACTTTATGGTGCTCAACCTCAGAGCCAAACCTCTCGATGATGTCAGAGTACGGCAGGCCATTGCCGCCATGATCGATCGCAAGCTCCTCAACGAGCGGGTCTTCCAGGGGCAAGCAGAGCCGCTCTATAGCCTGCTGCCAACCAGCTCTCCTGCCTATCGTCCGGTCTTTCAGGAGGTCTACGGGGATGCCAATATGGAAAAGGCAAAGCAGCTTTTGCAATCCGCCGGCTTTTCAGAGTCAAACCCTCTAACGCTGGAAGTCTGGTACTCGTCGGGATCCACGGTGCGGAATTTGGTGGCGACGACTCTCAAGGCGTCGGTTGAAAGGGCGCTACCTGGACTGGTCAAGATTGAGCCGAATAGCGTGGAGGCAGCCACCCTCTTTGACAATCTCGACAAGGGCATTTACCCCACAACCTTGCTAGACTGGTACCCCGATTTCTACGATCCCGATACATTCATCGAGCCGTTTATGTCCTGCGATAAGGGATCGGTGGAAACTGGATGTGAGGCAGGGCAAAGCCAAGCCGGCGGCTCTTTCTACTACAGCCCCCGTGCCAATGAGCTGATTCAAAAGCAGCGAGCGGAGCCGGATCAAGCGGTACGCAAACAGCAGTTCAGCGAATTGCAAGATCTGCTAGCGGCTGATGTACCCTACATTCCGCTCTGGCAGAACAAAGACTATGTGTTTGTGCGGAACACCGTTCAGGGCGTTGCCATTCAGCCTACTCAGCAGTTTCTGCTGTGGCAAATCCAGAAGTAACTAGCTATGTCTCGCTCAAAAGCGCTGCAATATTATGTCCTGTCGCGGTTGCTGCTGGCACCGCTGATGATCTGGACCATCACCACGTTGATCTTCCTGCTGCTGCGAGCCTCACCAGGCGACCCAGTGGATTCGCTGCTTGGTCCCCGTGCTCCCGAAAGCGCTAAGCAAGAGTTGCGCGAGAGCCTAGGATTGGACGCGCCGCTGTGGATGCAGTACATTCGCTACCTAGGCAGCCTGCTGCGGCTCGATTTGGGGACCTCGCTGACCAGTCAAGGACAGTCGGTCTGGACGATCATTCAGCAGCATTTTCCAGCAACAGTGGAGCTGACAATCTTCAGCATGGCCGTGTCAGTGGTGGTGGGCATCGGCGTGGGTGCCTTGGCAGCCTCGAAGCCAAATACTCCCTTTGATGTGGGTGGGCGACTGTTTGGCATTATTACTTATGCCGTGCCGATGTATTGGTTCGGCATGATCTTGCAGCTCGTGTTTGCCGTGCAGCTAAACTGGTTCCCGATCGGGACGCGCTTTCCCCTCAGCCAAACACCGCCTCAAGGACCCACCGGGCTGTATGTAGTAGACAGCCTGTTGAGCGGCAATCTCAGCCAGTGTTTCACTAGCCTGTATTACCTAACGCTGCCTAGTCTCACGTTAGGCATTCTGCTTAGCGGCATCTTTGAGCGGATGGTGCGGGTAAACCTGAAGCAGACGCTCAAATCCGACTATGTAGAGGCAGCCCGGGCCCGAGGCATTCCCGAGCGACAAATTGTCTGGTCTCATGCCTTAAAAAATGCGCTGATCCCAGTCATTACAGTGCTGGGGCTGACCTTTGCCTCGCTGCTTGGGGGCGCCATTCTGACCGAAGTGACCTTCTCTTGGCCGGGGCTGGCCAATCGCCTCTATGAAGCGATTTCTCTCCGCGACTACCCAGTCGTGCAGGGTATCATGGTGTTCTTTTCCGTCATTGTGGCCCTCACCAGCATTCTGATTGATATTCTCAATGCCTATGTGGATCCGCGAATTCGATATTAGTTTGGGCTATTAGTTTGGGCTATTAGTTTGGCTCAACTTTGGCTTGACTCATTCGATACTCATTCGGTGCGCCCTACCCCCCTGCCGATTCAGTCCTGCGTCGGGGGGAAGGTTGCTGCTGCATCTAGGTCAAGATGAGCTGGGTCAAGATGAGCTGGAGCCGCTTCGAGAGCCTGATCAGCCGCGCTGAGATCGGCACTAGGTGCTGGGTGCTGGCCCGTTGTTGCGGTTTGCTCGGTTTTATCCTTGAGCCACACCACCTGCCGCTGTTTCGGGTTGAACCGGATATTTTCCTGCTGCATCACATTGATCGTCTGCCGTGGATCAAAGTTGCGGTCGAAGTCGGTTTTCAGAGCATCGACCTGACCCGCTAGCGACAGGACCTCAGCTTCGAGCACCTGCAATTTAGCCCGCTGGTCGAGGTTATAGGGCACGAGCTTGGCCAGGGTTGAAACGGCCGTCAAAATCAGCACAATATTCACACTGAGCTTTGCCGCTGTCTCAATGGCTAGAGCCTGATGCGGCTTTTGGGATTTGCGAGGACGCACCCGCCGCGGACGAGAAGGGTTTGGTGGAAGGGGATCAGAATAGGACGGAAGTGCACTCATGGTCATCAAACCCTGCTCTAGCGATAGTCATCTCAAAATGGTCAATCCAACTGGCAAGCGACCCGTTAGGACGCCGGTTATGGCTACTTTTCCTCGCTCGCTTGGCTGCTCTACTCTACAGAGTCGTCCTCCTCCAAACCGGATCGGAGCTGCAAAATGCCCCTCACAAGATCTGTTGATTGAGGCTATTGCTGGTCAAGCCTAGGGTAACACCATTACTTTGGGCACTACCGTGCAGACCTAAGAACCCACTGTAAAGAACAACCACTGTAAAGAACAACCGCCATGCCCTCTGGCTAGCCTATTACTAGCACAGTTCCAGGATTTTTATCTAATCCTAGGTAAATAGTTTTTTCAACTGCCCAACCCTATCTCATACTGATCTCATACTGATCTCATACTGTCCCATCGTTAAAGCTCTCATCATTGAGGCAACGTTATTGAGGCAACGTTGAGCCAGTGTCGAGCCAGTGTCAAGTCAGTATGACTCAGATTGATTTTTGTTGGGATTTTTGTTGGGTGATTTGCGAGAACATTTGTTTTAGCTTGCACGCAGTCTGGACAAACGTGTCAGCTACTTTAGCAGAGATAAGCAGCTCTGAACGACCTATGAACGACTAATTTTTGAGGAGCGCAGTCGTTTGGCCTATGAGCCTTGCTTGATCAGCGATTCAAACCTCTAATTTGTCCTTGCTCACGTGTGTAGTCCCGAGTTGTTCCGAGCATCAAACGGCAATTATCTTAACTGGCAAGGGAGTTGAGAGTCACGGAGTGGGTAACTCTGATGGCTCCCTTGAAGCGTAGCTAGTGTAGGGCTTATTTATAAAGCTCTGTGGACAGGCGGAACGCCAAGACAGCCGGAATGAGAGCTATAACCAGGGCAACATAGACTTGGGCATCTGATAAAGACATAGTTACAAAACTCCTAATTCATGGATCTCTAGGTGATTTGCCAACGGCAGCGCCTGCTTCCAGTCCGGAAACAAACGGTTGCCAACGTTCATTAATGTCAGATATATCCTGGCACTCTGGAACCTTTTGTCACATGATGTAACAAAGAACATGTGTACACGGCTGTGCTATCTCATCTGCCCTTTAACCCCTGAGGAGGATGTCTATCTAAAGACGAGCAAGCTAGCTTATTCATTTGCATCTTTTGAGCGCTACCGTTAATCTAAAGGCTCACCTACGGAGAACGGCTTTGGATGAATCGAGACCCACTCGCATTCAGTTTGAACGCCAACTCAGGCGTGTCCAACGCGATGTTTTGCGGATGGGAGCGTTAGTCGAACATTCCTGCTGGCTGGCTCGTGAAGCCCTGTTTGAGCGAGATTTGGAAGCAGCTCAACAAATCACCTTTCAAGACAAACAAATTGATCAGCTCTATCGCCAAATTGAGCTAGACTGCGTTAACCTAATGGCTTTGCAGGCTCCCGTCACGCAAGATTTGCGGCTACTCAGCGCCCTAATGCAGCTCGTGCGCGACCTAGAGCGCATTGGCGACTACGCTGAAGACATTGGCGAGATTGCTATTAAGTTATTTCCTTACCCAGCACTAGATGCAATGGAGCGCATTCAGCTAATGTTAGATCGCTGTCGGGCGATGCTGGCGATGGGGTTGGCGGCCCTATCTGATTTGGATGCGGAGTCTGGGTTAGACATTAGGTTCAAAGACGATGCGGTCGATTCCGATTACGAAACGCTCTACAACTTGCTCGTTCACCAAACGGAGATCCGCGGGTCTATTGAGCCGATTGTGTTGCTTGTATTGGTCATTCGCTATCTGGAACGCATGGCCGATCACGCCACAAATATCGGTAAACGAGTCGCGTATATCGTGACCGGGCAGCGGTAATTGCCAACTGGAGGTGAGATATCGCCTCATCCAAACTCGCCCTAGGCAAGCAGTCGGTCAAAGAAACATTAAATAAATTAAATAAGCATCGACTATCGACCGAAGAATGCCAATGGTTTAACCTGCAAGGCGTTGCTTGCCCACGAAAAATTTATGCTATCTCCGCATATTTTCGGCAACAGTATTAATAAAATAAAGAAAGTGCAAAAAATAGGTAAAATTTTAGCACTCTCTTCAGACATCGTTTACTCAAGTCGGTGTTTGTCGACCCTGCTTCCTGGGTATGCCCTTTGGCTTCGGCGAGTCTCCTCACGATTGATGGGTTGGGGCTGTAGCAACAGTAGACAGCTCATTGATCATCAGGACGGATCTTTGGGGGCGTTGTCTAGGAGACATCAGTGCTGCACAAGGTAAATGCGCGCTGGACCCCGCTCGTTTCTTCTCTAGGTTGGTGCTAACCAAACATCTGGTTTGACGAGTTGGCTAGCGCAGGCTGTATGGTCCAAATGCAGCGGCGGACACCTTACCAGGGTACATCACATTGCGTTCCCGGACCCGCTGACGCGAATGCACTGTGTTTTCCTATCTGTTCTGCCAGAGGTCAGCAAGCATACCCCCGCAGGGCACCCCTCTGAAGCAACTTGCGAAGGACTGAGAGGGGGCATTGCTACGGACGAGATGGAGCTTAACCAGTTTTAAGGATCAGTCGCTACATGGAATTTTCGATCGCGGAACTACTCGCAAACTTCACGGATGACAAACTAATTGCTCCCAAGGCGCTGGAGAAGAAGCTCAATTGCAGGGATGACGAAAGTCTGCGTAAGCTGCAAATTGCGCTAGATGCCCTGGAGCGGATCGGGATTCTTGCCAAGGAACGAGGTAAATACCGCCGCATTTTTGAAGAAGATGTTGTGGAAGGCAAGCTGCGCTGTTCGAGCAAAGGCTTTTGTTTTGCCATTCAAGACATCGAAGGCTCAGAAGACATCTATATCCGGGAAAGCCACCTGAATACAGCTTGGAACGGCGACCGGGTATTAGTGAAGGTAACCAAGGAAGGCACGCGCCGCCGCAGTCCAGAGGGCGAAGTGCGGCTAATTCTTGACCGTGCCAATTCTTCGGTATTAGCCCGCGTTAAGCAGGTTGACAATAGCTATCGGGCCACTCCCCTTGATGATCGGCTGTTGTTTGATGTGGAGCTAAAAGCCAATGGTGTGGATCTGAATGAAGCGGTGGATCAGCTAGCCCATGTAGAAATTCTGCGCTATCCGCTGGGACCTTATCCGCCCTTAGGACGGGTCGCTCGAATTTTAGGCAGCGATGCCGAAGCCGCCTCAGAGTTTGATATTGTCTGCTGCAAGCACGACCTGCCGCGTCAGTTTCCCGAGGAGGTGCTCGAGGAAGCCAAGGGGCTGCCGCTAAAGCTGCGCAAAGGCGACCTGAAGGGGCGAGTAGATCTGCGGAAATTGCCGACTATTACCATCGATGGTCCCCCCAACGCTACCGGACCTGCTATTGACGATGCTCTAACGCTGGAATCGCTCAAGAATGGTCACTGGCGTTTAGGAATTCATATCGCGGATGTATCCTTCTACGTTACACCCGGATCGGCCCTCGATGCAGAGGCGCGCCGTCGCGGCACCTCAATTTATCTGGGCGAAAGCGTGTTGCGGATGCTGCCCGAGCAGGTGCATCAGTGTTGCTCCTTGGCAGAAGATCAAGACCGGCTTGCCGTTTCGGTGCTGATTACCCTTACCGAGGAGGGCGAAGTCGTTGAGTACGAAATTCAGCCAACGGTGATCCGCGTCGATCATCGGCTCGATTACCAGCAAGCGCAGGTGATTGTGCAGCGTCACGATTCGGCTGAAGCGGCGGCTGCCATTCCCCCGGCTTACCCGCTGCCGTCACTCGATCAGCTGCAGGTCTACCAGCCCGTGTTCGAGATGCTCGATCAGCTCTTCCGCCTCAGCCAGGCGGTGCGGGCACAGCGCTTGCAGCGAGGCGCCTTTGATCTCAACCTGCCCGAGAAGATCTTCCCCAATGAAGCTAATCCAGAGCTGAGCCAATTCCTGTCTACGAAGTTTCAGTACGATGATGAAGGGGCCATTGGGGCCATGGTGGTGTCGGCGTTTCTGCCGGCTCGCTCGATCGTGACTGAGCTAATGCTGCTAGCGAATCAGTTAGTTGCCGATCACTTGCTAGCGCTGCAGGTTCCGGCGATCTACCGCGTGCATCGAGCACCCGACCCGAGTGATGTTCAAGAACTGCTGAAGCTAGTCAGCAATATGGGCATTGAATCCCATCTGGAACAGGAAGATGTGGTACATCCGCGCGACTACCAACGGCTTGTGGAGCAGTTTGCTGAATCCAAGGCTGAGAAAGTGCTGACCTATCTGCTGCTGTCTACCTTTAAGCCGGCAGTATACAGCACGTCACCGGGGCAGCATTTTGGCTTGGCGCTGGAGCAGGGCTACACTCATTTCACCTCGCCTCTGCGGCGTTACCCGGATTTGCTGGTGCATCGGGTGCTGCATGCTGTGTTTGAGTATGGTCGTGACCGCCGCACCACCCGCTCGAAAGACCGGGTTGATCTGCGGCACAGTTCCTGTCATGGGCAGATCAACTGGAATGTGCTGCCAACCGACATTCACAACGAACTCTACGACGATTTCGCCGCCATTGTGGTTCACCTCACCGAGCAAGAGAAGCTGGCTCAAGAAGCTGAATCGGATCTGGAAGGGCTGAAGAAAGCCGAGTTTATGCAGCAGCACACCGGCAAAGTCTTCCACGGTTTGATTACGGGTGTGCAGTCTTACGGGTTCTTTGTCGAAATCGAAGAATTGCTCGTCGAGGGGCTGGTGCATGTCAGCTCATTGAAGGACGACTGGTATGAGTACCGCTCACGGCAGCAAAAGCTGGTGGGGCGCAAAAACCGCAAGCAGTACAAGCTCGGTGACCGGGTAGAGGTGCAGGTGAAGAGCGTTGACTACTACCGCCAGCAGATCGATCTGGTGGCCGTAGGCGGCGGCAGCGAAGCCCCCGATGAAGAGGAACCTGAAGAAACCCCCATCGAAGAACTAGACGACGGAAACCAGCAGGACGAAGCTGAGACGTATGATTAAGAAGGATTACGCTTTATATCCTTCATGGTTGATTCTGTATCTGTTGACGGGTCTCCTGCCTCCACTGCTGCGGCATCCCTACCGCTGATTCTAGGCGTGACTGGAGCATCGGGGCTGATCTACGCGGTTCGGGCCCTCAAGTTTCTACTGGCAGCAGACTACACCATCGAGCTGGTGGCGTCTAAATCGACCTATCTGGTGTGGCAGGCGGAAGAAAACATCCGTATGCCGCTGGAAGCCATGCAGCAAGAGCAATTCTGGCGGCAACAAGCCGAGATGCCTAGCGGCGGCAAGCTGCACTGTCATCCGTGGGGAGATGTCGGCGCTACCATTGCCAGCGGTTCCTTTCGCACGCGGGGGATGTTGATTATGCCCTGCAGTATGAGCACCGTGGGCAAACTCGCCGCCGGTCTCAGTTCTGATCTGCTTGAGCGAGCCGCGGATGTGCAGCTCAAGGAAGGGCGCAAGCTGGTAATTGTGCCCCGAGAAACGCCGTTTAGCCTGATTCACCTGCGCAACCTCACAACCCTCGCTGAAGCCGGAGCGCGTATCGTACCGGCGATTCCAGCATGGTACCATCATCCCCAAACCATTGAAGATTTGGTTGATTTTGTCGTGGCTCGAGCGCTCGATCAGTTTGACATCACCTGTGTCCCCTTAAAGCGATGGCAAGGGCACTTAACAGCAGAAGCATCACGAGAACAGGCAGAATAGAAGGAGATTGGGGATTGACATCGAGATGGGCAGACCCTAGAGCAACGTTCCCAGGTTACGGTTCATGCATCCATGGGGAATCCATAGGGAGGAAGCGTCATGGTTAAAGGTGTGCTGCTCCTGCTGCTTGCTGCAGGACTTGTACTGTTCGCAGTGCAAAATCTATCGCCCATTACCCTCGTCGTTTTGGGTGCTCCCACGTTGGCGCTGCCGCTCTCGGTCTGGATTTTGGGGGCAATGGCAGCCGGTGCCCTAACCACAGTGCTGATTGCAGCCTTGGCAGGAGGAAGTCGTCCGGCGGCTCGCCGCGAGACAGCCCGGGCTGATTTTGCTGTTGGGTCTGAGCGCAGCGACTGGAGTGCTGGCTGGGCGCAGCGATCTCCCTCTCAAGTCGGGAATGATCCGCCACGGCGCTCGGCGGCTGATGTGGCTTCGACGTCGCGGCGCAGTGAGGATGACTGGGACACCCATCGCAGTGACGAATGGGATGACTGGGAGGTTGCTCAACCTGCGAGTCGGCGTCCGGCTGCACCCTCGGCTGAAGCAACGGCCAAGACTGCTGCCACCATCCGCGATACCGCTGACGACGACTGGGCCAACTGGGAAGGCTACGAGGATGTTCAGGAGACTGCCGCTGATGCTCCACGACCGCAGCCTGCGGAACCTGTCATCCCCCGCCGCACTGACTTTGAGGTCAAGCAGGAGCCGACCTCCCGCTCGCAAACCGGCTCAATCTACTCCTACAGCTACCGCAAGCCAGAACCGCAAACTGACGTTCAACCGCCAAATCCGTTTCAGGAACCGACCTCGGAATCGCTCTATGAGAAAGCGTCTGACTCTGTTCAACCCTCGCGTGAGCCTGTCCGTGATACTGCTGCTCCTCGTCGCGATCCGGTGCAGGGCAACGTCTATGACGCTGAGTATCGAGTAATCATTCCACCTTTTTCTGCCGATCCACCGCCTGCTCCAGAAATTGACATTGAAGATCTAGAAAATCTAGAAAATCTAGAAGATCTAGAGTCGCCCGACGATGACGAAGACTGGGGTCTCGATGAAGACGATGAACTGCCGCCCGGCAATCCTTCACCGCGGTAGGGCCGCATCTGAACAACAGAAACATCTGGACAACAGAAAAAGGAGTGACGGCATGAACGCGAGTTTTTGGATCTGGTTTCTGTTTGTAGCGTTGGTGGCTGGCGTTGGGCTAGGGTCGATGCTGCGGGCGTACTTTGGGCAGGGCAGCGTTGCGGTAGTATTTCCTGAGCCGGTCGCAATGGAGGGTCAGCCAGTACCAACCCTAAATCCAGAGGCAGCTATTCAGGTCGAGCAAGGATCGGAAGCATTGCGGTCGGGGCACTATCGAAAAGCCGTGAGCTGCTTCAGCCGCGCTGCCCAGCTCGATAGGGAACTCGCCGTCGCTTATCACAATCGGGGCCGTGCGGTCGCAAATCTACGGCGACTCAACGAGGCCACGGCAGATTTCTTGCAGGCAGGCGAACTGTACCTGCAGCAAAACGATACCCTAGGCTATGCTCAGGTGAAGCAAGATTTGGAAATGCTGCGGGCGACTCGGACCGGCGAGACCACCGGAACAGCAGTTAAACCGAGCTAGTCACCTTTCGCTCTTCCTAGTTTGAGTATTCCCCATGCCCTCTTCCTACGACCTCTTACTGCGCCAAGGACGGCTGCTGCGACCAAACGGAGACCTTAACACGGTAGACATTGGCATCACCGCCGGCACAATTGCTGCCATTGCGCCCCATCTCGACGCCTCTGCCCCGCTGGAATTGGAGGTTGAGGGACAGCTCATTAGTCCGCCGTTCGTGGAATCCCATATTCACCTCGACTCGGCTCTCACCGCCGGCGAACCGCGCTGGAACGAGAGCGGTACCCTGTTTGAAGGCATCGAGATCTGGCGGGAGCGCAAGCAAGATCTGTCGCTAGACGACGTGAAGCGGCGGGCCCTGGAAACCCTAAAGCAGCAGGCGATGCAGGGTGTGCTCTATGTGCGTAGCCATGCCGATGTCAGCGAGGCAAACCTAATGGCGCTGCAAGGGCTGCTAGAGGTGCGCGAGGCGGTCAAAGACTGGATCACGCTACAAGTGATTGCCTTTCCCCAAGATGGCATTTACGGCGGTCCCCAGAACGAGGAGCTGCTAGAGGAAGCCCTAAAGCTAGGAGCCGACGGTGTGGGCGGCATTCCCCACTACGAACTGACCCGCGAGGACGGCGTGAGGTCGGTGCAGCGCATTTTTGAGCTAGCACAGCAGTACGACCGCTTGATCGACATCCACTGTGATGAAATCGACGATGACCAGTCTCGTTTTCTAGAAGTCGTGGCCGCCTGCGCCATTCGCACCGGCATGGGTCCCCGGGTCTCGGCTAGCCACACGACAGCCTTCGGTTCCTACAACAACGCCTATGCCCTGAAGCTGCTAGGCTTCCTGCGCCGCACCCAGATTAATTTCATTGCTAATCCCCTGATCAACATCACGCTGCAAGGGCGCACCGATACCTACCCCAAGCGGCGGGGGCTAACCCGCGTCAAAGAACTGTGGCAGCAGGGGATGAACGTCAGCCTCGGGCATGACTGCGTGCAGGACCCCTGGTATTCTTTGGGCACGGGCAATATGCTGGATGTCGCTTTTATGCTGATTCATGTAGCTCAGATGACCGGCATGAGCGAAATGAACGCTTGCTACGACATGATCACCTGGAATGGCGCGAAGACTCTACACTTAGGCGAAACCTATGGCATTGAGGTCGGTAAACCAGCCAATTTGATTGTGCTGGATGCCTGCAATCGCTACGATGCCCTGCGCCGCCGCGCTACTGTTCGCTATGTAATTTCTCGAGGTAACCTGATTGCCTCAACGGAAACGCCGCAGATGAAATGGCAGCCGCTGACCTCCTAACTTTTCCGTAAATTTACTGAAAGCCTTACTCAGTCTGAGTTTCCGCCTAGTTCCAGACTGTGCGGGTAAATCCTTTTTGCTACGCTAATGAGGATACTTGTCAAAGTTAAAGATTTACAAACCTCAATGACCACAGCAACTCAGGTTAAACATGACGTTAAGGATCTCGGTCTAGCTCCCCTTGGGAAGCAGCGGATTGAGTGGGCAGGTCGCGAAATGCCCGTGCTGCGCCAGATTCAGGAGCGCTTTGCCCAAGAGAAACCGTTTGCGGGAATTCGTTTGGTGGCCTGCTGCCACGTGACCACGGAAACGGCCCACTTGGCGATTGCTCTAAAGGCGGGCGGAGCCGATGCCCTGCTGATTGCCAGCAACCCGTTGTCTACCCAAGATGATGTCGCTGCTAGCCTTGTGGTGGATCACGGCATCTCGGTGTTTGCCATCAAGGGAGAAGACAATGAGACCTATCATCGTCATGTCCGCATCGCCCTCGATCACCGCCCCAATATCATCATTGATGATGGCAGCGACGTCGTTGCCACTCTGCTGCAGGAGCGACAGAACCAGATCGCTGACTTGATTGGCACCACAGAAGAAACCACCACCGGCATTGTCCGCCTGAAGGCAATGCTAAACGACGGCGTCTTGACCTTCCCCGCCATGAACGTCAACGATGCTGAAACCAAGCATTTCTTCGACAACCGCTATGGTACCGGCCAATCGACGCTAGATGGCATCATCCGCGCTACTAATATTCTGCTGGCTGGCAAGACGGTGGTTGTGGCCGGCTATGGCTGGTGCGGCAAGGGCACGGCGATGCGGGCTCGCGGACTGGGCGCTAACGTCATTGTTACCGAAATCGACCCAGTGAAGGCAATTGAAGCAGCCATGGATGGTTTCCGCGTGCTGCCGATGGCGGTGGCGGCTCCCCAAGGCGATCTGTTTATTACCGTCACCGGCAATAAGCATGTAATCCGCGGCGAGCACTTTGAGGTGATGAAAGACGGTGCCATTGTGTGCAACTCGGGTCACTTCGACATTGAAATCGACCTGAAAGCTCTGAAAGACATGGCTAGCGACGTGAAGACCGTGCGCAACTTCACCGAGCAGTACTGCCTGAAGAACGGTAAATCGGTAATTGTGCTGGGCGAAGGGCGTCTGGTCAACCTAGCTGCCGCCGAAGGGCACCCCAGCGCCGTGATGGATATGAGCTTTGCTAACCAAGCACTGGCCTGCGAGCATTTGGTGAAGAACAAAGGCAAGCTGGAACCGGGCATTCACTCGATCCCAGCGGAACTGGATCAGGAAATTGCTCGCCTGAAGCTGCAAGCCATGGGTATTGCCATCGACTCGCTGACTGCTGAGCAACAGGAGTATATCAGCTCCTGGACAATGGGCACCTAAGGGGCTGCATCACGTCGTCTATGTAGGTCTACTAGACAGGGTGGAAGTTGAGGGATAGATGGGTAGCTGATCGTCTATCCCTTGCTTGCTCTGCCCAGTTTTTTGCGCCCGCTTTACCTGATGTTCACTGCACCTAGGAGTCACCGTCATGGCAGAATGGATTGCCAATATCATGAGTTCGCTGGGCTACTTCGGTATTGGGCTGCTGATGTTTCTCGAAAATCTGTTTCCGCCCATCCCGTCGGAGCTGATTATGCCGCTGGCGGGCTTTACGGTGCATCAATGCAAAGATGGTAATTTGCCGGTACCTTGTATGCAGTTTGTTCCAGCGGTTGCCGCCGGCGTGGTTGGCACCATGCTGGGAGCACTGCCGTGGTATTACCTAGGTCGCTACCTGGGGGAAGATCACCTGAAAAATTGGCTGAATCGCTACGGCAAGTGGCTAGGCATTTCCGGTGAAGAGGTTGATAAGTCGCAGCGCTGGTTCTACCGCCACGGGACCAAAGCGGTGTTTTTTGGGCGGCTGGTGCCCGGGATTCGCACCTTGATTTCGCTGCCAGCCGGCTTCAGCGAGATGCGGTTTCCCCAGTTTTTGATCTATTCCACCTTGGGCACCCTGGCCTGGACGTTGCTGCTTACTTATGCAGGCTACATTTTGGGCAGTAATTACCATCTAGTCGAGGAGTACTTGGGCCCTGTCTCCAAAATCGTCTTGGGAATCCTGCTAGTTGCCTTTGGGGCGTGGCTGATTCGCCATCAGAAAAAGCGCCGCAATCGCAATAGCGTTTAGGCAGGTAAGCAGTCCTCTACCAAGGATTTAATCAAAGCATCTTATCTTGAGTTATCTTGGAGCGCTCACCATCCGTTAACCTAGCCCAGAAACGCCTAGAATAAAACTTTGTTCTGGGGCTTGGGCCATGTCTTCTCCGTTTCCGCGCATCATCCTGCGGCAGTCCAAAGTAGACGCCGTTAAACGGTTTCACCCTTGGGTGTTTTCCGGTGCTATCAAGCGCTGCGAGGGCGAGTTGCGCGACGGAGCAATCGTTGAAGTCTACAGCGAGGCCGGCGAGTTTCTGGCAACCGGGCACTACGGAACGGGCAGCATTGCCGTGAAAGTATTTGCCTTTCATCCGGTGGCGGATGTGGCGGAGCTGTGGCGATCTCAACTGCGACAAGCGTTTGACCTGCGGCGGCAGCTTGGACTAGTGGACCAAGCAGAAACCACCGGCTATCGGCTTGTGAATGCGGAAGGTGATGGCTTTCCGGGGCTAATTATTGACTGGTATAACGGCACCGCTGTACTGCAAGCCCACTCCCTCGGCATGTATGAGCAGCGCATGGTGCTGGTGGAGGCATTGCAGCAGATCTACGGCTCGGCACTGCATACTGTTTATGACAAGAGCGCTGCGGTGCTATTCAAATCAAACCCGGCAGGAGAATACCTGTTTGGCCGTTCTGGCACAGGCGAGGTGCGCGAATACGGGCATCGCTTTCATGTGGATTGGGAAACCGGGCAGAAAACCGGCTTCTTCCTGGATCAGCGCGAGCATCGCCATTTGCTGAGTGCCTATGCGGCGGGCAAAAAGGTGCTGAATACCTTCTGCTATTCTGGCGGCTTCTCGGTCTATGCCTTGGCAGCCGGAGCGTCGATTGTGCATTCGGTGGATAGTTCCGCTAGAGCGATCGCCTGGACAAAAGACAACGTAGCGCTGAATCCGGCAAGTGGCAGCCACGAGGCCTTCACAGACGACGTATTCACCTTCCTCAAGGACTGCGACGCCGATTACGACGTGATTGTGCTCGATCCGCCCGCCTTTGCCAAATCCTTATCAGCACGCCATCAGGCAGTCATGGCCTACAAGCGGCTGAATAAACTGGCGCTGACGAAACTACGACCGGGCGGCGTGCTATTCACCTTTTCCTGCTCGCAGGTGGTAGTGCCCGACTATTTTCGAGGAGCCGTGACCGCCGCAGCCATCGAGGTGGGACGGCCAGTGCGGGTGTTGCATCACCTGACGCAGCCCGCTGACCATCCCGTTAGCCTTTACCACCCCGAAGGGCTGTATTTGAAGGGACTGGTGCTGCGAGTGGAGTAGAAGATGGAGTAGAGGAAAACGGGAACCAGAATGAACCAGAATTCAATTGCGATTAAATGGCGCAGCTCAGATCGCCGGCTTTTTGGCTAAACCGCAGGTTTTCCCGGTAGTCCACCGGACAATCAATGACGGCAGGCACATCTTGCATCAGAGCATCTTTCAACATCGGTACAAAGTCCAGGCTCGACTCGACGCGGTACCCCTTCAATCCCATGCTTTCCGCCAACTTCACAAAGTCGGGGTTGCTAAAATGCACAAAGTTTGATTCGCCGAAATAGTTGAGCTGCTTCCACTCGATCAAGCCATAGCCACCGTCGTTAAAGATAATGGTGACAAAGGGCGTACCCACCCGCAGGGCGGTCTCTAGCTCTTGGCAGTTCATCATAAAGCCACCATCGCCCGTCACGGCCACGATCTTACGATCGGGAGCAACCAGCTTGGCAGCAATGGCACCGGGAATGGCAATGCCCATCGCCGCGAACCCATTGGAAATAATGCAGGTATTGGGGCGATCGCAGTGGTAGTGCCGCGCCATCCACATTTTGTGAGCACCGACATCGGAAATCACGATATCTTCCGGTCCCATGACCTGCCGCAAGTCATAAATCAGCTTCTGCGGCTTGATCGGGAAGCTGTTGTCCTGGGTGTACTGCTCGTAATCGGCTTGAATCTCGGCCCGCAAATGCACCGCATAGGGATCAGCCATGCCTGTGCGATCGGTCCGCTTCAGGATTTCGTAGAGTGAGTCCGAGATATCGCCTACAACTTCAGCGAAGGGGATATAGCTGCTGTCTACCTCGGCTGGGGTTTGCCCAATGTGGATAATTGGCGTCTCGCCATCTGGATTCCAGCGCTTCGGCGAATACTCAATCAGATCATAACCCACGGCAATCACCAAATCCGTGTGGTCAAAGCCGCAGCTAATGTGGTCCCGCTGCTGCAAGCCCACCGACCAGAGGGCCAAGGGATGGGTGTAGGGAATTACGCCTTTGCCCATGAAGGTATTAGCCACCGGGATGTTGAGCTGGGTAGCAAAGGCCGTCAGCGCCGAGCTGGCATGGGCCCGAATCGCGCCATTGCCAACCAGGATGATCGGATTTTCTGCCTCGGAGATGGCTTTGGCAGCGCGTTCAATGCTTTGAAACGAAGCGTAGACTTTCTCGCGAGCGTCGGTTTTTAGCGGCTGCACCGGCCCCCCCACCACCGGCATGGCGGCAATGTTCTCGGGTAAATCGATGTGAACGGCACCCGGCTTCTCAGTCTGGGCGATCTTGAAGGCGCGACGGACGACTTCGGCAGTGTTGCTAGGGCGGACAATTTGCGTATTCCACTTGGTGACAGGCGCAAACATGGCGACCAGATCAAGATACTGGTGCGACTCGATGTGCATCCGGTCAGTGCCCACTTGCCCCGTAATTGCGACGAGAGGCGCTCGATCCAGATTGGCATCAGCCACACCAGTCATCAGGTTGGTGGCCCCCGGTCCCAGCGTCGAGAGGCAAACCCCTGCCTTGCCGGTTAAGCGACCGTACACATCTGCCATGAAGGCAGCGCCCTGCTCGTGGCGAGTGGTAATGAACTGAATGGAGGAGTCCTTTAAGGCGTGCAGCACATGCAGATTCTCCTCACCCGGCAAACCAAACACATATTCGACGCCTTCGTTCTCTAAACATTGAACGAGTAACTGCGCCGTATTAATTTCGGTCATGCTTCCTCCAGAAGTGGTCCCTAAATTGTTCTTTTGTAGCTTTCTTTTGCAGCTCTACAGGGTGATCTACGCCTTACTTCATCCATACGGTTTTGATGTTGACAAACTCGCGGATGCCCTCTACGCCTAACTCTCGTCCGTAGCCCGAGCGTTTGATGCCGCCAAAGGGCAGACGAGGATCGGACTTCACCATGCCATTAATAAACACCGATCCGGCTTCGATGCTGTCGATCAGCCGCTCAATTTCCTCGGGCACTTGCGACCAGGCACTAGCTCCCAGCCCGAAGGGTGTACGGTTGGCAAGCTGAATCGCCGCCTCGATATCCGGCACGCGAAACAGCAGCGCCACGGGACCGAAGAATTCCTCTTGGGCAATAGCGCTCTCTGGCGGCAGGTCTGCCAGAATCGTCGGCGGATAGAAGTTGCCGTGCTGCAGCGCCACGATTGACTTGGTGGGTACTGCCTGCGGATCGCCACCAATCAGCAGCTTGCCGCCTTCGCGCAGCCCGGTTTGCACCTGGGCATCGAGATCGTGGAGAATGGTCGGCGTAGCTAATGGTCCAATGTCGGTTTCTGGATTCAGCGGATCGCCCACCTTCAGTGCCTGGTACTTCTCGACGAGCTTTTGGCTAAAGGTGTCGGCAATCGATTCCTGAACAATAAACCGCTTGGCGGCAATGCAGGACTGCCCGTTGTTGATCATGCGAGCGGTGACGGCGGTAGCCACAGCCGCCTCCAGATCGGCGCTTTCCAAAACAATGAACGGATCGCTGCCGCCTAGCTCCAGCACCGTTTTTTTGATCTGCTTGCCCGCGGCGCTAGCCAAACTGGCTCCTGCGGCTTCGCTGCCCGTCAAGGTAGCGGCTTTGACTCGATCGTCGTTGATGATGTGCTCCACTTGATTGGCACCGATCAGCAGCGTTTGGAAGCTGCCTTTGGGAAAGCCGGCCCGCATCAGAATGTCCTCGATTGCTAGCGCCGACTGGGGCACATTCGAGGCATGTTTCAGCAGCCCAACATTGCCCGCCATCAAAGCTGGAGCCGCGAAACGAAACACCTGCCAGAAGGGAAAGTTCCACGGCATGACCGCCAACACCACACCCAACGGCTGATAGCGGACAAAGCTGCGGCTAGCGTCAGTCCCAATCTCCCTATCCGCCAGAAATTCTGCCGCGTGGTCGGCGTAGTAGCGACAGACCCAAGCCGACTTCTCCACCTCGGCGATGGCTGCCGCAATCGGTTTCCCCATTTCTAGGGTCATCAGTTTGCCGAAGTGCTCGCGCTCGTCTACCAAGAGTTTGGCGGCGGCATGCAGCCACTCAGAGCGCTGTGCAAACGAGGTGTGACGATAGGCCGTAAACGCCTGCTCTGCCATCTCGATCCGCAAGCTGATTTCTTCATTCGATAATGGCTCAAAGGTCTTTACCGTTTCTCCCGTTGCCGGATTAATGGTCGCAATTGCCATTGCTATGTCTCCCTACTGAACACCGCTGGCGAACCGCGTTTCTGCCGAAGCAGGTCTGTAAAGATTGAGGATTGCAGGAGCGACTAGACTCCATGCGCCGGAAACGCCACACAGCGGCCTAGGGCGACGGCTAGCGAGCTACTATTGACACACTGGCTCACGCCGCCCTCTTGTCTGTGTTTCCCATTCTAGTAGTCTGATCTGCGTCAGAGCCGATTTAGACACATCTGGAAATATTCAGGCACAGCGTCCTAATGCTTATTCGACACCGCCCCAAACCAGAGCAAGTTCGAGACGATTGTCACCCAGCGTTGGGCATTCGAGCTGCTTCTCAACCAAACCCGACCAAATTGTGCTCGAAACCAGTTCCATTCCAGGCTAGGTGCACAACTTTTGCCAAAGCCTGAGATATTCGAGTTTTCGTTGCCAATCTGCGTGCCGAGACGTGGCGGTGGACAACCGTCAAAGACTATCCCCCTCCAGGACTAGCCACACCCATTGTTTGGTGTTCTTGCTGCTCTCCTATTAAACCGTCACCAACTAGAAGACCAGTGCCAAGTCCCTGACTCTGTGTACTCAAGGTACTCAAGTCATCACTATCAGCCTTGCAGTTCGGTCATTGCGACTCCTGAATGGGCGATCGCCCCAATGACACTACACTCAATCTCATCCTATTTTTCAAATCGGGTAGATGATATTAAGTTACATGGATTGTCCATACGTAGGTTGTCGAAACGAAAGCAGTCTATCAATTTAAGTGTGAACCATAAAGACACAAAGTGTACTAAGAGTCTTTTGTGGTGAAAAGTATCTCTGTGTTGCGCTTGTGTTGCACTAGAAGCTAGTTTGGCTTGGCCTAATCTATTTGCCTAACTGAACTAATCTAATTTTGAACTTTGATCGATTGCGCTTCACTCTATCAAAAATAGGAGAGCATACTATGCGAATTGCACAAATTGCTCCGTTGTGGGAGCGAGTTCCCCCTCCAGCCTACGGCGGTACAGAATTAGTCGTTAGTTTGTTGACGGATGAACTAATTCGACGTGGACATGAAGTAACGCTATTTGCAACGGCTGATTCAATCACCCTCGCCAAGCTAGAACCTGGAGCGCTCGAACCGTTACGTCGCATGGGGGCAACGCTGCAAGAAGCACAAGTTTATGACACCTTGCAATTAAGTAAGGTATACGAACACGCTAACGACTTTGATATTATTCATTCTCATGTAGATTTTCCAGCTCTTACTTATGCCAATTTGGTGAAAACGCCAACGGTACATACCACTCATGGTATTATTCCGCCTTGGGTTGAACCAATTTACATTAAGAATAAACACCAGAATTTCATCAGTATTTCCAATTCGCAACGTCGGAATGATCTGGGTTTAAATTATATTGCTACGGTCTATAACGGTATTGATCCAAATAGCTACGTTTTCCATCCTCAGCCAGACAACCCGCCCTACCTGGCATTTCTGGGGCGCATGTCTCCTGAAAAAGGTCCCCACTTGGCAATCGAAATTGCTAAGCGCACGGGATGGCATTTGAAAATGGCAGGAAAGGTTGATCGCGCCGATCGAGAGTTTTTTGAACAGCAAGTAGCTCCGCTGATTGACGGCAAGCAAATTGAGTTTCTGGGTGAAGCGAATCATGCTCAGAAAAGTGACATCATGGGGGGAGCTGTGGCGACCCTGTTTCCAATTACCTGGCGGGAACCGTTTGGCCTAGTTATGACCGAATCGATGGCCTGTGGCACTCCAGTCATTGCAATGGCAATGGGATCGGCTCCAGAAGTAATTGTCCACGGTAAAACTGGCTTTCTCTGTCAAACTCTTGATGAGTGCATAGCAGCAATCGATCGAGTAGCTGAAATTGACCGTCGAGTGTGCCGTCGGCATGTCGAGCAGCATTTTAGTGTTCAGTCGATGGTGGATGGCTATGAAGCAGTTTATTGGGATGTGTTGGCGGCAAGTTATCAGCGCAATGGTCGGCAAACAGCTCCTATGATTGCCGCCTAGAGCGATTGACAACTAATGGAGGTGACAAGTATGGTGCATCCCTCTCAGCAAGCGATTGCCTTACTGATAGTTGAGCCAAACCAACAGCGTTCAAATGGATCGATTCATGACTTGACCAATCAAAACTATACGCAACAAATTCACCAACAAATGACTCAAGTGGCGTCAGCTTTAGCTAAAGCAGGATGGCAGGTTGACCAGTTTGTTGGAAAAATTGGCAACGCTGATGGTAATCAGTTAGCAAATCACTGGATGACCGTCCAGCATGCACCGAATCACTGCAAGATTTATCTCGATGCAACAGATGTTGTTCAATTTGTTCAGGAATTTCGCAAATTTGCTATTCAAGAGGGGCGAAACTATCCGCTGATTCACACCTGGAACGGTTTAGCAGGTCAAGTAGGATTACAGCTTAAACAGTCAGAAAACATTCAGTGGATTCATTCCCATTGGCAATGTGATAATGTGTGGAGTCAAGACGGGCTTGAAATTGCCTTGCAAACCAGTGGTTATCCTTCAGCTTACGTAGCCTGGGAAATCTGGCGCCATGCAGATGAAATCGTTGTATTCACCTCAGATGCTGAATTGACTTCTTCCTATTTCAAAGCTCTGCCAGAAAAATCCTGTCATTTATCCAACATAGAAGCTAAGCGCACGTTAGGATATTCTGCCTCTGATGCAGTTATTTTATGGTTTGCCCCCTTTTCCCAATCTACGGATCGGGGAATTCAACAGGTTGAGCGTTGGCTTGAAGTTGCGACACAACTGAATCAACTCTTTACAACCAAACTCCCTCTCTTCCGAAAACATCAGTGGGTTTTTATACCCGGTACTCTGAATTCGGCGGATGCCTTCGCTTCAATATACTCAGTCATTCAACAAAGAATTTCACAGCTGAATTTACATAAGGATATTTATTGGTCTGTGCCCTGTTTGTCCAAAGGTTTTGAACTTTACTATCGGGCAGCGAATGTCTGCGTGCTTGCCAATCCGAACGAACCCTTTGCAGACAAAGCACTGGAGGCAATTGTGCATGGTTGCCCCATCGTTGCCTCTCAATTCAGTGGTGCAAGATTTGCTGTGATTCCCGAAGAAACCGGAATACGAGTGACTCACAACACTCCAGCAGCCTGGGCTGAGGCAATCGCCCGAATATTGCAAGGCGAGCCATGGGTGCAACGATTACAACAGCACGCCTTCGGTCACTGGCATCCGACGCTAGGCTGGGCGTTCGCGGCAGCTCATCTGAGTGAAATTTACCGACGATTATTGGCACAAACCATCAGTCAAATTCCCCTCTGGCGGAGTCAAAAGCCCTTCTCGATCCTGCTGCCCCAACCTACGGTAGCTGCAAATTTCAGCGATTTCAAACAGAAGCACGAGACCTTGCACCATTCGCTGAAGCCGCAAGTCACGGTGCCGTTGCTAGTCTCTGAATCTGCGTCTTGAAGCTAGCAATCCCATCCTCAGAAAGTCCTTAGATTTCCTGATTAACTTAGGTCGATAGGCTTTAAGCTTTGATGGAAAGGGTAGTGTGGGGGGTTTCTGAGACTCAATTTGCAGCTATAGATTGGCGATTAGAGTCTGCTGCGGGGAATAATTTTCTTTAGTTAAGGAGTCTTCATGCAGAACTGTCTGTGCTGTGCCGATCGGCTGCTTCATTGTGTACGCAATCGGCGTCAGTTTTGGTTTTGTCGCACCTGCTGGCAGGAATTTCCTTGCAACTACTACGCTGACAATCAATGGCGAGAAGATTTTATGCCTGATGGAGGGGATATCTTGCGCTCTCAGGTTTAGAGAAAGCTGTTGAATGAATATTAAAAAAATTGGGTCTAGATCAAAACGCCCATCCTTCGTTTATAGAGTAGTTTACATTGGAGGGTTCTGCGATGGTTCTGACCAATGATATACCTATGACTTCTCAGTACATTAAATCTAGACACAATCACTCCGTTTGTTCAGCAAGAACCTCCAGCTATTTAGAGCCTCTTACGGCACGGGAAAAAGAGGTCTTGGAACTCATTGTGGCTGGATACAGCAACCTTGATATTGCAAAGCATCTCATGATTTCCGTAGGTACAGTCAAAAGTCATGTTCGCAATCTGATGAACAAAATGGCAGCCAATAGCCGAACTCAACTTGCGGTACAAGCACTGCGGCTCGGATTGGTGCTGTAGAGGGTTTTAAAATATTTATCGTTTTTTCTTCCTAATATCCTTTACTGAAGGAGTACTCCAATGCACCAACGGATCCTGGTTGCGATTAATCATTCCACTGGTAGTGAACAAGTTTTTAAGGAAGCTCTAGAGCTAGCCAAAGCCACAGGTGCAAAATTGATGTTGTTGCATGTCTTATCTTCCGATGAAACCGGTGGATTCGATCTCCTCTCAATGGGAATTCCCTATGCTTCGCTGGTCGTGAGCGAGCTGGCAGAGGCCCACCGCAAACAATGGGAAGCATACGAGAAAAAGAGTCTGGAACTCTTGCGCTCCTATGCAGAAAAAGCAGCCGCAGCAGATGTTCCAACTGAATTTACGCAAAACTTTGGTGATTCAGGTCGAACGATCTGCAAGATTGCTGAAACATGGGAGGCTGATCTCATTGTGATGGGCCGTCGCGGTCTCACTGGTTTGGAAGAATGGTTATCAGATAGTGTGAGCAATTATGTGATTCGTCATGCGCCCTGTTCAGTGTTCATTGTTCAGGGCAAAGTTCCGCAAGGTGTTACTATGGATACTTCACAAGAGGCGGCAGCTCAACCGCAATAGTTTACCAATTTCGCAGCATTTGTAGTAACAGCGTTTGTAGTAACGACTTTAGTCTCAGGCTGAGGCTCGTATTACGATTCAGCGTCAAATCTAGATCTCTGTACGAATCTAGATTCCTATTCTGCCTTCTTTGCTCTACCCGATGAGTCAACATCACCCTATTTGGTCACTGGCTGCTGATGAAGTTCTCAAGATTCTGGATACTCATCACCAAGGGCTTGCAGAAGCCGAAGCGGTATTGCGGTTACAGCGAGATGGCTACAATGAGCTTCCTGAACCGCCTCGCCGTCCCATTATTTTGCGTTTTCTCGACCAGCTAACTCACTTCATGGCGCTGCTGTTGTGGGTGGCTGGAATTTTAGCTTTTATCTCCCATACCCCTGAACTGGGTTGGGCAATTTGGGCAGTGATTTGGATTAATGCCATCTTCAGCTTCTGGCAGGAGTTTCAAGCAGAACGGGCACTAGCTGAACTGAAAAAGGTGTTGCCGATTCAGGCAAAAGTTTACCGGGATGGACGCTTGGTAACATTACCCGTGCGCGAGTTGGTTGTGGGGGATGTGGTTCAGCTAGAAGAAGGCGATCGGATTTCGGCAGATGCTCGGTTAATCGAGGCAGAATCACTCTATGTCGATGTTTCAGTTTTGACCGGGGAGTCTTTGCCCATTGCCCGCCATGCCGATCCAGTGGCGTTACCGGCCAATCACCATCAGACCGGGCGATTGCGCCCCACGGAAGTAGGAAATTTAGTCTTTGCCGGGTCTACGGTGGTTTCCGGTCGAGGCTTGGGAGTGGTCTATGCCACAGGTAGCCGTACAGAATTTGGTCACGTTGCTCAGCTGACAACGCGCGTCGTGCGGGAACCCAGTACCCTGGAACTGCAAATTGCTCGTATTGTGCGAGTGATTACTGTGCTAGCAATCGGTATGGGAATTTCCGTGTTTTTGCTCAGCTACTGGCTAATTGGCATGGAAGCGCGGGAAAGTTTTATTTTTAGCATCGGCATCATTGTGGCCAATGTCCCGGAAGGATTGCTGCCTACAGTCACCCTGGCGCTGGCGGTGGGAGTGCGGCGGATGGCGCGACAAAATGCGCTGGTGCGGCGGTTGTCGTCGGTAGAAACCTTGAGTGCCACAACAGTCATTTGCACCGATAAAACGGGCACGCTGACCAAAAATGAAATGACGGTGCGCCGCTTGTGGATAGCGGGAAGAGAAATTGCGGTGACGGGTGTTGGCTATGTTCCCGATGGTATGGTGCAACTGCCTACGGATGCCTTTCTAGCCCTAAGCTCCTATGTCCGCTATCTACTAGCAGGGTCGGCGCTCTGTTCCAATGCTCATTTGGTGCATCCACCCGGTTCCAGTCAGTGGCAAGAAATTGGCGATCCCACCGAAGCGGCTCTGTTGGTGGCGGCAATTAAGAGTGGATTGAATCTAGAGGAACTACACCAGCAATCACCTCGACTGCGAGAACTGCCCTTTGACTCGCGACGACGGATGATGACAGTAGTGGTCGATTGGCAACTCGTTGAACTCTGGCCATCGCAAGCTCCCTATCTCAGCTTTACCAAGGGCGCCCCTCTAGAAGTCCTGCGGCGCTGTCAAGATTACTTGGATGAGCAGGGCGTGGTTGCCCTTACCGAGGCAAAACGAACAGCAATTGCCGAGGCAAACGATTGCCTAGCGCGAGAGGGATTTCGGGTAATTGGGGTGGCGGTTCGTCCAGGAGGACAGGAATTGTTGACGGCGACTGCATCCGATTTGGAACAGCATCTCACCTTTTTGGGACTAGCTGCCATGATCGATCCACCCCGTCCAGAGGTGAAAGCAGCAATTGCTCGCTGTTTAGAAGCAGGGATTACAGTAACGATGGTGACCGGAGACTACGGCTTAACCGCCGAAGCAATTGCACAGCAAATTGGCTTAGCAGATGGCAAAGTGACGGTCATGACCGGCGAAGATATGGGGCACCTGTCGGATGCTCAGTTGCGACAAATTCTGCATCAACCTAAGAATTTAATTTTTGCTCGTGCGCTGCCCGAACAGAAACTCCGCTTGGTGCAGGCCTATAAGGATTTGGGTCACGTGGTGGCTGTAACAGGGGATGGAGTCAATGATGCTCCGGCACTAAGAGCGGCAAATATTGGTGTGGCTATGGGTTTGAATGGAACCGATGTAGCGCGGGAAGCAGCTGATATTGTCTTGTTAGATGATAACTTTGCCACTATTGTTACCGCAATTGAACAGGGACGTGCCATTTATCAGAATATTCGCAAGTTTATGACCTATATTCTGGCATCTAATATTCCAGAAATTGTGCCTTTTCTGGCAATGGTGTTTTTGCGAATTCCTACAGCACTCACTGTTCTACAAATTCTGGCAATTGACTTAGGGACGGATTTAGTCCCAGCCTTAGCTTTGGGAGCTGAAGCACCAGAAACGGGTATCATGCAGCAACCACCTCGTCCCAAACACAAACTCTTACTTGATCGCAACCTACTGGCACGTGCGTATTTATTCCTCGGGGTGATAGAAGCGATCGCGGGTATGTCCGCCTTTTTCATCGTCTGGTGGAGCCACGGATATACCCTCGCTGACATCCAGCAAGTGTCGTCCCAACTAATTAATCACACAGCTGATCCCAACGTGACGAGAATTTATCATCAAGCGACTACAGCAACCCTGGCTGCCATTGTTGCATGTCAGATGGGCAATGTGTTCGCCTGTCGTTCGGAATCGGTTTCTAGCTTGCGCCTCGGCTGGTTGAGTAATCCCTGGATTTGGGTAGGAATTAGCAGCGAGATTTTGTTTGTCTTGTTGTTGGTCTATGTCTTCCCGTTGAATCAGATCTTTATGCTCGCTCCCTTGGCAGGCTGGCAATGGGCCTTGTTGATTTTTTGTCCGATTGTTTTACTGGGAGCTGAGGAATGGCGCAAGCAAGTTGTAAACCGATTGTAAACAGAATTGCAAACAGCTAGGGTAGAAGCTAAGCTGTCTTGAGTTTTTGCTAAGCACCAGGTTTGAAATAATCCAGTAAACGATCGCCCGAGTTTGTACAATCGCTTGCCACAGATTGAAGCGAGTATTCAATTCTTGATCTAGCAGAAAAATAGCGGTACCCTAGGCCAGAGTGAACAGCAAAGCACCAAGCTAGAACACACGCACCTTGAGCGATTGACGGGCGATCGGATTGAGCTGTAAATTGATACCGCATCTGCAAAAGCAAGAGAAACAGCCTCAAGGATAGCAATCCTTATCCAAGCCGCACTCAATGACTGCGACAACTCCCCAACCCAAAATACTGCCATCCTTAGGAGCAAAAATCCCTTCTCTGAGCGATCGCCTCACTAGCCTGCTGAATCGCTTGCAGCCCTCGCCAGAAGTTTTGGTGATCTTCTCTGCATTGATTATTGGTGGAGGGGCAGGCTTAGCAATTGTTCTATTTCAAAACTTAATTTCCTGGGTGCAAACCTTGGCATTTGCGCAGGTACTCAGTTACTTGTCAACATGGGGAGCTTGGACGCTCGCTACTATCCCCACCTTGGGCGGCTTGCTGATTGGTATCTTGCGTTGGTGGTTTCCAACCTTACTAGGGCAAGACTTGGCAGCATTGCTGAGTAATACCAGAGTTCAACCGTTTTCTCCGTTGCGTCCCCTCGTGAAAATGCTAGCTGCTGCTGTATCCCTAGGAACAGGAGCATCCTTGGGACCAGAAGGACCTAGTGTGGAAATTGGCTCGAGTGTGGGTGGATTACTAGGACAAACCTTTCAAGTTTCGCGAGAACGCTATCGTTTATTACTAGGGGCGGGTGCTGCTGCTGGATTTGCTGCCGGATTTAATGCGCCGATTGCCGGAGTCTTCTTTGCAATCGAGGTCATTTTGGGAACTCGCTTTGCTACTCCAGCGGCTAGCTTAATTCTGCTGTCGGCAGTCATTTCTGCCTTAATTGCCCAAAGTTTTCTAGGAGCACATCCCGCCTTTGATTTACCCACCTATCAACTACTGAGTCCGAGTGAGTGTTTTAATTATTTTGGCTTAGGCATACTGGCAAGTTTAGTTTCCATCGCCTACACTCGCTCTATTCGACTCGCTCAAGCTTGTTTTCAAGGTCAACTGATCAGCTGGATCGGGTTAGGTAAACTGCCCAAAATCATACAACCACTGCTAGGAGGAATGATTGTCGGACTCTTGGCACTCAAGCTGCCGCAAATTCTTGGTGTCGGCTATGGTGTGTTGGAGGTAATTCTTCGGGGAGAGCAATTTTCCCTACAGTTCCTCTGTGTCTTGCTAGTCGTCAAGTTAATCGCCACTGCAATTAGCTTAGGTAGTGGTTTAGTCGGGGGTATTTTTGCACCCGCCATGTTTTTGGGAGCCTGCTTGGGGGGTGCATACGGCGATTTCCTGCTTACGCTTTGGCCCCATGCTGAAATCGCACCACCTCCAGCCTATGCCTTAGTGGGAATGGCTGCTGTTTTAGCCGGAAGCGTGAAAGCACCGCTGACTGCAATTCTGCTGCTGTTTGAGATGACGCGTAATTACTTGATTATTTTGCCGTTGATGGCAGCAGTGGGGATCAGCGTTTGGGTTGTTGATTTAATGCAGTCCAATTCCTCAACTCGAGAATTGAATTTGCCCCAGATGGGAGTGAATCTGCAAAATCAAGACGAGATGGAAATTTTACGAGGTGTTGCCGTTTCTACCCTTATGAGTCGAGATTATTTTGCCTTACCTGCATCGATGCCATTAGTTCATGCAGGACAAACTATGCTACAAAACAAATGCCACACGGCTTTAGTTCTCAACAATACAGGACAGTTGGTGGGAGTGGTCACCCTCGCCGATATTCGCCGAAAAATCACCCAAATTGTGACTGAATCATCCCAGTCTGTTGATAAAGTACCTCAAGCAAAAGAGTCAATCCCCTTTCAGCAAACGCTCGAAGAAATCTGCACCACAGAAGTCCTCTATACCTATGAGGATGAATCCGTTGCGGCAGCCCTAGAGCGTATGGGGGCTAGAGGGCTATACCTCCTACCAGTAGTTGATAAGGATAACCCCCGTACCGTGGTGGGAGTCATCGAACGCCACCAAGTGGAATTAGCGGGTAACCTAGTGATGACACAAGCTGCACTAGCAATGATTTCTCCGCAGGAATCTACAACCGTCAAAGCGTCGAACTGAATTTGCAGAACTTGCAAACTTCTCATTTTTTCCACAGTTTTCCCTGCTAAAAGTTGCAATGCTAGCAATAGCGGTTTTGAAGTCATAGAACGCCAGCTGCAAGAAAGTTTTAGGTTTTCAATCTAAAAGACAAACCTGTTGCTGCTGCCAGACGGTGATAGATACATAGGAGGAATCGATGCCACAACACCTCATCTTTCACAATTGTCCTGATGTCGTCAAAGATAGAATTCGCGACTATTGGGCGCAAAAACAGTCTCGAATTGCCCGTCTTTTGAAACCTTTCCCAGACGAGCAACAGCATTTAAGATTGATGGTTGATCACAATCCTGATGGCTATCAGGTAAGGGTGGTACTGGTGCTGCCAACTCAGGTTCTTGTGGCTCAATCCAAAACTCGGCAGGAGACGTATCAAGCCGCGATTGACGAAGTCATCGATATCCTGGCAGAAGACATTCGTCGTCACAAAGGACAACTGCGGCGCGAACGCACCTACCGGAAGAAACAACAACAGCAAACAGATGTTGCAACTGCCCTGGAATTGCTAGAACAAGATATTCGCCAACAGCGCCGAGAATTCTTCTTTGATTTATTGCGTCCTATACTACGTAACTTACGAAATCATGCCCGGCGGGAATTAATTTTTGCTCAGCTAGAAGGCAATTTTTCCTCTGACGAAATGACGGTATCCGATCTGCTGGATGAAGCGATTCTCCGGGCTTGGGAACGTTTCCAGCAACGTCCCCCTCAGCAACCCCTCGATCAGTGGATCGGGGGGCTGATGCATGAAATTATCGATGAGCGAGAGGCTAAGGCAATTCCTGCCATTTCTCTAGAGACTGAAATCCCAGAAGACGATCCGCGTTTTCGTGTAGCAAGCGGCTGGATTCTCGACAATGAGCCGTTTTGGGGCGACTTAGACTCGTTGACCTTAGAAGACATCCTCCCCCAACACGAAGTTGAAGAGCCTTGGGATGCCTATAGCCTTGAAGAAAAGGAGCGATGGTTGTTTGCCCAATTATCGAAGCTGCCCAAACTGCAACGTCGCGCTTTGATGCTCTACCTCTTGGAAGGATGGGAGGTTGAGGAAATTGCCATGCTGCAACAACGAAGCTCAACAGAGGTGCGTGCAGATATTGAAACTGCACAGACTTTCCTCAAAGATCAGCTGTGGCAACAGGTCTATCAACGTCAAACCTAGCTAGTCACTCATTCAGTAACAAACAAAACAAGACTCACTGACCTCAGATTTTCCTCACATTTCTGGCTTAATCTGGATTAGCTCGGTATGGATGAATTGCAATGATGCTGACTGAAACGCGCCAAGTCAAGGATTTTATGACGACTGACCCGGTGACTGTCAAACCCACCGATTCAGTGGAAACCGTTCTGCAATGTCTTGAAGAAAAACACATCAGCGGGCTTCCTGTGGTTGATGAAACAGGGAAGGTGGTCGGTGTCGTTTCAGAAGCAGACTTGCTATTTAAAGAGCGTCCCATTCGCCTACCTTTGTATCTCTCGTTTTTAGGCGGAATTATTTATCTCGAACCGCTCGATCACTTTGTACAGCAGTTGAAGAAAAGTTTAGGAGTTCTGGTACAAGATGTAATGACACCTAACCCGGTCACGATTGCCCCAGATGCTCCCATCTCCCAGGCGGCTGATTTGATGTTGGAAAAGCGAGTGAATCGTTTGCCTGTGGTGGATGAAGCAGGTGTCCTAGTTGGAATCATTACACGGGACGATTTGCTACATGCATTAAAATCAACTTGATTGCGTTTACTTCCCCATAGAAGTTCGCAAGGAGATGCAAAATTATGATTAGCAAAATCTCAGATTCTTTACAAACTAATTCAACTAATCATCGTTCGATTGCATCCTCGTCTTCTTCATTACATTCGTGGTTGAGTGAATTTCTAGCATTGGGTTTGCTGGCACTTATCTTTGGTGGTTTGGGCTGGCTGGCATTGCCACAGCATTCTCCCCTTGGTACAGTTTTGCTGATTCTAGTTACGGTAGGGGTACACTACTGTTGGCTCGCAGGGTTGTTAGTTTGGACGGGTTTATTATCGCTTACGTTTAGCGCTACATGGATTCTGGTTGGTGCCCTAACGGAGAGTGGCATCTATGGGTGGGCGGTGGCGATCGCCCTCAGTTGGATGGGTGTTTTTTTGCTCGATGTTAGCCTATCTCATCTGATTAACCGTCTACGCCAAACCGGATGGCGTCACTCACAGATCTTTTGGCTTCTAGCGATTGTCTGTACGCTCAGCGCAACAGCAGGAGGAATCTTGCCGATTCTGTGGAAAGTCTAACGTTATGAAACTTGGATTAATCGGACTAACGAGCGAAATGTAACCCTACGAGCGTCTCCTGGGAAATACAGTTAGAGAGAAATCCTGATCTAGGCAAATTTCCGATCTCTGGTGACTGATGCCAATCCAGAAACTAAATACGGCAGCAACCAGGATTTATGAGCAGCCAGCCAAGCATTGCACGCCTAAAATACTTCTGTTGAAGCTTTAGTCATATCCCTTATCATTGCCTAGGGAAGAGACAATTATCAAAAGACAACCTTCAAAATTTATGCGCTACCGTCGATTTAGTTACCGTTACACGGGTGTTTTTTCTGGCATAGGTGCTCCTTCTCAATCCAACTTTTGGGAAGGTCAGCTTCAGTCCAGCTTTGCCTATCCGCAATGGCAACCCGCTGCCGATCTCTATGAAACTTCCACCGCCCTAATTGTGAAAGTTGAAGTCGCTGGCATGACAGAAGAGGATTTTGAGATTTCTCTCTATGAAAACGCCTTGGTGATTCAGGGGGTACGCCCTTGGGAGAGTTTTGAAGGTGACGGACTATACCACGCCGTTAACATTCACTATGGTGCCTTTCGCCTAGAAGTACCCCTTCAGCAGCCGATTGAGCGCGACCGCATCCAAGCTCGTTACGACCGGGGTTTCCTGTATGTCATCCTACCCAAAGTGGAGGTGTGATTATGACCAACACTCCCCTCAGTGGAAACCAGAGTCCCGAAATGGATGTTCAAAATATTCCACAAATCCCGGATGCCCTGCCTGTTTTGCCTCTAATCAACACGGTAATTGTTCCGATGGCAGTGGCTCCCATTGTGGTAGGGCAAGAACGATCGGTCAAGCTGGTAGACGAAGTCATGCGCACCAATCGGCTATTGGCGCTGGTGGCGCAGCGTCATCCAGAGGCACGGCCCGCCGGACCAGATGACATCTACCGCGTGGGTACAGCCGCTATTATTCACCGACTGTTGCGTTTGCCGGATGGCACCCTCCAACTCGTGGTTCAAGGACTGGAGCGCATTCGTATCTTTGACTTTCTGCAAATCGAACCCTTCCTGGTAGCGCGAATTGCAACAGCTCCGGAGCAGACGACAGTCAGCACGGAACTGGAAGCTTTGCGCCGCACATTAGGTGAATTGTTTCGCAAACTAGTGCCCCTCACCGAAGACATTCCCAATGAATTGGCTGCCGCTGGTGAAAACATTGGCGACCCCCGCATGTTTGCCTACCTAGTGGCGGCGATGACTCCAATGGAAACCCCTGTGCGGCAAGAAATCCTGGAGATGGATGCCGTGGACAATAAACTCCAGCGGCTAATTGAGATTGTCCAACAAGAACTAGCTGTGCGGGAATTGCAGCAGCAAATTGCCTCTGATGCTCAGGAGAAAATCTCTAAAACGCAGCGGGAATACATCCTCCGTGAACAATTAAAATCGATTCAGCGCGAACTGGGCGAAGAAGACGCAGAACAGGCAGAAATTCAAGAATTACGCAATCAACTGGAAGCCGCTCAGCTCCCCGAAGAAGCCCGTAAAGAGGCCTTCCGCGAATTGTCGCGCCTGGAACGGTTACCGGCCATTTCGCCGGAATACGGCATGATTCGCACCTATCTGGACTGGATGGTGAGTCTGCCCTGGAATGCAACCACGGGGGAGGCGATCGACCTGGGATATGCCCGTCAGGTGTTGGATGAAGATCATTACGATCTGGAGAAGATCAAAGATCGGATTCTGGAATATCTGGCGGTTAAAAAACTCAAGAGTGAACGTACTGCCGTTCTGGGAGAACAATCCTCTGCCCAGTCGTCTCAGGAGAGTGCCCCGGAAGAGACACCTGCCTCCCAAAAGCCTCCAGAACCCCTGCTAGAAGAGATTCGCCGCGAACCGATTTTGTGCTTTATCGGACCACCGGGTGTGGGTAAAACCTCTCTGGGACAGTCAATCGCCCGAGCCATGGGACGCAAGTTTGTGCGGATTAGTTTGGGTGGAGTGAGCGATGAAGCCGAGATTCGCGGTCATCGTCGCACCTACATTGGGGCGTTACCGGGACGCTTAATTCAAGCTCTGCGGCGGGCAGAAACAGCCGATCCGGTCTTTATGCTGGATGAAGTGGATAAGCTGGGGAGAAGTTTTCAAGGCGATCCGGCAGCAGCTCTTCTGGAAGTCCTCGATCCAGCCCAAAATCATACCTTTGTAGACACGTATCTGGGCGTACCTTTTGATTTATCGAGGGTCTTGTTTATCTGCACCGCCAATACCGTCGAAACCATTCCTTCTCCCTTATTGGATCGCATGGAAATCTTGAGTCTCTCCGGCTATACCGAACTGGAGAAGTTACATATTGCTCGTCGCTATCTGCTGCCTAAACAGCTCCGCGCCAACGGACTCAAGCCAGAAGAACTCACCATTACCGATACGGCGCTGCAGCGAATTATTCGGGAATATACCCGTGAAGCGGGGGTTCGCAGCCTAGAGCGAGAAATTGGTGCGGTGGTGCGCAAAGTCGCCCGCCAAGTTGCGGAAGGAAAACTGACCGCCACGACTGTTGAAGCTGAGCAAATTCCCGATTACCTGCGTCGCCCGCGCTTTCTCGATGAAGCGGTGGAACGGATCGATCGCCCCGGCATTGCCACAGGTTTAGCCTGGACGCCTGCTGGCGGCGATGTGTTGTTTGTGGAAGCCACCATGATGCCCGGACGTGCCGAACAGTTGGTATTAACCGGCATGCTGGGGGATGTGATGCGGGAGTCTGCCCAAGCAGCCCTGTCCTATGTGCGATCTAATGCAGAAAAATTAGGCATTGATCCCAAAGTGTTTGTGGGCAAAGTGGTGCATGTGCATGTGCCAGCTGGTGCTACGCCCAAGGACGGCCCTTCTGCTGGAGTCACCATGATGACGGCGATCGCCTCCCTTGCCTCGGGTCGCTTGGTCCGCAATGATGTGGCCATGACCGGAGAAATTACGCTGCGGGGCAAAGTGCTGCCAGTGGGTGGAATTCGGGAAAAGGTGTTGGCCGCCTACCGGGCAGGCATTAAAACAGTGATTCTTCCTCAGCGCAACGAACCCGATCTAGAAGATGTACCCGAAGAGGTTCGTAATCAGCTTCAGTTTGTTCCAGTCAGTGCAGCGGAGGACGTTCTGGCAACGGTACTGACACCGGCCAACTCTTGATGCTTAATGATCCTTACCCATGACATCTTTTATTCTTCGGGTATTCTTCACCCTCTTTGTCGTTCTCGATCCAATTGGGTTAGTACCCATTTTTATGACCCTGGCAGGTGAGTATCCTGCTAAAGTGCAAATGCGCATCATTCGCCAGGCTGTTTTGGTTGCAGGGGGAATTTTATTTGTCTTTGCCTTGTTTGGTAATAATGTGTTGCGCTATCTAGGAATCAGCGTGGAAGCCTTTCAGGTCGCTGCCGGAATTTTGTTGCTGAAAATTGCCATCGACATGGTGTTTGCCCAGCACCAGCGAGAAACGAAAGCAGAAGAATCGGAAGCCCAAACCCGAACCGATATCAGTGTCTTTCCCTTGGGGACTCCGTTGATAGCCGGACCGGGTGCTTTAGCCAGTATTCTGGTCTTGCAGGGGGAGGCGGCTGTCTATCCCTTTGGGACGGCCCTTGTTTTGGGAATAACTACGTTTGTCCTGCTGCTGCTTTATATGTCTTTGGCAATCGCCCAGACCCTAACCCGGTGGCTGGGACGGACAGGCGTTAACGTCATTTCTAGAGTGTTGGGAATTTTACTTGCGGCGCTAGCGGTGCAGTATGTGATCGATGGAATTTTGGCGCTCATTAGAAAAACATTGCTGTAGGGGACCACAGAGTCACGGAGAACACAGAGTAGGATTAATTCTCCAAATTCTAGCAAGCCATGCAGTCGCTGAAAGCCTTTCAAATATTCCTCAAATACTTTAGCCAATCCAAAATCTGGAATCAATATAAGCCCTCTGTGTCTCTGATCTTGGAGAATGCTAGAACTCGGTCGCTCTGGATAAGCTGGATCATGGCTAATTCGCTGGGAGAATTACTCGGTTTGGGTGCCACGTTTGCCATCGGTGCCGCTTTTTTCTCGGCTGTCTCTGAGGAGCAATCGGCGCTACTGAGTGCTGGTGTGATGACCGCAACAGGCGTGATTGAAGGCACAATCGTGGGTTGGGCACAAGGGTCTGTGCTGCGCCGAGCGATTGCAGGTATCTCCCGCCGCGCCTGGGTGATGGCAACGGTGGTCGGGGCGGTGATAGCCTGGTTTCTCGGTTCGCTCCCGATGTTGCTGATTAGCTTCTCTAACGGGGATTCATCGAGGGCGATTGAGGAACCTCCGCAAGCGATTGGGCTGCTATTAGCGGCTGGCTTAGGGCTGGTCGCGGGGTTAATCTTGAGTGCAGCACAGTGGCTGGTTCTCCGCAGGTATGTTGCAAAAGCGTGGTGGTGGTTGCCCGCTAATGCAGTGGCGTGGGCAGCGGGAATGCCGCTTCTTTTTGCCGGAATTGACCTTGCTCAAACACAGGGGTCTATCGTGGGAGGAGTTATAGTCATGGCGGTTTGTATTGCGATTACGGGTGCCGTTGTTGGAGCGATTCACGGAGTTATACTAATTGCATTGGCGACAAGATACTGGAGTCGGCAATGATCGCATTGGGCTTGCTCGGCCGGCTGCAGCGACTGACAACGGCGGATTTCTGGCTCACGTTCGGACTGCATTGCAGCGGGGGCGGCATCTAGCCTCTCGGATGTAGCCTCAGAGTGCAGCAGCGCCAGCAAATGATTGGCAACCACGATGCTGTCCTGCAGCGCTAGGTTAATGCCTTATGCCCGTGGGACCTGCTCCAATCTCCAACAATGATCACCTCAGCCAGGGGTGTTTCCCGCAGACTCATGCACAACCTCGCTGACATGCTGATCCAACATGCGAGCCAGATGCTGAAGAGACAAAACCGGCGTCTGCCCGACCTCGTATCGTATCAAAGCGGAATTGATCACATTGCCCCGCCGGAATAGCATCACCTCGGTTTGCCCAATGCCATCCTCGATTTTGCTAAAGCCTGTTGCTAGCTCGCCAATGCCGTTCAGATCTTGAAGAATCGTAATGTCTTCAGCGCCCATTGTTTTAGCCTGCTCTACCAGTGCCTGCGGGTTCTTGAGAATCGCATCATAGATCTGGCGAATCATCTCCACCTGGGCTGGGTTCTCGGAGGCTGCCGCAATCGAAAAGGACGAGACACAAACTAACTCACTTAGATGTTCTCCTTGCTTGAGCACAAATGCCGAAACCTCGCCTGCCATCGAGCAGCTTGCCACTTCAGTTTCAGAGGCAGGAGCGAAGCCGGAAGGCAAGTCTTGGAGCTGCACGAAGGGGTTTGCAGTTGCAGGAATCTCTCCAACACTGCCCGCCACCGGATCGGCTTGAGCTGGTAGTCCCCCTCCACAGAACCCACTGCACATCAAAACAACCAGGATGGTCAATAGAAAGCGCAACAGCTCTCCAGCCAGCACTTGTATCTGAATATTCTGGTTTCTGATTCGAGAGCCTACGGGGTGGGTAGCCATGGTTGTTCAATCCTGGGCAGCAACACCCCCCATTCTATCGCTCTGCTTCTTGAGGAAGGCAGTGGCTCTTGTCTCGGAACTATTGCCTAAATGTGCCTAAATGGGAATGCAGCAGGGAATCACAATACAGCCCCCCTGAGCATTGGATCGAAGTGTCTGTTGCAGCATTTGTGCTGCTGCTTTACAGTCCCGAAACCGCTGTGGAGCCAGTTTGATTGCCGTCATCAAGTCCTGATTCATTAAAACCTGCTTGACATACTCCGAGCATGATTCACCGCCATGTAGCAGGCGGTAAGGACAAGAGAACCCTTTGTGAGGCGAGAGGTGAGTTTGATAGGTGCCCACAGCGGTGAGAGCCATGCGGGTGGCGAGTGTAGCTGCCATAGGGAAGGTCCCAGTCAAAACGACGGAGTGACTGTCTCCCTTTTAGCAGGACCTCACTAGGAATTAATCTACCAAGAGATAGAATGCGAGTCTTTTCAACTCGTGTGTAGCTACCTTAGATTGAATTGAGAGATTGAATCGAGCAGGTTAACCTCTCATCTTCCTAACAAACAATTTGAACGAATCAATGAGCCAGAAGGATGTTGTTTCCATCGCCAAGGCAAAAATGGCAACGACATCCTGTGCGGCAACGATACAATGATCTGCCGAGTAGTAATAATGATAAATAAATGTTTTGTGATTGTATAGGAAATGATAGAGAAAATAGATGCAAAGGCAAAAATAAACTTTGTAGTGGCAGTGAGAATGGCATCCTCTTGAATCGGCAAGAAAATGATCAACCCTATAGCAAGGTTGGGATAGAAAAACTGTTTGGTGAAAGTGAAAATAAGCTGATGGTGAGGACTGATGGTAATAATCAGCTTGAAGGAGCAATTATTGAATTTCAGAACAAGCCTATTGTGATACTGATTGGGGTTAAGTTCAGTCTGATCAGCCCAACAGATTTCATCAGCAAAGGCTGAGACAGTGGACTAGCAACGCAATCGATCAATGTTTTGCCGATGTTGTGGTTGTATGCATCAAAGCATCAAGATCATCACGTGAGATACAGCCGCGCAATTCCCTCTTTGATCACCTCAACGAGTTGTTCTTGTCGCAGCATCACATGAGCTGACATGCAGTTTGCTGCCGCCTCTGGGTTGCGCTCGCAGATTGCCTGTAGAATCACCCGATGTTCGGCGCAGGTCGTGCGGCGGTAATGCTCCTCTTCCATCGAGATCAGCCGCAGATAGTGGGCGCGGGCGTTGATATTTTGCAGCATATGCAGCAGTTCACTGTTGCGCGATAGTTGAGCCAGACGCTCGTGAAATTGCTCATCACAGCGAGCGCACTCGATCGGCGTGAGTGTGCAAAAGGACTGTGCCGCGTTCTGCCAAACTTGCAGCAGTTCCTGCAACTCTTCGTCGGTGGCTCGTTCGGTCGCTAGTCGGGCACTCATCATTTCGAGACCACAGCGGACTTCGTAGAGATCAAACACCCGCTTGGTGTCGAGTGGTTTGCAGGAAAAGCCCTTGCGCGGCACAAAGTCGAGTAGCCCTTCTGCCACCAAACGGTTGAGTACTTCTCGCAGCGGCGTTCGGCTCACCTGAAATGAGGCGGCCAGTTCTACCTCGTTGAGCGGCTCACCGGGGCGAAACTTATAGTTCATCGCCATCTGCTTGAGCTGCTCATAGATACGATCGACGCTGCTGCTCGATTTTTTGGGATCGCCCTTAGATGCCTGAGAGCTTGCTTTAACCACGGGAAAACTCCAGAGGATTTCAACAAAAAGAGGGTAAGGGTAGCTGAGGATACAGAAACAGCTTGGTAAAGCCCTTAACTTCTCTTGTATACAAGATTGAACTCAAGAGGGTATTCAACCTTCTTCTAGTATCGCATAGTCAAGGATTCTGAACACACAGAAATTTCAATGACGACTTCGACGGTGGACCCTGGTGCAGCCGCTCGTTTTGCCGACGCTCCCCAGTGCCCCTACCGCCTACGGACCAGTTTTGTGTAAGGGAGCTATTCATGGTGTCCACGATTCCTGCGATTGATGTTGCCAGATTGGAGAATAACTTTGAATAAATCTGAACGCATCTGAATGAACACGCCAAGGATGCCTAATGCGAAAGCATCAATAAGCATCATGGTCACGGTGAGAGGGATACTGGCGTGATAGCGCCCCTGAACTCTCGCAGCTTTGATTGCTAAAAGCCTGGCGAGTGTCCAGGTCAGCCGATCCTGTTGTTTCTACCTCGTGATTTGCACCTATGACTTCTCGTAATTCCATTATCTCGTCTGCTTCGTTGACGCGGCGGCGTTTTCTGCGATACAGCTCTCTGGCGGTCGGGACGAGCGTTCTGGCTGCCTGCACCAATACCACTCGCACCGAAACCCCTGCCGCGCAGACTGGAACATCCAGCGGATTGGATGCCGTGACCTTTGGCACGAGCTGGTTTGCTCAGGCTGAGCACGGCGGCTTCTACCAAGCAGTTGCTACGGGCATCTACCAAGCTCACGGACTAGATGTGACAATCCGTATGGGCGGTCCGCAAGTGAATGGCAACCAGCTCTTGATGGCCGGAACTACCGATTTCAAGATGGGCTATGCCATTGATGCAATCAACGCGATTCAGGAAGGTTTGCCCAAGGTCACGGTGGCAGCTATCTTTCAGAAAGATCCGCAGGGGCTGATGGCGCATCCCGGCGTTGGCATTGATTCCTTTGAAGACCTCAAGGGCAAAAAGATCCTGCTCTCAACCATGGCCCACACGACGTTCTGGCCCTTCCTGAAGGCGAAGTATGGCTTCACCGACGACCAGATCGGCGTGTATACCTTCAACGTTGGACCCTTTGTGGCCGATAAAACTCTCGTGCAACAGGGCTACATTACCTCCGAGCCACACGCCATCCGAACCGAGGGTGGCTTTGATCCGGTGATTTTGCTAATGGCAGATCACGGCTATCCCAATTATTCCGCCACCATTGAAACACGGCGAGAAATTGTTGAAACTAATCCGGATTTGGTGCAGCGGTTTGTTGATGCCTCGATTAAAGGCTGGTACAGCTATCTGGAAAATCCAGCTCCCGGCAACGAGCTGATCAAGCGCGACAACCCCGAAATGACCGATGAGCAGCTCGCCTTTGGGGTCACCAAGCTGAAGGAATACGGCATTATCACCAGCGGTGACGCCGAAACCCTAGGAATTGGAGCGATGACCGATCAGCGCTGGCAGGAGATTTTTACCACTCTGTCTAAACTGGGCGTGTTTTCCGACTCGGTGGACTACAAGCAAGCCTATGTTCTGAATTTCACAAACAAAGGGGTCCAGGCTTACCAGAGCTAACGCACCCAGAGCCAAAAGGTGCTCAACCAGTTGTGCGAACGAAGACTTGGCTCTCCGTTGCCTCTAATCTCTGATCACGATCATTAAGCAGGATAGTGCTGCATGACTGTTTCCACTCTACTCAATCCAATTACAAGGGAGCGCCACCCAATGCTGACTCTGGAGCATGTCGGTAAGACCTACGCCAATGGCACGGTCGCGCTGCACGACTTTAACCTGACGGTGCAACCGGGAACGATTACCAGTCTGGTCGGACCGTCGGGCTGCGGCAAGAGTACCGTGCTGCGAATTATTTCGGGTCTAGGCCATCTCAGTACCGGACGCCTGATCTGGCAGGACAATCAGCCCCTGCATCGGTTAGCCTACGTCTTCCAGGAGGCGGCGCTGATGCCCTGGGCAACGGTGATCGACAATGTGCGGCTGCCGCTGAAATTGTCGGGAGTGCCCAAGCGACAGGCACTAGAGCGTGTCTCGGAGGCGATTGCTCAGGTGGGACTTGAGGGCTTCGAGCGCGTCTATCCCCGTGAGCTGTCCGGCGGGATGCGGATGCGGGTTTCCATTGCTCGGGCACTGGTGACTCATCCCACGATTCTGCTAATGGACGAACCCTTTGGAGCACTCGATGAGATGACCCGCGGCAAGCTGAATCAAGATTTGCTCACCCTCCAGCATCAGCAGCAGCTCACCATTTTGTTCGTCACCCACAGCATCTACGAAGCTGTGTATCTGGCCCATCGCGTCGTCGTGATGGCGTCGCAGCCGGGGCGGGTTGTGGCAGATATTGCAATCGACAGTCCCCATCCGCGCGATCCGGACTATCGTACGTCGGCCCAGTTCAACCGCTACTGTCGCGAGGTGTCCCACTGTTTGTCTGCCGCGATGGGGGAATCCCTCGCGCTGGCCCTTTAACACGCCTTGAGGAAGGTGAATTATGATCTCTCCCGCGCTTAAACCCCCTAAAACACAGCCCCAATGGGTGCAGTCGCTGTTTTCCCCGGATGTGCTGGCTCCGGTCATCGTTGGACTGCTGATCCTAATAGCCTGGGAACTGGGCGTTCGACTGACCCACACGCCTCCCTATTTGCTGCCCGGTCCGATGCTGATTCTGCAAACCCTGGTGAAGGATTGGCCGCAGCTTTTTTCCTCCTGGCTGATCACGCTGAAGATTGCCTTCACGGCTCTCGGATGCGCCACGGTCTCAGGGCTATTGGTTGCGATTCTGTTTTCCCAAAGCAAGTGGATCGAGCGCAGTTTCTTTCCCTATGCGGTGCTGCTGCAAACAACGCCGATTGTCGCGGTTGCGCCGCTGATTATTATCTGGCTGAAGAACAACACCTTTGCTGCGCTGGTGGTTTGCGCCTGGATTGTTGCCTTTTTTCCGATCGTCTCCAATACCGTATTGGGACTCAACAGCACCGATCCCTCGCTAGTGAATCTGTTTAAGCTGAACCGAGCCAATCGCTGGCAAACCTTAAGATACCTACGGCTGCCGGCAGGGCTACCCTACTTCCTGGCAGGACTGCGGATTAGCGGCGGTCTGGCCTTGATTGGAGCTGTGGTCGCGGAATTTGTGGCGGGCACCGGCGGCACACAGTCGGGGTTGGCGTACCAAATTTTGATGGCGGGCTATAACCTGCAAATTCCCCGCATGTTTGCCGCGTTGGTGTTAATCACCATCTCCGGGATCGGCATTTTCGCTGCCCTCTCTGCCCTCTCTCATGCGCTACTCAAAAACTGGCATGCCAGCGCTGTCCGCCACGAAAATTAACGCCCCTATCCCTACTTTACTTCAGGAGAATGTTCCATGCTGCCAACGAAACAGCCCGTACTGCGCCGCTTCTGGTACCCTGTGATTCCGATCGAGCACTTGCTGAATGGACCGCAGTCCTTCACCCTGCTGGGGCAACCGCTGGTGCTGTGGCTGAATGCTGACGGTGAACCCGTTGCCCTTGCCGATCGCTGCTGCCACCGCTCTGCCAAGCTCTCCCTAGGCATTGTTCAAAACGGCTGTGTGCGCTGCCCTTACCACGGCTGGGAGTTTGATGGCGCAGGAACCTGTACCCGTGTGCCTCAGCTCGACCCTGGTACCGCCATCCCCAAAACCTACCGCGTGCCGGCTTTTCTCTGTACCCAGCGCTATGGCTATGTCTGGGTCTGCTTGGATGAGAATCCATTGCAGCCGATTCCCGAGATTCCTCAGTTTGCCGATCCGAGGTTTCGGTTCATTCCCGAGTTTTATGAGCCGTGGCAGGTTGGCGGTTTGCGGGCAATCGAGAACTCCTTTGATAGCGCCCACGGACATTTTGTTCATGCTAGCTCTTGGGGCGATCAGTCGAATCCGGCACCGCCGCCGATTGATGAAGTGACCGAAACCGATTTTGGCTTTGTGATGAGGCACTGGCTGGAAGTACTCAACCCCGATTTGCAGAAGAAAAACTTGGGCATTGCTACCGAAAAAACCATCCGCACCAACGAGCGCATCTGGTACATGCCCTTTGCCCGCACCCTGAGAATCCAGTATCCCAACGGGCTAGAGCATCTGATTTTCACTGCCTATACGCCCATCGACGACCAGCACTCGCAGGTGATTCAGTTCTGCCTGCGCAACGACACCGAAGCTGACGCACCTGCTGCCGACATCATTGCCTTCGATCGCCAGGTGACTTTAGAAGACCGGATCATCATAGAAGGCACCGACTACGATGCACCCCTCAGTCTTGCCGAAGAGCAGCACATGGCATCTGATCGCCCTGGCATCATCATGCGGCATCGACTGTCTAAACTGCTGCGCGACCATGGCGAAACAGAACAGCGGCGATCGGATCGGTCCCAAAAGCGGCCTGTTGTCCGGCTAGAACAGCCCACTCTTTCCTGAGCATCGGCATCCGCTCTGCGACCTCAACTGCGATCCCTTGCAACACCTTCAACAACCCCTGAATCATCTTCCCGAAACTTATTGGAGATAGTGGAGAACATTGATGCTAGCAACTCAAGAGCCCGTACTGCGCCGCTTCTGGTACCCTGTGATTCCGATCGAGCACTTGCTGAATGGACCGCAGTCCTTCACCCTGCTGGGGCAACCGCTGGTGCTGTGGCTGAATGCTGACGGTGAACCCGTTGCCCTTGCCGATCGCTGCTGCCACCGCTCTGCCAAGCTCTCCCTAGGCATTGTTCAAAACGGCTGTGTGCGCTGCCCTTACCACGGCTGGGAGTTTGATGGCGCAGGAACCTGTACCCGTGTGCCTCAGCTCGACCCTGGTACCGCCATTCCCAAAACCTACCGTGTCCCGTCCTACCACTGTCAAGAGCGGTATGGCTATGTTTGGGTTTGCCTGGAAGATGAGCCGCTGCTGCCGCTGCCCGAAATTCCAGAAGCAACCATAGAAGGGCATCGGCTGATTCCTCAGTTCTATGAAGTGTGGAACTGTAGCGGACTGCGGCTGATGGAGAATTCCTTCGACAATGCTCACCTGAGCTTTGTTCACGCTGCCTCGTTTGGCATGGAGGAACAGCCCAAACCCGCCCGCTCTGAACTAGTCCCCCAAGAATTGGGTCTTAAGGTCTATTCAACGATTCCCGTGGTGAATCCGCCGGCTCAGCAGCAGAACCTCAACATTCCGGACAGCCTGACGGTACGCCACATTGAATCGACCTGGTATCCTCCCTTCATCCGCACGCTCAAGATCACCTACCCTAACGGCTTGCTGCACATGATTTTTACAGCGGCAACACCGATCAGTGATTCTGCCTCGCAAATTGTGCAGTTTTGCATTCGCAATGACAGCGAAGCCGAGGCCAGCGCCGAGTCGATTGTTGCCTTCGATCGTCAAGTCGTGGAGGAAGACAAAATCGTGCTGGAGTCTACCGACTATGACACGCCACTGGATCTCAGCGTTGAGCAGCACATGTCTTCAGACCAGCCCGGTATCCTGATGCGTCGCCAGTTGGCAGCTTTGATTAAATCCCATGCTCAAGTTCAGGAGAATGGGCGCTCTCTAAACCGAGTCTGAGTGACAGTCAACCATCCTGTTCTCTGTTCATTCACTCGATTACCCACTCCCGAGTTCGCCCATGCAAACGCTGATCCAATCTGTTCTTGCCCTTCAGAACGGTCACCTTCAGTCGCTCGATGTGCTTCTAGACGGGCAGTATATCCACACCGTTGCTCCGGCTGGCACCCTGTCTGCAAGCCCCGATTGCCAGACAATCCAGGCCATATCGGGACAAGACAAACTGCTGCTGCCGGGGTTCGTCAACGGGCATACTCACTCTTCTCAGGTCTGGCAGCGAGGCTTGATTCCCCAATTGCCCCTAGAACTCTGGCTGGCTAACGTTTTTGAGTCCACTCCGCGCCAATTGGAGCAGTTCTATTGGGGAGCGGTGAGTACGGCGGTGGATACACTGCTGTCCGGCGGCACCTGCTTGCTGGATCACGCCTATCTGATTCCGGGTCAAGAGCTGGAAACCATAGATGCGCTCGTCCGGGGTTACAAAGCGGTGGGGATTCGAGCAGTGATTGCGCCGCTGATTCAGGATTTGCCCTTTGCCTCTGGCTTTCCGGCGGGGTGTCTGTTATCCCAAGCAGCATCGCCCAGATCTGCAGCTCAACTACTGGCATTGATGGAAACCATCATTGCCGAATTCCACGACCCGGACCAGAGCATTTATATCGGGTTAGGACCCACCGGCTTCCACCGCTGTTCCGATCAGCTATTGCAGGGCTGCGCCGACCTGAGCCAGCAGTACCAGCTTTGCTATCACATGCATCTCCTGGAAACCCGCGCTCAGCAGCGTCTAGCTCAGGAGCGCTATGGTATCAGTGCCGTGCAGCACCTCCACAATTTGGGCTGTCTGGGTTCGCGTACGTCTCTGGCCCACGGCGTCTGGATCAATAATCAGGATATTGATCTGCTGGCGACTTGCAGCACAACTCTGGTGCATAATCCAGTCAGCAACTTGCGTTTGGGCAGTGGTTTAGCTCCGATTCTCCAGTGTGTGCAAGCGGGTCTGAACGTGTCCTTTGGCTGCGACGGGGCAGCTAGCAACGATGCCCAAAATCTGTTGGAAGCGATCAAGCTGGGCACGATTTTGCATACGGTGACCGACAGCGACTATGAGCACTGGCTCACCCCTGAACAGGCGATCGTCATGGCCACCATCGGCGGAGCCAAGGGCGTGAATTTAAGCGATCGCACCGGCGCGATTACTGCCGGCATGGAAGCGGATCTAGTGCTCTACAACCTCAACCATCCGTCGCTGCTGCCGCGCACCAACCCGCTCCAACTTTTGGTGCTAGGACGACCCACTGAGGTAGTCGAAGCGGTTTGGATCCGGGGGCGGCAAATTGTGGACCAAGGACGGGTACTAACAGTGGATACTCACACCTTGCATCGGGCGTTGCGTCAGCATCCTGCGAATTCTGAGGCAGCCCAAACCCACCATCATCTAGTCGAGGCTCACTATCGGCAAGTCATGCTGAGGAGCTAGAGCCTGACGCTCCATGAGCCTTCACCCTTTCTATTCACTCTTTCTATTCACTCTTTCTATTCACTTTTATTCATTGCGCTGTGCCTACTATTCATGCCTACCTCGTTATCTATCAAAAGGAAATCATCCCGGTCTTTGCGCAAATTGAGTATTTTGCGGTTAGCACGTTGATTCTATGCACGTTGCTTCTATAAATTGATTCTATGAACGGTGGCTTCCTATCTACACCAGTTTCTGCCCACTGCGCGGACATCACGGGCATCACGGGCATACCCATCGTCTGCACCCACCCCATCCGGGACAACAAAGCTGCTAGATCTGCTGGCTAAATCTGCCACGGTAGGACGCCCCATACTCGTTACGTTCTAGCCAACCGTTGGCAAAAGCCCGAGAAAGCACAATAGGGCAAAGCCAAATTGCTTTCGGTAAGGTAGATCCCTTACCCACTCAATCTCAGCCTTGCCCTATTCGATTTGAAACTAAGCAGCGCTTAATTCGACTACTGAACCACCACCTTGCCAGCCATGCCTGCGCCCCGGTGCGGAGAGCAATAGTAGCTGTAGGTGCCCGGCGTGTCGAAGGTGACCTCATAAGCCTCACCCGGTGCAAACATTAGCTGGTCATGAGACTTATTGGCAGCATCGCCTTCAAACACAATGTTGTGGGGAGGAAGTTTGTTGTTCACCCACTTGACGGTATCGCCGGCTTTGATTGTCACCGTAGATGGTTCGAACGCCAGCATTCCGTTGTCAGCGCCCATTTTCACGGTAACAGTGTCAGCAGCAGCAGGAGACACTGCCATGAAAAAGCTGCCAATCACCAATGCCACCGCACACAGGGCGAGACCTAAACTCCGCGCGACGGAAGAAATTCGCTTCATGAAAAACCTCGGAGATTAAGTTGAATTCATTCTCAATGAAAATTTTATCTCGAATGGAATCGTTTCCGGCCCACTCAAAAGGTAGTACTTCCCCAACCGGGCGCTTTTTCAGCCGATCGCAAAATGAACGCCGCTAAATTTTCGATTTCTTCTGAATCCAGCCAGTGTTCTGGCACCGCCCGACAGGCATAGGTTTCCTCGCTGCCGTCATACACCATCGGTTGTCGCAGGAACGCCACTAACCCCTCAACGGTATCGCGGGGCGGAGTAGCCCCTTTGAGAGCATCCAGCGATAGCGGAACTGTCGGATCGGGCAGTGTGGTGCCGCCGACATGGCAATTCTTGCAGTTGTCCTCAAAGAAACGTTTTCCATTGGATAGAGCGGCCGGAGAGAATAGTTTTGTTTCGCCCTGACGATTCATTACGAGCGGTACGGCTTCTCTAACGCCTAGATATCGCTGCACATAGGCATCAACAGCTTTGGCTTGGGCCGGCAAACTCAGCAGCAGCCAGCTCAATCCGCAGACGATCAGCAAACTTCCTTTCCTGGCCAGTGAAGTAAAACCCACTCGTTCAACCCGCAGCAGTAAACCCTACTCAAGATAGTGGATCAAGAGGCAGTAGCTCGTGATCAGGAAGCACAGATCCTAAGTTACTCAAGACCCTGTGCTTCCCAGCCAATTCTCATAACACGTGGACAGAACCGATGCGTCCTAGCTTAGTACTGGCTTAGTAATAGATCTTGCCACCGCCCCACTTCGGACCCACGACCTTGGGCTGGAGCAGGATGTGACCAGCAATCGCTACGAGATCATCCTCAGTCAGATTGCGCATCTTCGGAAAGATATCGGTGCTTTGGGTGCTTGGGTGCAGTTCCGAAATATTCTCGAGACCATCGTAGGTTGTGGGATTGTGCATATAGTCTACCAGCGCCTCCAGATTGTCTCGACGCGGTGTGGCTAGCGCTAGCGTTTCGGGATCAAGCCCAACGTTGGGGTCCGTCTTGGTGATACCACCCACATGGCACTGCCCACAGGCATAGTTAAATAGACGTTTCCCTTCAGAGACCTGCTCCAGACTGAGGACCACAGTGTCTCCTTTGTCATTCAGAGGTACAGTACGGGTTGCCTTGTCTAGCTCAGCTGCCATTGCGCCTCCCGCAAACATCTGAAAAGCGAGGCATACCATAATGGCAACAACCCAGATGCATTTCTTAAACATGGTTCTCCTTGAAAGCGTCCTCAGTTATCGGAAGATTTACATGGCTACAACACAGCGAGGCTCAATGCCTTAACTTCCTTTCCCAGATAGTCACCATCAAAAACTCACTCAGAAGGCAGTCTGCTTCTGAATTTAGCTGGGGATGACCTAGGCCAAGCCGCTCAATTCAAGATAGAGCAACAGCAGCAATTAGATCGGCAAACCCCGAAGTGACGATGGGTTGGCTGATTGGAATTGAGTTTTCTCATTCAATATCATGCCACTGAATGGACTCTTTCCCAAGCTAGACGCCAAAATCCGATCGAGGAGATTCCTGCTAGCGGTAGTTGGTGAACTGTAGCGCCACCGGATAATCTTCTTGTTTCAGTCGTTGAATCACTGCCTGCAACTCATCTTTGGATTTAGCCGTGACTCGCACCGCGTCTCCCTGAATCGAGGCTTGCACTTTCTTATACTCGTCGCGAATCAGCTTAGTGATTTGCTTAGCAATCTCGGCACTAATGCCTTTGCGCAGCTTGATCTCCTGACGCACTCGACCACCACTAGCAGATTCGATTTTGCCGTAATCAAAAATTTTTAGGGACAAATTGCGTTTAGCCGCTTTCGTCTGCAAAATCGTGTGTACGGCATCAAGGGTGAACTCACTGTCGGTATTGACCGTAATCCGATCATCACCCAATTCAAGCGTCGTTTTAGTGTCCTTCAAGTCATAGCGGGTATTAATTTCCCGCGTTACCTGATCGAGAGCATTGACTAGCTCCTGGCGGTCGAAATCACTAACCACATCAAACGAGTACGTAGAAGCCATGATGAATTCTGTTCCTGTAAGACGGCAAACTGAATGGCAGACTCGAGCAATAGAGACGCCTTGGCAGAATCACAAGAGGGACAGCAGAGAAAGGCAGGGCAGCCGTAGTTAGTGGTTCGTTAGGACGAAACTTGCAACAAACTCAAGATAAACAGTGTTGCCGTCCCTGCTGAGCCAACACCAAACATCAGCGAGCGCAGAATCGGAATATTTAAAATGTAGAACAGCGAGTAGAATAGGCGGGCAGTCACATGGGCAAAAGCGGCTGTCGTCGCTAAGGAACCTTCGACTCCAGTGACATAGGCCATTAATGCAGCGGCAGCAAACAGCATGAACGCTTCAAAAGAATTCTGGTGGGCCCAAGTTGCTCGTTGAGCATAGGCGGGCAGTTTATCGAACAGGGCTCGGGGGGCAGCAATGTCATAGCCCACCTGTATTCGCCCATAGATCACGACGAAAAAGGGAACATACACTAGGACGGCGGCGGCGGTAATGCAGTACAGAAGTGTCGCTGAAACCGAAGACGACATAGGAAAACTCATCTAGTCATATCTAGTCGAAAAGACTAGTCAAAGTAGAACAGAGTAACGACCTTGCGCTGCTCTTCTGCATCGCTACAGGTTTTCAGCAGCGTCTGGCTGTCGTGAAAGGCAAAGCAAATCAATTGCTGGCAGCGAGAAATAATCTCCTGGTTGCAAATGGCGCTTGCCTCAGCTAGCGACAGCTGATCGTTTTCCGGATTTTCCACTAGGTGAATGACCTGCTCTAGCTGCTCACGAGACTCTCGAGGCTGGCGGTCGAGGCTCTGCGGCAAAATCACGGTTAATAGATTGGGGTCTGCCTTCATTGCACCTCGAATGGCAGCAGAGTTGGTCCCGGTTGCTCCAGAAGTCAAAAGATGATTGCCTGACAGCACCAGAGCATAGCTGAGCAGTTCAATCAGATGCTGATGGGTGATGGGGACATGGCGAGACCCTAGCAAGGCGATCCGCTTCGATCCGGTTTGCTGGATTGCGGCAAGCTCCTGCAGAAATTCATCAACTCTCGGTAGATCTACAGATTGACTCAAAGAAGAAAAAACGGCGCTTAACGAACGACCCCGCTATTTTAGCAGGTGTCAGCAACGAGCGATACGCCTTTAGCGTTGGCAGCTTGGGCAGCGACACGTTGCTATCTAATCAGCACATAAATCCCGATGTGGCATCATATAGCTTGAGTGTGGGGATCTCGCTCGTTTCGGAAGGCGGCAGCGGATCTATTGCCTGTTCAGACAGATTCTGGGATGCGGTCGCGATCACCACCTGATTCAACCGCTCGACCATTTCGTCCGAAAGGGAATTTAGACTACGAGCCGAACGGCACAAGAAGAAAGTGAAAGCAACACTGCCTAACCGCACCTGATCGCCATCCTTGAGTACTGCCTGCCGCACAGGTTCACCATTGACATACGAGCCATTGCTGCTGCCGAGATCGACTAAACAAAAGCCTTGCCCTTCAACGTATCGAATCGCCGCATGGCAGCGAGACAAGCGAATATCCTGTATTGCAATCAGAGACCAACGCGGATCGCGACCGATAATCCAGGTTTGTTGCGGCTGAGTTAGGGCTTGGGTCTCGCCTTGCAAAAGGTTCGTCAGCAGGTATACCTGCCGTCCCACCATTACTCCTTGTACATAGGGCAGCGATACCTTAGCCAAGGTTTGACTCACTGAGTTTTCCAGGTCCAGGATCTCGTCGAGCAAGCCGCGATGGTGCTCGTAGAGCTTCAGAAACACATTGTATAGCCGCAGTCGCTCCTGCAAATCCTCTGATTCAGCGGATGTAGCAGAGTAAGCAATCAGTTCATCCCAATTTCTCATTGCTTGGTGCAGTCCTCAGATGATGTGATGCCCGATGTTGAGCCAAGACTCCTGCCATTTGTCACCTTTTGCCCAGCACTTCAACAAGCGTTAGGGCAAGTCTAGCTGAGTCTGCCAGTAGAATTCCCCTCAGTCTCAAACGAAGCATGGATCTCGGCCAGGGTTAACAGAAGGTTCATAAACAATCGGCCCAGCCCGGTAAGACTACTGAGACCTGAATCCGATTGGAGCTAAAAATAGGTCAGCTACACAACCGGGAAATCACGGAAACGCGAATTTATGTTACCAAACTAGCTGGCTGCCTCAATGGAGCTGCAGTCTTGCAACAGTCCCTGAGATCACTCGCCCAAATACCTACAGAGATCACTCAAGAGATCACTCAAAAGACTAAGCGACGACCTGAGAAATAACCTAGAAACAATATAGAAACGGTAGGCGCCCTGATTTTGAGATGTAACCATAGAGAGAAACCATCTGGAACGCTCAGGCAGTCTCGAGATGAGCATGACCCGTCGGTTCTGGTTGCATCTGTCTCTAGGTTGATTGTAGGAAGTGTGTGCTTGGAACAAAAACCGCGAAACTACGACATCTGGGGGCGCAGCCGCTCGCCTCGCAAAAAGTCAATCAGCTCTCGATTGACGGTCTGAGGCACCTCTTGCTGAATCCAGTGACCACATTGACGCAATAGCTTTAACTTAAAGGGCGCTTTCACAAACCGCTCGATGCCTTGAGACAGGTTACGGCTAAAAAACACATCTTCCTCGCCCCACAGGACCAGGGTTGGCACCGTGATTGAGTTGGGCGATTGCCCCCAGTTGCCCAGCCACGCCTGAGGAGACAGCAACTGTCGGTAGTGATTTAATGCCGCCGTCAGTGCTCCGGGTTTCTCTAGGGCAGCCCGATAGATTTCGGTGTCTTTAGTAGTGAATGCACCTTTGCGCACCGCCTGCTCCTGAAACAGGTTCTTGATAATGCTGCCCAAGTTCTGCCGAATCAGCCATTCGGGTAAGCCCGGAATTTGAAACGCCAGCAGATGCCAACTCCGGCGCAACTGATCAAAATTGCTCACCATCTCCTGCATGAACTGCTGCGGATGGGGCGCATTCAAAATGGCCAACCGATCCAGAAAATCTGGAAATCGGTGAGCCAGATGCCACGCAATGGTTCCACCCCAGTCATGGCCAACCACATGAGCACGGCGATACCCGAGGGATTCAATCAGGCCGCGAATATCGGCGCTCAAGGTATCGAGGTCGTAACCGCCCTCGGGTTTGTCGGAGTCGTTGTAGCCGCGCAGATCGGGGACGACCACCTTAAAATGACGCGCCAATGCCGGGATCTGGTGCCGCCAAGAGTACCAGAATTCTGGAAAGCCATGCAGCAGAATGACCAGCTCTCCTTCCCCTTGAGTAACGCAATGTAAGCGAATATTGTTTGTTGCAATGAAGTGATGTTGCCATCCAGTCCGGGGGGAAATCATAGAGAGCAAGTTGCGCAGAAATGATGTAGTAGTTGTTACGTTGTCCCTGTCTAGCCTAGCATTTTGGTTAAGCAAATGAACGTGTCAACCCGCACTCCTGGCATTGGCAAGCAGACAAACTGCAAATGATTCAGTAAATTGATTCAGTGCAATCCAGCGAGCATTCAAGCAAGCCTCTCTCTGAAGGAGCAGCAACCGTGAAGCGGACAAGGATCACGAAGATTATGGGAACAGCAGCGGGAACTGTGCTGTGGCTGGGATGGTGGGGAGCAACGGCTGCATCAGTCTCAGTTGTGGACTCTAATCGAGCTGGAACCACTGATCCACCTTTAGAAAGCTGTACCGGCTCAGAGGTCTTGGAAGCAATCCACTGTCCTGGTGATGGTTTGGAGCCGGAAGAAGAACGCCTGCATCAGCTTATTAATACCTATCGAGCGGAGCAGGGATTGCCGCCGATACCGCGTTCACCGTCCTTAGATTTGCTGGCAAATCGGCATGTGCTGGATATGGCTCACAACGTTGGGCGGTTGTCCCATAGCTGGAGTCATTGTCCCTATGATGCTGCCGATCCACGAACCTACCATTGCAGTGCCTTTGCGCCTCAGTGGCTGGGCACTCGCTATCCGGGTAGAGCCTACGAAAATGCCCACTTCAATGCTGGAGGAGCTACGGCTCAGTCTGCATTGCGGGGTTGGCAGAGGAGTCCGACCCACCGGGCGCTGATCCTTAATCTCGATAACTGGCAGAACAACCGCTGGCGAGCCATGGGCGTGGGTATCTACGGACCCTATGCGGTGCTATGGCTGGGCGAGGAACGCGATCCAGAAACCGCCACTGTTGCTGCTTTGAATCCAGAGCGAGCCAGTGACCCTGCAGAGTATCGGTCTCGCCCCCGTCCGCGCCGCTCCTTGAACCTTCGCCTGCCCTTTCTACGAATCCGGATTCGCTGATTGTTGGATTCCAAGCATCGCTAGCGGACGACTCAGACGTCTACTCGGCCGTCTATTCGGCAATGCCTCTGGCATTTCTGCCGCCCAATTCCATTAAAATATGTGAAGCAATTCTCTAAGGAAAGCGGGATATGCGCGTTGCGATTGTTGGGGCTGGGTTGGCTGGGTTGGCTGCTGCGGTAGAGCTAGCTGACGCTGGTCACGAGGTAGAGCTGTTTGAGGCGCGGTCGTTTGTGGGCGGCAAGGTGGGAAGCTGGGTCGATGCCGACGGCAACCACATCGAGATGGGGCTGCATGTGTTTTTCAACAATTACTACAATCTGTTCGCTCTGCTGAAGAAAGTGGGTGCCTTTGAAGCCTTGCTGCCCAAAGACCATGTGCATACCTTCATCAACCGCGGTGGCTCCATCGGCAAGCTCGACTTCCGGTTCCCGTTGGGTGCTCCCTTTCACGGGCTGAAAGCCTTCTTCACGACCGAGCAGCTCACCGTGCTCGACAAGCTGCAAAACGCGATTGCCTTGGGAACCAGCCCAATTGTGCCGGGGTTGATCAACTACGATTTCGCCATGAGATGGATTCGCAACCTCGACCGGATCAGCTTTGCCGACTGGTTTCGCAGCCACGGTGGTTCGCAGCATAGTCTAGAGCGGATGTGGGACCCGATTGCGCTGGCGCTAGGCTTCATCGACACCGAGCAAATTTCGGCTCGCTGCATGCTGACCATTTTTATGATGTTTGCCGCCAAAACCCAAGCCTCGCGGCTGAATCTGCTGGCCGGCTCGCCGGATACTTACATTCACCAGCCGATTCTCAACTACATTCAGGCACGTGGGGCCAAGGTACATACCCGCCGCCAAACCCGCCAGATTCAGTTTGCTGAGCAGAATGGAGAGACGCGAGTCACCGGGCTGCTGATTGCTGACGGCGACAGCGAAGAATGGGTGACGGCCGATGCCTATCTCGCCGCCTGCGATGTGCCAGGTATCCAGCGACTACTGCCGCAGGAGTGGCGCAAGTGGCCCGAGTTCGACAACATCTATAAGCTGGAAGCGGTGCCGGTAGTAACGGTACAACTCCGCTTTGATGGCTGGGTCACGGAAATGCAGGACGCCCATCGCCGCCAGCTCAACCACGCCGCTGGCATTGATAATCTGCTCTACAGCGCCGACGCCGACTTTTCCTGTTTTGCCGACCTCGCCCTCACCAGCCCCAAGGATTACTACCGCGAAGGGCAGGGGTCGCTGATGCAGGTGGTGCTGACGCCCGGCGATCCGTTTATCAAAATGAGCAACGAAGACATTGCTCAACATGCCCTGAATCAACTCCACGAGCTGTTTCCCTCGTCTCGCGAGCTGAACATGACCTGGTTTAACGTCGTGAAGCTGGCGCAGTCGCTCTATCGCGAGAACCCTGGCATGGATGTTTACCGGCCGCCGCAGAAAACCCCCGTGCCCAATTTCTTCTTGGCGGGCAGCTACACCCAGCAAGACTATATCGACAGCATGGAAGGCGCTACGATTTCGGGAATGCAGGCAGCGCAGGCAATTCTGGAACCGACGGGCTACAAGGTCCAGGGAACCGGGCTGTTTCGCTACTAGATCCGTTGAGATCGGTTTAAATCCGTTAGGATCGCTGTATCTTGCTCCCTTCCCCTACTGTCCTGCGATCTTCTTTGTTTAATTTATGACTGACTGGCTGGAACACACTGTTCAGATTGAAGTGGAAACGCCCATCGAAGTCGTCTGGGACTTGTGGTCGGATCTGGAGCAAATGCCCAAGTGGATGAAATGGATCGATTCTGTAACCGTGCTGGAGGATAATCCCGATCTGTCGCGCTGGAAACTCGTTTCGGGTGCCTTTGAATTTAGCTGGCTATCGCGGATCTCCCGACTCGTGAAGCACCAGATTATCCAGTGGGAATCGGTGGACGGGCTGCCGAATCGGGGTGCTATCCGCTTCTATGACCGGGGCGATCACAGCATCGTCAAGCTGTCGGTGGCCTATGCAATTCCCGGTGTGCTGGGCAAGCTTATGGATAATTTGTTTCTGGGGCGCGTCGTGGAATCGACTCTGAATGCCAATTTGCAGCGATTCCGCGAGTATGCGCTACAAGCCAACGCTCAGCGATAGTTCTGTGATTGCCCGCAGTGATGGTTCAACCTTGGGTTCGTCTGCCGCTAGGGTGACTTGCGCTCGTTCGAGGCTGCCAGTTGCCGCCGAAGCTGACGAATTGTAACGGCACGGCTGGCGATCGTAACGCTTTTGGCGTCGAGCTGCACGTAAATTTTGCCTGAAAACCACTTGCTGAAGGACGACCGCTCGTAGACGCGCAGATCAGTACTCTCAGCAGTGGTCGCAGACTCGGACTCTGTTTCATCGGATTCCGCTACAGCACGCCGATAGCCCATTTGCTCTAGCAGGGTTTCCAGATAGTTGAGAAATTTCTTCTGGCTTGGCACGGAAACAGTATAGGTGACGGTGCGATTGAAATAAGCCCCCAACAACCCAGCTACGACTCCGCCTGCAGCTCCGATTTCCTGAGGAATGCTGCTGTCGAGGCCTACGCTCAACGCCCGCGACACCACGAAGGCGCAAACAACTGCGGTGCTAGTGAAATAGTAGAGAAAGGTGGGCAGAAACCCAGGTCCAAAATCCATGCCGTGCTACGCGCGAAAGAATCCCAGTCGGGCTGAGTATACCTCAAACCACCTGCTTCATGCGTAGCTGAATCAGCTCAGACGGCTTCATCGTGCCATGCTCGGTGATGATACCCGTAATCAGGTCAGCTGGGGTCACATCAAAGGCGGGATTGTAGAATTCGGCACCCGGCGGACAAATTCGCGTTTGCCCAATCTGGTAAATCTCGACCGGATCGCGCTCTTCAATGGGAATCTGGCTGCCGTCGCTGAGGCTGAAGTCAATTGTGGAGAGGGGAGCGGCAACATAGAATGGCACCGCATGGGCATGAGCCACCAGCGCCAAGCTGTAGGTACCAATTTTGTTGGCAGTATCCCCGTTGGCGGCAATTCGGTCTGCCCCCACTACCACGGCATCGATCCGCCCCTGCTTCATGCAGTGAGCGGCCATGCTGTCAGTAATCAGCGTCACTGGGATGCCTTCCTGCACGCACTCCCAAGCCGTCAGCTTTGCACCCTGCAATCGGGGGCGAGTTTCGTCAGCATAGAGACGCTCTAATCGCCCTGCCTGCCAAGCCGAGCGGACAACACCCAGAGAAGTACCATAGCCGGCGGTCGCCAAGGCACCCGCATTGCAGTGGGTCAACAGCGTCAGTTTCTCGGGCGAGGTAGGTAATGCTTGCAGCCCGTGATTGCCAATCGCTTGACAGGTATCTAGATCCTCAGCGTTGATCGCTTGCGCCGTTTTCAGCAAAACCTGCTTGATGTGATCTACCGGACCCATTGTTTGGCGGGCAGTTTTCATCATCCGCTCGATTGCCCAGAAAAGATTCACCGCTGTGGGTCGGGTTTCCCGCAGCTTTTGGGCTACCTCGCTGAGCTGGTTTAGGAACTGCTCGCGATCGTCGCTTTCAATCTCGCGGGCACCGAGATACATGCCGTAGGCGGCAGCCACACCAATCGCTGGAGCGCCGCGGACAATCATTGTCTTGATGGCCAACGCCATATCGTCGCAGCGACTAATCTCAACAATTTCGTACACCGTCGGCAATTGATTTTGATTGATCAACCGAACATGATCTTCGTACCAGAAGACCGGAAAGACTTGAGAGGAAAAAGACATGACGCTCCCGACGAAGAAGACGAGTGGACATTAGACAACACGAAGCAGGTTGCGGTTAGTCTACACTATATTCTGGCTTAGAACGGGTTGTCACACCGGAGCATGAGCGACACCAACATTCCACCACCGCCGCTGCACACCCAGAACCCCTTGGGGCGATTCTCGGATCGAGCGGATGACTATGCAAAATATCGCCCGAGCTATCCGCCGGCAGCCGTTGATTGCGTATTAGAAGGATTGGCACCACCCGAAACTTTAATCGCGGCGGATATTGGGGCTGGCACCGGCATTTCCAGTCGGCTCTTGGCAGAACGGGGGGTAACGGTTCGGGCGATTGAGCCGAACGCCGCCATGCGAGCAGCAGCCTTGCCCCATCCTCAGATCGAGTTTCTGCCGGGAACAGCTGAGCAAACCGGGCTGGCAGAAGGCTCAATGGATCTGGTGATTTGCTGCCAGTCGTTTCACTGGTTTAATCCGCTGCTGGCGTTGCCCGAGTTTCACCGCATTCTGAAACCGGGGGGACGGGTGGCAGTGATGTGGAACAACCGCGATCTCGATGACGAGTTCACGCGGCGCTATTCCACCCTAGTCGAAGCAGCATCCGATCGCAGCGTCCTCGACCACGATGACCGTAAGTCAGCCCATCCCCTAGGGGACAGTCCCTTGTTTACCGGCTACCGGCAGTTCTCTTTTACCCATTCCCAAACATTAACGCCAGTTGGCTTACTAGGGCTGGCCCTGAGTGCCTCCTATGTTCCTAAATCGGGGACTGCCTGCGAACAACTGCGAGCAGACCTGCAATGTTTATGTGACGAGTGGAGCCTGCACGCTTCTACGATTGCCCTCGTCTATCGCACGAATGTATTTCTGGCGGAGGCGATGTGAGACACCCCTTGGGCGATCCTATAGATGATGCTACCGTTGCAGAGGATTGCTGAAAACCCTGCATCAAGGACCCGATTCAGTCCAGATCAAGGGATCAGGTTTCAAGACATGGGATGAGACGGATGATACGAAACTGGGGGTTGGGCTACAGCATTGCGATGGTGGGGATGATAGGCGTACCAGCAGGCGCGTCTTCCCCGGCTCAATTGTTGTCTCAATCAATGGATTCTCCAACTGATCAGCCGACAGCCCAGCTCACCCCTTCGCCAGCCGCCGCACCGGAACCTTTGGATGCTGAACCGGCAGAGGCTGAACCGGTGGATCTGGATCCGGACCTGCTTGAAAGCAGCCCGGTCTTGCAGCGCTGGCTTGAGGGACCGCCGGATGTGCTGCGCGATATTCGGCAAGATCCCAGCTTTCGTACCCGTCTGAGGCTGGGCTATTCCCAATTTCCAGCTAACGAGCAGGCAGCGGGCTTCAATATTGGCGTTGAAGATTTGTTTGTCGGACGCACCGGAGTTACCGTCAGTGGCGGTTATCAAGCCACATTGAATGGCGAGCGAGAAGTCTATGGTGTAGATGTGCAGTACTATATGCTGCCGCTCGGCTATCGCGTAAATGTTGCCCCTGTCGTTGGTTATCGGGTGATCGAGACCGATTGCTACACCACCGATGGCGTCAATATCGGAGTGCGGCTGCGCGTTGTTCCGTCCCGTACAGGAGCTGCCGATATTACCTTCACTCAGAGTTGGGTTGCACCCGGTACCCCTGAAGAAGTCGGCATCAGCACGCTTTCAGTTGGCTATGCGGTGACGCCCAATCTGCGGCTGGCGACGGACCTAGAAAAGCAAAATGCCCCAGCTCGCAAAGATAGCCGCGTAGCTGTGGTTTTGGAATGGATGCTGGAGTGAGGGCGCCAATCTATGCTGCAATTCCAACCCCCTGGCTTTGGACAGCGCGTTGTTTCTACCTCGCTTGGCGTCATGGTGTACTACACTCCAGTGGATGCCCCTTGGCGAGTGCCGTTGCAGCCAGAGCCAGAGCTGCCGCCTCTCGTGTTTCTGCACAGCCTAGGGGGCGGCTCGTCTGCCTACGAATGGTCGAAGGTCTATCCTGCCTTTGCCGCCGAGTATCGGGTGATTGCGCCGGATCTGATCGGCTGGGGGCAGTCTACCCATCCGGTCCGAGATTACAGTGTTACTGATTACTTCACAATGCTGACCGAGCTGATCGAGCATATCGGGCCTCCTGTGCCCGTTATTGCCTCATCGCTAACTGCCGGACTAACGATTCGCCTAGCGATTCAGCGTCCTGAGCTGTTTCAACGCCTGCTGCTAGTGTCTCCTGCTGGCTATGCTGATTTCGAAGCCGATTACGGTCGTAACTTGGCTGCCCGCATTGCCGGAATTCCGGGAGTGGATCGGGTGATCTACACGCTCGGTGCCGCCAACGAATTTGCCGTGCGCAATTTTCTAGAGCAATTTCTGTTTGCCAACCGTGCCCGCGTCACCGCGGAGATGGTCAGTGCCTACCTTGCCTCAGCGCAACAGGTCAATGCTGAGTATGCAGCCTTAGCGTCTTTGCGCGGCGATTTGTGCTTTGATTTGTCGGCTTATATGAGCCGGCTCACCGTACCCACCGGGTTTATTTGGGGCGAATGCTCTCGCTTTGGCAGTCCGTCGGTTGGGCGGCGGCTGGCAGCACTCAACCCTAAAGCCGTTCGGTTGTGGACTATTCCTGAGGCTGGCGTCTTACCGCACCTGGAAGTTCCTGCTGTAGTGATTGGACTTCTGCAAGAGGGCTTGCAGGTTTAGTTTGAGCCAACTCTGCTTCAGACTCTGCTTAAGAAAATAAGAATTTTTCTTACGGGAATTTTCTTTTGTTAATAGCTTCTCAACCCGAGAGTGCTAGCTGCTGAAGTATATTCATGGAATAAATTTAATTTTTGTTGCTAAAAATCCCTTATTTATTTACTTTTATTGATTTTATTTCGAAAAGACATGAGGTCGATAACTGGTTTTCTACTTTGTTCTCTACTTTGTTCAGGTGAGCTTTCAGTCTGAGCAGGGTGCAGTTAGCTGCTTTGATGGTTGTAGAAGCCCTGATTGATAAGGATCATCGAAGACTCGACTTTTGCAAAGAGTGAGAAGACAACTGTCTGAATTTGTAAACAAAAAGAAATATATTATATTGTATTCACTCAAAATTTATCTATCAAATTTAATGAATTAAAGTTACAAGATTCGTTGTTCCAATAAAGAAGCTCAGGAAAGTGATTAAGATAAGTCACGAGGCTCAACGCTGATGTTGACTTCACATACATAGTTCATTTCTTAATCAACGTTTCACAACGTAAGCAATCATGACTACCACTTTCCAAAAGCGTGAAAGCGCCAACACTTGGGAGCGGTTTTGCAACTGGGTCACCTCCACCGACAACCGCCTCTATGTGGGCTGGTTCGGCGTGCTGATGATCCCGACGCTGCTGACTGCGACGATTTGCTTCATTATTGCCTTCATTGCTGCTCCCCCCGTGGACATCGATGGCATCCGCGAACCCGTCGCTGGCTCGCTGATGTACGGCAACAACATCATCTCTGGGGCTGTGGTGCCCTCCTCCAACGCCATCGGGCTGCACTTCTACCCCATCTGGGAAGCGGCTTCTCTCGATGAGTGGCTCTACAACGGCGGTCCCTACCAGCTGATTGTGTTCCACTTCCTGATTGGCGTGTTCTGCTACATGGGTCGGGAGTGGGAGTTGAGCTACCGCTTGGGCATGCGTCCTTGGATCTGCGTGGCCTACTCGGCTCCGGTAGCTGCAGCGACTGCGGTATTCCTGATCTACCCGATTGGACAAGGGTCCTTCTCGGATGGCATGCCTCTGGGCATCAGCGGCACCTTCAACTTCATGTTCGTGTTCCAGGCGGAGCACAACATTCTGATGCACCCGTTCCACATGCTGGGTGTGGCCGGTGTGTTCGGTGGTTCGCTGTTCTCGGCGATGCATGGTAGCTTGGTGACGTCGTCGCTGGTGCGTGAGACGACCGAGACCGAGTCGCAGAACTATGGTTACAAGTTTGGTCAAGAAGAGGAGACCTACAACATCGTGGCAGCGCACGGCTACTTTGGGCGGTTGATCTTCCAATATGCCAGCTTCAACAACAGCCGCAGCCTGCACTTCTTCTTGGGAGCGTGGCCGGTAGTGGGCATCTGGTTCACGGCGCTGGGCATCAGCACGATGGCGTTCAACCTGAACGGGTTCAACTTCAACCAGAGTGTGTTGGACAGCCAGGGTCGAGTGGTGAACACGTGGGCGGATGTGCTGAACCGTGCGAACCTGGGGATGGAAGTGATGCATGAGCGGAATGCGCACAACTTCCCGTTGGATTTGGCAGCGGGTGAGGCGGTTCCGGTGGCGCTGACCGCTCCTGCCATTCAGGGCTAAGCTTGGTTCTACTCCCCTGAACTGCTAGATTGTTAGATTGCAAAGCGTCCCCTGCGGGGGGCGCTTTTTAGGTGGTTATTGCGAGATGATGGGGGCTGAGCAAAGGCCTGGTGCTTCGAGATGAGCGGTGTTTCAAGCCTGCCTTACGAGAGATCATACGAGAGAGCCTTACGAGAGATCAGTAGCCAGCGATGTAATCGGTCTTCCGTGTCTTTGCTTATGGATGAAACGGCCGAGGTCTGGCAAGATCGGTCTGCAGTAGACTTCAACTGTCATTCCACTCGCATTGATGTGGGTGCCATGAACGGTGTTTTCTCCGGAGCAAAAGCAGAAGAAGATGTTTAAGTCCAATCCGACTCGTTCTCTGACCTATCTCAGCACCACAACTGAACTGAGCGGCACCTTGCATGTAGAGGGGAATTTGCGAATTGATGGTATCATCCACGGCACCGTTGAAGTCCGAGGGGATATCGAAATCTCTCATACCGGACTCGTCGAAGGTCCAGAACTGAAAGCCAACAACATTGTGGTTCATGGGGTTGTTCAAGCCCATGTGACTGCTGAAGGAAAACTAACCCTGACTCGTAAGGCTCGTCTAGAAGGTAACGTGACAGCCCATTCAGTAGATATCGAAGAGGGGGCTTTCTATGTGGGTCACATTGCAACTAAAGACGCGAAAGCGTTGCCAGCATCGTCCATGATCTATCCGGAGTTAACTGGTCAGGAAGAATCCATGCCTTTCAATTGATGGCTTTAGTGATTCAGCACGATGTAGATTCACAATGTAGATTCAGGGTCATCAGGATTAGAGAGTTTGAGACGGTCCAAGAATGTCCCCTTGGAGCCTTCGTGACCAGCCTATCAATAACCTATCAACAGCTGCCTTGCGGCGTCTAGGGCAGTATATCCGCTACAATCTAAAATCTGGCTAAATTCCAGCGATTCAACTAGCGACTGAACTGAGGGTTATGGGCAACACGTTTGGGCATCTGTTTCGCATCACAACATTTGGTGAATCGCACGGCGGTGGCGTTGGAGTTGTAGTGGATGGTTGTCCACCTCGATTAGCCCTTTCACCAGACGAGATTCAATTTGAGCTTGATCGGCGACGTCCTGGGCAAAGCAAAATCACGACGCCGCGCAAAGAGTTTGATACCTGTGAGATTCTCTCGGGTCTCTTTGAAGGAAAAACCCTCGGTACCCCTATCACGATCCTGGTGCGCAACAAAGACACTCGCCCCCAGGACTACGACGAGATGGCTCAAAAGTATCGCCCTTCCCATGCCGATGCGACCTACGATGCCAAGTACGGTATCCGCAACTGGCAGGGAGGTGGGCGTTCTTCGGCTCGAGAAACAATCGGGCGCGTTGCTGCAGGAGCAATTGCCAAAAAGATTTTACGGCAGGTTGCCGGAGTTGAGATTGTCGGCTACGTCAAGCGCATCAAAGATTTAGAAGGTGCCGTTGATGTCAACACGGTGACGCTAGAACAGGTTGAGAGCAATATTGTGCGCTGTCCTGATTTGAAGTGTGCCGAGCGGATGATCGAGATGATCGAACAAATTGGCCGATCCGGTGATTCCGTGGGTGGGGTTGTGGAATGTGTTGCCCGGCGGGTGCCAAAGGGATTGGGAATGCCCGTGTTTGACAAGCTAGAGGCCGATTTAGCCAAAGCGGTCATGTCTTTGCCAGCCAGCAAAGGATTCGAAATCGGCTCTGGCTTCGCCGGCACCTTGCTGACGGGTAGCGAACACAACGATGAATTTTACACCGATGAGCAAGGGCAGATCCGCACCTTGACCAATCGCTCTGGAGGCATTCAAGGCGGTATCTCTAACGGTGAGAACATTGTGATGCGTGTGGCCTTCAAGCCCACCGCGACTATCCGCAAAGAGCAACGCACGGTGACTCAGACCGGCCAAGAAGTGACCCTTGCCGCTAAGGGCCGTCATGACCCCTGTGTATTGCCCCGGGCAGTACCCATGGTAGAAGCAATGGTGGCTCTAGTTCTCTGTGATCACCTGCTGCGCCATCATGGGCAATGTAATCTGCTATAGTCGCTAAGCTTGACCACCCACCATCAGCTTTTGCAGCAGTTTGAGACCCCGTTTCACTCGCCGGGAGACTGTGACAGCACTAATGCCTAGCCGTTCCGCGGTTTCTTTTTGAGTGAGATCGTAAAGGAACACAAACTCCAGCACTTCGCGAGTCCGTTTTTCAAGCTGGTAGAGCGCTTGTTGCAGGCGAATTTGATCCTCTTGCGCAAGCTGGAAACTCTGATATCGCGGGTCGGGAACGAGATCGCCCAGAGAAGTAGCCCCTTCCTCATCTTCCCGCATTGGCGCATCAAGACTGAGAGGGGCGCGATTGCGGAAGGCCAGCTTGACTTCTTGCCACTCCGTCAGGGAGACATTCAATGCGGTCGCAATTTCAGCGTCAGTGGGCTGGCGATGAAGTTGGGCTTGCAGTTCACGAGTGACGGTCGCCGCCTGGTGTTGCAGCACCTGCCACCGACGGGGAATACGCACCGGGGAGCCTTTGTCGCGTAGGTAATGCTGAATCTCCCCGCGAATGTAGGGAATGGCGAAGGAGCTAAAGGCATGCCCTTTCGAGACATCGAACCGTTCAATCGCTCGAATCAACCCCAGACTACCAACCTGCAGCAGATCGTCGTAGCTCTCTGTGCATTGATTGGACCAATGATGGGCTTCTTTGCGAACCAAACCAAGATTGAGATGAACTAGGCGATTCCGTAGCTCAGCAGCAGGAGACTGGTGATACTCCCGCAGCAGTTGCAAGCTCTCGCTTTTCAATTCGTTAGCAACTGGGGTCAGCATGACGAAGTTCAGATGGGTAGAGCGCAAACTGAATAAACATCACAACCGTTTCACCCTGGACTGAGCCGCAACGAACAGATGAAACCGGGAACGGAAGTCGCCCTCTTGCAAAAGTTCATGTCTCAGATCACACCAGACAATGATGGCTTCAATGTTATTAAGGCAGGTCCCAAGGGCTGATGGTAAAACAATCTGAACCGAGTCGCTAAGACAGACAGGGAGGTATTGCAGACTTGCACTGTTCACCGTAATCGTTCCATTCGAACGACAACAACGGCATTTTCACGGAATCTCCAGGAAGTGGTTCTCGACTGACTCTCGGCAGCGTTTTACCAAGGGGCATTGCAGAACTTTCGAGCCTGCTCTTCAAGAGCGATCAAACTCTGGGAGAATTGTGCAAAGAAATCAGCCATAGAAAAATCAGCCACAGAAAAGGAGGGATCGGCATCCCTCCTCGGTGAGTAAGGCTTAGAGACTTAGAATGCTCCTTCCATTTCAGGACGGTTCAACTCGGGCATAGAAGAGACCTCGAATTTTGACATCCAAGGGTTCCTTGCCGCCCATATCGGTGTCAGATGGCTGAAGGCTGACGAAGGTACCAGCAATTTCACCGGTTGCATTGTTGACTTTAGCAACTTGGAGAGAAACTCGGCCTTTCCCCGTTTCAAATCGCTTCAGGTTTTCCTTCAGCAGTTCTTCATCATCGGCCCGGGAAGGCAGCGCCACGGCATTGTCGTAGCCAGTGGTGAGACCTCGACCCTTAGGATCTAGAAAGTTGGACGTCCGATAAGACGGGACACGATATTCACCCTCAAAGTCAGTTGAGGTATTAATCCCTTCCAACCCTGGCTGCGACTTGGCGACCAGCCCTTTAATCGTGAAGAGGAAGGGGACTAGTTCGCCATTCGGCAGCTTAACCGTAATGGGTTGGAAATCGAACCCTTCCTCTTCGATGAAGGTGAGGCTGCCGTCGGATTCAACCTTCAATTTACCGCTGACTTGATCCAGAGAAGAGGTTAGGCGGGTCATGGGCTTACCGGCGATGAATTCCGGTTCCCGACGTTTGTTCGTGGATTCTTCCTTGACGAAGAAGCTAGTTGGCTCCATGCACAGCTCTTTCAGAACATAGGTCTTCCCACGTTCCAGGGGAATCGATCCACGGCTCGTATCGTCTAGTTTCGGGCATGTATTGGCTAAACCCGTACCCCTAATTTGCTCGTACGTTAATTCGGTCGTTGCATTTGCAGGTCCCTCACTGCAAGCAGTCAGAAAACCGAGGCAAAGAGCCAACAGTGCAACAATTAAAGCGCGATACCTCATGGTCAACCTCTAGTTTCTAATGTAAAAACCCTACCAGTGTCATGTTAAAGAAATAGGCGATTGTGATCGTTCGGGTGATTGCATTCGTTAGGGAATGCAAGTCATCGTGCTAGGAGGGGTAGATCAGCTAGCCTCGAAAGGGGAAGCCCTGCCAAGCGATCGAGTCAAATTCTAAGACCTGAGCTGCTCCGTACTGCACACTAGCAAGCGTTACCGCCAAGTAAATACTGTAAGTTCATTTACCTAACAAGCTGCTAAGCGTTCAGCAGACAGCACAACTTCACCCAAAAGCAAGCCTGGTATGGCTTGAGTATGTCTCCATACTGAATTCTACAAGACCTTGTTGCCTTTCTTTTGCTTGTCTTCTAAATTCACTAGGTCAGCAGCGCTATCGACCCTCTGCCAGACTTGGAATAACTCCACAGCTACAGACGACAATAGAGATTGCAGCAAAACTGCAGCAATTTTACTTGCTTAGCGCAACTTGCTAAGATGCTGAGATTTTCAGGGCAGCTAGCTGAAGACGAAGAGGAAGGAGGAGAGTGAGTATCAACGCCGAAGGCCAAGAAGACATGTCGCCATTGGGGCAGTTTGAGGCCAATTTAGAAGCCATCGCTGCCATGGTTCGCACGACTGCACAGCAACAGCAAGGACACAGCCTAGAGCTGTTGACCTTACTACGACTGCTAGAAGCACTTCATCAAGAAGTGCGCGATGGGCTATTTCAAGACTCTCTGCCAAGCAATCGGCAAGCCCTTTACGCGCTGCTGCGAGATATTGAAATGAGTGGGGGGTGGCCCTACATTCACCGGATGAAGCTGCAAGCATTTCTATCAAACTTTTCGCTGGCGGACGACTCTGCTTCCGAAGATGTTTGAAACAAGACGTCTGTAACCGGAGCGTTGCGGAATAGTGTGCTTGATGACACATAGAAATCGCTAGAATGAGAAAGTCGAAGGAAGGTGAGAGAGACACTGCATGATTCCTACCGTTATTGAACAATCTGGTCGCGGCGAACGCGCCTTTGACATCTATTCTCGGTTGCTCCGGGAGCGAATCATTTTCCTTGGACAGCCGATCGACTCGGATTTGGCTAATTTGGTTGTGGCTCAGATGCTATTTCTAGAAGCCGAAGATCCCGAGAAGGATATTTACCTGTACATCAATTCGCCGGGTGGTTCCGTTCTAGCGGGGTTAGGCATCTTTGACACTATGAATCACATTCGGGCAGATGTGTGCACCATCTGCGTCGGGCTAGCGGCAAGTATGGGGGCCTTTCTACTCAGTGCGGGTGCCAAAGGCAAACGGATGAGTCTGCCTCATTCTCGGATCATGATTCACCAGCCCCTTGGCGGTGCTCAAGGTCAAGCTGCCGATATCGAGATTCAAGCGAAAGAGATTCTGTATCTCAAGAGGCAGCTCAACGAGAACCTTGCTCGTCATACTGGTCAACCGCTAGAACGCATCGAGCAGGATACCGAACGCGACTTCTACATGTCTGCCTACGAAGCAATGAACTATGGCTTGATTGATGAAGTCATTGATCGACGGGCTGTAGGTAGCCGCCCAACGGCCGCTCTGGCAAATTAGACTTCTCTGTAGTGGATGAGTTATGGGTGGGGCAGCAATAGTAGGCGCCAGTGTTTGTCTAGTCCAGCTTGTCTTTAGAGGTTAACTTGAGAGGGAACCGGAGGCACTGACCTTGGCAATTCACCCTAGAGTCAAACCCTAAAGCCAAAAGTAACTCAACCTCTCTTAACCTCTAAAGTCCTAACCTCCAAAGTGGTTTGCTCTGAAGTGGTTTGAAAGTAGACTTCATCAAACCTAGCTCAAGTCCAGACAGGAAGCGGCTGCTAGATTGCTAGAAGGGAGTTTGCAGAGGGGCAGGCTGAGCTTCGAGATACTGTAAGAAGCTGATTAGCTCCTCGTCATTCAATTCTTGACGTGAACGCTTACCATAGGTGCGTTTCAAGTATTCTCGCCCTTGCTCAGTGCTCCACCCTAACCGTTTCATCTCAAAGCCGATCTTGGCAATTTCTTCAGAGCGGTCAGCCGGTGTGGGAGGAGACGTGACCGTAGCAGAAGGAGTATTAGGCTGCGATTTCTTGTTTTTTGGGCTGGAACGCGCAGTCTCCAAGCTGACATGGGACTGAGCCGCTTGAGCATCCGGCAGGGACGACTGGTTTAGGACTAGATGGGTCGGGTCGGCATCCAGGTAAGCCTCTTCTGATGCGGTCTGTGGGGAGTGCTCGAAGGCACTTTGAGGCGCTTGAGAAACAGGCTCCTCTTCTGGGAAGGACAGTTTCAAAGCTGGGCCATCAGCCGTTGCGGAGAACGATGTTGGCATAACTGGTGGTAATGGAGCCGATTCCAACCGCAATGTTGTCGCAGAAGTTCTGACAGGTTCTGCAAGCGTCTTTAAAGGCTGGAGAGACGGGTCTGAGACTGGCAGAGCAGTGGGGTCAGAGTTGAAGCTTGGGGAGGTCGATAGCGATTGAGCAGGGGTTCGCGAAGCAGCAGTCAGCAGCCCTAATGCTTCTAGAGCGCGATATTTAGCTCGATCTTCTGCGGCTTCAATATCGGGAGCAGCAGCCATGCCGGTTGTTAACACCACTCCTTCAAGCTGGACCATTGCCCGCACCACATAGTGATGCTGATGAATGGTCAGAAGCTCGGCGATCAAACTACCCCGAGGATAGCGAGCCTGAAACTGAGCCAAGAGAGTCTGGAGAGCAGTGGAGGAGGAGAGCACAGACATCACCGTGAGTTGAGAGATCTTAACCTAAGCCTACATTAAACAAGCCAATCTATGGATTTGACCCAGCATACCGGGCAAGCTATGCAGATCAAACTTGAGTACTACGTTGAAAGACACCTTATAAGACATCATGAGCGCTAGCTGTTAAAGAGATACAACTGCAGCGCTTGCCAGTGGAGATGGTAAAGCTCAGTAAACGAAGTATGCCTAGTTGGGATATCTTGCCAGTTATACCAGAACTTTGGAGGAATGACGAAAAATCCGCCCCCTGTCTAGGTCGAACTCATCTATTCTAGAAGGGAACCCAGTTCGTGTAGGTTAATGCTCGATCAACTTTTAGATTACTCTCCCAATGTCGGTATCGATACTCTATTGCTGCTGCCGGTGCTAATAGCACTAGAAGCAGTGCTGTCCGCAGATAACGCTATTGCCTTGGCGGCTATTGCTCAAGGGCTTAGCAATCAAAAGCTGCAACGGCAGGCGCTGAACTTAGGCCTAGTGGTTGCGTTTATTCTGCGAGTTATTTTGATTTTGACCGCCACGTGGGTCATTCGATACTGGCAATTTGAGTTGGTCGGAGCAATGTATTTACTGTGGTTAGTATTTCAGTATTTCACTTCCGAGGAGGACGAGGATTCATCAGGACACCATCATCACGGTCCACGGTTTACCTCACTGTGGCAAGCCATCCCAATGATTGCCTTGACCGATTTAGCATTCTCCCTCGACAGTGTCACGACAGCAATTGCCATTTCCCAAGAGCTGTGGATTATCTTGGTAGGCGGGCTAATCGGCGTGATTACCCTACGGTTCATGGCCGGGCTATTTATTCGTTGGCTAGATGAATTTGTTCATCTAGAAGACGCTGGGTTTATCACCGTAGCGTTAGTTGGTATCCGACTGTTGATTCGAGTGATCTACCCCAGTTTTGTACCGCCTGAGTGGTTGATGATTACGCTGATTGCCCTGCTCTTTGCTTGGGGCTTCTCAAAGCGGCGGCAGCCAATAGATGCTCTGCTGCCAGAAAGTTCTACAGCAGAGCTAGATGCTGAAGCAACTCCGTTAGAGGATTCCAGAGAGCCGCAGGAAGTATCGTCTGACTACTCGTAAATCCAAGGGGTAAGAGTTGGCTGCCAGTTGGCAAGCTCTTCATCTTTGAACCAAAGCGCAATCTCGCGCTGAGCTGTTTCTACGGCGTCTGAGCCGTGAATTAAGTTACGACCAATGCTGACCCCAAAGTCGCCTCGGATGGTCCCAGGTTCGGCGCTCAGAGGGTTCGTAGCTCCAATTAGTTTGCGAGCAGACGCCACCACTCCATCTCCTTCCCAGACCATCGCTACTACAGGACCAGAGGTGATGAAATTCACTAGACCTGCAAAGAAAGGTTTGTCTTTGTGTACGTCATAGTGCTGTTCAGCCAGCTCTCGACTAACCTGCATGAACTTCAGACCTACAAGAGTAAAGCCTTTGGCCTCAAACCGGCGAATGATTTCACCAATGATTCCTCGCTGTACCCCATCCGGTTTAATTGCGATGAATGTCCGTTCCAAGGGTGTCTCCTCGTTTGACTAACGCATCCAAACCCCAGATTACCCTAGAAGGCAACCTAGGGTTCGAGCTTTTGGGTGGGCTTTCATCCCACCTAGCTTTTACGGATTTCCCGAGCCATGCTGCGGAATGGATCTAAGCTTGTATCGGCTCGGCGACGTTCATTGATTTTTGCCGCTGAGTCGCTAGTGGGCTGAGTCATAGCACCGTTGGCGGCAGAAGGTGCAGCAGTTCCATTCGTATTGCTGAGCCGCTGCATCTCCATCGCTGAAACCTGACGGATGGATTCGTTATCCTTGCCAAGCTTGGTTTTGGGAAAGGTGCGACGAATCGATTTGGAAGAGCGCATATACTCCAAGTTGCCAAAGGTTTTGGCCTCATCCGCGTCTAGAAAGTAATACACTTCTGGCTTTTGCGGTTTTTGAGGCTTCGGAGGACGAACCGACTCGGCTTTCTTCTGAGGCTTCTGCAGTTCTTCAACGGTTTCAGCTTTCGGTTTGCGGTTGAACAATTTACCGATAAATCCAGTCACAGAGGCTCTCCTAGTCCACGCATTAGGGTTGTTATTACATTATCTTAAGTATCTTAGATTTTTATAAATAAATATTCGCCCTTTTGCCGGCGCAACAGAGTCGAACTGAGTTTAGAAGGGGAAGTGCTGAGGAACCAGCAACACTAACTAGCAGCACTAAGGGGACTCAATTCCCCTCAGCCTCCCATGAGCTATCAAGTGACCATAAAGTAAAATTAATGCTCGATATCGACTTTAAATAATGCTAAAGCCAGACGGCGACTCTTCTGGTTTGCGGCTAAAACAGGAGTAGTCCAGACGAGCTTTAGATCCCTTCGCAACACTGCTTGGCTTTCGTTCAGGGTTTACTAGGCTTTACTAGAACGCCTTGGGAACAGGTCTAGTACTGAATGTAGTGAATGGTAAATTGTCTCGCTGGATCAACCAGAACCGGACAGATTATAGGCACACAGAGAGAGATCAAGTCACCATGAAAAGCCTTACTCCTAGCAGCAATCGCATATTGGACCCGCTCCAACAAACCCTGGATCAGCTCGCGGCCGATCTAGAAAACCGTAAGGATGAGGTCGTAGAACTGCTCAGTAACGAGCAGCCCAGCAAAAGCCGACAGGTGGAGCTGACCTATGCTCAATGCATCTGGTGGGAAGGATGTTACTACTGCAAAGACCACGCCCACCGCTGGCACCGCATCAAGTGCTTTGTGTAGTGTTTTGAGTAGGAAGCTAGGTGTAGTTAGGCGACTGTGGATACAGACCGAGCTATTTGCTGGTTTAGCCAGCGTGTTAGATATTGCCACTCGGCAGAACCAGCTAGCGATTCGGCGTCGAAAGAGTAGCCCCAACCCTGAGCGAAGCTAGCAAAGCTCTCAACCCAGTGGACAAGGGTTTCCAGAGGGGCATAGGGACTGTATTGCCAAGACTGCTGAAGATGCTGCACCATTTCAGTCATATGCCCGGTGCTCTGAAGATACCAGGCGATCCAGACCAGCGTGTGGTAGCGAATCCGTGGTTCTAGCCACCGGATGGATTCGGGGCACTGGGTAGTGAAAAAATGGTCGATTACGGCCATCAGGGAACGGGCTTGCGGTAATCCTTGATGCATAGCGCTCTCACCGTGCTGGCGGTAACAGACGGTTACTTGCGGTAGCCAGACAGCTTCGCAGCCCATCCTCGCCAATCGCAGCACCAGTTCGGTATCTTCGGCGGGTGGAAAGCGAGGATCGAATCCTCCGGCTTGCTCTAGCCACGCACGACGAAACAGCATGGCGCTAGGCAGTACTGGCTTCCAGCGCAACCATCCCTCCAAATTGAGCTGTGGAACTTGCTGCCAAAGTTTTACCGTGATCAGGGGTTCTCCGGTGGCAGTAATCCGCTGCCAGCCGCTGTGAACTATACCGGCACGGGGATGCTGTGCAGCTATTGCCATCTGTGCAGCCAGTTTATCTGGCAAAAAGTAATCATCTGCATCGAGAAAGGCAATCCATTCTCCTCGGGCTTGCCGAATTCCCTGATTGCGAGCTACAGCAACGCCTTGATTGGTTTGGCGAATCACTTGCAGCCGTTCACCATATCGCTGGAGCACATCAGCCGTTTCATCCGTTGAACCATCGTCTACAACGATCAGTTCGGCGGCAGGGTGGGTCTGCTGTAACACGCTATCTATGGCTTCACCTAAATAGCGAGCGCAATTATAGGTAGGGATAACAACGCTCACTGAAGAGGACGTCATCGGAAAGAACTAAGATTGAGGATGGGCAGCCTGCTGATAGCCTAGCTGCTCTGCCTCTTGCCGCCGCTTTGCCCACTCTGATAAGGAAGCAAAGCCACCGGTTAGCGAGTTCGACGCCTCCTGGAGATAATCCAAGAACGTCGTGGCTACGACAGAGAGCTGCTTACCAGACAGGTAAACGATATACCACTGCCGAGAAATCGGAAACCCATCTACGTCCAAAATAGTTAATTCGGAATTGGCCGACTCAGGAATCAAGGTGTGGCGCGACAACACCGACAACCCCAAGCCGCCAGCGATGGCCTGCTTAATGGCTTCGTTGCTGCCCAACTCTAAGCGAACCTTAACGCTGAGTTTTTGGGCATCTAGCAGCTTTTGAAACGCACCACGTGTTCCCGAACCTGGTTCTCGCATGATGAACGGTTCCTCGACAATTCGCTTCAGAGGAATGTGTCGTTCATGGGCCAGAGGATGGGTCGAAGGCGCTACCACCACCAGCGGATTTTCTAGAAAAGGATGGGCCTTGATGTCGAGATGCTCTGGCAACTGACTCATGACATACAGGTCATCTTGGTTGTTCGCGATGCGTTCAATCACCCGCTCATGATTGGTGACCGTGAGCGAGACATCTATGCCGGGGTAATGCTGGCAGAAAGGTCCTAGCAAGCGAGGCATAAAGTACTTTGTGGTGGTAATCACAGCTAGCCGCAACCGCCCCTGTTTCATGCCTTTGAGGTCGGCAACGGTCATTTCTAGCTGATCCAGGCGCTGAAAGATTTCTTGGCAAGTCGAGTAGAGTTCTCGCCCGGCATCGGTGAGATACAATCGTTTGCCGACCTGCTCAAATAACGGTAAGCCAATCGCTTTGGTGAGTTGTTTAACCTGCATCGAAACTGTGGGCTGGGTTAAGAAGAGTTCTTCGGCAGCCCGGGTGAAACTGCCGTGGCGGGCAGTTGCTTCAAAAACTTTTAGTTGGTGTAGAGTTGCGTGGATCAACGACGAATTCTCCTCAATTTGCTCAACAGTTATTAGGGGTAATCAAGCGATCAAGCATGAAATCAAACGTGAAGCGATGCAGAAGGGAGGATCTAGGAGCTGCAGGTAAGCCAGAAACTGCTGTTTATTACCCTGCATCAGGGATATAGTTCTAGCAGGAATTGCTTCAAACGAGCATTGCCCCAACTTCGTTGTCTTGGGCACTAGCAGGTGATGAATGCAGAATGAAATGCCAATGGTTGTGCTAAAACACTCACATGCCGACTGATTATCGTTTTATTGTTTTTGCTAAAGCTTGACCGCCAATACGAGTAATCAGCAGGGAATCCCAGACTACAGAAGCAGCCGACAGCTTAAGCAGGAGTGCTTATAGAATGAAGTCTATCACAAATATCGGAAGTAGTGATTTTTATCTATAGGAATCAAGGCTATGATGATTCCATGGCAACTACATGAGTTCCCTTCCAGTGAGCGTTGCATAGCAATTCAAGGTGTGTTGGCTTCAGGTAGCACCTTAATTCCCCAACTCCTGCAGTCAGTCGGTAGTCGCTATGGCTTTATCCACCACCTTTTGCTAAAGTTATGCAACGCTTTTTCATGCTTACATGCTTAATCGTGCAGTTTTAGGTGGAATGTATGGCTGACATCGTTGATATTGCAGTCGGTGCAGGATCGTTTACAACGCTGGTGACGGCTGTCCAGGCGGCTGGTCTTGTTGAAACCCTGAAAAGCCCAGGACCCTTCACGGTCTTTGCTCCCACGGACGATGCCTTTGCTCAACTTCCACCCGGAACCATTACAACTCTGGTGCAGAATATTCCTCAGCTGACCCGCATCTTGACGTTCCACGTCGTAGCCGGCAAATTGATGAAGGAAGACCTGTGCCGGTTGGGAACCGTGACGTCCGTTGAGGGGTCACCTATTCCCATTTCCTGTGAAGCCGGGTTTGAAGTGAAAAATGCCACGGTACTCACCCCAGATATTGAAGCAGACAACGGCGTGATCCATGTGATTAATCGGGTCATCTTGATGGGTTGAGGCGCTAGGTCTAGAGCAGACCCTCAAGCTCCAACTCTTCGATTACCTGTAGCCCTCGGGGATCGCCCACCTTCAGTATGGCTGCCTTAGCGTCTTCCCGAACCCCCATTTCTTCATCTTCAGCAAAGGCTTCGATGAGCGCATCAATGGCTGTTGCATAAACCACATTGGAGGGAAGTTCACGGCAAAGCTGGCCGATTGCCCAGGCACAGTTGCTGCGCACAGCCGCTACCGGATCGCGACGCAATGCTTCAATTAAGGGTGGCATGGCGGCGATGATCGCGTCATAACTAACGCTAGCCATTTGTGCCAAGGCACTCGCTGCCCAGAGGCGGACCGCTGAAATATCGGTTTTGAGAGCATCAGTGAGGGGGTCTAGCGAGCGCCGATCGCGGCAGTTTCCCAAGGCCCAGACAATACCTTTACGCACATAGCCGTTCCAGTCGCGCTGGAGCTGAGTGATCAGCGGCTCAACGGCTGTAGGGCTTGGATTACGGCCTAACCCATAGGCAGCACTGACTCGCACCAGCGGACAGGGATCCACCAACAAACGAATCAGCAGCGGAATGGCCCGCTCATCTTCAAGCTCACAGAAGGCGCGAGCGGCCAGCATCCGCTGTTGATGGTCAGGCGACTCCAATAACGCCAACATAGCCTCTGGGTTGGGCTTGGCGACGTCTGCCTCATCTTCCACAAAACCAACCTGATCCAGCGGATCAAGCTCGATTTCTGCTTCGAGTACCGTTAGGTCATCGTGATCATACATACTGTCACTTTACAGCAAAGCTCCTTGCAAGCGGACACCGGAAAATTCAAGTCGCTCCAGTTTTATTCCAACCGATATATTGGATAGTGGATCTAAAACGAACCGTTGCCCACGGTCTGATTGGTCGCGAACATTGGCAAACCTGCATTGATTCTCTGACCGCTGGCGAACAGCAGACACCCAACGTAACGGTTCACTTGGGCTTCCTTAGTCGATTGGGTACTGGTTTATCGGGTCCTGATAGAGACGGTCAATGCGCATCACATCTTCCGTGCTGGAAGCGTTACTGGAACTCTCGCCCCAGCTCCGCCCTCAACTCTATTTCAAGTCGTCCTTAACTGCCTTGTCTCATGCAATGGAGGATCAGGTGTTGGCGGGCAGCTCGCAGCCACCCTTGATTATTGCCAGCTTTCAGCGAGAGCGGTTTTACCGACAGGAGGCACATCGCTACGAACGGATTGCGGCTCTAACACCCCATGTCTATGTGTTGGCAGCACCCGAGACCAGCTTCACCAATGCGTCTCGAGAATACGAAACCATTGCGTTTGAGCCAGAGGACCAACTCAGCCAGGAGTGGCATCTGGTCGTGATTGGGCAACAGTATTCTACCTGTCTGGTGTGTCAAGAGCGGCAATCGATGCCCGATCCCGGTAAGGAAGCGGTGCAGCCTCAGGCAATGGATCAGACTCGCCGCTTTGAGGGCATCTGGACCTTTGATCGGCTCGTGAGCTGTCAGGCCGCCAACATCTTGCTGAATCGGATCTTGCTGTATCGTCCGGAGCTAAAAGCCAAGATTGCCGAGGCTCAAGAGCGATTTTTAGTAGACATGCCGGGAGGCGTACGGGAGATCGATCCGGATCCCTTTGCGCAACGGCTAGTCACCTATCTCCAAGCAGGTCAGTACAAGCTGCAGAAAGCTTACCGCTCGATTGCAGCAAAAGAACGGCGCGAACGCTTGGTTAATCTGATCACCTCAGCAATGCGGCAGTCCCTCGACCCCAACGAAATTTTCAAAGTTGCTGTGGAGGAGTTGGGGCAGGCAATGCAGGTGTGCCGCTGCTTGATCTACCGCTGCAAGGCGGGCGATACCGACACTACCATCGCGCATGAGTTTCGCTCAGACACCACTTTGCCGTCTCTGGTTGGACAGATATGGACCCTGCAGGATAATCCTTTGTTCCAAGCCCTGTCTGCCCATCCTGAAACTATTTCTATTCCCGACACTCAGGCCGCTGCTACCGATTTGACGGCATTGCAATCCCGGATTGATCAGTGGCAGATCCGCTCTTGGCTGATTGTGCCGGTCATGTATCAGGGGCGGCTATTGGGTGCGGTGGAGCTGCATCACTGCCGAGCCAATCCCCATGCCTGGTCGCAAGACGAAATTGGCTTGGTTGAAGCTGTGGCAATCCAGCTGGGGGTTGCGCTCATTCAAGCTGAGTCCTATGCCAATCTGGAAGACCTGAATCAGCAGCTAGAAGCCCTGGAGCGCACTCGCAGTAACTTGATTGCAATTACCGGGCATGAGCTACGCACGCCACTTTCGACCATTCAAGTCTGCTTAGAAAGTCTGGCGAGTGAACCCGATATGATGCCCGAGTTGCGGCAGGTAATGCTCAACACGGCTCTCGCTGATGCTGAGCGCATGCGCAAGCTGATTCAAGACTTCATTACCCTGTCGCGGCTAGAGAGCGGGCGGGTAGAATGGCACCTAGAGCCAATCGCCATTGATGAGTGCGTGGATCTAGCCTTGAGCAGCATTCGCACTCGCCAAGCCGATGCTGATTTGCCGCAGATCACTGCCCAGATGCCGCTAGAGTTGCCCCCGGTGCAAGCCGACGGCGAATGGTTAGTGGAAGTCCTTTCAAAGCTACTCGATAACGCCTGCAAATTCACTCAGCCAGAGGGCGAGGTGATTATTGAAGCCAAGCGCAATGGTGGCAAGATGCTAGAGGTAACCATCACCGACACTGGGCGAGGCATTGAGCCAAATCGCTTGGAAGCTGTGTTTGACCGCTTCTACCAGGAAGAAGGGGCTTTGCGCCGTACCGCTGGAGGAACAGGTTTAGGGCTGGCAATCTGCCGCCAGATCGTCAAAGGGCTAGGTGGGCAGATTTGGGCCGAATCGGCAGGGCGCGACAAAGGCAGTCGATTTCACTTCACTCTGCCAATTGCTCAAGAGGCAATACCTCCGGAAGAACCAGAAAAGTCAAAACGTCGGTCTGCCCGCAGAGCTACCTTGCGTTAACCATTCCCGCTCTTGCCATCGGGCTGGGGAAGTTTTCTCTAAATCCAGCGCTGTACTTGCTTATTCGCTGGTCTGGATGCCCCGCTGCCGCAACTGCTGCACAAAAAAATCTTCCAGCGAACGGCGTGCCAAATTGAGGCCAATCAGCTGAGCATTCATTAGCTCCAGACTAGCCAGAAAATCCTGGGGATCCCCCTTGAGGTGCCCCTGCCACAAGCCATCCTGCCAGTCTAGATCGGGAATCCAACGGCGCAGCACATCCGGATTGCCACCGCGAACTTTTACCTGATAGAGATCGGCACTGCCCAACAATTCGGGAAGTGAACCGATGCATAGCAGTTCGCCATGGGCCAGAATTGCCACCCGGTCGCAGATCTTCTCGACATCCGACAGGACGTGACTGTTGAAAAAAATCGTTTTGCCCTGAGCCTTCAGCGCTAGAATAATTTCTCGCATCTGGTAGCGCCCCAGGGGATCCAACCCGGACATCGGTTCGTCTAGAAACACGAGCTGCGGATCATTAATCAGGGCTTGAGCCATTCCCACTCGCTGCAACATGCCTTTAGAGTACTGCCGTAGCTGCTTTTTGCGGGCGGAAGATTGCGCCAGCCCGACTAAATCAAGCAGCTCAGGAATACGGCGTCGTTGCACCTCCGACGGAATCTGAAACAAATGAGCCGCGTACTGTAGAAACTCCCAGGCCGTTAGGTAATCGTAGAAGTAGGGATTTTCGGGCAGATAGCCCACCTGCTGCTTGACACTTTGATCGCCGAGGGGTTTGCCGAGCAGCATACCTCGCCCTGATGTGGGTCGAACAATGCCCAGCAAGGTTTTGAGCAGCGTTGTCTTGCCAGCTCCGTTTTGCCCCAGCAGCCCAAACGTTTCGCCTTGATAAATTTCTAGAGAGCAGTTGCGCAACGGCACCCGCGTTTGATTCAGCCAGAAGCCTGTGCGATACACCTTCTTCAGGTCCACAGTTTTGACCACAACGGGGCGATCGCAGGAGGCAGATTGCATAGGACGCTGAGACGCAATAACCATCGCCAAGTTAGAAAACAAGATCCAGAGGCTAGAGAAACTGGGCTGCCCTTAGTGCTGCCCTCAGTTCCGTAGTTTGCCCATTTTCTATGTCAGTCTAGAGCAAGACGTCAGAAATGGACGCACAAGGTTGAATCATTGTTGAATCATTAAAATACTGAATCATTGCATCATTGCATTAGCAACTTAGTCAGACATCAGCAAAATCCTAAGCAAATATCCATGGATCGTTCCAAACTTGTGGCTGTGATTACGGGCGCGATTGCCATTCTGCTCAGCGTTGCCTATTTGATTGTTGTGCAGCTCCTTGACTTCCGCGGCGAGATGGTGCCAGCACCCGATGATTTGTCCTATCGCGTCGCTACACCGCCTGCTCATGGCAGACCCATTCAGATCGAGCCTTTGCCAACCGTTTCCAACTGCACTTTAACCTGCAACAGAAATAACTGCGGGGGCGTTTCAGTTCCAATCTTGGGGTAGGTAGAATTCGCTCCTATGCAATATGATCTCGCCGTAGTCTGGTATCCAGGCTAACCACTCATCGTCGGATTGTCGGCTGAGCAGAAGAGCTTGATCGTAACAGAAGGGATCGGGCAAGACAATCAAGCGGACCCAGATTGCGGCAGGCACAGCTATCTCAGTCTCTTGTTCAGCCTCTTGACGGCGGTGCCACGACTGAGGAGGAGCTACGAGGGTTAGCGGCGTTAGATAGCGTTTCATAGTGCCCATCCCTCAGCAGGTGCTCTTAAAACTGTTCTGTAGTCAATGCTACAAAAATATCTCTGGGGAAGCGAGGGATGTTGGGAAAATGTTTGACTATGTTTACTTTTCTGGCGAAGCAGTAGAGTTGCTAATTGACGATCTAGACGATCTAGAAGACGCCGCTTGAAGGGGTGCCTGCCCGGATCGGCCCAAGCTCCCACTCAGTCAGTGCTACAGTGAGAAAGCGAGGACAGGATGAGCCAAACCCGCTACCTCTGCCTGAAAGTTTGGCGTTAACGCTTGATCTTGGGCAGATTGGCTGTCCTAGCTTCCTTGAACCTGAAGTACGTCTCAAAGAGTTTTACATGAATACGGTTGCAACAACCCCTGACAATCCGTTGCTGATTGGTGAAGGACTTCCTCCTTTCCACACCATCCAGCCCGAGCATGTGGTACCTGCCATAACCCAGCTCTTAGCTGAACTCGAGCAACGCCTGACGCAGCTTGAAGCAGAAGTGGTGCCAACCTGGGATGGGCTAGTCGTGCCGTTAGAACAGATCGAGGAGCGCTTGTCGTGGAGTTGGGGGATCGTTGGTCACTTGATGGGCGTTAAAAACAGCCCCGAGCTGCGGCAAGCCTACGAGACAATGCAGCCTGAGGTTGTAAAGTTCTGGAATCGCTTCAGCCAGAGCCAGCCGATCTATGAAGGCTTCAAAGCCTTGAGGTCCAGTGACAGTTGGAACCAACTCGATGCCGCTCAGCAGCGAATTGTAGAAGCGGCCCTCCGCGATGCCGAGTTGTCAGGGGTTGGGCTGCAGGGCAAGGCAAAAGAGCGCTTTAATGCGATTCAGCTCGAGCTAGCTGAGCTGTCCACTCGCTTCTCCAATAACGTGCTAGATGCCACGAAAGCGTTTAGCCTAACTCTCACCCAACCCGATGAAATTGCTGGTTTGCCTCCTAGTTCTGTGTCGCTTGCGGCGCAGGCAGCTCGGGCCGCAGGCAACGAACAGGCAACTCCCGAAGCCGGTCCTTGGCGAATCACGCTGGATATGCCGAGCTACCTGCCGTTTATGCAGCATAGTCAGCGGCGCGATCTGCGGGAACAACTCTACCGAGCCTTTATTAGTCGTGCCTCAAATGGAGACTGGAACAACACGCCGCTAATTGAACGGATTCTGGAGCTGCGGCAGGAGCAAGCTAAGCTATTGGGCTATCGCAACTATGCCGAAGTCAGCTTGGCTGCCAAGATGGCTCCCAGCGTCGATGCGGTTGAACGGCTGCTGGAAGAGCTGCGGCAGGCTAGCTACGATGCAGCCATGAAGGATTTAGAAGAGCTGCGCCGCTATGCCGCCTCGAAGGGAGCAACAGCCGATCTGCAACACTGGGACATTCCCTACTGGTCTGAGCGGCTGCGCGAAGAAAAATTTGATTTCAATGCCGAAGAGTTGCGTCCCTATTTTCCGCTCGAGCAGGTGCTGCAAGGGTTGTTTGATCTGTCGCGGCGCATTTTTGGCGTTCAAATTACCCCAGCCGATGGAGAAGCACCCGTGTGGCATCCAGATGTGCGCTACTTTCGTGTCAGCGATGAGGCGGGGCAGACGATCGCTCATTTCTACCTCGATCCCTACAGCCGCCCGGCGGAAAAGCGGGGTGGAGCCTGGATGAATGAATGTCTCAGCCGCGCCAAGATCACTCGCGCCTCGCAGTCTAAGCTGCGGTTGCCGGTTGCCTATCTGGTCTGCAACCAAACCCCACCCGTAGACGGTAAGCCGAGCCTGATGACCTTTGGTGAGGTGGAAACCCTGTTTCATGAGTTTGGGCATGGCTTGCAGCATATGCTGACCCGTGTGGACTATTCTCGCGCTTCAGGCATTCGTAACGTCGAGTGGGATGCGGTCGAGCTGCCAAGCCAGTTCATGGAAAACTGGTGCTACCATCGCCCTACCCTGCTGAGTCTGGGTAAACATTACGAAACCGGCGAGCCGCTCCCCGAACACTATTATCAGAAGCTGCTGGCAGCCCGCACCTACATGAGTGGCAGCATGATGTTGCGGCAGATTCATCTGAGCTGGGTGGATCTGGAACTGCATCACCGCTATCAGCCGGGGGGTGGCAAAACGCCAGAGCAGGTACGCCGCGAAATCGCCGAAAAGACGACGATCCTGCCGCCTTTGCCAGAAGATGCCTTTCTCTGCGCCTTTGGGCACATCTTCGCTGGGGGGTATGCTGCCGGTTACTACAGCTACAAGTGGGCAGAAGTTCTGAGTGCCGACGCCTTTGCTGCTTTTGAGGAGGCCGGCCTAGACAACGAGCAGGCGATTGCTCAAATCGGACATCGTTTCCGCGAAACCGTGCTAGCTCTGGGCGGCAGTCAACATCCGATGGAGGTTTTCAAAGCCTTTCGAGGACGGGAACCCAGCACAGCAGCATTGCTACAGCACAATGGTCTCGCTGCTGCCTAACGATGAGGAGCAATGTATTGGTGAATGCCTCTCTCGGTGAACTAGAACAGACTGTATCAACACCCGTTGCCACTCTTGAGGAACAGGCAACAACGGTGACCATTCTGGGGGCTGGAGCCTGGGGAACCGCTCTGGCTGAAATAATCACCCGCAAGGGGCATCAGGTGCAGCTCTGGTCGCGTCAGCATCAGCAGCCTTTAGCGGCGGCATTGGCGAATTGTCAGATTCTGGTTTCTGCGATTTCCATGAAGGGCGTTCCCGACACGGTGGCGCGGCTACAGGCATTGTCCTTACCTAAATCCACCATTTTGGTGACAGCCACCAAAGGATTGGATCCGGCAACTCGTTCCACTGCATCTCAAATTTGGCAGGCAGCCTTTCCGCAGCATCCAGTGGTGGTATTGTCAGGTCCCAATCTGTCAGAGGAAATTCGGCAAGGATTGCCGGCTGCCACGGTGGTCGCCAGTCATGATCACACGGCGGCCCAGCGGGTGCAAACCGTATTTGCCTCGGAGCGGTTTCGCGTCTATACCAATACAGATCCACTCGGTACCGAGTTGGGAGGAACTCTAAAAAACGTGATTGCCATTGCTGCTGGTGTATGCGACGGATTACGGCTCGGCACCAACGCCCGCTCGGCGCTCATTACCCGCGCCCTAGCAGAAATCATTCGCATTGGTACCCATTTGGGAGCACGGCAAGACACTTTCTTCGGGTTGTCGGGTTTAGGAGATTTACTGGCGACTTGTACTAGCCCCCTAAGTCGCAACTACCGTGTGGGCTATGGTTTGGCCCAGGGCAAATCTTTGGAGCAGATTGTATCCGAGCTGCAAAGTACGGCTGAAGGGATCAACACCACCACGGTTTTGATCGATCTTGCAGAACGAGAAGAGATAGCAGTTCCGGTTTCACGTCAGGTATACCTGCTGATCAAGGGCGCTATCACCCCTCAGCAAGCTGTCGAGGCCTTGATGGAGCGCGATCTGAAAGCGGAAGCCTACGCAAACTAAGCCAAAAAACAAAGAAGCTTCACCGAACCTAGGCAATGAAGCTTCTCTGCAAAAGTACTGATTGACCTAAACTGTTTATCTCACCCGAACCAGAGGTTGATACCCTGCACTTACTACCGGCACTTTGGTTTTATCCCTAAAGTCTGATGACCTTGGGATACATCCTAGCCAAGATGAAGATACATCTCGCTAGCCGCTTGCGATTTAGTAGTAGTAGCAGGGGTGACGACGACCGTAGTACACGGGATACGCATAGATGTGGCGCGGATAGTAGCGACGGTAGCTCACATAGTGAGGACGGTAGCTACGGTAGTAGCCACGGTAGTAATGTGCCGAAGCTTCTTCTGCCACGCTCATCGAACCGAGCGTTGCACCAGCCACAACTAGACCTGCGGTCGCCAGCCCCTTGAGGGCGCTTAGGTCCAATTCCTTCGTCTCAGGAGCTTCATAGTCCTGAGCAACCGACAGATAAGCGAGGGTTTCCATAGGTTTTTCCTCAAACGATTGGGTAGACAAATTCAGCGATGAGAAACAGCCCTCACCACTGGTGTTGGGCAGACCAAATAACCTACGTTCTTGGATGACAATTCTGGCATTCGGAAGGCAGTTGGTTATTTCAGTCAACCTGCCTATAGAATTCAAAGAACTGTCTTCCAGATCAGGAAGAAATCTGAAATCAAAAATTCCTCAAGCGCATTTAATCTCTAGCATAATTAAATCAATCACCGCCACTGATTGAAGGACTAGCTGCTGTTAAAGATGGTCGATCCCCAAATAAGAAGTATGGGTAGACCCTATATATAGAGCTGTATTTCAGAATATTTGCAAGATGACCCTATCCTTAGATATCCCCCTCAAAACTTAAGATATATTGGAGATTTTTCCTTTTTCAAAAGGTATTAAAGCATGAATTTTTCTACCGAGATAGTATTCTCTATTGCCCGCAATTAGCCGTCGTTGAATGGCTACTTTTTAATCTAAATTTAAGTAAATTTAAGACTCATCTAGAGTGCATCCGTCAGGCTAACTGAGGATTTGCTGACCTGGGATTTACGGCCATCGTAACGGCGATTGAGCCAGCAATCCACTCGGCGGAGGTATAATCGGTCATCTACTGCCGCGAGAAACCTGCAGTCCTCAGTAGAGAGATCGTCTCAAGCCATGGGTAGAGTTAGATTTCGTTGGTTCAGTCTGGAACAAGCGAACTGGACGCATTTCTGGAAACAGCGCCTCTTGCTCTGCTTTGTTTCGATCCTAGGATTGAGCCTGGTTCTCTACAGCCGAATAGCCTTGACGCAGCCACCGATTCATGTGGCGATGCTGACCTCGGCTCTAGATGCAGCTCAAGGGCAGAGTCTCGTTGCTGCCTTTGAAGCGGAAAATCCAGACATCAAAATCGATGTGGTGGAAGGTCCTAATGCTTCCAATGCCATTGAAGATCTCTACACGTCCTCGTTTCTATTGGGAGATTCTCCCTATGATCTAGTGATGATGGATGTGGTCTGGCTACCTAAGTTTGCGGCGGCTGGTTGGCTACTCGACCTTACCGATCGCATTCCGGCCGCCGATCTGGCAGATTTTACGGCTGCAGATTTAGCGGGCGGTCAGTACAACGGCCGACTTTACCGCTTGCCAATCCGCTCGGATGTGCAGTTGCTGTTCTATCGCAAGGACTGGCTAGAGCAAGCCGGCTTGCCTCCACCGCAAACCTTCGCCGATCTGATAACGATTTCCCAACAACTGCAAGCAGCCGGTATTGCTGACTGGGGCTACGTCTGGCAAGGGCGACAGTTTGAAGGTTTAGCAGCCGTTTTTGTCGATATTTTGGCCGGCTTTGGTGGCTTTTGGGTGAATCCCGATACGTTGGAAGTCGGTCTCGATCGTCCAGAGGCGGTACAAGCCGTCAATTTCCTGCGCAACACCCTAGAGCAAGGCATTTCACCCCCAGGCGTGACGAGCTACCAACATGAAGATGCTCGCCGTTTATTTCAGAGTGGCAAGGTGGTGTTTATGCACAATTGGCCCTACGCCTACCCCCTAGGCAATGCCGATGACTCGCCGATTCGCGGCAGGTTTGACATCAAGCCCATGGTGCACGCTCCTGGTGCGACCAGTGCATCCTGTTTGGGCGGCTGGGGTATCGGGATTGCTAAAACGACGGCACACCCAGAAGCAGCACTGCGAGTTGCTCAGTTTTATGCCAGTGTCGCGGCTCAACGCCAGTCCAGTCTGGAAAATGGCTATTTGCCGACGCGCCGCTCCCTCTACAGCGATCCGGAACTAGTGGCTCGCTATCCCTACTTGCCAGACATGCTGAAGGTGGTGGAGGGAGCTGTTTTGAGACCTCCAATTGCTCAATACGCCCAAGCCTCCGACATTTTGCAGCGCTATCTGAGTTCAGCCATCAGCAACCGACTTCCGGCTACTCAAGCAATGCGCAGTGCCGCCGAGGAAACTCGCGCTCTCCTGAAACGCTATGGTCGCTCTTAAAGGATTGCTGAGTGCCTTGCTCATTGCTCTTATGTTCTCCATGTTCGTTCTCAAAGGTTACTCAACCCCATAAGACGCGAAATCTTTAGGCACAGCTCATGCCACAGTTGGCGGCTGTTCTTCACCACTGTTCTTGGTCGCCGGCAATTCTAGACAGTATCCTGCACCATACACGGTTTTGATGTAGCGAGGATGGCGGGGATCAGGTTCTAGCTTGGTGCGCAGATGCCTCACATGTACCCGAATGGTCTCAATGTCATCGTTTGGATCGTAGCCCCAGACTTCCTTGAGAATTTCGCTGGGAGAAACCGTTTGCCCGTGCCGTTGCAACAAGCAGTGCAGCAGTTCAAACTCTAGATGGGTTAGCTTGACCGTCTGATCAAACCAGATGGCTTCGAGCCGCTCAGGAACCAGCGTCAATGGACCGTAGTTCAGAATTTCTGTATGCTTAGCTGCCTGAGGAATGCGATCGGTTCGACGCAGTAGGGCCCGCACGCGGGCCAGCATTTCTTCGACTTCAAAAGGCTTGGTTAAATAATCATCGGCACCTGCGTTGAATCCCTCCACCTTGTCTTGGGTTTGTCCTAAGGCGGTCAACATCAGCACAGGAATATCAGCCGTACGGTCATCTCGCCGTAACCGCTGACAGACGGTAAATCCATCGACTTTAGGCAGCATCAGATCCAGCATAATCAGGTCGGGCAAGAGCTGAAGCGCTAACGCCTGACCTTTAATGCCATCTGGCGCTTGGCTGACATCATACCCAGCCATTTCCAAATTGACGGCAACTAATTCCGAGATAGCAGGATCATCGTCAATGACAAGTATCCGAGGCATTACTATAAAGTAAATTAAAGAACTGTTGCGACTATTCTAGAACCTAATTAAACCTTCAAGATTCCTGTACAGATTATAAGCAAGGATCCTAAATTCTTTCTAACAAAACGGAGAACAGCTGCTTTTCTGTAAATTGTCTGTGCTAGTTTCCACAGCATTTTTGGGTGTAGAGGCGTGGCAAGCTATTGCCGTCGATCCGTAGACGCTCTTGATTAATAAAAATTTCTAATACGCTGTTTTTTGAATTATAACTTTACAAACCAGTACAGAAGGGGTCAAGATCAAGAAAGAATTAACAAAGCTAGATTAACCCAGCTAATAGAAAGCTAATAGGAGGTCAGGGATGGTAGCACTGGTAGAGCGTACCCAAAGCAAGTTAACGCTACAAACCCTAGACATCGCAGCCGACACCACCGCAATCCGCTCCTTAGATTGGGACCGGGACCGCTTCGATATTGAGTTTGAACTGCAGAACGGAACGACCTACAACTCCTTTTTAATCCGGGGTGAAAAAACGGCGCTGGTGGACACCTCCCACGAAAAGTTTCGACAGCTCTATCTTGACCAGTTGACACAACTGATTGATCCCCGAGATATTGACTACCTCATCGTGAGCCACACTGAGCCAGACCACAGCGGCTTGATCCAAGACGTCTTGAAGCTGGCGCCCGAGATCACGATCGTGGGTGCAAAGGTGGCAATTCAGTTTCTGGAAGACTTGGTGCATCAGCCGTTCCAGCGGATGATGGTGAAAAACGGCGACCGGCTAGACCTCGGTAACGGGCACGAACTGGAGTTTGTCTCAGCTCCCAACCTCCATTGGCCTGACACGATTCTCACCTACGATCACAAGACGCAGACGCTCTACACCTGCGACGTCTTTGGCATGCACTACTGCGACGACAACATCTATGACGAGGTGCTGGAGTTGCTCGATGCCGACTACAAACTCTACTACGACTGCTTGATGGGTCCGAATGCCCGCTCGGTGCTGGCCGCTCTCAAGCGGATGAATGACCTACCGGAGATTCAAACTGTTGCCACTGGACATGGTCCGCTGCTGCGCCATCACATCCCTGAATTAGTAGGGCGCTATCGCGAGTGGAGTCAGGCTCAAGCCAAAGCAGAGACAACCGTGGCGCTATTCTATGCTGCCGACTATGGCTACAGCAATGAGCTGGCTCAAGCAATTGCTCATGGCGTTACCAAAACCGGGGTAGCGGTAGAGCTAGTGGATCTGAAATTTACCGATCCTCAAGAAGTCCGGGAAATTGTGGATTTGGCGTCCGGAATTGTCATTGGTATGCCGCCCCAAACGGGGGAGTTTGCTTCAGTCACCCATGCCGCCCTGAGCACCATTCTTGCGGCAGCGACTTCCAAGCAGGCAATTGGGCTGTTTGAGGCCGGTGGTGGCGATGACGAATCGGTTTACCCACTGCGCAACCAGTTTCAAGAGGTGGGCATGAAGGAAGTTTTTCCGCCGATCTTAATCAAAGAAACTCCCAATGCTTCGATCTACCAGCTCTGCGATGAAGCCGGAACCGATTTAGGGCAGTGGCTAACCCGCGACCGCAGCATTAAACAGATGAAGTCGCTTGATAATGACCTCGACAAAGCGCTAGGACGGTTGAGTGGCGGGCTTTACATTATTACGGCGAAAAAAGGAGAAGCCTCGAGTGCGATGCTGGCCTCCTGGGTTGCCCAAGCTAGCTACGAGCCGTTGGGCATCACCATCGCGGTTGCCAAAGATCGGGCGATTGAGTCGTTGCTCCATGCTGGCGACCGCTTCGTGCTGAATGTACTGGAAGAAGGTAACTATCAGCACCTGATGAAACACTTCCTAAAGCGCTTTCCGCCCGGTGCTGATCGCTTTGCCGGGGTAAAAACCTATCCAGCCGGCAATGGTTCGCCAATTTTAGGAGACGCCCTCGCCTATCTGGAGTGTGAAGTGGTCAGCCGGATGGAGTGCACCGATCACTGGATTGTCTATAGCACGGTAGAGACCGGGCGCGTTTCTAAACCTGGCTCTCTGACCGCCGTACATCATCGCAAAGTTGGCAATCATTACTAGTCACTGCCAGCAAGCTGCTCACGGAACAATCAAAGACTGCAGGCAGGATGTGAAGAAGAGAGGTAAAGGGCAGGATGCGGTTCCCCATCCTGTTCTTTTGTTGCCTTGAATCGCTCTTGCGAAGCTACCTATTGAACGGAGAGAGAGGGATTCGAACCCTCGTTAGAGTTACCCCTAAACAGCATTTCCAGTGCTGCGCCTTCAACCACTCGGCCATCTCTCCAAGAGAGCGAGTTCTGCCGCAAAACTCAGCCACAGACTTACTACCTTAGCAGAAGTAGGAGCACTCGGAAAGTCCGCTTGAAGATTTGTTGCCAAGATGCCGCTCCTGCGTCAGTATCATAAGCGGTGGGTCAATTTATGGAAAGGGGCATGACTCGCATATACACTGTTCGGATTCACAATCGACAAACCCAAACATGCCATTCGGTTGAGGTTCCTGAAGATCGCTACATTCTCATGTGTGCCGAAGGACAAGGCGTTGAGTTGCCTTTTGCCTGCCGCAATGGGGCTTGTACCACCTGCGCAGTCCGCATTTTGTCTGGAGAACTCGACCAACCGGAAGCAGTGGGCTTGTCTCCTAAACTGCGAAAACAAGGCTATGCCCTGCTTTGTGTCAGCTACCCGCGCTCTGATCTAGAAGTAGAAACGCAAGACGAAGATGAAGTCTATGAGCTGCAGTTTGGTCGCTACTTTGGCAAAGGTAAGGTACGGCGCGGGCTGCCACTCGATGAAGAGTAAGTAAAGCCGGAGTGTTTAATCCCGGATCGGTTCCTCTACAGTTTGTTCCGTAAAGCAGGCTGCCCCAGTTCTCTGTATGTTTTTATTGACTAGATTTCATCGACTAGATTTATGAGTCATTCTCCCGAGCAGCTGCAACGCTTCCTAGAAATTGCCACCGAAGCCGCCCTTGCCGGAGGTGCCGTCGTCCAAGACTTTGTCGGTGCGGGCGAAGTGCGAGAGAAAGGTCGCCCCGGCGATTTAGTGACTCTGGCAGATAAAGCCGCTGAAGAGGTGATTGTCCAGGTGATTCGCCGCCACTGCCCGCAGCACAGAATTTTGGCAGAGGAATCAGGAGAGATAGGTGCAACCGATCATTCCTACTGCTGGGCGATTGATCCGCTTGACGGCACGACGAACTATGCTCACCAATATCCCTTTTATGCTGTCTCTATAGGGCTACTGATTGAGGGATCTCCCAAGGTGGGCGTGGTGTTTGATCCGTCGCACCAAGAATTGTTTCGAGCCGCACAGGGGTTAGGGGCAACTCGCAACCGCCGCCCAATTCGGGTTTCGCAGACTGCCGAACTGCGCGACAGCTTGTTAGTCACTGGCTTTGCCTACGACCGCCGGGAAAACCCCGACAATAACTATGCCGAATTTTGCTACCTTACCCATTTGACGCAGGGCGTACGTCGCAGTGGTTCTGCTTCACTCGATTTAGCCCATGTTGCCTGTGGTCGGCTCGACGGCTATTGGGAACGCGGTTTATCCCCTTGGGACATGGCAGCGGGAGTTGTTATAGTCAAAGAGGCAGGGGGCAATGTTACCGCCTACGACAGTAGCCCGTTTAAGCTAGAGTCTGGGCGGATTTTAGCGACTAATGGCTCTATCCATTCAGCTTTGAGCCAGGCCTTATCGCGGGTGCAGCCATTAATGAACTTTGACAACGCAGAATATCTGGCGTGAGCGAGGCCGGTGCTAGTCCACGTCAGTCGGATTCATTGGGTTAGGTAAAGTACACTAGCGGGCACCCTCATTAAGTGGGGTTGCGGAATTAGGCAACATGTCTCTGAAAATTGAGCACGGGTTATTCAATTTAGATTTCACTGACTACCATGCGATTCTGGGAATTCCTGTTGATGCTGAGGTTAAAGAGATTCGCAAGCGATATTTAAGCATTGCTCGCCGACTTCATCCTGACAGTATCAAGGCCGAAAGTGAAGCCGACCGGCAGCGGGCCGCAGAGTTCCTGTCGAAGCTGGTGAATCCAACCTATGAAAAGCTATCACAGGAGAAAAACTACACCGAGTACTGCCTTTTGGTGCGCTTGAAGGGTCAGCAAGCTTTAAAACAGCAGGATACGGTGGTTCTAACCAGCGATGCTGCTCGCCGTTTGGCAGCCGCTCCTGACATCGAGAACGCCTACAAAACTGCTCTGAAACAGCTTGCGGAAAAGCAATATCAACTGCTTGACCAGACGTTGGAACTGACAGGGCAAATTAGTGAGCTGAATCTGGTCTATTTGATGCGCAAGGAAAGCCGCAGTGAAGCGGTTAGCCAAGCGAGGTCAGGAGCAGCACCGGGTACCGCAGCGCGAACCCCTACAGCAACACCAACTGCCGCTCCATCGCCTCCTCCCACACGGGAATCGTTGGTTGCTAGCTATCTGCGGCGAGCACAGGAATTTGAGACGAAGCAAGATTACCCAAGGGCAATCCTAGAGTTGCGCGATGCGCTGAAGATAGATCCTAGTAACAGCACGTGTCATAGCCGTTTGGGGGTCATTTACTTCAAGACGAATCAAGCCACCATGGCTAAGATTCACTTCAATAAAGCCTTGGAGTTAAACCCCCAAGATGAGGTAGCCTTGGAAGGGAAACGTAGACTGGAATCGCCCAATGGCAAAGGTGCTCCCACTAGTAGACCCGACGCTGGAGGCGGAAAATCTGCATCTCGCGGCCGATCCGACTCAAAGGGTGGCGGTTTATTTGGACTGTTTGGTAACAAAAAAAAGTAGTTTCTAATGGTGTATCAACCCCCTGTTGGCGCGAGAGATCTATTCCCGCTGGACGTAGCGCAAAAACGGTGGATCGAAGAGCATGTGCAGCAGGTGTTTCACCGCTGGGGCTACCACCGGATCATTACCTCCACGCTGGAACGATTAGATACGCTGATGGCTGGGGGGGCCGTTGAACCTGAAACGGTGATTCAATTGCTGGATTTGGAAGGCGAGCGACTGGGGTTGCGTCCGGAGCTAACCGCCTCCATAGCCCGTGCTGCTGTAACGCGCATGGCTGGCGTGCCCTATCCGCAGCGGCTCTATTACAACGCCAATGTTTTTCGTCGCGCCGAGCGCACTAGCCACAACCGGCAGCAAGAATTCTATCAGGCAGGGGTAGAACTACTCGGCTCAGGCGGGGTGGCAGCCGATGCTGAAATTCTGCTGCTGCTAACCGACTGCCTGCACAGCCTAGGGTTGGATCAATGCCATCTGATTTTGGGAGATGCCGGACTAACGCGGTCGCTCCTTTCTGCTTTTCCGTCCAGCGTGCAGGCACAAGTGCGGCACGCCATTGCTCACCTCGACCGGATTGCGCTGGAAGCATTACCCCTAACGGACGATCTGCGCGAGCGTGCCTTGCTGCTGCTAGACTTGCGAGGGCAGCCGAGCGATGTGCTGCAGCGCGTCTCTAGTTTGGATCTAGATCCCCAACAGCGGGCCACGGTGAATAATCTCAAGGCCCTGATGGATCTGCTACAAGAAAGTAGCGATCGCGAGCAGCGCGTGCCCTCGCTGGTGCTAGATCTCAGCTTGATCCAAACCTTTGATTACTACACGGGCATTGTCTTTGAGGTTGTCAGCAGCAGTGCAGGGCAGCGCGTCCTTGGTCAAGGCGGCCGCTATGACCAACTGCTGGGGTTGTACCATCCCAAGGGCGAAACCAAACCTGGGGTGGGCTTTGTTCTCAATATCGATCATCTTCATCAATTGTTGCTCTCTAGCGGTCGCTTACCTAGCCGCACTCCTCCTAGTGATTGGTTGATTGTACCGACTACGCCAAAGGCCTACGCCGCTGCGTTCGCCTACGCTCAAACAATTCGAGATTCAGCTCAGCTCGTGCGCGTGGAGATGAATTTGGGGGAGCAAGCCTCGCCCGAGGCAGTTCGTGATTATGCTCGGCAGCGGCAGATTAAGCAGATTGCCTGGGTCAGCGAGACGGGTGAAGCCACTTCTGAAACCCTGTAACTACCCGAGATTTTGAGCAGAAGTGCCTGAGGAACCACGCGCCTTGGTCAAGATCTGCTAGGGTTTTAAGACATCGTTGACGTTTGTTAGTGATTAGTGAGCCAGAATGAGCGTAGCGTCGTTGCAGGGTCGTGATCTGCTGAGCATGGCAGATTTAAGTGCTGATGAACTCCGGGAACTGTTGGATCTAGCCGCCCGCCTCAAAACAGGCAAGGTGAACCCTCACTGCGAAAACAAAGTATTGGGGCTGCTGTTTAGCAAAGCCTCGACTCGGACTCGCGTCAGCTTCTCGGTGGCCATGTTTCAGCTTGGCGGGCAAGTGCTCGACCTGAATGCTAGCGTTACGCAGGTGGGGCGCGGCGAACCTACCGTTGATACGGCGCGAGTGCTCGATCGCTACCTCGATGTGCTGGCAATTCGCACCTTTGAACAGCAAGAGCTAGAAACCTTCGCTCACTACGCCAAGATTCCGGTGATTAATGCCCTGACCGATCTGGAGCATCCCTGTCAGGTGTTAGCTGATTTGCAGACCGTGCAAGAGGAGTTTGGACAGCTTGCCGGGCTGACGCTGACCTATGTAGGAGACGGCAATAACATGGCCAATTCCTTGCTGCTGGGCTGTGCGCTTGCGGGGATTCATGTCCGGGTGGCCTCTCCCAAAGGCTACGAGCCTAACCCAATGATCGTCCAAAAGGCCAAGGAGATCGCGGGCGAGCGCTCCCAGGTGTTGATTACTCAAGATCCAGAACTCGCTGCCAAAGATGCTCAGGTGCTCTACACCGATGTCTGGGCCAGTATGGGGCAGGAAACTCAAGCTCAGAGTCGGCTACCTATTTTTCGGCCCTACCAAGTGAACGAGCAGCTTTTGGCGCTAGCCGATCCCCAGGCCATTGTGCTGCATTGCCTGCCCGCCCATCGGGGCGAAGAAATCACCGACGCTGTTCTGGAAGGACCCCAATCTCGGGTATGGGACGAGGCTGAGAACCGCATGCATGCCCAGAAAGCGCTGTTAGCCTGCGTGCTGGGGGCTATCTAGCGTTTTTTGCTCAAGTAGAGCTAGCCAACCTTGGACATCGATAGCTAACCGTTGCCCGAGCTGCAAAAATTGCCGGATTTGCGCTGGTTTCCACGGAACAAGGCTATCCGGTGTATTGTCCCCTAAGGCTTCGGCGAGCAGTTGCGGCGCAATTTGGCTGTGCAGACCCCGGAGGTACAGTTCTTGCACCTGATCTAGCCCAAGATGCAGATGAAGCTGTTGCCCCAAGTTGAGGAGGCGTTCCATCCACTGCATGTCGCCTTCTGCAGTTTCGGTGTTGAAGCTGTAGAGCAGATGCCAAAGCGAGCGCAGTACCAGCCGCTCTAAAATATGCCGGATTTCCGGGAGCTTGAGCTGACAGCGCAAGTGGTCGGCTTCGCTGGCAATTGCTTCCAGTTCGGCCATGTGGCTGAGGCAAAGCTGGGGATTGCTGGGCGGCAGATCGCTGGTTTCGCGCTCGAGTGCCTGCAGAGACAGCATTGCTCGATGGCTGATGGCAATCTCGGCGGCCACCTGTAATTCCTGGGGTACCTCTAGCTCGTCGCGGTGGAACGCCACCAAAATGCCGTAATTATCTCGATAGACCTGCGTGTAAAGCTGATCCAGTCGCGTCAGAGTTTCCTGACTCAGCAGCCGCATGATTCGATGCCGCTCCTCTGCAAACAAATCGCGTAGGCTATAGGACTGATCGCCAAAGTAACGATTCATCGCCAGAATGGCCTGCGCCGCGCTAGCTTGTCGTAGTGCCTCGAACAGCTCTTCTTTGAGCTGGGTGTAGGTTCTGCGTCCCGAGAAGGGCTGGATGCAGCAGTGGAAATCCCAGCCGCCGAGATGCAGCACCGCAAAGCTGAGATGTTTGCTTTCGCGAGTCATTTCCGACGTGATCTGGATTTGACCCACTGCCAACGTCAATGCGCCTAACCGCTGGAGCTGATAATCGAGCTGACGAACAGCATAGCAGTAGACCCGCTGATCCGGTAAATAAGGCGTAAATAACGACGTAATCGCATAATGGGCGGCTACCTGCTCCAGCGAGATCTGCGACGGGATCACGAGTTGTCGGTAGACCTCAGCCCCGTTCTGAAAGCAATCCACGTTGCTGGGGGCAGCTGCCAACTGTTTGATAAAGCCCTTCTCGAGTTGGATTCCCGATACATCGCCCGCCAACTCCAGTGCTCGCGCTGCATAGCGCAGAATTTGCGTACCTTCAGGGCGCGAGATTTCATCAAAGAACCAGCCGCAGCTCGTGTACATCAAAAGCGCCATCCGCTGCATCTCTAGCAATCGCAAAGCATCTACCCGTTCTGTAGGATTGAGACGATGGGTTTGATGCTGATTCAAGAAGCGATGGATATTGGCTCGGCTGCGGTCGAGAATCACCTGGATATAGTGGTCTCGTGCCTGCCAGGGATCGCGAAAATAGCGGCTGCCCTGCTCCTCGTAAATTTTGATTAGCTGATCCCGTAGCCAATTCAAGCTGTTGCGCAGCGGCCGCCGCCACAGCTGATGCCAACTCCCACCGCCACCACAGCCGCAGTTCTCCTGCCAGCGATCCACACCATGGGAGCAGCTCCAGGCCGTAACCGGCTTCAATTCTACCTCCCAAGTGGGCGGGTTGAGGCTCAGGTAGTGGGCGAAGTTTGTCACCATCCAACCGCGACGGGGAAATTCTTCGGTAAAGGCGTAGGCTAGCGCTTTCTCGGTGCCGCCTTTGTGGTGCCCAAAGGTTTCACCATCGGTCGCGACAGCGATGAGTTGGGCAGGATGATCGGCGCGAACCGCTTGGGCAATGCGACCAACAAAGTGATGCGAGCTAGTCAGAATATCGCTAAACCCCATGTCACGGGAAATCGGACCATCATAGAAAAATATATCGATGTAGCGCCTTCTACCTTGATCGGACTCGGAACGGGACGACTTTAAATAGCAGCGATAGGGGCGCACGGGATCAATTTGACTGCCGCCCACTTCCAACCACTGCGGATCAGGATGCTCGGGCGTCGGTAGCGGACGACAGCGCTGCGCCTGGGAAGGAGCCAGCACAATGAACTTGATGTCTTCTGCCACAAGCGCTTCCAGCGTCGGGTAATCCACAGCGGTTTCTGCCAGCCACATGCCCTCGGGATCGCGCCCAAATCGAGAGCGGAAGTCGGCTTTCCCCCAGCGGATTTGCGTATATTTATCCCGCTCGTTGGCTAACGGCAGAATCATGTGGTTATACACCTGCGCCATAGCGTTGCCGTGCCCCTGCAAGCGCTCACAGCTTTTGCGGTCTGCCTCTAGAATCCGCTGATAGGTTTCCACGTCATGGCGTTCGAGCCAGCTCATCAACGTTGGACCGATATTGAAACTGAGATACTCGTAATTGTTGACGATCCCCAGGAGTTCTTCTCGGTCATTTAACACGCGGGCATAGGCGTTAGGCCGATAGCATTCGTAGTGGATTCGCTCATTCCAATCGTGAAAAGGCGCTGCGCTAGGCTGCCGCTCGATGGCATTGAGGTAAGGATTTTCCCGCGGAGGCTGGTAGAAATGGCCGTGCACCGCAACGAAAACTCCAGTCTTCTGCACGATTGCCGCTGGTGGTTCTGATGCGGTTGAAGCGGGGGAGGAAACAGTTTGGGGTTCGTGGGGATCGTCTGTCAGAGCAGCGTTTTCAGCTTCGTTCGCCTGTTCATGGGAATCTTCCAATGAAGCGGCAGTAGTCGTCGTAGAATCCAGATCAAAATGAGAAGTCATGAAAAATTATCCCAAAATGACACAAACGCAAGCAGTTGTAGAACGAACTCGCCAAAGCAAATGAGATGCACTCTCATCCAACTGACGCCAAAGTCCAGAAATCACTAATTTCTCAATATTGATCCCCGATGGAGATCGACGAGGTTAATCAACCTGTTAATCAATGGTTGACAGCGGTTATATCTATGAGTTCATTCCGAGTTCATTCCCAGTAGGCGTCACTGCATCTAAGCCAAATCACAAAATCCGCCATAAATTGCACAAAATAGAGCTACATCAGAGTATCTAACTCTTCTGCAACACAGAGAATCAACAGAGGTAACTCAAATCTTTTAGGGTCTTGCAATCTCAGTCATGGGTGAGGAACAAACAGCAGCAATGCTGTGGCTTCGGCAACAATCACGCCAAACGGATTCAGGGCAGTCATTCAAAGTAATCCAAGATGGCAACTGCGAGTCTAACGTTCCTTCAGGGGGGTTAAGAAGCGCCTCATCGATCCTAAACTTCGCTAACTCGTGTGACATCAACCCTTCCTGATCTTAAACCAAGCCACAACTACCGCTCGCAAATTAATGAATTGCAACGGGATGCATAGAAACTTCACAATCTGCGCGTCTTGTCACTTGCTGTTGCCCTGTCCAAATCACGGAACTCATTCCGAGGCACCGATCCCAACTTCCGCGAATCCACGGTGATTACTCAGAAACCGACTGATTTAAGTTTGGAACGTAACCGACCCCCTGCAACAGCAAATTTCTGGCTCAATAGCTACCGTCTTTTGGCGGTCTATTGATCAGTTCAATAGCTGATAGCAGTGCATCCAGTGCGCGACAGCAAGCCCGAAGCAGCGGTCGTCCCTGCCCCCGGTTGATTGTCTTGCCACAGTTTAAGGTGCTGATCTACCCGCTGACCCCGGTGTTAGCGTCCGTTGCCATGCCATTGCATGAGGTGGTGACTCGGTTTGTTTAAACAACTGCGTTTGAGCAATAGGAGAGTCTGTCCATGACAACCTTCGAGCCGACTTTGGTCAAAGATATCAATGGCAACGGGAGTTCGTCCCCGATCAATTTAACGGTCATTGATGGTGTTCTCTATTTTGTCGCCAACAACGGAACAAACGGTCATGAACTGTGGAAGAGCGATGGGACTGAACAAGGCACCGTCCTCGTCAGAGATATCCGCTCTGGTTCCAACAGTGCATTTGGAACCACGGCTTCTACCAATCAACTGACTAACGTCAATGGCACCCTGTTCTTTGCGGCCGAAAGCTCCTCTAACAACCGAGAACTGTGGAAGAGCGATGGGACTGAACAAGGTACGGTCCTCGTCAGAGATATTCGTTCTGGAGGATCTTCTTCCCCTAGCAGCCTCACCACCGTCGGCAACCTTCTGTTCTTTGCTGCTAACAACGGCACGAACGGTGCTGAGCTGTGGAAGAGCGATGGCACCACCAATGGCACTGCCTTAGTAAAGGACATCAACGCGACTGGCATCAACGGCGGCAATTCTTCCTCCCCCAGCAACCTAATCAATGTCAACGGCACGCTGTTCTTTATTGCGACGGATGGCATCAACGGCAACGAGCTGTGGAAGAGCGATGGGACTGCTGATGGCACCGTCATGGTCAAGGACATTGATCCAGACGCGGGGGTAGGCGGCTTAGCTCCCAGTACGGCTGCTTTCACCAACGTCAACGGCACGCTGTTCTTTGTTGCTACCGACAATGACCACGGCGCTGAGCTGTGGAAGAGCGATGGGACTGCTGATGGCACCGTCATGGTGAGAAACATCCGATCAGGCAACGCTAGCTCTTCCCCCACCGGCTTGACCAACGTCAACGGCACGCTGTTTTTTGCTGCCAATGACGGCACGAACGGCAACGAGCTATGGAAGAGCGATGGGACTGCTAACGGCACTGTCCTAGTGAAGGACATCCGTCCAGGCAGTACTGGCTCTTCCCTGGCCAACTTGGTCAACGTGGACGGCACGCTCTACTTCACGGCTAACGACGGCACGAACGGCACCGAGCTATGGAAGAGTGATGGGACCGCCGAAGGCACTGTCCTGGTCAAGGACATCACTCTTGGTAGCGAAGGCTCCACGCTGGGCAACCTAACAAACGTTAGCGGCAGGCTATTTTTCACTCGCACGGTCGGTACCGATGTTGAACTGTGGACGAGTGACGGCACAGCAGACGGTACCGTTCGCGTCGCTGACATCAATCCCACAGGCAACGATGCGGTCGGCAATTTGAGGAATGTCAATGGCACCCTCTTCTTTACAGCCGACAACGGAACAACGGGAATCGAACTGTGGAAGCTGGTGACGGTAACTCCGGCTCCCACACCTGAACCCGTTCCAGTTCCCAGCCCGATTCCAACCCCTGAGTCGACTCCAGGTCCAACCCCTGAGCCGGCTCCAGCTCCCAATCCGGCACCGAGTCCGGAACCCACTCCTAATCCAGAACCAACACCTAATCCAACTCCTAATCCTATGAGCGATTTACAAACAAACCCTGGTCAAACAGATGAAGACATGCCCGGTGATGGCACGCCTGGTGATGGCACGCCTGGTGATGACATGCCCGGTGATGACATGCCCGGTGATGACATGCCCGGTGATGGCACGCCTGAAGAACCCGGCGATGACGAACCCGGTGACGATACGCCTGAAGAACCCGGTGACGACGAACCCGGCGATGACGAACCCGGTGACGATACGCCTGAAGAACCTGGTGACGACGAACCCGGCGATGACGAACCCGGTGACGATACGCCTGAAGAACCTGGTGACGACGAACCCGGCGATGACGAACCCGGTGACGATACGCCTGAAGAACCCGGTGACGACGAACCCGGCGATGACACGCCTGATGATCCTGATCCAGAACCGACTCCAGATCCCACTCCAACTCCAGATCCGGAACCCACTCCAGATCCCACCCCAGATCCAGATCCCACTCCAGACCCAGATCCCACCCCAACTCCAGAGCCAGGCGAGACACCGTCTCCCACTCCAGGTGAGACGCCTTCCCCAACTCCGGGTGAGACTCCTGCTCCTGATCCGATTGGTGGCACGCCTTCCCCGACCCCGACTCCGATTGGCGGCACTCCCTCTCCCACGCCCGCTCCAATTGGTGGTACCCCGTCTCCGACTCCGATTGGTGGTACCCCTTCCCCAACTCCGGCTCCGATTGGCGGCACGCCTGCTCCGGCTCCCACCCCGGCTCCTGTCGTGACCTTGCCGCCTGCTCTGCAAGACAATCCCAACGCGCGGACCGTGTCCGATCTGCTGAATAGTCCACAGGGACGGGCTTTCCTGAATACACCCGCAGGTCAGTTGATCACTGGGCTGCTGAACAGTGCCCAGGGGCAAGCGGTCTTCTCCAGTTCTCAGGGTGCTCAGATCATCAGCTTCCTGGCAGATGCAGCTAAGGCAGGTGCTCCGGCAGGTAAGGCTCTAACCGATCTGCTGCGTAGCCCTCAAGGGCAAGCTTTGCTGGCGAACGGGCAAGGTCAGCGGATCATGGATCTGCTGACCAATCCGACAGCCATGCTGGTCAACGGCCTGAACCAACTCTCTAGCTCGCAGATCGCGAACTTCATTAGTGTTTTGACTGATCCAGCTCTGGCGGGCATCGTGGCGGGAATTAGAAATCCTGCTCCGGTGAGCCGGGGAGGTCGAGGCGGTGACTTCGTGGTTGCCGGTGCTAGTGGAGCTGCTGGAGCCAATCGCGGTGGCAGAGGTGTCCGTGGAGCACTAGATGGTGGCAACGGCAATGATGTCATGTTTGGTAGCGACCGGCGCGACAACCTGACCGGCGGCAACGGCAGAGATGTCATGGTCGGCGGTATGGGTGGCGATCTGCTCACCGGCGGCAAAGGTGGCGACCGCTTTATGTACGGCTCCATGACTGAAGGTAGAGATACCATCACCGACTTCACCAGGGCAGACCGGATTGATATCTCCGATATCTTTGCTCAATCTGCCTTCGCGGGTAACAGCCCAACGGAACGCTTCCAGAAATTCGTGCAATTGAAGCAGATTGGTAGCGGTGACCGTGCCCGGACGCTGGTGCAAATCGATGCTGACGGGATTGGGTCTGGCAATACCTTCGTCACGCTAGCGACGCTGCGCGGTGTTGAAGCCAAGGATGTCACAATTAGAAACTTCATCCTCTAATCAGCACTGCCGATGCATTCTGAGGTCATCAGGCACTAGCGTTATCAACTAGAAAAATGGAAAAAGGGTGGCATTGCCACCCTTTCTTAAGGTCTACTGCAATGTCTACTTCTTGATTTCTTGATGCCTATGCAAGTTTAGCTTCTCTAGCATGCGATCTCTAGAGGCAGCCAGTTTGACCGGCAAGCCGTCTTAGCAGTCATACTTAGCAGTCATAGTAGAGCGCAAACTCGTAGGGGTGAGGCCGCAGACGCATCGGGTTCACCTCGTTGTCGAGCTTGTACTGGATCCAGGTGTTGATCAGGTCTTCGGTGAAGACGCCACCCGTGGTCAGGAAGTCGTGATCTTTCTCGAGGCACTCCAGAGCATCTTCCAGAGAACCAGGGGTAGAGGGAATCTTGGCTAGCTCTTCGGGGCTGAGGTCGTAGATGTCTACATCCAGCGGCTCGCCCGGATCGATCTGGTTCTTGATGCCGTCGATGCCGGCGCAGAGCATAGCCGCAAACGCCAGATAGGGGTTCGAGGTGGCATCGGGACAACGGAATTCTAGGCGCTTTGCTTTGGGGCTATCGCCGGAGAGCGGAATCCGCACGGAAGCAGAACGGTTGCCCTGAGAGTAAGCCAAGTTTACCGGCGCTTCAAAGCCAGGCACCAAGCGCTTGTAGGAGTTGGTGGTGGGGTTGGTGAAGGCTAGCAGTGCCGGGGCGTGTTTGAGGATGCCGCCGATATACCACAGCGCCAGCTGGCTCAGTCCAGCATACTTGTCGCCACCAAACAGAGGCTCACCGCCCTTCCAGATCGACTGGTGGGTATGCATTCCCGAGCCGTTGTCGTTGAAGACCGGTTTCGGCATGAAGGTGACGGTTTTGCCGTACTTGCGAGCGACGTTTTTGATGACATATTTGTAAATCATCAGGTTGTCCGCCGACTTGACCAAGGTATCAAAGCGGATTCCCAGCTCGCACTGACCGCCTGTAGCCACCTCGTGATGATGCTTCTCAATCGGCACGCCGCATTCAGCCATCGTCAGCAGCATTTCGCTGCGCATATCTTGGGAGGTGTCGGTAGGGGCAACGGGAAAATAGCCTTCCTTGTAGCGGGGCTTATAGCCGAGGTTGCCGCCTTCTTCTTTACGACCCGAGTTCCAGCGACCCTCAATGGAATCAACGTAGTAGTAGCCTTCGTGCTGGTTTTGGTCAAACCGGACATCATCGAAGATGAAAAATTCAGCCTCAGGACCGAAGAAAGCCGTATCGCCAATGCCCGTTGCAGTGAGGTAATCTACTGCCTTTTGAGCAATGACGCGGGGGCAACGCGAGTAGGGTTCACCCGTGCGAGGCTCTCTGATGCTACAGATGATGCTGAGCGTTGGCTCCTTCATGAAGGGGTCGATCCAGGCGGTGTTAGGGTCGAGTACCATTGACATGTCAGACTCGTTGATCGCTTTCCAGCCCCGGATACTCGAGCCGTCGAACGCTACGCCATCGGTAAAGCTGCTTTCGTCAATTTGGTTGGCATAAACGGTCAAGTGCTGCCAAATGCCAGGCAAGTCAACAAATTTGAGGTCGATCAGTTTAATCCCCTGATCTTTGATCATGCTCAATACGTCTTGCGGGGTGGTCATGAACTACTCCTTAAACCTTGACTAATCTCTAGACAATTAAAAGTTCTCAACATGGTGAGAAGGATTTGGGTTCAATCTGTTCAAGTCCACTGAGCTGATCGACATGCCTACCAGGATGGGTTGCCCAGTTTCTAGCTGTGGCGCTCAGATCAGCAATCGTTTTGCTCAGGAGTGGATTCACTGTCAATGAACCGGGCTTTGATACACCTGAATCATCGTAGGAATAGGATTACCGATATTTTGTATCGCAAGATACAGATGCCGCCTTCCGCGACTGGAAAAGCAGCTAAAACTAGTAAAGTCTTTTCTGGCCTGTGTCAGAGAATTTTAGCGAGCTTAGACATAGCGAGGATCAAGACGCTTCACCCGATCATTGCGTCCTTGACTGGCGATAAGAATCTTAACAATTTATGGGATTTCATCTCAGATTTGCAGGAAATTCTGTGAAAGCTCGCGTGATACACTGGATTGCGATCGCCAGTCTAAGGCAAGAGCGCTTGAGATGCCTCTTTGAAGGCTCAAGTGAACACTCAAGACGCCTAGCTAGGCTCAAACGCTGAACCGGCTAAGAGCCGTCCTCTGAATCGCTTTCTCTTGATGTTCTCTTAATGCGGACTCAGAGAATCGCAGCGGTAAAACCATAGCAACCATAGCAAACAGATTACTGATAAAACTTGGGAGACGAAATCTGATGCGGGACGCGGTGACCAGTCTAATTAAAAACTACGACAATACAGGTCGATATCTCGATCGGAATGCCCTGGACGCCCTTAAATCCTACTTCGATACGGGCGTGGCACGGGTGCAGGCAGCTAGTGTGATCAACGGCAATGCAGCCGCCATTGTGAAGCAGGCTGGGTCGCGCCTGTTTGAAGACATCCCCGAACTGATTCGTCCTGGCGGCAATGCCTACACGACCCGACGCTATGCTGCCTGTCTGCGCGATATGGACTACTACCTCCGCTATGCGAGTTATGCGCTGGTGGCTGGCAGCATGGATGTGCTGGATGAGCGGGTTCTGCAAGGTCTACGCGAAACCTACAACTCATTGGGGGTGCCAATTGGACCAACGGTAGTCGGCATTCAGATCATGAAAGAAATCGTCAAAGAGCAAGTCGCGGAAGCTGGCATCGAAGATACCTCGTTTGTCGATCAGCCTTTTGACTACATGACGCGCGAACTGAGCGAACAAGACGTGTAGGCGATCAATCAGCTCTGCTAGCTGCCTAACACTCAGAAACTCAACGAAGAACTCAACGGAAGGGGGGTGCGTGTTTGCCGCGTATCCCCCTCTCTGCACTTAAACTGAAAGTGCCGTGGTGTAAGCCTTGTAGAGTCGCTTCACATAGTTCTCCATGCTAAAGGCTTGGGCATTCAGGTTGCCCGCCTCAACCAACTGCCGGCGGAGATGGGAATCACTGAGCAATTGCTCGAGTTTGTCCTGAATATCCCGAACGCTGTAGGGATCGACATAGAGAGCCGCATTGCCGCAAATTTCGGGCAGACAAGAGACATTTGAGGTAATCACTGGGCAGCCAAAGTTCATCGCCTCTAGGGGCGGCAAGCCAAACCCTTCGTAGAGCGACGGAAAGACGAGACAGTAGGCACCTCGATAGATATAGCGCAAGCTTTCGGCCGAGACATATTCCAGCAGTTTCACCTTTTTCTGCGACTCTTTGTTGTCAAACATAAAGGCGGCTTTGCCGAGTTCATCTTCCCAGAGCCAGCCCTTTTTGCCGACGATCACCAGCGGCATGTCGATATCCATCGAAGCATAGGCATCCAGCAGTCGCCCCACATTCTTCTTTGGCTCGATTGCCCCCACAAACAGAATGTAGTTTTGCGGCTGTAAGCCATAGCGCCGCAGGAACTGCTTCACCTCCTCATCGGTGGCGAGTAGCGGCTTCAGAGCAATTGGCTGATAGGTGACAATAATTCGGTCCGGATCAACATCGTAGTAGGTGAGCAAATCCTGCTTCGAGTTCTCAGATACTGTGATCGTGACGGCGGATTCTTTCAGGGCATCTTTAATCTTGTTGAAGAAGATTTTTTTGCCGTCGAGGGTGGCGTAGGGCAGGCGCAGCGGTATCAGATCATGCACCGTGGTGATTTTCTTGGCTCCGCGCACGGTCATGGGCAGCGGATAAGTAGCGTGCCAAATATCCACCGGTTCTGCCACGGAAATACTGGTGGTTAGCCGCAGCCAGTCATAGAGTCCATTAGCTAGGTCATAGCACTGCGGCAGGCTAAAGGAGGTGGCGTACTTCAGGAAATCTTCGCTGTATTGTCCCCGCTTCACGACCAGTCCGGCAAAGGATTTACGGCGCTTGGCACGATAGAACGGTGATAAGGATTTCAGCGCCCACTTGCCCAGTGTTACCCAGTCTTGGCGACCGCCCTGATTATCGAAGAAAAAGACTTCGTCGAGAATTTCATTCGTTTTATAACCGTTGCGGCTGAGCAGAATATCGACCTGTGCCCCCATGCGGTCTAGCCCTTCGATTAAGCTCAGCCCGTAGGTCTTGATGCCTGTCCCCTTAGTCAACTGCAAGTTATAGCCGTCTACTAGGACTTTCACCCCCTCGAGGCTGAGATCATCCGAGGTGGAGGGGGCAAGCGGAGCCGGTTCTGATGCTTTCCCGTTTGCTGCCTCTTTGACCACCAGAGGCTTTGAGGTCGCTTCAAACGGCGTCACTAAGTCCGGCACGCATACCACATAGCCGCCTCGCTTCACAATCGATTCGGGGGACCAGGCCGTAATCCACCAATCTTCATCGATGCCGCCGCTGCTAGGGTGAGGGTCATTCGGCTTCGGAGCATTGAGGTAGGGCGTGGGAATGGGCAATATAGCTGCCCAGTAGTCGCGATGGGCGTGAAAATGTCCGCCCGACATCGAGCGTTTCAGCAGCACGGGCTGCCCGGCGATGGTTTCAGTCTTGAGGGTGGCGTGGTTCGGATCATCCCATCCAACTAACAACGGCCGCTGTTCGGCGTCTTGCAGCGAGCGCAGCACCTTGAGGGTATGCGGGCGCACAGTAACGTTATCCTGAAAGCAGGAAATCCAGGCAATATCGGGATCGGCGAGCCAGTAGCTCACCCCCATCGTGATGGCACTGGATTGCTCTCGGTGGCTAGGCAACCTGAGCAGCGGCACCTGATAGCGGGAGGTAATTTGCTGGTTTGCCTGATAGTTGCCGGGCGACGAGGCATCATCAACAACCACCACCGGCACGCCCAAGGCAAGCACCTGCGGCAGAGAGCGCTCCAAACACCAAGGACGATTGTAGGTCGTGATCACTGCGGCTATTTTTTCCTGAGGCGGCAGAGGGTGGGGGGCAGTAGCGGCAGCCTCGATTTGCTCTAGCAGCGCCTTAATGTCATTCGGATTGAGGAGCGGAGTATCCGGTGGGGGCGCTTTGGCGTAGGCCACAAACACCTCATTGCCAAACACCGGCTGGAAGCGCTGCAACACCTCCTGAATCAGCGACGGATCAATTTCCGCCACCATTGCTTTGTGGAAGACGACAAAATCGTAGTGCTCGGCGGGGAACTGGTACGAGAGAGGATACGGGTAGGTGCCGGGGAAACACTCTAGAAATTCGTTGGGCGCGAGCAGAGCTGCCAACGGTTGAGCCTGCTGTTCTAGGAAAACGCGAACCTGTGTCCACTGGTTGTCTTCGGTTGGAAATCCCATGATCAGCCTGTCCCTGCGAAATCAGCACCGTGGTCTATGATGCCATCTTTGAGGCTACCCTGTTGGTATTGCCATGGGCTGGTGAAAGAGAAGGCAGGAGATATGCCGATGGATGATTCCGTGAATCCAGTGCTGCCGAAGGGTGCAGTGGACTTTGACCTATCGGTTGTGGTGCCGTGTTTCAACGAACAGGATGTTCTGGAATCCCTGTACCAACGGCTGACGCAGGTGTGCCAAGACTGCGTGGGCGACCGCTATGAAATCCTGTTGATCAACGATGGCTCCTCGGATTTGACCTGGCCGCTGATCAAGCGCTTGACTCAACGGGATGCCCATATCATTGGCGTCAACCTCTCTCGCAACCACGGGCATCAGCTTGCCCTCACCGCCGGGCTGTTTCTCTGCCGGGGGCAGCGCGTGTTTATCATTGATGCCGACTTGCAAGATCCGCCGGAATTGCTGACCGCCATGATGGAGCAGATGGACAACGGAGCCGATGTCGTCTACGGCAAACGCATCCGGCGCGAGGGCGAAACCTGGTTCAAAAAAACTACGGCTTCCCTGTTCTACCGGCTGCTCAATTGGATGACCGACGTCGAGATTCCCGTTGACACCGGCGACTTTCGCTTGATGGATCGCAACGTGGTAGAAGTGTTGCGGGCGATGCCAGAACAATATCGCTTTATTCGCGGTATGGTGGCTTGGGCTGGGTTTAATCAGGTGGAGATTCCCTACGAGCGAGCGGCTCGCCAGGCCGGAATGACCAAATATCCGCTGAAAAAGATGATTAACTTCGCCCTGGACGCCATCACTGGGTTTTCGATCTTCCCCTTACGCATTAGCACCTATCTGGCAATTATTTCCCTGATGCTCTCGATTGGCTTGGTGCTCTACGTGCTGTACTCGTGGATTTTCCTCGATGCAGCGAAAGGATGGACGAGCCTGATGGCGATTATCTTGATGTTTAACAGTATGCAGATGTGGCTGCTGGGGATTATTGGCGAGTATTTGGGACGCACCTACCTGCAAACCAAGAATCGTCCTCTGTTTATTGTGCGGGAAATTGCCAGCTCGGCTTCTATCCACGATATTCATTCCATCAACCGCCCAACCTCTTACTCCACCCACACGCGCAATGCGGGACGATAAGCTGCAGTCAATGACTGTCTCTGAAACCGACTGTCTCAGGAAAGATCATGGGAACCTATGCCTACGCCGGTGAATTCTTTGACTACATTGCCCTTGGCTCCCGCCGTTCGGCGCGGATTGTGACGCGGCTCCTGTTAGAACATTTGCCGGTTCAATCGGTGCTGGATGTCGGCTGTGGGCGAGGAGTCTGGCTCAACGAGTGGCGGCAGCAGGGCGTGGTGGATGTGTTAGGCGTCGATGGCAGCTATGTAGACCCCAGCACTCTAGAGGTGCCTGCCGAGCTGTTTCGAGCGGCCAACTTGGCAGAGCCACTGCGACTGGGACGCCGGTTTGACTTGGTGCAGAGCCTAGAGGTAGCCGAGCATATCCCCGAACAGCATGCCGACACCTTTGTGAAGAACTTGATTGCCCATGGCGATGTTGTTCTGTTTTCCGCCGCTCCGCCGGGGCAAGGGGGAGAATTTCACGTCAATGAGCAGGAGTATGGTTACTGGCGAGACCAATTTGCTCAGCATGGCTTCTGTTTAGTGGATATGGTTCGCCCTCTGCTGGTGAACTGCCGCGATGTGGAACCCTGGTACCGCTACAATACGCTGCTGTTTGTGCGCTCGGAAGCAGTTTCTCTGCTGCCTGACTACCTGCAGACGGCGCTTATCGCTCCCCATCAGCCGGTGAAAGACTACGCGCCTTTTTCGTGGCGATTGCGGCGTGCTATCCTGAGTCGCTTGCCCGATCCGGTCGTTTCCTGGATTGCTCAGGTCAAGCATACGATCGTCCTGACAATCCATCGGCTGAAGTCAGGCTGGAATCGATAAAGCGCCTGCGAACCTGCAATTGAATGCGCGACGCTACTCGTTGTCTGCCGGCAAGCCTAACCGCCGCTTGAGCTGAAACCAGGCATGACGCAGCTTCCAGAATTTGCTAGTCTCCATCGCCGCAATTCTGTCCTGCAGGGCTGCCGTCTGGGAGCGCAACGCCTCAACCTCAGTTTGTAATGCTGCCGCTGGAGTTGCCGCTTTGAGCTGCGCGATCTCAAATGCCTGAGCTTGTACCTTGGCTTCTAACGCTTGCACCTGAGGCTCCAACGCCTCGATATGCCGCAGTCGTGCCATCGAGAGGTGATGGGTCCGCTCGAGCAAATCGTACTTTTCGATGAACGACTGCTGCAACTTCTGCATCCGCCGGCTCAGCCAAGGCTCCTGCTGATAAAGGGGAATGCTATTCTGAATCGCAAACACCTCCTGAAATAACGCCGGAATATTACCCGACAAGCCGCCGTGGGCATAGGAAATTAGGATGCGCGGGTAATAGCAGAGTTGGAGATCGGGTGTTTGCAACAGTCGCGCAAACCACTCGTAATCGGCAGCAATTCTGTAGGTTTCGTCAAAGAGTCCCAATTGCCTAAATAGATCGGCTTTGAAGAAACAGGCGGGTTGGATCAGGCATTCCCCCAACGTCACCATCTCTTCCAGCATCCGCTCTGGAGATGCAGGGCTGTAGATCGAGGCTTCCCCCGTGGTTAAGCGAGCTTCGTGATCGCCGTAGACAAAATCACAGCCCGGATGTTCAGACACAAACTCGACGAGATCTTGAATGACGGTTGCATCAAACAGGTAATCATCGGCATTAACGAAGTATAGCCAGTTGCCCGTCGCCAATTGAATCCCTTTATTCATCGCCTGATAGACGCCACTATCCGGCTCACTGACAAAAACAGTGATGTGGTTAAGATAGCGTTCGATAATGGAACAAGTCTTATCCTCTGACTGTCCATCAACGACAATATACTCAATGGCTGGATAGGTCTGGCCAACAATGCTTTGAATGGCACGTTCGACAGTTTCTTCAGCGTTCTTGCAAACGGTAATGATGGAAACTTTCACAAGTCCTGCATTTTTCCTAAACGATTTAGTCAATCCAATCAATTGCTAAGACTATTCAATTAGAGTATCGAAGTACTAATAAATTACAATCTAAGTGAATTTCATTGGCAGAGCCTTAAATATAAATTTATTATAGCTATTTTCTGTAGCCAAGCCCTACAATAGCCGCTTCGGCTCTATGAGACGCATCAGTATGCTAGTATCATATACTTGTTGGTTTACCTGATGGAACCGTCTTAGCTCTTTGATTTTTTAATGATGATGGGTGACTACTCCTCAGAAGAAACTTCCTTTGCTTTGAATCAATTGGATTTAAAGCTGAAGCTCTATCTCAATTTCACTTCAGGATTTTTCATTGAGGCTGGGGCAAATAACGGTATTGCTCAAAGCAATACTCTCTTCTTTGAGAAGTATCGCAAATGGAAGGGCTTATTGATTGAACCCATCCCCGAGCTGGCAGAGCAATGCAGGATTAATCGTCCGGATTGCATTGTTGAAAATTGTGCTCTTGTGCCCTTTGATTACGATAAGCCTGATGTTGAAATGTATTACTGCAACTTAATGTCCCTCGTGAAGGGGGCGCAGAAAAGTGAGGCAGATGATTTAATTCATGTTGAGAAAGGGCGAGCAGTACAAGGGATAGAGTCCTATGAGCTTCGAGTTCCTGCTAGAACACTCACTTCTATTCTCGACCAGCATCAAATCGAAACGATAGATTTTCTATCTCTCGATGTTGAAGGGTTTGAGCTCAATGTTCTGCAGGGACTTGATTTCAACCGCTATAAGCCCACATTTTTATTGGTCGAGGCTCGATTTCGGGAGGAGATTGACGCTTTTCTATCTCCATTTTATGAACCAATCGCAGAGCTTTCCTGTCACGATGTTCTGTATAAATCTAAGCAGAGTATTGCGGAAGAAATAAATTTTAAGTTGTCAACTCCTGTAGCTTTTTTTATTTTCAATCGTCCCGATTTAACTAAACGGGTGTTTCAAGCCATTGCTCAAGTCAAGCCTGAGGTTCTTTTTGTAATCGCAGATGGTCCAAGAAGTGAATATGAAGCTATGCTCTGTGAGCAAACACGTCAAATTATTGATGACGTTGATTGGGATTGTCGGGTGCTGACTAACTTTTCAGATCGGAATTTGGGTTGTAAGGAACGGGTCGTTAGTGGTTTAAGTTGGATCTTTTCTCAGGTCGAGGAAGTCATTATCCTGGAAGACGATTGTTTGCCCACTCGATCTTTCTTTCGTTTCTGCCAAACTTTATTGGAGTACTACCGTTCAGACACTCGTGTTTTTGCAATAAGCGGCAACAATTTTCAGTGTGGGCAACGCCGAACGGATTACAGCTATTACTTTTCTCGATATTTTCACTGTTGGGGTTGGGCTTCATGGAGGCGCGTCTGGCAACAGTTTGATCGGCACATGATGACCTGGAGCGAATTCTCTAATGCCAACTGGATGCAGATAGTTTTTGATAATCCATTTGAACAAGCTTACTGGAGCGAACAATTCGCCCAAACCTATATCGGAGAAATTAATAGTTGGGCTTATATTTGGTTATACACCTGCCTAAGTCAGAGCGGTTTGACCATTATTCCCGAAGAAAATCTCGTTTCCAATATTGGCTTTCGTCAAGACGCCACCCACACAGGGGACAGCGAAAATCCTCTAGCGAATTTGCCTACCTCTGATTTGTGGCAGCTTCAACATCCTCCGTTTGTGATTTCCCATCGGGAAGCAGATGCCTTCACGTTTAAGTATGCGTTCGGAGGACAGCAGATGCAAGATGACATCCTTCATCAGCTTCAAGAGAGCCTAGCTAGCGCTCAAGCCCAGCAGCAGCAGTTGCAGGCTGAACTAGAGCACCGTCACAAACAGCAGCAGCAATTGCAAACTCAGTTGGTGCAAACGCAGAATCAGTATCAACAGGCACAAAACCAACTTTGCCGGCAGCAGGTGCTGCTAGAACAATACCAGTCTCAGCACCAGCAATTGCAGTCTCAGCTGGAGCAGTGCCAATTTGAGCTGCTGCAGCTTCATACTCAATTGGCGCAAACTCGAGTTCGATGTCAGCGACTGCAGTCTAGGCTGCAGCAGCTCCGATACCGCTCGCACAGGCGCCAGCAGAACCTCAGGGCGAAGCTTGCTCAGACTGAAGCAACCCTGCAATCAATGCAGTCAAGCAAATTTTGGAAACTGAGGACTCATTGGTTTCAGTTCAGGCGGTTTCTAGGTCTAGGAGGAGAGCCATAAGGCAATCATCAGAAACCTCAACAGTTAGCAGTATAAATTGCTATGGGAAGGTCGGCGACATGATAAATTTGGTGAAACTTGGTGGAGAGCAACTGCTCCCATTGCAAGTTTGCCATTACAAGCCTAAAAAACCAATATTAGCTAGGACGAGGAATTACCGGTGAAGATCTCAGTCATTACTGTTTGCAAAAATGCAGAGAAAGACATTGAACAAGCTATTCAGAGCGTTGTGAGTCAGACGTATTCAGACGTTGAATATATCATTGTTGATGGAGATTCGCAGGACCGAACTAAGCATATCATCAGTCAATATCGCGATAAAATTAGCCGTTTTATCAGTGAATCTGATAGTGGATTGTATCAGGCAATGAACAAAGGTATCCGTTATTCTACGGGTGACTATATTTGCTTCCTAAATGCGGATGATTACTTTGTAGATGAACGGGTCATAGAAGATGTAGCCCACTTTTTGTCAGAGCATCCTTCCTACGATTTTATCTATTCCGATATGGTCGTTCGATATCCCTCTGGGCGAGCAATTCTAGTGAAGCCCCCTTTACCAGACGCCATTGCAGATGAGTTAATTTGTGGTTGTTTGCCTCATCAGGCGAGCTTCACTAAAGCAGATTTGTTCTTCTCGAAAATAGGCTTCTTCAACGAAGGTTATCGTATTTCTTCGGATTATGAGTGGTTTTTAAAGCTTGCTCAGCACGAGATGGTGAAGCTGGGCTATTTCCCCCGAACAATTACTTCCTATTATGCTGGCGGATTATCGAGCCAAATTCGGCTGGCGATTCCAGAATCGTACAAAATTCAGAACAGTTTTCCGCCATTGCAATGCGAGTATTGGCTAAAGCGACGGCTCCTCAAATTCCAGGAGTACGTGATTAATTTACGAGAATGGTTGACAGCTACAGAGAGTGACCGAGACCGCCTTGCGGCAAACTATCAAACTCTGCAAGCTGATTATCAAGCGCTTTTACTTCAGCACCAGCAAACGCAAGCCGAATTAGAATCTGCTCGTGCTGCGCTCGCCAAACTACACGTGAATCAGCATATTAACCAACTGCAACTTGTCGATCTCGAGACTAGTAGATCTTAATTGCGGTTGAGTGGTATGGTTTCAACTGGATAAGAGCAACTATGGAAATCGTTGATTTCTGGACCACTGAATCTCTTCCAAAAGCGGCATAAGGGGAGGCATGTCCTGTGAGCAATGTATCGAATTCAGAACTCAATTACCTCATTGCACCTGAGATCAAAAATGATGAGTTCTATTCTGCGATTCAAAGATTGGCTCGTCGGAGCGATGTTAAAACAGTTCTAGAAATCGGCTCATCCTCAGGAGGTGGTAGCACAGAAGCTTTCGTCAAAGGATTGAGGAGCAATCCCAATCAGCCGCAGATGTTCTGCATGGAGGTGTCTCAACCCCGTTTTGCGGCACTGCAAGCCTGCTATGCCAACGATCCCTTTGTGCATTGCTACAACGTTTCTTCTATCCCAGTAGAGCAATTTCCAACTGCGACAGAAATCGCCGCCTTCTACGATACCTACCAGACCCCCTTACGCAATTTTCCGAAAGAGCAAGTATTAGGCTGGCTCCAGCAAGATATTGATTATGTGAGCACCACTCAGGTGCCGCAAGATGGCATTAGTCGCATCAAAGTAGACCATCAAATTGACTATTTTGATCTGGTTCTCATTGACGGCTCTGAGTTCACCGGCAATCTTGAACTTGACGCTGTTTACGGTGCTAAATTCATTCTGCTCGATGATATTTGTACTTACAAAAATTACTATAGCCATCGCCGTCTGCTTGCAGACCCGAACTATAGTCTGGTAGCTCTCAATACGACCCTGCGCAATGGCTACTCAATCTTTCGTAAAATCGAACCCCAGTTGGACGATCCGACAGAGCCGCTGCCAGTTCACTTCTTTACAATTGTTCTGAACGGAGAACCTTTTATTCGCTATCACATTGATGTTTTGAACCAGCTTCCCTTTCGCTGGCACTGGCACATTGTAGAAGGAGTTGCGGATCTTCGGCACGACACAGCTTGGAGTTTAAGTCACGGCGGGCAAGTTACAGATGCCATTCATCGAAACGGTTTAAGTCACGACGGAACCAGTGAATATTTGGATCACTTAGCGCAGCGCTATCCAGAGCAGATCACCCTGTATCGCCAGCCTGTAGGGCAATTCTGGGACGGTAAGCGCGAGATGGTCAACGCACCGTTGGTGAATATTACTGAAGATTGCCTGCTTTGGCAGATTGACGTAGACGAACTATGGACTGTTGAGCAACTCTGCCAAGGGCGACAGCTTTTTATCGAGCATCCTGAGAAAACAGCAGCCTACTACTGGTGCTCTTACTTTGTTGGCGAACGATTGGTGATTAGCTCGCGCTATTGCTACACGCAGAACCCAAAACAGGAGTGGCTAAGAACCTGGCGATTTCAGCCGGGCGCTATTTGGGCAGCCCATGAGCCGCCGCGACTAGTAAAGCCGCTGCCAGATGACACAGTGGTGGATATCGCTGCTGTCAATCCGTTTTGGCATCGTGAAACGGAAAAGCAGGGCCTGGTATTTCAGCACTTTGCCTATGTTACGCCCGCGCAGTTGCAATTCAAAGAACAGTATTACGGCTATAAGGGCGCAGTAGACCGTTGGCGTGCTCTGCAGATGCAATCTGATTTTCCCCTGTTGCTGCGGGAGCATTTTTCTTGGGTTCGCGACAATACTTTAGTCGAACCCGCAGAGCAGTGCGGTATTGTGCCCATTGCTCAAAGAGATCAAGACCGATGGCGTTTCCTATCAAAGGAGGAGTGGGAGCAGCAAATGAATCACGTGAGAAAGCCATTTCCTCAAATTGTGCTCGACGGCATGTTCTTTCAGGTAGCTAATTCTGGTATTGCCCGGGTCTGGCGGTCTCTCCTGGAAGAATGGGCAGCCAACGGATTTGCTCAGCATCTAGTAGTGCTGGATCGCGATGGCACGGCTCCCCGAATTCCCGGCATTCGCTATCGTCCGGTGCAGCGATTTGACTATGACCAAACGGGAAGCGATGCGGAAATGCTGCAGCAAGTCTGTGATGAGAAACAGGCAGATTTGTTCATCTCGACTTACTACACCGCTCCTCTCTCAACGCCTTCGGTGTTCATGGCGTACGACATGATTCCCGAGATTATAGGAGCAAACCTCAACGAGATTGGCTGGAAAGAAAAGCACTACGGCATTTTCCATGCCTGTCGCTACATTGCAATTTCTGAAAGCACGGCACGGGATTTGATTCGCATTTTTCCGCATATCCCTGAATGGGCAGTTACCGTAGCTCATTGCGGAGTTCCAGAGGGCTTCTCAGCGGTGAGTTCAGAGGAAGTGGAACGGTTTAAGGCAGTATTCAATCTACTGAAGCCCTACTACTTGCTGGTTGGAGACCGAGTAGGCGTCAATGGCTACAAAAACGCAATCTTCTTCTTCCGTGCACTGAGCAAATGGAAGGGAGAAAAGGATTTTGCTGTAGTGTGTGTGGGAGGACGGCCGGAATTAGAACCCGAATTGGCAGCTTTAGCTGAAGGGGTAGAAACCTATGTTTTATCCTTGAGCGATAGCGATCTGCGGGCAGCCTACACGGGGGCACTAGCGCTAGTCTACCCGTCAACCTATGAAGGATTTGGCTTGCCGATTGCAGAGGCGATGGCCTGCGGCTGTCCGGTGATCACCGGACGTCACTCGTCAATTCCTGAAGTGGCTGGAGATGCAGCGCTGTACGTTGAAAATGGCAACCTAGAGGCTATGCTCATAGCTCTGAAACAGGTTCGCAATCCCGAGATTCGTCAAAGAATGATCGCGGCGGGACTGCAACAGGTGCAACGCTTCTCATGGGCAAAGATGGCTGAGATTGTCTCCGGCGTCTTGCTGGAAACGGCTGAAAAACTTAGACACGATTCGTTTACCTCAGTGTCACCCATTTGGACCGAATTTCGTCGCTTGCAGGCTCAAATTCAGCAGAACTCTCAACAATCTCAACTCGCCTCTAGCCCTCCTCCAGCTTCCTCTCCAGATTTTGAGCAGATTCAACACTTGCAAACAGCCTTGAACGCCAGCCAGGAGGAGTTGAAATCCACCCAAGAAGCCCTGCGCCAGACCGAAGAGGCCTTACACTCTACCCGAGGCAAACTCAAGGTAACTCGCCAGCAATTACAGAAAGTCACCGCTCAACTTGAAGAAACTCGATCTCAGCTAGGCGAGGCAGAGGGAATGATTACGGCGATGAAGACGAGTAAATTCTGGAAGCTTCGCTCGAACTGGTTTCGAGTTAAAAGTCTGCTGGGACTACCGACTGACGATGCTTAATTTTGTTTGAGAAAGTTGAGATAGATTTATGACCGCACTGAAAGCCTGCTGGTGTGGTAATCCGCAGCAGCTTCCCTTTTGCGAAGACTATTCGCTTTGTTCAGCTTGTGGTACGTTGGTATCACAAGCGGGCTTAACTGCCGAGCAGATTTCTGTTCAAAACGACAGCGAAGACTTTTACGGCAAAGAGTATTGGTTCTCGCATCAAACAGAGCACTACGGCTTTCCAGATATTCGTCAACGAGCCCGTCAGGATTTGCCAGAACGCTGCTTGCACTGGTTACAAACTCTCCTGAAATATAAGCTGCCCCCCGCCAAGGTTTTGGAGCTAGGTAGCGCCCATGGAGGGTTTGTGGCGTTAGCGCGTTGGTCCGGCTTCGATGCAGTTGGACTTGAGTTGAGCCCTTGGGTCGTAGAGTTTGCGCGGCAAAGCTTTGATATTCCTATGCTCCTAGGGTCAGTTGAAACGCAGCAGATCCCTCAAAATTCCCTGGATGCGATTGTTTTGTACGATGTTTTAGAGCATTTGCCGGATCCATTAGCTACCCTCAATTACTGTATTTCTCTTCTGAAGGAAGACGGTATTTTTGTGGTGCAGATGCCCGATTATCCAGAAGAGAAGTCCCACGCTGAGTTGGTTGCTGAGCAGCATCCGTTCCTGCAAATGCTCACAGCCATTGAGCATCTGTATCTTTTCACTCGTCATTCAGCTCAATTTCTTTTTGAAAAGCTAGGATTCAACGTCATTCAATTTGAATCTCCCTTTTTTGCAACCGATATGTTTCTAGTTGCTAGCCGACAGCCCTTAACTGTTCATGCAACTGAAGCAATTGACGAACATTTGCTCCAATGCCCCTCAGGGCGGTTAATTCGGGCACTGCTAGACGGAAAAGAACTTCAGATGCAGTTGCAAACTCGGCTACAAGCTGTTGAAGCGGATCGGGGTGAAGCCTTTGTCATTGCTCAGCGCTTTGGTAGCGATATTCAAATTCTGAATCAGGAAGTTCAGAAAAGGCAAGCGCAGCTCGATGAGTCACAGACTCAGCTCTATGACACTCAGAGGAAGTTAGCTGAAGAGCAGAACCACCACCAGCAAACTCAGTCCCACCTAGCTACAACTCAAGCTCGCCTCTCGGCTGCCCAAACTGCCATAGACCAGCTTCAGCAAAACTTACAATACACTCAAGCCCAACTGCTGCAAACTCAGAAAGAATTGCAGCATCAACACACTCGATTCCAAAGAGTCCGCGACAGAGTTCAAAAGCAAAAAGCGAAAATCGCGGCGCTGCGGTTAGAGTTGAGCATCCATCAGTCAGAGATTGCAGCTATTAAAACCAGCAAGTTTTGGAAGCTGCGCTCGGTCTGGTTTCAGTTCAAAAAGAGATTGGGGCTGCCAACAGATTAGCCTACTGCCCTGCCCAAGGTGAAGGCCGTCAGCGGGTAATTAGGTTCAGGCGTAGACTACAACGGGCACTCGTTTGAAGGCGGGCGTGCCGCAGCGTTTGTCGATGCGGGCCGTGAACAGTACATTCACCTCTGGGTAAAACATCAGCGCTGATCCGGCGCGGACTGAGCCAAAGATGATTTCAACGTTTTCCAGCTTGCCGGCATCGCCCTGTACAGTTACCCGCTGGTGCTCCTGAAATCCCGCTCGCTTGGCGTCTTCAGGATTCATGAGAATGCAGTTGCGGTGGGGCATGCCTCGATAGCGGTCGTGGGGTTTGTAGACGACGGTGTTGTGCTGCGAGTAGCTGCGGCCGGTGATCAGCGACAATACCAGACTCTGAGTCGTAGGCGGCACTGGAAAGGCCTCTAGGGAAGGCAGGGCAAGCGTCGGCAGCGGCGTCACAAACATCTGAGCTTTGCCGGAGGGGGTGGCAAACTGCGGCTCGTTGAAAATACGACCGCCGATGGTGAATTCCGTTTTGGTTTCATCAATGGTAGCCATAGCTTCAAAACCGGGAATCGTTTTGGCAATGAGCTGCCGCACGTACTTTGTGTCTTGCAGTTGCCGCCAATCCACCGGATAGGTACCGTGAAGGCGATGCGCCAGCTCAGTGAGGAACTCGACTTCTGAAATCAGATCGGCATCTTGCAGGTGGGTTTTGCCTTCGTCGTTGAGCCGCACAAAGTTATTGCCCGACTCGGTCGTGGTTTTGTGGGGATTCTCGAAACGATTGAAGACGGGAATGACAATCGTGTTTTGACGAGCCAGCCCGTGGAAGTGCCCCAAATTGGGCTTGGTCGCGAGATAGATAATCGTCTGGATGTTGCCGAGGGCCCGTTTTGCCTGAGTGAGGTCGGGATTGGCAGCGTAAAGATTGCCGCCCACACAGATCAGCGTGTCGATCTGTCCGGCATCTGCCGCTTCGATCAGGGCACGGGTATCATAGCCGGGAACGCGACTCAGGGATCGTCCCAGTAGGGCTTCGAGCGCCTGCTGAATTTCCTGCTTCAGGCGGACGGTGACACCCATCGAGCCAAAACCCTGCACGTTCGAGTGACCGCGGATCGGCATCGTACCCGCACCCGGTTTACCGGCGTTGCCCGTGAGCAGGGCCGTGTTGGCAATGCTGTAGACATTATCTACACCGTTGTCGTGCTGCGTGACGCCCATCGCCCAGGCAAACACCACAGCCTTGGAGGTGCCAATCATCCGAGCCGCTGCCGCAATTTCCTCCTGAGCAATGCCGCAGGTTGTAGTCAGCGTATCCCAATCTGCCGCTTCGGCATAGGCAACCACCTCCTGCCAACCCTCGGTATGGGCGGCAAGGTAGTCCGACTGGATCAGTTCCTGCTCGATGAGGGACTTCTGGATGCCGACAAACAGCGCCACGTCGCTGCCAGGAATGAGCTGCAGATAGAGCGTGGCAATGTCGGAGCCGGTCAATAGTGACTTCAAGGGAAACGCTGGCGAAGCAAACTTGACCAGACCCACTTCGATAACGGGATTAATCACGATCACTTTGCCGCCCCGCTCGCGCAGCTTAATCAGCTCGTTCATCAGACGGGGATGGTTCGATGGAGCATTCGAGCCAATCAGCACCACGCAGTCTGCCTGCTTCAGGTTCTCTAGACTCACCATCGAAGTGCCGGAGCCGAACATCTGCTTCAGCCCCACCGTCGAGGGGGCATGGCAGAGATCCGAGCAGTCTGCCAAATTGTTGGATCCCAACGTGCGCATCATTAGCTGTAGCAAATATGCTGCCTCGTTTGAGGAGCGCCCAGAACTGTAGGAGGCAACGCGCTCGGGGGGCTGACGAAAGGCGGTTTCGGCAATGGCATAAATCTCTTGCCAGTCAATTCGCTTGTAGTGGCTGCTGCCGGCGCGGTAGATCACCGGGTAGCTCCAGCGACCGAGACGATCGGCTTCCATGGAGGTGAGCTGCTGCAACTCGGCTAAGCTGTGCTGCTCAAAAAACTGGGGCGGCACTGGCGGCTGAATCTCGGCCGAGATCGCCTCGACGCTTTTCATGCAGCGCTGCATCTTTTCCCCAATTTCGTTGGTAAAGCCACCCTTTTGTCCGCCGGTACCCCAGGCGCAGGAGAGACAGGCACTCTTGTGCGTCAGAGCTTGCCACAGCTTTGGACCTTCCGGCGACAGGGTGTGCTCCGCCCAGTACTGAATCACCGGCAGTCCGCCGCCCATGTTAGGGGTATTTGCGCCGGTATCGTCTACCGGATCAGGAGGTTGATGCAGCCGGTCTGCATCGAGGGCTGCCTGGGTTTCTGGATTCGTGCCTGCACTTGTCTCCATGTCGCCTGACTCCTACTGCCTTTGAAATCCCGCAATCGAGCAGCTTCTAACGCCTATAAATCTAGCTTATAGATACCGCAAGCTGGGTATAGGTGCGCTGATAGCTATTGTTTCAACTTAGCGTGAATTGTTCACCGAAAACAGCTACCCCTAGGGAGAGTATCGGCATGACCGAACTTTATGCCGCGATCTCCGTACTTCCTAGCCGGCCCCACTTACGGCTGCAAAACCGACAATAGGAATCATTCCCTTGTGCAAACTGGAATCGACACTATGCCCCATGTGACCTTGATTTCAACCGAACAACGCCAGCCGTCTCCTGACCCAGCGGTTAGTCCATCGACCTCCCCCACCGATGCCGATCTCCTCGATGCCTACTCTCAGGCAGTGATTCGCGTTGCTGAGCAGGTTAGCCCGTCGGTCGTGAATATCGAGGTGTACTCGACTCAGCCGCGCCGCAGTGGGACTGCTCAAGAGGCACGAGGCAATGGTTCGGGATTTGTAATCACGCCGGACGGCTATATTTTGACCAACAGCCATGTGGTTCAGGGTGCTTACCGCCTTGAGGTGACGCTCGCCGATGGTTACAAAACCGCTGCCGAAATGATTGGTACCGATCCCGATACCGACTTAGCGGTGATTCGGATTCATGCCCCGAATCTGGTGCCCGTGAAGCTCGGAAACTCACAGGCAATTCGGGTCGGGCAGCTCGTGGTGGCTATTGGCAACCCCTATGGGTTTCAAGCCACGGTAACAGCCGGCGTGGTCAGTGCCTTGGGGCGGTCGCTGCGGGCCCGCTCCGGACGGCTGATCAACGATGTAATCCAAACCGATGCTGCCCTCAATCCTGGCAACTCTGGCGGCCCGCTTGTGACCTCTCAGGGCGAGGTGATTGGCGTCAACACGGCGATCATTTTGCCAGCGCAAGGCATCTGCTTTGCTACCGCCATCAACACGGCCAAATACGTCGCCGCAGCTCTGATCAAAGACGGTCGGATTCGGCGCGGCTACATTGGCGTTGGCGGGCAAAATACGCCCCTGCATCGGCGATTGGTGCGCTTCCACAATCTGCCGGTAGAGACGGGGGTGCTGGTACTGTCCACCGAACCGAACAGTCCGGCTCGCCAAGCGGGACTGATCCAGGGCGATGTGATTGTTGGCTTCGAGGAGGAGCCGATCGCCAGCATTGACGATTTGCACCGTCGTCTCAGCGAAGACAAGGTAGGTGTGCGAGCAACCCTAACGGTCATTCGCGGCACCGAAAAACGACTGCTGACGATTGTGCCGCAGGAGTCACCTGTCTCCCTCTGATTTGGGGCGCTTGATCTAGGGCGCTAGCCAAACGCTGGATGCAGATCTAGAAAGGCAGTCACCTCGGCGGCTGTAGGCTGGGCGGCAATTGCTCCATTACGGGTGGTGGTGAGGGCACCGACAGCACTGGCGTAGGTCACGATGGCGCGAGCGGTGTCTGCATGACTAAGGGCAGCAATTCCGCGCTGAATGAGCTGATGCAGTATCCCTGCCACAAATCCATCGCCGGCACCTGTGGCGTCTGCTACCTCCACCTGAAATGCCGGGACAAACCCCTGATTCTCGCTCAGGAAATAAGTGCAGCCCCGCTCGCCTGCCGTCACTAGCACCCCTTCAATGGTGCCCAAGCGGTGGGCTATCACACCTGGATCCGTTGTATCGAATAGCCACTGGGCTTCCTCGGTGGTGAGCTTCAAAAAATCGACCTGCTTGACTAATTCTTGAATCATGGGCTTGGCGAGGTCGGGCTGTGGCCAGAACATGGGCCGCCAATTCACATCCACGAAAATCTTCAGATAGCGCTGCTCAGCGAGATCGAGCGCTCGTCCAATTGCCCGCCGAGTGGTGGGATAAGCGAGTTCTAGCGTCCCCAACACCAAGTATTCGGCAGCATCAAACAGCTCAACGGGCAGCTCACTCGCTTGCAATCCCGCATCGGCAAAGTCTGCCGCATGGCCGCCCCGAAAGCCCGCAAATTGCCGATCACCGTTGGGTAATCGCAACACTTCAATTTGGCGGGTGGGAGCGGTGGCATGCCGCTGAATGCCAGTAGTATTCACACCCACCTGTTGCAGGAGAGCAACCAGCGCGTCGCCCAGCTCATCTGTACCGATGCAGCCGATGAAGGCCGCAGGCGTTCCCAATCGCACTAGGGCACAAACAACATTAGCAGGGGCACCCCCCGGATAGCGCGTCCAGGATTGTACCCGCTGCTGGGGACCAGATTGATCGGACAAACAGTCCCACAGCATTTCTCCCAGCCCAATCACCTGTGGCTTGACCATTGCCTGCACCCTCTACGTTGCTCTCGTTTTTGCTTTCGTTGAATCTAGCTGCCTAATGCCACTGAAACCGTGTTTCTTTTATCGTAATCACAAAGTGGAATCAGACCGCAGCGGGAGCCAGACCATCGTTCTACACCAGTGGGGTTGAAATACTGCGTACCCAATCTTGCTGGGTCACATTCTTGGTCACGTTGTGTTATCTCGCTTTAGTCTTGGGTTGGGGCAGCATTTTGAGAGTTTCATTCAAGACTTAAGATTCCTGCGTTGAGATTTTCCCAGGGTGCACTGCATCGATCGCGCTCCACCTCAAAGCACTGCGATCGGCAAAGCCCGAATCGATGACCCTTGCGACTTCCATCCTCGAAAATCAGGGTAAGATTTCAAAGTTGTGCTAGGAGGCGAATACTAAGCCCCTGAGCTATTGCCCTTGAGCGATCGCCCCTGATTCACTGATGGTCAGCCTATGAATGCAGTCGAAATCGAAGAAGCCGTTTCTCGGTTAGCCGAATCCCCTTTTGACCCGGCGGAATTTCCCTTCGCATTTCTGGAAGCCTTTGGCAACAAGGCAACGACGATTAAACGGCTGAGAAGTCAGGGCAAAGATTCTACCAATCAGTCGGATTTGGGTGGGGTGCTCCAGCGCAATAACATTCACATCAGAGTCTGTGCAGTGGGCGAGGTCAGCGCCACCCTGACTGCCCTGCGAGAGAGTCCAGCCACCGCCCGCCACAAGGCAAAATTCATTCTGGCCACAGACGGCATCAGCTTTGAGGCAGAGAATTTGGTAGATGGCGAAACCGTTGCCTGCGACTATGCCCAGTTTGCTGACCACTTTGGCTTTTTCTTACCCTTGGCGGGGATTACGACCGTCAAGCAGATTCGGGAAAATGCGTTTGACATTAAGGCGACGGGGCGGCTGAATCGGCTGTATGTGGAGCTATTGAAAGAGAATCCAGAGTGGGAGCAGCGACCAGAAGATTTCAATCACTTTATGGCGCGGTTGATTTTCTGTTTTTTTGCGGAGGATACGAATATTTTTCCCGCGACTGCCAAGGGTGAAGGGTTGTTTACGAGTACGATCGCCCAGATGAGTGCGGGGGATGCCTCAAATACCCATGAGGTGCTGTCGGAGGTGTTTCGGGCGATGGGTACGCCTCTGCCACAGCGAGAAGCCGCAAAGATTCGCAGTTGGGCAACTAACTGGGTTTCCCTATGTGAATGGCGGGCTGTTTTCGGGCAGGGTTGAGGTGCCTCGCTTTAGAGCTTGTTTCTAAACAATTATGAATTGTTCTGCTTTAGCTTCGCCAAACGA